>CAVQUQ010000006.1:0-227317 GCA_963716835.1 uncultured Alphaproteobacteria bacterium | reverse complement strand
TTGGTAGCGGGAGGCGGACTTGAACCGCCGACCTACGGATTATGAGACCGTCGCTCTAACCACCTGAGCTATCCCGCCACACGCGCCAGTCTATAGGAATCGCACGCAGGCACTGTCAAGGCTGCGCGCGCAGGCACCCCGGCGCCATAAGCCCTTTCCGGCCGGTAATGGTTGATCGCAAGTAGCAACACGCGACACGCCCTGCCTGCTGCCCGCTGCCTCGTTTCCCTATTCCGCCGCCTCGAGCCGCGTATCCGCGCGCTTCCAGAAGCGCAGCATCGTGAAGATGCCCCACGGCCGGAGCGCCCGCCTCTCGGCGAGCTCGAGATCGTCGCACACCATGACGCGCGACTGATCGAACACGCTGCGCCAGCCGATGAGATCGGCGAACGGCGCCATGCGCCGCTCCACCCAGCCGCGCACGCCTTCGATCTGGCTGAAGTGGTTGACGAGGATCACCTGGCCGCCGGGCTTCGTCACGCGGGCGAGCTCGTGCATGACGCGTTCGGGCTCCGGCACCACCGTCATCACGAACATGGCCGCGACCGTATCGAAGGAATTGTCCGGGAACTTGAGATCGCCGGCGTCCATCTCGTGCAGTCCCGTGACGTGATCGAGGCCTTCCTCCTCGACACGCTCGCGCGCGCGCTCGAGCATCTCGGGCGAGAGATCGATGCCGACGACCTCGAGGTGGCGCTCGTAGTCGGCGAGCGCGAGTCCCGTGCCGACGCCGACCTCGAGCACGCTGCCGCTGCGCGTGTTGATCACCTCGACCGCATGCCGCCGGCTCTCCGTCGAGACGCGCCCGAACGTGTGATCGTAGACGGGCGCCCAGCGGCGGTAGGCGACTTTCACCGCATCCTCGTCGATGCGGCCGATGCCGACGATGAGACCATCGTTGCGCTCCAGGGCAACCTGAGAACGCCGGTCCTCCAAACGCTCGCGCGGTAACATTGGACGTCGTTGCTCCTCTCTCACGCCGTGCCGACCCTTCGTGAATGCACCGGCTCCTGGCCTCTATCGTCTGCGAGCGGGCTGCCAGTGTCTACGCTTGCCGTGTCTACCCTTGCCGTCTCGCCGGCCGCATCCATGTCGATGGCCTTCAGCGCGCGGGCAATCCAGCCGCCGCCGAGCACGCGCGCTTCCGCCGTGTCGTCGTCGTAGAACACGCACGCCTGCCCCGCGGCGACACCGAGCTCGCCCTCGTGCAAGAGGACTCTCACGGATCCGTCGTCTCCGAGCGACAGCGTTGCGGGCTGAGGGGCTTGGGAGGAGCGCACTTTGGCCTGAATTGAGCGGTTCGACCTGGCGGCGTCTGCGAGCGTTCCGTCGCCGAGCCAGTTGATGTTCTTAAGGACAAGAATGTGCGTGCGCAAGAAGTCACGTGGTCCGACCACGACCTCGTTGCGCTCGGCATTCAGGCGCACGACATAGAGCGGCTCGGCGGACGGAATCTTGAGGCCCCTTCGCTGGCCGATCGTGTAGTTGATGATGCCGTCGTGCTGCCCGAGGCGCCGCCCGTCGACGTGCACGATATCGCCGGGACGCATCGCGCCGGGCTTCAAGCGCTCGATGACGTCGCTGTAGCGGCCCTTGGGCACGAAGCAGATGTCCTGGCTGTCGGACTTCTCGGCGACCGCGAGACCGAGATCGCGGGCGATCGCACGCACCTCGCCCTTGAGCATGCCGCCGAGCGGAAACGAAAGGTGCTTGAGCTGATCGCGCGTCGTGGCGAACAGGAAATAGCTCTGGTCGCGGTCTTGCATCGCGCGCCCGATAGAGCTCAGGTCCGTGCGCACCCTCGCGCAGCTGAACGTAGTGGCCGGTCGCCAGCGTCTCCGCGCCGAGATCGCGCGCCGTCTCGAGCAGGTCGTGGAACTTGATCTCCTGATTGCAGGTCACGCACGGGATCGGCGTCTCGCCGGAGATGTAGCTGTCGGCAAAGGAATGCATGACCGCGTCGGCGAAGCGGCGCTCGTAGTCGAGCACGTAATGAGGAATGCCGAGCTTCTCCGCGACCCGGCGCGCGTCTTGAATGTCCTGGCCGGCGCAGCAGGCGCCCTTGCGCCCGACGGCGGTGCCGTGATCGTAGAGCTGGAGCGTGATGCCGATGACCTCGTGCCCCGCGCGAGCGCAGAGCGCCGCCACAACCGACGAGTCGACGCCGCCAGACATGGCGACCACGACGCGGCGGCGCGCGCCGCGCTTCGCCAGATCGTCCGTCATCGTATTGTCAATGCTTGGCACTATCCATTCCTGCCAGCGCCGTCATGAAAACCAACTGAGCGCAACTGTCGCATAAATCATCACGTTTCGGCCAGCAAGCAATGCCAGTCTGGCCTCCAAGGCATCACGCCTCGCGACCTTCTGTCGAGGCCATGAAACGGGGGCAATTTAAGGGCGGTTCCCGGCCGATCAACGGCAGCCTGAGGATCCCGCTGGGGCGGCCCGTCGATCGCCGGCAGGGCGCCGGCCTGACCGGTGTTCTGGGAGGCGGCGATAAAGGTTACCAATCCGTCTTGCGTGATTTCGCACAGGCTTTTATGGTATGTTTACTCAATGGCTTAGGCTAACTTTAAGAGGATATAGGTTACTGTTCGACCCTGGTCAGTAGCTGTATTGAGTATCATGACCGAACAACAGATGAGAGCGCGGGTGCGCTACGTCATCGGCCCCGATGGGAGCCCGTTGACCGTAGCGGATCTACCGCCGAAGGACACGAAGCGCTGGGTCATTCGCCGCAAGGCGGAGGTCGTAGCGGCCGTGCGCGGCGGACTACTTAGCATCGAGGAAGCTTGTGATCGCTACAAGCTGACCGTGGACGAGTTCCTGTCCTGGCAGCGGTCGATCGACAAGCATGGGCTGCCGGGCCTTCGGGCGACGCGGGTCCAGGAATATCGTAGCTAAGAGCGAAAAACGCCCCGGCGGCTGAGGTCGCGGTCCGCAGCGCGGCCGCGGACGCTGCCGATTGGCGATATCGAGGATTTGAGCGCCGTGCCATGCGTTTGCCTGGCGCGGCGCGGCATTTTATGGCGCCTTCGATCTGCAACTCGCCATCCACTGCATTAATTGCGGGGGGCCGGCGCAAGGCTCTTCTTCAAGGCAGGTTGCGGCTGAGGTTTTTCTGCGGCCGACCAGCCCGCCGTGATCGGAGCCTTCCCCGCAACCCTCCTCGTCCGCCGCCCATCGATCGACATCCCCCTTCAATTTTGTGGCGAGGGGCTCGGAAATTTTCAGATTTTCGATCTCGAGCTTCGTCTTCTCGTCGACTAGTGAGATGAGCACGCGGTAGACGCGCATCGACCGCGGATCGTCGGCGGTTTCGTCCTTCTCGAAGATCACGATTTCCGAGCGCCCGCCCTTGGACGGCGGGTCTGCATCCGCGTGGTAGATGTAGCGTGACTTGAGCGGGCCGGCCGCCCCGAACCAGCAGGTCAGCGCTCCCCGCGCGACGCGCGTATAGACCTCGGTCGGTGTACCGACAATGCGGTGCTCGGGGATCAGCGCTGCCATCGACGGCAGGGCGCCGATGTTGAGCTCGGACGCAGACGGAAGTCCGAGCGCCGGCGTGCCGCCATCACCGGAGCAACCGCCCGCGAGGCCGCCGAGGATCAGGAGCGCCATAGTCGAGCGAAGTCCTGTCATGTCCCCGTCCGCTCGAGTTGAGCCTGGCAGAGGTTCCGATTGACACGAGAAATCGGCAAAGACAAGCCGTACGCGGATCGCTTTCCGCGGGGGTCACGTGAGGTGACGCAGATACCCGTATCACCGCGCCATTTCGGCACCAAAATGGATCAGGCGGCCCATTCTTGAACGGCCGCCTGATAAGAAAGATTTAGATCCGTGAGGTCGCCTGCACCTAGCGCATGACGGCGCTGGTGCCGCGTTCGTGACGGCGCCGTCCGCGCTCGGCTTCCCGGGGTTCGCCACCGCTGCCGGCGCGGCTCAACTGAAGAGCCGCCTCGTCGTACTCGCGCTGCGCGGCCTCGAGCTTGGCGCGGAGCTCCGCAACCGAAGCCCGGAGATTGTCGCGGCGATGGCCGGCCGAACTCGCAAAGGTCGAATAGGCGAAATGCTGCCGATCCTTGATGCCGGTGCGCTCTTCCTCGGCCTGGATCTGCCGGTCGAGATCGCTGGCAATGGTCTCGAACTCGCGGATCATGTGCTCGAGATCCGAGATTTTACGGGCTTTCTCGTCCGTCTCGAAACGCTTGAGCTTCAACGCCGTCTCGCGTGCCTTCATCGCTCAATACCCCTTACTCACGAACTGATGACGCAATGCAAAACAAGAATTGTGCCAGTCCGCTTACCATACATCAGGCCTATATCGTTCGTGGGCGGATTTACCATGCGGCGTCTCCGCTCAGCATACTACGGCCACGACACCGCTCAACCGTTAGAATTAGCCTTGCACACTCGAATTAAGTTGCGGTAAAGCAACGCGCTATAGATCTATCTTAAAATTATGTATCGCCCGCGTCAGCTAGTTGTTTTCGCAGCTAGGGGCCGTCCGCGAATTCTGTTAACTCTTGATTCGTACCGCACAAGGGCAGGGCACATGGCTCGTCCGGGCAGGCTGGGTTGAGGGACCAGGCAGGCTCATACGAGAGGAATGCGTGACCGGCCCCCGCGTGCGGGAGCGTCGAGGGGACTTCGAGCGACAATCTGGGAATTCTGGGCGCACGCCGGCCGTAGTAGCCGGGGTGGACGGGTCGGATTTTGCCTAGCGGACCAGAGAATCGATTCAAACGTCTCGGCGTATTCAAGACAAAATTAGGGTTTGTTAACTTATGATTGGTAGCTTCCTAACGATGTGTTGGTGCGGCGTTAGCGTTCTCTTCAAAAAATCGGGGCGGCGAGCCCTGCAACCGGGCAGGGAAGAGAGAGGAACGACATGCGGGTCCTTCTGATCGAGGACGATAGCGCAACGGCGCAGAGCATCGAGCTGATGCTTCAATCCGAAGGTTTTAATGTCTACACGACAGACCTTGGCGAGGAAGGCGTCGACCTCGGCAAGCTCTATGATTACGACATCATTTTGCTCGACCTGAACCTGCCCGACATGAGCGGCTACGAGGTCTTGAAGACCCTTCGCGTCGCCAAGGTGCAAACCCCAATTCTCATTCTTTCCGGGCTTGCGCAGATCGAGGACAAGGTTCGCGGTCTCGGCTTCGGGGCCGACGACTACATGACGAAGCCGTTCCACAAGGACGAGCTGGTCGCCCGCATCCACGCCATCGTTCGCCGCTCGAAGGGCCACGCCCAGTCCGTCATCGAGACCGGCGACCTGCGCGTCAACCTCGATACCAAGACCGTCGAGGTCAACGGCCAGCGCGTGCATCTGACCGGCAAGGAATATCAGATGCTTGAGCTGCTTTCGCTGCGCAAGGGCACGACGCTGACCAAGGAGATGTTTCTCAATCATCTCTATGGCGGCATGGACGAGCCCGAGCTCAAGATCATCGACGTGTTTATCTGCAAGCTGAGAAAGAAGCTGCAGGCTGCAACCGGTGGCCAGCACTACATCGAGACGGTATGGGGCCGCGGCTACGTGCTGCGCGATCCCGGCGACGAGACGGTCGCTGCCTGATCTCAGACTGAAAAAAACGCAATCCCGCCCGAATCGCGGTGCCTTGTGCCCGCATTGGGATTTAGCGGCGGCGGACGATTATCCGCCGCCGGGGTTCAATCCAGCGAAGACGTGTAAATCCGCCCCTCGCCAGCCGCAGGTTGTAGGTCTGCGCTGTCGCTGACGAGCTGCTTGATTTCTTTAGCAAAAGCGCCAGGACGCCACCCACGGCTGCTTGGCGCGCCAAGAGCTGACGAGTGCTTCGACGTTCGCTTCGGTGTTTGCTTGGCCGACAATGTTGCCGTCGACTTCGACGGTCCAAGAGTCGCCGATATTTCGTACGATGATGGTCATAATCCACACCCCTTATCGGAGCCTGTAGTATAGTGGCGACGAATTAAGGGGCGTCTAGCGGGCACGATCGGATTTTACGGTTCGCATTTACGACTGTTTAGCCACGCGGAATCCGTCTGGTTTGCGTCACGGGGCACGGGGGTGTCCAAAAGTCGACTTTTGTCTGGTGTGCCGGCAACCGTTCGTTGCGCCGGTTTCCGCCCTGACTTTGCTGTGGACAAACAAATTTACGACATGGGTTGCAAACGAGCGATTGCAGTACTGCTGAAGGACGAGGGGTCCATGCGTCTGCATGTCTTTGCGTCCGGAGCGAGTCTGCGGTTGGGATGTCGCGCGTTGCTTTGCGCCGGCGTCGGTGGCGCGCGCGGGTTGCCGACCTCGAAATTTTCCAAAGTTTTTGCGGCCTGCATCGGCGCGATCCTGATCGCCTCTTTAAGTGCGCCGGCGCCGCTCCGAGCCGCGTCACAGAATACCGCCCAACAGCAGGCAGCAGCGAAGGCAGCCGCCGAAGCCGCAGCGAAAGCGGCCGCCGCCGCAGGCCGCGAAGCTCGCGGCACAGCAGGCAGCGGCGAAAGCGGCCGCGCAGGCTGCCGCTCAGGCGGCAGCAAAAGCAGCGGCAGAAGCAGCCGCTCGGGCGGCTGCGCAGGCCGCCGCGAAAGCAGCCACAAGCAGCGCCGCCGCGCAAAGGCCGCAGCGGAGGCCGCAGCGAGAGCGGCCGCTCAGGCAGCGGCGCAGCAGGCCGCCGCGAAAGCAGCGGCTGAGCGTCAACGCCAGCAGCAGGAGGCTGCGGCACAAGCGGCTGCCGAGCGTCAGAGGCAGCAGCAGGAGGCGGCAGCCAAAGCAGCGGCCGAGCGTCAGACGCCAGCAGCAAGAGGCTGCAGCCAAAGCAGCCGCGGACCGCCAGAGGCAACAACAGCAAGCTGCGGCCCAGGCAGCAGCCGAACGCCAGAGGCAGCAGCAAAATCAGAAGACGGTTTCGGCGACGCCACCCCAGCAGCAGGCGGTTAAGGCACCCGTCGTCCCTTCGCCGCAACCTCCTGCACGGGCTGCTCCGAAGCCTGCCGTGGTTGCGGCGCCGCACGCCTCGCGCCGCTGCGCCAGCCGTCTCGCCAGCAACGCCGCCCAGCGTCTCAGCCAGCCGCCAGCGACGGCCGATGACGATTCAGCAGCAACAGGATGCGCAATCAGACGACGATCAACCGATCCGCCGGACCAACCGGATCAGCCGATCAACTGGACCGGCCGGATCAACCGCCTCAACCGCTCCCTGACGTAAAGACACAGCAGGCGCAGATCGAAGAGCTCTTGCGCCACGCCGAGCGTGCCGCGTCCGAGCGCCGCGGCAGAGGCGACTGCTCGAGGAGCTGCGTCGCCGCGAAGCGCAGAAGACCGAGCAGCATCACGCCTGTTGCACAGCTTGGTGAGTCTCCCGCGGCCGCTGCCGCCGCGCAGGTCCAGCAGAGCGCTCAGATCGACGAGATCCGCCAGCAGCTCATACGTGTCGAGCTGCGCAGAACCGAGGAGCGCAAGCAGATTGAAGAGCTCAAACGTCGGCAGGAGCAGATTATCCAGGCCGAGCAGGCACAGAGCGCTGACGGCAAGCCGTCTTCGGTCGCGGGGGCTCAACCCAATGCGATGACATCGGCGCAGGCAGA
The DNA here is from genome assembly GCA_963716835.1 of uncultured Alphaproteobacteria bacterium. Lineage (GTDB taxonomy): Bacteria > Pseudomonadota > Alphaproteobacteria > Rhizobiales > Hyphomicrobiaceae > Hyphomicrobium_C. Next base: position 219,739 of record CAVQUQ010000006.1, on the reverse strand, counting down.
CGCGGAACGCACACGTCAGCAGGCGGCGATTTCCGAGCTCCAGCAGAAGCAGGCACGATGGGATGAGCGCCGCCTCGCGCGGGCCAAGCGGATCGAAGAGCTGGTCGAGCTTCAAAAGGCACGCGCCGCCGGCAAGGAGCCGCGCGCTGTCGCCGACCGCGACGAGGCGGACACGTCACCAGCCAAGCAGCTCGAGATCATGCAGCAGCAGGCGCGTCGGATGGCGCTGGGTCATCCCGACGAAAAGCCGTCCGCTGCGCCAGTAGTTCCTGTGAAGCTGGATACGGCTCAGCCGCAACCGCAGCCTTTGACAGATGAGCAACCGGCCGACGGTGCCGCCACCAACCCGGGCAAAAACGACTTGTCGAATGCCGGCGACGCCAAGACGGGCCTACCACCTTCGCCAGGCCAGCAAGGCGCTCCGGCGTCGCAAACACCCGCACACGAAGACGGCACAGGGCAGGGCGGCGCAACCAAGGAAGCGTCCGGCCCGTCCGCGAGCCCATCGGGCGAGACTAAGACACCGGCTAACGCGCCACCGGACAAGGGCAACTCTTGGCGTCCCGAGATCGTCACCGACAAAGATCGCAACGGTCCGTTCGGCGGCAAGTGGGACAAGGGCTGGCACCCAGAGGTCGTCACCGCGGTGATGCCGCCTGACGGCGCGTCCAATCCCGGCACCGATATCAAGCAGACGCCGGTGGGCGGCAATTCCCCGCCCCTAAGTGGAGACGAGGCGAGCGCCCCGGCTAAGCCAACCAAGGCCGAGGCGTCTCCAGCGCCGGCGGCACCCGAGACCGGCGACCAAAAAGACGATCCGAAATCCCCCCCGGCAAAGCCCGCCAAGAAGGATCGGTTCAATCCCTCACGTGGTCTGCCTCCGGTGATGGGAAACATTCCGCTACCGCAGGCCGAGATACTCGCGACCAATATGGGCCCGGCAGAATTCAAAAAGGCGCGCGAGCTTGGCCTCGACCCTGTAGAGCCGACGCATCTGCGCAATCTCGGCATGAAGCTCACCCGACTGAGGGTGCCCAGGGGCGCCAATATCGTTGCCCTGCGCAAGAAGCTGGCAGAGCAGATGCCGCTCGGCGGGTTCGCGGACAATCAGACCTACTGGATATTCGGTGCGTCCCGTGGCGGCGACAACCGCAGTTTCTTTAGCCGCCCGCGTGCGAGAGGCGCTCCGATACGCGCACCGAGCCCTCGGGTTACGGCAGCAGCGCCACAGGCAATGCTCCGAGCAGCACGGATTCGGGCAGCGCTCCCAGCCCCGATTCTGTGGCAACGGCCGCGCCTGTCAGCGACGGCGCTGGCGCTGCCAGCAGCAGCGACGCGGCCGGCAGCTCCACAGACAGCAGCGCCTCAGACCAGCAGCGCCTCTGAGAAGAGCGCCGGCGCACCGGAAGCAGCTGCCGACGCCAGCAGTGGCGCGACCGATAGCAACGCAGCGCAGACCGGAACCAAAGAGAACGAAGTCGCCGCACGCAGCGACGAGAACGGCCCGGCACGTCGCGTTCCGGTTCCGGCCAGACAGTCCGACATCTGCAAGGGACAACAGTGTTTCGCGAGCTCTCTCATCAAGTGGCACAGCGATCTGCGCACCTGCACCAAGGACGTGAAGGTCGGCATCATCGACACGTCCTTCGACATCTCGCATCCGACGTTCCAGCGGATGAAAGGGAGCAGTGGTCAGTTCTTGAACGGCGAGGCGCCGTCGACTCACGACTGGCACGGCACGGCGGTGCTTTCGCTCCTCGCGGGTGATCCCGCAAGCAGCACGCCGGGACTGATCCCGGACGCGAGCTTCTATCTTGCGACCGCGTTCAAGACAGATGAGGCCGGCAACGCGTCGACCGACACGATGCGCCTGCTTCAGGCGTTGGATTGGCTCGACGCGCTCGACGTGCGCTACATAAACATGAGCTTCTCGGGGCCGCGCGATCCGCTGTTCGAGCAGGCGATCAACCGTATGGCCGCCAAGGGCACGGTTTTCATTGCCGCCGCCGGCAACCAGGGCCCGACGGCGCCTCCGAGCTACCCGGCGGCTTATCCGCAGGTTATTGCCGTCACCGCCGTCAACAAGAACGCCGAGAACTATCGCCACGCCAATCGCGGTCAATACGTCGATCTCTCGGCTCCCGGCGTCGAGATCATGACGGCGCTGCCGGATGGCAAGCAGGGCTTCCGCACCGGGACGTCGTTTGCGGCGCCGTTTGTCACGGCGATTGTCGCGACGCGTAGCGATCCGTCGCATGCCTTTGCGGGCAAGCGCGAACTCCTGAGCAGATTGAACTTGCAGGATCTAGGGCCGCCCGGACCGGATCCCATTTACGGTCAGGGCCTCGCGCTCGCACCCAAGGTCTGCTCGGGTTCCGGAGGGGCTATCGCTCACAACGAGAATGCACCCCGTCCGCCGAAATTCTCGGCCGCAGCCGCGCAATAACGATGTATCTGGCCGATAGCGCCGCACCATCCGGCGCCGGTGTCTAAGCAACCTGGCCAGCCGGACAGCCTGCGGCGAAAGACGTCTTCTTTCTCTTGTTTCCCGCATCGGAACTGCGGTCCTCCCTCTCCGCCACTCGGGGCAGAAACGGATGGAGGTCCGCGAGCGATCCGAACCGGCAGCGGGGGCTCCAAGTGCGGAATGCTGTGCGGACCTCCACTCGACAATGACCTTCGAAGTTTCGCGGGCCATCGCCGGGTCTGACCGAACTAAGGAGACGCCAGTGCGGGGTTGGCGTGGACCTCAGCGCGGGCAGCTCATGTCGAGGAACGTTTCGCCCTTTTTCTCTTAGCCTCTGAGAAATTCGGGCTGTCCTCGTTAAAGTCGAACGTTTCCTCCTGCTAAATCCGATGCTGACTGCGGGGGAGAGCGCCCTGGCGCTCTCCGCAATTCTACTTCGTCGCGCTCCATCCGTTGGCGATGGCGGCAGCTTCCTCGTCGCGTCCGAACACGTCGCCCTGCTTCAACGCCTCGATGGCGGCCTCGACAGAAGGCGACTCCGCGCGCCCCGCGGACTCATATTCCGGCTTCTGCCCCTGTTTGGCAGCGCTCTGGTCCCCGCTCCCAACCGGCATCTTGAACTCGGCATGGACGGCGACGTGCCACTCTGAGTCTCCGCCGCGGCAGGCGACACCCGCAAAACCGTTCCCGCCGACGCCGGCGATCTTGTATTCGCGGCAGAAGCCTTCGTTGTGGCTCCTGAACGTCTGACCGGGCCAAAGAGCAGCGCCACTCTTGAGTGCAGTCTTGTCGTCACCGACGCCCGGCTGAGTCTCGAGTGCGACCTTGAGGGCGCGCCCCGCGACGAGATCGCCGTCGCCGAGCGCCACCACTGCTCCTCCGCCAGACGCAGGCGCGTCAAGGCTGCCCGCCAGGTAGCCCGCAGTTCCCACCGCAGCGACCAGAGCCGTAAGCGTGAACGCGCCGGCGAAACCCAGGCCACGTGGAAAGAGCGCATCAGCGATCGCATCGAAGATACCCGTCGCCTGTTGTTCCACCGGCCCAACTTGGCGCTCGCGAGCCGCGCCCGCCCGACGGCCGCCCGCGGTGATCACCGCAAGCAAGCGATCCGGGATCGGCTCCCGCATTGGCTGGTCGAACACGTTTGCGAGCGACGAGCCGGTCACGGCGAACGGCTCGAGACGGGCCCTGAGCCCCGCATCCTGGCCGAGCATTGCTTCCAGGCGACGGCAGTCCTCCCGGGACAGCTCGCCGTCGGCATAGGCCATCAGCATTTCATCGGTGATGTTCATCTTCAGCGCCCCCGTACTGCGGCGACGGGAGCGGCAGGCCCGTCAGTTATTGCCGCGTAAAGCGCTTGGCGAGCGCGAGCGAGCCGGCTCATCACCGTGCCGATTGGAATTTCGAGAATGCTCGCTGCCTCTTTGTAGGAAAGGCCTTCTACGCACACCATCGCCACCAAAACCTGTTGATCGGCCGGCAATCGGCCAATTCCCTCGTTAACTGCCGCCAACGTCATTCTGCTATCGGTTACCGACCTGCCGTCCTCACCGGCAAAGTTCTCAGCTTCGTCGAGTCCTGTTTGTTCGCGCCGTGTCTTGCGTGCGCGATACTGATCGAGCCAAACATTCTGTGCGATACGATACATCCAGCTATCGAGCTTCGTTCCGGGTTGCCATTGATGCAAATGCCCAAGCGCGCGCTCGCACGTGTCTTGTACGAGATCGTCGGCTTTATCGAGGTCCCCAGTCAGCGCGAACGCAAACCTGCGCAAACGTGGCAGCAGCTCGACCATCCGTGCTTGGACGTCATCTATCACGGGCCCCCCTCTCCGCGACTGGTCATACAACGGAACAACCGGCCGCTTATTCCAGGTTGAGCAACTTATTTTGGCCTCACTTGGGCGGGAGCGCGGCAAAAGGTTTTTCTGGCGGCGAGATATGGGGTTATGTGCGGCGAGCTGGCGGCGAGATGCGCGAGCCGCCAACTTGTCGCCATAGTCTTCGGCAGGAGACGTGCAGACTGTGGCTATTTGCCCACATGAATGCGGGAGCGGAAGCACAGAGACAGAGGACGCGTAGTCTCAGACCAGGAGCTTGCCCTCGATCTGGATGATGCAGCTTTCGATGTTATGCAGGATCTCCTCGGTGTGCTCGAGATCGCGCTCGATCGCTTCGAGATCACGTTCCGGCTTATTGCTTCGGAACACCCGTGACACGCGCCTCAGTGTCGAGAGCACGCCCTTCTGCCGCGTCTGACGGGCATGCTCGCGTTCCTCGCGATCGATCGCGCGTCGCGCCGCCGTCTGCTCTTTCACCATGCGCTTCTTGAGCAGGTTGAGCTCTTTCTTTTTGTGCTTCAGCTCCCTGATCGCTGTTTTGGCCTCGCTCGCCGACTGAACCGAGACCATGACCTCCGTGCCCTCGATCTTGGCAAAGCGCATTTCCCTGAGCTGCATGCGTGTCCCCCGGCCCCTCCTGTAGGCGAATGAGCGTGAGCCTACACCAGAGCCGGAGAGAGGCGCAAAAGCGGGGCACCAGACTGGCCCGGCGCCGTCAAACCGTTTATGGGAGGCTTGAGAAAATATGCGCAGGACGTCCTACAGCAAATGTCGAAATCCGCAAGCTCGCCCAAGGGCCTCAAGGCCGCGATCATTCCTGTCACGCCCTTCCAGCAGAACTGCACGCTCCTCTGGGACCCGGAAACCAAGGTGGGCGCCGTCGTCGATCCCGGCGGTGACCTCGACCGCATCGCGAGCGCCATCGAAGAAGTCGGCATCAAGATCGAGAAGATCCTCATCACACACGGCCACATCGATCACGCGGGCGGCGCCGAGGATCTTCGCAAGTCACTCGGCGTGCCGATCGAGGGGCCGCACCCCGCGGATCGCTTCCTGCTCGACAATCTCGAAAAGCAGGGGCGCGCCTACGGCATCGAGGCCAAGCCCGTGACGCCGGACCGCTGGCTCGAGGAGGGCGATGTGGTGACCGTCGCCGGCCACGATTTCGAGGTGCTGCATTGCCCGGGCCATTCGCCGGGCTCGGTCGTGATGGTCAACCGCGCGCAAAAATTCGCGCTGATGGGCGACGTGCTGTTCCAGGGCTCGATCGGCCGCACCGATTTCCCGTATGGCGATCACGACGCGCTGATTACGGCCATCAAGACGAAGATCTTCCCGCTCGGCGATGACTTCGCCTTCATCTGCGGCCACGGGCCGACCAGCACGATCGGCGTCGAGCGCAAGACCAATCCGTTCTTGAGCTAGGCTGCAAACACGCTACCAGCGCCGGCCGATCTCGAGGCAGCCGAAGATGCCACACTCGTTCATGGCCGTGCCGTAGCCGGTCAGGCTCCCTTCGTTCTCGAAGATGTCGACGGTCTCGACCCGAGCGTCTCGGAGCAGCTTCTGCGGCAGGGGACCCAAGTGCCGCGCGGGAGGCGAACCTCGTAGCCCGTGCGAGTGATCCGCACCGGCCCGGACACCGATCCGTTGCCGTAGCGGCTCACGGCGACGACGACATTACCTGGCGGTGGCTCGCGCCAGCGCCACCCCGCCGACGCCGCATCGGCAGCGACGCCGAGCGCTGCTGCGATAAGAGCAGCGAGAATGGCGAGTCGTCCCATTCGGGCCTCCAACGGTGTCTTCGGCCCGTACGTACGCCGTCATTGCGGCGCGGGCATGATGGCTCACTAGCACGTCCGCGCTCGCGGATGGTCGCGCGATTACAACGCCGGCGTCGCCGTTGCGTCAGCTCGATTTGGCGAATTGCAGGTTCACGCCTGTGAAGCCGGGGCCCCCGGTCGTGATCGACACGGTCTGGCCGTTGCCGGCCATCGTGATCGACATGGAGCCCGAGAGCGCACCGCTGAATGCGAGACTGACGCGGTCGGCGGTGGCCTTGCCGTTGACATCGCCGGTCTGGTTGAACTCGCGTTCTTCCCACGTGCCTGAGATCTGCCCGCCCGTCGAGATGAGATTGGCGCGCATGTTGATCTTGAACGACGGGTTGCCGCAGTTGATCGCGAGACTCAAGCCCGAGCCCTTGGCATTGTAGTAGCCCATGCATTTGAGGCGCTCGGTCTTGCCGTTTTCGAGCTTGACGTTGCCCGAGCCGCTCCACGCGCCGTCGAGCGCGGCAAACAAGCTGTCGGCAGAGGCAGGCGAGGCCATCAGCAGGAGCCCTATCGCGGCACCGGCAAGCGACAATCGATCTGGACGCACGGGGTCACCCCTCTAGGTAAGTATGCGCGTGTGGTTTCACGGACAATTTTAGCAATTTTAGCATCGGCGAGGGAATATGCGAGACCTTGAGTGCAACACTTTGTGTCAGCGCGCGCGATCTGCGTGAAGTCAAATCCTTGAATCTAGGAGTGGATAACCGGGCGAGGGGTTGCGCGGTTCCACTTATGCTCAAAAATGTTCGGAGCGACTTGCTTCGGCGTCGCGTCGCCAAGATGGTCTATTTCATGCGCTCGACGAGGCCGGGCAGCGCGCTGCCCTCGGGGCCAATCTCGCGATAGGCATCTCGGCAGCTCATTTCATAGATGAGCCGGCATTCGTTGGGACCGCCGGACTTCGCGCAGCTGAGCGCGTCCTGCCAGCTCGAAATGATCCTGTCGGCCTCGGCGCGGAAAGCATCTCCGTCCGCACCCTGATAGGCGTGCTCGAGCTGCGCCGCAGCGTCTGTCGTGCGCAACCCATAGCAGACGCGCGCGACTCCCATGGCCTGGCCGTAGCGAATACCCGCCTCTTTGGGAGAGTGGGTGGCCTGACCTGTGGTGCCGGCTTGGGTGGCTCCACCAATAAGGCCAAAAGTCCTGTCGCGACGCCTGCCATGACGGCGCTGCGCATGAGAAATCCTCCTCGAGCCGCTGCGGGCGTTGATACGGCTCGGCCGGCTTGCTGGATCGCCGAGCGAAGAGCGTCCTTTAGGCGCCGCCGAGCGTCGCCAGAAAGGCCATGACACGCGCGGTATCATGATACTCGTCGAGGCTGACGGCCTTGCCGTCGAGGAAGCTCCAGAAGTGCGAAATGCGCGCCTCGATGATCTTGCCTGTCGCTTTGTGCCGATAGCGGATAGCGGGGCTCGCCGTCGCCCGGTCACCCTCCGCCGATACGGCGATGTCACCCGGCTCGTAGGCCAGAAAATCGTAGGTATCCATGAAGCTTTGGAACATGCGCGTAGCCTCCGTCTTGCTGACGGTGGCGCCGGCGCCGGGAACCGTGTCCTTCGGCAGATGAAGCGTGAAGCGGAAATCGTCGGCGAGAGGGCCAAGCGCATCGGCGAGCCGCTTCTCGCGATACGCCGTGTAGATCGTGCGGAGCATTTCCTCGATGCCCGGCATGATATCCCCCGTTGGTTGTGACGCGAGCATAAGGCATCGCATCGGTTGCGGCTAGCGCATCGGCGGTGGCACTCGGTCGCTGGCGTCGATGCATTGGGGTCGATGCTTGGGTCTGTCACGGCGAGAACGTCAGTGGTCGGCCTTTCGTTGCACGCGCTGTAACGGAGGCATGAGCTGCTTCCGATCGCGCACGGCACCGGCAACTCGCAGAGCGTCGCGCTTGCGCGCCCGCGCGAGCGCGCTATGGTTCGCGCAAGCAACTATATAACATTCGGAGGAAGCAGATGCCGCGTCACTTGATCGGGCCCTTCGTCAAAGGGGCCGCGCTCGTTTTTGTCCTCGGCGGGATGGCGATGGCCGAGGAAGCCACTGAGCTCCCCCAACGCAAGGCCGGGCTCTGGGAGCTGAAGACAGTCATGGACGAGGGCGGCAAGGCTCCGCGCAACGAGACACTCACGATTTGCGTCGAGGCCAACATGGAGCGCAACACGGTCCGCGCCAGTATCGTCGAGCACAAGTCGAGCTGCACGAAATATGACGTGAGCCGGCAGGGCGACGTGACGAAGGTCGACTCGGTCTGCGACTACAACGGCCGCCACGTCGATAGCGTGACCGAGATGAGCGGCGACTTTGCAACCGCGATGCTGGTCAAGATCGAGAGCACGACGTCGGGCATGGAGAAGGACCAGTCCATCGTCGTCAAGCGCACGATCACGCAGAACGGCAAGTATCTGGGTGAAAGCTGCGGCGATCTTCAGCCCGGCGAGGCCAAGAGCCCGGACGGGACAAAGGTGATGGTGCAGTAGCCGCGCCCGCTCACGCCGGCATGTCCGCCTTGTCCTCGCTTCCCCACGCAAAAAAAGCAGCCGCGGATTGCCGCGGCTGCCTTTCATGACGTTGAATACGCGACTGCGCTCACGCGCGCGGCGGCTTACCAGCAACCGTGATTGTTGAGGCAGCGCCGGAAGCGCCACGTGCCCCAGCCCCAGCGGGCCGCGCATTCGTTGCGCCAGTACCAGCAGCGCGGACCGCCGCGATGCACCTGCTGCACGAGCGAGTCGGCGGCCACCGACTGCGGCGCCTTCACCGGCGCCATGACGTTGGCCTCGGACGGCAGCGGCGCAAGCATGGCAGTAGCGAGCAAAGCGCCCGCGACCAAGAGAGTCTTCGATGACATGATGATCTCCGTATGTGTTGGTCCCGGCTCGGCTCTTGAAAGCGCCCGAACGTGGCAACCTCGCGTCGCTTGCGTTGCAAATTGTAACAAGCCACGACCAACACGTGCGCGACGCCGCGAGTGTGCGTCACGGAGCTGCGAACCCTCCCGGGACCGCAACGCGGATCAGATCATCTTGCCCAGGATCTTCGCCATCTCGGCCGCCGAGAAGGCGCGCATCGTGTGCGTCCGCACGTAGCCGCGCGCTGCGATGCTCATGGAGAGTGCCGTCGCCGTCTCGTCGTCGGGCGCCTCGCAGATGGCCACCACGTCCGAGGGTCCGAGCGTCCAGTAGATGTCCTTGACGGTGACGCCGGCCTTCTTCGCCATCTCCTTGAACTTGTCGGACCGCCCGATGGTATCCTTCACATCGTGGGCGCCTTTGTCGGTGAAGCTCGTGAGCACAACATACGTCGCCATGGAAACCTCCGTGAGCTGGAGTTCCGCCCGTCGCCGATGCCCCAATCCTAGAGCCGATCCCGCGCGCGGGATAGTCGACGCCGATCAATCCTTGTCGATCTCGGCGGTCGGCGACGGCTTGAAGGGCGCCGGCGGGTTGCTCGGCCGGCTGTGGAGATAGGTCATCGTCGCGAAGGCGCCGAGCCACGAGCCCATGGCCGCGAACAGGACGTAGATCCAGTTGTTCGTGTACGAGATGACGGCGAACGACGACAGCACGTACCAGGTGCTGCTCCAGTTCGCCGCCGGGATGCGCCGGCGCGCGACGACGGCGGACGTGAACATCACATAGACGGCGTCCGTCGCCGCGGTCGCGGCAAGGACGCCCACCGCGACGAGCGGGTCAATTCCGAACGGCATGGGACAACCTCGATCATGGCCGGGCACGCCGGGCCGGCCGCTCCGGCGTCTCGACCATGATCGCGTCAGATCTCAGGGATCTGACGCGCCACTCACGGTTCGCGCCGCCACACTAGAACGTCCGCTCACGCCGTCGCGTGACGGAGATCAAGAGCGGATCAGGCTCTGCTGGCGACGGCTGGTCCCTGCTCGCGCGAGGCGAGAGCGACGAAGATATAGGTCCAGCCGGTGAAGAGCAGGTTGATGCCTGCGAGCAGTCCGATCGCCCATTCCGCCGAATCCGGCAGGCCCATCGTGATCAGCACGCCGGCCACGATCGCGACCACGCCGCTCAAGATGAGCAGCATCCAGCCGTCGTGCGGGCGCACTTTGAAGCCCATGACGATTTCGGCGATGCCCTCGGCGATGAACAGCGCCGCAAGCAGAATCGTGAGCGTCAGGATTCCGGTGAGCGGGAAGAACGCCAGATAGGCGCCGGCGACGACATAGAGAATGCCGACGATGAAGCTCCAGAAGAAGCCCGACCAGCGTGGCGAAGAGAAAGCGTGCGCGACGACGAGCGCGCCGCCGATCAGGAACAGCCAACCAAGAAAGATCTTGGCGGCGATCGTCGACATCAGCGGAAAGGCGATTGCGGCGATGCCGGCGAGCACGAGCACGATGCCGAGGCCGAGAAACCAGCCCCAATGTTCGGCGACGTAGCGTCGTGCCGCCACGATGTCGCCGACGAGTTCGACTTTGTTGACTTGCGTAGCCATAGGATTCCTCCAGCTAAATGAGCTAGGTGTCCCCACCATAGCGCAGGTTGGGCTTGGGCTGCCGTCGAGATCGCGACGTGATTACCACTCACTTCGTATTAAGTTTTCGTATTGCGTGTACGCCGAGCGTCAAGCGCGGTTCCCGTAAGGATGTTTTGCAATGCACGCGGTTAATGCCGTCCGGGTTTCGATTGCCGGATATCGGCCACGGGCTCTAGGCTGGCCGGCAGATGCGGCATTGGATGCAGATACCTCTTGGAGGAGTGAACCCATGCGCATGATCGCCCCAGGATTTTTCGCAGTTGTGCTCGCCGGCCTCATCGCAGGGAGGGCGATGCCCTGTGAAGCCGCTGCGATCGGTGCGTCCCTGGCATCCATAACGTCCAAGACGGTCTCGCCCGTGACGCAGGTGCACTGCCGCCGCCGCTGGCATTGCCATTGGTGGGGCTGCCATCGCTGCGGCTGGTGATACGTCACCAGCCCCTTTGAGATTTTTCTAAGTCGAGATTGCTTAGCGATCGCGTCGCATTCACGCGTTCGTCATGGCAGCGCGATCGCTCGCGTGTCTGCCCCTCAGTGAGTTCCGGCTCGCGGCGAAGCCGGGCATCATCCCGCTTCACAAGACATCACGAAGCGCTCGAATTGGCCCACGCCGATGTGAGTGGTAGTGATCGCTCAAGCTCCCTAGATGCAGCGCATGGGGCGGCGCCACAGGGCGTTGTCCGCAGATCATCGAAGGAGGAACAGATGAAGTCTTGGATGAAGCCTGAAGTTCGCGAGCAGGAAGTGGGTCTCGAGGTCACGAGCTATCTGCCGGCCGAGATCGACATCGTCTAACAGCGTCGCCTGACGCGCCATCCGCGCGTCAGTCCCCCTGCAATTTTTCGCCCAATAAAAATCAGGAGACCATTATGATCCGTGCATTCTCTCTGGCCGCGGTTCTCGCCGCCGCCCTCGCCGCCCCTGCGTTCGCCGCCGATACCAAGACCACGGACGAGGCCGGTGCGGCGCCGGCCGCGACGTCGACGCATACCGGCAATTTCTTCACTGAGGTCCAGGCGCGGCAGCACTTGATGCACCTCGGCTATACGAACATCTCCGAGCTTTCGCGAAGGACGACGACGGCAAGTGGGTTGGCTCCGCGACCAAGGACGGCAAGACAGTCGCCGTCGCAGTCGATGTCCAGGGCGATCCGATCCAGAACTAAGCGCCCGTCGCCAGATGCACTCTCAAGCAGCGCCCGTTTCGCGACGGACGCTGTCCTTTACGCGAAAAAGCGCCGCTGCCTGCCCCGCCCGGCGGTCCACGCGACCCCGGCGGCCACCAACTAAGCGCTATCCGCTCACACGCCGATCCAGCGCCCGTCTCGCGACGGGCGCTGTTTCTTTGCTCTTGACTGCGGTGCCTGCTTCCTCTCCATCACGGCGCTGTATCGCGAGTTGAATTCTTTGCATTGACAACCACGGGCTCCATCGTCTAGTGCATATGCACGACACAGGAATGCCGGCGATGACGATGACCGAGCGTGAGATCCTTGCCAGCTGCGCCTGCCACAGGGTGCGGACCGCCGCGCGCGCCGTGACGCGGGCCTACGACGAAGCGCTGCGCCCGGTAGGGCTTCGCGCCTCGCAGCTCACCGTGCTCGTCGCGACCGCAGCCGACGAGGCGCTTTCGATCACGGCTCTCGCCAAGATGATGGGGATGGACCGCAGCACGCTGACCCGGAATCTGCGCCCGCTCGAGGCGGAAGGCCTGATCATGCTCGGCAACGAGGGCTGGCGGCGCAGCCGCACCTTGAAGATCACCAAGAAGGGGCGGTCGCGGCTACGCCAAGCGCTGCCTCTCTGGGAGCAGGCACAACAGGCGCTTCGCAAGAAACTCGGCGACCGCAGCTGGAACCAAATCCGCGAGGATCTGGATGATCTCATTCGCGCGGCGTGAGCGGGCACCCATCCTCGAACATTAGAAGCAGACGGAAAGGAGTCACCCACTCGAAATCGATCGCACCCTGAGATGTGCAAATACACGACATGGATGAAGATCATCAAACGGAAGGAGCATCGACATGAAGTACTTCATCGACACCCACGACAGGGCCAAGGGCAGCTTCCCGGCGAAGGAGCTCACCGAGGAGGAGTTCTTCGCCAATTTCGACGCCCTCGACGAGGCGGCCGTGAAGCTCGGCGCCTTCGGCCACGCCGCGCACGTCAACCTGCACGAAGGCAAGGCCTTCTGCTTCATGTCTGGCCCCGACGAGGAATCGATCCGCAAGGCGCACGAGGCGATCAACTTCCCCTATGACTCGATCACCGAGGTCAAGCGCGTGACCGGCGCCGACATGCGCATCCCGCAACCGGAGCAAGCGCAGAAGCGCAAGGCAGGCTAGGAAATCTCCGCGGCGTTCTCCGCGCGACGGTGCGCGGCCGAGGAGAGGGAGCGTCGCTCGCCGGCGCTCCCGCAGCTGGACGGAAAGACTGACGGCGCCGGGCGAGCGCTGCAACCAATGAGGTCGATGATGGCGACATATAAGGGCGAATGCTTCTGCGGCGCGGTTCACATCGAGGTCACGGGCGAGCCCGAAAGTGCTGGCTACTGTCATTGCCGCTCGTGCCGCTCGTGGTCGGCGAGCCCCGTCAATGCTTTCACGCTCTGGAAGCCCGAGGCCGTGCGGGTCACGGCGGGCGCCGAGCATATTGCCACGTTCCGCAAGACGCCGGGCAGCGAGCGCCAGTACTGCACGAAGTGCGGCGGTCATCTGATGACCAATCATCCGGGGATCGGTCTTGTCGACGTCTACGCGGCGACGCTGCCGACGCTGAAGTTCGTGCCCTCCGTCCACATCAACTACGCCGAGACGGTGCTGCCGATGCGCGACGGCCTCCCGAAGCTGAAGGATTTTCCTGCCGCGTTCGGCGGCTCGGGCGAGCAGATCGCAGAGTAGCGCTCCAGGTCTGCCATTGATCACAGCCGTCCTCCGCGCCGCGGCATTGAGCGAGCAGGGGAACTTTCGGCCGCGCTCGATATCCGACCGCGCAACTTTCCAATTGCTGCTCGCGGCATTGAGCACCGGCCGAATGTTTGCGGCACATGCTCCCGGCGTCTACAACACGCTCTTCGACGGGATGACGGATAGGCTCATCGTGCCTGCCGGCTGGAACCGATTTTGCAGGGACACCTTGGTTCTGCAGAGAGAGCAAAAGGACGACCCAAGAAATGCACAAAAGAGTCGACGCCTTGATCCTGGCCGCATCCTTCACTTCGGCGCTTGCCTTGGCCTCCCATGCCTCGGCGCAGCCCGATCTGCAGAAGGGCCAAGATAGTTTTGTGCTCAACTGCGCGGTCTGTCATGGCATGGATGGCCGTGGAAAGGGTCCCCTGGCTGATGCGTTGAAGGCCGCGCCTGCCGACCTGACACAGGTCGCCGCAAGGAATGGTGGAGAGTTTCCGTCAGCAAAGATTTCCGATCTCATCCGCAATGGCGGCACCGTGTTGGGCCACGGGACGGCGGAAATGCCGGCTTGGGGCCTATATTTCGGTTCGAAAGGAAAACCTGAGGTCGCTCGCTCGCGGATTGCAGATTTGGTGCGCTACCTCGAGAGCATTCAGCAGAAAGTGAGCCGCGCGCCGTCTCCCTAATGGGGCGCAACGCGGGCGCACTCCCGCCGGCGTCGGTCGTCCTGCGATCAGATGATCCCCAACCGCACCCGTTGACGGTATGACCACTTGAGCGGTGCCGGCGCTGAAGTTCGTGCCCTCCGTCCAGATCAACTACGCCGAGACTGTGCTGCCGATGCGCGACGGTCTCCCGAAGCTGAAGGATTTTCCTGCCGCGTTTGGCGGCTCGGGAGAGCAGGTGGCGGAGTAATGAAGCAAACAGCGCCTGTCTCGCGACAGGCGCTGCTTCATTCTTCAGGTCGAGGGTCGTGCGCGATCAGTCCTCGAGGGGCTCGAACGAGCTTCCATTGCCGGTCTTGAGCACGCCGAAATCCTTCGATCGTGCGCCGGCTGACGCCCCGCCCGTTTCTTCTGCGGCAAGGCCGCGCCTCAGAAGCTCTCTCACGGCCGCAGCCCGGCTCGGTAGGCGGTATTTGAATCGAAAATCGTCGACCGCGCCCAGCTCGACGGGGCTGAGCATGATCTGCAGACGTTCCTCACGCTCCCGGTTCATGACGTTGCCTCTTTCGTATTCTCCCAAGGTAAAACATACTAACAGATAGTACTTCGCGCACATAACATCAATGGCCCACAAAAGTTCCCGCGGACCAATCCGCGTCTGCAGCTTTTGGCGCACAAATAGCATGTAACTAATTGATATTGCGAAGAAAACTCTTGCAGGCGGCGTCAAAAGCATTAATCATCGTTGGCAGCTTGTAGGAGTCTGCATGGCCCGCATCCTTCTCGTCGAAGATGAGCCCCTCATAGCTTCGATGCTGATCGATTGGATTGAGGAGCTCGGTCACGAGGTCGTCGGCCCGACCGCGGAAAGCGCGCAGGCACTCGCGTATGTTCGCCAGGAGGCCGTGGACGCAGCATTCGTGGATATCGAGGTAAAGGATGGAGACGCCTATTCCCTCGCCGACGAGCTCAAGCGCCTCCTGATCCCTTTCACATTCGCGACCGGCTATCCGACTGACACGATCGACCATCGCTTCAGCGACATTCCATCGCTCGGCAAGCCGTTCGACTACGAAGGCTTCATCTCCGCACTGAAGCGGATGATCACGAGCCGGATCGACGTCCCTAGGCCTGAGGGACAGCCGCTTGTGTTGGCTTCGTCGCCCGGACTCCTCGCCGCAAGCCCGTTGACGCTACCGCCCTGGCCGTCCCGTCTTCCGCGGCCCGCTCGTGCGCCTCTTCTTCTCGGCGGGATCGTCGAGATCGAGCGTGCGCGTCGGCAGCGCGGCCCGCCCGTCCGCAGGCCGGCCGCGCGTGCAGCCGTCCTGCATCGGTGATCCCAACCGCACCCGTTGACGTATGACTACTTGAGCGGTGCCGGCGCCGGCTCGTTCCCGAACTTGTAGCTGATGCGTGCCACGACCGAGTGCGTCTCTGCATCAAAATCGGAATACGTGAATGGCTTCTTGCCGTCGGAGACCAGCAGATCCCGTGCGATCATCGACATCCAAGTTGACGTAATCGTACTCGAGGCCGACGATAAAGCGCGACAGGCAGTTGAATTCGATGCCAGCACCTAACGTCCATCCGCTGTCCCAGCCGCTCGTGACCCATTTGGACGAGCCGGTCTTGAAAATTACGGTATCGATGTCCGCGGTCGCATAGCCGCCCTTGACGTAAGCGAGCCAGTGGTCTCTTGCGAGGCCGAGACGCGCGGTCGCCGTGAATAAGCGAGTCGATGTCGACCGAGCGCTGGCGGCCGCCGCCGATCGCGAGCCGACCGTATCCGAGAGGTCGAGCTCCGAATACGAAACCTCGAGCCCGGCAACGATGCGGCCGTACTGCTGCTGGACCCCGAGATGGCCGCCATAGAGCCAGCCGTCGGCGTCGTGGCTCACTGGCTTCCATTGACCACGCCTTCAACGTCCAGCAGCATAATCGATATTGCCCCAGCCGTATCCGCCGTGCGCGCCGATATAGATGCCGCTCCAGTCCGCGGCTCCGGCTGGCGCACCCAGCCCGAACGGATCCGATGTGGAATCTGCCGCGGCAGGCCCCGAAGGACCGAGCAGCATCAGGCCAAGAAGACCGGCGAAGAAAAAGGACGCACCACGACTGCACGCACCACGACGCATGACCATGAACGCTACTCCCGACGCTTACCCCCGAGCCGGCCTTCTCCCGCGCCTTGCTGATGACGGCGTCTTCGCTTGTCCTCGACGCGCGGTGGCCCGGCTGTTCGAGAAGTGCGGAGACGAGGCGAGATTGGGGCCGCTCGAGCCCCCCGATGGCGACACGGACCGCGCGCCGGTCCGTGTTTATGCACATCTTGTGCACAGCCTAGCCGGGCCGCTGGCGCTGAGATAGCGGGCCCTTGCGACCAGGATAACTTTGTTCAAAAAGAGTGCTCGGTGCGCCACAGCGGGCGGACCTGCCAGCGATCCGACCCTCGGCACGATCAGGGTACGGTACGGCCAGAGCGGGCTCGAATACTCGTCACCGCCCCGGCCGGCCAGTCTTGCGCGGCCGGCCCTTGCGGCCCTTCTTCTCGGCCGGATCGTCGAACTCGAACGTGCGCGTCGGCTTCGGCGCCGGGGCATCGCTCCGCGATGACAGCGCGGGTTTCTCCGGCAGCGATCCCGCCGTCTTCTTCACCGGCAGCGACGCGTGCGGCCCCATCTCGTCGAGCGTCGGCTTGTGCGGTCCGCGCACGGCCTCGCCGAACGCGCCGGCCTTCGTGCGCGGATCGATCTTCGGATCGCGCGCCGGCACCGGCCGGTCGGTGCCGGGCCCCATGTCGTCGAGCGATCGGCTTGCAACCCGAGAAGGACCGACGCGCAGCGACCTTTCAGCCCGAGACGACGAAGCGACGTGTCGTCGAGCGACGGCTACGCGGCCGCGACTGCGCGTACGTCGGCTGCACCGGCTCGTATTCGGTCGCGATGCGCGACGAGCCGGCATCGCGGCGTGGAGTGGGGTTCTCGGGCCGCGGTCCCGGGTAGTCGACGGCAGGATCCTTGATGCGCGATGGCCCGCTCGCCTTTGCCGGCACCCTTCTTTCCCGCGGACGCCGGCATGTTCGCCTTGGCACCGTACTTGCGCTCGCCTTTGAAGCTCCCGGCTGCCTCTTCCACCGACGACTGACGCGCCAGCGGATCGTCGGCGATCGCGAGCTCCGTCTCGCGCAGGCGCTTGATCTCGTCGCGCAGCCGCGCCGCGGTCTCGAACTCGAGGTCGGCGGCGGCGTCCTTCATGCGCCGCTCCATGTCCTCGATCACCGCCGCGAGGTTGTGGCCGATGGCCGGCCCGTCGGCGAGGCCGGTGTCCACCGTCACATGGTCCTGCTCGTAGACCGAGGCCATGACGTCGTTGATGTGGCTCTTGATGCTCTCCGGCGTGATGCCGTTGGCCTCGTTGTACGCGGTCTGCTTCTCGCGCCGCCGGTCCGTCTCGGCCATCGCGCGCTCCATCGAGCCCGTCACCTGGTCGGCGTAGAGAATGACGCGGCCGTCGACGTTGCGCGCCGCGCGGCCGATCGTCTGCACCAGCGACGTCTCGCTGCGCAGGAAGCCCTCCTTGTCGGCGTCGAGAATGGCGACGAGGGCACACTCCGGAATGTCCAAGCCCTCGCGCAGCAGGTTGATGCCGATCAGCACGTCGAAAGCGCCGAGCCGGAGGTCGCGGATGATCTCGATGCGCTCCAGCGTCTCGATGTCGGAGTGCATGTAGCGCACGCGGATGCCCGCCTCGTGCATGTACTCGGTCAGGTCCTCGGCCATGCGCTTGGTGAGCGTCGTGACCAGCGAGCGGTAGCCGCGCTTGGCCACCTGGCGCACCTCGTCGAGCAGGTCGTCGACCTGCGTCTTGGCCGGCCGGATCTCGACCGGCGGATCGATGAGGCCCGTGGGACGGATGACCTGCTCGGCGAAGGTGCCGCCGGTCTGCTCCAGCTCCCACGTCGATGGCGTCGCCGAAACCGCGACCGTCTGCGGCCGCATGGCGTCCCATTCCTCGAAGCGCAGCGGCCGATTGTCCATGCACGACGGCAGCCGGAAGCCATACTCGGCGAGCGTCGCCTTGCGCCGGTAGTCGCCGCGGAACATGCCGCCGATCTGCGGAATGGTGACGTGGCTCTCGTCGACGAAAACGAGCGCGTTGTCGGGCAGATACTCGAACAGCGTCGGCGGCGGCTCGCCGGGGTTGCGCCCCGTGAGATAGCGCGAGTAGTTCTCGATGCCGGCGCACGAGCCCGTCGCCTCCATCATCTCCATGTCGAACACGGTGCGCTGCTCGAGGCGCTGGGCTTCGAGCAGCTTGCCGGTGTCATACAACTCGTTGAGGCGGCCCTTGAGCTCGCTCTTGATGCTCTTGATCGCCTGCTGCAGCGTCGGCTTCGGCGTCACGTAGTGCGAGTTGGCGTAGATCTTCACCAGCGCCAGCTCGTCGGTCTTCTGGCCGGTGAGCGGATCGAACTCGGTGATGCTCTCGACCTCGTCGCCGAACAGCGAGATGCGCCACGCCCGGTCCTCGTAGTGCGCCGGGAACACTTCGACCGTGTCGCCGCGGGCGCGGAACGTGCCGCGCGTGAACGCCGCGTCGTTGCGCCGGTAGTGCAGCGCGACGAGATCGGCGAGCAGCTGATCGCGCGACAGCCGCTCGCCGAGCTTCACCGCGAACGTCATCGCCGTGTACGTCTCGACCGAGCCGATACCGTAGATGCACGAGACGGAAGCGACGATGATCACGTCGTCGCGCTCGAGCAGCGACCGCGTCGCCGCATGGCGCATGCGGTCGATCTGCTCGTTGATGTCGGCTTCCTTCTCGATGTAGGTGTCCGTGCGCGGCACGTAGGCTTCCGGCTGGTAGTAGTCGTAGTAGGAGACGAAGTACTCGACCGCGTTGTCCGGAAAGAAGCTCTTCATCTCGCCGTAGAGCTGGGCCGCGAGCGTCTTGTTCGGCGCCAGGATCAGCGCCGGCCGCTGCGTCGCCGCGATCACCTGCGCCATGGTGAAGGTCTTGCCCGAGCCGGTGACGCCGAGCAGCACCTGCGTGCGCTCGTGCTTGTTCGCGCCCTCGACCAGCTCGGCGATCGCCGTCGGCTGGTCGCCCTTGGGCTCGAACTCGGAGACGAATTCGAACGCGTGTCCGCCTTCGCTCTTCTCGGGCCGCTCGGGACGGTGCGGCATGAACGTCGGCAGACTGCCCGAGACGAGGGGATGCGCCGCGATCATCGGCTGGCGCGCCAGGATCTCCCGCGCCCGGTCGGTCCGCTCGTTGGGCCGCATCAGTATCGCGTTGAGGCTGTCGCCCAGGCTCTCGCCGGCGTACGCGCGCGGCGGCAGCGGACCCTGCTGCCGCAGAGCGGGGAGGGTGGGACCAGCTCGTTCCCTCTCCCCGCTTGCGGGGAGAGGGTCGGGGTGAGGGGCAGCCGCTTGCTCAGGTGCTGGTATCTGCCCCTCACCCCCCGCCCTCTCCCCACTGACGTGGGGAGAGGGAGCCATCTCAAATCGCGCCTGCGGCGCCTCGCTGAATCCCTTGGTCGCAGTCGTGCCGGAGGCGCGCGTATGCTGGCGTGCCGGAGGCGCGCGTATGCGGCGTCCCGGCGGCCGTCTCGGCCGGCGGCGGGGCGAGCTTCCCCGACTTGCCGCGCGACGGACGCGGCTTCGGGATCTGATCCGATTTCGGCGGCTTCGGAGTGTTTGGCATGCCCGGAATATGGCGTAGGAAGCGGGCGGGCGGAAGGGCAGAGCATTGAGACGCCACAAGCCCGTGTTCATATGCGCGGGACGCATCGCAGAGGAGGCGACATGGCAGCGAGCGAAGGCATTTTTCGGAAAATGCTCGTCCAGACGGCCGTCTGGCTAACGATCACGGCTGCGTTGCTGTTCGTGCCGGCCGGAACGGTGGACTGGCCCGAGGCGTGGGTGCTCCTCGCCGAGTACGGCGTGCTCGGCCTCATCTCCGGCTATCTGATCGCCCAGCACGATCCCGAGCTGCTCCGTGAACGCATGAGGTCGCCCATTCAGGGCGACCAGAAGAGCTGGGACAAGATCCTGCTCCCGTTCGTCTTCGCTCTCTGGCTCGCCCAGTACGTCGTGATCGCGCTCGACGCGGTGCGCTATCAGACGTCGGACGTCCCCCTCTGGCTGAAAGTCGTCGGCGCGCTCGGCATCGCGTTCGGACTCTACGTCTTCCACATCGTCATGCGCGCCAACACGTTCGCCGCCCCCGTCGTCAAGATCCAGACCGAGCGCAAGCACCAGGTGGTCGACACCGGGCCTTATGCCGTCGTGCGCCATCCGATGTACGCGGGCGCCATTCCCCTGCTCGTCGGCACGCCGCTCTTGCTCGGCTCGTGGTACGGGCTCGCCTTCTCGCTGATCCTGATTGTGATCTTCGCCGTCCGTGCGGTGCTCGAGGAAGAGACGCTGAGATCCGAGCTGGCCGGCTACGACGCCTACACCGCCCGTGTCCGCTGGCGTCTCGTGCCGGGCGTGTGGTGACGGAGCGTGCCCGAACTACCGCGTCTACCCCGACAAGAGCTGTGGATCGTGCGAAGAAGTCACTCGCCGAGAGCAACGAGCCCGTTCAGAAATACCATTCCTCGAGCCGCTTGTACTCGACGAAGAAAGGGCATTACCGGATCGGCTAAACGAGCACTTGGCTTACAGATCTAAGTTCAGGGAGTACGTTTTTGTCGAGAAATCACGCAAGAAGGCGACGCGAGCTTGAGGATGCGGTGAAGGGGCAATACCGCGGATGTCGCTGACCGCGTCACAGTCATTAACGAGGACGCCAACGTCGCGCTGCGATCATTTTGCGACAATCGCGACTGGAAGAAATGCTCGCGCTGTGGTTTTTCTCGATCCCTTCGGCAATCAAGTCGAATGGGCGTCGATCGAGGCGGTTGCCTAGACCAGAAGAATTGATCTTTGGTACCTCTTCCCCGCCGGTCTAGGTGTTCACCGACAGATCAGTCGGAAGGCACACGTCGACGCCGACAAGGAAAGGTCGCTGACACGTCTTCTTGGTACGTCTGAATTGGAAGAGCGCTTTTATTGTCGAGGCCGATCGTCCTCCGGATCTCTTCAACCAAGGGAGGACGCTTCCCAGCAAGGACGCAACCCCCGAGTCATGCTACACGGTTCATGATCAAGCGCATGAAGTCTGTATTTGAGGGTGGTGTTCTCGACGAGTGGCTTCAACTGGGTCCTCGAGTACGTGCACAGTTACTCTTTGCTATTTGCGTGGGCCAATCCGAGTCCCGGTGCAAAGAAGGCAGGTGAGATAGCAAGGGCGGTCATCAGGAGCGGCGGACGTGGCCGGACTAAGTGACATTGAATGGACAGACGCCACCTGGAACCCTGTCGCAGGGTGCCTGATGGTGTCGCCGGGCTGCACAAACTGCTATGCGATGCGGATGGCGGCTCGACTCGCAGGCGATGGAACATCCCGCTTATTCAGCCGTGACTCGAAAGAGTGGCCGTCGTCCGGTATGGACAGGCCGCTTGCATCTCAATCGCGCTGCTCTTGAAATTCCCCTGCGTTGGCGCTCGCCGCGAAGAGTGTTCGTGAACTCCATGTCCGATCTGTTTCAGGACGGCGTGCCAGGCGAGTTCATTGGAGACGTCTGGGAGATAATTCTCTGCAACGCATTTGAAGGTTTCCCACAGAGCGTATGGATGCCCCGTACCGTAAGCCTGTGCTCAGGCAATTGACTGACTCCTATAACTTCCCCCGACGCAATACCTTTGCTCCTAATGAGCTCTCTTGTAGTCAACCAGGGATTGCGCCTGAAGACCGCGCGGGCTCTGGGCACGCTTTTGCGCTTGCGATGCGACCAAAATGCCGCTCTCGAACTACTCGAGCCAAAGTCCTGCCAGGACCAGCGCCGGCGGCCCCTGTTGATCATTCCCACACCCACCGCTTGTGACCGCCACCCGCCGGGCCTAGGGTTTCATCCAACTTCTATGCAAGCAGGGGTGAGCCGTGCGCTGGGCCATCAACGCCGCTCTGCTGATCGCGGGCTGCGCGGCGGCCTATGCGCTGCTGGCCTACGTCGTCCTGCCCGCGCTCTGGACCCACTACGAGCACCAGCCGGGCCTCGCCGGCCGGCCGATGACCACCAACACCGCGCAGGGCATCCCGGGCGATCCCCTCAATGTCTCGCTTGTCGGCAACGAGGACGAGGTCGTGACCGCGCTCGAGCGTGCGGGCTGGAAGCCGGCCGACGCCATCACATTGAAGTCGAGCGCGCGCATCGCCGAGAGCGTCCTGCTCCACCGCCCCGATCCCAATGCGCCCGTCTCCAATCTCTTCTACGAGGGCCGCCGCCAGGACCTTGCCTTCGAGAAGCCGGTCGGCGGCAGTGCCGACAAGCGCCATCATGTCCGCTTCTGGCACGTGCTCGAGAAGGGGGCCGAGGGGCGCCCGGTCTGGCTCGGCGCCGTCACCTTCGACATAGGTGTCGGCGTGAGCCGCTACACCGGGCAGATCACGCATCACATCTCGCCCGACATCGATGCCGAGCGCGACGACCTCATCTTCGATCTCAACGAGGCGGGAGTTCTTGCTGACGATCTATCAGGTGACCGGCTGCGGCCCGACGCTGTTCGGCCGCAACGGCGAGGGCGACCGCTACGTCACCGACGGCGAGATGACCGTCGGCGTGCTGCGGCCCGGCGCCGTTGCCGGCACCGCCCCGCCCGACATCCTCCCGAGCACGACCGCAGTCGACATCAAGAACACCGCCGTGAGCGCCATCAAGTCGGTCGTGCTCGGGGAGGAGTGATCGGGGAGGAGTGAGGGGCAATTCCCGGGAGCGGCGCCGGAGGACGAGCGCCGCGCCGTCCCCTCACTCCGGTAGGTATTTCGCGCGCAGCTCGGCGAGCGGCTGGTCCACCCAGTCCCAGAAATTCCACTCCGGACCGAAGATATCGATCTTCATGGCCTGGCCGCGCTCCCACGCATGCCAGAACTCCCTCGGATCGAGCGCGCCCGTCGCCGACTTGGCGACATCGTTGATCTTGATGCCGAGGTGCCAGGAAAAGATCACGGGCAGGATGTGCCCCGACACCGGATGGCGTGGATGCATGCCGGCCGTGAAGGTCGACACCAGAAGCTCGCCGCGCGGCGTCGTATCGTAGCCAGAGAACACATGCGTGGAATCGTGCGCCAGGCAGAACATCACGTTGAGGCCCGTCGGCTCGCCCGGCACGCCGTAGCCGTTCGCCTCGTAGAAGGCGATGAACGCGCGCCCGAATGCGCCCTCAGGCTTCGCATCGAGGGCGCGGAACCGCTGCGCGAGCGCCGGGTCGGCCTTGTCACCGCGATAGGGAAGCATCCACGCCATGACATCGCCGGAGAACGGCCTGCCGAGAATGCTGTCCATATTGTCGCGCACCATATGCGCGAGCGCGCCGCGCAGATCTCCTTCCGCCGCTTCCGCCAGCTCGTCGAGGTAGCCGTCCGCGACGCCGAGCGTTCGTGCATAGTCTTCGACGCGCGCGATCTTGGCCTTGTCGAGCGCGCCGTCGACGAACGGCATAATGGCGAGGAAGCGCGTCGCCTCCCGGCGCAGTGCGGCCTCGGGGAGGACGGTGGCGAGAATGCCGGGCGTGGAGGAGGGAAGAGTATCGACGTCGGCCTCGGCCAATCCGAGCATCCAGCGCCCCGCCGAGACGAGGGTCACGCGGTCGCGCTCGGTGAGCGCGGAGCCGGCCTCCGCCACGTCGCGCATGGCGGCGAGAATGGCTCGCGATTCGTCCGGGCTCGTCTCGAGGCGCATGGGCCCATCCTCGGGGCCCCCCGTGCAACGAAGCTTACGCCACACCCGCGGACGTGGAAACCGCAGCGTTGGGCGCTGGTTACCGGGACGCGCTCACGGCCCCCGATCTAGAGGCTCTTGCCCCTGGCGTGGCGATCCGGACACATGGGGCCCGGAATTGGCAGCCAAACCTGTGAGCGGACACGCCGGGCCCCTGGAAAGCCCAGATTCCTGTGCCATGTTACCGGCAAATCCACGAATCTCGAAGGATTGGCAATGCGATACTTCCTGACGATTGCCGGCGTTCTGTTCGCCGCGACGCTCTTCATCCTGCAGCCGGCGTACGCATTCACGTTCGAGAACCCGGGCGCCGCCAATGCGAGCGGCGACAAGCCTGACTCAAAGTCCGGCTACGTCGATCTCGATCCCGCGTCCGCGCTTCCGCCGATGAGCCAGGCGGTGGAGGGCATGCGCTACGACCACGGCGCCGCAAACTTCAATGACGGCCTCGCGAGCCCGCCGGACCCGCGCAGCTCCATCGGCCCAAGCTGGCTATACGGTCGCTAAGTACCTGAAATCACACGTCGGCGCGGGTAAGGCTTAGGGCCTCACCCGCGTTTTCGCGCGCCCATAAATTCCCTTCACATGGCTGCGGACCGAGCCCGGCTTGGAAGCGCTGCTTCCCGCCGCTCTCCGCCTGGTGTTCCCAGGGGAACAGATCGCCGCGCACTGCCCGTGCTAGCGCCACCTGTGGGTATTCGGGTGGAGTGTTGGTCAGTGCAAATCGAAGACGCGAGGTTGGTCTCGCCTGCCGTAGCGCGCAAGGTCGTCGCGCCCGTGCTCGTCCCGTGCCTCGCCGCGCGCCGTCTCGACATTGCGCTTCTGAAGGATCTGCTGCTGCCGGGCACCGACGGCTCCGGCGACGGGTACGACGAAGTGCTCCTGCTGCCCGACGGCGCCGTGATCGACGGCGATCTCCCGCTCGACTGGCCCGAGGCGACATTCGAAGGCCGCTCCTACCGCGGCGTGGTGGCCGCGGGCGCGCTCACCGTCACCGGCGACATCCTGAACGAGACCGCCGACACCGGGATCTTTCTCGTCGCGCTCGGCGCCTTGCGCGCGCGCCAAATCGTGCAGAGCGCCATGACGCTCGTGGCCACCGGGCCGATCACGGCTTCCGACCGGATCAGCTGCGAGCTGAGCCGCGGCAGTCTGCGCGCCTACGGCGGCCTGCGCGCCCGCGAGCTGGTCATCGGCGACGAGCGCCTGGATCTCGACGGCACGGCGGACGCATTGAAGCTCGTGCTGATGGACGTCGACGCCTCCGAGCTGCTGCTGCCCGACTTCTTCCATGGGCGCGACTGCGCCGCGGCCTCTTCGGCCGGCGATCTCGGCCGGGCGCTGGGCGCGCGCATCAAGGCCAGCGCGTAGGTCTTACGGCCTGACGACCGCAAGCAGTCCCCCTCACTTCCACAGCCCCAGATCTTCCCACTTCGCCTCCGGGATTTCCGCGCCGAGCTCGTAGGTGAAGGCCGTCGCCTTCATCTGGTCGGGTGTCACGGCGCACGTGAATTTCAGCGCGTACCAGTGGTCCTTGGCGCGCACCGCGCCCCCGGAAGCCGCGACAGTCTTGCCGTCGAACGCCGCCGGTTTGAGAATGCCGGTCTTGATGCGGTCGGCCTGCGGCAGGCTCTTGTTGCGCCGGATCTCATCGATGCCCTTGATCACACACGCCTGGTGCGCGCGCTCCTCCGGGCCGAGCTTGAGCATGGCCTGCTGGACCGCGTCGGCCGCGGCCGGTCCCGCGCTGCCGAGAACCAGCGCGAGAGCGAAGAGTTGAGTTCGCATTTGGCACTTCCCCCATGCCGTGACGGTTGGTCCCCCAGGTCGCGACCGGCACTTGCACGAACGAACGTGTCACAATTCTGGCGGCCGCGGTTCTGCGTCGAGAGAACGCGTCGAGAGAATACGTGTGGCGGCGCTTTGCCGCCCGTCCCGACGTGTTCCCCGCGTGACAGACGACACGTCGCCGCGGCGCGATTTTCTGGGCGTTGCCGCGCGGAGGTTCCATGCCGCGGGCCCCACGATCAGTGCAGGGTCAGGTTCGCCTCAACACCTGGAAATCGCATGTTTGCACCCGCTCGGACCGCAGTTCGATACGCCTACGCGCCCGCCATGTTGCTTGGCCTCAACGGAGCGGCGTACTTCGTCATCTCCCGGGGCCACCCCTATGCCTGGCTCGGCCTCATCCTCCTCACCGCGCTCGGGGCCGCATCCCTGGCCGAGAGCGTGGCGCCTTGGTACGACGGCTGGAACGGGCCGCATGACGATCACGCTGCCAACGTTTGGCACGCGCTCATCCACGAAACCGAGAACGTCTGCGGCGTATTGCTGATTCCTCTGATCACCTGGCTCGCGCAGTTGACGCCGGGCACGCTGCTCGGGTGGTGGCCGCGCGACTGGTCGCTGCTTGCGCAGCTGCTTCTCGCCATCGCCATTGCCGACTTCGCTCTCACCTTCCTCCACTTCCTGAGCCACCGCTACTTGATCCTCTGGCGCTTGCACGCGGTGCATCACGGCGCCGGGCGTCTCTATGGCTTGAATGGTCTCGCGCGCCATCCGCTGCATCAGATCGTCGATATGGCGCTGGGCACCGCGCCGCTCGTGCTTGCCGGCATGCCGATTGAGGTCGCGATCCTGCTCGGCTTCGCCATCTCGATTCAGCTCATCGTCCAGCATTCGAACGTGGCCTACGAGCTCGGGCCCTTCCGCAACCACCTCTCGCTCGGCCGCATTCACCATCTGCACCACGTCAACTGGGGCAAGGAGGGTGACTGCAACTTCGGCTTGTTCCTGACGCTCTGGGACCGCCTGCTCGGGACATTCAAGGCCGAGCCGCCGCGCGCGATCACGGCGCACGACATGGGGATAGACGAGGTGCCGGATTTTCCGACCTCCTACATCGAGCAGCTCAAGTTCCCGTTCGTCTACAAGCCTGGAAGCACGGAGCCCTACGCGACGGCGAAAAGGCGCGGCGCGCCAATGCGACGCTGCGTAGCCCCGGCGGAGTGAGGCAACGCCTGGCGCGCGCCTCTGGGTTAAGCGAGATCACACAACCCAGCATCGGTTAACAACAAGCTCCGCAATTCTCGCATCTGCGAATGGCATTGAGCCGAACCGCAACTCTCTTTGCTCGCGCGCTTGTTGCTGCAACGGCCGCGTGCATCTTCCCCCAAACCTGAGGTGCCGCGTCCCCCGTTTGGGGGACTGACCCAGTGTGAACTCCGACGGACAATCGCGTTGCTGCCTCGTGCGAAGAGTTCCCGTTATGAACAAAATCGAGAAAATAAATGCGCACCGCGGCAGCTACGTAAATCTGGGCGGGCGGATCGGCGTGCTCTTGGTTCATAGTCTCGGCGGCAATCCGGCCGAGTTGAGATTCGTCGCTCAAGGTCTCGCGCACGCCGGGCATACGGTTTATTGCCCCCTCCTCCCCGGTTTCGGCGCAGGAACCGACGCCTCGGGTCTCTCTTCGTGGAAGGACTGGTACGCGGCTCTCGAGGCGGCCCACGACGAGCTCAAGTCGCGTTGCGACATCATCCTGGTCGGCGGCATCTCCGCCGGATCCATTCTCGCCCTGCGCCTCGCCCGCGAGCGTCCGGCCGACGTGCACGGTCTCATCCTGTTTTCCCCGACGGTTTGGCCGAACGGCTGGGCGATCCCGAAATCATTCAAACTTTTCAATCTCATACTTTACAAGTGGTTCGCTCGGCTTTTCCGTTTCCGGGCGCGCCCGCCGTTTGGCATCAAGGACGAGCGCATCCGCAAGGTCATCATCGAGAGCTTCAAGAGCGACAATTGCCCAATTGGGGATCTGTTCGGGTGGGGCGGCGGCTTCGTTTGGGAGTTCAGGGCGCTGGCCCGCGACGTGAAGCGGCGTCTCGCCATGATCAGTCATCCGACCCACATCTTCCATCCCCGCGACGACGATCAGAGCGATCTCGCGAACGCGGTGTTGATCGCGCGCGGTCTCGGCGGCCCGGTGGAGCTCACCATCCTCGATGACAGCTATCACTTGGTGACGCTCGATAGGCAGCGGAGCGTGGTGGTGGAGCGCACGGTTGACTTCGCGCGCCGCCTCACGGAACGCATCGAGGAGCGCGCGGCCGTGGTGCGCCTCGCGAAAACCAAAGCCATCGTCGAGTAACGCCTTCCCCTGTTTCGGGGCATCTGCTCTTTGATCTTGAGCGAGATCAAGACAATTTCAGACCGAGGGGTGAAAGCTCCGCAACTCTCTGACACGGGGGTTGTAATGAGCCGCTCCAAAATGCTCCTGCTCGCCGCCTTTGTTGCGGTGGCGGCCGCAAGCGCGCTGATTTTCATCTCCTACAACGACGAGCTCAGCAACGCACGGGCTGAGGTGGGCCGGGGGGCACGGATCGTGCATACGACCGCCGGTCCCATCGAGTACGCGGAGAAGGGCGCCGGCATTCCGCTCCTAT
Source organism: uncultured Alphaproteobacteria bacterium (assembly GCA_963716835.1). GTDB lineage: Bacteria > Pseudomonadota > Alphaproteobacteria > Rhizobiales > Hyphomicrobiaceae > Hyphomicrobium_C. Next base: position 191,250 of record CAVQUQ010000006.1, on the reverse strand, counting down.
CCATCCATGGCGCAGGCGGCGGCTACGATCAGGGCCTTTCCAACGTCGCCGATCTCGTCGGCGACGGCTTTCGCGTCATCGCGCCGTCGCGGTTCGGCTATCTCGGCACTCCGATTCCGCCCGACACGTCGCCCGCCGCGCAAGCCGATGCCCACGCGGCGCTGCTGACCGAGCTCAAGGTCGATAAGGCGATCGTCGTCGGCATTTCGGCCGGTGCGCGTTCGGCCCTCGAGCTTGCACTCCGCCGTCCGGAGCGCGTGTCCGCGCTGATCTTGATCGTCCCCGGAACATATGCGCCGGCGAGCCCGGTGATGGTCGAAGGAAGCCGCGCCAGCGCGCTCGTTCTCCGGCTGGTCAATACGGGGGCTGACTTCGCCTGGTGGGCTCTCGAGCAGACCGCGCCGTCAGTCTTGATCCGTTTCATGGGGGTGCCGCCGAAGGTGTTCGCCTCGGCCCCGCCGGCCGAGCAGAGCCGGGTGATGCAAATCGTGCGCAGCGTCGAGCCCCTATCGCAGCGCTTCCCGGGCATCAATATCGACAGCAACCCCCATCTCGCCCGCCCGCCGCTCGAGAGCATAACCGTCCCAACGCTGGTTATCTCGGCGCGCGATGACCTGTTCAACACGCTGCCTGCGGCCGAGTTCGCGGCAAGCATCATCCCTGAGGCAAAACTCGTGGTCTATGACACGGGCGGGCATCTGCTTGTGGGACGCACACAGGACGTGCGTGCCGTCGTCGGCGATTTCCTCGCCAAGCGCGTGCACGCAATCGCGCCGAGCGGCTGATGCCGGGCGGCTGAACGTGTCGACGGAGCAGAAACTAGTCCCCGTTCTCCGCGCCGCGCTTATCATCTCGCAATCCCGCTCCGCTGGGGTCGCCTTCCAGAGGCGTCTATCAGGCGAGGGGCGGGTCCGAGTCCTGAGGGATGTGCGGAGTACGCACTCCGTCTCCCTCCCGGAGCGTCTGCCCATTGCCGGTGGCAACATCGGTACCCGGGAAGCTGGGGCTAAGAGGGGTGCGTGACGCCGGATTTTGGCTTCTTCCGGCGCAAAGCTCGGCAAGCGGGGCGTCGGTGCGCCTTCGATTCACAGATGCGGAAGACCGCGGCAATCCCGCGCCCCGCTCCCCTATCGCTCATCAGCTCGGGTCCGACGGACTGCGAGGCCGCTTCGCATGCCCTCTGGCGCGCTCCGGCTGGGATGACACCAAGCGTTCGCGTCGCGGAGAGGACAACTGCGGCGCGACGAGGGCGGCGGCCTTACGAATCCGTATCTCCCCCGCAATGTGCCGGCAGGCCATCCCGGCTGAGATGCAAAAGGCGCTCGCAGCGCCGCCCACCCCCTTTCCGCCACGCCCTTCCGATCCCACATCATCGTTACGGGTTCGGACGGGCGGGGAGCATCACCTCTAAGAAGGGAGCGTCCCATGACACTAGCCGAAGTTCTGGCGGCCAAGGGCCGCGGTGTCGTCACGCTGTGGACCACGCGGCGCCTCGAGGACGCGATACGGCTTTTCGACGATCATCACATCGCCGCCGTCGTCGTCGTCGATCCCGAGCGCCGTCCGCTGGGCATCATCCCCGAGCGCGAAGCCGTGCACGCGATTGCCCGCCATGGCGCGAGCGCGCTCGGCCTCGGCGTCACGCACGTGATGATCTCGCCGCCGCCCATGTGCACCCCCGACGTGCGCGTCGCCGACGCGCTCCGCCGCATGACCGCCGACCGCATCCGCCATCTCATCGTCATGCGCGAGGAGGAGATGCTGGGCATCGTCAGCATCGGCGACCTCGTCAAGGTGCGCCTCGACGATGCGGACATCGAAGGCCGCGTGTTGCGCGACATCGCCTTGACGCATCTCGCCAACGACTGAGCGCGAGGAGTGCTAGCCGAGCACGACGTCGAACGTGCCGGCGAGCGCGCCAGCCTCGAGACGGTCGGCCGCCTCGAGCTTGACGATGACGCTCTCGCGCTGGCGCGGATCGCGGATGCCGTTGAGGATGCCGTCGTTTTCATTCAAAGGCTCGCCCGCGACATACATCTGCGTGATCAGCCGCTCGCGGCCCGGCCCGGCAATCGAGAAATGAATATGCGGCGTGCGGCCGGGATAGGACACTGGCTTGATGGTGCGGAAGGAATACGCGCCGTCATCGCCCGAGAGCATGCGCCCGCGGCCCTGGAATGATGCGTCGCGCTTTGTGCGGATCCACGACGTATCGTTCGGATGCCGGTAGCGGCCGTTGGCGTCGCACTGCCAGATCTCGATCGCCGCGCCCTTGATTGGCGCGCCCGACGCGTCGAGCACGCGGCCCGTGACGTGTGTGATCTGGCCGAGCGCGCGCGCCGCCTCGCCCGTGATCTGGACCAGATCGTTGTCGATGTCGCCCGTCCAGTCGGGCGGATAGAACGGGCCTTCCGTCTGCGCCGGCGTCGGCACGAGTTGATTGGCGGCGGCCTGGCCCGGCCGGATCGGCAGCGCCGCAGCGGCCGTGACCGCAACGAGCCCGCGCACGACATGGCGGCGGCCGAGTTGCGGGGTGAGGATGCGGGGCATGCGGCGGCTCCTTCGCTGTCGGCTGAGGTTTGTCCCGAGATTGGGCCAACGCATGGCGCGCTCCGATCCGTCGTTCTCTCGCTGATCACATTGCCGCAGGCGCAGCCGCGTTCAAAGCCTTGACGCCGCTCAATGCCGCGCGATTGCCGAGGGGGTAGGCGTCGCCCAGACAGGCCGGTCGCAGCGCACGTCTTGCGCGCCCGGGTCTTGTAGCGAGGAGTAACGCCATGCTGTCCGAAAGCGAGCCATCGCTGAGCCGCACATTCAGGGCTTGGATGAAGCGCCATCACCCTTGGCCGCTGTGGGCCTTCGTGCTGATAGTCGCCGCGCTCATCATCCTCACGCACGCCGCGGCAGCAGAGAGCGCGGCACGCGTCAAGCTCCTCGACGAGGGCAAGCAGGAGTACGAGGAGAACTGCGTCGCCTGTCACGGCGCCGACGGCAAGGGCGCGGGCGAGCTCGGCGTCAAGCTGTTCAAGCGGCCGAAAGACCTGACCGCGATCTCGGCGGCGAACGACGGCACGTTTCCGTTCTGGCGCGTGTTCGACATCATCGCCGGCGACAAGCCCGTCGAGGGCCACGACACCATCCACATGCCCAAGTATTTCGCGCGGCTGAAGCAGCAGGACTATCAGCCAGGCTATCTGCCGGCGCATGTGCGCGTGCTCGAGCTCACCCACTACGTCGAGAGCTTGCAGAACAAGTGACGGCTGCGCGGTCTGCCGCGGCCTCTCCTGCCATTGCGCGATCGGCATCCGTGCACCCTGAGCTTGCCCTGGGTCGGTCCAATGCCCATGTCGCCCTGGCAAGGCAAGCTCACGGCCGGCGTCTCCGAGGAGAAGGCTCATGGCAGCAACGCGCGTCGCCCTCGTCTCCGGCGCCAACCGCGGCATCGGTCTCGAGATCGTGCGCCAGCTCGCGCGGGCCGGCCTGATCGCGGTGATGGGCACGCGCAACGCCGACAAGGGCCTTGCCGCAGCCGACAAGCTCAAGAAGGAGGGCCTGCAGGTCACCGTCGTCGAGCTCGACATCGACGATGAGAAAAGCGCCGACCGTGCCTTCGCCGAGGTAAGGCGTCTCTTCGGGCGCTGCGACGTGCTCGTCAACAATGCAGCGATCCTCATCGACGGCCCTGGGGGCTTCGACGCGAGCCTCTTCGACCTCAGCTGCCGACGTCGCGCGGCGCACGTTCGAGACCAACGTCCTCGGGCCCCTGCGTCTCATCAAAGCCGCGGTCCCGCTGATGCGCGAGCAGCGCTACGGGCGCATCGTCAACATGTCTTCGGGTGCCGGTCAGATCTCCGATATGGGCAGCGGCTTCCCTGCCTACCGCATGTCGAAGGCGGCGCTCAATGCGTTGACGCGCATCACGGCGGCGGAGCTGCGCGACACCAACATCAAGGTCAATGCCGTATGCCCGGGCTGGGTCAGGACGGATATGGGCGGCCCCGACGCCGACCGCTCGGTCGAGAAAGGCGCGGAGACGCCGGTGTGGCTCGCGACGCTTCCCGACAATGGTCCCACGGGCGGCTTCTTTCGCGACAAGAAGCCGATCCCTTGGTGATGCGGCTGCGCCTAGAGCCCGCGCACCAGATTGCCGACCATCAGCGTGAGATAGGCGACGATCGCCAGCCAGAACTCCTGGTGCGGCAGGTAGCGCGGCACCGGGATGAAGCCGAGCTTGGTGATGAGAGCCAGCGAGGCGAGCACGAACGAGATCAGAAAGATCACGATGGTCGGTGGATTGAGCCTCATGACGCATACTCCCTCGTTGGCCGGCCGGTGGGTCGGGACGAGCGCGCGCCCCCCAAGGCGGGAGCACCATAACATGGGGGTCGAGGAGGAGCGCAACCGCGCCGTGAACGCCCGCTTGCAGGCGGCGTCGGCGGCGTGGACGCCAGGCCACGGCGGCAAACCGCGGCGTACCGCGCCGTTAGCTATTTGGGCTATAGGGACAGGTCAGCTTCGCTCAGAGGGCCCGCGGCGGCTTTGCGGATGCCGTGGTGGTCGGTGCCGGTCCGGAGTAGGAGACAAACCGGACGAGTTCGCCGCCCTCGCGGCTCGTGTCGCGGCAGGTGACGAGGACCTGATGGCCGCCCGCGACCTTGCCGGTTTCGACCCGCGTCACGCTGGCGGGAAGGTCGGTCATGCTGACGACCTCGAGGACACGCTGCGATTTGCCCGATGCGATGGTGATCTTGTCGCCGATGGCCAATCCGAGCGCCGCTTGGGCCGACCACGCCGCGGGCTCGATCCGTCCGCCGGCAGTCCCGTCACGTCCGGGACCCGCAAGCCAGAACTCCTCGGTCCCCGCAACGACGGCCTCGCTCCCCGGCGCGCCGGCCTTGTGTCCGCTCGAAGCCGAAAGCGCGGTCGTGAACCCCTTGGCCACGAGCCCCTCGGCGTTGGTGAGCGCGATGCCAAGTCCGGTCGCGAGTGCGGCGGCGAGGAAAGCGCCGGCAGTCACGGCAGGAGCCGGGAGCAGTCGACCGGGAAATCTACGGGCCAAGCGAGACATCATGGATTTGGGCCTCTGTCGCTGGGTGGCCTACCAATATAGGCCGCTCATTACTGTACTGCGAGATGCGTCACGAAGTTCCAGGGGAAAAGCTTAAAGCTCTGTTCGCCTGATATTACGGCGTTTTTCCGGATTTGGACCTCTGCGCGGCCTTTCGGCCGGTCCGCCGCGGCGAGGCATAGGTGCAAACCACATGGCGGATGAACGCCAGATCGAGCGTCACGATCGCCGCAAATACGGCGGCAAGCAGGAGGGGCGCGCCCTGCCGGTCGCCGAGGCCGGTGGCAATGGCGCTGGAGAAGAGATCGGCGGTCGTTGAAGGCGCAGCAATTGAGGAACAGCCGAGCGTCAGCACCACAGTGAGCAAGAACACGCTGAGCCCGACAAGTGCGTCGGGTAAAATTCTCCGAAGCGTCTTGGAAACGGGACGATCAATCATCCTTGGATCTCTCCTTCCTGGCGAATCGAGCGCCAGCGTGATCGAAGGCGAGGACAAACCCTTCCTGTGGCCGCGGTTTGCTGGGAATGTGGCGATCACGGGTCAATTCCCCGATCGCAAAGATTTGAAAATTATATGTGATCTCGACGCCACGCGTGATCAGCTCGAGACCGGGCGAAAGCCATGCCGAATCGGGTGCGCTCCGCCGTCGTGGGCATATTGTGTTTTGCTGCAGTGCGGCGTAGCGTCCGCGCCGCGCAGGGCTTGCCCAAGCGCCAATCAATCCAGCCAACAAACGCCGGAACGAAAGAACAGAGAGATGGGCTTCTTTGCCGAAAGCTTGAACAGGATCCAACCCTCCGCGACCATCGCCGTCTCCATGAAGGCGCGCCAGCTCAAGGCGCAGGGTCGCGATATCATTTCGCTCAGCGCAGGCGAGCCCGATTTCGACACGCCCGAGAACATCAAGCTCGCCGCCATCAAGGCGTTGAAGGACGGCAAGACGAAATACACCGACGTCGACGGCATCCCCGAGCTCAAGGCGGCGATCGCGGCCAAGTTCAAGCGCGACAACAACCTCGACTACAAGCCCGCCCAGATCTCGGTCGGCACCGGCGGCAAGCAGGTGCTCTTCAACGCGCTGCTCGCCACCTTGAACCCCGGCGACGAGGTCGTGATCCCCGCGCCGTGCTGGGTGTCGTATGCCGACATCGTCATGCTCGGCGCCGGCACGCCCGTCTTCGCCGAGACCAAGATCGAGGACGGCTACCGCCTGAAGGCCGACGTGCTCGACAAGGCGATTACGCCGCAGACCAAGTGGCTGATCCTCAACTCACCGTCCAACCCGACGGGCGCCGCCTATTCGCGCGCCGACATGAAGGCGCTGACGGACGTACTGATGCGGCCCAAGAACCAGCACGTCTGGGTCCTGACCGACGACATGTACGAGCACTTGCTCTACGACGGCTTGAAGTTCTGCACGCCGGCCGAGGTCGAGCCGGGTCTCTACGATCGCACGCTGACCATGAACGGGCTGTCGAAGGCCTACTGCATGACGGGCTGGCGGCTCGGTTATGCCGGCGGCCCGGAGCCGCTGATCAAGGCCATGTGCAAGCTCCAATCGCAGTCGACTTCGAACCCGACCTCGATCACGCAATGGGCCGGCGTCGAGGCGCTGAACGGTCCTCAGGACTTCATCGCCGCCAACAACAAGGTGTTCGTCGAGCGCCGCGATCTCGTGGTCTCGATGCTCAACCAGGCGAAGGGCATCAACTGCCCGAAGCCCGAAGGTGCCTTCTACGTCTATCCGAGCTGCGCCGGCGGCATCGGCAAGACGAGTCCGAAGGGCACCAAGATCGCCAACGACGAGGATTTCGTCACCGCGCTTCTCGAGGAGGAAGGCGTGGCAGTCGTGCACGGCGCCGCGTTCGCTGGCTCGCCGGCGTTCCGCATCTCCTACGCGGCGTCGACCGAGGCGCTGAAGGAAGCCTGCATGCGCATCCAGCGCTTCTGCGGCAACCTAAAATAAGCTGGGACCCTACGCGTACTCCCGTTCCTTCATCCTGAGCCTGTCGAAGGGTGAAGGAACGGCCTCCGTGACAGCCTCATGGTTCGACAAGCTCACCATGAGGCCGTTGAGTCGGATCAAATTCGCTCTCACCATAGGCGCCCGCCGAGTGCGAGGATCGACCCGGCGACGATGGCCGCTGCGATGACGAGGCAGACGAAAGCGCGCAGGAGCGGCCGCGAGACGATCGCGGCCTCCGCCGCGTCCTCGTAATCCCCGGCGGGTTTTTGTCCCGTTATCATGGCGCGGATGAGCGGTTCCTTCTTTATGAGCCCGTAGAGCGCATTCGCGGTGATGTGGATGGCGGCGAGCGTGACGATGACGTAGTTGAAGCTCCACGCATGCCAGCGCGTCGCCCACTTGTTGGTTGCTTCCGACACGAGCCGGTAGAGAGGCCCGCCGGTGAGATCGTTGTCATCCACGGCGAACAGGCCGAGCGATCCATCGATCGCGATCGCCGCCAGCAGCGCCAGCACCATGTAGGCGCCGAGCGGGTTGTGCCCGAGGTATCTCGGCAGACCGCCGCCGATCAGCGCCCGCGCGTAGCTGAGAGCCGCGCTGGGCGCGCGAACGAACGACGTGAAGCGCGCAGTGGACGATCCGGCGGCGCCCCACAGGACGCGCCACACGATCAATGTCAAAACCGCGAGCCCGTTCCAGCGATGCCAGACGAGGTCGACGTCGCCGAGCGCTTCCGCGTACTCGTAGCTGACCCAGGCAGAGACGATGAGAACGACGAGCGTCCAATGAAAGAGGCGCGTGGGCAGGTCCCACGCGCGCACGGCCGTTGGGGCGCCGGGCCGCGGGCTCATTTGTCTTTCGGCTTGCGGAACTTCTTGTGGCAGCCGCTGCAATTGCCGACGACGTCCTTCCAGGCGTCGGGGAACGTCTCCTCGTCCTTGATCTTGGCCTCGGCGGCCTTCGCGGCGTCGGCGAGCTTCGGGAAGCGCCCTTCGAAATCGGCCTTCTCTTGCCAGATGATGGGCAAGGCTTCCGTGTCGGCGCCCGTCTTCGAATCGTCCGGGAAGAGCTTCGGCAGGATCGCCGCCTTTTCCTGGATCACCTTGAGCGCGGCCTGCACCTTGGCGAGGTCGAACTCCGCCTCGCCTTTGTACATCGCCGTCGGTTCTTTGACGGCCTTGCCCATGGCCTCGTAGTGCTTCTTGCGCTCCTTGATGATCGAAACGTTCTGCGCGGCGACAGCGGTGGCACCTATGACGATGAGAAGAGCGGCGGAGAGAAGACGAAGCATGACGCAAGACTCCTTGAGACAGACTCCTCGCGATGCGCACGCTCATGCGGAGCGAAGAATGCCGCACCATCCATCGAGCGATGTTGAGAGGCTTGCATCGGGCCGAACGGCTGTCAATTGTCGGCCTGTGGGGTCGCGCCGTGCGACGGAAAGATGTCATTCGTCGGCACGCAGCAAAACGGCAGCGGAGAGTCCGCTGCCGCAACGCCTTTAGCAAATGGCAAAGCGCGCGTTAGGCGTGCGCGTTCGGGCCCCACCAGTTCGCGAGAAAATCGCGGAACCAGTGCGAGCGGTTCGTGAATTGATGCACGCGTCCGAGATCGACGATGACCACGGCGTTGTCGCGCTTCACATAAGGGAGCGACGAAGAGCGAGGCTTCGCGGCGGCGGCGTCATGACCGTGACGCAGCGCGTCGTCGGGCAACTGACAGGCGTCCTCGGCCATGTCGTCCTCGCTCGGAGCCATGGCGTAGCCGGCGGCTTCGACCGGCGACATGAGCGACGTGTAGCGCATAGTTTCCATCCCGCACGCGTGTTCCGCGCTTGAGCTTGATGATGAAGCAAGGGTCGAGAACGTCAAGTAATTTTTGGACACAAATCTTGAACTTAGGTTGACGCGAGTGCCGGGAATTGCATTGCATCGCAATATTGCGACGCAACGACAGAGCCGGATTCATCCACCTTGATTTCGCCTCTCCCGCACCCTCAAACCGCGTGCGCTCGATGCGGCCTGCCTGCGTCAGTTTTGCTCGCCAAGCCATAGCGGCCGGACCTTGCGCGAAACCCTAGATGTGGTGAACGCAGGCATGAGGCTTAGCGATTTTTTTTATACCGTTGCGTGCGAAGACGCTTGCGCCGCAACGCAACCGGCGCGACGATCTGCCGTCGCGCTCCTTCAAGAGGCGCGGGGTGCGCGACCGGCGCATCCCTGCGCGCCTCGAGCCACTCCCCGGTGACGATCTGCCGGTAGAGAGTGCATGGAGGAACCCATGGGGCAATCCGACAGCTCACGCGGTGAGCAGGCGGGCCGCAGCTCCCGCTGCATCGCACTCATCGGCCCGTATCTTTCGGGCAAGACCACCCTTCTCGAATCCATCCTCGCCCGCACCGGCGCCGTCACGCGCCAGGGCGCCATCGCCGACAAGACGACCGTCGGCGACGCCTCTCCCGAAGCCCGCGATCACGGCATGAGCGTCGGCCTCAATATCGCCGACGTGAATTTTCTGGGCGACAGCTTCACCTTCATCGATTGCCCCGGCTCGATCGAATTTCAGCACGAGGGCGCTTTGGCTCTCACCGCCTGCGACGCCGCCGTCGTCGTCTCCGAGCCCGACGCCAAGCGCGTCCCCGCCCTCCAGGTGCTCCTGAAGCAGCTCGAGGACCGCGGCATCCCCCACTTCCTGTTTCTGAACAAGATCGACACCTTCACCACCCACGTCCGTGAGATCATCCCCGTCCTGCAGCCCGCCTCCGCCAAGCCGCTCGTGCTCAGACAGATCCCGATCTGGGAGAACGGCACGGCGACCGGCTTCGTCGATCTCGCCCTCGAGCGCGCGTTCGTCTATCGCAAGCACTCGCCATCCGAGATCGTCGATCTCCCGTCGTCCATCCTCGAGCGCGAGAAGGAAGCGCGCTTCCACATGCTGGAGCAGCTCGCCGACTACGACGACGAGCTCATGGAGCAGCTTCTCTCCGACGTGCCGCCGCGCCAAGGACAAGGTCTTCGGCGACCTGTCGAAGGAGCTCCGCGAAGGCTTGATCGTTCCCGTCCTCCTCGGCAGCGCCGAGAACGGCAACGGCATCCTGCGCCTCTTGAAGGCGCTGCGCCACGAGGTGCCCTTCGTTTCCGAGACGGCCAAGCGGCTCAAGATCGAGAACACGAAGAGCGCCGCCTATGTGATGAAGACCGTCTACACCGGCCACGGCGGCAAGCTGTCGGTCGCGCGCGTGCTGACCGGCGAGCTCCCCGACGGGGCAACCGTCGTCGGCGCCAGCGGTGCCGACGAGCGCATCGCCGGCGTCTTCTCCATGAAAGGCGAGGAGCCCTTGAAGCGCGGCACGGCCAAGGCCGGCGACACCGTGGCGCTCGGCCGTCTCGAGCGCATCCGCTCCGGCGAGACGATCACGGGCGAGAAGGGCAGCATCGTGCAGGTGAAGGGCCCCGTCGCGCCCGAGCCGGTGCTCGCCTCCAGCATCGGCCTCAAGGACCGCAAGGACGAGGTGAAGCTCTCGGCCGCGTTGGGCAAGCTCATGGAGGAGGACGCCTCGCTTGTGCTCGAGCACAACCAGGATACGCATCAGGTGCTCCTCAAGGGCCAGGGCGAGATGCACCTGCGCGTCGCCTTCGAGCGCCTTCAGCGCAAATACGGCGTGACCGTCGAGCGCCAGAAGCGCCACGTCCCCTACAAGGAGACGATCCGCAAGGGCATCGAGGTCCGCGGCCGGCACAAGAAGCAGTCGGGCGGCCACGGCCAGTTCGGCGACGTCGTGCTCAACATCCAGCCGCAGCCGCGCGGGGCGGGCTTCGCCTTCGGCGACACGATCACCGGCGGCGTCGTGCCGAAGGGGTTCATTCCGTCCGTCGAGATCGGCGTCGCCGACTACCTGAAGCACGGACCGCTGGGCTTCCCCGTGGTCGACGTCTCAGTGACGCTGACGGACGGCTCCTACCATACGGTCGACAGCTCCGACATGGCGTTCCGCCAAGCCGGGCGCCTCGCCATGAGCGAGGGCATGCCCAAGTGCAATCCCGTGCTGCTCGAGCCGATCATGGCGGTCGACATCGCGATCCCGTCCGAGGCGACGGCGCGCATCAACGGCATGATCCCGCAGCGGCGCGGCCAGATCCTGGGCTTCGACGCGAGGCCGGGCTGGCCCGGATGGGACGTCGTCTCGGCGCACATTCCCGAATCCGAGATGGACGACCTCATCGTCGAGCTGCGCAGCGCCACGTCGGGTGTCGGCACCTACAGCGCCAGGTTCGATCACCTGGCCGAGCTGACGGGGCGCCTCGCCGATCAGGTGCTCGCGGCCCACAAGCAGGCGGCCGAGTGAGTGGCGTCCGGCCGGCTCTCGTGTCACGTGAGCCGGCCGAGCTTTCTAGGCGATCCTGGCGGCCTGCACTGCCGCGTGCGAATCCGCGACCGAGATCCGATCACGTCCGCCGCATTTGGCGGCATAGAGCGCCGATTGCGCGCGCTTCATGACTTTGACCGCGCTGTCGTCCTCGCGCGCACCGTCCGTGAGACCGACGCTGATCGTGCACGCGAACTCCTTGCCTGCGGCCGGGATCGCGGCCCGCCTTATTCTCGCGTGCAGCCGGTTGCAGGCCGTAAGCGCGCCTTCGAGCGGCAACTCGGGGAGGAGCACGGCAAACTCCTCGCCGCCGATGCGCCCCACCTGGTCGACGATCCGAAACTCTTCCGCGAACATGTGGGCGATCGTCTGCAGCAGCACATCGCCGATATCGTGCCCGTGCGTGTCGTTGATCTCGTTGAAATGATCGACGTCGATCATGGCCACGGCAAACGGGCGTCCGTAGCGGCGGCTCCTGTCGAGCTCCGCCTCGACAGATTCCAGGAACGACCGCCTGTTCTTGAGACCCGTAAGCGTGTCCGTCGTCGCGAGCTTGCGCAGCTGCGCGTTGGCGGCCATCAGCTCCTGCTGTCGCGTGCGCAGCTCGAGGAGATTGCGCGCCCGCGCAATGAGCTCGACGCGGTCGACCGGCTTGCGCAGGAAATCCGAAGCCCCCGAATGGAGCGCGAGATAGAGCGTTTCCTTGCTCTCGACCGCCGTGATCATCACCACGGGCACGTCCTTGAGATGCCCGAGGCTCCGGAAGCGCCTGAGAAACTCGACGCCGTCGATGTCCGGCATGAGGTAGTCGAGAAGCACCAGGTCCGGCTGATTGTCGTCGCACCAGACGAGCGCCTCGAGCGGGCGCGTGAAGGTGAAGGCAGTCACGTTCGGAAGCGACTTGATGAAGCCTTCGAGAAGGATCGCGTTGGCCCGCGTGTCGTCGACGATCACAACCTTGTGCATGCCCACCACCTTCCGCGGCCGCGCCGCGCCGTTGATGTGTCCGCCGGACCGGTCAGGCGATCAGGCGCACCTTCTCCTGTGTAGCCTTGAAGGCATCGACGAGCTGCGAGACCGTGGAATGGACGTCGCCGCTCAGCTGCGCCGCGAGCTCCGTGCCGCGCGCCGCATGCGCGAGGCGCGCCGCGCCGAGATTGCTCGCCATTCCCTTGAGCTTGTGTGCCGCGCGCTGCGCGGCCGTGAGATCGTTGGCGGCCAGCGCGGCGTGGATTGTGCTGAGGCAGTCGCCGCCCTCGTCAGTGATGCCATCGAGGAGCGCGCGCAGCTCCGCGTCGGCAAAGCATTCGCGCAGCTCCGCGAGCCGCCCGTTGTCGAGGAGCGGCAGCGGCTCGTGTGCGCAGTCGGCCAAAGTCTCTTCGAACGGCGGCATGGGGCGGCGTCCGTGCAGCGGCAACCGGTAAACCAGCCGCATACTGACGTACACCGGTAAACTTTGGGTGGATGTGGCGCGCGCAGGTTGCGAAAAGAATGGCTTTCGCGTCCCGTCCCAAGGCGAACGCGGTTCAGCAAGAAGGATCAGCCGGTTTTGAAAGACGCAGCGCCGTCCCAATGCCGGCGGCGCGCTGGAGGTCGGCTTCGCTACTGACCGAGGGGGTTACCGAGGGGGTTAATGAAATACTTGGGCTCCCTCGACGAGCGGCCCGACGAGAAGGAAGGCTTTGCCCGCCCCTGCGTCGCGCCGAGCGACATGCGCCCATCGAGCGAGACCGCCGATCCGTCGGGCAGGAAGCCGGAGCTGGGTTCGGACGCAAAAGCCGTTTGCTCGCTGACGGATACCGTCGCCGATGTTCCACAGACCGCCGTCTTCTGGCCTCGCGCCAAGCTGAGCAAAGCGACGTCGGGGCCGTCGACCGGTAGCGTTGCGTTGACGCGAACGATGAAGTCCTGAAGCGCATAGCGCACGGTAGGCGTCCAGCGTCCGTCGAGTGGTCCGACGTAACAGCCGAGCCTGAAGAGTTCGGCTTGAATGTCGCGCGTCAGCGCTCCCTGGGTATTCGCGTCGGGCTGCATCAGCGCAGGCGCCCGCGAAACGGTGGCGTCGGGCCAGACGCGATTATCGGAGACCGTGAGTGTTGCCGGCTGTGGCGTGGTCGCGACGGGCGTTCCTGCAGAGCCGATCTGCGGTACGGCGGCCTCGAGACTGGGCGCCGCGAACTTCGCGACGTCGGTCGGCGCCAAAGGCAGATGACCTGGGTAGCTGAGGAACCAGTTACCGAGAACTAAGCCACTCGCCAGAGTGGCCAACGCAACAGACATACGCACGAACATGAAACGCTCCCAGCACGCGAGAGGCGCCTACCCGGCTCTTGCAGGCCGCGGAACCTCCCACCCTTAACGGAACAACGTTGAAATTCCGTTGGGGCCGGCGCAGTTCCGCAGGTAACAGCCGGATCGTCAACGACCTGCCTCAGCATCGCACCAAAGTATGGCAATTCTCCTATCCCGCCCGCAGGTCTATCGTCAGTAGCGGGATTGAGCAACGCCTTCTTAAGATAGTGCCGATGCTGCTCATCCGCCAGTGCGAACGCCGACGCGGGACTGCCGGACCTGCTCGCTTTCCTTCAGCTTGCCGCCTTCGGCACGAACTTCAGCGCCACGCCGTTCATGCAGTAGCGCTTGCCGGTCGGCTTCGGCCCGTCGTCGAACACGTGCCCCAGATGACCGCCGCAGCGGCGGCAATGGATCTCGGTGCGCGGGTAGATGAGCTTGAAATCAGTCGAGCTTCCGACGGCATTCTCGAGCGGCTGGAAGAAGCTCGGCCAGCCGGTGCCGGAGTCGAACTTTGCATCCGACGAAAAGAGCGCAAGGTCGCACGCCGCGCAGAGGTACTCTCCCGGAGCATAGTTCTTGTCGAGCGGGCTCGTCCCGGCGCGCTCCGTGCCATGGTCGCGCAGCACGGCGTACTGCTCCTTGGTCAGGATCTTCTTCCACTCCTCTTCCGTCTTCATGATCTCGAACTCCTGCTCTGCCGCGCCAGCGGATGTGCCGCGAGCGGCGATCGTGAGGCCCAATCCAGCAAGGCCAAATTGGCGTCGGGTCAGCATTTTTCGCTCCCAGGTTGAGGCGGGGTCCCAGATCTGGTTTCAGGCCGCCGGCACATGCCCGATCTACGTAGGAAGGATGACCGCGGTTTCGCCCGGTCGAAGCCTCCCGATCACGTAAGCGTGTTGGACGCCGAGTGACAACGGGTCCGGGCCTCAGCGCACGATCGGTACGGCGTTCGTCGAGCCGGATTTCCTCGGGGCTCAGCCGGCAGCGATAGGCCAGCGCCTCGACGCCCGCGGCCCGGGCTTCGGCGAAGGCTTCCGCATAGGCCCGGTCGATGTCGGCGGCGAGGTCGAACTGGCGCGCATCCGCCCGCTGGATCAGGTACAGCATCACGCCGCGATGTCCCTGCCGCACCATTTCCGCAAGCTCCTTGAGGTGCTTGACGCCGCGCTCGGTGACCGAGTTCGGGGAACTCGGCGAGGCCCGCCGTGCGCGAGAGATGAACGTTCTTGACCTCGACGTAGGCGAGGCCGCGCTTCGCATCCTCGAGCAGGATGTCGATCCGGCTCGATTGCCCGTATTTGACCTCGCGCCGAAGCCCGGCGTATCCGGCGAGCTCCTTGATGCGACCAGCGGCGATGGCCTCGGAGACGATCTTGTTCGGGTGCCCCGTATTGATGCCGACGAGATGGGCGCCTTGGCCCAGATCCGCTTCGACCAACTCCCAGGTATGCCGGTACTTCCGGGTCGGGCTGTCGCTTTCGGAGAGCCACACGGCGGAGCCGGGGGCGGTGAGACCCAGCATCGAGCCGGTGTTGGCGCAGGTCGCCGTCACCGTCTCGCCGCTGTCGAGCCTGACGTCGGCGAGGAAGCGCTTGTAGCGCTGGAGCAGGCGGCCGCGGAGAAGGGGCGAGGGGAATCTCATCCGCGGAGGTTTATGGAGTACATGTGGGTGAGGGCAACAGGGTTTGTGAGCCGAGGAGAGGCCTCGTGAGTGGCGAGACGATCGTGACGGCCGCCGTGCTCGTCATCGGTGACGAGATCCTCTCGGGGCGCACCAAGGATGCCAACATCGCCGTCATCGCGGCTCATCTCACGGCGATCGGCATCGATCTGCGCGAGGTCAGGATCGTCGGCGACAACGAGGCGGACATTGTCGCCGCAGTGAATGCGCTCCGCACCCGCTACACCTACCTTTTCACCACCGGTGGCATCGGCCCGACGCACGACGACATCACCGCCGACTGCATCGGCAAGGCCTTTGGCGTGCCTGTCGACGTCGATCCCCGGGCCGTCGCCGTCATGAAGCCGGCCTATGAGAAGCGCGGCCTCGAGCTGACGCCGGCACGGCTCCGCATGGCGCGCACGCCCGCAGGCTCCGAGCTCATAAGCAACACTGTATCCGCCGCGCCCGGCTTCATGACCGGCAATGTAATCGTCATGGCCGGGGTCCCGGCCATCATGAAGGTCATGCTCGAGGCTGCGACACAGCATCTCAGAATGGGACAGGTCGTAAACGCTGTATCGCTGATCCTTCAGCACCCGGAAGCTGACATCGCCGAGCTGTTCGCCGCACATCAGCAGGCCTACCCGGACGTCGCCATGGGGAGCTATCCGGCCTTTGTCGACGGGGGTTATCGGACCGAGCTCGTGCTGCGCGGGCGGGAGCCGGAGCGCCTCGAGCATGCGGCCGCCGAGCTGCGCCGCAAGCTCGCCGACCGGGGCCTCATCTGAGCCCAGGCGCTCCAGAACGACGTTCACCATTAACCATAACAATTGATAAACGCTTCCGCAGTTGGTGTTACAGCTGCTTTTTTGTGCGGCGCGGGAGTTAACGCGGGGACGTACTCCGGCAATCTTATCTGCAACTGATGTGGGAGCTGTTCGAATGATAAGCGTTTCGAGCAGGAGGAAGCGTTTGCGTGCACAGAGGACGGGCTATCTGAAAGCGCTGCCCTGTGCACTTGCCCTGACGGCGGCGTATGGCGGCGTGAGCGCCATCGGCGGATCGGCCGAAGCCAAGACCCCGGGCGAGACCTATTGCTATTACGGCAAGTGCCATCGTGTGAAGTCGATCGCGGAAACCGAGGCCCTGGTGGGCTCGGCAGAGATGCTGCCCTCGTCGTTCTACGATTCGTGCAAGAAGGACAGCCTGAACCCGTGCGGTCTCACGTCGTCGGGCGAGGCATTCAATCCCGACGCGCCCGACAACGCCGCGAGCCCGATCTATCCGGACGGCACGGTGCTCCTCGTGTGGTCGCCCGAGAGCCGCGAGGCGGTTGTCCTCCGGGTGAACAATGCCGGGCCCTATTGGGGCGACCGCAAGCTCGACGTATCGCGCGCCACCGCCGAGCGTCTTGGCTTCAAGGAGCGCGGCGTCGCCGACCTCCAGGTCCGCGTCATCGACGCGCCGGGCACCGAAGACGCGACCTACGTCAAGAACCGCACCTACGAACGCCTGCCGGGCTACATCGGCAAGTACGACAGCTTGAACGCCGCCCAAGTCGGCATGGCGGCGGCGATGGCGCTCGAGGCCATGGCGCCTTCTGTGCTGGCTCCTGTCGCCGGAGCCGTGATCGCCGCGTCGCGGACACCGCCGCCCGCAGCGCCGGTGGCTGTCGCCGCTGCAGTGCCAGCAGCGGGCACGGCTCAGAACCCTCCGCCGAAGGAGGCCGCGGCCGTGGCCCTCAATGCTCCGCCGAAGGAAGCGGCGCCCCCGCTCGAGCGCGAGACGCCCGAGCCCGCTGCCGTCGCCGTTGCGGCACCGGCACCGGAGGCGGCAGCGAAGCCGCTCGCGATGGTCGCGGAGGCGGCCGTCACGCCGAAGGCCGAGCAGGAGAAGGTCGCGGCTGACGCGGCGCGCATCGCCGAGCAGTCCGAGGTCGAAAAACAGGCGAAGTCGCGCAAGGCGCGTGTGGCGCACAACAACCGCACCATCAAGACGGCGCGCCTCGTGAACGTGAGGAAGGCTCCGCGCCCCACGGCACGCGCCGCGGGCCGCAAGGCCAAGCCGACCATGATGGCAGACACCCGGCCTCAACCCGCGCCGAGGTCGAGGGCCATGGTCGCGGATGCGCCGAACGACATGTCCGTGTTCTCGCGCCATGCCCAGCCCGGCAACCCGACCCGTGCCACCCGCGTCGCCGCCAAGGCGCATGGCAGCGCGTCGCTGCGCCGGTCGGCGGCCAGGGCGGAGCGGCGCCTGTCGCGGGAAACCTAGCGAGAGTTGGATAAGCAGCGGCTACGGCTCGCGTCCCGGATGAGGCATCCGGGACGCCCGCCTCTGCCGGCTAGACGGCGGCCTCGGCCGATACCGCTGAGAGCCGGTCCAGCAGGCTGCGCCCGCGCCGCCGCTCGGGCTCCTCGTAGAGATCGTAGTGGATCTCGAGCGTGTCGAGGAACATCGCCACGAGGTCCATGAGCGTGCCGAGCGCGATGCGCCCGCCGATCAGGAACTCCTCGGTGACGGCGAGCTCCTGGGCTTCGTCCGGCGCGGCGGCTTCGGGCGCGATGAGCCCGCGCGTCCTGAGATAGGACGTGATGCCGTCGCCGGCATCGAAGTCGTGCGCGGCCGGATCGCCGAGCTCCTTGATGGCATCCACGAGCAGCACGGTCCCGGCGTTGTAGAGCTTGGCGACCGGCTTGATCTGCGCGTCGAGCTTGGCGAGCTCCGCGGCGCGCTCGCGCGACTTTAAGCAGCCGCGCCACCGCGATCATCTCGAGCGTGCGGATCGCTTCCGCCGCGCTCCGCTCCTCGGCGCGCCTGGCCGCGACGTCCTCCGCCGAGCGCGAATTTCCCGCGTGCCACGTGATGCACGATTTCAGGAGATCCTCGCCGGCCGCGAGCGCGGCATCGAGATTGTCGGCAAGCAGGTAGACGGCTGCGGGTGGCGCCTTGGTCGCGGAAAGCATTGGGTGCTCCGGGTCGGTTGTCTTTGTTCCCGGGGACGTGCCGTCGATTACGCGACGCGAGGCGAGGGTCCCAGTGTTGGTTTTGACGCGCTGACGCTGAGGCTACGAATTCATGGACTGATTCGAGACTTTCTAGAGGTAGGGTTTGGGCAGAAGGGCCAGAATGGTGATGAGGCAAGCTTTGAGGTCCTTGCCGTGGCTCAAGAGGAACTGCCCGAGCGTGGAAGCCTCCGCCGCCCGCCAGCGATCCTCGTAGGTCGAGGGCGCCGCGATCGTGGTGAGGCTGGCGAAGATCGCCTCGTCCGAGATCGTTCCCGCAATGGCGAGCCGGCGCCGGATGACCGGCACGAGGCCCGCGAGATGCTCGATGTTGACGTGCTGCGACCCGGCGCCGGAACGCGACACTCCGTGACGCGGCTCCGCCCTTGCGCTTGCCGCCAGGGCGTGCCCGCGCCGAAATCCGTGCCAGCTTCGGAATGTAGCTCGTCACCGCTTGCTCCGCCGGAGGCCGTCCCAGGCCCCGCTTTCGAGTCCCGGTATTCTCCTTCGGCCGATTCGCGTCTCGTGCATTGGGGCCACATTCCACAGCCCACTGCCGCGCCGAGAGGTGGATTGCGTGGATGAACGCTGCACGCCGAGGAATAACGCGACGGCCGGGGCTTCCCTTGAGGCGGATTGGCAATCGTCGGCCCACGCTCCCAAATAGACTGGCAGCCTATGACGAAGAGCATCGAACACAGCTTCGAAGAAGGGGAGACCCCATGCGCCTCAGCACGATTTGCGCCGCCGCCCTCTTTGCCGCGATCCCCATCGGCGCCCAGGCGGCGCCGGTGACCGCGGGCTTGGCGTCGGGCGTCACGCAGCCCCCAGACCTCGTCGTCCAGGCCGGCGGGCCGTACCGCCGCTATGCCGGCCGGCGCGATTGCCGGCCCTACAACGGTCCTTGGGGCTACTACGGCAATCCGTGGTGCGAAGGCGGCTGGAAATACACCGAGGACCGCTTCGACTCCTACGGCTACTGGTACTGCCCCCGGCCGCGCTACCGCTACTGGAGGCGGTAAGTCGCGATCGGCTCAGGTGGCGCGATCAGCGCCACCCTCGCCTCATCCCACACGTCTTTTCGAGTGGTGCTAAGCGTGCGGGTAGCAGGGCCTGGCCTCGACCTCGCATTCCGTCATGTCGTGCTTGGCCTTGCAGCGGACACGGCGCTCGGTCGCGTCCTGCCAGCGGACATAGACGCCGTATTTCTCATAGACCTTGTGCTTCCAGGCCGCGATCGCGCCGCAGGCGCGCTTCCCGCATCGCGTCGAGCCCGACGCCGTGGACGCGCCACTCGCCCTCCTTGTCGTTGCGGCACCCGTCATGGTTGGCGGCCGCCAATGCGGGCATGAGCAGGGCCCCTGCTGCAGCGATGACACCGGTGACGACACTGCGTGCGATAAGCGTCATGACGATTACTCCCTATGCGCTTGCCGACAGAAACTGGGGCGGCTCGACGAGCCGAAAGCCGGGAGACCGAGCTCAAACCGGCGCAATTGATTTGAGTACGCCATGAGGTTAACGCGCCGCTCTGGGCCGTTACTACGCGCTCAGAGCGAAAAGCTGTAATGCCTTGACGAGCATAGTGGAGCCGGTGGCAGCGCGCGGCGAGCCACGGCGCGCTGGTGATGCTCCTTCGGCCTCGCGGCGCTGACGCCCGAGGTGATGCAAGGTGGGGGAGCGGGGCGCGGGATTGCCGCGGTCTTCCGCTTTTGTAATTCGAAGGCGCACCGGCGCCCCGCCTTTCCGAGCTTTGCGCCGGGTGAAGCCAAATCCCGGCGTCCCGCGCCTCAGTTTAACCGCAGCGTCATCAGTACCGACGTTGCCGCCGGCCATTGGCAGACGAGCCGGGGAGGCGAGCCGCGTAGCTCGTGCATCCCTCGGACCTCGGACCCGCCCCTCGCATTCAAGACGCCTCTAGAAGGCGACCCCAGCGGAGCGGGTGGTGCGATGATAGGCGCGGCGCGGAGCGCGGGGATAAGAAAGAGGCTTCCCCCTCTCCCCGTTTGCGGGGAGAGGGATGGGGTGAGGGGCAGCCGCTTGCGCTGCGGGTCGTGATGAAATCACGCACAGCATATGTTTCTGCCCCTCACCCTAACCCTCTCCCCATTCGCTGCGCGATGGGGAGAGGGAGTTGCGATGTCAACATTGCGTTTGACTGCCGAGGCAAAGATTGAAGTGCGGAGTACATCGTGCCATTTTCGCTCGAGGGACCTAGTCGAGGGATGTGCAACATTTCATTCAACGGCTGTTTTGGCTCTGTCGGCCGTTGAGAGGTTATCTCTGCAAGATTTGAACCCTTGAAGCTTGATCTGCTTGGTCCTTGCCTCTTTACGCTTTGCACAATTGCGAACGCGTCCGCGCTGAACCGCTCATGCCTCAGCATAAGCGCATGATGTCGAGATAATTGCTGCAAAGGCTGGGGAAGAGCATCGATATCGGGCATTCTCGTCTCGTCAATCAAGACCGGTATCACGCGCTTTCTTTGCCTTAGCGCCGAGATCAATCTCCTCTCTCACATGGTCACGCGCATCGTGAAGCCGACTTCGGCCCGCGTGATTTGTGAGCCATTGAGGACCAATGAGCGCAAGCATTACGCTCGCCCGCTTAATCTCTCTGCACAACGCTTGAATAAAATCCTCACCCCCGGCGATGCGATTCTCCACATCCATAAAGAGATGCCTGGAAGCGAAATGCTTCTCCAGAAACTGATAAAGGGCATGCGCACACCAGCTGCTGTCTTCGCGGCGATAGTTGATAAAGATCATCTGCTAGCTCGCCTTCCTCTCAACTGCACCCGCTCGTGGAGCCGCACGTGTCGCACTTGAGGCACGTCCCGTTCCGCACCATCGTGAAGTTGTGGCACTCGGGGCATGAGATGCCCTCGTAGCCGCGCAGCTTCGCTTCGGCCACGCGGTCCGCCGTCGAGCGTCCCTTGACCGTCACCTTCGCCGCTTCCGACACGGTCGTGCGCGCATAGAGCACTTCCGTCTCGGGCTTGAGCGCGGTCGCGCCTTCCGTCATCGGGAACGCGGTCGAGATCTCCTTCTGCAGCGCCACGACGGCGTTTGTGCTCGCCGCTTCGCCGCCGCGAGACGTCGCGAGCCGGATCGGCGTGCCGCGCACGAGCCCCTTCGACACGTACTTCTGCGCCGGCAGATCGAGGTCGAGCTGCTCGTCCGTCGTCGCGTCAGACGAGCCGAGCCCCGTCTCGCCCACGATCTCGCGCGGATCGACGTGCGCCAGGTCGTGGCGCGCGAGGTACGACACGGCGAGCTCGCGGAAGATGTAGTCGAGAATCGACGTGGCGTTCTTGATCGTGTCGTTGCCCTGCACGAGGCCGGCCGGCTCGAAGCGCGTGAAGGTGAAGGCCTCCACGTACTCCTCCAGCGGCACGCCGTACTGCAGGCCGAGCGAGATGCCGATGGCGAAGTTGTTCATGAGCGAGCGGAAGGCGGCGCCCTCCTTGTGCATGTCGATGAAGATCTCGCCCAAGCGCCCGTCGTCGTACTCGCCGGTGTGGAGATACACCTTGTGCCCGCCGACGGTGGCCTTCTGCGTGTAGCTCTTGCGCCGGTTGGGAAGCTTCTCGCGCTCGCGCGCCCGCTCGACGATCCGCTCGATGATGCGCTCCGCCGTGACGGTTGCGCGCGCCGCCATCGGCTTGTCGGCGGTCATCTGCTCGGCCGCTTCCTCCTGCTCGTCGGCGTCGTCGCCGAGAACCTGAGCGTTGAGCGGCTGCGACAGCTTCGAGCCGTCGCGGTAGAGCGCGTTGGCCTTGAGCGCGAGCCGCCAGGAGAGCATGTAGCTCTGCTTGCAGTCCTCGACGGTGGCGTCGTTGGGCATGTTGATCGTCTTCGAGATCGCGCCCGAGATGAACGGCTGCGACGCCGCCATCATGCGGATGTGGCTCTCGACCGAGAGGTAGCGGCGTGCCCTTGCGCCCGCACGGGGACGCGCAGTCGAAGACGGGCAGGTGCTTCGACTTCAAATGCGGCGCGCCTTCGAGCGTCATCGCCCCGCACACATGCTCGTTCGCCGCCTCGATGTCGCTGCTTCGAGAAGCCGAGGAAGGTGAGCAGGTCGAACGTCGGGTCGTCGAGTTTGTCGGCCGGCACCTTGAGCGCCTTCGTCAGGAACTCCTCGCCGAGCGTCCACCGGTTGAACACGAACTTGATGTCGAAGGCCGTGCCGAGCCCGCTCTCGACCTTGGCGAGAATTTCGTCCGTGAAGCCTTTGGTGCGCAAAGTGCTGTGGTTGATGGCCGGAGACTGCGCGAGCGTCCCGTGGCCGACGGCATAGGCCTCGATCTCGGCGATCTCGCTCTCCTTGTAGCCGAGCCCGCGCAGTGCCTCGGGCACCGAGCGGTTGATGATCTTGAAGTAGCCGCCGCCCGCGAGCTTCTTGAACTTGACGAGCGCGAAGTCGGGCTCGATGCCCGTCGTATCGCAGTCCATGACGAGGCCGATGGTGCCGGTCGGCGCGATCACCGTCGCCTGCGCGTTGCGGAAGCCATACTCCTGGCCGAGCTCGATGGCGCGGTCCCAGGCGCGCATGGCCGCTTCGACGATGCGCTCGTCCGAGCAGCTGGCGATGTCGAGCGGAACCGGGCGGATCGAGAGCTTTTCGTAGGACTCTTCCTCGCCGTAGGCCGCGCGCCGGTGATTGCGCACGACGCGCAGCATGTCGGAGCGGTTCGGCTCGAAGCCCGGGAAGGCCCCGAGCTCGGACGCCATCTCCGCCGATGTGGCGTAGGACACGCCCGTCATCTGGGCCGATATGGCGCCGCAGATGGCGCGGCCCTCGGCCGAGTCGTAGGGAATGCCGGACGCCATCAGCAGGCCGCCGATGTTGGCGAAGCCCAGGCCGAGCGTGCGGTAGCGGTAGGAAAGCTCGGCGATCTGGCGCGACGGGAACTGCGCCATGAGCACCGAGATCTCGAGCACGATGGTCCACAGCCGGCAGGCGTGCTCGAAGGCGGCGGTGTCGAAGCTCTTGTCAGCGCGGCGGAAGGTCATGAGGTTGAGGGAGGCGAGATTGCACGCCGTGTCGTCGAGGAACATGTATTCCGAGCACGGGTTCGACGCCCGGATCGGCCCCGACTTGGGGCACGTGTGCCAGTCGTTGATCGTGGTGTGGAACTGGATGCCGGGGTCGGCCGAGGCCCAGGCCGCGTAGCCGATCTGGTCCCAGAGGTCCCGCGCCTTGATGGTCTTCACCTTCTTGCCGCTCGTGCGCGCGGTGAGCGCCCAGTCCTTGTCGGCCTCGACAGCATTGAGGAACTCGTCGGTGACGCGCACCGAGTTGTTCGAGTTCTGCCCCGCGACCGTGAGATAGGCTTCCGAGTCCCAGTCGGTGTCGTAGATCGGGAACTCGATGTCGGTGTAGCCCTGCTTGGCGAACTGGATGACGCGCAGGATGTAGTTGCTCGGCACCTCGTCGCGCCGCGCTTCCTTCACCGCGCGCTTCAAGGCCGGGTTCTTCGTCGGATCGAAGCAGGCCTCGCCCTCGGCCTCGCAGTTGACGCAGGCCTTCATCACCGCCTTGAGGCGCCGCTGGCAGATGCGCGAGCCGGTGACGAGCGCCGCGACCTTCTGCTCCTCTTTCACCTTCCAGCCGATGTATTCCTCGATGTCGGGATGATCGACGTCGACCACGACCATCTTGGCGGCGCGCCGCGTCGTGCCGCCGGATTTGATCGCGCCCGCCGCCCGGTCGCCGATCTTGAGGAAGCTCATGAGGCCCGACGAGCGCCCGCCGCCCGAGAGCTTCTCGTTCGCCCCGCGCAGGCTCGAGAAGTTGGAGCCCGTGCCCGAGCCGTACTTGAAGAGGCGCGCTTCCCGCACCCACAGGTCCATGATCCCGTTCTCGTTGACGAGATCGTCCTCGACCGACTGGATGAAGCAGGCGTGCGGCTGCGGGTGCTCGTAGGACGAGGCCGAGACCGTGAGCTTGCCGGTCTCGTAGTCGACGTAGTAGTGGCCCTGGCCGGGGCCGTCGATGCCGTAGGCCCAGTGCAGGCCCGTGTTGAACCACTGCGGCGAGTTGGGCGCGCCCATTTGCGCCGCCAGCATGTAGCGGTGCTCGTCGAAGAAGGCCTGCGCATCCTCCTCGCTCGTGAAGTAGCCGCCCTTCCAGCCCCAGTAGGTCCACGTTCCGGCGAGGCGGTCGAACACCTGGCGCGCGTCGGTCTCGCCGCCGAAGCGCTCCTTCTCGGCCAACCCTTGAAGTGCCCGCTCATCGGCGACCGAGCGCCACAGCCATGACGGGACCTGAGTCTCCTCGAATTTCTTGAGTCGCGCCGGGACGCCGGCCTTGCGGAAGTATTTCTGGGCGAGAATGTCGGCTGCGACCTGGCTCCAGGCCTCGGGCACCTCGAAGCCGTCGAGGCGGAACACCACCGACCCGTCGGGGTTCTTGATCTCGGATGTGGCGCGGCGGAACTTGATCGTCTCGTAAGGAGATCTGCCCGCTTGAGTGAAGCGCCGTGTAATTTTCATGTATCCCCCGGTTTGGTCTCGGCGCGCGATGAAAGGGATCGCCGCCATGGTGTCGGTGATGCGGGGCCTACGTCGGACATCCGGCGCCGCGTTGCGTTTCTTGAGCTTGATGCAGACGCTACGAACGACGCGGCACACGTCTCCGAGACAGCGCAATTCCCCGTGACCTGTCGCGAAGAGCTTCGCGCCTCGGCCCAATGCTTCGTTGATTGTCGGGGAACTCGGAGAACGTGACTGGAAGCCTCGAGCCGGCGCAGGAAGACACGCGACGCCGCCCTCGAACTGGATTGAACGTAGGATGATTCGAGCAGGGCGTCACGAGCCCTTGTGGGTGGTAGATCCCACCAACTACTAGATCTAGTGGTGTTGGTAATTTGGGGATTGACTTGCTGCGGGGCCAGGAATTGCGGTGTTTTTGCGGCCCAGGCTCTAAGGAGGGGGTGTGGAGAAGTCCGATCGGCACCCCCGGGGAGCCAATGCCAAGGAGGCTATTCCGATTCCAATGGTCACAGATGTTGCAAATGTGCCGCGATCATCAGGCCGCTGGACTTGGCCGATCGCTCCGCGCTAATCGGGACCATGACCGAGCGATGCGGGATGCTGCGGGGGTGCTTGCGATGGGCTGGCTGAACGAGATTTTCTCTTGGTGGGACGGCAACACCTGGGGCACGCGGCTCACGATCGCGCGCCAGGGCCGCTTCGTCGGCATGGACGATCAGGGCAACAGCTACTACGAGCAGAAGGAAGGCGTGGGTCCCGTCGGCCCGCTCGGCCGCCTGCGCCGCTGGGTCACCTATAAGGACCTGGCCGACCCGTCGAAGGTATCTCCGGATTGGCACGGCTGGCTGCACTATACGGTCGACAAACCTCCCACCGTCGAGGGCTACACGCCCCGGCCCTGGGAGAAGCCGCACCGGCCGAACATGACCGGCACGCGCGACGCCTACCGGCCGCAAGGCTCGATCGTAGGCCAGGGCCGGCGCCCGAAGGCGACCGGCGACTACAGACCCTGGCGGCCCGACTGAGCGAGGCGCGCCTCGACGGCGCCACCGTTGGCGGCGAGACTCGAGGGACTCAGTCACGGCGCGCGAGGATGAGGAGCGGTGAGCTGACACACGTCGATCGGCTGCTGAGAAGGGTTTCGGGGCTCGCCGCCGCTATTGCGCTCGCCTGCCACCTCGCGGCCCCGCCCGCGTTGGCCGAGCGCAACGAGAACAGCGTCGCCGTGTTCTCGGCCCTCGATAAGGTCACGGCGACGATCAAGAAGCTCGAGGTCAAGCTCAACGAGACGATCCAGTTCGGCTCGCTCAAGGTGACGCCGCGCGTCTGCTATTCGCGCCCCTCCACCGAGCAGCCGAAGACGACATCCTTCGTCGAGGTCGACGAGGTGCAGCTCGACGGCACCGAGAAGCGCATCTTCTCTGGCTGGATGTTCGCCGAGAGCCCCGGCCTCAATGCGGTCGAGCATCCCGTCTTCGACGTCTGGCTCACCGAGTGCCAGAAGCCGAAGAACGTTGCGCAAAGGAACCCGCAAGTGCAGGCGCCAGGGGCCGCCGGCGCCCCCGCCGCACCGGGCGCGGAGGAGACGCCTCCTCCGGACGATCAGGCGGCCGAGCCGCGCCGGCGCGTGCGCCGCTGAGAAGCGCTACTTCGCGCTCTCTTCGTCGCCTCCCGCGAGATAGCGCTTGAGCTGGCGGAACATCACCTCGAACTGCGTGCTCGCGCCCTGGCAAAGGCTGCATTCCGCGACATGCTCGGCGAGGGCCGTGCGCTCCTCCTCGGTGAGGGCGCGCTCGCGCGCATCGCTCGCGAGCCAGGTGGTGTCGCGGCAGGTGATCGGCTGGGCCGCGGATCTCTTCATGGTGTCCGCTCCCAGGTGACGTCGAGACATGCGCGCAGCTGCATCCGTGCACGCCAGAGCAGGACCCGCAGGTTGCCGGCATTGACGCCGAGATCGGCGCAGATCTCGGACGTGTCGAGCTCGAGCCATTCGCGCATCAGGAAGGCGCGCGACGTGCGCGCCGGAAGCCGAGTGAGGCAGGCCTCGAGCACCTTGAAGAAGGCCTGCTGCTCGGCTGCGGCCTGCGGGTCGCTCCAGACGTCCTTGGGCTCGGCCCAGCATCCCGTCTCGTCGAACAGGGCGTCGAAGCCCGACGCATCGAACTCATCGTCCGGGCTTCGCTCTCCGATCGTGATGAGTTTTTGCCGCGACCGCGACCGCAAGGCATCGAGCACCTTGTATCTCAGGATCGAGACGAGCCAGGTCTTCACGCTGGCCCGCCCCTTGAAGCCTGAGCTGCCCTCGATCGCCGCCAGAAGCGTTTCCTGCACCGCGTCGTCTGCTGCGGAGGCGTCCCGCAGCTGGAGCAGGGCGAGCCGGTAAAGCACGGGCCGCAACCGTGCGGCGTCCGCGGCAATATCGATGGTTGAGGTCTCGGTCATTGGAAAAAATAATCAGGCCCAATCGCGTAACACAACGCCACTCTCGTCCGACTAAGCGACAGCCGTTGCCTCTGGCCCGCGTTTGCCGGTCACTGGCCCCACCGGCGACAAGCCGAAGTTCGCTTTGGCTTGCGGTTTTGCACAATTCGGGAGGTATTACCCATGCGTATGACGTCTTTTACCCGGCGACTATTGGCCGCTCTGGCAGTGGTCGCCGCTGCCGGCCGCGGCAGCCGCCGACGACACCAGCCCCGACCAGCTCGTCGATGCCTTGAACAAGGTGTTCGGCGCCCACAAGGGCCAGCGCGCGGCCCACACCAAGGGCTTCTGCGTGAAGGGCACGTTCACGCCCACCGCGGAGGCGCCGAACTACACCAAGGCGCCGCACTTCGCGGCCCCTGTCCCCCTCATCGCCCGTTTCTCGCTCGGCGGCGGCAATCCCGAGGAGGCCGACAACGGCAAGGGGGCGGTGCGCGGCATCGCCATCCACTTCGACCTCGGCAAGGGCAACGTGACGGATCTCCTCATGATCTCGGCGCCCGTGTTCGTCGCCAAGTCGCCTGAGCAGTTCCTCAATCTCTTGACCACCGTGGCGACCAAGGACGGCGACAAGATCAAGGCCTATTTCGACGCCAACCCGAACTCGAAGACCCAGGGTGCCTGGCTGGCCGCGCGCCCCGTGCCGGCGAGCTACGCCACCGTGAACTACTGGGGCGTCCACACCTTCACGCTCACCAATGCCAAGGGCGAGAAGCAAATCATCAAGTGGAAGGCGATCCCGTCGGGCGGCGAGGTCGGCCTCACCGACGACGAAGCCAAGGCCAAGGGCCCCGACTTCTATGCCGCCGAGTTCAAGGAGCGCCTCGCCAAGGGGCCGGCAAGCCTCGACCTGACCGCGATCCTGGGCCAGGACGGCGACAATCTCGATGACCCGAGCGTGCTCTGGCCCGAGGACAGGAAGAGCGTGAAGATGGGCACCATCGCCATCACCGCGCTGGAGGATGACGCCACTTGTAGCGCCGGCATCTTCGATCCGACCAACGTCGTTGACGGCATCGAGGGCCCCAAGAACGATACGATCTTCCCCATGCGCTCGGCCGATTACGCGGTCTCGTTCTCGCGCCGCGCCAACTGAGGCCCTGACGCTTCTACTTAAACGCTTCTATCTGCAAGACGTGGCCTCCGGCTCTCCGCCGGGGGCCTTTTTTGTGTTCCCGTTGGAACAGCCCCGCTTGGAGGGCGGTTCTAACTTTGACTTCATGCCGCCACGGCATGGGCGCCGGCGGCCTAGTGAGGACAAGGGACCGGGAGCATGCACATGAACAGCAAGCGCAACATCGCTTATGACGCGACTTTCATGATCTTCTACATCGGCCTCTCGGCTGCGATGGTGACCCTCTCCGTCGTGCTGCTGGCCCATCTCGCGCTCGACGTCGAGTTCGGAGCGCCCCACGTGGTGGCCTTCGCGATCAACATGCTCGGCTGGTCGGTGCTCCCCTTCGCGCCCCGCCTCTACAAGTCCCTCATCGGCCAGACCTTCAGCTGGCGCTCGAACGGCGTCCTTGGCGGCGAGGTCGCCTGAAGCGAGCGCCACTCTCGAGGTCTCCGGCCACGAAGCTGCTCCTCAGGCACCCTGAGTGAGCAGCTTTGCTTTAAGGGCGCGCCCTATGCTTGCTCCGCAAGCAGCGCCGCCGCTTTCGGGGCGAAGTAGGTGAGGATCCCTGCGGCGCCCGCGCGCTTGAAGGCAATGAGGCTCTCCATCATCACCTTGTCCGCGTCGAGCCAGCCGCGCTCGGCGGCCGCGACCAGCATCGCATACTCGCCCGACACCTGATAGGCGAACGTCGGCAATTTGAATGTCTCGGAGACGCGCCGCACGATGTCGAGGTAGGGCATGCCGGGCTTCACCATCACCATGTCCGCGCCCTCGGCGATGTCGAGCGCGACCTCGCGCAGCGCTTCGTCCGAGTTTGCCGGATCCATCTGATAGGTACGCTTGTCGCCGCGCAGCAGCCCCCCCGATCCCACGGCATCGCGGAACGGGCCATAGAACGCGCTGGCAAACTTCGCCGCGTACGCCATGATCTGCGTATCGGTGTGTCCCTCGGCTTCGAGCGCGCTGCGGATCGCGCCGACGCGCCCGTCCATCATGTCGGAGGGCGCGAGAATGTCGGCACCTGCCGCGACCTGCACCAGCGATTGGCGCACGAGCGCGGCGACCGTCTCGTCGTTGACGATTATGCCGTCTCGCAAGAGGCCGTCGTGGCCGTGGCTCGTGTAGGGATCGAGCGCGACATCGAGAATGACGCCGACATCGAGACCCGCGGCCTTCACCGCGCGCGTTGCGCGGCAGACGAGGTTGTCGGGATTGAAGGCTTCGCTGGCGTCGTCCGTTCTGAGCTTGCGATCCGTGTTGGGAAAGAGCGCGATCGCCGGGATGCCGAGCTGTGCCGCGGTTCGCGCCGCGTCGACCACGAGATCGACGGACAGCCGTTCCACGCCCGGCATCGAGGCGATCGATTCGCGCTTGCCGTTGCCCTCGATGACGAACAGCGGCCAGATGAGGTCTGCCGCCGAGAGCCGGTTTTCGGCGACGAGGCGGCGCGACCAGCCGGTGCGCCGGTTGCGGCGCAGGCGCACGCTTGGATACGTGCCCTGGCTCGCAGAGCTTTTCTTGGCGTCGTCGGATGCGGTCATGAGGGGCGTCGGAATTCCACGCGGTGAGAGTTCGAGGGCGACAATCTCACGCCTCGGCCGCCGTTGCACAAGTAGGCGCTGAAAACGGCGTTACTCGCAGATCTTGGTGAGCTTCCGCTCGGCCATGTCGACGTGGAAGTGGTTGCGGTGCGCTTCGTTGGCCTCCGGGCCGAGCGTCGTGCCGAATATGCGGCAGGCGGCGATATGCGCCTCGTGCAGGAACCGCGACATGGCCGTCCGCGGCAGCGGGTAGGGGATCGAGCCGGTGATGATGGGGTCTCGCAAGCGCAGCAGCCTTGTCGCCGGGCTTTGCATCCTTCGCCGGTTTCCCATTCGCGTCCGGGGACGGCTTCTCGTCCTCGCCCGAGTCGCCGTCCTTGGGTCCGCCGAGGTGGCGCGGCGCAAGGCCCATCGCGGGTGTTGTTCCGCCCGATTGGGCGTCCGCAGATTGGACGTCGCCGCCGGGCTTGGCGCCGGGCAACGTGACCGTGAGCTTCGAAAGGCCGTCGATGATCGTCGTCCTGGCGATGCCGCCGGCCGGTGCCCCGGAGGCCATCGGCGCGGCCGCGGGCGGCGTCTGTGCCTTGTCGCCCGCCGAGGCCGCCTTGGGATCGCGCAGATTGTCCTGAGCCTTCTTCTCCGCCTCGAGACGCGCCGCGTCCGCCTTCTCGGCTTCGGCCTTGGCCGCGGCCAGCTTCCTCAGCGCATCGCGCCGGGTCGGGCCCCACTCCTCGAGGACATAGGCCGTCTTCGCATTCGCCGTGATGAAGCCGCGGATGTCGAGCGCGTTGGCCTTGCCATGCTCGGAGAGCTTGTTGGCGACGCGACCATATGCGCGCCGGCAAGAGTAGTCGCTCATCGCATCTATCCTGACGATGTCGGCGCCGAGATGTTTGCGCGCCAAGGGCTGCAGGTCGCCCTTGAGCCACGTGTGCAATCCGGCGACCATCTCGCAGGTGACCAGCGCCGGCGGCGAGAGCGCGACCTCGGGGTTCTTGCCGATGCTGACGAGCCGCACGGGCGCGGGCGCCCCGCATTCGCCCTTTCGGAACGGCGCCTCGGGCACCGTCACGGCATCGATCCCTTTGAGCAGCTGGGCGCACCGCGCCTTGGCCAGCGCAATCACCTCAGCCGGCCATTCGGCCGCCTCGCCTGGCTTCTTGTCTGCGGGACCGGGCTTGCTCTTGTCGTTTGTCGTTGCGGTTGCGGTATCCGCCTTCGCGCCGTCCTTGCCGCCGTTGGTCTTGCCGGCCTCGGGGACTGATGCCGGCTGCGCCTTGGTGCCGATGGACTTGGCGTCGATGGACTTGTCGGTGGCTTTCTTGTCGGCCGCGGCCTGCGGCGCCGGCGCGACTGCCACATCTTTCTTGCCGCTCGCGGCCTCGTACGTCTTGCCGGCAGATCCGTAGACCGGCTTCGGCTTGCGCACCGGGAGCGGTGTTCCAACCTCGGCAACGTCCTTGCTCGTGCTCTCGCCGCCTGCGGCTATGGCCGCCGCGTTTCCGCCGACGCTCTCGGAGCCGTGTGGCGCCCAGTCGTTTGCTTTCGGCGTCGCGAACTTCGGCTTGTTGGAAGGCGCAAGCAGCGCGTCGGCGGCGGCCTTGCTCGCCAGAGACGCCCCGATGCTGACGTCGCGGGCAATCGTCTCGAGGGCTTTGGACGTCTGCTCGACGGTGACGGGCTCGTCCGCTCGGGCAATAGCCGCCGCGCTCGCGCCAAGGATGATCGCCACGCCGATCCGCAACCGGTTCATTGAACAGCTTTCCTCGCCGTAGAATTGTGACCGGCCGCGCTTCGCACACCGTCAACGATAACGACGGCGAATCGAGTTTAGTTTCATCTCTACGATGCGCGTTGTATAGCCGCAAAAATATGGCCACGAGCGATTGGCACCGCGTCGTTGACAGGTAAATAGAGGCCGTGAGCTGACGATTGGCAACGCGCCCGGGGGTAAGTCGATGAGCGATGAAGCAGGCGAGGAGCTGAGAGCCGTGGTCGATGGCTCGATGGCGCTTGTCACGCTCGATCGCCCGAAAGCGCACAACGCCTTGACCAGCCAAATGCGCGCCCGCCTCGCCGAGGCGTTGTGGTCATTCGCCCGCGATCCGCAGGTCTACGCCGTCGTCATGCAGTCGGCGAGCGAGAAGGCATTCTCTGCGGGCTCCGACGTGCGCGAGGTCGTGGCCTGGGCGCGCGAGGACATGGCGCGCGCCAAGCGGGCGTTCGCCGAAGAGTACGCCTTGAACTGGCAATGCGAGTGCTTTTCCAAGCCGACCATCCCGCTGATCAACGGCATGGTGATGGGCGGCGGCGTCGGCATCACCTTGTTCGGCACCCACCGCGTCGCCGGCGAGGGCTATCGCTTCGCGATGCCGGAGACGCAGATCGGCCTCTTTCCCGATGTCGGCATCTGCCACGTCTTTGCCAAGCTCGAGCGCCACGTCGGCATGTACCTCGGCTTGACGGGGCGCACCATCGGACGCGCCGACGCCTACGCGCTGGGCCTCGTCACCCATTGCATTGCCTCCCGCCACTTCGACGCCATCAAGGCCGACATCCGGGACGCCTGGCCGGTCGACCCCGCGCTCGATGACCGCCACGAGGACCCGGGTCCGATGGAGCTCGCACCCTATGCGGCGCTCATCGACGAGTGCTTCTCCGCGCCGGGCGTGGAGGAGATCGTCACAGCGCCTCGAGGCCGTCGGCGGCACGGCGGCGTCGTGGGCCAAGGATGTGGTCACTGACCTGCGCCGCCGTTCGCCGCTCTCGCTCAAGATCACGCACCGCCACATTGGCGAATCGAAAGCGCGCGATCTGCGCGAGACGCTCCACGTCGACTATCGGCTCGCCTGCCGCGCGCTCGAGGGCCACGACTTCTACGAGGGCGTGCGCGCCGCGCTGATCGACAAGGACGGCAATCCCGACTGGCAGCCTGCCTGCCTCGAGGACGTGACGCAGGAAATGGTCGACGCCTGTTTCGCGTCGCTGGGAACTGGTGAGCTCAACCTCGCGACGCGCCGCGACATGCAGGAGCAGCGGGCGTGATCCCGTCGCACTGCTGCAACTCATATAATGCGGTCGCAGAGCGCAGCCTCCAAGCAGCGCAAAATGACGCCGCCGCTTACGCAACATTTACCATTGCTATTGAGCCAATTTTTATCGGTCTCGCGTAGCCTCTCCTCAGAACCGGAAAACCGGTCAGCGTCAAACAGGTAGTGAGGCAGGGTTATGTCAGTGGCAGTCAACGCCGCGCACCTCCGTGCGCCGGTGGACCAGGATCCTTCAATCGGCACGGAGTACGTGCAGGCACTTCATCTCATCGAGCGGCTGCATCATCTGCTCCTCGACGTGATCAAGGACGAGTTCGATCGTCTGGGCACTTCCGATCTCAACAGCGTGCAGGCGCTGTTGCTCTACAATATGGGCGACAACGAGCTGACCGCCGGTGAGCTCAAGAGCCGCGGCTACTACCTCGGCTCGAACGTCTCCTACAACCTCAAGAAGCTCGTCGAGATGGGCTACATCGACTACGAGCGCAGCGACAGCGATCGCCGGAGCGTGCGCGTGTCGCTGTCGGCCAAGGGCAAGTCCGCCTCCGAGGTCGTGCGCAAGCTCTACCAGCGCCAGCTCGGCTCCGTGGAGGCGGTCGCCCAGGTGACGGCCGACGATTTCCGCGGTCTGAACAAGGCGCTTGGCACGCCTCGAGCGCTACTGGACGGACCAGATCCGCTTCCGCCTCTAGGCTGGTTAGGGTCCTGGTCGGACATCGGCAATGCAATCGACAAAGGGGCGCTTCTGGCGCCCCTTTTTTGTCCCGTCGATGCCGTCGGCCGCGCAGGCGCGCTTCGCGCGACGCATGATATTTTCCGCCCTCTGATCAAATCGACCTCCGCCGGCCAGGATTGTGGCATCTCCGCATCACCTTGAATTGCGTGGATCAAGCCGCCTTTCTGTCTGTTCAAGATCATGCGAATGTCGCAGCGTCGCTGGAACGGCGCCGAGCAGGGCCGTCCGGCAAGTCCCTGCTGCCGCGCACCGGCGGCGGGATGTGAGTTCCCCGCTCGCAACACAAGATCCCGGCAACGGGCTGTTTCTGGTTTCCCATCCGCGTGACGAAAACGGGTCTTCGGGCTGGCGGGGTGCTCATGGCGACACGGCATGCAGATGGCGCGGCGAGGGCGCTGAGATTTTGCGGGCTGGCGGCCATTGCCGTAGCGATCTCGCTCACGCCGGGCGCGGGCGCCTACGCGCAAGACGACTCCTACGGCCAGATCCAGTTCGGGCCCGTCGGCGGCGGCGGCGTCGTCAGTGATCTGCAGCAGGACCGCCAGTTCATCCGCGACTGGGAGGGCAATCCCGAGCCGGGCTTCCCGACGCTCGCGATGGCCAACATCGAAGCCACGAAGAACGCCATCAAGCGCTACAGCGACATCGTCGCCGCCGGCGGCTGGAAGACGGTTCCTGACGTCACCTTCAAGCCTGGCGAGACGCACTTCGCCGTCGTGATCCTGCGCGACCGGCTTCTCGCCTCCGGAGAGCTCACCGAGGACTCAGGCGCCGGCGAGACCTACGACACGCGCGACCGTCGAAGGCGTGAAGCGCTTTCAAGCCACGAACGGCCTGACGCCGACCGGCAAGGTCGACCAGGCGACCGTGCAGGCGCTCAACATTCCTGCCGACGCGCGCCTAAAGCAGCTCAAGACCAATTTGGCGCCGGCTCACCGAGATGGCCGGCGTCGTCCGCAATCACAAGAAATACGTGATCGTCAACATTCCGGCGGCACAGGTCGAAGCCGTCGCCTTGAACCGCGTGATCACGCGTCACGCGGGCGTCGTCGGCAAGCCCGAGCGCCCGACGCCGCTCTTGCGCTCGACGATCACGGAGATGAATTTCAATCCGATCTGGCGTCTGCCGCCGACCGTGATCGACAAGGATCTGATCCCGCAGGGCCGCGATCTGCAGGCCGCGGGCAAGAACGTGCTGATCAAGATGGGCATCGACGCCTACGACGGCAGCGGCAAGAAGGTCGATCCCGAGAAGATCAACTGGTCCTCGAACCAGCCGAAGACGCTGTCCTACCGCCAGCAGCCGGGCAAGGAGAACCCGCTCGGCTTCGTGAAGATCAATTTCGCGTCAGGTGAGTCCGTCTACATGCACGACACGCCGTCGGGCACGCTGTTCGGCAAGAACTTCAGAGCCGCAAGCTCGGGATGCATCCGCGTCCACAACATCGAGCGCCTCGCCTATTGGCTCCTCGGCCAGAATGACGGCTGGGACGAGGACCGCATCGCCGAGATCAAGACCTCGGGCAAGCGCCTCGATGTCAGGCTCACGACCCCTGTCCCGCTGTACTTTGTTTACATAACCGCCTGGGCGACTGAGGACGGGGCCGTCCAGTTCCGGCGCGACCTCTACGGCAAGGATGGCGTCGGCGAGGCGGCTGCGACGTATTGAGCCGCCAACGGCTTGATTACGATCAAGAGCGATCCACCTATTGCAGGGCACAAAAGGAAAGTTGCCGCCGCGTTCACTCGGGCCTCGATGAGGCCAAAGTGAGCTGCTATAGGGACTTCGAGGCTGCTGGTAATCTCCCGGAAACCGGTTCGGTAGAGAGTGCGCTGACCCCGCGACATAAGGTCGGTTGATCCATGAGCCTGCGCGTTGGATTGTAACGGTCAAATGACAAAAGCCAGCTGGCCAAGAATAAACGCACCGAGGGAACGCTTGATGGACTACGCGACGCAATTCAGGTCCGCGCTGGACGCGATCCGGCAGGAAGGCCGCTATCGCGTGTTCGCCGACGTCAAGCGCGAGCGCGGCGCCTATCCCAAGGCGCAGCGATTCACCGCCGAAGGCGCCAGGCCCGTCGTCGTCTGGTGCTCGAACGACTACCTCGGCATGGGCCAGCACCCGGCCGTCCTCGCCGCCATGCACGAGGCGATCGATACCGCGGGCGCGGGCTCCGGCGGCACGCGCAACATCTCCGGCACCACGCATTATCACGTCGAGCTCGAGCGCGAGCTCGCCGACCTGCACGGCAAGGAGGCGGCGCTTCTCTTCACCTCCGCCTACGTCGCCAACGACGCCACGCTGTCGACGCTCGTCAAGCTGCTGCCCGGCTGCGTGATCTTCTCCGACGAGAAGAACCATGCCTCGATGATCGAAGGCATCCGTCACGGCCAGGGCGAGAAGCGCATCTTCCGCCACAACGACCTTTCCGACCTCGAGGCCAAGCTCAGAGAGTTTCCGCTCGACGACGCCGAAGATCATCGCCTTCGAGAGCGTCTACTCGATGGACGGCCACATCGCGCCGATCGGCGCCGTCTGCGACCTGGCCGAGAAGTACAATGCGCTGACCTATCTCGACGAGGTGCACGCGGTGGGCCTCTACGGGCCGCGCGGCGGCGGCATCGCCGAGCGCGACGGCGTCATGCACCGCGTCGACATCATCAACGGCACGCTGGCCAAGGGCTTCGGCGTCATGGGCGGCTATATCGCCGGCGACCGCGAGCTCGTCGATGCCGTGCGCTCGTTTGCGCCGGGCTTCATCTTCACGACCTCGCTCGCCCCCGCCATTGCCGCCGGCGCGCTGGCGTCCATCCGGCATCTGAAGGCGAGCAGCTTCGAGCGCCGCCGCCACCAGGAGCGGGCGCGGACGTTGAAGCAGAGGCTCACGGACGCGGGCTTGCCGCTGTTCCAGAACCAGAGCCACATCGTCCCCGTTCTGATCGGCGATCCCGTGCACTGCAAGCAGGTGACCGATGCGCTCCTCGAGCACTACGGCATCTATGCCCAGCCGATTAACTATCCGACCGTGCCCCGCGGCACCGAGCGCATCCGGCTGACGCCCTCGCCCGCAGCACACCGACGCGCAGATGGACGACCTCGTCTCGGCGCTCACCGAGCTCTGGAAGCACTGCCCGGTGGCTCAGGGCAAGCCGACCAAGCTCGCCGCCGAGTAGGCCGCCGCGGGCATCCCGAGATGTTCGGCCGCAGTCGTCCGGTCGTATGGGCTGAGGTTCCGCGCATTGCTGCGTAGCAACGTCGCGCGTGACGCACTTTTTTGTTGCGCGCCCTTGGGCCATGGTATTTCCCATGCGATATTCCGGTGGGCGCCCTGGTCGCCCGCGCCGCCGCCGTCCCAGCCCTATCCGTCGACACAAGAGCCGCCACTAGCGAGGAACCCCAATGTTCAAGTTGAAGGCCAAGAGCCCCACGTCGCGCTTTTTCACCGCCCGTCTCGCCGAGACCGACCCCGAGGTGGCGTCTGCGATCGATAAGGAGCTCGGCCGCCAGCAGTACGAGATCGAGCTCATCGCCTCGGAGAACATCGTTTCGAAAGCCGTTCTCGAGGCGGCGGGCAGCGTGCTCACCAACAAGTATGCCGAGGGCTATCCCGGCAAGCGCTACTACGGCGGCTGCCAGTACGTCGATATCGTCGAGCAGCTCGCGATCGACCGCGCCAAGAAGATCTTCAACTGCGGCTTTGCCAACGTGCAGCCGAACTCGGGCTCGCCAGGCCAACCAGGGTGTGTTCAACGCGCTCGCCAAGCCCGGCGACACGATCCTGGGTCTAAACCTTGCCCACGGCGGCCATCTCACGCACGGCGCGACCGTCAACCAGTCCGGCAAGTGGTTCAAGGCGGTGCACTACCAGGTGCAGCCCGACACGCACCGCGTCGATATGGACGAGGTGCGCAAGATCGCGAAGGAGAACAACCCGCGCATCATCATCGCCGGCGGCTCGGCCTATCCGCGCCAGTTCGACTTCGCCGGCGTTCCGCTCGATTGCCGACGAGGTCGGTGCGCATCTGATGGTCGACATGGCGCACTTCGCGGGCCTCGTCGCCGCCGGTGAGCATCCTTCGCCGTTCCCGCACGCTCACGTCGTCACCACGACCACGCACAAGACGCTGCGCGGCCCGCGCGGCGGCATGATCCTGACCAACGACGAGGACATTGCGAAGAAGATCAACTCGGCGATCTTCCCCGGCATCCAGGGCGGCCCGCTGATGCACGTCATCGCCGGCAAGGCGGTGGCCTTCGGCGAGATCCTGACAGCCGGAATTCAAGGCCTACGCCAAGCAGGTCATCATCAATGCCAAGGCAATGGGCGACGTGCTGGTGAAGGCCGGCTTCGCGCTCGTCTCCGGCGGCACCGACACGCACCTGATCCTCGTCGACCTGCGTCCGAAGAAGCTCACCGGCAACATCTCCGAGAAGTCGATGGAGCGTGCCCACATCACCTGCAACAAGAACGGCGTGCCCTTCGACCCCGAGAAGCCGATGGTGACCTCGGGCATCCGGCTCGGCGCTCCCGCCGGCACCACGCGCGGCTTCGGCGAAGCCGAGTTCCGCGACATCGGCCGCATGATTGCCGAAGTGCTCGACGGCCTCGCCAAGAACGGCGAAGCCGGCAACGCGCAAGGTCGAAGCAGAAGATCAAGGACGAGGCGACCGCCCTCTGCAAGCGCTTCCCGATCTACCAGTAGTCGACCTCTCGCTCTTCATCGCGGGACCTGCCCACCCACGGCACAGGTCCCGGGCCGCATTTCGCCACGACGCGCGGGGACGCAAGCGATGCCAACGCCCTATGCGCAGTTGAACATCTTTCGCCCCGACCGCGGGCGTGGCATGGCCGACGCGGTATTCGTGTCGAGCCAGCTCGGTATCGAAAGCACGCAAGGCCGTTCGCACAAAGGCTGGGTCTTCTCGACCGAGGGGTGCGTCCAGTCGCACTCCCTCACCGCCCACGTCGATGCACTGCTGCGGACCCTTTCCGGCAAGTGCGACGCGCTGCAACGATTGCGCGCTGAGGGGTATTGGGTGTGCGTGTTCTTTCACGACACACGCCCGCCGGATGCCACTGAGGTCTCGGCAATAGCGTCCGCTCTCGAGGAGCGAGATATCACTTTCGACTTCGAATTGGAGCGGGACCGGGAAGGATAGTTCCGCGCGCGCTCCGACCTACGCACCTTCGTCGTTGCGTCCGCCGAGCACGCCCGCGATGAACAAACTCTTGGCGGCCCGGTAGTCATCCATCGCCTGTGCGTCGAACTTGAGCTTCAGCGCGTTGTAGCGCGCCACCAGCGCCGGATCGCGCTGCAGGGCGTCGGCAAAGAGGTGGAAGTCGTCGCAGGCGCCGCCAACGGCAGTGAGCTGAATGCCGACATGCGGCGATGCGCTTGGGTCCTCGAACGCCGCAAACGCTTCCGTCAGATCAGAGCCGTTGTTTCGCGCAAAGCGTTCCGCCAGCGCTGCTTCGGCTTGCGCGAAATCCTCGGGCGCGACGCGCACGACGACGTCGAGATCGCCCTTGGTCAGACACCCGGGGATCGCGGTGGCACCGACGTGGCGGATCTCGGCCGATGCGGGAAATATGTCTCGCAGCGACCCGGCCAGCCGCGCGAACGCCCACTCAGCCCCGGCGCGGGCCAGCGCCATATCGGCATGCAGCTTGAAGATCCGCTCGTCGCCCATGGCGAGACGAATATCAGCGGCGCACGAGCGCCTCAAGTTGGCCGGGCGCAGCGCCGCTCTTGCAGCTTCCCGAACTATCAGTAAGCCGCACGCATTAAGCAAGGCCGGCCGCGGGATTGCTCTCGCGGCCGGCCTTTTTGTTGCTACGCAGCCCGAGCCGTCGCCGCGGCCCCGCTCTTCCACCGGATCGCGACCTCCGCGACGCGCTGGCCGAGCTTTTCCGCCGTCCTGCGGTCACTTTCCGGCGGGGCGACGTCCGGACCCTGATCGCCGTTGGCCTGCGTCATGAGGCCGAGGAACGAGCCGACGCGATTGATGTCCTCCGGCGAGCCGGTGCTGACATTGTTGCCCGGCATGAGCCCGGGGCCGGTCCAAATCATGCCCTGCTGGGCCGCGAACACCGCAAACTGCGTCAGCGTCGAGAGCTTGTCGCCCGACCAGCTCGCCGAGTTCGTGAAGCCGGCGGCGATCTTGTTCTTCCAGCCCTGCGTGAACCAGACCTTGGAGGAGGCATCCATGAACTGCTTCATCGGCGCTGAGGCCGAGCCCATGTAGGTCGGCGCGCCGAAGATGATCGCGTCCGCCGCGGCAAGCTCCGCCCACGGGCCGGCGTCAGGCGACGACAGCTCGTCGGCCTTGTAAAGGCGCGCCGTGACGCCGGGCACCGAGGCTGCGCCCTTGGCGACGCGCTCTGCGACGACGGCCGTGTGGCCGAAGCCCGAATGATAGACGATGGCGACGGTGGTCATGATCGTTTGCTCCGGCTTGTTGACTGCCTAAGCCCGCGATATATGGAAAGGGCACCGTCGGTAAAGTACGCACCTTTTGGTAACTATCCCCGTCCTGGAGGATCCTCCGTTATGGTCAGCAAACTGGTGCTCATGCGCGGTCTGTTCGGCACGCCCACGAATCCAGGGCCTGCGCCCGCCAGCGTCTACGCCGAGGCCTGTCCCTCGCGCGCCATCCTCGAGCTGATCGCCGACAAATGGACGCTCCTGATCCTGCCCGCGCTCCGCCGCGGACGCATGCGCAACGGCGATCTGATGCGGCTCATCGGCGGCGTCTCCCAGAAGATGCTGACGCAGACGCTGCGCGAGCTGGAGCGCAACGGCCTCGTCAGCCGCATCGACCACCACGAGGTTCCCCCGCGTGTCGAGTACGAGCTGACCGAGCTCGGCCGCTCCCTGTCCGACCTCGTGCGCAAGCTCGACGGCTGGGCGGAGGCGAACCTCACCGAGGTCATGAAGGCCCGCGCTGCCTTCGAGGCGCAAGAGAAAGCGGGCCGGGGTCCGTGAAACGAGGGGCCGTGAACGGCGAGCTGCCGGCATCACCGGACAAACAAACAAAAAAGTGAATCCCGCCTGGGCCCGGCATGGCTTGCCAGTGCCGTCGCTGCAGCCTATTTCTAGAGCGGGTGGAGCTTCTGACGGTGAGTGCCATGACGGAGACCGCGACCCGCGAGATCTCGAAGGCCGATGTCGACCGTTTCCTATTCGGCAAGCACCTGACGAGTTGTCCGGTCTGCGGACGCTTTCGGTCTCGGTGCGACGTCGACGTCCAGACGCTCAATTGCCAGCGCTCTCACGTGCCGGACTGCTCGCAGAGCGCGCCGCTCAATGTCCTCATGATCGTCTGCCAGAATTGTGGAGCGATCCAGTTCCACGATCGCGCGGTAATCGCCCATTGGCTTGATTGCCAAGCGGCTTTGGTAAAGTAGCGGCCCGGCAAGGTCACGACTTGAGAAAGGCGCGGCCCGCGTCGGTGAGCTCGTAGAGGACCGAATCTTCCCCTTTCGCGGTCACGGTCACGTAGCTGTTCGCGACCAGGCGATCCCAGGCTTCGCGTTCAACATCCTCGCCAACGACGAGAGAGCCGCCACCCTCGCTCAGGATTCTGAGGAGATTAGCCTCCTCCCTTGTCACTTCCATCGCTCTCTCCCTGTCCACTTCTAGAAGACACATGCAGCGGCGAGACCTGGATCTTTTGCCCGGGACACTCTCCGATCGGCAGAGAATTCACTGGCGCACATTCTGCCGGGTGAGCATAGCCTTCTCGAGATCCGATACCCGATGGTTCCGCTTGAGCAGGACGGCAATTCCGTGCGCGAGCACACCGCGCCCCAACCGAGGAACGCCCACTGAACCCACCACACCCTGTGGTCGGCAACGTTGAGCAGGACCAGCCCGGTCATCACGATCCAGAACGCGGCGAGATGAACTCTGAAGCCCGTCGCGGCGCGAGCGTGTCGCTGCGCCTCGATCGCAGCGAGAGGGCCGGAGGTCGGCATTGAACTGTCGGTCATGGACCTTGATCCTTTCTAGCGGACGATCCGCCCCGCGCGGGAAAGCCCTGCTGCGAGCCGGACGGCGACCGGAAGCGCCGCCTTCCGGAAGAAGCCGACGACGGCCTACACGCTTCTTCCGTTAATGTAGTCCGACTTGAGTGAGGCCGTATTGCCGGCTCGATCATTGATCGCCATCAATTGCCGCACCCCTTCGGTGCGACCGGCCAACTCGTCCGTGCCGAGCCACTGAATTGAGGTATGTCGGGTGAGCGTCATGAGCAGTCCAATACGGCAGGCCGACATCAGAGATGCCTTGGAGATCGCTGCAATTGTCGACATTGCGGGTCATGGCATCGACCTGGATCACTGGATGAAATTCCGTGACGGTGACCACTCGGTCCTGTCCGCCGCACGTCGGCTTGTGCTCGAGGACCGAACGCTGCCCTATCACTATTCAAGAGCACATGTGCTTGAATTCGACGGCAGAATAGCGGGCGGCCTGGTCGGCGGCCTCACCGGCGAGGAACCCGGCCTGGCAGGGCAGTCGCCACCCTACCTCGAACGACTGGAGACACTGGAAAATCGAGTTCCCGGGTACTGGAATGTCCTTGCGATTGCTGTCTATCCAGAGTTTCGAGGCCAGGGTCTTGCCTCCAAGCTCTTGGACCACGCGGTTCGATTGGCATCGCAATCAGGCGCGCGCGGCTTGTCGATTGTGGTGGAGGACACGAACGCTAAGGCAATTACGCTTTACAAGAAGAAGGGCTTCGAGACAGCAGAGCGGGCGCCATGGATTGCCTATGGCGGCCGTAGCGGCCCCAAGAACTGGGTGATGCTGACGAAACCTGTCTGAGATCTTCGAAGCGAAATCCGCGGCATTTGCGGTGCGAGCGCCGCTTCGACGCCGTTGAAAAGCGCGCCGCGGCCTATCAGGCAGCCCCCGATCCGGCTATGAGTGGCAGCGGGGCCCTCGAGGCCCCGAGTTCAACAACCCCACGGAGACGGTCCCACGATGCGCTGCCCCTATTGCGCGTGTGAAGACACGCAGGTCAAGGACAGCCGCCCGACCGAAGAGAACGCCGCCATCCGCCGCCGGCGCGTCTGCCCCGATTGCGGCGGCCGCTTCACGACGTTCGAGCGCGTGCAGCTGCGCGAGCTCGTCGTGGTGAAGCGCTCCGGCCGCAAGGTGACCTTCGATCGCGACAAGCTCCTGAAGTCGGTCGAGGTGGCGCTCCGGAAGCGCCCCATCGAGCCCGAGCGCGTCGACCGCATGGTGTCCGGCATCGTCCGCCAGCTCGAAAGCTCGGGCGAGAGCGAGGTCTCGTCCTCGACCATCGGCGAGTTTGTGATGGAGGGGTTGCGCGCGCTCGATCCCGTCGCCTATGTCCGCTTTGCGTCCG
The DNA here is from genome assembly GCA_963716835.1 of uncultured Alphaproteobacteria bacterium. GTDB lineage: Bacteria > Pseudomonadota > Alphaproteobacteria > Rhizobiales > Hyphomicrobiaceae > Hyphomicrobium_C. Next base: position 148,082 of record CAVQUQ010000006.1, on the reverse strand, counting down.
TCTACCGCGATTTCCGCGAGGCCGCCGACTTCCAGGAGGTCCTGGGCGAGATTGCGCGCGGCGACGGCCCGATGGACGCGCTCGAGGACGGCAGCGGAGCGCACTCCGAGCTCGCCAAGAAGCATTAGCAGGCGCCGATGACTATCGCGGCATTTGATCGTCACATGATGGCGATCGCGCTCCGGATGGCGAAGCGCGGCCTGGGAACGGCGGCGCCCAATCCATCCGTCGGTGCGGTCATCGCCGATCCGGCTTCGGGCGAATTGATCGCGCGCGGCTGGACGCAGCCCGGCGGCCGGCCGCACGCCGAGGTCGAGGCCTTGCGCCGTGCCGGCGATCGTGCGCGCGGCGCAACCCTGTACGTCACGCTCGAGCCGTGCGCCCACCACGGACAGACGCCGCCATGCGCGGACGCGGTCATCGCCGCCGGCGTGGCGCGCGTCGTCGTCGGCGTCGAGGACCCCGATCCGCGCACGGCCGGACAAGGAATTGCGCGCCTGCGTGCCGCGGGCGTCGCGGTCGATACCGGCGTGCTCGCCGACGAGGCGCGCTTGCTGACGCTCGGGCACATCCTGCGCGTGACCGAGCGCCGCCCCTTCGTGCAGGTGAAGCTCGCCGTCGCTCGAGACGGGAGCGTCCCGCGCGGGAAAGGCGGCACACCTCAATGGGTGACAGGCGAGGCGGCGCGCGCGCGCGGCCAGCTTCTGCGTGCCGAGGCCGACGCGATCCTGGTCGGCGCCGCAACCGTTGCCGACGATGATCCAGAGCTCACCTGCCGCCTGCCGGGTCTCGAGGATCGCACCCCGGTGCGCATTGTCCTGAGCAGCAATCTCGATCTGCCGCTCGGAGCGAAGCTCTGGAGGAGCGCCGCCGCGAGCCCGGTATGGGTCCTCTGCGCAAGCGGCGCCGACCCGTCGCGGCGCGCCGCGCTCACCGAGTTGGGAGCGTCGAGGTCATTCCCGTCTCTGCCGAGAGCGGCGGTGTGAGCCTGCATGAGACGATGCAGATCCTGGCCGGGCGTGGCATCACGCGGCTCCTGGTCGAGGGTGGCCCGACGGTATGGCGGCACTTCGCGGAGGCAGGGCTCGTCGACGAGGCCGTCATGTTCCGCGCTGGTGCGCCCGCGGCAAACGAGGCCCTTCCGGGGCCGGCGCCCGAGGAGATATTAAGCAGGTTCCTACCAACTCGGCCCATGACCCTTGCCGCGACGCGCCGGATCGGCGACGACCATATGCATGTCTTCCGCCGCATCTGAGGAACACGCGTGTTTACCGGCATTGTTACGCACATCGGCGAGGTGGTCGCCCGCGACGGCGGGCGCTTCGCCATTCGCGCCTCGCTTGATCCCGCCTCCGTCGCGATCGGCGCCTCGATCGCCTGCGACGGCTGCTGCCTGACGGTCACCACCGTGCGCCCCGACGGCTCGGGAGCGGCCTTCACCGTCGACGTCTCGAACGAGACCCTGTCGCGGACCACGCTCGGCTCGTGGAGCATCGGACGTCGCGTCAATCTCGAGCGTCCGCTGAAAGCCGGCGACGAGCTCGGCGGCCACATCGTCTCCGGCCATGTCGACGGCGTCGCGCGCATCGCCTCGGTGCGTGCGGACGGCGAGAGCCGCCGCGTCCGCTTCGACGTGCCCGCGCCGCTCGCGCGCTACATCGCCGAGAAGGGCTCCGTCGCGCTCGACGGCACCTCGCTCACGGTCAACGAGGTCGAGGGATCGAGCTTCGGCGTCAATCTCATCCCCCTGACCTTGACCGAGACCACATGGGGGAGCAAAAAGCCGGGCGACGAGGTCAATATCGAGGTCGACCTGTTCGCCCGCTACGTGGCCCGCCTCATGGAGTACCGTTCGTGACCAAGAGCCTCGGCAAGATCGCCTACGCCGAAGGAACCGGATTCCTGTCGTCGACCGAGGAGATCGTCGAGGACATGCGCAACGGGCGCATGGTCGTGCTCGTCGACGCCGAGGACCGCGAGAACGAGGGCGATCTCGTCATCCCGGCACAGATGGCGACGCCCGACGCCGTGAACTTCATGGCCAAGAACGGCCGCGGCCTCATTTGCCTGACCCTGACACAGGCGCGCGCCCAGGAGCTGCACCTCGAGTTCATGGTGCGCTCGAAGGCGGCGCGCGAGCGCACCGCATTCACCCAATCGATCGAGGCGCGCGAAGGCGTATCGACCGGCATCTCCGCGCACGACCGCGCCCGCACCATCGCCACCGCCATCGATCCGACCAAGGGCGCACAACGATATCGTCTCGCCCGGTCACGTATTTCCGCTCGTCGCGCGCGAGGGCGGCGTCCTGATCCGCGCCGGGCACACCGAGGCCTCCGTCGATCTCGCGCGCCTCGCCGGCCTCTATCCGGCGGCCGTCATTTGCGAGATCATGAACGAGGACGGCACCATGGCGCGCATGCCGGACCTCGTGCCGTTCGCGCAGCGCCACGGGCTCAAGATCGGCACCATCGAGGACCTGATCTCCTATCGGCTGCGCCACGATCGTCTCGTCAAGCAGGTGGCGAAGACCGCGGTCGAGAGCAGCTTCGGCGGCTCGTTCGACCTCTACGTCTATGCGACGACGGTCGAGCCGGTGGAGCATCTCGCGCTCGTCAAGGGCGACCTGTCGAAGCCGGGCCCTGTGCTCGTGCGCGTGCATGCCGTCAACGTGCAGGGCGACCTCCTCGGCATCGGCGAGGATGTCGCTCACGGCACGACTGTCGCCAAGTCGATGCGTGCGATCGAGAAGGAGGGCCGCGGCGTCGTCGTGCTGATCCGCGATCTCGGGCCGAAGAGCGTGTCGGACTGGATCGCGCGCTTGAACGCGCCGGCGGCGGGCGCCAAAGGCATGCGCGGCCGCCGGCAGGTCGAAATCGGCGTCGGCTCGCAGATCCTGCGCGATCTCGGCGTCGCCGACATGGTATTGCTGACGCAATTCGCCGGCCGACGTCTACGTCGGCCTCGAGGCCTTCGGGCTTCGCATCGTCGGCACCCGCAAGATAGAATAGCGCTCATGCTCAAGAAGACCGCGAAAGATCAGCAGCACCCCTCGCGCGCCATGTTCGGCGGCGTGCGCCTTCTCATCATCGAGGCGCGCTTCTACGACGACATCGCCGACGACCTCGCCCGCGGCGCCGTCGCCGAGATCGAGGCGCGCGGCGCGAGCTATGACCGCATCGCCGTCCCCGGCGCGCTCGAGATCCCCCAGGCGCTGGCGCAGGCCATCTCGGCCGAGACAATTCCGCAGACGGCCGGCAGCGGACGCTACGCGGGCGCCGTTGCGCTGGGCTGCGTCATCCGCGGCGAGACCACGCACTACGAGATCGTCTCGAACAACGCCAATCATTGGCTCATGGAGCTCTCCGTGCGCCACGCCGTCCCCGTTGGCAACGGCATCCTGACCTGCGAAACGAGAGAGCAGGCGGTCGCCCGTGCCCGGGGCGGCCGTGACGGCAAGGGCGGCGACGCCGCGCGCGCCTGCTTCGCCGTCATCGAGCTCGCCCGCCTGCTCCAAGAGCAGGTCACGTGATGCGCGCTCCGAAGCACAAGAAGAAGAGCGCGAGCGGACAAAATCCGCGCACCCTTGCGCGCATGGCCGCCGTCCAGGCGCTCTACCAGATGGACCTCGCCGGCACCGATGCGGCCGAGGTGATCGACGAGTTCATCGAGCATCGCTTCGCTGCCGGCGCCCCCGACCTCGACGCCGACGACCCGAACAATCTCGCCGGCGCGGACACGACATTTTTTGCCGAGGTCTTGAAGGGCGTCGTGCGCCGCCAGCGCGACATCGATCCGCTCGTCGATCAGCAGCTCGCCATCGGCTGGCGGCTCGTGCGCGTCGATTCCATCCTCCGCGCAATTCTGAGGGGCGGCGTCTTCGAGCTCATGGAGCGCTCGGACATTCCCGCGCGCGTGACCATCAACGAGTACATCAACATCGCCAAGGCGTTCTTCGAGGCCGACGAGCCGAAGGTGGTCAACGGCGTGCTCGACCGCATCGCGCATCGCGTGCGCGCCGACGAGTTCAAGGCGGAGGAGGGCTCCTGAGCTGTGGCAACGGATAAGCGCGTCGTGAGCGAGGAGGCGCTGATCCAAGGCTATCTTGCGCCGCTCGCAGCCCGCTTTCCCGGTGCACAGGGCCTTCGCGACGACGCAGCGAGCTTCACCTTGCCCGAGGGCGAAGAGCTCGTGCTGACGATGGACGCGATCGCCGCCGGCGTCCATTTCTTCGCCGACGACAGCCCCGAGGACATCGCCTGGAAGGCGTTGGCCGTCAACGTCTCGGACCTGATCGGCAAGGGCGCGCGCCCTGTGGCCTATCTCATGTCGCTCGCCTTTCCCGAGGCGCCCGAGGAGCGCTGGCTCGAGAGGTTCGCGGCCGGCCTCGGCGCCGCGCAGGCGCACTTCGGCATCGCGCTGGCCGGCGGCGACACCGACCGGCGCCCGGGGGCGCCGCTCTCGATCACCATCACCGCGCTTGGGCGCGGTCCCGGCCGGGCGCATGGTCCGCCGCGCAACCGCCAAGCCCGGCGATCGCGTCTTCGTCTCGGGCACGCTCGGCGACTCGGCGATCGGCTTGATGCTGCGAGAGGCGCCCGAGCTCGCCGAGACGTGGACGCTCGATGCGCCGTCGGCCGCCGCGCTCGTCGCGCGATATCTGCGCCCCGAGCCGCCACTCAAGCTTGCACCGGCGCTCAGGGAATTTGCGTCGGCGGCAATGGATCTTTCCGATGGTCTGATCAAGGATCTCGGCCGTCTTGCCAAGGCGAGCGGCGCCGGCGCCGTGGTGCGGGGAAAGGACATTCCGCTCTCGCCCCCGCTCCGCCGTGTGCTCGCCGTGGCGCCCGAGCGCTTCGGCGACGTCGTGACCGGCGGCGACGATTACGAGGTCCTGGCCGCCGTTCCCGCTGACCGCGGCGAGGCCTTCCGCGCCTCGGCGGCGGCGGCAGGCGTGACCGTCACGGAGATCGGCCTCATCGAGGCGGGCGAGGGCGTCCTGATCGATGACCCCACCGGGCGGCCGCGCAAATTTGATACTCCGGGCTGGGAGCACTTTTGACGCCGTGTGAATGGCGGCGCGGGCCCGATCTGCCCGAGGCGAATGCCAAGTGCGGCATCGCGGCGCTGCAGCTGCCTCAAAGGCCGGTGGCTCTTCATGTCAAGGGTTGTCAAAGCGTCTTTGTTTGGCCATATCGACTTCGTCTAGCTCTGCGCCGAAGCGAGAATCCCCGTTTTTCCGCGGGCGCTGGGGCTTGTTGCCGCAAACGAAAGGATCTGGGACCTGGTGATGCCGATTCACCGCGCCGTCAGAATGCGGCCCGCAACGGGCCGTATCCGTATGCGGGCCCCTGTCGAGGCGTTGGGCGCAATTCTCGCGGCGGCAGCCTTTGTCGGCTCGATTTCGAGCGCACGCGCTCAGGCCGGCAACTGGTTTGACGGCCTCCAGAGCTTTCCGCCGGGCTACTCCGAGAAACTCAATCAGGGCGCGGCCTCGACGCCGCGGCCCGACACGCTCAACGACTTGCGCCCCGACGATATCCCCTGGCGCAGCGACGAGATGCTGGCGGCCATCGAGAAGGCGATCGACCGTTACCAGGCGCATCGTCAGCAAGGGCGGCTGGCCGATCATCCCCGGCAACCGCATGCTGCGCCCCGGCGACGACGACGAGCGCGTTGCGATCCTGCGCCGGCGCCTGCGCGTCACGGGTGAGCTGGGGCCGGGATTCGACGAATACTCCTTCGACAGCGGCGCTCGAGTCGGCCGTCGTGCGCTTCCAGGAGCGCAACGGCCTGCGCGCCAGCGGCCGCGTCGATCAGCCGACGCTCGCAGCCCTCAACGTGACCGCCGAGGAGCGTCTCGCGCAGCTGAAGCTCAACCGTGGCCGCATCGCCGAGCTCATGCAGTCGCCGCCCGAAGATCGCTACGTGCTCGTCAACGTTCCGGCATTCCAGCTCGAGGCCGTCGAGCGCTATTCCGTTGCCTTGCGCCACCGCGTCATCGTCGGACGTCCCGAGCGCGAGACGCCTTCGCTCAAGGCGATGATCAAGGGGGTGAACTTCTTTCCCTACTGGAAGGTGCCCGACAGCGTCGCCCAGCTCGACGTCATCCCGCGCCTGCAGAAGGAGCCCGACTACCTGGCCAAGGAGCAGATCCGCGTCATTTCCGGCGACTTCAACGGCCACGAGCTCGACCCCTCGTCGATCGATTGGTTCCAGGCCAGCGCGTCGAAGATAAAATTCAGGCAGGATCCGGGTCCGCAGAATGCGCTCGGCCTCGTTCGCATCGACATGCAGAACGAGCATGGCGTCTACATGCACGACACGCCGATGAAGCCGCTCTTCCAGCAGCGCTCGCGGCCCTTCAGCGCCGGCTGCGTCCGCGTCCAGGACGTCTTCCAGCTCGTCGAATGGATCGCGCGCTTCGAGCCGGGCTGGGAGGAGCCGGGTCGCGTGCGCGCCGTCCTCGAGCAGGGCCAGGCGCTCGACGTCAACCTGACGCGGCCAGTTCCTGTCTATTTCACCTACATCACGGCCTGGGCCGAGGCGGATGGGCAGGTGCAGTTCCGCCCCGACATCTACAAGCGCGACGGGGCCCAGGCAGTGGCCGAGGTAGTGGATCCCGACGCGCCGCCGCCCCCGCAGCAGGGCTTTGCGCCCTGAGCGCCGTTTGGCATGCGTCTGCCGCGCCCATATTTTGGGAGACGATTGAGAAGGATTGGCTCCGCGGGCAGGATTCGAACCTGCGACCAACCGGTTAACAGCCGGTTGCTCTACCGCTGAGCTACCGCGGAATAGCCGATCCTTGGAAAGCGCTGCGCTCTTAGCAGATGGGCAGCCACCGAGCCAGTGCCTTAGCGCAAATACCGCACCGAATCCAGAACGGCGAGGTGCGCGCCCTCGCGTTCCGGCACTTGAATGACGACGATCGCGTTCCCTCGCTTGCAAACGAGGAACTGGAGGCCACGGCCGGAATCGAACCGGCGTTTACGGATTTGCAGTCCGCTGCGTCACCACTCCGCCACGTGGCCACCTGGGTGATTGTCGTTTTCTTCGGAGCGCCGCTATGGTTCAGCGAAGAGCACGGCATCTATCATAGAGCGCCGGCTGAATACAAGGCGAGGCAGGCATGGCGAATATCCGGGCCGCGCTCGCGCGCTGGGGGCAAGCCGCCAAGCGCGACGCCATCGCCATCTATCTTGCCGCCCGCGACCCGCGTGTGCCGCTTGCCGTCAAGGCCTTCGCCGCCCTCGTTGCCGCCTATGCCTTGTCACCGATCGATCTCATTCCCGACTTCATCCCCGTCCTCGGGCTTCTCGACGAGCTGATCCTGCTTCCGGCCGCCGTCTGGGTCATCCTGCGCTTCATAGATCCCGAGATCGTCGCCGAGCACCGTGCGGCCGCGACCGAGATCGCCGCGCGACCGGTCAGCACATGGGGAGCGATTGTCGTGATTGCCGTCTGGCTCGCCGTGGCGGTCCTTTTGACATGCATCTTCTGGCCGCGCTTGCGCGCGTGACGGGGCTGGTTTGAGCCCGCGAGTTTGGCTATGGTCTCGCCGCCCGATCGCGGCGGCTTAAGGGAGGGCTTCGGCGTGAATTTCGCGACACAACGCACGAATATGGTCGAGTTCCAGATTCGCCCGAGCGACATCACGGATCGGCGCATCATCCGCGCCATGGCCGAGATTCCCCGCGAGCTATTCGTGCCCCACGCCTTGCGCGAGGTGGCCTACATGGACGCCGATGTGTCGCTGTCTGCGACCTCCTCTGCCGGCGCGGGACGTGCGCTGATGGCGCCGCGCACCTTCGCCAAGCTGGTTCAGCTCGCCGAGATCCAAGCCGATGACGTCGTTCTCGATGTCGGCGCGGCGACCGGCTACTCGGCGGCGGTTCTCTCCAAGCTGGCGCGAGCCGTCTTTGCGCTCGAAAGCGATGATCGGCTCGCCCGCGAGGCGCGGCGCGTTCTTGCTGAGCTTGCGCTGGGCAACGTGAGTGTCGTCACGAGCGAGCTCCCCGGCGGCCACCCGCAGGATGGCCCCTACGATGCAATTCTCATCGAAGGCGGCGTCGCCGAGGCGCCGCAATCGCTGCTTGAGCAGCTGAAGGACGGCGGACGCCTGGTCGCCGTCCAACTCTCCATGCCCGCGCAAGGCTCACTCGGCAAAGCTGTCGTCTGGCGGCGCTACGACGGTACAATCGGCGAGACGAGCGCCTTCGATGCTGCAGCCCCCCTCTTGCCGGGCTTCGAGAAGGCGATGGAGTTTGCGTTCTGAGTTTGCGCGTTCCTCGAAGACCCGCGCTTCATCCGTTCCCGCATCTTCTGCAGACATTTTCCCGGTCACCACGAGTTCATGTGATTCGCGCCGACCTGTCGCAAGCGAGATCACTGGCGGCAATATTGTGCATTCGATCAATGCGTTAGTTGCGATCCTCTGTTGGCGGGCATTGCTGCCTGTGGGTAAGCTGTGTGTGAATGTGGCCACATACTTTGATTCACAACGCGAAACGGTCGCCCGCAGCCTTCTAAGAATCGTGCATGTCCACTACATCGGGACAGAGTGGAAAAACTCTGCGGCCATCAATGGATAGCGCGAAGCGCACCGCGGCTGGCAGGTGGAGTGGTGGGAGCTGAGCGAACGGTGGACGAGTTCCAACGCCGATTGCGCGCGATGGCGGCCGCAGCTGCAGGGCTAGCCGCAGTTGCCGTTTGCTGTTCGATGCCGGCCGCCGCCGAGTCTCTCAACGAAGCCCTTTCGTCCGCCTATCGCTACAACCCCCGCCTCGACGCCACGCGTGCTCAGCTTCGCGCGACGGACGAGGAAGTTGCGCGCGCCATGTCCGGCTACCGTCCGATCATCACGGGAAACGCCGACGTCAACTACGTGCACACCAACACCCGGCCCGACTCGCTAGGTGAGGGCACGACACGCCCCAAGGGCTACTCCGTCGATCTCGTTCAGCCGATTTTCACCGGTCTGCAGACTTACAATGCGGTGAACGAGCAGGAGGCCAATGTGCGCGCCGGCCGCGAGACGCTTCGCGACACCGAGCAGAGCGTCCTCCTCGATGCGGTCACGTCGTACATGGACGTGGTTCGCGACCAGGCGATCGTGAAATTGCGCGAGAACAACGTCAACGTGCTGTCGCGCGAGTTGAAGGCGACCGAGGATCGCTTCGCCGTCGGCGAGGTGACGCGCACCGACGTCGCTCAAGCACAGGCCCGCCGTGCCGGTGCCGTCTCGCAGCTCGATCTCGCCCGCGCCAATCTGAAGACCAGTCGCGCCAGCTACGAGCGTGTCATCGGGCACGCGCCGGAGAACCCCGTCGAGCCGCGCGGCTACGAAAAGATGGTTCCCAATTCGCTCAACGAGGCGACCGAGATCGGCACTCACCAGAACCCGGCCGTGGTCGGCTCTCTCTACCTCGAGCAGTCCGCTCGCTATACCGTGGATCGCATCCGCGGCGAGCTTCTGCCGCAGGTACAGCTTGAATCGAGCTATTCGAACCGGTTCGACTCGTCTCAATTCAACGACCAGACCGAGACCACCACCGTCACGGGCCGTCTCACCGTGCCGATATACGAGGGCGGCGAGGTCTACGCCCGGGTCCGTCAGGCCAAGCAAATACATGTGAGCCGCCTGCAGCAGATCGAGCAGGCGCGAAGCGAGACCGAGGCGCTTGTCGTGACGGCATGGTCAGCGCTTCTGGCGACCCGCGCGCAGTTGGTGTCCGACAAGGCGCAGGTCGATGCCAACACCACCGCTCTCACAGGCGTGCGCGAGGAAGAGCGCGTTGGTCAGCGCACGTTGCTCGACGTCCTCAACGCCGAGCTCGAGCTTCTGAATTCGCAGGTCAATCTCGTCACCACGCAGCGCAACCACGTCGTCTCGAATTACGCGCTGCTGTCGGCGATCGGCCGGCTCGACGCCTTGAGCCTTGGCATTGCCGACACGATCTATGATCCCGAGGAGCACTATCTCGAGGTTCGCCGCCAACCGTGGGGAACCTCCATCACCCGCGGTGACGGTGACGGCCGCTGGGATGCCGTGGTCGACCCGGCCCCGCCCGAGGGCGCTCCCGTCAAGTGACGCCCGCCGCCTGATACCCGCCAAGCGGTACTTATGCTCAATTTTTATCGCTGAGCGCTCTCGCGGGACCGCGCGGGCAGGCGCTGTCTCAAGCTCCACGCCATAACCTGTTGAGCTGAAAGCGACGTCCGGGGCCGCTCGCTTCGCTGGCGAGGCCGCGCACGTCGCAGCCGCCCGCATTTCGCGGCTAGCATCCGCGCTCGTTTGCGCAAGCGCGGTTCTTTGCCACACGGTTGCCCACTATGATAACTAGCCTGCGCCACGGTGGGAAAACCACAAGCTGAACACGTGCGGGAAAACTGCGTTCGCCGATCAGGGAGTGTGAAAGGCGAACGAAGTTATTGCTTTCCGTCGCCCCCTAGACCCGGTCGCGGAGTGAGTGGGCATTCGAGCGGTGGCTGGCCGGTGGCAGGTGGGGCCAATGGCGTTACCTTTGGCGGGTTCGTGTAGGGAGTCGGCGTCATGGATATAACGGAAAAAAACGGCCAGCCGAGCATGGAGGAAATCCTGGCCTCGATCCGCCGGATCATCGCCGAGGAGCCGTCGGGAACGCCTCCCGGCATCGAGATCGCCCCCAAGGTCCTGGCCCTGCGCAGCGAGACCGCCTTCGATGAGCCCTCCGACTTCGATCTGCCTTCGATTTTCAGGACACCAGCGCCGGCACCCGAGAAGCCCGCCCTCTTTGGGCGCCTGACCGACGCCATTCGCGGCGCCACGTCGTCCAGCCCGGAGCCCAAAGCCGGGCGCAACGGCGACGAACTGTCGGCCGCCGACCACGCCGACCCGATCACGAACTCCGGCCGCAATGGCCATCCGCCAGCGCAGTACCCCGGGTTGAGCACGCTGAAGACGGCGCGCCCCGACTACTCCGGCGCCCGATGCGCGGCCGCTGGATACCGCACCGAGCGAGCCGCCCAGGACGCCACCGGCGTCGGTCCCGTCCCAGTCCAACGTGTCCCCGAACTCGTCGACGTTCACCGGCTGGTTCGGGCGCACCCAGGCACCGCCGCCCGCCATCCAGGAAGAAATCAAGCGCGTCATGACGCCGTTCAAGGACATGCGCTTCAAGCAAATGGCTCCCGAGGAAGGTGGGACGTCCGAAGGTCAGCGTCCTCCGACAGCTCCGCCACCGGCACACCAGCCTCAAGCCGCCCAGCCGCCCGAGCAGCCCCGGGTCGACTTCGCCAGCATCATTCCCTCGCGCATGGATTTGCCCGGCATTCCCGTGGTCGAGGAGTATCGCTGGCCGCCGGTGGGGCCAGGCCAGGAAACCTCCTTCGGCACGCCGCCGCGTCCCGATTATCCAGGCTATCCGCCCGAGACCCCGCACTACACGGCTGAGCCGATTGCGCCGGTTGCACCGATGCCCCCCCAGAGCCCCCTGGCCCCCGGATACTACGATCCGGCCACCGCGGGCAGACTGCGGGAGTCTCACAACGAGCAGGTCGTGCCGTTCCGCCCGCAGGCGCCACCCGCGCCTGCCGCGAACCCGCCGACCGGAACCATCGAGGACACGACGGCCGAGCTTCTGCGCCCCATGCTGCGCGCCTGGCTCGCTGACAATATGCCGCGCATGGTCGAAAAGGCGCTCCACATCGAGGTTGCCGAGAGCGTGCGCCCGGGGCGCAAGTTCCCCGGCCAGTGATGGATGAAAGGATTTTGGCCCGATGCGCTTGCGCGATTGTGCGCGGAGGGGGCAAGTTGGCGCATGAGTTGAGATGAGGTCGCGGGCATATTGCGTTGTTCCCGCTACCGTTGAACAGTCTCAACGAGCGCCGCTCATGGCGGAAGCGTCTCCTTGGTTAGGTTAGTGCGGGATGTTTGCGGGAAGGAGATGGAGTTGGACGGCAAGGGTGGGCGATGAATAATCCCGACAGAGAGCCGAGCATGGACGAGATTTTGGCCTCGATCCGCAAGATCATTGCCGAGGAGCCTTCCGAGGTGCGCGCGGATGCCGAGGGGACGTCCAACCCGCTGCTGACAGGAACCGCCCTGCGCCAGGAGCTGACCGAAAAGCCCTTCCAGATGAGCGACCGCCCGCGCCCTTCGCTCGACCGTCTCTCGAGCGCGATCAAAGCCAGGGCAATGATGCCTCCCGTGCCCCCGCTGCCGGCCGCCACGCGGCCGTCGCCGTTCAGCGTCGAGCCGCCGTCGTCTCTCGAGGATGAGCTTGCCGATCTCCTGGATGCGCCCATTCCGGTGCATCCCTTCGCCAATGACCGCCGCAAGCTCAACCCGCTCGCAGGCCTGACGGGCAAGGACGACGCGGCGACGACCGCCGTGTCCGCGTCAGTGGCGAGGGAGCTCGTAATCGAAGCAGCCGACGAAATTCTCGCGCGAGGGACGCAGGCGGACACCACCGCCACCTCCGCGCAGACAGGGATGAATGGCAGGCCGGCAAGCGCCTCGTCTCCCGTGGTGGACGGTGCCGACAACGTTGCGCCATTGCCTCAGCCGAAACCCGCGCCCGTTTCGCCGTGGGAAGCGATGCGCAAGAAGAACGGCTTCTGGCCGCCGCAACCCGCGACCGCGAGCCCGCCCGCGCCGGGGCCTGCCGCCGCGTCCGACGCAATCGCGCCCGCGTCCCTGGATGGAAACTTTGCTCCGGGCTCGGGCCCATTCCCCTCGAAGGAAGCCCAGCAGGTACACAACGCGTCGGCACCACAGACGACCGCGGATCTGATTGCGCGCTTGCATGCCGGATTGAACGAGCCCGAGACCCCGCCCGAGCCGGAGCAACCCGCGGACCTGCAATTCAGCGTGCCGCTCGGCGCGAGCGCTCCGCCGCCGCCCGCGACGCCCTATGCCGCCGCGCCCCACATCAATGGCGCCTACACCAACGGCGCCACGACCGCGAACGGCATGGGATACGCCGCCGCGCCGCCACCGCCGGGCAATTTCGTCCCGCCGTTGCCTTCGTCGCGGCCCGCCGATCCGGCGCCGATCCCGCAGGCCCCGGCAGCGGACCCCTATGCGCGTCCACTGTCCACGGACGCACTGATGAACGCCGCGCTCGCGTCGCTGATGAACGGCGGCACGCCGCCCCCCAACCTCGACCCCTATGCGCGCCCGCAGCCGGCGGCGGATACGGCAAGCCGCTATCAGTCGCCCTATGGCCAGACGCCCTATGGCCAGAACAATTATCCGGCCAACACTCATTCGACGAACGGCTATGCGGTCTATGAGCCCGACCCGACGGCCGCCGTGACCGCGGCCTTCGACGCCCTTGCTCAGGGTCTCGCCGCCTCGTCGCGCCCCGAGCCGCGCCGCGCCTACGATTACCAGCCGGCCGCGCCGGCCCCGTCGCACACGGCGCTCGTGGCGCAGCCTCTGCTCCCCGCCGTGCAGGAATATCACCCGCAGGCCATCCGCACGCTCGAGGACGCCGTCGCGGAAATGCTGAAGCCGATGCTGCAGCGCTGGCTTTCCGACAATATGCCGCGGATCATCGAGCGCGCACTCCGCGTCGAGGCCGCGAGCGGGATGAAGCCGCCCGGCTCGCAGTGAGCCGCCGCGCGCGTTTCCGATCGTCGTTCGAGGACTGCCCGCGGCGCCGCGCTGCGCCGGGTCCCACGGTATTTCGCGCCCGATCCCGCCCGTCCGGCCGCGCTGGCGATTGACAGCGCGCGAGGGGGTTCGTAGGACCGCCCGACGCCGAGGAAGATGAAAACCTAAACCCGCATGCTCGAGAAGACTTACCAGCCCGCCGAGATCGAGCCGCGCATCCATGACGACTGGGAGAAGGCGGAAGCCTTCAAGGGCGGCCGCCCGGATAGGGCCGGCGCGGCGCCGTACGCGATCGTCATCCCGCCGCCGAACGTGACCGGCTCGCTCCACATGGGGCACGCGCTGAACAACACGCTGCAGGATGTGCTCTGCCGCTTCGAGCGCATGCGCGGGCGCGACGTGCTCTGGCAGCCCGGCACCGATCACGCCGGCATCGCGACGCAGATGGTCGTCGAGCGCCAGCTCATGGAGAAGCAGCAGCCGAACCGGCGCGCGCTGGGGCGCGAGGAATTCGTACGCCGCGTCTGGGAGTGGAAGGAGACGAGCGGCTCGCACCATCGTCAATCAGCTGAAGCGCCTCGGTGCTTCCTGCGACTGGTCGCGCGAGCGCTTCACCATGGGCGTGCGCGGTGACGCGGACGACCAGATGGTCCGCGCCGTCACCAAGGTCTTCGTCGATCTCTACAACAATGTCGACGGTCGTCCGCTGATCTACAAGGACAAGCGCCTCGTCAACTGGGACCCGAAGTTCCAGACCGCGATCTCGGATCTCGAGGTGGTGCAGGTCGAGGCCAAGGGATCGTTCACTTGGGTCTCGGGCGATCCCGAGAAGCCGTTCGATGCGGAAGCGCTCGCCAAGGTCCTGAAGAAGGACCCGAGCGGGCACATGTATCACTTCCGCTATCCGCTCGCGAAGAAGATCGCGGGCTACGATAAGGACTATATCGTCGTCGCCACGACGCGCCCCGAGACCATGCTCGGCGACACCGGCGTTGCCGTGCATCCCGAGGACGAGCGCTATGCGGCGCTGATCAAGGCGAAGGCAACGGTGAAGCTGCCGCTCGTCGGTCGCGAGATTCCCATCATCGCTGACGAGTATTCCGATCCCGAGAAGGGCACGGGCGCGGTCAAGATCACGCCCGCGCACGACTTCAACGACTTCGAGGTCGGCCGCCGCCACAACCTCGACGAAGATCAACGTCCTCGACGAGCACGCGCATCTCAACGACAACGCGCCTGAGGCCTATCGCGGATTAGATCGCTTCGAGGCGAGGAAGCGCGTCGTCTCTGACCTCGACGGCGCTGGGTCTGCTCGAGAAGATCGAGCCGACCTCGCACACAGTGCCGCACGGCGACCGCTCGAACGCCGTCATCGAGCCGTGGCTCACCGACCAGTGGTACGTGAACGCGGCCGAGCTGGCGAAGCCCGCCATCGCCGCCGTCGAGAGACGGCAAGACGGTGTTCGTGCCGAAGAACTGGGAGAAGACCTACTTCGAGTGGATGCGCAACATCCAGCCCTGGTGCATCTCGCGCCAGCTCTGGTGGGGCCATCAGATCCCCGCTTGGTACGGCCCTGACGGCCACGTCTTCGTCGCGCACGACGAGGCAACTGCAAAGGCGGCGGCCGCGAAGCGCTACAATTCTGGCGACGTTGCGCTGAAACGCGACGAGGACGTCCTCGACACCTGGTTCTCGTCCGCGCTGTGGCCGTTCTCGACGCTCGGCTGGCCCGACGCGACGCCCGAGGTCGCCCGCTACTATCCGACGACCGTCCTCGTCACCGGCTTCGACATCATCTTCTTCTGGGTCGCGCGCATGATGATGATGGGGCTGCACTTCATGCGCGAGGTGCCGTTCCACGACGTCTACATCCATGCCCTGGTTCGCGACGAGCGCGGGCAGAAGATGTCGAAGTCGAAGGGGAACGTCATGGACCCCTTGCATCTCATCGACCAGTACGGCGCCGACGCGCTGCGCTTCACGCTCGCCGCCATGGCCGCCCAGGGCCGCGACATCAAGCTCTCGACCAACCGCGTCGAGGGCTACCGCAACTTCGCGACCAAGCTCTGGAACGCGGCGCGCTTCGCCGAGATGAACGAGTGCGTGCGCCAGCGCGATTTCGATCCGCGCTCCGTCAAGCACACGCTGAACCGCTGGATCGTGGGTGAGACCGAGCGCGCGGCCGCCGCCGTCACCGCCGGCATCGAGGCCTACAAATTCAACGAGGCCGCCGCCGCCATCTACGAGTTCGTCTGGGGCGTCTTCTGCGACTGGTATCTCGAGCTGATCAAGCCGATCCTCGGAGCCGAGGGCGAGGACGAGGCGGCGAAAGCCGAGACGCGCACCTGCACCGCCTGGGTTCTCGACCAGTGCCTGAAGCTCCTGCATCCCTTCATGCCCTTCATCACCGAGGAGCTGTGGGCGCACATGGTCGAGCACGGCGTCCAGCGCCAGGGGATGCTCGCGATCAGCGAATGGCCGCAGCTCGCCGGTCTCGCCAGCCCCGAGGCCGACGAGGAGATCCGCTGGATCATCGAGCTCGTCTCCGAGGTGCGCTCGGTCCGGACCGAGATGAACGTGCCGGCCGGCGCCAAGATCCCGCTCGTCATCACCGGCGCCAGCGACACGACGAAAAAGCGCACGCAAGAGCACGAGGAGACGATCATGCGCCTCGCCCGCCTCGACGACATCTCGTTTGCGCGCGCGGTCCCAAAGGGTGCAGCGCTGATCGTCGTCGGCGAGGCGACCGTGGCGCTCCCCCTGGAAGGCGTGATCGACATGGGCGCCGAGGCCAAGCGGCTGTCGAAGGAGATCGACAAGGCCGAGGCGGATCGCGCCAAGGCCGAGAGCTGGCTTGCGAATGAGGCCAACGTCGCCAAGTCGCCCGAGCACGTCGTCGAGCTCAATCGCGAGCGCGTCGCCGAGGGCGCCGACCGCATCAAGCGCCTGCGCGCCGCCTTGAAGCGCATCGAGGCTTCGACCTGACGACGAACCCAGCTGGACCGGAAAGTGCGGCTTCTGACTTAGAGTGTCAGACACGGCAGGAGGATCAGCCCGCCTCGTCTGCCGCGCCCGGCGACGGCTGATCGACGAGCTTGATCTGCAGCTCGGTGAGCTTCCACTCGATCCCGCGTAGCTCGAGGAGGCCGACGTAGTGCCGGCTCGGGTCGTTCCTGTCCGCCATCTCGACCTCGAACGCCCGCGGCGTCTTGAATTCCGCCCGCTTGAGGCGCGACCAGAATTCGGCGACGCGCCGGTACCAGGGGAGTGCCCTCAGCTCCGCGGCCTCGCCCGACACCTCGCGATAGGCGTTGCGCACGCCGAAAAGCTGCGGCAGCCCCTCCGGCGTCACGTATTTGTCGACAATGCCGTCGACCGCGCGGCGGCCGACGCTCATCTTGAGGCGCTGCCACAACCCGGGCGCCTGCTCGGGCGCTTGCGCCGCACCCTCATCGTTGCCGGCGGCAGGGGCGAATGCCGCCGCCCCGATGGACTGGCGCAGGCTCGTGCGCACGCTGTCCCACTCGATCTTGCGCTCGAGGTAGGCCGAGTCGCCCTCTCGCATCGCCTCGCGGATCGACCACGCCGTGAAGAACGGATAGGCCACGTACGACGCGGCGAGCACAAACAGGGACAGGGCGGCATAGGTGAGCTTGCGCATTTCATTCCTCGCGCCGGCGGATCGCCGGCTGATTGCCCATATGGGGATCGAACACCCGGCGTCTAGATATCCGTCGGCTTGGGCACCGAGCAGATCTCCTTCAGCGCCGCCCAGTCGCGAGCCGACATGCTCGGTGTCGCCGGGTAGGGCGGCTGGCTTTCGACGATGCGCCGCCTCTCCTCCGTCAGGGGATGGCTGCGCAGGATGCCGATGTCGTTGAGATCCGATTTCCCCTCTTCGAGCTTCGTCACGCGCGTGAAGAATTGCCCGAAGCCCTTCGCCGATATGCCGGCGCGCTTCAGAATCTTCAACGCCTGCGCATCCGCCTCGCCCTCCGCGGCGCGCGAGTAAGAGAGCTGCGCCAGCACGATGCCGATGTTGGCGATCGTGCCGCCCGAGCCGCCGAGCATGAGATCGGTTGCCGCCGAAAGCCCGAGCGCGCGCACGAGCGCCGTCTCGGGGTGCATCTCGATCCCGTGCCCCATCTCGTGCGCCAGCACGCCCGCGACCTCGTCGGGGCTGTCCGCCTTGGCGATCAGCCCGTGCGTCAGCACGATCTGCTCGCCCGGAACCGCGAACGCATTCATGAGATCCCAGTCGACGACGACGATCTTGAATTTCTTCTGCTGGGCCCCGGCGAGGCGCGCGGTCAGGCGGTCGAGAGCGGCGAGCCCGTTGCCGTCGCTGCAGACGTTCTTGCCGGCCGTCATGGAGCGCATGACCGAGTCGCCGAGCGTCGCTCGCGCGCGGTCGGGGAGCAGCTTGGCGACCGCGCGGGCCGGCGACAGGTCGAAGGCCCAGATCAAGGCGCAAACGGCCGCAACGGCGCCCGCGGCCCAAACCCAGGGTCGCGCGTGGCGCCAGCGCGTCGCCCGCGCCGTGAGCTGCGGGGCGTGCCCCTGAATTGCGCGGGCGAACGCGGTCTCGGGCACGAAAAGGGCGGCGCCCGGCTGAGCGGTCGAGGTGAGCAGGACGTCGATGGCATGCGCCGTGAGCGGCTCGGCGGCGGCAAGGCCCGCGTAGGGCCAGACTTGGGTCTCGGCGCCCGCAATGAAGATCTCTATTCCGGTCTCGCCGAGCCCGACGTCGCAATTGACCGCAGCCGCGCTTTTGCCGTCGCTGAAGCGCGCGGAGTAAAGCGGCTGGCTCATATCAGAAGGCATCGATATCGAACGCCTGCGCCAACCCTTCGCCGGCGCGGATGTTCTGCTCAGCCCCCTGCATGATTTCGCCCAACCGCACCGTGCCCACAGCCTCGAGATTTTCGATCATATACCGTGCCGCGCGCGCCTGCGCGATCGGCGTCAGGATACCGAGCGTGCCGAGCACGATGAGGATGTTTGAGAGGCTGATCCAGATGAGCCCCGCGGTGGAGACGGTGCTCTTGAACGAGGCGCCGTCGAAATGCGTATGCTTGGCGAAGTGTCGTGCCTGAAGGGCCAGAAACCAAGTGTAAAAGACCGAGAGTACGAGTCCCGCCAAAAGAACGACGCCGTAGATGAGCCCGAGAGTACGCAGCGTCGGCATCATTTTGCCGTCGGGGCCGATCTGGTACGGGGAGCCTTCAGCGCCGATCGGCACGGGCGTTGTGCCCAAGAACCCCAGGACATGGGCAATCCCGACGCCTGCAGCAGCATAGATGAGGATGGCGGCGATCCACAGCACGGCAAAGCGCGGATAGAGCGGGCCCGACGCGGCGTCGAAGCGGAACGGCTCGGTGCCGAAGCGCATATCCCGCGTCAGGATTCCCTGGAGCTTCGTCTCCCGCCAGGGCGTAGCCCAGCCCACGGTGAGGACTGCAACGATGAGGGTCCAGAAATAGGTCCAGCCGTAGCCGGCGGCGCTTCCCTCGAGCGAGCCGCGGATGGATCTCCAGCGCGTGCGCGCCAGCCGGTAGCGGGTGGCGCGATAGACGGCGACGCCGATGAGAAAGACCATGAGAGTGTAGACCACCACGATGTAGACGTTCGGGATTACGGATTCGCGACCGAATGCGATCGTCACCGCGAACACGCTGCCGAAGAGCGGCGTCAACACCAGGAAGAAGACGAACAGAAACCCGAGGAAGAGCTCAGCACCCGTGCCCGTATATTGCAGCGGTTCGCCCTCGATGCGCACCGCCGACCAAATGCGTTTGCGCACTTCCGTTTTGGCCCAGAATCCATAGATACCGAGTGTGACGATCCTGAGCAGGAAGTTGATCACCGAGAGACCGTAGAGGCCCGACGGTCGCTTCCAGCCGAGAGTGATGGGTTGGCCTGGCCCCGGCTGCCGAGGCGCCGCAGAAAAACTGAGATCCATGGTGTCCCCCTGGGTTGTCTGGGTCCCGCTTCGCTCGTAGCACGAGAATATTTGCGCAGATGTACCCAGCGTGACACTGGCCCGGTTTCGCTCCGAAGAAGTCGAAGAACGGCCCAATCGGCGCCCATCATCGGCCGAAGTCGCTTGCTATCGGTTTGCCGGGATGGGGGAATTTCCGCTTCGGGTTGAATGGGCAGGTTCGAAAGCTGTGGTCGCGCCGCAACGCTCGTTTACCGAGTTTGTAAACTTGAGATCGGAAATAGCTGTTGTGGCCTAGATGCCACGAAACTCAACACAATATGCCTCTTTTGGGCCACAAAGAAAGTCGACGGTGAATGCCAGATGAACAGAAGCTTGCGGGGGCTTTTAGTTCGGACACTGCATTTGCTCCCACGATAATGAGAGCAATGCGGCGCATTCATCCGAATTGCCGAGCCTTCGCTCCGCTGCTCGCACGCGATCCGTGCGCGCGCCGGCGAGAGGATAAGTGACGGACGCGTAATGGACGCCAGAACGTTCGACAAGTCGAAGCTGCCGAGTAGGCACGTGAC
The DNA here is from genome assembly GCA_963716835.1 of uncultured Alphaproteobacteria bacterium. GTDB lineage: Bacteria > Pseudomonadota > Alphaproteobacteria > Rhizobiales > Hyphomicrobiaceae > Hyphomicrobium_C. The sequence goes on along the minus strand of CAVQUQ010000006.1, from coordinate 127,971 downwards.
GGAAGGTCCGTCGCGCGCGCCGCATCGCTCCTACTATTACGCCATGGGTTTGACCGAGGAGCAGATCAACCGGCCCTTCGTCGGTGTCGTCTCCTGCTGGAACGAGGCTGCTCCCTGCAATATCGCGCTCATGCGCCAGGCGCAGTCGGTCAAGATGGGCGTCCAAGAGACCGGCGGCACGCCGCGCGAATTCTGCACAATCTCGGTGACCGACGGCATCGCCATGGGCCACCAGGGCATGAAGTCGTCGCTCGTCTCGCGCGAGGTGATCGCCGACTCGATTGAGCTCACCATGCGCGGCCACTGCTACGACGCCCTCGTCGGCATCGCCGGCTGCGACAAGAGCCTGCCCGGCACCATGATGGCCATGCTGCGCCTCAATGTGCCGTCCGTGTTCATGTACGGCGGCTCGATCCTGCCCGGAAAATTCCACGGTCACGATGTGACCGTCCAGGACGTGTTCGAAGGCGTCGGCATGCATTCGGCCGGGCGCATGACGTCGGAGGAGCTGCACGAACTCGAGTGCGTGGCCTGTCCGAGCGCGGGCGCCTGCGGCGGTCAGTTCACGGCCAACACCATGGCTTGCGTCTCCGAGGCGATCGGGCTCGCGCTGCCGGGTTCTGCGGGCGCGCCTGCGCCCTATGAAAGCCGCGACGAGTATGCCCGTGCCAGCGGCGAAGCCGTGATGAAGCTGATCGCCCACGGCATCCGGCCGCGCGACATCTGCACCCGGAAGGCCTTCGAGAATGCGGCCATCGTCGTCGCGGCGACGGGCGGCTCGACCAATGGCGCTCTGCACCTGCCGGCCATGGCGAATGAGTGCGGCATCGACTTCGATCTTTTTGACGTCGCCGAGATCTTCAAGCGCACGCCCTACATCGCCGACTTGAAGCCTGGCGGCCAGTACATCGCCAAGGATGTGTTCGACATCGGCGGCGTGCCGCAAATCTTGAAGGCGCTGCTCGAAGGCGGCGTTTTGCACGGCGACTGCCTCACCGTCACCGGCAAGACGATGGCGCAGAATCTCGAGTCCGTGAAGTTCAACACCGATCAGAAGGTCGTCTACCCGGTGTCGAGCCCGATCAGTCCGACCGGCGGCGTCGTCGGTCTCAAGGGCACGCTCGCCCCCGATGGCGCGATCGTCAAGGTCGCGGGCTTGAAGAAGCTCACCTTCCGCGGCCCCGCGCGCTGTTTCGACTGCGAGGAGGATGCGTTCGCGGCCGTCCAGGCGCGCAACTACCGCGAAGGCGAGGTCCTGGTCATTCGCTACGAGGGCCCCAAGGGCGGACCTGGCATGCGCGAGATGCTGTCGACGACGGCGGCGCTCTATGGCCAGGGGTCCGGCGACAGCTTGGCCCTGATTACCGATGGCCGCTTCTCCGGCGCGACGCGCGGCTTCTGCATCGGCCATGTCGGCCCCGAGGCCGCCTTGGGCGGCCCGATCGCGCTGATCGAGGACGGCGACATCATCTCGATCGACGCCGTAAAGGGAACCCTCGATCTCGAGGTCGATTCGAAAGTGCTCGAAAAGCGGCGAGCGGCATGGAAGCCGCCGCTCAACCCCTACACTAGTGGCGCATTGAGGAAGTTTGCGGATCAGGTAGGTCCGGCGCGGTTCGGCGCCGTCACTCATCCTGGCGGGAAGGCGGAACTTGTTTGCTATGCGGATATCTAGGCTACTGATCGGTATCGCCGTGATCGTGCTTGCGCCCGCGTTGGCGAGTGCAGGTACGACGCCGTTCCAATCGGCGCGCGAGGCGCTAAAGCAAGGCGTCAGCGCCTATCAGGGCGGCTACTACGAGATCGCCATTCCCGCGCTCGAATTTGCCGCGGCCGAGAACCAGTTCATGGCGAACTACTACCTGGCCCGTATCTACGCCGACAACACCGGCGCTCATACCGACCACACCAAGGCCTACGCGCTCTTCGAGAAGATCGTCGACGAGAACCTCGATGCCGACCCCGACGACGATCCTCGTGCCCCCTACGTCGGCAAGGCGCTCACCGCGCTCGCAGGCTACGTGCGCACCGGCCTTCCCGAGATCGGCCTCAAGCCCGATCCCGAGCGCGCCGTGTTCTACTTGAACAACGCCTCGACGACCTTCAACGACGAGGATGCCCAGTTCGAGCTCGCAAAGCTCCAGCTCAAGGGCGAAGGCATGGCGACCAATATCCCGCTCGGGCGCCACTGGCTCTCGATCCTGAGCCAGAACGGTCACGCTGGTGCGCAGGCGTTCTTCGCCGACCTTCTCTGGCGTGGCAAGCACGTCGAGGCCGATCCGCCGCGCGCCCTCGCGCTGATCTCGATCGCCGTCAACAACGCACCACCGTCCGAGCGTCTGTGGATCGAGGACATCTATCAGAACATCTTCTGCGGCGCCGGCGAGGGTACGCGTCACCAGGCGACGGGCATCGTCGCTCAGTGGGGCAACCGCTACGGCAGGAAGCCGACGGAAACGGGTGATAGCAGCGGGCTGTCGCAGCTCTCGGCCGCCCCCGTGCGCACCTGCGCCAACGGCGAGACCGTGGGTCCGATTCAGGCCTCGAACGAGAAGCGCAGCGACGCGCCCCCGGTGACGGCGGCACCTGTGCCGCGCCTGCCGGAAGGGCGCTCGTTCTCCTACGGCGCCGCGGCAGGTCCCAAGCTGCGCGATGTCGACACCATGCTCCCGACCCCCAATCGCTGACGGCCGCCAAACGCCTGACCGTGCAGGACAAGGTCAGCTCGCGTCGAGCTCGACCCAGGCCGGAACGTGGTCCGACGGCTTCTCCCAGCCTCGCGTCATGCGGTCGACGCCGGCAGCTACGAGGAGATCGGCAGCCTCCGGCGACAAGAGCAGGTGGTCGATGCGGATGCCGTCGTCCTTCTGCCAGGAACCGGCCTGGTAATCCCAGAACGTATAGATACCGGGCTCTGGGTGGCAGGTGCGCACGGCATCGGCGAGCCCGAGATTGAGAAGCCCGTGGAATGCGGCGCGGCTTTCCGGCTGGAAGAGCGCGTCCCCGCGCCAGGCCTCCGGCCGCTTCGCGTCGGCAGGCTCCGGGATGACGTTGAAGTCGCCGGCCAACACGACGGGCATCTCGTCGTCGAGCAGCGCCCGGGCATGGTTCTCGAGACGGCGCATCCAGGCGAGCTTGTAGCTGAACTTGTCGGTGCCGATCGGATTGCCGTTGGGGAGGTAGATTGAGGCGACGCGGACGGCACGTGAGCCGAGCATGACGGTCGCCTCGATATAGCGGGCCTGCTCGTCGCCGTCGCCGCCGGGCAGACCCCGCTTCACGTCCTCGAGGCCGGATTTGGCGAGGATCGCGACGCCGTTGAAGCCCTTCTGGCCGTGGGTGGCGACCTGGTAGCCTGCCTCCTCGATCGCCTCGCGCGGAAAGCCGTCGTCGACACTCTTGATCTCCTGCAGGCACAGCACATCCGGTTGCGCCTCCTTGAGGTAGGTCAGCGCCCCCTCGATGCGCGCCTTGATGCCGTTGATGTTCCAGGTGACGATCTTCATCAGAGCGAGAAGCTCGTCCCGCACCCGCACGACGCCGTCGCCTTCGGATTCTGGATCTTGAACGACGCCCCCATGAGGTCGTCGACGAAGTCGATCTGGGCGCCACCCATGTATTCGAGCGATACGGGATCGATCAGGACGCGCGCCCCTTCGCGCTCGAGCATCAGGTCGTCGGGCGCCCGTTCGCCGACGAGATCGAATTTGTACTGGAAGCCCGAGCATCCCCCGCCTTCGACGGAGACGCGGAGCATGGTGTTCGCGGATTCGCCCGCCACGATCTCGGCGATGCGGCGCGCGGCACGCTCGGTCACGGTAACCGTGGGGTTGGACATGGGAAGCTCGCTTGTTGGGGCTCCGGTACAACTCGAGTTGCCCGAAGCGGCAAACACTGCAAGGAAGATAGGGATGATGGCAGCGCTGTCAAATGGGCAAGGGTGGCCTTGAGCATCATGCCGGGTGTACTGGAGCCGCATGACACGGGCCGAGACCATCGCTGACAAAGAGAGCGGCGCCTATGGCGAAAGCCTGCGGCCGGGCGAGCGGCTGCCGGCCCCTTATGCTGCGAGCGCGGTCCCGTCTCGCGGACGCCGCTATCCCGAGCCCGAATGCGCGACGCGGAGCCCATTTCAGCGCGACCGTGATCGTGTCCTGCACTCCACGGCCTTCCGCCGCCTCATTCACAAGACCCAGGTCTTCGTTTTTCACGAGGGCGACCACTACCGCACGCGCCTCACCCACAGCCTCGAGGTGGCGCAGATCGCGCGCACCATGGCGCGCCAGCTTCGACTCGACGAGGACTTGGCCGAGGCCCTCGCGCTGGCCCATGATCTGGGCCACCCGCCGTTCGGGCACGCTGGCGAGCGCGCGCTCGATTTTGCCCTGCGCAACTTTGGCGGCTTCGATCACAACGCCCAAAGCCTGCGCGTCGTCATGCACCTCGAGCGCAAGTACCTGGCCTTCGACGGCTTGAACCTCACCTGGGAGACGCTCGAGGGGCTGGCGAAGCACAATGGTCCCGTAGGCGCCGACGACGACGCGGCCGTCTTCAAGGTGATCCGGCCGCTCGAGGCCTGGCGCAGCCTCGAGCCGGCGAGCTTCGCTTCCGCCGAAGCGCAGGTCGCGGCGCTTGCCGACGACATCGCCTACCTGACCCACGACATCGACGACGGCCTGCGCGCGGGGCTCCTCGAATTCGACGCTCTTGGCGCCGCGCCGCTCGCCGGGCGAGTGGCACAAGAGGCACGTGCCGGCGCGTCCAAGCGCGACGAGGGCCGCCTCACCTACGAGGTCACGCGGCGCATGATCACGGAGATGGTCCGCTCGGTCGTCACCGAATCCCGGACCCGCCTGCGCGCCCTCTCGCCCGCAAGCCCGGACGACATCCGGCAAGCAGGAAGACCGGTAGCGGGCTTTTCCGATGAGATGAGCGCCGACATCGCCGGACTGAGGACGTTCCTCACTCAGCGCGTCTATCGCAGCCGCCGTGTGATGGACGTGATGGACAAGGCCGCCGAGATCGTCCGCGACCTCTTTGCCCGCTATGTCGACGACGCCGCAGCCATGCCCGACGCCTGGCGGGCGGCCGCAGCCGGGCTCAGCGAGCGGCGCCGCGCTCGCGTCATCGGCGATTTCGTCGCCGGCATGACCGATCGCTATGCGATCGCCGAGCACCGTCGCCTGTTTGACGCGACACCGGAATTGCGATAGCCGGGCCTAGTTTCCACGATCGCAGAACTGAAAAAGGACGACCCATGAACGCCTATGCGGAGGTCGGGGCCCGCGTCGCCGCCGCGCTCGAGGCCCTGAAGCAAGAGGGCGTCCTGCCGTCCGATATCGCCGCCCCTGCGGTCGAGATCGAGGCGCCGCGCGATCCCGCGCACGGCGATCTCGCCTGCAACGCGGCCATGGTGCTCGCCAAGCCGGCGCGCATGAAGCCGCGCGACATTGCGGTTGCCTTGCAGTCGAAGCTTGCGGCGGACCCGGACGTCGCCGGCGTCGAGGTGGCCGGCCCCGGCTTCCTCAATATCAGGATGATGCCCGAGTATTGGCACCGTGTCGTCCGCGCCATTCTCGCCGACGCTGAGAAGTATGGCCGCTCGAATGTCGGCAACAGCGAGCGCACCAACGTCGAGTACGTCTCCGCAAACCCGACGGGCCCGATGCACGTCGGCCATTGCCGCGGCGCGGTCTTCGGCGACGCGCTCGCGAACCTGCTCGCCTTTACCGGCTACGACGTCACGCGCGAATACTACATCAACGACGCCGGCGGCCAGGTCGACGTGCTCGCGCGCTCGGCCTACCTGCGCTATCGCGAGGCCTTGGGCGAGGACATCGGCGCCATTCCCGAGGGGCTCTACCCTGGTGACTACCTGAAGCCGGTCGGCGAGGCGCTGGCAAAGGAGCATGGAAAATCCCTGCTCGATATGCCCGAGGAGCGTTGGCTGCCGATCGTGCGCGCCGACGCCATCGCCGCCATGCTGGTGATGATCAAAGAAGATCTCGCCGCGCTCAACATTCGCCACGACGTCTTCTTCTCCGAGCGCTCGCTGACGTCAGGCAAGAAGAACGAGATCGACGCCGCGATCGCAGTCTTGAGGGCGAAGGGCCTGATCTACGAGGGGCGGCTCGAGAAGCCGAAGGGCCACGACGACGAGGAGTGGGAGGACAGAGAGCAAACGCTCTTCAAGTCGACGGACTTTGGCGACGACACCGACCGCGCGCTCAAGAAATTTGACGGCAGCTACACCTACTTCGCCGCCGACATCGCCTATCACTACAACAAGCTCGAGCGCGGCTTTCGCCACTTGATCAACGTCTTCGGTGCCGACCACATCGGCTACATCCCCCGCATGAAGGCAGTGGTGGCGGCGCTTTCCGGCGGGTCAGCCGATCTCGACATCAAGGTCTGCCAGCTGGTGAAGCTCTTCCGCGCCGGCGAGCCGGTGAAGATGTCGAAGCGGGCCGGCACGTTCGTCACCTTGCGCGATGTCGTCGACGAGGTCGGTCGCGACCCCGTCCGCTTCATGATGCTCTACCGCAAGAACGACGCGCCCTTGGATTTTGACTTCGCCAAGGTCACCGAGCAGTCGAAGGACAATCCGGTGTTCTATGTACAATACGCGCACGCCCGAGCGGCCTCGATCCTGCGCAACGTCGCCGAGGCGTTCCCGGAACTCACTGCGGAAAGCAAAGAGGTGAGGGGAGCCGACCTCTCACCGCTGGCTGACGCAGGCGAGCTCGACCTCATCAAGAAGCTGGCGTTTTTTCCGACCCTGATGGCCGCCGCAGCCCGCGCCCATGAGCCGCACCGGGTGGCCTTCTATCTCTATGATTTGGCTTCCGCTTTTCACGGCCAATGGACGCGAGGCAATGATTTGCCACAATTGCGATTTATTCAGTCCAGTGATCGCAATCTGACCGCAGCGCGGTGTGCCCTCGTTGTTGCAGTGCAGCGCGTATTATGCTCCGGCCTTTCTGTGCTTGGCGTCGGAGCTCCGGACGCCATGCGGTAGACTCATGATACGGGGGGATGCGGAGCAACTGCTTCCCATGGGATTGGCGACGAGGGACTAGCGAAATGTCACGACCCAGCAATCCTCAGCCGCAATTCGCTGCCAGGCCGCTGCCAGGCCATCTTGCGGCTGATCAGGACGCTCAAGCGTGGAACGCCGCGCAAGGCCGCGCCCAGCACCCAGGCCAGCAGGCCGCGCCCGCGTACGCCCAGCCCTACGGCTATCAGCCCGAGGCGCCCCCGGCTGGCCCTTACGGGCAAGCGGTTCCTCCCGACCCGTTCGCCGGAACGCAGTACGCGGCTCAGCAGCCCGCAGCACCGGCACGTCAGGCGCCCGCCTACGCTCAGCCTCAGCATGATCCCTACGCGCAAGCCCAGGCTGCGCAGCCGCCAGCCTATGGCGCGGCGCCGGCCTATGGCGGCCTTCCCCAGTGGCCCGCGGGCGCACAGGATCAGGGCGCCTACGATTTGAGCGGCTACGCCGTCGGTGGCGGGCCGAGCCTCAGCACCGGCTACGATACGGGCCGCCAGGCTTCGCAGCATCGCCAGTGGGCGGGCCCGGATGGCTACGGCACCGAGCCGTCGTTCGAGCCGGCGCTTTATGCGGCGCCTCAGCAGCACGGGGGCACTGTCGAGCAGACCTATGCCGAGGAGGACGCGGCCTACGAGATGGAGCCCGCTCCGGGCCGCAGCCGCAAGTTTGCGATGGTTCTACTCGGCGCCGTCATCGTCGGCGGCGGGCTCACCTATGCCTATAGCGCGTTGCTCGGTACTCCGTCCGATGGCACGCCTCCAGTCGTCAAGGGCGCTGAGGGTCCTTTCAAGGTCAAGCCCTCCGAGCCCGGCGGCAAGCAATTCGCGCACGCAGACAGCAAGATTATGGGGCGCCTTGGCGAAGGCGGACAGCCCCTGCCGTCGGGCGAGGTCGACGCCTCGACCGGCACGCGCAAGGTGCCTGTGCTGACCGTAGGGCGCGACGGGAGCATTCTTGCTCCGGCCGCCGAGGAGCCGGCCCCCCAGCGGGCAGCCGTCTCGGTGCCGGGCATGGTCGTGAGCGGTTTCGGCGGCCCTGCGCCGCAGAGGCCTGAGGCGGCAGAGGCGAGACCCGCCTCCGATCCGAAGCCCGAGCCAGCAGCGGCACGGATAACGACCGCGGCAGCCGATACGCAGGAACCTGTCGTTGTAAGTCCGCCGCCTGCCCAGAAGAAGCCCGAGGCCGCCGTAGCGTTGGCCGAGGAGCCGCCCTCCTCCCCGGGCCCGCAGTCGCTGGGCGGACCGGTGAAGGCCTCCGACACGGCCGCGAAGCCGGCGGCGCCTGCTGCCAAGAAAACGGCAGCAGTCGCGGCGACGGCTCCGCCCGCCGCGGCTGCAGCCGCACCGACCGGCGCAGGCTGGGTCGCTGTTCTTCTTTCCGTTCCTGCCTCGGCCAAGAGCCGGATGGATGCACTCAAGCAATTCGCCGACATGCAGCAGAAGTATGGGGCTTTGCTTCAGAGCAAGACGCCTGACATCCAAGAGGCGAACCTCGGCGAGAAGGGGACGTATCACCGCCTGATGGTAGGTCCGCCCGGCTCGCGCGAAGGCGCAAGCGAGCTTTGCACGCAGCTCAAGGCTCAGGGCTATCCAAGCTGCTGGGTGACGGCCTACTAGTAGGGCGTTGACGAGACGCCGAGGAAGGCCGCCAGGTTCGGCATGACCACCGCATTCATCACGGGGCTCTCCGGTGAGGAGCTCTCTCCCGCTGAGACGTCCTTCCTGCGGTCTGCCGCGCCCTGTGGCCTCATCCTCTTCAGCCGCAACTGCCGCGAGCACGGCCAGATCCGCCGCCTCGTTGCCGACGCCAAGGACGCCATCGGCTCGGCCGACGTCCTGGTTCTCATCGACCAGGAAGGCGGCCGCGTGCAGCGCCTGCGCCCGCCGCTGGGCCGCGCCTTGCCGCCGGCCGCAGCCTATGCGGCTCGTTATGCCGAGAACCGCGAGAGCGCCTGCGAATGGGCTTCCCTCGCCGCCCGCCTCGTTGCCGAGGATCTGAAGGCGCTCGGTATCAACACCTGCTGCGCCCCCGTCCTCGACGTCCCCGTGCCAGGCGCCCACGACGTCATCGGCGACCGCGCCTATGGCACGACCCCGGACCAGATCGCGGCGCTGGGGCGATCCGTCGCGGAGGGCCTCCTCGCGGGCGGTGTGCTCCCTGTCATCAAGCATATTCCCGGCCACGGCCGGGCGACCAAGGACAGTCATTTCGACCTGCCGGTCGTGACCGCCACGCACGAGCAGCTTTCGGCCACCGATTTCGCCCCGTTCCGTGCCCTGGCCGATATGCCGGCCGCAATGACCGCCCACGTCGTATTCACCGCCCTCGACCCCGGGGAGCCGGCCAGCACGTCGGAGCGCGTGACCCGGGACGTAATCCGGGGCGAGATAGGCTTTGATAACCTTTTGATGAGCGACGACCTCAGCATGAAGGCGCTCTCTGGTACGCTCAAAGCACGTGCCGAGGCGGTGATCCGGGCCGGGTCCGACGTGGCCCTGCACTGCAACGGCGATCTCGGGGAGATGCAAGCCGTTGCTGCAAATGTGCCCGCGCTCGGCGGCAAAGCGGCCGAGCGATTCGGGCGTGCAAGCAGGCTCCTCGGCCACAGTAGGCCCTTCGACGTGGCCCGGGCCGAGGCCGCGCTCGCCGGCGCCCTTGCAATCGGCTCGCGGCGCACTGAATCAGTGTAGGCTGTTGATAATCGGCGTCGGTGCCGGCTTGAGAGCCCCGGCGGTGGCCATGCGAACAAGGTCTGAATGAACGAGCCCACGACAGAGCCGCAAGAGGAGTTTGGCGCCTGGGAGCTGTCCGAGCCCGAGCTTGCCCCGGCGCCCGCAGATGCTTTGATCGTCGACGTGGCGGGCTTCGAGGGCCCGCTCGACCTCCTTCTCGCGCTCGCCCGCACGCACAAGGTCGACATTGCCAAGATCTCGATCCTGGCGCTCGTCGAGCAATATCTCTCCTACATTCACGAGGCCCAGCGACTTCGCATCGAGATCGCGGCCGACTATCTCGTCATGGCCGCCTGGCTCGCCTACTTGAAGTCGCGCTTGATCCTGCCGCGCCAGGAAGACGCCGGCGACGAGCCGACCGCCGAGGAGATGGCGCAGCGGCTCGCCTTCCGCTTGATGCGCCTCGACGCCATGCGCAATGCCATCGCCGAGCTGATGACGAGGAAGCGCCTCGGCCGCGATGTTTTTCCGCGCGGCATGCCCGAGCAGACCAAGTCCGTCACCGAGACGCAGTGGACGGCGGAGATCTACGACCTGCTCAAGGCCTATTCTGAGATCCGCCGGCGCACGATCAAGGTGACGCACGTCGTCAAGGCGCGCACCGTCTGGTCGATCAAGGACGCGCGCGGCCGCCTCGAGCGTCTCATTGGCGAAAGCCCTGCCGACTGGCTCGACCTCGATTTCTTCTTGAAGCGCTACCTGGCGCCGGCCGGCGAAAGCCGCACGGTGCTCGCAAGCTCATTCGGCGCCAGCCTCGAGATGGCCCGCGAGGGCCTGATCGAGCTGAGACAGGACGCACCCTTTGCGCCGATCTACATGCGTAAGTGCGAAGCAGGCGCCCTATGGCAGCAGTTGGGATGACGGCATCGCCGGGCCGAGCGCCGGCGCAACGAACAGGGGAATGAAATGGTTCCGCCAAGGCTGACGGTGGTCTCGCGCAACGATAATATCCCCGGCGACACGCGTCCCGGTGACGACGACGACAACGACAACGACCGCGAGCCGGCTGCGGCTGAAGCGCGCGAGCTCGCCCGCGCCATCGCCGAGGCCGAGAGGCCGCGCTTGAGTGGTGCGGCCGTGGGAAGCGACCGGCGTGAAAAGCTGCGAATTCTTGAAGCGGTCCTGTTTGCCGCCGCCGAGCCCTTGGACGAGCAGCGCCTCGCGAGCCACCTCGGTGCGGGAGACAACGTCGGCCAGCTCCTCGAGGAGCTGAGAGCCGCCTATACGGGGCGCGGCGTCAATCTGGTTCGCGTCGCCGGCAAGTGGGCGTTCCGGACCGCAGGCGATCTCTCCTACCTTCTCGAAAAATACGCGGTCGAGGAGCGGCGTCTCTCCAAGGCCGCGCTCGAGACGCTGGCGATCGTCGCCTACCATCAGCCCGTGACGCGCGCCGAGATCGAGGAGATCCGCGGCGTCACGACCTCGGGCGGAACGCTCGACATTCTGATGGAGGCGGGCTGGATCAGGCCGCGTGGGCGCCGCCGCGCGCCGGGCAAGCCGATCACCTACGGCACCACGGATCGCTTTCTCGCTCACTTCGGCCTCGACAACGTCAAGGACCTGCCGGGCCTCGCCGACCTTCGCGCTGCGGGCCTCCTGGATACGACGCTGCCCCCCGGCTTCACCGTTCCCGATCCCTCGCTCGCCGCGGGCCTCATGCCCGACGAGCTTCCGCTCGACGCGCCCGACGAGGAGGACGACGGCGACCAGGCCGAGATGGAGCTCGACTTGCCCGAGACGGACGACGACGATAATCCGGACCGGTCCGGCGCCTGAGTTTCGGGCGAGCCTTGAGTCACGCGTGTGAAGCACTGGTTATCAAAGGCAACCGACAAGCTTTCGCCAAGCTCGCTTCCCTCCGGCGCGCCCCGTGGCAGGGCGGCGGCGACTTTCGCCGCGCGCCTCACCTTTGAGGGTGTCGAGCGCCGCTACGGCGAGACGTTCGCGCTCCGCGATTTCTCTCTCGACGTCGCCCCGGGCGAGGTCGTTTGCCTCTTGGGCCCTTCGGGTTGCGGCAAGACGACGTTGCTGCGCGTCGCCGCCGGCATCGAGAAGCCGTCCGGTGGGCGCATTCTGATCAACGACCGCGAGGTCGCGGGACCGAGCCGCTTCCTGCCGCCCGAGCAGCGCGGCATCGGCCTGATGTTCCAGGACTTCGCGCTCTTTCCTCATCTGACCATCCTCGAGAACGTGGCCTTCGGCTTGAAGGCGCTCCCGCGTGGCGACGCGCGCCGCGAGGCCTATCTGATGCTCTCCCGCGTCGGCCTCGAGCGCTACGCCCAGGATTACCCGCACATCCTCTCCGGCGGACAGCAGCAGCGTGTCGCGCTCGCCCGCGCCATCATTCCCCGGCCGGCCGTGATGTTGATGGACGAGCCGTTCTCCGGCCTCGACGTGCAGCTCCGCGAAAGCATGCAGGACGAAACGCTGGCGCTATTACGCGAGACACGCGCGACGTCGCTCATCGTCACGCATGATCCCGAGGAGGCGATGCGCCTCGCCGATCGCATCGCGGTCATGCGGCGGGGACGGCTCGTGCAAGTGGGCAGCGCCGAGGATCTTTACCACCAGCCGGCAGAGCTCTTCGTCGCGCGGCTATTCTCCGAGATCAACGAGATCGCCTATCCGGTGCGGGATGGGACGATCGACACGCCTATCGGACCGATCGCGGCGCCCGGCATTGCCGGCGGCGAGACCGCCATCCTCTGCATCCGCGAGCGCGGCATCCGGCTCAATGCGAACGGTAAGGGATTTGTCGGCAGGGTCCTGCACGCGAAATTCCTCGGCGACGCGGCGCGGCTCGACGTCGCGGTCGCGGGCTTCGAAGCCCCGTTACGCGTGCGCGCCCCCGAGAGCCACGGCCTTGAGAAGGGGGCGGAGGTCGGCGTCGAGATCGATCCCGCGCGCGTTCTCGTCTTTCCCTTGAATGGCGAAGAAACCAATTAAGTTCATATGCATAAGTCATGGTTGGCCTCCCCGTGCTCGGCTTGCCGGGGGGTAGCGTTTCTGCGATAGTCGACCTAGATACAAGGCAAGCTGGAAGCGGCCGAGGAGGAATTGAATTATGGGCCTAAGCACCACCCATTTGCTGCTGCTCTTGGTGGTGGTCGTGCTGCTCTTTGGCCGCAACAAGATCTCCGACCTCATGGGCGACGTCGCGCGCGGCATCAAGAGCTTCAAGAAGGGCATGGCGGAGGACGATGTCACCGCCGATGCCCCGAAGGCGATCGACGTCGGCAGCAAGCCCGCGAGCCAGGTCGAGCGCGACAAGAGCCAGGCCGGCTAGATCTGCCCTCCGTGCGCTCGGGGGCCGGATTGCGTGCTTCGGAAATCGGTTCTTAGTATTGACGGTCTCATGTCAGGGGCCCGGCATCGCCTGGCGCATCTCGACCCATGTTCGACATAAGTTGGAGCGAGCTTCTGATACTCGGCATTGTGACCCTCATCTTCGTGGGTCCCAAGGAGCTGCCGAAATTCATGAGCACCCTCGGCCGCTATGCGGGCATCGTCCGCCGCCACGCGCAGGACTTCCGCCGCCACTTCGACGAGGCGATGCGCGAAGCCGAGCTGGCCGACATCAAGAAGGAGGTCGAGGAGATGCGCTCCGGCGTCGAGACCTCGCTCCGCGAAACCGAGCGGTCGGCGGCGGCCCAGATCAACTCCGTGAAGCGCGAGATGGAGCCCATCACCAAGGCAGCCGAGCGCGAGAGCGTGGCGCATGCTGTGGAGGCGCTCGACGCGCCGCCGACGAGCCCGCCGGATCAGCAGCCTGCGCCTGAGCCCGCCGCTGCCGACAAGCCGGGGACTTCGAGCTGATGCAGGAGACCGTCGACAAGCGCCCCGGTCAGGACGACATCGACGCCTCCAAGGCGCCGCTCATGGATCATCTGATCGAGCTGCGCCAGCGCCTCATCTATGCCGTCGGTGCCTTCTTCGTCATGTTCATCCTCTGCTTCACGATGGCGCGCCACATCTACGACGTCCTCGTTTGGCCCTACGTTTGGGCCTCGGGCAGCAATCACGTGCGCCTCATCGCGACGCACTTCCTCGAGCAGATCTTCACGCAGCTGAAGCTCGCCATGTTCGGCGCCGCGTTCCTGTCGTTTCCCGTCGTCGCGACGCAGATCTACAAGTTCGTCGCCCCGGGCCTCTACAAGAACGAGCGCAGCGCCTTCGTGCCCTACCTCTTCGCGACGCCGATCTTCTTCCTGCTCGGCGCGGCCGTCGTCTACTTCCTCGCCATGCCGATCCTGATCAAGTTTTCGATCGGCCTCGCGGCGACGGCGAGCACCGGGACCGGCGACGATCGAGCTGATGCCCAAGGTCTCCGAGTATCTGTCGCTGATCATGACCTTGATCTTCGGCTTCGGCATCTGCTTCCAGCTTCCCGTCGTGCTGACGCTTTTGGCGCGTGCCGGCATCGTCAACTCGGATTCGCTGCGAGAGTGGCCGGCGCTTCGCCATCGTCGGCATCTTTGCGGTGGCCGCGATCCTGACCCCGCCCGACGCCTTGAGCATGGTCATCATGGCGCTGCCGACGGTGCTGCTCTACGAGCTGTCGATCTTTGCCGTGTCCTACGTCGAGAAGCAGCAGGCAGCGGCCAAGGCCCAGTCCGCGTCGACCTAGCTCGCGAGCCGCAATTCGTCGTATGGACCGCACTGCGCCTCCGTCCTATACCGTCCGACGAAGTCCTCCTCCGACTGCCGCTTAACTGCCGTCATCCCGACGAAGGTCGGGACCCACGCAAGCTTCCACACCCGATTGGCTGGGTGGCATGGATCCCGGCCTCCGCCGGGATGACGGAGAAAACAAGCACTGCGCACACACCAATTGCGAGAGCATCACGTGTTCGACATCAAGTGGATCAGAGACAACGCCGAAGCCTTCGACCGGGGCATGAAGAACCGCGGGCTCGAGCCGGCCGTCCGCGAAGCTGATCGAGATCGACGAGGCGCGCCGCGTCCACATCACGAAGCTGCAGGAGGCGCAGGCGCGCCGCAACGCGGCCTCGAAGGACATCGGCAAGGCCAAGGCGGCGAAGGACGAGGCGGCCGCAGCCAAGCTCATGGCCGAGGTCGCCGAGCTCAAGGAGGTCATCCAAGGCGGCGAGGAGGAGGAGCGCCAGCTCAACAAGGCGCTCGAGGATGCGCTCGCTGTCATCCCGAACCTGCCGCGCGACGACGTGCCGGTCGGCGCCGACGAGAAGGCCAACTTGGAGGTGCGCAAAGTCGGTGCGCCGCCGAAGTTCGACTTCAAGCCGAAGCAGCACTTCGAGATCGGCGAGGCGCTGGGCCTCATGGACTTCGACACGGCGGCCAAGATTTCCGGCGCGCGCTTCGTCGTGCTGAAGGGCGCGCTGTCGCGGCTCGAGCGCGCCATTGCCTCCTTCATGCTCGACCTGCACACGGGCGAGTTCGGCTACACCGAATACAATCCGCCGCTGCTGGTGAAGGACCACACCGCTTACGGCACCGGCAATCTGCCGAAGTTCGGCGAGGACCTGTTTCAAGACGACGAATGACTTCTGGCTCATCCCCACCGCCGAGGTCGCGCTGACCAATTTCGTGCGCGAGCAAATCCTCGACGAAGCCCAGCTTCCCATGCGCATGACGGCGTGGACGCCGTGCTTCCGCTCCGAAGCCGGCGCCGCCGGCAAGGACACGCGCGGCATGATCCGCCAGCACCAGTTCTCGAAGGTCGAGCTGGTCTCGATCACCACGCCCGAGGAGAGCGTGGCCGAGCACGAGCGCATGACCGCCTGCGCCGAGGAAGTCTTGAAGCGCCTCGGCCTCGCCTACCGCACCATGCTCCTCTGCACCGGCGACATGGGCTTCGCCTCGCAGAAGACCTACGACATCGAGGTCTGGCTGCCGGGCCAGGACGCCTACCGCGAGATCTCGTCGTGCTCCGTGTGCGGAGACTTCCAGGCCCGGCGCATGGGCGCCCGCTACCGTCCCAAGGGCAGCAAAGATGTTAAGTACGTGCACACGCTGAACGGCTCGGGCCTCGCCGTCGGGCGTACGCTCGTCGCCATCCTCGAGAACTATCAACAGGCCGACGGGTCCGTCACAATCCCGGAGGCCTTGCTGCCCTACATGGGCGGCCTGAAAAAGATCGAGAAGGCTCGCCTGCGGAGACGATGCGCATTCTGATCACCAACGACGACGGCGCGGGCGCCCACGGGCTCACCGTCCTGCATCAGATCGCCAAGGCGCTCTCGTCCGATGTCTGGATCGTCGCGCCCGAGATGAACCAGAGCGGCGCCTCGCACGCGCTCACGCTGCAGGTGCCGCTGCGCTATCGCGAGATCGGCGAGCGCGCCTATGCCGTGCGCGGCACGCCGGCCGATTGCGTCATCATGGGCGTGAGCACGTGCTGAAGGACAACCCGCCCGATCTCATCCTCTCCGGCGTCAACCACGGCTCCAACCTCGCCGAGGACGTGACCTACTCGGGCACCATCGCCGGTGCCATGGAGGGCACGATGCTCGGCATCCGCTCGATCGCCATGAGCCTCACCATCGGCTTCGATCCGGAGGGCCGCCAGCACTGGAAGACGCCGCTCGAGCACGGGCCCGAGCTCGTCCAGAAGCTGCTCGCCACGCCGTGGCCGACGAGCGTTCTGATGAACGTCAACTATCCGGATCTGCCGCCGGAGAAGGTGGCCGGCATCGTCGCCACCAACCAGGGCCGGCGCGACCAGGGCGGCCTGCACATCGACGAGCGCAGCGACACCTGGGGCGATCCCTATTTCTGGGTCGGCTTCGAGCGCCGCCGCTCCGATCCGCCGGCAGGGTACCGATCTGCGCGCCATTGCCGACGGCATGATCTCGGTCACGCCGCTCTCGCTCGATCTCACCGACGAGCCGACGCGCGAGGCCATCGGCGCGGCGCTGGCAGCCTCGGGCCGCGGCCGTTTCGAGGGCACGGGCTGACCGCCCGGACGCGCTTTCCACAAGTCGCTGTGTTGACCAAATTCCTCCCCGATCGCAGCACAATCACATCGTACTGAGGATTAGGAGGCGCCGCCCCAGGCTGAGGGCGAGCGTGCCTCTCTCCTGCATCGGCGCGCCCGCTTGGGAACGCGCGCGAGAAGCGGGAAAAGCGGGGCCCACACAAAACGAACCCGGCGCCAGCGCGCGTTAATCTCGCGTTAACTGGTTAAGGGTTACTTGATGGTGGGTGTAAAGGTGCGTCAGATGGTGAATTCCGTGCGTACGTATCAGCCATTTTCCTTAATCCGCCGTTCAATAATTGGCTTGGGCGCAGCATGCGCCCTTTTTGCTGCCGGATGCAGCGCCAATGTTTCGCGGTTCGATATGTCGACCGCGAGCCTCAACGAGAGCAGCAGCCCGGTAACGAGCGAGTCTCGCGTGCGCTCGAACCTGTTCGGCAATCAGGACGGGGCGAGCACGTCGTCGGGTCAATCTTCGCAGGGCCAGTACCCTCAAGGCCAATACTCACAGGGCCAATACTCGCAGGGCCAGTATTCGAACGGCGGCGCCTACACGCCGCCGAAAAGTCCCTATCGTGACTCCGGCATGAACCGCTCGGAGCTGCCACCGCCGCAGCAGCCGCCCGCCGATACGAACTCGTATCGTCCGTCCTACACGCCGACTGCCAACGTTCCGCCCATTCAGCCGCGCGAGCCCTACCAGCCGCGCGAGACGGCGGCCTATGACACGGCGCCGGCTTCCGCCGCCTCGGGCAGCGGCGATCAGATCGAGGTGCAGGCGGGCGATACGCTCTATGGCCTCTCGCGCCGCTACAACGTCTCGGTCTCTGAGCTCATGTCCGCCAACGGCATGAAGAGCCCCACTCTGAAGCCAGGCCAGAAGCTCTCTCTGCCGTCGGGAGCGACCGCCAGCGCGCGCACGGCGCCGTCGCGACAAGCATACCTATGAGACGGCGTCGACGAGCGCCGCTGACGCGCCGGCCGATTGGACGGGGTCGTACACGATGAAGTCGGGCGACTCTCGTCTATGCGATCGCCCGCCAGCATAACGTCAAGGTCGCCGAGATCGAGCGCTACAACGGCATCTCCGACGTGCGCAAGGTGAAGCCCGGAATGGTCCTGAAGCTGCCGGCGGGAGCGGGCAGTGCGCCGGATAGCGAGCGAGCCGCCGTCGAGCACCGCCTATCAGGCGCCGCCGCCTCCGGCGGCCGACCCGAATGCGCCGCCTTCCGCCCGGCCGACGATCCTCAATGCCAAGGACCCGAATGCGTCGGGCGATGGACGCGTTGTCGCCAAGCTCGAGACGCCGACGACGGCCGACGACACCGGCGCAAGCACGCCGGGATCGGGCTCAGTTGCGGGCTCGAGCAAGCTCAGGTGGCCGGTCGCCGGCAAGGTCATCATCGGGCTTCGGCCCGCGCGCCGACGGCACGCACAACGACGGCGTCAACGTCGCGGCCCCCATGGGCACCGACGTCCACGCGGCCGAGAGCGGCGTCGTCGCCTACGCGGGCGACGAGCTCAAGGGCTACGGCAATCTCGTGCTGCTGCGCCACGACAACGGCTGGGTGACGGCCTACGCCCACGCCGACGAGATCATGGTCAAGCGCGGCGATCGCATCAAGCGCGGCCAGGTGATCGCCAAGGCAGGCCGCACCGGCCAGGTCGACCAGCCGCAGGTGCACTTCGAGCTGCGCCAGGGCCAGAAGCCCGTCGACCCCACTCCGTTCATGGAGCGGATGTAAGGGCACGGTCGGCGTGCATTATCGGCTGTGAGCGCGCAAGCGCTCATAGGGGAGCGACCGGAAGGGGCGGGCGACCGCCCCTTTTTCTTATTCGTGACGCCGTTCAGAAGATCTCTTCGAGCTCGCGTGCACGCGGCGCGGCGAGAGGTGCGGTCAGCGCATCGACGACGGAGGCGGAGACACCCGGCCCGAGCTGCTGCAGCGTGATCTCCGCGCCGTTCGCAAAACGCATACCGTCGTGATGCGGCCCGCCGTCGAGCCGAACGAAGGTCGCAACCGCTGCCTCCGGCACGTCGCAGCTCAATTGCAGGTGGCGGGGAATGTTGCTGACTTCGAGACGTGTGTCGCAAGCCATGCAGACGGCGACATCGGGTGCGCCGGGAGAGATGAAACCGATGCTGCCGCTCGTGAAGCGCCGCGTTTCGTAGCGCTCACCCGCAACCGCTGGCCTGCTGCGGTACATTTCCAACGAATAGTCGCACATGACGGAACCTCCTCAGTGTTTGCTGCATGAAGTTCTCCGGTCCGCGACCGGCCGACTGTTTGACGTTTTTTCGATGGTCTCCTTGGGTCTATATGCAACTTTGGGAGCGGCGTTTGCGATTGCAAGGCCAGCGCCTATGAAATGCGCCGGCTGTCGCCAATTGTGCTCAAGCGCGATCGAGCGTTTGTCCGAGACGGCCGGCGAGGTCCTGGATGAACTGCCAGGCGACCCGCCCCGAGCGTGCGCCGCGCGTGATGCTCCATTCGAGCGCCTGGCGCGCGAGCTCCGCATCGGGCACGGCGAGCCGATAGTGCGCAGCATAGCCGCGGACCATGTCGAGGAACTCGTCCTGACTGCAGTTGTGGAATCCGAGCCAGAGGCCGAAGCGGTCCGACAGCGAGACTTTCTCCTCGACCGCCTCCGACGGGTTGATCGCCGTCGAGCGCTCGTTGTCGACCATATCGCGCGGCATCAGGTGGCGCCGGTTCGATGTCGCGTAGAAGATGACGTTGTCGGGACGGCCTTCGATGCCGCCTTCGAGAACCGCCTTGAGCGATTTGTAGCTCGTGTCGTCGCGGTCGAAGGAGAGGTCGTCGCAGAAGACGATGAATCGATGTCGCGACGCGCGCAGCCGCGCCAGGCAAGCGGGAAGCGAGGCGATGTCCTCGCGATGGATCTCGATGAGCTTGAGGTCGCCGCCGCTCGCGGGGCGAGCCGATCGGAGCGCGGCGCACACCTCCGCATGCACCGCCTTGACGAGGGACGATTTCCCCATGCCGCGGGCGCCCCACAGCAGCGCGTTGTTGGCGGGAAGCCCGTCGGCGAACCGGCGCGTGTTGTCGAGAAGCTGGCGCGTGGCGCCGTCGATGCCCTTGAGCAGCGCCAGCGGAACGCGGTTCACGGTCAGCGACCGCCTGAAAGGCGTTCGCGTCGGCATGCCACACGAAACGGCGTCGGCGGCGTCGAGATCACCGGCCGCGGCCTCCGGCGGCGCGAGACGCTCGAGGGCGAGCGCAATGCGATCGAGGCGCTCGAAAAGGGCTTTGTCGTCGGGCATTCTGAGGATCGGCCTCGTTTTGCGGGCGCCGCGGGCCGCTTCTATAGCGCGGGCCCTGGTGTGCCAGCCAGGCTCGGGGCGCCCCTGCGTTAACAGGCTGCCCTAAGGGTTGCAAACGAGGCTCGCGGCTCTATAGTCGCGCCCGATCTGAGCCGGGCACGCCTGCGGGAGGTTCTTCCAGCGGGCGAGGGCCTATTTGGCTCGGGGACCCATTGGAGGATCGCAAGCGCATGTTCATTTCTCCGGCTTTTGCCCAGTCCGGAAGCCCCTTCGGCGACCCGTTCGGCGGCATACTCATCCCCATGCTGCTGATGGTGGTGATCTTCTACTTCCTGGTGATCCGCCCGCAGAGCCAGCGCCAGAAGCAGCACAAGGAGATGATCGAGCGCGTGCGCCGCGGCGACACGGTCGTCACCTCCGGCGGCTTCATCGCCAAGGTGACGCGCGTGCCTGAGAACTCCGACGAGGTCGAGGTCGAGCTGACCGACACGATGAAGGTCCGCGTCTTGAGAAGCACGCTCATGGACGTGCGCTCCAAGGGCGAGCCGGTGAAGGACACGGGAAGCGCCACCGCCAAGGGATGATGCGCTGCGCGTCCTCCTGGCGGACGCGATCGTGAGTGAATGAGAACTTGAAGCCAGCCAACTGAGGCCCGCCGTCATGCTGCACTTCGAGCGCTGGAAGATTATCGCCATCGTGGCGACGTGCCTTGCGGGCCTCCTGTTCGCGATGCCGAACTTCTTCTCGAAGGAGACGGTCGCCGCGTGGCCGAGCTTCATCCCGCATCGTCAGATGCCGCTGGGCCTCGATCTGCGCGGCGGCGCGCATCTGCTCCTCGCCATGGACACGGCGGAGGTGCAGAAAGGACTGGCTCGCCACGCTGCGCGAGGACGCGAGAAAGCAGCTGCGCGACGCCAAGATCGGCTTCGCCGCGATCGGCGCAACGGGTGACGTGCTCCAGGTCCGCTTGTCGAAGCCCGAGGATCAGGAAGCGGCACTCAAAATTCTCAAGAAGCTCATCCAGCCCATCGGCAATGCGATCCTCGGCACGAGCGGCTACGACATCGAGGTCACAGCGGCGCCAAACGAGCCGGGCGTCATTCTGCTGAAGCCGACCGAGCAGGGCCTGCAGGAACGCGTCGCGAGCGCGCTCGTCCGCCTCGATCGAGACCATCAACCGGCGTGTCAACGCGCTCGGCACGGCGGAATTGACCGTCGTTCGCCAGGGCCGCGACCGCATCCTCATCCAGTATCCGGGCCTGAGCGACACCACGCAGCTCAAGGAGCTCATCGGCAAGACCGCGAAGCTCACCTTCCATGCCGTGCATCCCTCGGTGACGGCGGAAGAGGCGAAGCAGTCGCGCCCGCCGCTCGGCTACAAGATCTACGAGGCGGCCGAGGGCAGCGACGAGGCGCGAGGCGACCGCGCCTACGTGCTCGCCGAGACGCCCGTCGTCCAGGGCGACGACCTCGTCGATTCGCAGCCCGGCTTCGACCATCAGACCAACGAGCCGATCATCTCCTTCCGCTTCAATCAGTCTGGCGCGCGCAAGTTCGGCGCCTTCACCAAGGATCACGTCAACGAGCCGTTCGCCATCGTGCTCGACGACAAGGTCATCTCGGCGCCCGTCATCCGCGAGCCGATCCTCGGCGGCACGGGGCAGATCTCGGGCAACTTCACGGTCGAGAGCGCCAACAATCTCGCGATCCAGCTGCGCTCGGGCGCGCTGCCCGCGAAGCTCACCATCGTCGAGGAGCGCACCGTCGGCCCGTCGCTCGGCGCCGACTCGATCGAGGCCGGCAAGCTCGCGGGCCTCATCGGCTGTCTTTCGACCGCGATCCTGATGCATCGCCTACTATGGCACCTTCGGCGTCTACGCCGTCATCGGCCTCATCGTGCACGGCCTTCTGATCGTGGCGCTGATGTCGCTCATCGGCACGACGCTGACGCTGCCGGGCATCGCCGGCTTCGTGCTCACCATCGGCATGGCCGTCGACGCCAACGTGCTGATCTACGAGCGCATCCGCGAGGAGCTGCGGACCGGCAAGACGCCGATCTCCGCCATCGACGCGGGCTTCACGCGCGCCTTCATCACCATTGTCGACAGCCAGCTCACCACGCTCGCCGCGGCCGTCATCATGTTCTGGCTCGGCTCGGGACCGATCCGCGGCTTCGCCGTCACGCTGACGATCGGCATTCTCACGTCCGTCTTCTCGGCCGTCACCGTCACGCGCCTCCTGGTGGCGATGTGGCTCAAGTACTCGAAGAGCAAAGGGCGCGCTCTCGAAGTGCCCGTCTGAAACGAGAAAACCAATGTTTCTAGTTCCCGACTTCAAGGGCCATGACTTCTTCCCGCACAACACGCGCATTCCCTTCATGCGCTACAAGGGGCTGTGCTTCGGGCTGTCCTTGCTCTTCATGGCGCTCTCGTTCGTGTGCTTTGCCACGCTCGGCTTCAACTACGGCGTCGACTTCAAGGGCGGCTCGCTGATCGAGGTGCAGGCGAAGTCTGGGCACGCCGATATCTCGGCCATGCGCACCAAGCTCGAAGGGCTCGGCATCGGCGACGTGCAGATCCAGAGCTTCGGCAACGACAGCGACGTGCTGATCCGCATCGAGCAGCAGCCGGGCGGCGAAGAAGCGCAGCAGGGCGCCATGAAGAAGGTCATCGACGCGCTGGGCGACGACTACGTGCAGCGGCGCATCGAGGTCGTGGGGCCGGCCGTGTCGAGCGAGCTCAGGACGACCGGCATCATCGCCGTGCTGGCGTCGATCGTTGCCATCGTCGTCTACGTGTGGTTCCGCTTCGAATGGCAGTTCGCGCTGGGTGCCGTCGTAGCGCTGGCTCACGACGTGCTGGTCACGGCCGGTATCTTCTCGCTCTTCCAGCTCCAGTTCGATCTGTCGATCGTCGCCGCGTTGCTGACCATTCTCGGCTACTCGGTGAACGACACCGTCGTCGTCTCCGACCGCATCCGTGAGAACATGCGCAAGTACAAGAAGATGGAGCTGAACGAGCTGCTGAACATCTCGATCAACGAGACGCTGTCGCGCACGATCCTCACCGGCCTGACCGCCATCGCCGGCATTCTGGCGCTCTACTTCTTCGGCGGCGAGGTCTTGCGCAACTTCAGCTTCGCCATGCTGTTCGGCATTCTCATCGGCACCTACTCATCGATCTTCATCGCCGCGCCGCTGCTCGGCTACCTCGGCGTCAAGCGCGACTGGAGCGGCACCGCCCCGGCACAGCCCAAGGCCGCAGCCGGCAAGGTCTGATTGCCGGTAGCATCGGCGGCACGAAGGAGCCGCGCGTGACGCCCTCATCCGCACACTATCCGCGACCGGCGCCGATCGAGGCCTACGGCAACGGCGGCTTCCGCTTTGCAGGCATGAGCCACAAGGGCTCGATCATGTGCCTGCCGTCCGGCATCTACGCCTGGGACGTGAGCCGGATTGACGACCTCGGCGTTGCGCATCTCGCGCGTGCTCTGGCGGGACCGGGCGAGCGCGTTGGCCTCCTTCTCCTCGGCACGGGACCCGATCTCAAGCCGCCTTCGGCCGAGGTGCGCGAGGCCTGCAAGGCGGCCGGCGTCGCCCTCGAGATCATGCAGACGGGCGCAGCCTGCAGAACCTATAACGTTCTCCTGGCAGAAGGCCGCTCCGTGGGCGCGGCGTTGATTGCCGTCGAGTAGGGGAGCGGTTCGTCCATGGGCGATCGCCAGATGGGCTCCGCCGCCGAGCGCGAGGCGGTGCGCCGTGCCGCTCGTGACTTTGCCTATGACTGGTATCTGTCGGCGCTGCTGGCGCCACGCCGGGCCCGCGACGATCTGGTGACGCTCGCTGCCTACGCCGGCGAGATCGCGCGCGTCCCGCTCACAGTGAGCGAGCCGGGGCTCGGTGCCATCCGTCTCCAGTGGTGGCGCGACGCCGTCACCAGCGGAGACAGCGATGCGCGGACCGGCAATCCGGTTGCCGACGCGCTCGCAGAGGTCACGCGTCGTCTTTCCATCCCGGCCGATTGGCTCGAGCGGCCGCTCGAGGGGCACGAGCGCGCGCTCGATGCCGGCATGAGTGACGCAGCCTTCGAAGCCTATCTCGATGACACGTGGGGCACGATTTTCCGTTGCGCGGCGTACGTGCTCGCGCCTTTGGAGGAGGAAAAGGTGCAATTGCTCTGCAGGGTTTCGGCAGCGGCCTACGGCCGGACCAGGCTGGCCCTCGACTTGCCGCGTCACCTTGCGCACGGACGCTTGCCCTTGCCTGCGGCGCGCCTCGCGGGACACGACCCGCGCAATCTGCCCGAAATCGAGGCACGTTCGGCGGCAAAGGCCCTCATTGCCAGGCTTGCCGAAGAGGCGCGCGAGGCCCTTGCCGCGGCCCGGAAAGCATTGCGCGCCGCGCCAGGGGCCGTGCGGCCAGCGTTTCTGCCCCTTGCCCTAGTCGAGCCCTATTTGCGCGCTTTGGAAGACCCGGAGCATAATCCGCTGCGCGACATCGCGGACATTTCCCCGCTGGTTCGCGTCGCTAGGCTTTGGCTGGCGAAGAGGCGTGGCGGAGTCTAGCCTTCACCCCCTGCGGCTGTGCAACGGATCGCAGCGTTGCGTGTCGCGACATGAGAAGGACCCGGCCAAACGAGCATGAACAGATACGCAACCGCGGCAGCGAGCGCGTTCGTGCTCATAGGTCTTGTCGTGCCGGGGTTCTTGAGTGCGCCGGCCGCATTCGCCGAGCCGCCTGACAAGACCATCGACGACCTCCTGTCGCAGACGCTCCCGCCGCCGCGCGACACGGGGCCGACCGTCGGCGATCCGGCGCCGGCCATGCGCGCGACCGATGCGCCCGCATCTCTCGCGCCCGTCTCGATCAAGTGGCGCGTCGACAACCCGTTTCGCTTTTTTACCGATCCTGCTGACACGGAGGTTCACCGCGCCACGTATCGCGCGCTGTCGCCCGAAGAGCTTCGCCGCCCCATCCTCTCCGCCGAGCGCGCGCTGAGCACGCGCCACGAGGACGGCTGGGCGGAGACGATGTATCGCAAGACGTGCTGGGATGCGTCGCAGAACCGCCATGTCTGCCCCGACAAGGCCGACTACATCAACCCGAAGAGCCACGAGGTCGTGGCCCTGATCGACGGCATCACCGACAAGGGCGTCGATTGCACGTGGCTCACGGCTCCGTACGGCGGCAATACCCCGCGCGGCATCGCAGTAAAGCAGCCGTGCACCGAGCCGGCGCTCCTCGACGTCCCCTATCCCAAGGGCCTCGGCGTGACCGTCGAGGTCGGCGGACGCGAGGTCGCGAGCACCGTAATCGCCGTGCGCGACGTCCTGGTCGTCGGCATGGGCGACAGCTTCGGCGCCGGCGAGGGAAACCCGGATGTTCCCGTCCGCTTCTCGCGCGAGCGCACGGTGGACTATGGAAAGGCCGGCGAGGCGAGCGAGCTCGTCGGCTACCCGGCGCGCGTGGGACCGTGGAAGAATATCGGCGACAAGGCTTTCATCGAAGGCAACGCGCGCTGGCTCGATCAGGCCTGCCACCGCTCGCTCTACTCTTACGAGCTGCGCGTCGCGCTCGAGCTTGCGCTCGAGGATCCCCACCGCGCCGTGACCTACGCCGGCTTCGCCTGCTCGGGCGCCGAGGTCACGTGGGGACTTTTCCTGCGCTACAAGGGGAACGAGTGGGTGCCCCGTCCGCCTGACTTGTCCCAGATCTCGGCCATCGCCGATGCGCAGTGCGGCAAGGAGGAGGCGCCTCTCCAGGATCTCCCCGAGGCCTATCACATGCACGGCGCCATCTCCGAGCTGCAGGGAGGTCTGACGCTGCGCAAATGCCCCGTCGAGATGGCGCGCAAGATCGACCTGCTCTTGGTCTCGATCGGCGGCAACGACATCGGCTTTGCGCGCCTCGTCGCCAACGCCGTTCTTTCAGACCAGTCGCTCGTGCGCAGCCTCGGCGGCTGGTTCGGCCAGATGCACGGCAACGAGGAGGCAGAAACGCTGATCGAGCGCCTCGACGAGCGCTACAAGGCGGTCAACCGCGCCTTTCACGGCATTCTGCACGTGCCGTGGGACGAGAGCGACCGTATCGTCCTCGCCGCCTATCCGCCGTTCGCGATGCTCGACGATCAGGGCGCCGTCTGTCCGGACGGCAACGTCGGCATGGAGGTCTTGAACGAGTTCGCGTTGACCGAGAAGAGAGCGCTGACGAGCGCCTGGCTCGCCGACAAGCTCGATCAGGTGATGACCAGCAACGCCTCAACCCACGGCTGGAGCTTTGCCGAGGCGCACCGCCAGAGCTTCGTCGGCCACGGCCTTTGCGCCGGATACAAGCAAGTGGCGCCCGCTGCCGCCGACGACCTGCGCCTTCCGCGCATGAAGGACGGCAGGTGGGATCCCTACAACCCGGCCGACTTCCGCGCCTACGCACCCCGCCAGCGCTGGTTCCGCACGCCGAACGACGCCTTCATGACGGGCAACTTCCACGTCGCGGGCTCGGTGCTGCAAAAAGTTCTGAAGCTCGAGACGCTATCCTGGTTCCAGATCCTGCTGGCGTCCACGTACTCGGGCGCTTTCCACCCGTCCGCCGAAGGCCAGGCCGCGATCGCCGATGCCGTGGCCGACAAGGCCCGCGCCGTGCTGGCCAAGTATGGCCAGCAATCGGAGTTGGCCGAGGTACCGCGCTGAGCGGGGCAACGTCTGGCGCCGCCCCGGCCGCTGAGCGAGCCTGTTAGTGGAGGCTCTCCAGGATCTGCGAAAGATTGGGGCCTTCCGAGGCATTGTGCGCCGAGAACTCGATGCGCCGGTTGCAGGCCATGCTCTCCGGCTGGTCGCCCGCGACGATCGGAGCCTCGGAGCCATGACCGATCGCGATCAGGCGCGCGGCCTCGACGCCCGCTGCGATGAGATAATCTGCAATGGCGAGCGCCCGGCGCTCCGAGAGACGCCTGTTCGTGGCCGGCGTGCCCGAGGTGTCTGAGTGGCCGTGAATCTCGATCACCAAGCTCGAGCACCGGTTGGCGATGGCCGCCAGCGCGTCGAGACGCTTCCGGCTGGCGCTATCGAGCTGTGTCGTGGCGCGTGTCCAGTAGATCGGGCCGACATCTTGGATCATGGATTGGCAGGCTGCCCCGCCGACCGTCTCGGTGCCTTGCGGCAGGATGCCCTTCGCTGTGAAGCCGGCCTTGGCCTCGATGCTGCCCGTCTCGATGTCGAGCACCTCGCCCCGGCGTTTCGCCAGCGTCAGAGCGCCCGTCCTCTGCAGCTCATAGGCCATCATGGCAGTCTTGACCTCGGCATTGCGTGCGGCGGCAAATTCAACCATGCGCACGCTATCGACGGCCGCGACCGACGTCTCGATTTCCGTGTTGCGCGCAGCTGCGAACTGGGCGAGCTCACGCTCCGCGTCGACGGCGGCGAGCGACGCAGCGATCTCGGCGTTGCGCGCCTCCGCGAACGCCATCATGCGCGTGGCCTCGACGGCCGCAATTGACGTCTCGATTTCCGAATTCCGCGCAGCTGCGAATTGAGCGAGATCGCGTTGGGCCGCGACGGCCGCAAGCGACGCCTCGATTTCCTGATTGCGCGCTTCCGCAAACGCCTCGATGCGGTGTGCTTTGACTGCGGCGAGCAATTCTGAAATTTCGGCGCCGCGCGCCGCTGCAAATGCGACGAGATTTCGTTCTTTTTCCACGGCAGCGAGCGATGCTGAAATTTCCGCGTTTCTCGCTTCGGTGAATTCGGCCGACTGCCGCGCCGCGACGGCTGCGAGCGAAGCCTTGATTTCTGCGTTGCGTGCCTTGGCAAACTTGATCGTTGCCGCTCTCTGAGCCACAGCGGCCGAATAGGCTCGCTCTCTCAGCCGCTCACTGTGCTGCTCGCCCGTCGACAGGAAGACGAGAGTAGCGCTCATGAGCCCTATAACTGCCGGAATACGCATCATAGACGTCATCCTTCCGAGCCTGGGGTGTTCGGAGGATATTGGCGCTATTTTGTTTAAACTTTGATGGATTTAATATGGACGGATCGTTGAAATGAAAGTCAAAACTGGACTCGAAAGAAGAACGAAAGAATAAAAAATAGAAACATTTCCAAAACGGATTGGCGCGGAAGCTGCAAATCCGTAATTGTCTATTCGGCGGCTTCTTTGCCGAATTGCAGCTCGGAGAGCCGCGCATAAAGCCCGCTTGTACCCGCAAGGTCGTGGTGCGTTCCTTCCTGGATGATCCGCCCGGCGTTGAGCACGAGGATCCGGTCGGCCTTCTGCACGGTCGCGAGCCGGTGCGCGATGACGATCGTCGTGCGCCCCTTCATGGCGTGCTCGAGCGCGCGCTGGACCTGCAACTCGCTCTCAGCGTCGAGGGCGCTGGTTGCTTCGTCAAGCAAAAGGATAGGCGCATTCTTGAGCAGCGCGCGCGCAATGGCGATGCGCTGGCGCTGCCCTCCCGAAAGGCTCTGGCCGCGCTCGCCGAGAGGCGTCTCGTAGCCCTGCGGCAGCGCGCGGATGAAGTCATCCGCCTGCGCCGCGACGGCTGCGGCCTCGACCTCGGCCTGGCTCGCATGCGGGCTGCCGTAGCGAATATTTTCGGCGACCGTGTCCGCGAACAGCGCCACATCCTGCGGCACGAGCGCAATCACGCCGCGGAGCTGATCGAGCGCCACGTCTGAAATCTTGACGCCGTCGATCCGGATCTCGCCCGCGGTGGGATCGAAGAACCTGAGCAGCAGATTGAACACCGTCGTCTTGCCGGCGCCCGAAGGGCCGACAAGCGCGATGCGCTCGCCGGGCGCGATGTGGAACGAAATTCCGTCGAGCGCCGCCGCTCCCGGGCGCGACGCGTAGGCGAAGTGCACATCCTTGAACTCGATCTCGCCTTTGGTGGGCGAGGGGAGGGGCACCGGCTGCTCGGGTGAGCGGATCTCGGGCACGACGGCCAGAAGCTCCGTGAGCCGCTCCGCGGAACCGGCCGCCTGGCTCATTTCACCCCAGACCTCCGAAAGCTCGCCGAGCGCACCGGCCGCGAACAAGGCATAGATGACGAACTGGCCGAGCCGTCCTCTCGCTGATCTCGCCGCTGACCACGGACGCCGACGCGTACCAGAGAATCGCGACGACGCTCGTCACGACGAGGAAGATCGTGAGCGCCGTGAGTCCTGCACGCGCCGCGAGGCGCTCGCGGGCGGCCGTGAAGGACCGGTCGACCGCGCGGGCGAACTTGCGCGACGCCGTCCCCTCGTAGGTGAAGGCCTGCATAGTCCGTGATGGCGGCGAGGTTCTCGGCCGCATAGGCCGAGGCCTCTGCGAGCTGATCCTGCGCCTGCCGCGACAGGCGGCGCACGACCCGTCCGTAGCCGACGAGCGGCAGCACGATCAGAGGTATGGCAATGAGCACGAGCAGCGACAGGCGCGGGCTGGTCACGATCATCATCGCCAGCGCACCGACCAGCATGATGGTATTGCGCAAGGCCTGCGAGATCGCCGTGCCGGCTGCGGCTTTGATCTGCGTCGTGTCCGCGGTGAGGCGGCTCATGACCTCGCCCGAGTGGGTCGCCTCGTAGAATGCGGGTCCGAGCCGTGCAAGATGCCGGAAGACGTCCTCTCTGAGTTGAGCGACGACGCGCTCGCCGATCCAGTTGACGAGATAGAAGCGCGCCGCGCTCGCCACCGCCAGCACCAGGCCGATCACGATCAGCATGGCGAAGTATTCATCGATGAGCGTGCCGTCCTTGGCGCCGAAGCCGATGGTCGATCATGCGCCGCACGGCCATCGGCACGGCGAGCATGGCGAGCGCCGACACGACGAGCGCCACCCCGGCCCCGGCCAGCCGGCCTGGATACTTGAGAATGTAAGGTTTGAGCGCCAATAAGGGCCGGAACGAGCGCGCGCGCGGCGCCGGCTCGGCTTCCCCAACTTCGGGACCGCCACGCGGGAGATGGCGGCTGCTCTGGCTGTCAACTGTACTCAAGATAAGGTGCTCGTGCGTTCAATAGAGGGCCTCACGGCCGCGATTGCGGGACCATGCCCGACCAGGCGCCGATGCTCAAGGTGGGAGCAGGCCGCGCGACGCTTCGCCCTGGGCCATTTTTCTGGCCGATGTAAGGTTTAGGTGCGTTCGCCTCCCAAAAAGTCCCGCTTTGCGCGCTTGTGCAGGCCCGGCAACTCGACTATAGAAGCCGCTTCACGAATTCGAGGCCGAGCCTGGCCGTCCTTTTGGACGCAGTCGTGGGCTTGAGCGCTCCTCACAAGTGAGCATTTGTCCGATGAAGAAAGACCCAGAGCTCCACCCGGACTATCACCAGATCAAGGTCAAAATGACGGACGGCACCGAGTTCGTCACCTATTCGACCTACGGCAAGGAGGGCGATGAGCTGCATCTCGACATCGATCCCACCTCGCATCCCGCCTGGACCGGCGGCGATCAGCGCCTGATGGATCGCGGCGGACGCCTCTCGCGCTTCAAGAAGAAGTTCGAAGGCATCTTCTGAGCAGCACGCCGTTGCTGAATGAAAAAGGCCCGGGTTCGCACCGGGCCTTTTGCTATTCCGAAGAGATCAGCCGGAGGCCCGGCCCGCTCGGGTGAATGCGCGCTCGAGAAACGCGACCTGCGAGGCCACGGGATTGTCTGCGGGCGCCTGCAAGTCCTGAGCTGCGGCCGGCGGCGCCATGGCGCGATCGAGCTGCACGATGCGGTCGTGGAGCGAGAAGCTGGCTTCGATCAGCTCACGCAGGCCCTTAGGCAGCTCGCTGAAACCCTTTGTGTGGGACGGACGTCCGAGTGTCTGCAGCTTGACGCGGGCGCGCTTCTTGTGCGCTTCCTCGGCCGTGATCTCGCCTTCCTTCAAGGCGCGGCGGATCAAGAGCCAGGATGCGAGCTCGAGCAGGCGCGTCGTGAGGCGCATGCTTTCCGTTGCATAGAGAACGGTAACGTTGCTCGGGAGACCCTTGGCCTCGCGGCGCCCTTCGCCGTCGAGGTAGCTCGCGGAGCGCTCGACGAGCGCCATCCCTTCCGTGAATACACGATCGAATTGTTCGGAGGCCTGGAAGCGCTCACCGAATGAAACGGTGACGCCCTCTGCTGCGAACGCACTTTCCACGCGAGACCCGCTGCTCATGACACGCTTTGATACAAACTCTAACGCCTCACCAACCCATAGCATCGTACCATCCTACGAGACCAGTGTTAACAACAAGGCCGAGAACAGGACAATCGATACGTGAAAGGGGATAATGCAAAAAATGAGCCGCCTCGCGGCGGCTCAGAAGTCAACAGGGAGGCGTCAAACAGGGTGGCTAGGCACCACCCAGGATCCAGATGACTGGATGCGAGCAGAATACCCGCCGCTCCCTAACAAACCGTTAATGGTGAACAGGATTTTTTCGATTCGCTTTTCACGGATGCGGGGCGCGGCCGTCCACGGCGGTGCGGTTGCCGCAGGACGCACGGCAACCTTTCCTCAGCTCTTCCTTTACGCGCTCTCAACTCTTGAAGAGCTTGGCCGCCGCTGCCTCGTGGGCGCGCTTGCGCGCGAGTTCTTCTCTCACCCGTTCGATCTCGGACTCGAACGCCTTGATGCGCGCTTCGAGCTCGCCGACCCCAAGCGTCTCGAGATTGTCGCCGACACCGACACCCTTCACCGGCTTCGGCCTCTCCTCATCCCAATCCATGCCTCTCTCCTTGCCAATCTGCCGCGCATCGGGGCTGCGTCGCGGTGACGTTTCCTTGCGCTTGTCTCAACCCTCTCCGTCGGGCAGGTATGGGCTCGAAGCAACCCTGAGGAGAGAGACGACATGAGCGTCGTTCCCGCCAACATGGCGGCCGTGGCGATCGCGGGCAAGGGCGGACCCGAGGTGTTGGTGTCCGAGACGCGCCCGGTGCCCCTGCCGGGTCCGGGCCAGGTGCTGATCCGGGTGCGGGCCGCAGGCGTCAATCGCCCGGACGTGCTGCAGCGCAAGGGCGCGTATCCGGCACCCAAGGGCCACTCCGAGCTGCCGGGGCTCGAGGTTGCGGGCGAGGTCGCGGCGCTGGGGGAAGGCGCGAGCAGATACAAGGTGGGCGATCGCGTCATGGCCCTCGTCAACGGCGGCGGCTATGCGGAGTACTGCGTGGCCGACGAGGGATCGTGCCTGCCCGTGCCAGAGCGCCTGTCGCTCGTCGAGGCGGGAGGCGTGCCCGAGACCTTCTTCACCGTTTGGCACAACGTCTTCGAGCGCGGCGCCTTGAAGAGCGGCGAGTGGCTTCTCGTCCACGGCGGCACGAGCGGCATCGGCACGGTCGCCATCCAGCTCGGCAAGGCCAAGGGCGCGCGCGTGATCGCGACCGCCGGCTCGCCCGAGAAGTGCAAGGCGTGCCTAGAGCTCGGCGCCGTGCGCGCCATCGACTACAGAAGTGAGGATTTCGCCGAGGCCGTGAAAGCAGAGACCGGCGGCCGCGGCGTCGACGTGATCCTCGACATCGTCGGCGGCGACTATCTCGAGCGCAACATTCGCGCGCTCGCAGAGGACGGCCGCCTGGTCAACATCGGGCATCAGTCGAGCACGCCGGTGCCGGTCGACCTGGTTCGCCTGATGCTGAAGCGCCTGACGATCACCGGGTCCACGCTGAGGATCCGCTCCAAGGAGGTGAAGGCCGCGATCGCCCGCGCCGTCGAGGAGAACGTGCTGCCGCTGCTTGCCGACGGGCGCGTCCGCGTCATCGTCGACCGCACCTATCCGCTCGCCGAGGCGGCCGAGGCGCACCGGCGCATGGAGTCGAGCCAGCACATCGGCAAGATCGTGCTGACCGTCTAGCGGTGAGGTAGAGTGCGGCAGCGTTGGGGGAAACGGGGGCGGCATGCTGGAGCGGCTATTCGGCCTTGAGGCCAACGGTACGAGCCTGCGCACCGAGCTGCTCGCCGGGCTCACGACTTTCATGACGATGGTCTACATCGTCTTCGTCAATCCCGCGATCCTCGCCGACGCCGGCATGGACAAGGGCGCGGTCTTCGTCGCCACCTGCCTCGCCGCGGCCTTCGGCTCCGCATTCATGGGGCTCTACGCCAACTATCCCGTCGCGCTTGCGCCGGGCATGGGCCTCAACGCCTATTTCACCTACGGCGTCGTGCAAGGGCTCGGCGTGCCGTGGCAGATCGCGCTCGGCGCGGTGTTCCTGTCGGGCATACTGTTCCTCCTCGTCAGCGTCACGCCGTTGCGCGAATGGGTGATCAACTCCATTCCGAAAAGCCTCAAGCTGGCGATTGCCGCCGGCATCGGCTTCTTTCTCGCCATCATCGGGCTCAAGAGCGCCGGCCTCATCGCGGCGAGCCCTGCCACCCTCGTCACCATCGGCGACCTGAAGTCCGCGAGCGTCGCACTCGCCGTGCTGGCGTTCATCGTCATGGGAGCGCTCGATGCGCGCCGCGTGCCGGGTGCGATCCTGATCGGCATTCTCGCCGCGACCGCGCTCGGGCTCATCCTCGGGCTCAATACCTTCCAGGGCATCGTATCGATGCCGCCCTCGATCGAGCCGGTATTCCTGAAGATGGATGTCGCGGCGGCGTTCGAGCTGGGCCTCGTCGCGATCGTCTTCACGTTCTTCTTCGTCGACGTCTTCGACAACACCGGCACGCTCGTCGGGCTGGCGCATGCGGCCAAGCTCGTTGGGCCCGACGGGAAGCTGCCGCGCATCGGCCGTGCGCTGGCCGTCGACTCGACGGCAGCCATGGTCGGCGCCGCGCTCGGCACCTCGACGACGACCAGCTACATCGAGAGCGCCGCCGGCGTGAATGCCGGTGGGCGCACGGGGCTGGTCGCCGTGGCCGTCGCAATACTCTTCCTGGCGGCGCTGTTCTTCGCCCCGCTCGCCGCATCGATCCCGGCCTTCGCCACCGCGCCGGCCCTCGTCTATGTCGCCTGCCTGATGATGACGGCAGTACGCGACATCGATTTTTCGGACGCCACCGAATACGCCCCTGCGGCCGTGACCATCATTTCGATGCCGCTCACGTTCTCGATCGCGCACGGCATCGCCTTCGGCTTCATCGCCTATGCGGGCATCAAGCTTTTGGCCGGCCGTCTGCGCGAGATCTCGCCGGCCGTAGCCGTCCTCGCTGCATTATTCGTGGCCAAGTTTGCTCTTCTCTGATGGGGCGCTACCAGCTGAGCGCCGGCATCGCCGCGATCGGACGCGCGTGTGTCTCTGAGAAGAGCGTGGCGATCGTCGTCTCGTCGATGTGCCCGCCGGCCACGTGAATGCCGCTCGCGACGAAGACTGAATCGATCCCCGCTGTCGCCGCGCCCTTGATGTCGGTGCGGATGCCGTCGCCGATGGCGAGCACCTTCGCCTTCTCGACCTCGCGCCCCTTGAGCTTGGCGAGCGTCGCCATCGTCATCGCGTAGATCGGCAAATAGGGCTTCCCGGCATACTCGACGGCGCCGCCGAGCTCCCGGTAGAGCTCGGCGAGCGCGCCCGCGCAATAGACGATCTTCGAGCCGCGCTCGACCGTGAGGTCCGGGTTGGCGCAGATCATTGGCAATTGGCGCGCCGCCAGAGCTGTGAGCATGTCGCGGTAGTCGTCCGGCGTCTCGATATCGTCGTCGAAGAGCCCCGTGCAGGACACCGCGTCGGCGGCCTCCGGCGGCGAGAGCGTCACGCCGAGATCGTCGTAGAGCGCGAGATCGCGCTCGGGGCCGAGATGAAAGACGTTGCGGCCGGCGAACGCGCCGACAAGCGTCCGCGCCGCATCGCCTGATGTCACGATGGCGTCCCAGGCGAAGCGGGGCACGCCGATGCGGTCGAGCTGCGCCGCTACGCTAGCCGCCGGTCGCGGCGCGTTGGAGAGGAGCACGACGAGCCCGCCGGCAAGGCGAAAGCGCGTGCACGCGTCGCAGGCGGCAGCGAACGGCTCTACGCCGTTGTGCATCACGCCCCAGACATCCGCGAGCCACGCCTCCCGGTCCTTCGAGACCGCCGCGATGGACGAGATGATGGGAATCGAGCCTTGCCCGGACGGAACCGCTGCTTGCATCGCGCATGCTTAGAGTGCTTCCGGAAAAGTGGGAACCGGTTTTCCGACAAGAAGCACGACAAAAGGAGAGTGCTTCCGGAAAAGTGGGAACCGGTTTTCCGACAAGAAGCACGAAAAACAAAGAACTCGGGTCTTTCCGAGTCCGTAGACTTGGAAAGGCCCGAGCGGCACGCGCCCTGACAATCAAGCCGCGGCCTCGCCCGCTAACGGCATGGCGAGCGATTTGACGGCGCGTGGGCCCCCGAAGAGGTGCCCCTGGCCGAGCAGCACGCCGAAGCCGAAGACCCGCGCCATCTTCTCCTCGCTGTCGATGCGCTCGACGACCAGCGTCAGGCCGAGCTTCGCCAGATGGCGGCAGACGTCGCTCGCCGGAATGTGCCCGCCGGACGTCGGCAGTCCCTTGAGGAAGACGTCGGCATCGAGCTTGGCGAAGGAGAAGCCGGCCTCGGCGAGGGCCTCGAAATCCATATCGAGGTCCGTGACGGCCGAGATCGCGAAGCGGAAACCGAGCGAGCGCATGTCGGCGAGCGTGTCCCACTCCGAAGGCGAGAAATCGCGCACGTCGCTTTGCGAGAAGGCGAGCACGAGCTGCGTCGCGAAGCTGGCGCGCTGGTGCAGCGTCTCGGCGATGCCGCCGAGGAACCGGTCGTCGGTGAGCGACTCGCCATTGAATGCCGAGAACAGCGAGCCGGGTTTGCCCCGCTCTTCCAGACGCCGCGCCATGGCGGCCGTCCGCGTGACGCTGGCACAGTCGAACAGCGGCAAGAGGCCTGTGCCCCTGAGCTCGACGCCCTCGGCGTTGTGATTGAGGTGCTCGCCCGCCTCGTTGCGCAGCCGGATCGAGACCTCGTAGTGGCGCGTCTTCTGATCCTCGAGACTCATGATGGGCTCGAGCGAAACGTCGATGCGCCCTGCCATGATGGCGCCAGCAATCGCCCGCACGGAGACCGGCGTGCCCACATTCGGTATCCACGCCGGTTGCACCAAGTCGGGAGGCAGCGGCGGCACGGTTTGCGGCCGGGGCGGCGCGCTGGTCAGCGGCATCTTGGCGGCGCGCATGGTCTGCGCTGCAAGCCGAAGCGCCTCGATGGAGCCGTCGATCGCGGCATCCGGCTGAGAAGCAGCCGGCGCGGCCGCGGGCAATCCTGCTGCCGCCCGCGACGGCTTGCCGCCGGTTTCGCCTTTGCCGGCACCGTTCGCAGCGCCCTGCATTTCGGCGGCGTTGACCTCCTGCAGCAGCCGTTTGATGGCATCCTGGATCATCTCGACATCGGATTCGCGCGGTGACGTCGAGGCAGCTCCTTTCGGCGCCGCGCTTTGCGCAGCTGAGCCAGCGGGCGCAGCGGCGCCGGGCAGTGCCGGCTCCGGGACGCTTAGCGGGGATCCGCCGGCAACGAACGGCGGCAGATCGAGACGCGGCGCCGCAGGTCTGAAAGACCAGTAGTCGTGCATGGCCTGCGGGTTGGGCTCGCTCTGCATCAACGCTTGAGCAGCCGGAGACAACGCAGGGTCCTCACGCCGGGGCATGCTCCGGGGAGCGACGGCCTCGCGAAGGAGAAGTGTATCTTCCTGTGCAGACGGGCCTGGGCGACCTTGTGCGGGAGCCTGAGCGAAGGGACGCTGCTCCGTCCGCCGCTCGGCCCCCTGCATGCCGGCCCTGATGGAGGCGACGTGCGCCTGCACGCCCTCGGAGTATCCGTCTTTGCGCTTGCGGGTGTCGACGTTGCGGGGCTCGGCTCCAGAATTGGACGCGGTCGATCCGCGACGCGAGCCCGCGCGCACGATGAGCGCGTGGGCGGTGAGAAGCAGCACATAGATTGCGAGCGCCGCTGTGGCCGCGACCGGGCCGGGGAAACCCCCATGCGTGTACATCCCGACCGCGACGGCTCCTGTGACGAGTCCCATCGCCACCATGACGAATGTTTGCGTGCTTTGCTTGTCCCGAGCCATAGGCCCCAAATCCCCACGGTTATGCGATGTTTTTATGTTGCGGCCGATTCAAATCTCCGAATCGGCGCTTGCAATGAGAACTCCCGCCGCCGCGCGACGATAGCAATTGCACCGCGAACGGATTCACGGGATTTCCACAGACACTGCATGCACTTCGCATGCGCTTCCGTGCCGGCGTGGCCGGTATGCATCGGCACCAATTCACAGACATTTTGGGGAGGGCCGCAATCGCGCCACGAGCCCGCCAAGCGCCCACCAGAATCGGGACGGCGTTTATATGTCATTAGGCGAATCGGCGTGGTATCGTTGTGTCCGGGCGTACTTCGCGGTCCGGCGTAAATGGAGAAGAGCCCGATGTTGATGAGTGTTGTAGAGCGCCAGTCCGACGTACAAGTCTATCCCGATCTGGCGGGTGCGCGCGTGCTGATCACTGGGCTTTCGTCCGAGCTCGGAGTGGATGTCGCCCGTGCGTTCGCCGACCACAAGGCGCGCCTCGTTGTGCAGTCGCCCGAGGACTCTCCCGCCATGACCGAGGTCGCCGCGGTTCTCACTGAGACCGCCGCCGAGATCAAGGTCTTCAACGATCCGTTCGCTTCCGCCGACGAGGCCGTGAGCCTCGTGCAACGTGTCGTCCAGGACCTGGGCGGCCTCGACACTCTGATCAACATCATCCGTCTCGAGCCGGCAGCCATCACGCGCGATGCGACCGCTTCGGATGTCGAGGAGCACGTCGCGAGCAAGCTGCTCGGCGCGGTCCTCGCCACGCGCGTAGCCGCCAATCGCATGCGCCTCACGCTGACCGAGGGCTCGATCCTGAATATCGTCGCCGTATCGGGCAAGCCGGGCGCCGCGAGCGCAGCGCTGGCCGACATCGCCTATGCAACGCTTGCCGCGATGACGCGGGGCGAAGCCAAGGAGTGGGCGGATCAGGGCATCCGGATCAACGCCGTCGGGCCGCGCGCCGCGCACGGCAGCACGCCGGCTTCGGGCGCCGACATCGCCGCGCTTGCGCTCTATCTTGCGAGCAAGAAGGGTCGCGGCCTGTCGGGCCACATGCTGGATGCCGGCGGCACGGCGACGCGCTGCTGCTGAAGCGGGCTTCGTCTCACTCGCCCGCGGCCGCCACCGGCGCGCCGCTCATCTCCGCGCCGTGCGCATGCCGGCCGCCGAGGTAGCTCAGCACGGTCGGCACCACGAACAGCGTGAGCAGCGTGCCGAGCGTCATGCCGCCGACGATGACCCAGCCGATCTGCTGACGGCTTTCCGCGCCTGCGCCCTCAGCGAGCGCCAGAGGCAGCGCGCCGAGCACCATGGCGGCCGTCGTCATCAGGATCGGCCGCAGGCGCAGCGAGGCGGCTTCGACGATGGCGTCGAGGCGCGCCTTGCCCTGCTCCTGGAGCTGGTTGGCGAACTCGACGATCAGGATGCCGTGCTTGGTGATGAGCCCGACCAGCGTCACGAGGCCGATCTGCGAATAGACGTTGAGCGAGGCTCCGGCGAAATAGAGCGCGCCGAGCGCCCCGGTCATCGACAGCGGCACCGTGAGCAGAATGATGAGCGGATCGCGGAAGCTTTCGAACTGCGCCGCGAGCACGAGATAGATGAATGCGAGCGCCAGCACGAACACGAGCGCGAGGCTCTGTCCTGCGGCGCGGTAGTCGCGGCTCTGGCCTCTGACGTCGGTTTGCACGTTGGCCGGCAGCACCTCGCGTGCCGCGCGCTCGAGATAGGTGAGCGCCTCGCCGAGCGAATAGCCGGGCGCGAGATTGGCCGAGATCGTCACCGCGCGCAGCTGGTTGAAGCGCTTGAGCTCCTTGGGCGCGACCGATTCCACCACTTTGACGATGTTCGAAAGCTGGATCATGTCGTTGCTCGGCGAGCGCAGGAAGATCGTATCGAGCGCCGTCGGCGACGCCCGATCCGGTATCGCGAGCTGGACGATGACGTCGTACTGCTCGCCGTTCATCTCGAAGCGCGTGACTTGCCGCCCGCCGAGCAGCGTCTCGAGCGTCCGCCCGACCGCGTTCACGTCGATCCCGAGATCGGCGACCTTGGCGCGGTCGATCTCGATCTTGAACTCCGGCGTGTTGAGCTTGAGGTCCGTGTCGACGCTCTCGAAGCGCGGTATTCTCCGCAATCCGGTCCATCAGCTTGTCGGCAAAGGCCTGCAGCTCCTCGTAGGTGCCCGACGTCTGGATGATGAACTCGATGGGCCGCACCGTCCCGCGCTGGCCGAACGCCCCGGGATCGGTCGCGAACGCCTGCACGCCCGCGATGCGCTTTATCTTGGGGATGATCTCTTGTGAGATCTCGCGTTGCGAGCGCGCCCTGTCGTTCCAGTCCTTGAGAACCGTGAAGATGAGGAACTGCGACACCTCCGGGTTGCCGTTGATCAGCAGGCGCGAGCGGATCTCCGGGATATGGGCGAGGATGGCGTCGGCTTCGCGGCCGTAGCGTGTCGTATAGGCGAGCGTTGCGCCTTCGGGCCCCGTGCCGCGCACGCGGATGACGCCGCGATCCTCGGTCGGCGCGAGCTCGGATTTCAGGTTGAGAAAGAAGTAGGCGCTGCCGCCCGCGACGCAGAGCGCGATGAGGAGGATCATGGGGCGGGCCCTGAGCGCCGCCCTGAGAGCCCCCGTATAGCCGGTCTCGAGCGCCGTGATGCCGTTCTCGACGAGCGTGAACAGGCGCCCCGGCGACGGATTGTGCTTGAGCAGCTTCGAGCACATCATCGGCGTCAGCGTCAGCGCGACGAAGCCCGAGATCAGCACGGAGCCGGCGAGCGTCAGCGCGAATTCGAGGAACAGGCGGCCCGTCTTGCCGGGCGCGAACGCGATCGGCGCATACACCGCCGTCAGCGTCAGCGTCATGGCGATGACCGCAAATCCGATTTCCTTCGTGCCCTTGATCGCCGCCGCGACCGGCTTCATGCCGTCCTCGATGTGGCGATAGATGTTCTCGAGGACGACGATCGCGTCGTCGACGACGAGGCCGATCGCGAGCACCATGGCGAGCAGCGTCAGCGTGTTGATGCTGAAGCCGAACATCAGCATCAGCGTGAACGTCGCGATGAGCGAGATCGGGATAGTGACGATCGGAATGATGGCGGCCCGGATCGAGCGCAGGAAGAAGACGATCACGAGCACGACGAGCAGGATCGCCTCCCCGATCGTCCCGTAGACGGCCTGGATCGAGCGCTCGATGAAGACGGCGTCGTCGTTGGCGACGTCGGCCTTGAGCCCGTTCGGCAGCGTGCCGTCGATCTGCTTGAGCAGCCCCCGCACCGCATACGACACGTCGAGCGGGTTTGCGACCGCCTGCTTGATGATGCCGACCGCGATCGCGGGCGTGCCGTTGTACTCGCTGGCGCGGCGCTCGTCGGCCGCGCCGAGCTCGATCTTGGCCACCTCGCCGAGCGTCACCTGATGGTCGTCCGCGAGCTTCACGATGATGGCTTGAAACTGCTCGGGTGTGATGAGCCCGGTGCGCGACAGCACGTTGAACTCGCGGTCCGCGCTCTCGATACGTCCCGAGGGCAGCTCGACATTCTGGGCCCGGAGCGCGTTTTCCACGTCCTGGACCGTGAGATTGTACGCGGCGAGCCGCTCGCGATCGATCCAGATCCGCATCGCGTAGCGGCGCTCGCCATAGATCGTGACGTCCGCGACGCCGTTGAGGTTCTTGAGCCGGTCGATGAGGAAGCGGTCGATGTAGTCCGTGATCTCGAGCGGCGTCAGCTCCGGGCTCGTCAGCACGATCATCATGATGGGCTGCGCATCGGCCTCGACCTTGGCGATGACCGGCTCGTCGACCTCGTCGGGTAGCCGCGCGCGCACACGGCTGACACGGTCGCGCACGTCGCTCGCCGCCACGTCCTGGTCGACGTCCGGCCGGAAGGTCACGGTGATGCGGCTTTGCTCGGAGCGGCTCGAGGATTCGAGCACGTCGATGCCCGAGATGCCGGCGATCGAGCCCTCGAGAACCTGCGTGATCTGCGTCTCGACGATCTGCGCCGAGGCGCCGGGGTATCTGGTGGAGACCGAGACGATGGGCTCGTCGACGTTGGGATACTCGCGCACCGTGAGCCGCGTGTAGGACACGACGCCGAGGAGCACGATGATGAGGCTAAGGACGGTCGCAAATACCGGGCGGCGGATGCAAAGCTCGAACAGGCTCATCAGGTGCCGCTCCCGGGCGCAGGCGCACCGGCGACGAACTCGACATTGCTGCCGTTCTTGAGCTTCTGCTGGCCTGCGGTGACGACGACCGCATCCGGCTTGAGCCCCTCGAGAATTTCGACCTTACCGTCCTTGCGTGCGCCGAGCTTGACCTTCGTCTCGATCGCCTGCCCGTTCTCGACCCTGAAGACGATCTTGTCGGTGCCGCGCGGCACGATGGCGCTTTCCGGTACGACGAGCACGTCGCGCTTCGCGACGCCCTTGACCATGATACGCACAAAGAGGCCCGGCCTGAGAACCAGATCCGGGTTGGGGAGCTTGGCGCGGATGGCGAGGGCACGGCCGTTGACGTCGACCTGGGGATCGATCGCGTAGATCGTCCCGGGGAACGTCTTCCCCGGCAGCGCGTCGACCTCGACGTCGACGTCCTGCCCGACCTTGATCTGCGACAGGAACAGCTCGGGGAGTTTGAATTCGACCTTGAGCGTGTCGATCTTCTCGATGTTGACGATCGGCTGTCCGATCGCGACGTAGGCTCCGGGCGAGACCTTGCGGATTCCGACGACGCCCGAGAACGGGGCGCGGATCGTGTGCTTCGAGAGCCGCACCTTGGCCAGCTCGAGCGCGGCGAGCGCCGTCGCCGAATTCGCGGTCGCCTCGTCGCGCGCCCTCTCGGTCACGTTGCCGGACCTCGCAAGCGTATTCGCCCGGCCGAGATTGCCGGTGGCGAGGTCATACCGCGCCTGGGTGTCCGCCACTTCCGCCTGAACGAGCGCCTCGTCGAGCTTGACGAGCACATCCCCCGCCTTGACGGTTGCGCCCTCGCTGAACGGCAGCTCGGTCACGCGCCCCGCGATCTCGGAGGCGATCTGGACCGACTCGTCCGACTGCAAGCTGCCGATCGCCCGCAAATCCGTCGACGAGGTGGTCGCCGTGGCCGTGGCAGCCTCGACGGACACTTTTTGCTGGGCCGCATCGCGGCGCCCGCCTTCGCGCGGCGTGGCGGCAGAGGCGATCCCGTCACCCGGCTTGCCGGACAGCCTTCCGCCGATCGAACGCCAGTCGCTGCTGGTGGCAATCCAGGCGCCCGCAGCCAGAAGCAAGGCAATACTGATGATAGTCAGCCTCGGCATGCCGCTCCTCTCGATCCGATCCCAGCTACACGCGTCCGACGAAGATTTTTGGGATCGAAATCAGCTGGCGATGACAGTCCCTCGGGTCAAGAACGGCGCCGGCCGCCAATATCCGTTGCCGGCGCTCGCTGGCCCCGCAAGAAGGGCCGGACGATCAAGAGTATAGGCTGAAAACTGTGCCGTGCATAAGACGCGTGCGGGCGCCCCGAAGGCGCAAGGACCGTGCTCGCGCCTGAACTGTTAACGATTGCCGGCGGCGATCGATTGCAACGGCACCAACCCGGACGGCCCGTTCACCAAGCTAGAGATCGCTATCGTTATCCGCCGTGCGCCGCAGCTTGCGCGAGCGGTTGCTCGCCCCGCGATGCTTCTTTGAATGCGGCTTGGCGGGCTGCGCTTCCTCCTCCGGGCTCTTGGCCGCTTCTGCAGCCGTTATCCGCTCGCGCGGCGCCGGAGCGAGCTCGGTCACGGGCAGAACATCGCCGCTAGAGGCCGAGGGCGGTGCGACCGCGCCGTAGAAGGGAAGCAGCGTCCCCTCTTTCGCCCGCGCGCTGGCTTTGGCGAGGATCGGCTGCAGCTCGCTGTCGTAGGACGCGAGCGACGCCATAGGCGTCTTTGCCCTAAGGTGCACGACGCGGAAGCCGCGCGCCTTGAGCTCGGTCAGGATCCCCGGCAGTGCCTTGGCCGTCGCGGGCTTGATGTCGTGGAACAGCAGGATGCCGCCCTGGCGCGCCTCGGTCTCCTTCAGCACGCGCTGCGTGAGACGCTCGACGCTGCCGATGTAGCTGTCGTTGGACACCACATCGACGGTGAAGCTCGCGACGCCGAGCTTCTGCAGGTGGTCGAGGAGAGCGTCGGAATCCGACAGACCCGGAAAGCGGAAGAAGGGCGCGATCGGCTGCCCGGCCGCGAGCGCGACTGCGGCGAAGCCCCGGTCGATCTGATCTTTGGCCTTCGCGAGGCTCAGGCTGCGCAGGTTCAAAGGATGCGACCACGTGTGCGTGCCGAGCGTATGGCCCCGTGCCAGCACGTCCTTCGACATCCAGGGATAGGCAAGCGCCATCTCGCCGACGGAGAAGAAGGTGGCCTTGGTGCAGAACTTGTCGAGCGTGTCGAGGATGGGCTTGGTGATCCACGGCACCGGGCCGTCGTCGAACGTCAGCACGACTTCTTTGGGCTCGAGGAAACCCGGCTCCTTGGCGCGCTTCGTCATATCGCCGAAGATCGGACCCGCGCTGGGATCGATCTCGATGATGCGCGAGACGCCGAGCGCCTTATCCGGATCGGAGCACGCCTGCGTAGACCCCGTGTCGGTCAACACAAGAACAAGCACCGCCGCAGCGAGTGCTGAAGCCAGCCAGCGCATCCCCAAAGCCCCTTTTGCGGTTTGAACCGCACATCCCCAGCTGGAATGTCGCCGATTTGCGGCAATTGAACAAGGCACAGAGACGTGGTCAGCGCGATTTAAGTGCCGCCGCTGGCCTTTGCGCGTCAGCGGCCGCGTCCCCGTGTCACGGGCCCCCTGCGGTCCCGAACGACTTGAGCTGCCAAGGGTCGTCGCTGGGGTTGCCCAAGTCCGACTTGCGGGCTGTGCGCCGTGCGGACCGGGGCGCGCTTACGGGCGTAGCACTCGGCGCGGCGTCACTGCTGGGCCCCGCAAGCTCCGCCGCCGGATCGGCACTGTCTCCGTCGCCGGAGGCCGGCCAGGTCGACGGCCCGCGTCGCCAGCGGCTCGGAGGCAGCCACGGATTGTTTGGCCTTGAGCGCCTTCTCCGCGATCGCGTCGTATTCGGGCAGCGTCGTCGCGGTAGTCTTGGGCACCATATGCACGACCTTGTAGCCGCGCTGCTTGAGCTCAGCGAGCAGGCTCGCCAGCGCGCCGGCCGTCGCCGGCTGGATATCGTGGAACAGGAGAATGCCCTTCTTCTCGTGCTCGAGCTGGGTCATTACGTTGCGCAGCACCGTTCCTGGGCTGCGGGTACGGAAGTCGCGGGAGTCGACGTCGATCCCGAAGGTGCCAATACCGCGGCCCACGAGATAGGTGTGCATGGCCTTGGTGTGCGCGAGATAAGGATAGCGGAAGAATGGTGCGACCGGCGCCCCGAGCGCCTTCGTCACGGCAGAAAGACCGAGCTCGAATTCGTACGTCGCGCTTGCAGCCGACACCATCGTGAACTTCTTGTGCGACCACGTGTGGCTGCCGATGGTGTGCCCGCGCTTGGCGACCTCCTTGAGCGTTGCCGGATCCGCGATCGCCATGCGGCCGACGGAGAAGAAGGTTGCCTTCGTGCATTGGGCATCGAGAGCGTCGAGGATTGGCAGCGTGTAGCGGCGCATCGGGCCGTCGTCGAAGGTGAGCACCA
This sequence comes from uncultured Alphaproteobacteria bacterium, assembly GCA_963716835.1. Lineage (GTDB taxonomy): Bacteria > Pseudomonadota > Alphaproteobacteria > Rhizobiales > Hyphomicrobiaceae > Hyphomicrobium_C. The sequence continues at coordinate 83,322 of CAVQUQ010000006.1, read as the reverse complement.
CCTCGTGATCCTCGAGGAAGTTGACCTCCTTGAACTGCTCGCCGAAGCGCGGGCCCGTCGCCGTGTCGATTTCTACGATGCGCGAGATGCCGAGCGCGTCTGTCCGCCCGGCACAGGCGGCCGAGTCCGCGACAGGTGGAAAGGGGCCGGTCTGAGATTCGACGGCTTCCGCCGGCGCCGCACACACCCAGAGCAACGCGACCGACGCGACAGCACGAACAACGCCCATTCTTGGTCCTTACCCCGCAGTCGCCGCATTCGCGCGACCTGCTGCGTGCCGGCTCGACACTAGTCCCTCATTCAAGGCTTAATCGTATAAGCCTTCGTAAAGATGGCGCAACACGCCTCGGCGTCTGTGTTGTTTTCGCGCACCAGAGTGTCAGCGCCGTGACGGTTGTGCTAAGGCGCCGCGGCAAGCGCGAACGCCGACTGTGGCAGGGGATCGGTAACGTTGGCGGGGCCTGGAGTTAGGCCGCTCGGAGATGCCGTTGGCGCAGGACGAACCAGCGATGGAAGCCGCCGAGCACGAGAGCACGGATCTCGTGTCCGAGGTCTCGCGCGCTCTTGCCGCAGGCACACCTGACGCCGCTGCGGCCCTCGTAAAGGAGCTCCCCGCGCCCGATTTGGCCGACCTCATCGAGCTCTTGGGCCCCGATGAGCGGATCGCTCTCATCCAGGCGCTGGGTCCGGCCTTCGACTACGAGGTCCTTTCCGAGCTCGAGGAGGGCGTTCGCGACCAGCTTTCGGAGGCGCTCCCGAACGAGCTGCTTGCCAAGGCGGTCACCGAGCTCGAGACCGACGACGCCGCCTACATTCTCGAAAACCTCGAGCAGAGCGACAAGGACGAGATCCTAAGCCAGCTCCCGATGAGCGAGCGCGTCGCGCTCGAGCGCAACTTCGAATATCCCGAGGAGACCGCTGGCCGCCTGATGCAGGCGGATTTCGTCGCCGTCGCCCCCTACTGGACGGTTGGCCAGGTCATCGACCACGCGCGCGATAGCGACGATCTGCCGGACACGTTCTCGGAGATCTTCGTCGTCGATCCTGCGTTTCGCGTCGTCGGCAGCCTCGAGCTTTCGCGTTTGCTGCGCACCAAGCGCACGGTCCCCGTTTCCGAGATCATGGACACGGAGCTGCACGTCGTGCACGCGACCGATGATCAGGAGGAGGTGGCCCGCAAGTTCGAGCGCTACAACCTCTATTCCGCCGCCGTCGTCGATGCCAACGAGCGGCTCGTCGGCATCATCACGGTTGACGACGTGGTCGAGGTCATTCAGAGCGAAGCTGACGAGGACATGATGGCGCTGGGCGGCGTCGGCGATGAATTGCTCGCCGACAGCATCATCCAGACGTCACGAAGCCGGGTACCCTGGCTCATGGTCAATCTCGGCACGGCTATCTTGGCCTCGTTCGTCATCAAGCAATTCGACGCCACCATCGAACAGATGGTTGCGCTTGCCGTTCTAATGCCAGTGGTCGCTTCGATCGGCGGTAACGCCGGCACACAGACCATGACCGTGACCGTGCGCGCGCTGGCGACGAGCAAGCTCGGCGCGGCCAACGCCCCGCGCATCATCACGCGCGAGACGGTGGTCGGCCTCATCAACGGTCTCGTGCTCTCCGTACTGATGGCGACCGTTGTCTTTCTCTGGTTCAACTCGAGCAAGCTCGGCGCCGTAATAGGGGCGGCGATGATCGTGAACCTGCTCGCCGCGGGACTGGCCGGCATTCTGATACCGCTCGCTCTCGATCGGTTGCGCCTCGATCCGGCACCCGCCTCGGGCGTGTTCGTCACAATGGTTACAGACTGCGTCGGCTTCTTCTCCTTTCTCGGCTTGGCCTCCCACTTCCTCATCTAGCTTGGCGGTTGCAACGATCGTGGACAGCCGGCATCCGATGTCATCATCCCATTGCGCAGACCGGGGAGGCTCGTTATGGAGGGCCGACCGGCCGAGTCCAACCGCTTAAGCCGCAGAGCTGTCATGACGGACGAGAAGCACGTCAAGCACCTGCGCCAGATCCTGCTCTGGCCGGTCTATCTGCTTCCCCTCGACGAAGATGCGCCCATTCAAGACCACTGGGAGCACCTTGCCACCCCGGGGCCCGACAACCCCTGGCACGAGATCGACGATGAGTTCGGCGATCCCTGCGAATTTCAAGTCCGCCACTACAACGAGTTCGTGACCTTCCTGCCCCCCGTCCAGCGCTTCCTTTACGGACAAGGGCTCGGCCGGGTCGTGCGCAAGGTCTACGGCGAGAGCCCGATCAAGACCATGCGCCGCAACGACGTCGCGCGCGTGCGCGTCACGCTCGACAAAGGCGACGAGCCGATCATGCTCGAGATCGCACACGTCGATCTCTACTTCTTTTTCGATATCGACATCGCCATCCTCGCCGTCGAGGTCGTCACCAATGACCTGCCCTTCGAGCGCATGCAGGAGCTGCTCTTCCGTTTCGGCCGCGCCTATCCGGCCTACTGGGAGGAGAGCGGCCGCGGCGGCCATTGCCCCTGGAAGGTCGAATGGCTGACCGCGGTCGACGACGTCCTGGCCGTGTCCGACTACGAGAACCGCGAGAAGTTTCTAGCCTTCGTCTGCCGTCATCGCGCGCCCTGCATCGCCTCACATTGGGAGTATCTGCTCAACCCGCTCGTGCTCTACCACAGCGACAAGAAGGGGGAGATCCGCTACCGGCAGCTCGAATACTACCGCATGCCCTACATGACGTTGCTCGCCGTCGAGGATGTGGCGAAGCTATCGCGCGCCGACAGCATTCGCTTGGCGCTCGGCAACGAGCCGGGGGGTGAGAAGAGCCTGCCCTACTCGGAAACCTATCTGCACGACTTCGAGCATCGCTATTGCTACGACCGCTATTTCAGCCCGGAAGCGGGTTTCGGTCCGAGCCGCACGCGCTTTCTCGCCTCGGGCAATACGCTGGTCGTCGTCGGCGATGCCGCCGACGGCTTCTTTATGAGCCCCGAGGGCGGCATGCTGGGGCGCTTCCGCCACCAGCACTTCCTGATGTTCCTGATCGCGCATTTCCAGAAGGCGACGCTGAGGATGTTCTCCGATCGTCTCGTCGCGGCCGTGAGCCGCCTCGACGTCACGAGCGCCAAGGCCAACCGCATCTTCCGCCGCGACATCCGCAACGCGCTCGAGAATTTTCTCCGCTTCGCCCACCGCTACTGGTTTCATGAGATCTCGAACCAGGCGCAGACCCGCGAGCTGTTCGACAAGACGAGGAGCCACCTGCAACTCGACTCCCTCTATTCAGAGGTGCGCGAGGAATTGCAGGACATGGGCAACTTCCTCGACGTCGAGGCCATGCGGCGCCAGAACGAGACCGTCGTCCGCCTGACCGTCGTGACCACGTTCGGCCTCGTCGGCACGGTGACGACGGGCTTCCTCGGCATGAACCTTCTTGACTGGACGCGAGCAGTCGGCCCTGTGGAGGTTCATCGCCTTCATGGTGATCTTCGTGCCGGTGACGGCGCTGACCCTCTACACGGTGATGAAGTCACGCCGCCTGTCGGAGTTCCTCGACGCGCTCTCAGATGAGCACGTCTCCTGGAGCAGCAGATGGCGCGCGTTGCTGCGCGTCTGGCTCGGGCACTAGTCGGGCGCCGCCGACGCCACTAAATGCAAACCAACATGTCCGAAATTACCCGCTAACCTGACATATGGCGGACATCGCGGAATTGGCGCGAATGACCCATAGCGGACCTGACGCGCTCGGCGCAGTCCGTCGAGTCGCGAGATTAAGCAGGAACGTAGGTCAACCTGATCACATCCTCGCCAATCCGATCATTAGCCATAAGGCGGAGCGGCGGCCGGGGTCCGGCGAAATATGGCTTGCCGTGACCAAGCACGACGGGGTGCAGGTAGATTCGATACTCATCGATCAGGCCAAGTGCGGTGAGGCTTTGCGCCAAGTCCGGGCCAGCAACTTCGATCTCCCCGTCGCGCTCGGCCTTCAGCTCGCGGATCGCGCCCTCAAGATCATCCTCAACAAGCCTGGCGTTGGGGCCGACCGACTTCAACGAGCGCGAGACGACCCATTTCGGCTGGTTCCGCCACGCCGCCGCGAAGGCGCGTTCCTCTGCATCCCATTCAGGATGATCGTCGTCCCAGTAACGCATGATCTCATACATTTGGCGACCGTAGACACTGCCCGCCTGCCGCTGAGCCTCCTCGATGAAGTGGCGGAAGAGCGTGGGGCTTGGCGCAAACGCCATATGGTCGACGTAGCCGTCCAGGGACTGGTTCATTCCAAAGACGAGCTTCGCCATGCTACAAAATCTCCACCCCAGGTTCTTCAGAATAGCTTGAGCCGACGTTGCGCAGAACTGAGGTTGGACACGATCTGCGCGCCGCATTGTCGGTCTGACCAATAAACAGAGGTCCGTTTTTGGCCCTTTTCGGACTTGGCCCGATGTCTGGCTTGTGTCCGCAATTCGCTCCAAACCGGACGTTGGCGAGCTGCTGCCGGCCAATCTCGATTTATGACTGCACGGCCTAGCTCGACGGCGCGTCGAGGCGGCGCGTCAGGTTCTCGAACTCGCGGCGCAATTCCTCGTTCTTGAAGATCTGGTCGAAGGTCGGCGCCTCGAGCTTCTGCAGAGCCTCGAACGAGGACGAGGAGTCGCGCATGAGATTGCGCAGCTGGAAGCTCGCTTCCACGGTCTCGTAGGTGTTGTCGGCGATCTTGAGGTCGTGCACCGCCCGCGTCCGCGCCTTCGCGATCTGCTCGCGCTGCTGGGCGAGGTAGCGCCGGTAGCCGCGGGCCGCTTCCTCTGCGAGCTTCTGGCTTTCGCGATTGGCTTCGAGAGCGCGCACCTGGTCGGGGCGATTGTCGGCCCGCAGGAGATCGTTGGTCTTGGCCTTGGCGGCGGCGATGTCCTTCAGGATGGCGTCGAGCCGCGGCATGTATTGCGTATCGATCTTCTCGATCGTCGCGTTCTGGGCGTGCGCCAGCATGGCGAACAGCGCCGCGTGCATGGCGAAGTATTTCCGCGATGCATTGAGGTTGTCGCCGGTCGCGTTCATGAGCTTGGCGAGCTGGCCGTCGATGAGCTTGGCGGCGTTGAAGGTCGCGACCAGGCGGACGAGATCGCCCGACAACACGCTATCCAGCAGCAGGTCGAGCTGATCGGGGCCGAGGTCGATCCCGGACTTGACGAGCGCGTCCTGGATCTCGCCCTTGGCCGCCTGGATGGCCTTGCGGTTCTCCTCGATGCGCTTTTTGTTCTCCTCGATATCGGAGGCGAGGCTCGCCACCGTATCCGTGATCATGCCGGGCAGCACGCCATCCTTGGGCGCGAGCAGCTGCTTCTCCTTGAGCGAAACGATGCGCTCCTCGATGTCGCGGATGTTGCCTCGAAGTCCCTCGATCTTCTTCTGCACCTCGACCACGGGCACGTCGGTGACGATGCCGAGCGCTGAATCGAGCAGGCCGCGCACCTTCTTCTCGCGGTCCTCCTTCGTCTCCGTCCACAGCGGCGTGACGATGAACTCGTCCTTGCCGGGAAGCTTCTTGGCTTCCGAGCGCTCTTCGGCGACGTCCTTAAGCACGGCGTCGACCGCCTGCATCAGGCGCCGCGCCTGCTCGTAGGCCGGATCGCCCTCGCGCGGATCGCTGCTTGCGGCCGGCGCGACGGCCTCCGGAGATGTCGCGGCCGGCGCCGCGCTCTGATCGGTCGCGTTCTGATCCTTGCTTTCGGTTTGAGCGAGGAGCTTGGCGATGCCGTCGCGTGTGGCCGTCTGCGACCACGCCAGGCTCGAGGTGCAGGCAAGCGCCATCAGGCCCGCGAGCAGGGCGGCACCAAGCGCCCGGCCCGACAATGAGCCCCTAAATATCGTCGGCATCTCATCCTCCTGGAGAGGCCGGATCGAGCGCGGGAATTCAGGCGAATCGATGGTGGGTCATGGACTTGTCACCACCTTAGCCGGCGCGCTGAGCCGCCTCCCTGAACAGCGCCCGCAGACCGTCGTCGATCTGCCGCGCGTCCGTCAGGATGATCATATGGGTGATGCCAGGGGAAATGCGCGAGGTGGGATTGGTGAATTTCGCGGCTTGCAGCGTCTTGTCGAAGGCCCGCTGCCCGAGATCGAGGCCGAGGCGAAGCTCGCGCGGGCTGATGGCGAGCACGGCGAACTCGCGCGTGCGTGCGATCGAGACGTGCGAGCCCTCGGGAGTGAACGCCGCTCCGGGCACGGCCTTGCGCGATTTCAGCCAGCACGTAGTTGGCGAGCGGCCGGAAGGCCTTCGCCTTGGCGATGAGCTCGTCGAGCGCGGCCGTCTCCTCCGGTGCTTTGTCGGGCGTGGCCGGTTCGGGCTCCTGGCGCGGCGCCGGCGCGGCGGCCGGCGTCCGCGGGGTAAATGGCAGGATGGTCGCCTCGCGCGGTGCCCGCGGGCGGCGCTGCGGCCTCTTGGCATCCTTGCCGCTGTAGATCGGCCGGCCGCCGTTGTTGTGGATGCGCTCGAGCCAGGAGGCCTTGGAGAACATGAAGCCCTGGCGTCTGAGCCAGTCGATGATGTCGTTGCGCCGATCGAGTTTCTCGGCGGCGATCGCCTCCATCCACGCGGCAAGATCGCGCCCCGTGTCCGCTTTGAGGCTCTCCAGGAACTGCCGCTCCATCTCGGAGTAGTCGGTGCTCACGGTGGCCGCCCTCAGATCCAGCGGCGCGTGTTCGCCTTGTAGGCGCGATAGGCGTCGCCGAACTTCGCCTCGAGATGGCGTTCCTCGGGAACGATGGCGAGCCAGGTGACAAGCACGGCATAGAGGAGGGCGAGCAGGACGAACCATATGTTTTTCGTGAGCTCGGCGATCGAAAGCAGGATCATGACGTGAGCAATGTAGATCGGGTTGCGCCGGAAGCGGAACGGGCCGTCGGTGACGAGGTGGTCTGCGCCCTTGTCGGGGCGGATCGTGGTCTGCTGGCGTTTGAGCGTCATCGCCGACCAGGCAAGCAACAAGAGCCCCGCGATCCCGATCCCGATGCCGACGGCGCGCGCCGGCCCGTCGTCGGTCCCGGGCCACGCGAGCGGTACCATGTGGCCGAGCGTCCATGCCGCAGCTAGCACGGCCACGAGCAGTATCGGCGGCCAGGGAAAGGAGCTGGGCCGCACGGCGATGTCGGACGGATTATTCTGCTGCATTCGGCCCCCGACCAGACTTCGCAGCCTTCGTACAGCAAATGGGCGGTCTCGGCATCACATGCGAGCCCCGATCCACCATCCCGTTTCTCGCGGCTGTTGCAGCAGGATTTCCGCCTAACTTTTGGCCGCAATTCCGCAATATCACGCCCCCGAGTACAAAGCTTCGGGAAGCAACCGGACGGCACGATCCCGCGAATAAGGGTGGAGGAGACGATGACAAAAAGCTCGAAGCTGGCGGCAGTCGCCGCGGCGTGTCTGGCCATGGCGGGCCTCGTCGACGCTGCCCAGGCCGCCACCTACGGCTGCTTCAAGGTGACCGCAGACAGCATCAACATTCGCAGCCGGCCCTACAGCGACGCCGAGGTCGTCGGCTCAGCGTCGAAGGGCGACATCCTCGAGAAGCGCAAGCTCCTCTGCACGCCGCGCGGCTTCTGGTGTGCCATCCGCAAGGGCTCGCTCGAGGGCTACGCGGACAAGAGCTTCATGACGAAGGTGGCCTGCCCGTAAGTGCGCCCGCGCCTCCTGGTGAATCTTTAGGACGACTTATCCCGGCTCGGGGGCGCCATGCTCTTCACGCTATCCAAAATACTCACGGCGCTCTTTGTTCCCTCAAGTCTCGCGGCGATCGCCATCGCGGTCGGGCTCTGGCACCTCACGCGCGGCACGCGACGCCGCAAGGGCGCGCGCCTCGCGATCGGCGGGCTAGCGTTCCTCGCGATCGCCGGGATCGTACCGGTCGGAAACGCGCTCATCCTCCCTCTCGAGCAGCGCTTCGCGGCCGTTCCGGCGCCGTCCCCGGGTGAGAATATCGCCGGAATCATAATTCTCGGCGGCTTCGAGGACGGCCTGGTCTCGGCTGCCCGCGGCACGCTCACCGTCAACGAGTCCGCCGAGCGCCTGACCGAAGGCGTTCGCCTGGCGATCATGTTTCCCGAAGCCCGTGTCGTCTTCACCAGCGGCGTCGGGGGCTTATGGCCCGGCGGCGTCAACGCCATTGATCCCGTGGCGGCCTACTTCAACGCTGTCGGGATTTCCTCGAGCCGCCTCGTGCTCGAGGGCAAGGCGCGCAACACGCAGGAGAACGCGACGTATACCGCCGAGATGCTGGGCCGCAATACCGGCGAGCGCTGGGTGCTCGTGACGTCCGCCTATCACATGCCGCGCGCCGTCGGCATATTCCGCAAGAACGGGTTCGACGTGATCCCCTATCCAGTCGACTACCGCACCCGGGGACCCGAGGACCTCGGCCGCCTCTTTGAAAGCATTCCGGCCGGTCTGCAGAGGACCGACCTCGCGGTGAAGGAATGGGCCGGGCTGATCGCCTACCGACTCATGGGCCGGATCGATGAGGTCTTCCCGCGTCCGTAGCGGCGTGTGCTCTCGTCACTCGCTCTTTGGCTCGTTGGCGGCGGACGTTTTCGCCACTGGCGACGGCGTCTCCATGATGCCCCTCGGCTTGAGCTCTGCGACGAGGTTGAAGGTCGGGCAGCCCTTCGCCGCCAGCTGATTGTTGTAGGCCTCGAGCACGGCGCGGTCGTGGGCGTACCGGCTGTCCGGGTCCGTCCCCTCCTTGGTCCCGCCGAGCACGGAAGTGGTCGCGATCTGTGTTGCGTGCGAGAGGCCGGTCGTCCCTGGCCGTTCGGCATAGTCGCGGATCTGCAGGATGCGGACCTGCATGCGCCCCGTGATCTTCCTGCAGTCGAGCGCGAGCTCTTCGGCGGAGAGCGTATAGCCGCCCGCGGACGCAGACGCGGACTTCTGTGCGCCAGCCGCTTCAGCGGGAGCGGCAATGGGGCCCGGCCCGGGCGTCGAGGCGCAGCCGCCGAACAGCAGGAGGGGAGCGGCGGAGACGAGCAATATCGTTCTGGAAAACATTGTGCCGCGGTGTCCAAAGTCTTGTGCAGGTGCCCTCAGAAGGCCGCCATATCCCGCTTTATGGTGGCTCCCTGGCGGCAATGAAACCCGAAAACGCGGCGCCAGCAAGGCCGCCGCCAGCGGGGTCGTTGACCGGGGGGCCGGGAGCAGGGTACCTCCTGAGACAATTGAGGAAATCGAGCGTTGGGGCGATGCTCAGTGAAAGGGGTGCCTATGAGAAGGGCAAATGCAGTCGTCGCGTTGGCGTTGGGGTTGATGGCCGGGCCGCTGGCCGCGAGCGCGGACGACGGCCCGACAGCGCTCACCTGCGAGTTCAAGGAAGGCGCCTCGTGGAGCTACGATAAGGGCACCTTCAAATCGAAGGAGCCGTCGCCGCTTACATTCGACATTGAAAGCATTGACCTCGATGCTCAGACGGCCGTCTTGCGGGCGAGCCCCCGCGCAACTCCTGGAACTCTGCGCATTGTGCGCGCCATCAACGCCAACCATTTTCTCGAGGCCGTCAACGAAGGCTTTCTCAACCTGACGACGGTCTACGACAAGGACACGACGACCGGACTCTATCCGGCCGTGCACTCTCGCCACTTCGGTCTGCTGGGAGAGCCCGATTTTCGGCCAGTACGTGGGAACCTGCCGGGCGAAATAGAGCCGCCGCTCGCCGGCGCGAGCTTGTGGATAGCCAGGCACCGGGCAGCGCACGGCCTCGGCCTGAGGTGCATAATCCGGTCCGGCCGCGCAAGGCGGCTCAAACCTGGGGTAACGCTATGACGCTGCACTTGATCAAGCTCTGCGTCGGGGCCGCGTCGATCGACGATCTCGCGGTCTGGCAGAAAGAGCGCTTGGCCGAGCAGCGCAAGGCGGGAGAGAAGAAGCCCCGCCTCTTCCACACCACCTTCCAGACCCCGAAGCGCCAGGCCGAGCTTCTCGACGGCGGCTCGCTCTACTGGGTCATCAAGGGCGTCATCCAGGTGCGCCAGAGGCTTCTCGGCTTCGAGGACGGACACAAGGAGGACGGCTCGCCGTGCTGCCTGCTGATCTATGACCGCGAGCTGGTTGCCGTGCGCCCCGTTCCGCGTCGTGCCTTCCAGGGTTGGCGCTATCTCCAGGCCGCCGATGCCCCGCCCGACCTTGCCTCCGGTGCGGGCAGGGGCCTGGCGGAACTCCCAGCAAAGATGCGCCGCGAGCTGGCTGAGCTTGGCTTGATCTGAGCCCGGCATTGGTGCGAGAGGCTGGGGACGAGACAGCCAGACGGAAGCCCCCATGCGAAGGCCGATCCTGACCGACATCGTGCGTAATCTGCCCGCGCTCGTCCCGTTCGTGGGACCGGAGGCACAGGAGCGTACGCGCGGACGGCCTTTCAGCGCGCGATTGGGCGCCAACGAGAGCCTGTTCGGCCCGAGCCCCACGGCGATCCGCGCCATGCAAGAGGCGGCAGCGGAGAACTGGAAGTACTCGGATCCCGAAAGTCACGATCTCCGCCATGCCCTCGCGCGCTTCCACGGTGTGGCCGCCGGCAACATCGTCATCGGCGAAGGGATCGACGGGCTCCTCGGCCTCACCGTGCGAATGGTGGTCGATCCGGGAAGCGCCGTCGTCACGTCGAACGGCGCCTATCCCACGTTCAACTTCCACGTCGCCGGCCAGGGCGGCCGCCTCGTCAAGGTGCCTTTCCGAGACGACAGGGAGGACCTGGCCGCGCTGCTCGACGCCGCTGCCCGGGAGCGCGCGCGCATCATCTACGTCTCGAACCCCGACAACCCGATGGGAACCTGGTGGAGCGCCGCCGAGATCGGCCGCCTGATCGAGCGCCTGCCCGAGGGCACGCTCCTCTGCCTCGACGAGGCCTACTGCGATACGGCGCCCCAGGATGCCGTTCCGCCGCTCGATACCGCCAACCCGCAAGTGCTTCGCTTCAGGACGTTTTCGAAGGCCTATGGCCTCGCCGGCGCGCGCATCGGCTATTGCGTAGGGGAGCGGGAGCTGATCGCGACCTTCGAGAAGGTGCGAAACCACTACGGGATCAACCGCGTAGGTCAGGTGGGTGCGCTGGCCGCGCTCGCCGACCAGGACTATCTCAATGAGACCGTTGCCCGGATCGCACGCTCACGGGAAAAACTTTCCACCATTGCCCGTGCCAACGGACTCGAGCCGCTGCCGTCCGCTGCCAACTTTGTTACGATCGACTGCGGCCGAGACGGCGATTTCGCGAAGCGCGTTCTCGAGGGCGTGCTTGCGCGCGACGTGTTCGCGAGGAAGCCCGGCGTTCCGCCGCTCGACCGCTGCATTCGCGTTTCCTGCGGCCGGGACGAGGACTTGGAAATATTCGCTGCTGCACTGCCGGGGGCCCTTGCAGACGCGCGGGCGTAGGGACACATCTGGCCCGGAATGGGCAAATGCACGTGCGCTTCATAAACCGGAATTAAATTTCGGGGCTATTATGCTCCGAAGGCGTCCTAACCACGTGTCACTGGAGATGATCGATGCTGAAGGCCTGCCTCAAGGCGCTCACTCTTGCTGCGGCGGTTGCATTCCTTTCCATTCCGACCTTGCCGGATGTCGCGCGGGCCGATCCCGACGGGCTTGCAGGGTCGTGGAATGGCGGCGGGCCGGTCACGTTCGCATCCGGCTCCAAGGAAAGGGCCAAGTGCCGGGCCAACATCAGCTCCAGCGGGCCCAAGAGCTACCGCGTCAACGGCACGTGTGCCACGCAGTCCGGCAAGGTGACGCAAACCGCCGAGATCTACCAAATGACCTCGAACAGATATCGCGGTGAGTTTCATAACCCCGAGTTCGACATCAACGGCACGATCTCGGTCGTCGTGAACGGGGGCCATTTGACGGCGACGCTGACGAGCTCGAGCGGCACGGGCGTATTGAACTTCAGCCGCTGACCGCCAACTACGCGCGCGCCCTCAAGGCCACCGCCGGAGGGAGTTGCGCGCGAAGACCCATTCCGGCGTCTTCAATTGTTCGCCGAAATTCGTCTGATACCAGGGGCTGCCGTCCGGGCCCGCCGGGTTTTTCAGCACGTGCATCTCCTGCGCGGGCATGTAGCTCTGCACCAGCAGGAACCGCTTTTCGCCCGTGGCCGCATTCTCGGCCATGTCGGCGACGAGCACAGCATGCCCGGGGAACCCGCCCTTGATGAAGACGTCGCCGATCGCGATGTCGTCGACTGCGACCGGCTTGAGCTCGTGCTCGAGCGAATAGGTGCCGGCATAGGCGAAGACGAGGTCCATGTACTTGCGGAAGGCAGCGTAGTCCTGCTTCCCCTGACGGGCGAAGGCGCGGCGCTTGCCGTCGGTGTCGTTGAAGGCGATCTCGCGCGGCCGGCCGGAGGCGTAGAGCCATTCCCCGCGCAACCGCATGATCGCGTCAGCGCATTGCTGCAGATCGCGTTTGCCGACATCGATGTCGATGACCGCCACGTGGACATCTTGGCGCCACTTCCGCGCGCCGGTGTACGTGAGCACGGGCGATCCCGCCGGCTTTAGGGGAAGGCCGCGCAGCCACTCCGCCCAGCTCCCTTCGCCGGCAGCAACCCGCGTGAAGCCCTCGGGGGGCGCGATGCGGCTCGCGAGCGTTTCCGCCGCGGGCGGCGCCGACGGCCACGCGTAACGCGGGGCGGCCTCGGCCGTGGTGGCCACTAGGAGGAGCGACGGAATCAGAAAAAGCAGGCGGGCTCGCATGCGAGGTTTCTGCGTAGCGAAAGCGGCGGAAGTCGGTACGGCAGAACTCGCTACGCAGTGACCAGACGGCCACAATCGGCAGCTGAACGGCCTTGCCTCCGCGAAAGGCAATTCGACGCCGGAGCGGAAGGGAGCGCCCATGCCTCGCCGCATGGTTAACCGAATGTTGATGCGGGCGGAGTAGCCTCCGCAATCATTGGGGCGCCGCAAGTACTGTGCGCGCGCCTCGCGTTTCACCGCATCTTGCTCGCGGCTCCGCTGAGGGAGAAGGGCAATGAAATCGATACTGGGATTTTTCTCGCTGCTCGCGTTTGGCTTCCTCGCGGCCGGCGTTCTCGCCGTTATCGCCACGAGCTCGGGCTCGCATCTTCCCTTCGCCATGCCGGCCGGCGAAGGCCTGAATTTGAATGACAAGATCGGGCTCGACCTGCCGTCGCTTCTGATCGGCCTCGCCTCGGGAATCTTGCTCTCCGCTCTCGCGCGCATCTCCTGGGCCGAGCTGCCGCGGCGCTCGGTCTCGTGGCTGCTCGCCAACGAGCGCAATTTCGTCCGCTTGGCGTGGGTCGCGATCTTCGCCGGCATTCTGCTCTTCTACTGAGCCGCGGCCCGACAAACGAAAAGGCCCGGCATCGCTGCCGGGCCCTTCGCATGATCTCGTCGGCCGGTCAGACCGAGTAGTACATGTCGTACTCGATCGGATGCGGCGTCATCTCGTAGCGCATGTTCTCCGCCATCCTGAGCTCGATGTAGGCGTCGATCATGTCGTCGGAGAACACGCCGCCCATCTTGAGGAAGCCGCGGTTCTTGTCGAGGTTCTCGAGCGCCTCGCGGAGCGAGCCGCACACCGTCGGGATCTTGGCGAGCTCGGCCGGCGGCAGATCATAGAGGTTCTTGTCCATGGCCTGGCCGGGATCGATCTTGTTCGTGATGCCGTCGAGGCCCGCCATCAGCATTGCAGCGAACGCAAGATAGGGGTTCGCACCGGGATCCGGGAACCGCACCTCGACGCGCTTGCCCTTGGGCGACGACACGACGGGGATGCGGCAGGAGGCCGAGCGGTTGCGTGCCGAGTAGGCGAGCAGCACCGGTGCCTCGTAGCCCGGCACGAGCCGCTTGTAGGAGTTGGTCAGCGGGTTCGTGAAGGCGTTGATGGCCTTGGCGTGCTTGAGGATGCCGCCGATGTAGTTGAGGCAGGTATCCGAAAGGTCCGAGTACTTGTTGCCGGCGAACACCGGCGTATCGCCCTTCCAGATCGACTGGTGCACGTGCATGCCCGAGCCGTTGTCGCCGAAGACGGGCTTCGGCATGAACGTTGCGGTCTTGCCGTACGCCTGCGCGACGTTGTGGATCGCGTACTTGTAGATCTGCAGGTGGTCGGCCATCTTCACCAGCGTGCCGAACTTCATGCCGAGCTCATGCTGGGCGGCGGCGACCTCGTGGTGATGCTTCTCGACGGAGACGCCCATCTCGGCCATGACCGAGAGCATCTCCGAGCGGATGTCCTGGCAGCTGTCGACCGGCGGGACGGGGAAGTAGCCGCCCTTGACGCGCGGACGGTGGCCGAGGTTGCCCATCTCGTACTCGGTGCCCGAGTTCGAGGGCAGCTCGGATGAATCGACGCGGAAGCCGGTGTTGTAGGGATCGGCCGAAAAGCGCACGTCGTCGAAGATGAAGAACTCGGCCTCGGGACCGAAGTAGGCTTTGTCGCCGATGCCGAGCGAGGCCATGTACGACTCGGCCTTCTTGGCGATCGAGCGCGGATCGCGCTCATAGGGCTGGCCCGTGATCGGGTCGGCGACGTCGCAGAAGAGCGCCAGTGTCGTTTGCGCGAAGAATGGGTCGATGTGGCCGGAGGCCGGGTCCGGCTTCAGGATCATGTCCGAGGATTCGATCCCCTTCCAGCCGGCGATCGACGAGCCGTCGAACGCGTATCCCTCGAATGCCCCTTCGTCGATGCACGACGCGTCCGCGGTCACGTGCTGCATCTTGCCCTTGGTGTCCGTGAAACGCAGATCGACGTACTTCACGTCCTTGTCCTTAATTGTCTTAAGGACATCGCTGACAGTTTTCATAAGCACTCCCCTATTGCGCAACTAGCTCGTCCGGTGCGGCGAACGGCCGGCGTTATATCGCTTCTGCGCCGGTCTCCCCCGTGCGGATACGGATAGCTTCTTCTATGCTTGAGATGAAGATTTTCCCGTCCCCGATACGGCCGGTCTTCGCGGCCTTCTGTATCGTGTCGACGGCTTTCTCGAGCATCTCGTCGTTGAGCACCACCTCGATTTTCACCTTCGGCAGGAAATCGACGACGTATTCGGCGCCGCGGTAAAGCTCCGTGTGCCCCTTCTGCCGCCCGAAGCCCTTGGCCTCGATCACTGTTATGCCCTGCAGGCCGATTTCCTGCAGCGCTTCTTTAACCTCATCAAGCTTGAACGGCTTGATGATGGCTTCAATCTTTTTCACGGCCCGAGACCTCCAGCTTTTTCAGATTTTTACCCGTGCGCGCCGGACGGCCCAACGGTTAGCATGGCCTATGCCAGTTCGTGAACACGTCTTCGCATCTCACGATATCAATAGCTTACCGGTGATTTGCCGCTCCGTCAGGCAGCGTTGTGCGGCGACAATGCCTAGTAGGCAGGCAGCATGCAACGAAATTGAGCAGTTAACGCCGCCACGCGATGGGCCGTGCAGCGACGTTTCGCCTCCCTGCCGCAAGCGTGCGCGGGCCGAGCCTAACCACACTAGTATTGTTGAGCAGCGGTGACATGCGGGGGTCTGACATGGAAGGACGAGGAGAGAGAGGCGCGCCGGGCGAAGGCCTCGAGCTGCTGACCGCAGTCGAGATGGGACACGCCGATCAGGCCGCCGTCAAAGCCGGCGTCCCGAGCCTCGAGCTTATGGAGAGCGCAGGCCGCGCCGTAGCCGAGCTGGCGCGCAAGCTCGTGCCGCCGGGCTCCCGCGTCCTGGTTCTGTGCGGCCCCGGCAACAACGGCGGCGACGGCTTCGTCGCCGCCCGGCACCTGAAGCGCGCGAGCTACGACGTGCGGCTCCACCTTCTGGGCGACAAGGCGGCCCTCAAGGGCGACGCCGCCGAGATGGCGCGCCGCTGGGACGGCCCCGTGCGCGCCATGGACCCCGACGCGGTCGAGAGCATGCATCTCGTCATCGATGCCATGTTCGGCGCCGGGTTGAGCCGTCCGCTCGACGGCGTCGCGGCGAGCGTCGTCGAGGCGGTCAACGCGCTCGGCATGCCGGTGATTGCAGTCGATGTGCCGAGCGGGCTCGACGGCTCGACGGGCGTGGCGCTGGGCCCCGTCATCCAGGCGACGCACACGGTGACGTTCTTCCGCCGCAAGCCCGGCCATCTCCTGATGCCGGGCCGTGCTCTGTGCGGCCTGACGAGCGTCGCCGACATCGGCATTCCCGCGGCAGTCCTGGGCGACATCCGCCCGCAGACCTGGGCCAACGCACCTGGGCTCTGGCTCCACTGCTTTCCGCGGCCCGCGACCGGCACGCATAAGTATGAGCGCGGTCACGCCGTCGTCGTCTCGGGACCCGCCGAGGCCACCGGCGCCGCGCGCCTCGGTGCCCGCGGCGCGCTACGCATCGGCGCCGGCCTCGTCACCGTCGTCGGCTCGAGCGCGGCAACCGCCGTCAACGCCGTGCATCTGACGGCGATCATGGTCCACTCCGTCGGCCGCGACACGGCCCTTGCCGAGTTTCTCGCCGACACGCGGCGCAACGCCGTGCTGATCGGACCCGGCGCCGGGGTCGCGACCGCGACCACCGACACCGTGCGCACCGTGCTCGCGTCTCCGGCAGCAGCCGTGCTCGACGCCGACGCGCTGACCGCCTTCGCGCTAGCTGACAAGCAGGGACCGGAAGGTGTCGGATTCGGCTTCACCAACGTCCGCGACCGTTCGGGAGCGCGCCGCGAGGATCTGTTCGAGGCCATCGCCAAGCGGCGCGGCGCCCGTCGTCATCACGCCGCACGAGGGGGAGTTCAAGCGCCTGTTCCCGTCGCTCGAGGGCGGAAAGCTCGAGCGTGCGCGCGAAGCGGCGCGCACGAGCGGCGCCGTCGTCATACTCAAGGGGCCGGACACGGTGATCGCCGCGCCCGACGGTCGCGCCGCGATCAACGAGAATGCGCCGCCCTATCTCGCGACGGCAGGATCGGGCGATGTGCTCGCCGGATTTGTGACCGGCCTCCTCGCGCAGACGCATGCCGGCGTTCGAGGCCGCGTGCGCGGCCGTGTGGCTGCACGGCGAGTGTGCCCGGAGCTTCGGCCCGGGCCTCATCGCCGAGGACCTGCCGGAATGCCTCCCCGAGTGTCTCTATGATCTCGAGCACGTTGCCGGGGTCGGAAAGCGATCAGGCTTGAGCCTGCGCTCCCGCTTGGCGGATCGCGTCGTCCGCCTTGAGGAAGGCCTCGATCTCGGGCGAGTGCGGCGGGCTTGCCGACGTCACGCCGATCTCGCCCATGAGGCGCGCGATCGGCACGAACTGGCGCGCCGCCGCGATCGTAGATGCCGCCCTTGAAGAGCGCACGCGCGGCGACCTGCCCGTCGCGCGGCCCGCCCGCGAACAGGAACACCTGCTCCATCACCACCGCGAGCTCGTCCCAGGCGAGGATGCGCGTCTCGAGCCGGTAGCGATCGAAAAGACGCAGCTCGCGCCGGAAGCGTATGACCGCCGCGCTGGCGATGGGCGTCCAGCGGTGCCGCATGACGGCGCGCCATAGCCCGCTGCGGATGATCACGTCGAGGCGGCCGAGATCCATGATCCCGAGATAGCGCCCGTTGTTCATATGCAAGCTGGGGTCGAGGTCGTGCGGCCAGACGCGGAAGCAGATTTCGGAGACACCCTCGGGCATCCCGAGGCCCGGACGCCGGTGAGCCGTGACGATCAGCCAGAGGAGGCGCAGCCAAAGGTTCATGGGATCACCGCTTTCCCCCGTCTTGCCTCTGGGATTCGACGTGCCGCAGCTCGGCTTAGTCCGAGCCGCGGCAACGTCGAGACGTGCTGGAATCACCCGCCGATGGCCACAATCAACGCTTATTGACCCGATGCCCAGATTCGACCGATGCTAGCATGGCGAATTCAGAGCGCACGCATCGGCCGCAGAGAGGCGCTATCAAGCCGCGGTCGGCCCCATGAGGTCACATTGGCTCGCGTCTCACTCTTCGTTTCGCTCATGACGGCGGCAGCGCTCGGCGCGGCAGTGCCGACGTCCGCGCGCGCCGTGCCGGCCGAGGTCCCGGCGCGCCCCTCGCAAGCCGACGAGGCCGCGAACGCTCTCCTGCGCGGCGACCCGGCACAGGCGATCACGAGCTATACGGATGCTCTGCGGGATCCGGCGCTGTCGAACGACCGCCGCGCCGCCATCCTGAACGACCGCGGCGTCGCCTACATCAAGCAGAACCAGGTTCGCCAGGCGATCGAGGACTTCAACAGCGCCGCGCAGCTCTTTCCCGAGTACGCGGCCGTCTACAACAACCGCGGCAACCTGCTCCTCTCGCTCGGCCTGATGAAGGAGGCGATCAAGGATTTCGACCGCGCCATCGTTCTCGCCCCGGGCTATGCCGCCGCCTACAACAATCGCGCCGGCGCCTACGTCAAGCTCGGCAAGCTCGAGGACGCGATCCGCGACTACACCAAGGCCGTGCAGCTCGTGCCGACAAGTCCCGCGCCGTTGAGCGGGCGCGGGCGCGCGCACCTGGCGCTGCAGCGCCCGCACGCGGCGATCCGCGACTTCACGCGCGCGGTCAACGCCGACGCCCGCTTTGCCGCCGCCTATCGCAACCGCGCCGAAGCCAAGCTCGAGGTCGAGCATTTCGACGAGTCGATCGAGGATCTCTCGCGCGCCATCGCCTTCGACGTCAGCAACGCCGAGACATACGTGCTGCGCGGCCAGGCCTACCTCGCCATGAAGAACACGGCCTCCGCGATCAAGGATTTCTCGCAGGCGATCACGCTCGATCCCAAGCTCGCCTCGGCCTACGCGGCGCGCGGTCTCGCCAACGGATCGGCGGAGGCCTACGAGGAGGCCTACGCCGACCTCAACAAGGCCATCGAGCTCGATCCGCAGGTCGGCCGTCGCGTTCGCCTACCGCGCCTATGTCTACAAGCAGAACGGACAGCTCGACGTCGGCCAGCGCGACATCGAGACCGCCGCCAAGCTCGGCCCCGAGCAGCCGGAGGTCTACTGGGCCAAGGCCGAGATCGAGGAAGCGCAAGGCCAGGTCGATCTGGCGATTGCGGATCTCAAGAAGGCTCTGTCGCTGCGGCCCGGGCTACCGCGAGGTGACGGCCTCTCTGCAGCGGCTCGGCGCCGTCGCCGGCTCGGACGACGTCACGGTTTCGGATGCCGGCGTCGACACCTGGCGCGTCGTCATGCGCGCCAACCGCTACTTCGCCGTCAACGATCTCTACCCGCGCATCTCCATCCCGCTCGAGATGATGGGCCAGGGCCAGCCGCGCCTCCTCGATTGGGAGCTGAAGAAGCCGCCCTTCAAGGGTATCGCCGTCTTGCGCTTCTACGCTGGCACCTCCACCGCGGGCCCCAAGCCCGAGGACATCGAGCTGGTCGCGGTCCTCGACGTTGCGGCCGGCGTCGTCATCGCGATCGAGCCGCACCGGCAAGGCGACAAGCTCGCGAAGTGGACGTGGGAGGAAGGCAAGGTCACGGTCGCCAGCGCTGACGGCGCAACCGACGAGTTCTCGCTCCGCGTCGGCAAGGATCAGATCGCCGGCACCGGCGAGCGCCGTCCCAACGGCGCCGAGCCCGGCTGGTCGCCTTGGGGTGACCCCTGGGCGACCAACGGCGAGCCGCGTCCGCAGCGCACGCAAGAAATCCAAGACGCTGTTCGACCTTCTGTTCAACTGACGCCGACGATCGGCAACTGCCATGCGGCCGCGCGAGCCGCGCGCTCGCCGGCTACGAGCGGGTCAAGGCGGCGGCGCAGAGCGGAGCCGTGACCGCGTCACGAATTTGACCTCAATTCTGAGCCAAAGCCCGCAAATGCTGGCGATAGGCGCTGCAACTCGCGCTTGGCTTCGGGATGAGCGGTGCGAAAATCGCCGCGATAGTGAGGTTTGTTAAGCAATCGGCATCCAACGCCGTGTAATTTTTTGCGGCGAGCAATTGTTCGCGTTTGGGAGTTTAGCGATGAGAGTTCCGGCGTTCCTTGGCGCGGCCCTCGCCGCCATGATCCTGGCTGCCCCGGCTGAGGCCCAGTCGCCTGCGGCGGGCGAAGCCGCGGCCCCGGCCGACAAGCCGAGCGTGGTCGTCATCAATCCGGACAGCGCCGCGGCGCCTGCGGCTGCGACGCCTGCGGCCAGCGGCAACCGAAGCACCCGCTTCCGCGCCGAGCGCAGCGCAGCAACCTGCCGCCCCGGCACCCGCATCGGAACCAAACAGCGCCAACGCGTCACCTCCCGCGACCGAGCCGGCCAATGCGCGCAGCTCCCGGCGCGCCGGCTAACGCCGAGCCGCCGAAGGTCGAGGCCGCAGCACCGCCTCCGCCGCCGCCCGAGCCGACGCTCTTTATCAACATCGACCTGAGCTCGCAGAGGATGACGGTCAAGCAGGCCGGCGGCGACAGCTACAACTGGCCGATCTCGTCGGCGGCCTACGGCTATAAAACCCCGACCGGCACGTTCCAGCCGTCGTGGATGAGCAAATTGCATTACTCGCGCCAGTACGATCTCGCGCCGATGCCGAACGCGATCTTCTTCAGCCAAGGCACCGCGATCCACGGCACCAACGCCGTGCGCCAGCTTGGCCGCCCCGCCTCGCACGGCTGCGTGCGCCTCGCCCCCGGCAATGCGGCGAAGCTTTTCAACCTGGTGAACCAGCACGGCAAGGCGCAAACGAAGATCGTCGTCCGCGGCAAGCCAAGATACGGCGAATCGGGAGATGGCCGAGGGGCGAGCGCATGCGCTATGCCGAGCAGCGCCGCCGCTATGCCTACGACTACGATGACTACAGCGCGCTCCTACTATGCGCGCCCGCGCGGGTATTACTCCAAGTCCCGGCGCTATCCGCCGATGCCCTATTACAATCGCAACAGGTACGGATACGGCTTCTGAGAAGACCCGCGTCGGCCCGCGCACAGATCGGATAGTTGCCCCGCTACAGCGCTAGAAGGGATTCCATGTCGGCCACGGCGTGAAGCGCACGTAGCCGATGCTGGCGCCGAGCCTCAGGCCCAGGCCCGAGCGGATCGGGGCCATGATGACCTCGCCGCCCTTGAGGAACGTGATCCCCACGCCGCCCACGAGATAGGCCGTGCCGTCGATGCCGGTGAAGTCGCGATAGAGGCCTGACGGCTCTCTTAGCCGGTAGATGAGGAACAGCGTGCGCGAGTCCTCGGCGCCGATGTCGGAGCCGATCGAGGGCCCGTGCCAGTAGACCTTCTCCGTGCCGCCCGAGCGCAGATAGAGCGTGCCGTTGCCGTAGCGAACGCCGGCGAGGAACGCGCCGCCGCCCTCGGTGCCGAGCACATACGCGGTCGGGCGGCCTGATTTGCGGAACGCGTGCTCGATGACGCTCCCGAGATTGGTCGAGATGGTGCCGAAGAAGCCGCGCGAGGCCTCCCGGATCTCGTCGATGGTGTAGCCGTCGCCTTCTCCGGCAAACGCCTCCGGCGGCAGCGAGTAGGGCTCGCCCGGCGGCGGTGGAGGTGGAGGCGGGGGTGGAGGAATTGCCACTGCGGCGGGCTGATGGGCCGTCGTGGTCTCCCACGGATGAGGCTTTGCCGCGGTTTTGAGTTCGGGGTTTGCGGTGGGCTTCTTTTGCTCCGGCTTCGGCACCGGGGGCGGCGCGGGCTTCTGCTCGGCTGCCGGCTTGCTGGGCGCGGCCTTCTCCACTGCCTTCTCCGCGGGCTTTTCAGCGCCCGCAGAACCGCTGCCGAGCTCGCGGTCGATCTTCGCGTCGAGGTAGGCGGTCTTCTCGCGCATGACGGCGAGCAGCTCCTGCCCCGACGCCTTGAGCTCGCTCAGATCTGCGCACACCGGCGCGGTGCCGGGCTCCGGGCGGCCGAGCGTATCGATCTTGGTCAGCAGCTCGTCGGCACGGGTGTCGAGCGCCGCCGTGCGCCCGTCGTGCAGTATCTCCCGGCTCCGCTCCTCGTAGGTCTCGTCGTCCCAGCCCTTCTTGGTCTTGAGCGCCGCGAGCTTCTGCTTCATGCGCGGCTGCGCTTCGCCATTGTAGCCGCGCAGCGCGGCGGCGGCGGCGTCGACGGCGGCGCCGAACGTCTCAGGCGTGCAGCTCTCCGCCGAGGCCGTCGAAATTTGCCCGCACGTCAACGCGGTCGCGAGCAGCAGGAATAGGAGGCGGCGGACCATCAAATGCAATCTCTCGTCTCAGTTGGCGCTGTTAGCCTACTGAAACGTGCGGATCGTGGCGAGATAAAGAATCCCTGGTGCCTAGGGCGTCGTCGGCACGGTGCGCACGACGCTCGAGGTTGGCCGCTCGGTTCCGGCCGCGGGCAAGCCTTTCACGTCCTTCTCGATCATCGCATCGTACTCGGCGACCGTCGTGAGCGGGTCCTTGGCGCGCATGCGACGATCTTGTAGCCGCCGGCCTTGAGCGCATCGAGCAGCGCCGGGATGCGCCTTCGCCGTATGCGGCTGGATGTCGTGCATCAGGATGATGCCCTTACCGTTCTTGTCGAGCTTGGCCATGATGCTCTTGACCAGATGCTCGGAGGTCTGGGGCTTGAAGTCGAAACTAGTCGATGTCGGTCGAGAAGATGGCGATGTTGCGCTTCGCGAGATGTGCGAGCGTCGCCGGCGAATCCTTGAGCTCGGGATAGCGGAAGAACGGCGCGATCGGCGCGCCGACGGCGCGGTGCACGGCGCTGATGCCTTTCTCGATCTCGGCAATGGCCTCGTCATCCGTCTTGAACTTGTACGTGGCCACGTGCGCCCACGTGTGGGTGCCGATGGTTTGCCCGCGATGATGAACCTCGCGGATGATCTCCGGCAGGCCGAGCGCCATCTTGCCGATCGAGAAGAAGATCGCCTTGGTGCAGTGATGGTCGAGCGCGTCGAGCACGGCCTTGGTCGTATTCACCTGCGGGCCGTCGTCGAAGGTCAGCACAACCTCCTTGGGCTCGAGGAAGTCGTGCACCTTGTAGTGCTGAAAGCCGAAGCCAGGCCCGCCCGTGGTGTCGATCTCGACCGTGCGTCCGACGCCGAGCGCATTTGCGTTGGCGCAGGCCGCAACCGGCTGCGTGCCGGCAGGTGCCTTGTTGGCGGCAGGCTGCGCGCCGCCCGACGGCAGCGTTCCTGTGGTGGGAGGCGCGGGAGTATTTGCGGCCTGTGTCGGCGCGGCGGCGGGCGGCTTGGTTGTCTGCGCTTGAGCCACGACGGCGGCGGCGACGACGAACAGCGACGAAAGCACCAAGCGCATGGATTTTCCTCCCGAATCTGCTTGTCTCTTTTCTACCAAGAATCGCGGCCTTCGGGGAGGCCGATCGCAGATCGATCGGTCACTTTGAATGTCCGAATGCGGCCTTTGCCGGGCCGTCGCTTGGAGAAAAGCGATGCGAGTCAAGCCGGAGGGGTGCGTTTACGGGCGACTTTGGCGCCGAAGCGGTCGCGGTCGACGATCACCCGGGCGTGGGTCCCGGACCCGATGATCTCATGCTCGTCGCGCGCCTCGACCCTGAATGTGGCGGTGCGCCCGTCGATTGCGATCAGCTCCGCCGTGGCCGTAATGCGCGCGCCGACAGGGCTCGGCGCCGAATGCGTGACGTCGAGGTGGGTGCCGAGGCTCGTTTGCCCCGCGGGCAGGCGCGCCTCGATGCAGTCGACGGCGGCGGCCTCCATCAGCGCGATCATCATCGGGCTCGCAAAAACCGCGATCCGGCCGCTGCCCATATGGGTCGCGGTCATCGCCTCAGTCACGACGAGGGACGACTGTCCCCGAAGCCCGGGTTGGAGGTTTGCGAGGTCGGCCATCGGCTGAATGCATATTTTCCAGGATCGTTGCCGGGGCGAAGACAATGCCTAGGCCAGCCATCCGCGGCAAGGGCGACAGCTGAATATGCAATCTAGGACGTGTCACGCCGGGAACAGCGCTGGCACCGGCGCCGGCCTAGTTTGGGCCCATCAGATCGCACGGCCGAGATGGCCCACGGACCGGAGGAACAGATGACGCTTCTCAAGACGACCGCTACCGCTGCTCTCATTGCCCTTGGCGCACTCTCGGCCGGCACGGCCGCTGAGGCCGGCGGCCGCGGCAAGGATATCTATTCTCAGGACTACTTCTTCTCTCAGCCGATGAACGGCAAGCAGGGCTTCGAAGGCGCCTACTACTGCTCTTACGTCAAGCAGCCCGTCGAGGTGAACCTGCCGAACGGCGGCAAGAAGAAGGTCTGGAAGCTGACGCAGACTTGCTACTAAGGGCTGCTCGACGAGCAGAAGATTCAGAGCCTACAGGATCACGTGGCCCCGAGAGCAATCCGGGGCCACAATTGTTTCCATGCGAGAGTGAGTGCTCTAGCGGTAGACGCGCAGCTCGACCCGCCGGTCGAGCTGATAGAGCGCTTCGCCCGAGAATTTGCTGCGATCGATGCCGCTGAAGGGCTCGCTCTTGCCCTTGGGCACGAGATCGAGCTTCCCTGAAAAGCCGCCTTCGCGCAGGTAGCGGGCCACGGCGTCGAGCCGCTCGCGCGAGAGATCCATATTGTAGGGATCGCTTCCGCGCTCATCTGCATGCCCCGAAAGCGAGATCGACTGCAGATGCTTGAGCCTGAGATATTCGAGTCAGCAGGTCGGCGGCCCGTCGGCCTTCGCTCGTGAAGCTCGCCTCGTTGTAGACGAACATGATGGGCACCGGGATCGACGCCGATTCCGGGGCAGGAGCCGGCTTCGCCGTCGTCGCGCTGTCTGCCGCTGCAACCTGCGAAGCGGGCGCCGTCTCGGCTGTCCCCGATTTGGGCTTGGCTTCTGCGACCTGAGATTTCGGCGCCTCGGAGACCTTCACCTCAGCCGCTGGCGGCGAGGACGCCGATGGCGATGTCAGCGGTGCTGCGGCCGGTACGTCGACGGTCGGAATGGGCTCTT
Organism: uncultured Alphaproteobacteria bacterium; assembly: GCA_963716835.1. Taxonomy (GTDB): domain Bacteria; phylum Pseudomonadota; class Alphaproteobacteria; order Rhizobiales; family Hyphomicrobiaceae; genus Hyphomicrobium_C. The sequence continues at coordinate 58,524 of CAVQUQ010000006.1, read as the reverse complement.
CGGTAGCAGCCTTGGGCTTTGCCGCTTCGGTTTTCGCTTCCTCGCGCGCTTGCGCAACGAGCTTCTCGAAGCCGCTCATCAGGTTCTTGGCGACCGCTTCGGGCGAGGCGTTTGCCCCGAGCGGCTTGCCGGCATCGGTATTCGCTGCAACCTCAGCCGATTTTGCATCCGCGACCGGCGGCGGCGCAGCGGCGGACTTGAAGGTGAGCTTCGGATCGAGGCTCGCGAACCTGTGCTCGGTGACGAGGCTCCACTCGCCGTTCTCGTCCGCCTTGACCGAGCCCACGGGCGTGCTGTTCTCGTACACCGTCACATAGGTGTTGGGCTCCGCGCGCCCCGCGAACACCGACGACCCGCTGGGCGAGATGCGCGAGATGTCGAGCTGCGCTTCGCTGAGCGTCACGACCTGCTGCCCAACCGTCGCCGTGCCGTACTTGGCAGCATTATCGCCCGACGGTCCGGACCCCGCCGTTGCGGCAGGCTTGGTGTCCGATTTTCCGCCCTCTGCTGTCTGCTCAGGATCGCTGCTCAAGTTCGGCAGCAGCGATGCCAAGCGCGCCGCGAGCAGCGTCGCTCCGCCGGTGAGCAACAGGACGACGAAAATTATGAGACCGCGGCGCATGCCAATCCAATGCCTAACGTTGCACCGAAGGAAGCCTAATTTTCTCGCAAATTTGGGGTCACTTCAAGGCACCCCTTCGCAACAAAGTTACCCCTGTGCGCGGGGAGGCGCGGCGCGGGCGCGAAACGTCTGCGCCGTCTTCGGCCAAAGTTCCTTGATCTCGCCCGGAAGCTGGGCAATGACGTCGGCAATCTCGCCCGGATCGCAATGGTGGGCGAGGAGCGCGAACACGTCGCGGACGGCCCTCTCGGCCGGCACCGTGTGTGGCAGGAGCTTGAGGATCACCTCGTCCACAAACTTCTCCTTCGTGCGCACACGCTGGGGAACGTGCCCTGGACGCCAGCCTTCGAAATAGATGCCGCGAACGATGAGCGGCAGCTGCGCGCCGAGGTCCGTGGCCTCGGCGACGGAGAGGCGGTCGCGAAGCTGATGCAGAACAGCGCGCAGCACGCTGTAGGCCTGCGATTCATCGATCAAATCGCCGTTGTCGCGCAGCTCCTTGAGCCATTCCTGGGACTGCTGCACGGCATGACTGACTGTGGCCGGGACTGTCATGGCGTTCACTCGCTTCCGTTGAGAAGGCGAGAGAGACACAGCCGGTTCCAACCCGCATTGCGCGGCGTCAAGCGCGCCAGGCCACGTGGGAAGGGCCCCGGAACTCAATGAAATCGGGTCCGCGCCTGCTCGGCAACAGGCGCGGACCCGTGGTACCCGTCGGGCGATTGGCCCGATCGGGTATTACTCTTCTGCCGGAGGCAGAGGCTTTACTCTTCTGCCGGAGGCGGAAGGGCTACTCCTGCGCGGGTGCCGGAGGCGTCGCGTCCTTGGACGCGGGACCGTCATCGTCGTCGCCCGGCCCGTCGCGGCCCTTGTCGCCGCGCTTGCCGCGCCATCCGCGATGCTCGTTGAACTTGGCCTTCTGGTCGTCGTTCAGCGCCATGTAGAATTTCTCGGCCGCGGGGCGCACCGTCTTCACGGCTTCGAGCGAAGCCTCGAGCTGCGTCTGCGTGCGGCTCAGGCGCTCGATCGGCGACAGCACCGGCTTTGGCGCATTCTCATCGGTGACGACGTCCTTGGGGCAGCCCGCCTTGATCTTATCGGCCGCAGACCTCGCGGCGGTCTTGAGCTCTTCGAAGGCGGACTTCTGCGCGTCCGTCGGCTTGATCTTGTGCTCGATGCGCACCAGCATGTGGTCGGTCATCTCGGACGGGTCGCCGCGGCAGATCCTGCCCATCGGCCCGCCGAAGCCGCCGAGTCCCATGAAGCCCATCTGGCCTCCACGGTGATGGCCCCAGCCGTGATGTCCCCATCCGCCGTCGCCACGCGCCGCGTAGGCGCCCGCTGCGGCAACGCCGATCGTCACAGCCGTGACGCCGGCCAGAATAAACTTACCGTTACGTGTCATGTCGTAGTTCTCCTCGATCGACATACCGGGCCGCTTTCCGGAACCGACGGGCTCCGGGGTTCATTCGCGGGCTTCCTCGCCGCGCAAGCGTCCGTGTCTGTGATCGAGAACGCGGGGGCGGCGGAATTTCCGTCGCCCCTCTGCGTGTCTCAGCGCGTGCTTATTTGCAGGCGCGCTGCTTGGCGTGGCAGTCGGTGAGGACGGCGCCGGCTTCGCACTTGTAGCTGACGGCGCCCGACCGCTTGAGACCCTTATTCTCGCTGATGTTCTTGAGAGCGGCCTCGGCCATGAACTTGGCGACGCCCTCGTTGATGCCTGTGCCGACCGAGCCGAGCGTCGTGCACGCGCCGGCGCGCGAAGGATCGGCCGTCGCACCGATGAGCGCCAGGGCGCCCGCAGCGATGACGCCGAGCCGAACGAACGAAGTCATGTGAGCCTCCATCACAGAAAAAGATCTCGTGCGAAATACATGCAAATCGATTCCGCGCCGCGACGCTGCCCTCCGTCTTTGGCCCGAAATGTGGCGACAGCCGCGCATCGCTGTTGATTGGGCCACACCCGTGTCCCCGATGCATCGCCTGCATCCGCCTTGACCCCGGCGCGAGTGCGTGGCTGGCTTTCTGCGCGCCCGCCTCATCGCGATATGAAAGGCGGCCCCGCGATGCGTGTGTTTCGAATTGTGATGGCTCTTCTCGTCCTTGCCACCGGGGCGCCGCTCATTGCGCGCCTCGGAGCGGGCCTGATCGCGCGCTCGACGGGCTGCACGCTCGATATGGCCGCCGCCAAGCCGTGCATCGTGGGCGGGGTGGACGTGAGCAGTGCTCTAGGCGTGCATGTCTCGGTGAGCGGGTTCCTGTTCGCGACCTTGCCGCTGCTCCTTGCGGCTCGTCCTCGCCTGGGTCCTGACCGAGCTCGCCCACCGCTACGTCAGCCACCGCCTGTGAGCCCGCGCGTCTCCGTCATGCTGAGACTGTCAGTGGAACTGTCGAACTCCAGATAGCCGCGAACGACCTTTCATCTGAGCTTGTCGAAGGACGGGGGAAGGGCGTCACAGGCTCCGGAAATACAGCACCGCGAAATTCAGCGCCAAGAAAACTGCGACCAGCACCGCCAGCCGGAACAGCCGCAAATGAAACTCGCGGTGGCCGATGTAGTCGCCGAGGAAATAGCCGATGCTCACGACGATTGCGAAGGCATAGCGGCCGAGCTCCTTGCTGCCGAGCAGGATGATCTTGTTCTCGGCCGGCGAGGCGTCGCTGCCCAAGAGGAACACGATGCAGAGCGCCGCGAACAGGATGAGGCTCGGCCACGTCTGATCCTCGAAGAAGCGCCAGGAGAAGAGCGGCCCGAGCGGCCGCCCCGACAGCGCGGCCGAGATCCGCCCGCCGATACCGATCATGGTCATGAAGAACGCGGCGTTGAGCGCCGCGACGATATGCGGATGCACCCCGATGCCGGCAAGCTCGAGCGGCGGCCGCCACAGGCGATGCATGAGGTCCTGCCATTGGGTGAGCAGATCCGGCACCGGCGGCGCCATCGGCATCACGTGCGCGAGTTGCGCGAGGACTGTGATCGCGGCGCCTGTCATGGCGACAAGCGCCACCGCCTCGCGCTTGAGCCATGAGGCGAGGGGGGAGGCAGCATGCGCAGATCGCGGACCGCTGACGGTCGGGCGCCGCGGCGCACTGCTTCCAACTCTCATCGACGGCTCCCCCAAGCTAACCTTTGACCCGCTCCATCAGCGCCATTGCCGCGGCCGGCGCGCGCACTTTCCCCTCGTTGATGAAGTAGACGAACACGTCGCGCGGCGCTTTGCTGGCGCGCGTCTTGGCGTCCGCCCTGTCGAGATCCTTCGGCTCATCGCCCGCGGCCCATAGCTTCACGCGGCGGCTCCACGCGTCGAGCGCCTTGGGCGCGTAGCCGGTCTTCACCGTGTCCTTGCCTTTCTGCAGCCGCGCATAGACGAAATCGCTCGTGACGTCGGCAAGCGCTGGATAGGTGGCGTGCTCGGCGAACACGACCGCGACGCCGAAGCGGCGCAGGAGCGCGATGAACGCCGGCGTCGAGAACGACTCGTGGCGGACCTCGACTGCGTGCCGCAGCGCCCGCCCGCCGATCTCGCGCGGCAAGAGCTCGAGGAAGGCGGCGAAGTCCGCCTCGTCGAACTTCTTCGTTGGCGCGAACTGCCACAGGAAGGGGCCGAGACGGTCGCCGAGCTCGAGCGGCCCCGAGTTCGAAGAAGCGCTTGATGGAATCGCCCGCTTCCGCGAGCACGCGCCGGTTGGTGATGAAGCGCAGCCCCTTGAGCGAGAACACGAAGCCGTCCGGCGTCTCGCGCGCCCACTTCGCGAACGTCTTGGGCGTCTGCGTCCGGTAAAAGGTTCCGTTGATCTCGATCGTCGGCAGTTGCGCGCTCGCGTACGCAAGCTCGCGCGCCTGTGCGAGGCCGTCGGGATAGAAGACGCCGCGCCAAGGCTCGAAGGTCCACCCGCCGATGCCTGCGCGGATGATGCCTGATTTCGCCATGGCTTCGCGTCCCTATGCCGGCGGCGGCTCCGAGCTTGCTAGCGCATCCGCGATCTTACGGACACTTGAGGAGATCCAGCGTGCCGGTGTCGTCCTTGATGGTCAGCGTGTCGCCGGAGACGGTGACGGCGAAGTCCATCGGCTGCGCGTTGCCTTCGACCGTGCACTCGGCCTTGATCGTCCAGTCGGGCGCCGCGCCCTCGACCGATTTGAACTCGCAGTGAGCTTCATGCTGATCGTAGCGATCCTTGGCGATGATCATGGGCGCGCCTTGCTTCTCCTGCGGCGTCTTGCACTGCTCGAGGTCGCCGGCCCAGGTGCCGACATAGGTCGGATCGTCGGCTGACGCCGGTGTTGCGAGCGCCGCCGCGATCAGCGCGGCTGACAGCACTATGAGACGGCGCCTGGCGCGTTTGGTCGGCACGTTCATTCCTTATGCTCCCTCTGGTACGTGATCGCGCTCACGCAAGCGTCTCGGCCGCCGCAAGTCAAGCCCGCGCGCAGGCGCCGCGACAGCCAGTGCAGCAACCGCCGATCGTCCGCGTAAGTTCCGACGGCGCCGAAATCACGTGCCGCCGATTTGTCCACTTTCTCTAACACTTTGTTCGGCGGGAAATTTCCGCTGCGCCTGGTCGCTCGATGTACAACCTGGGCCGGAGTGCGTAAGGGTGGACGCACGAGCAGCGATATTAGCGATATTGCGCAATGCTGACGACAGATCATAGCCCCGCGACGGCCGAGCGGCTCGCGCCGCCGATGGAGAGGCAACAGCGCGGCTTCTGGATCGCACTCGCGTGTGCTCTAGTGATCCACAGCGCCCTGCTGCTCGAGGCCAATCATTCGGCGCCTCGCCGGGCCGGCGCGCAGGACGGGAGCGACAGCGCGATCGCCGTCGACATCGTGACCGAGGCCGACCTCAAGAGCCGCGAGACGGTGGCACTTCCGCCGGCCGGCGCCACGCCCTCGCCACCCCCACAGCCCCCGCAGCCCGAGGTGGCGCCTCAACCCGCGCCGACACCACCGCCGCAGCCGGAGGCCGCTCAGCCTGCACCCAAGCAGCAGCCTGAGCCGCAGCCCAAGCAGGAGACCGCGCCGCCCGCAAGCGAGTTGGCTCTTCCGGATCTCGCGGACGTGGCGCCGATTCCGGAAAAGGCAAAGCCGGCGGAGAAGCAGGCCAAGCTCGAGCCTCCTGAAAAGCAGGCCAATCCCACGCCTCCGGAAAAGAATCCTACGCCTCCGGAAAAGAAGAAGCCCGCGCCGCAGGCGCGCCTGGATCTGACGCCACCCTCGCAGGATACGCCGAGTGCCGCTCCGGGACGCAACTCGTCCTTTTCACGGCCCCCCGGCATTACGCGCTCAGGCGAGAACGACGAGTTCGGGCGCGGCGTCATTCGCGCGCTTAGGGCAACGTTTCCGCCGCCGGCAGGCATCTACGGTCGCGTCACGGTGAGATTGTTCCTGGACATGAACGGAAATCTCACGGACGTGCGCGTCGTGGAGAGCTCGGGCAAGAGCAACTTGGATCAGAGCATTGTGTTCGCGACCAAGCAGAGCAACTTCCCGCTGCCGCCCGCCGGCGCTACCGTCGCCGACCGCACATTCCTGATTAGCTACATCTACCGGTGACTTTTGGGATGCGTCTGCGCACCGCGGATTTATCGGACCTCGCAATATTGCGAAGATGGGATGCAAAGCCCCACGTGGTTGCAGCGACCGGCAGCGACGGTGAGTACGACTGGGAAACGGAGCTGCCACGTCGCGTTCCGTGGCGCGAGTTGCTCATTGCGGAGCACGAAGGCCACCCCGTTGGCATGCTGCAGATTATCGACCCAGAAACGGAGGAGACGCATTATTGGGGCGCCATCGAACCCGGCTTGCGCGCAATCGATATTTGGATCGGCGAAGAGGCCGATCTCGGTCACGGCTACGGAACGGCGATGATGCGCCTCGCCGTCGAGCGCTGTTTCGCCGAACCTTCCGTGACCGCCGTGCTCATAGATCCTCTGGCCGCGAACACCCGCGCACACCGGTTCTATGAGCGGCTCGGCTTCATCTGCATCGACCGGCGGACCTTCGGCACCGACGATTGCCTCGTCTACCGGCTGGCCCGCGACGAATGGAACGCTCGACCCGGCTCTCCTAGATGAGCGGCGACATCCAGCGCTCGCGCAGTGTATTGGCGCCCTCGATCATGAGCGTGGCGCCGCCGACGAGCAACAGAAGCGCGAGCGGATAGCCGGCAACGCCCGTGGCGTGCACGAGCAGCGAGACCGATTTGCCGATTGTCAAAAGGCCGAAGACGATCTTGCCCGCGTGCCACCAGTTCGGCCGTCCCTTGGAGATCTCGTCATCGAGCGCGTTCTGATGCTCGAACCAGGCTTCCAGCCGGTTGAGCTTGGTTTGCAGTGACGACATGATCCGTGCCCTCCTCCTGTGCGCCGCAATGCGGTCCGGCTCACGCGGATAGGCTTTTGAGCGGTCGCGTGCTGCTCCCGACGGAACAGCGCTGGAAAAGCAAACTGGAGAAGCTCGTCCGAGCTCATGTCTTGCATTTGGTCCGAATGCGGAGCCCCGCCGAGGAGACTGCCATGTCCGATTTCCCCCTTCAGTTCGCGGCCCGCCTCGCCGTCATGCTGCCCGTGATCATGCTGGTCGTTGCGTTTGCCTGGTTGGCGATGAGGCGTTTTGGCCGCATCACCCCTGACGCGCCCTTTAATATTGCCGACATGCGAACTTGGCCGCTCGGCTTTGCGCTCACCGATGCCGCGATCTACGCGGTCGTCTTCGCCGCAATCTCCGCTCTGATGAGCGGGAACGACATGAGCGCTGCTGTCGCCGCAGGCGTCTCGGCGATTGTCGCCATTGGTCTCGCGCCAAAGCTGATGCAACGCCTTTCTCATCGCTAGCTATCGCTAGCTTAGGCTCGTTGAGCTCACCGCGCCTGGCGGGAATAAGTGACGCCGAAAATCCTCCAATCCGGTACACTAAGCGACCACATCGTGGGGTCTGACCGCAGGCCGCGAATGCCGGAGGAGGAGAGATGCACAGGATAGGATTTGCAGCGCTCGCCGTGTGCGCATTGACGGCACTGGCTCCGGCCGCGGTCCGCGCGGACTCCTATTGGGACCTCGAGCATGCCCGCGCCAACGCCCGTGCCGGCGGCCCGATCAGCGAGCAGGATGCCGAGCTCCTCGAGCGCTACGGCTGCCTATCCGGAACGAACAGCGCGTTTTGCAAGCAACTCAATAAGGAGGGCAAAGTGAGATACCGCGCCCCCCGCAAGCGCGTCCGCCAGTGACGGAGCCGCCTGTGTGCGAGCTGCGTCCTCGGGTGTCGCGGCCCTCGAGACCAGAGGACGCGTCTTTTCTGACTACTGCTCGGCGTTCTTCTGCGTCTCCTGGTAGTAGCGCTCGATATCCTCTTTCGTGACCTCGTTGTTCTCGACGAGAGCCTTGAGGCATTGCTTCGAGAGCTTGAGTGCGACCGAGCGCATGCAGCTCTTGAGCTCGTCGCTGCCGACCGCGAGCTTGTCGCAATGCGTGTGGTAGTCGTCGCGGCAGGCATCCTTGACCGCCTGATTGACCTCGGCCAGGGCCGGCGAGGCAAGCAGGCAGATCGTAAGCGACGCAATCGCAGTCAGTCGGTTCATGGGTGATCCCTCTCTGAGCCCAATCCGGATTTCAGTCTGGAAATCAAGTGCCACGATTCGAGGCGCGTTGGTCCTAGTCCCGAAAAGCGCCGGCAAATGGGCGCCATATCTCTTCGCCGCCCGCACCTTGTTGGTTCTTGCACGCGCGCGTTGAACCCAAGTGTTCTTTCGGGAACAGTCGAAATTTGTTCTTTGCCACAAACTCCGATCTGGTGCGTGCAGCTGTGCCCTCAGGCCAGGAGATCGCCATGACGATGAAGCGCATTTTCGACGGCCTCTATGTCGACCAGCTCTTCCAGAGGAACGAGCACGGCCAGACGATCTATTATCCGTTCGGCATGATGGGGCGCGGCTATCTGTTGCCTGAGGAGCGCGAGGACGGCGTCCGGCGCGCGACACGCTCGCTCATGCTGGTCTCGCTCGCGGCCGGCATCGGCTTCCCGCTGATCGCTATGCGGTTTGCCGAGGAGAGCAACGCTTATCCGGCGAGCTGGCTGATCGCCGGCGGCGCGTTCGTCGCCCTGCTTGCCGTCATCTTTTTCTTCCAGTCTCGTCTTGCCGCGGGGCTCGCACCGGCGACGACGCCGCGCCCGCCCGCGCGCGAATGGCTCCGTCGCGGTCGGCAGGCGCGTGCGCCGTGGACCCATTGGGCGTGCCTTGTACTCGGGCTGGTCACTCTGATGCTCGCGGCGGCCGGCTTCGCGCTGGGAGCAGTGGACGGCGGGTTTGCCGGCATCGCCTCTGGGGTCTTCTTGCTCCTTGTTGGCGGGCTGTTGAGCTGGGACGGCGCCATGGGCCTGATCGAGAAATCGCGCGCCGCGCAGCTGGGCTGAGTGCTCGGGGCTACCCGTGAGCGCTCTATGCCGCTCGACCGCACTACTCGCAGGGCACCGTGATCGTTTGGCCAGACGTGGCGTCGAACCGCTTGCAGGTGGTGGGCGCTACTGGCGCCTCGGCCGTGGCGCTGGGCTCGCTATCGGACTTAGGGCTTCCCTCCGTGTCCGCGCCTGAGGCGGGCACAGTCCCGCTCGAGACCGTCGGGCTTTCCTTGTCCGAGGAACCTTTCTCCGTCTTGGCCTCCTTCTTGGCCGGAGCCTTGGCCTTGCTGACGCTGCGTTTGGGTGCGGCACGCTCCTTGGGAGCCCCAGGTCCATAGACCGGCGGGGCGTGCTGGCCGCCCTTCTCGAAATTGGGACCGACATAGAGCGGGCCGCCGTAGCCGCGGCCCTCGTAGCTCGGACCTTGCGCCCGGAGAGGCGCGGCCGCGAGAGCGAGACAGAGCCCGGCGGCAAGCACAGCGATCGTCCTCATCACGCTCCTCCTTCGAGACTTTCGGCCGATGCGGATCATAGCCCAATTGCCACGGAGAGAGACACACGGCGACGGCCGTGCCGCGCTTGCCGCTTGGCCGCTCTGCTTCTCAGCCATCTTCGCGCCCTTGCATGCTGATACGTCTCGCAGCGTCGAGCGCTCAAGGTGGTTGGGCGCGATCCGCCGGATTGGGATCATCGTATCGTCTCTTGAAGTACGGACTGCCGTTCCCAACTCATTGAAGCATCGCCGGCGGACGGGCCGTCTGCGAGGGGACGGTTCTCTGCAACAATTTCGAATTAATCGAGAGGTGGATCATGAAATGGGCCATTCTGCCCGCCGCTGCGGTTGTGCTTTTCCTGACCCTTCCCGCCTCGGCAGCCATCAGGTGCAACGGGAACTACCAGGTCGTGAACGGTTCCGAGATCTCAACTCCCTACTGCCGCGACCAGCAACTGGCGCGTCTCGGGCGCCAGCGCGGGTTCAAGTATTCTGACGGCGAGATCCGCAATAACCCGAGCGCCAAGCGCGAGCTGTGCCGGTACATGAATTCGAACATCGAGGTTCAGACGGCGTGCGGCGAGGTCGACGGCGACGACCACGGGTCGCGGTTCTGAGACCGCCTCTGCACTGGCAACTGCGCGAGCACGGCGACGATCTCGCATGTGGGCCTCCTTGACGGTGAGCGAGGGGATATGCTCATCGTGGTGCATGCGGAGGCCGATGTTGACCGGCCTGGAGCAGGGAGACTTACATGCACAAGTCGATCCTCGACGCGATCATCTGGATTCTTCTGGCGGGCGGCCTGGTCGGATTCGCCATGGCGCTGGTGAAGCTGTTCGGCGGCGGCACTCCGGACGAATATGGCGTGCTGGGTATTGGCGGCGGGGTCTGGCTGCTCTCTTGCGCGGTCGCCATTCTCATCCGCCACAAGATCCCCTAAGCGGGCGTGCTGCTGCACCCCGTCCGGTCGGACGAGTTGAGAGAATTGCCAGCCGTGGGAGACGCGCAATGAAAGTCGATCAAGCGGTATTCGCCTTCGCGGGCGTCATGGTGCTGCTGTCCGTAGCCCTCGCATACTTCGTCTCGCCGTGGTGGCTGCTGCTGACCGTGTTCGTGGGCGCGAACATGCTACAGTCGGCTTTTACCGGCTTCTGCCCCGCGGCCATGGTCTTCAAGCGCCTCGGATGTCCTGCGGGCCAGGCGTTCGACTGATCATCGGGACGCGCGGCGATAGTGCGGTCCGCGCCCTCGTCACTTCCGGCGGCGAGCGAAGTCTTGCGATGGAACGCGATCCGCAGGATGGGGCGCTCCGAACTGAGTTTCGAGTAAATGGACGGTGTCGAGCCGGAGGTCGCGACGGCGCTGCCTCTCTGCCAGACGATGTTGCGCCATCAGCTCAAGGGGACTGAGACCGGCAACCATTGCCAGTTGAAATTCGCTTGTCATGGTCAGCCTCGAAATATCGATTTGCACGGTGCCGCTCTGGCACCTGGTCCAAAAGCGATCCCCGCGTAGATTGTGAAAACGGCGAGCGGGTACGTCACGCGGCGGGAAACTAATTCCACTTTAGGTAAACTGTCCATTCGACTTTCGGAGAAGACTTCGCCGTCGGAGATAAGGCTTGACGGAGCAGGCGGACTGCGAGGCTTCGGTTCAACGCCTGCCGTCCTTCGCCCGCCTCACCTGCGAGCGGCACTGGAACCCGGCTCTGGACCTTCAAGGACAATCCTCGCCCTTCGTGTTTCGACAAGCTCAGCATGAAGCGCTCTGGCGAAATCACGAGATCCAAGGTCGCGCAGCCTCATGGTGAGCTTGTCGAACCATGAGGCGGAGGTGAAGCAGTGCCCTCTCCCATTGCCAGAGTGATGAGGAACTGGTTAGGAGCGAGGGGCGGCATAAGGCTTTGCTTCTCGGAATGATGCCGCCGGGCGCTTTACCCTAGGTTCAGCGAATTTGCCGTCCGGGCTGGACGCGGACGCGCTTGTGCTTTTCATTGCACCGGCTCGGCGAGCGGCCGGGGCGGCGCGACAACGGAGCTTCATGACATGGCGGATTTGAAGGATACGAACGAGGCGATCGAGCGTCTCAAGCGCGACAACGCGGAGCTCTCCGGATTGGTCCTTGCCACGGGCGTCATCCTCACGCAGCTCCTGCAGTCGATGCTCAAGGCGGAGCTCAACCCGCAGGCGGCGGCCACGCGCGTCATGACCAACGCCCGCGAGGCCATCGAGGGCTTCACGGCAGGCGCCGGGTCCGACCCCGTCATGAAGGCGCGCGCGCTCGAGGCGGTGAAGCAGTTCGAGGCCCAGATCCGCTCGGTGCTGCGGGATTGAGGTAGCTCGCCCCCTACAACGTGCTCTTGAAGATCTTGCCGTCCTTCATGATGACGACGAAGTTCTTCGCCGGATCTTCGATCAGGTGGATATTGGCAATCGGATCGCCGTCGACGAGCAGAAGGTCGGCGAGCGCGCCTTCCTCGACGACGCCGAGCTTGCCGGGATAGGGATTGCGCTTCCCGGACATCGCCAAGAGCTGGGCATTGGTCCCGGTCGCCATGATGAGCGTTTCGGCCGGCGTGTACCAGCGGACGAGCTTGGTCAGCAATTGCCCCTGGCGCGGCGCCAGCTTCGGAGAGAACAGGATGTCGGTGCCGAACGCCGTCTTGATCTTGTATTTCTTCGCCAGCGTGAAGACTCTGTCCGTGCCGGCGAACACCTCCAACGCCTTTGCCCGCTCGAACGAGCCGGGCGGAAACGCGTCGGCCAGTTCGTCGGGGAACGCCTGAGTGCTGAGCCAGATGCCCCGCTCGGCGATAAGCTTGGCCGTCGGCTCGTCCATGAGGTGGCCGTGCTCGATGCATTTGACGCCGGCCTCGATCGCGCGCTGGATCGCGACCGGCGTGTAGGCGTGCACGGTGACGTACGTGCCCCAATTCTCGGCGGCTTCCACGGCGGCGTGTAGCTCGGCCGCGGTGAAGGTGGAGACGTCGAGCGGACTGTGCGGCGACGCCACGCCGCCGCCTGCCGTGAGCTTGATCTGCGACGCGCCAAGCATCAGTTGCTCGCGCGCGCGCAGGCGAACTTCATCCGGGCTGTCGGCGATCATCGCGGCCCCCATCTGCTCCCCGCGAGAGGTCGGGGCGCCCACAGTGCGCGGCAATTCGGACGGCTGGCGAAAGTCGCCGTGACCGCTGGTCACGGTGATCATGGCGCCGGAGGGATAGATGCGCGGACCGGCGACGACGCCCTCGTCGATGGCGCGCTTCAGTCCGAACGCAGGGCCGCCCATGTCGCGGACGGTGGTGAAGCCGCGCATCAGCGTGTCCGTGGCCTCTGCGCCTGCGAGCAGGTTGAGGTAGCCGACATCCGCGACGAGCAGCATCGCGACTGACGGCCGCACGAGCATCGTGTGCCAATGCGCGTCGATCAGGCCGGGCATCAGCGTGCGCCCGCCGCCGGCAATGATCTTGATGTCGGCGCCTGCAGCGGCCGGGATCGGATCTTTCGAGATCTTCTCGATCGTGTTCCCGGCGACGAGAACATTCATGCTGCCGCTGAGCGTGCCGCTCTTGCCGTCGAAGATGCGCACGTTCTCGAACAGCACCTTGCTCGAAGGCGCCTCCTCGGCCATTGCCGGCATCGCAACACAGGAGAGCAGCAAGACGGCGAGTTTGAGCGGACGCATGCAAAACCTCCGGTGCAGGGCGGGCAGCTGCAAGACATGCTGGCCGAACGACCTCACTGGGTCAGTCCCCCAAACGGGGGACGCGCCAACTCAGGTTGGGGAAGATGGCGCTGACCGATGAGGCCTTCGCGATCAACGCAGCCGCGATTTGCTCCATCGTCTCGAAGACAATGTCCGGCTCAAGCGCTGAGAGCTTCTCGGGCGCCGCAGACGACGTCCGAGATGAGCGCGGCGTTTGCGTCGCCGAGCTCGCGCGGCGTGCACGCCGAGCACACTCAGGGCTTTTTTCGGCAATGCTTCAGTCGGGCTTCTCGGGGAAATACTTCAGCGTGCGCTGGCAGGATTTCTCGAATTCTTGCCTGCTCATTCCCGTTTGCGGATCCCAGCTCTGCATGCATTGGGCCACCTCGGCGGGAGTCTCCGGGTACGTTTTGGGCTTGAGCACTCCTGCCGGATCCGCCCCGTCCGCCGAAGGGGGCGCGGCCTCAGGGGCTGTCTTTTCGCCCTCGGCGACGGTCATCTCATGGAGTGTGGTCGATGGCTCTCCTGCAAAGCCGGAGCCGGCGGCAAGAGAGAACGTGATTGCCACGGCTGAGACAACAGTGAGCAAAGAGGCCAAAAGCTTGTGCATGGCGGACGCTCCGTTTGCCTGGACCTGCGCTGAACCAGAAGCGTAACGGTTCGGGGCCTGGCGAAAAGCCCGGCCGTGATGCCCCTGGGGGCCTGTCATGGAATGAAGGTTAAGCGGCAATCGATTTCAAGCAGCACGATGGGTCATGGTAACTATGCGGTGCATGGACCTCCTGTCCTGAGGCCCCAATGTCCAGAGGCCGATGCGCGCCGGCTGAGGCCCGTGAGATTGCTCAGGCCGGCTGCGCCAGTCTCTCCGCGATTTCCTCCATCCGCTCGAACACCATGTCCGGCCCAAGCGCGGAGAGCTTCTCGGGCGCCGCAAAGCCCCAGGTGACGGCGGCGCAGGCGATGCCGGCGGCGCGGGCGGCTTCGATGTCGCGCACCTCGTCGCCGATCGCGATCACGCGCTCGAGCTCGACGCCCGCGCGCTTCGCCACGCGGCGGAATTTCGCCGCCTTGCCGAACAGCGCGGCGCCGCAGGCGAAATCCGAGAACAGCGCGGCGTTCACGTCCCCGAGCTGGCGGCGCGCGTTGGTTTGCGTGTCGGAGCTGACGAGCGCGAGGCGCACGCCGCCGCCGGAGAGCGCGCGCAGCATCGTGGCCGTCCCGGGGAAAAGGGCGATGTCGCCGACATGCGCGGCCTTGAGCCGGCGCATGTGCCGCGCGATTGCGGGCAGCTTCCAGGTGGGCACGTCGAGGCGGGCCAGGATTTCGCGCGCGCCGGCGTGGCGCATCGGCTCGATCTCATGCTCCGCAATGCGCCGGAAGCCGAACCTGTCGGCGATATCGTTGAAATGGCGCAGGAACCACGGGAAGCTGTCGGCCAGCGTGCCGTCGAGGTCGAAGATGGCGAGGCGGTATTTCAAAGATCATCAGGCTCCAAGCCTGTCCTCTTGGCGATCCGAGAGAGCATGACCGGGCCAATTTCGTCATCGTCGTGAAAAGCGAAGACAAAATCTGGGAAGTTCGGACGCGAGAGTGTGCGGTGCGAGCCGGATTGTCGCTTGAGAGTCCAGCCGATGCGCAGGAGCGCCGCCAGAACGCGACGAGCCTTCGTCGCCGGAAACCGGCTCATTCGGCGGCGATGGAAATCGAGAGGCCCGTGGGGCGGGCTTCGCCATGCTCGAGTTGCTCGGCGAGGACTCGAAGAGCCAGGACCTCGGCCTTCGCCATGGCTTCGTCGCGCGTTGCGCCATAGGCGAGGACGCCCGCAAGCTGCGGCACCTCGGCAACCCAGCGGCCGTCGTCTTCCTGCTCTGTTTCGAGTGTCAGTTTCATGGGTAAACACTAGCAGAACGTGCGCAAAGACGCTATCGGGGCCTCACTCCGCCGCCTGCTGCTTGCCGTTCCTTGCTGGCGCGCTTTCAGCGCTCTTAGCTTGCGCGCCTTCGGCGGCACCTTTTGCTTGCGCGCCTTCGGCACGACCCTTGCTCCGCCTGACCAGCAGGTCACGCAGATCGAGCACCGTGTAGCTTTCCTTCACCCGCGTCGCGTCCGCGGCCCTCTCGACGTGACGCCGGGAATCACGCAATTGAGGCAGGCAAGAGACCGGGACGTTTGATCCCAATCCTGAGGAGGTGCACCGTGGCCAAAGGTCAGAGAGCCCAAAAGGAAAAGAAAAAGCCCAAGAAGGAAAAGCCGAAGCCCGCACCCGGCGCCAAGAAGTAGCGCTAGCGCGTCACTCCGCCGTCTGCTTCTTGCCGTTGGCTTGAGCGCCTTGGGCAATAGCTCCAGCTTGCGCGCCTTCGGCAGCACCTTTTCCGAGCGCGCCTCCGGCAGCCTTCCCTTGCGCGCCTCCGGCACTCTTGCTTGCGCGCCTCCGGCACGACGCACCAGCAGATCTTTTAGCCGCGCATTGCTCTGTTACCGCATTTGGGGCAGGCTGCGCGTGCCGGCCTGCATGGCAATAGTCGAGGCAGCGCTTTTATCGCCTCGACGGCCTTGCCGCCGCGAAAGCTCGAATTGACGAGCAGCATGACAAACATTGAGGTTCCATATGCTTGGCAACCGCATGCGCGCCTTGGCGCTGTTAGCCGCCTCCGCAATCCCCTGTTCCGCCGCGCCGGCGAGTGCCGGCAAGTTCGACGGTAGCTGGAGCATGACCGCCGTGACCACGCGCGGCCATTGCGGCGTGATCCCCATCGGCATGGGCGTCAAGGGCGGCCGCATCTATTCGACCGGCGGCTCTTTCGCCTTCTACGCCATCAGCCTGGGCGGGCGCGTGTCCAACTCGGGGAGCGTGTCGCTCAAGGCCGTGGCCGGCCCGCGCGTCGCACACGGCACCGGCAGGTTCACGCGGGCATCGGCGCGCGGAACGTGGAACGGCAAGGGGCCTTCGGGCCTGTGCTCGGGCTATTGGACCGCCACGCACTGACATCAGGCTAGTCGTACACGCGCAGTATCTCTCCGCCGGCTACGGCAGCATCGAGCAGTCAGAGCTGATCACGCATTCGCAGCTCCCCAACTCCTCGATCATCGGCAGCTGGTACCGCTTGCGTCACCTCTCGCGGCGCAGGGCACCCTCGAGGCCGCCGCTGCGATAATAGGCGTAGAGCAGTCCGAGCAGCCACAGCGGGATGAACGTGTCGGTGAAGGCCGGCATGAGATTATAGGGCGCGAAGTCGCCCTCGACGAGCAGCTGATGCACATGGCCGTAGGCGGCGCCGAGCAGGAAGAACGACCAGCCAAGGGCGGTCGCCAGCCAGAACCCGCCGCCGATAAAGACGCACAGAAAGCCGAGGATGCCCCAGGCACCGTCGTGCAGACCGACCTCGAATTGGAACGGATTGCCGGGCGGCCAGCCGATCAGCTTTGCTGCCTCGTCGGCGAAGAAGACGTGCGGGATGAAGCCGAAGACGAAGCCGACGGCGCCGACGTCGAAAACGAATGCGTAGACGAGCAGCAGGCGGAGCACGTTGCGGCGCGTCCAAGGCCCCTTGGTGAATGTCAGGTGCAGCAACGGCAGCAGCACGCCCAAGAGCATCATGACGACGTTGACCATGCGGTTCCCTCTCGGCAGCGGCGGCGGTTCGCCCTGCATGAAAGAGAACACGGAACCGAGAAATCATCAACGGCTAGCGGGCGACCACAGCGGCCGCCTTGGCGCGATTGCCCGACAACGGCATCCGAGGCGCGACAAGACTAAAGCTTCGGAATTCGCGCCGCAATTTCCCGGCACTTAGTCCTATTCTTAAAAATATTGGCAATATAGCTATCGGGATAAAGGCCGTCGATGGCAGATATTGTTTGATCCAGCGCAGCCTTCATGACACGCGCGATCTCACTATCGGAAACATTTACAAGAGACGGCTCAGAATGCTTACTCAGAAGGCGATTGTACACGAGCCACACAAGAAACCGGTTTCCGTGCGTTAACGCGTGCTCAGTTCGATCGCTGCTTATTACAAGCAGCTTCTGATGAGCGGCCTGGATTCGTCGGCACGCCTGCACGCGCATCCACAACTCCTGGCCAGTAAGAGAGCCATTAAACAATAGCTTGTACGGAGGCTGGCTAATATCCTCCCAAAGTTTGCCAAGCTCGCGCTTAGCCTCGGTCGAAAAATCGATGTTCGCTGCAGTGCAGGCAAGTGCTATTGTCGCTTCGTGGAGCCCAACAGAATTGGGATTAGACGACTCCGAATCGCTTTGGCGAAACTCATAATTTATGCCATCGATACCCAAGTCTCTACGCAAACGCTCCTGTTCTGGATCAAGTGCAACGAAATTTTGCGAATCGATTCTGTTTTGCGTATTGTTGGCTCTGGTAATAGAGACGGAGAAATTCTCCGGGGTGTCCTCGAGGGAAATAATACGCAATCCCACCCGAGCATTCTTCACAGATTCCGGATGCGTAGAGTAAGTCGTGAAGATGGAGCCGACCGTCTGGGCGCCATTGACAATAGTGAAACCTTCGCAATCAAAGACGCCAGATTGCTTTGTGCTGCCGCCCGTGGCCCGTTTTGAAATTGTTGTGGCCAGTGCAGTGATTCCGTTGTTTAGATACCAAAAGTGTTGCGGCTCATCCCGTAAAGTTTTCGAAATCTGCTCGTTGACCAAAGTGCTTGATCCGAGAAACATCCTTATATTCTTGGAAAATATCTTTTGGCCGTTCTTTTGGTACCATTCTGCGACGTCACTTGCTGCGACCTGACCATAGAACGCCTTAATTGCATCGCGTGTTTGTCCGAAATCAAAAAGCGTAATTTCCTGAGCTATTGGGACACCGGCCGCACCTGCCGTAAGAAATGAATGAAGGCTGTGTTGATTAAGCACTTTAACGAAAGCGATTTCACCGGTATCGTTGAGCTCGGTAGCGTAATCGTTTAAATCCTTCTTTGGCTCCGTTCCAAATGAACCGGAGCCAGAATAAGCAACAACGATTTCGAGTCTCCTGAGCTCACTTATTGCGGCATCGACTTCGCTCCATTTGGACTGTATCTTTGAATTAAAGCGGTCCTTCTTGCTACCGAGCAAGTCCTTTATGCCTTGAATAAATAATTGCACATCTGCTCTGCTAATTGAGCCTGTCTCATTCGCGTTCCATTTAGACTGGATAGCAAACAGTGTTTTTTCAAGCGGATCATACCAAAGAGCGTCAATTCCATTGTCCTGAAAGCCATCGGTAACTGCCAGTGCGGCGGTCTCAGGACTGATGTCCGCCAAACTCGACAAAGTGAATGCCGCTAGAGCGCGACTGAGGGAATGATGCCCGCTTCCGCCGTCTTTGACGTCCGACATATCGATGTGGGGCACGTAATCTCTATTTAGCCGGTCGCCGATTTGACGATGATGAATTATGCTCATTCGGCCTATCCCCGTCTATTGCTTTGCCGCCTGCTATTTGCTGCTCGTCGCGCGCCTGGAGAGCAGGTCGCCCAGATATTGCGCCGTGCACCGGAGTCCCAGCAGCGACGATCTCGCTGCCGTGCTAAGCGCGTCCGACGGCCAACAAGTCGGGAAGGTGCTTGTCCCTGATGAAACCCGCCTCCAAGGCCGCCGCTTTGTTCAGGATTGCGGTCTGGGCCTGTCGCCCCCAAGTGCTGCCACTCTCACTTTCAGGCATTGAGAAACGAATCTGATGCTTCACGGCATCGGGCGATTTTGCGCCTACCGCTTCTGCAAATGCAGCACAAAACGTATTGAAAGCGTCCTCGTGCTGATCGCCTGGCGAGCTGGATTTTTGCCAGTCCTCGTAAGGTCCGAAAAGCTGAACCAATCGCCGATACAGCACGCGTCTAACGTCGCCAGTCCAAATTTCAGGTTCATGCGCCATCGAGTTGCTCCGAAAATAACTAAATCCAATGAACTACTCCGCCGCCTGCTTCTTGCCCGTCGCCTTGGCCCGCCGCACCAGCAGCTCGCGCAGATACTGCCCCGTGTAGCTCTCCTTCACCCGCGCCACGTCCTCGGGCGTGCCGGCCGCGACGATGCGCCCGCCGCCGTCGCCGCCCTCGGGGCCGAGGTCGATGATCCAGTCGGCGGTCTTGATCACCTCGAGATTGTGCTCGATGACGACCACCGTGTTGCCGGCGTCCGCCAGCTCGTGCAGCACCTCGAGCAGCTTCGCCACGTCGTGGAAATGCAGCCCCGTCGTCGGCTCGTCCAGAATGTAGAGCGTGCGCCCCGTCGCGCGGCGGACAATTCCTTCGACAGCTTGATGCGCTGCGCCTCGCCGCCCGACAGCGTCGTCGCCTGCTGGCCGATGTGGATGTAGCCGAGGCCGACGCGCGCCAAGGTCTCCATCTTGTCGCGGATCGACGGCACGGCCTTGAAGAAGCTGCGCGCCTTCCTCGACCGTCATGTCGAGCATGTCGGCGATCGACTTCTCGCGGAACGTGACCTCGAGCGTCTCGCGGTTGTAGCGCTTGCCCTTGCACTGGTCGCAGGTGACGTAGACGTCGGGCAGGAAGTGCATCTCGATCTTGATGACGCCGTCGCCCTGGCAGGCCTCGCAGCGCCCGCCCTTGACGTTGAACGAGAAGCGCCCCGGCCCGTAGCCGCGCGCTTTCGATTCCGGCAGCCCGGCGAACCACTCGCGGATCGGCGTGAAGGCGCCCGTGTACGTCGCCGGGTTCGAGCGCGGCGTGCGCCCGATCGGCGACTGGTCGATGTCGATCACCTTGTCGAGGTGCTCGAGGCCTTCGAGCTTGTCGAACGGCGCCGCGTGCTCGCGCGCGTTGTTGAGCTTGCGCGCCACCGCCGCGTAGATCGTGTCGATGAGCAGCGTCGACTTCCCGCCGCCCGAGACGCCGGTGATGCAGGTCAGCAGGCCGAGCGGGATTTCCGCCGTGACGTTCTGCAGGTTGTTGCCGCGCGCGCCGATCACGCGGAGCGCCTTGCCTTTCTGCGGCTGGCGCCGCGCTTTCGGCACCGAGACCTGGCGCGCGCCCGAGAGGTATTCGCCGGTGAGGCTCTTCGGGTTGGCCATGATGTCGTCGGGCGTGCCCTGGGCGACGATCTCGCCGCCGTGGATGCCGGCGCCGGGCCCGATGTCGACCACGTAGTCGGCGGCCAGGATCGCGTCCTCGTCGTGCTCGACGACGATCACGGTGTTGCCGAGGTCGCGCAGGTGCCGGAGCGTGACGAGCAGCCGCGCGTTGTCGCGCTGATGCAACCCGATCGACGGCTCGTCGAGCACGTAGAGCACGCCGGTGAGGCCCGAGCCGATCTGCGAGGCGAGGCGGATGCGCTGGGACTCGCCGCCCGACAGCGTGCCCGACGAGCGCGACAGCGTCAGATACTCGAGCCCGACGTCGTTGAGGAACTGCAGGCGCTCGCGGATCTCTTTCAGGATGCGCGTCGCGATCTCGTTCTGCTTCTTCGTGAACGTCTTCGGCAGCTCGGCGAACCAGACGTTCGCCGCCTTGATCGAGAGATCGCCGACCTCGCCGATGTGCTTGCCGCCGACTTTCACGGCCAGCGCCTGCGGCTTCAGGCGATAGCCGCCGCACGCCTCGCACGGGTGCGAGCCCTGGTAGCGCGACAGCTCCTCGCGCACCCACTCCGAGTCGGTCTCGCGCCAGCGCCGCTCGATGTTGCCGATCACGCCCTCGAAGGTCTTCGCGGTCTTGTAGCGGCGCAGCCCGTCCTCGTAGATGAACTCGACCTCCTCCTCGCCCGTGCCGTAGAGGATCGCGAGCTGCACGTGCTTCGGCAGCTGCTCCCACGGCGTCGACATCGACACCTTGTAGTGCTTGGCGAGCGCTTCCAGCGTCTGCTCGTAGTAGGGCGACGTGGCGCCCGTGCGCGACCACGGGAACACGGCGCCGTCCTTGAGCGAGAGCGTGGCGTCGGGAACGACGAGATCGGGCTCGAACTGCAGCTCCGTGCCGAGCCCGTCGCACTTGGGGCAGGCGCCGGCCGGCGCGTTGAACGAGAACAGGCGCGGCTCGATCTCGTCGATGGTGAAGCCGGAGACGGGGCAGGCGAAGCGCGCCGAGAACACGACGCGCTCGTGCGTGTCGTTCTTCGATTTGTTGGCGCCCTCGCGCTCGGACTTCGGCAGCGGCTTGTCGGCCAGCTCGGCGATGGCGATGCCGTCGGCCAATCCCAACGCCGTCTCGAAGCTGTCGGCGAGGCGCTTGGCGATGTCGCTCTTCACGACCAGCCGGTCCACGACCACGTCGATGTCGTGCTTGAACTTCTTGTCGAGCTTGGGCGCGTCCGCGATCTCGTAGAAGGTGCCGTCGATCTTGACGCGCTGGAAGCCCTTCTTCATGAACTCCGCGAGCTCTTTCCTGTACTCGCCCTTGCGCCCGCGCGCGATCGGCGCCAGCAGGTAGAGGCGCGTGCCTTCCGTCATCGCCAGCACGCGGTCGACCATCTGCGACACGGTCTGGCTCTCGATCGGCAGCCCCGTCGCCGGCGAGTAGGGGACGCCGACGCGCGCAAAGAGCAGGCGCAGGTAGTCGTAGATCTCGGTCACCGTGCCGACGGTCGAGCGCGGGTTCTTCGATCGTCGTCTTCTGCTCGATCGAGATTGCCGGCGACAGGCCGTCGATGTGGTCGACGTCCGGCTTCTGCATCATCTCGAGGAACTGGCGCGCGTAGGCCGAAAGGCTTTCGACGTAGCGCCGCTGGCCCTCGGCATAGATGGTGTCGAAGGCGAGCGAGGATTTCCCCGAGCCCGACAGCCCCGTGAACACGACGAGGGCGTCGCGCGGGATTTCCAGATCAACGTTTTTTAAATTGTGCTCGCGCGCCCCGCGCACGTGAATGGTCTTCATCAGAGACGCAGGAGCGGGCGTTTTGGGAGATTTAGCCATGGAGCGAAGATCTAGCCGAGCCCCGGAATTGGGGCAATGTGGTCCGATGGCAGGTCCCCGGACTTGACAGCGGCCGATTACGGGCCAAGTCTAATCATTGACGGCTGTCGCTGCCGGACGGCGCTGCGTCCCTGCCATGTACGCCCTCCGTATATGGTTTTCGCAGGCTCCAGCAGCACCCCCCAAGGTTGAGAGGACGGCCGCCAGAGGATCAACAGCGAATGGAGGGAGGATGACGCCACCCGGTTGTCACTTTGGACCTCACCCTGACGCGAGGTCCAGGCTCGGATAGCAAGCTGCAGCTTTGCGAACGCACTAAACCGGGCCTTCCCACTATCAAATATCGTCGAACTTCATGCGAGGGCGGGATCCGGCCAAAGGCCTAGCCAAGGATCACAGAGCCTTGCCTTATAAGCCCGGCTCCGCTGGGCAGGTTATCGAAGACAAAAGAGCCCCGATCGCCTGAAGCGCGACGGGGCTCGCATTCTGTCTTACCGCCGTTTGTCTTTCCCCCGTCAACTTCTTCAAAGCGCACGGTGCAGGACGCGCCGGAGTGCGTGGCCAAGCCATCGCCCATGGGATAGGGTCCCGCCGCGCAGGGACGCTCGCAGGCTGAACGGGGGATGAACCGGCCGCTCAAGCGCGGTTCAAGCGCGACTGTGGAATCTGTCCCCCACCTGCCCACGAACAGCTCGAATGATCAGTTACCATGCGCACCCGGGATGCACATTACGAGGAGGCCCAATCGATGACACAAGCTGCAGAGGCGAGCGGCTCGAAAGGCATGTTCGGTTCGATGACGCCGTTTCTCAAGACCGCGGCGTTGGTGGTGACGATCGTCGGCGCGGTGCCCACTGCGATCACGGCCTACCACGCCTGGCAGTACAAGATCCCCTTCAGCCAGGTCTCCCATCGCCTCGCTCAGTATGAGATCTGGGAGCGCAACATCGACTGCAAGGTCGAATACAAGGCGCTGTCCACGGCGCAGGGCACCAAGGTCGACGTCGGCGCCTGCGCCAAGACGGGCGACATCTCGCTCAAGGTTTCCGCCACCGACGGCAAGGCGACCTACGAATGGATCGCCTACAATCAGCTCCAGAAACCCGGTGAGCAACCGCCCGCCGGCATCCTCGACCTCCTCATCGGCGTCGCCAATGCGCAAGGCTCCGAGAAGCCCGTCAAGCTCGCGCAGGGCGCCATGGAGGTCGTCTGCCAGTCGCTCTTGAGCAAGCAGCAGCTCGTTCGCATCGTCAAGGAGGGCGGCAAGTGCTTCCGCGAGACGATGTCGCCCGTGCGCGGCACGATCGACAAGCGCGAGGAGGTCCCCTGCGAGACGAAGTGCACGGCGGGGTAATTCCTGACAGCTATTGACCTAGCCAAACGACGGAGCCGCGGCGCGAGAGCAACCTCCGCCGCGGTTCGCATTTCGGCGCCGGTGGCTCCAGGCCAAGACACGGGCCCTGCTCCGGTGTATAGCGGAGCGGTACAAACCCGCTCGGCAAGGTGAGTGTCACCATGGTTCCGCTGCTGGCCATCGATCCGATTTGGTATGTCGTCGGGGCCTATGCCGCCGGCGCCCTCGTCGTCGCTCTGATCGTCGCCAGGTTCTTCAAGCGCTGAACTGACCTACGCGGCCTCACTTGCGTACTCGGGGAACCGGAACGCCAAGCAACGGCGGACGCCTACTTATTCGTCGTCACCGCGACCCACTCTGGGTCCTCTTGCGCGCGCCGCTCGAAGCTGAGGAAGTCGTAGTAGCCGCACCGCCCCTTGCCCGGGAAATAGCGGCAGACCGCGGGGCGCCCCTCGTAGACCGTGCAGCGGCGCTTCTCGGTGTCGAAGAATTTGCAGATGCGGCCGAAATGCTGGTCCGCCTTGCGGCGCATGATCCACTTGCGCCCATACGCGGCCCGCGTATGCCGCTTCGCGCAGACCTCGAACGAGACCCCGAGGTGCTTGGCGAGGCGTTCCACGTCGCGGCGCGTGAGGCCGATGATGGGATAGGAGCAACAGTAGCCGGGGCACTTCTTGCAGTCGTACACGGGAGGCCGCAACTCCAGGGTCTGATCGTTGCCGTCGCTTGGCTGCTAGGCCTTGGACCAAGAGCCGCCGGGGGTCAAGGCGGACGTGCCGCCGTGCCGCGGTTCCGGAGGCGCCCCTTCGGCGCTCTGAGCCTGCCTGGCGGGCGCAGCGAAAAAATATAGTAAATTCCGCGGCCTGAGAATTTTTCGTGATAGACGGACGGGGCCTGCGGCCTAGACGCCGGAGAGCCCGGCCGGCCGCTGTGCAGTTTTTCACGGCGCCCAACTTTCTCCGTTATGGTCGGCGCACTTTGCGGGTCGCGAAAGGTTTGGGGGATTTCTCGTATGGCCGATTTGGGGCGGAGCACTCCGGACGGGGAGACGCCGGTCAACCCGTACAGTCTGCTCGAGGCGGTCAATCACTCGAGCGATACGGCCCATACCGGCTGGCTCATATTCCTGGCCATCATGGTCTACTTCATGATCGCCGTTGCCGGCGTCACCCACAAGGACCTCCTGCTCGAGACGCCCGTTACGCTCCCCGTCCTCCAGGTCAACATCCAGCTCGCGCAGTTCTTCCAGTTCGCCCCCGTGGTGCTCGTGCTGCTCCACCTGGGGCTCATATCGCAGCTGACGCTGCTCGCCCGCGAGACGCTCGAGTTCGACCACGCCATCCGCCTTCTCGAGACGACCGACAAGCGCACCCATCCGCTGCGCCTCGAGATGAACAACTTCTTCTTCGTCCAGGCGATCGCCGGTCCGCACCGCAGCAAGGTGATGAGCGTGTTCCTGCACGGCATCAGCTGGCTGACGCTCGTCGCGCTCCCCGTGATCCTGATCCTCTACATTCAGGTCGTGTTCCTCCCCTACCACGACGAAAACATCACCTGGACGCATCGCGTGGCGCTCCTGGTCGACATCGCCATGCTGGTCTCGATCGGCGTCTTCCTCATGCGCGCCGAGCCGTCTTTCGTGCACGCCTTCCTGCGCACGACCGCGGCTCACCCCCTGAGCTTCCTCTTCACCGTTGTCGTCCTTCTCTTGGTCATGTTCCTCTCCCTCTTCGTCGCCACCATCCCCGGCGAGCGGCTCGACCGCATTGCCCAGCAGATCATCGGCATCGACAACGAGGACGAGACGGGCCAGAACCCGCGCTTCGCAAAGGGCTTCGCCATACCCTTTCTCACCTTCGGGTCGGACGGCTCGCTGCTCGGCATCTTCCAGCGCAATCTCGTCGTCGTCGATACCGACCTCGTCGCCGACAAGGACCAGACCCCGGGCGAGCCGAGCGTGAGCCTGCGCGGGCGCGATCTGCGCTTCGCCAAGCTCGATCGCAGCGATCTGCATCAGGCGGATTTCACGGGCGCGGACTTGCGGGGCGCGAGCCTGGCCGGCACCGATCTTCGCGGTGCGTGGCTGCAGTGCGCGGACGTCACCGAGCTGCTCCTGAGCGAGGACCGCACGTCCGCCAACTGCCCGACGGCGCGCCGCGCCAATTTCACGCGCGCCCGCCTCGAGGAGGCGCACATGATCGGCGTCGACTTGCGCAATGCCAAGCTCGAGGAAGCCAAGCTCGAGGGCGCCGAGCTCGGCTATTCGTTGTTGGCCGGCGCCAATTTTTCGAGCGCGCATCTCGAGAAGGCGGACCTGACGGGCGGCGTGCAGGCCCAGGGCGCAATCTTCCTGATCGCCAGCATGCAAGGCGCGGACCTCACCGGTGCGCAGCTCCAGGCAGCCGACTTGTCGTCCGCCAATCTGCAGGGCGCGAGCCTGAGCTACGCCCACCTCGAGGCCGCGATCCTGCGCGATGCCGATCTCTCGGCCGCGTCCCTCAATCGCGCCCACCTCGAGGGCGCCGACCTCACCAACGCCAAGATCACCGGCGCGGATTTCAGAGGCGCGATCGTCTGGATGACGCGTCCGCCCGGGATCGACGCCACCGGCATCGCCGATTTCAGCGAGCTGGCGATCAATCCGATCACCGAGACCGACGTCGCCGCCATGAAGAACGCCATCGACCGCATCAGGAGCCGGCGCCTCAAGGCCGCGATTACCGAGAAGCTGGCGCCGCTCATGAACGTGGCCGAAGCCGCAAAATGGGTGAGCGATCCGGAGCTCGCGCAGTGGCAGAACCTGGCGGCGGTCTCGGCCGCGCAGCAGCCCGAGCCCTACAAGCTCCAGCTCACCGACTACTTGGTGAAGCTCCAGTGCAAGGCGCGCTGGGGCAACGGCTCCGTGGCGACGGGCATTGCGCGCCGCGCCCAGAGCCAGCAGTTCCGCGGCGACATCGTCGCCATCTACGACCGGCTCAGCGCCGAGGACTGCCCCTCATCCAAGTTGGTGCCGGCAAAGATCCTGCGCGATCTCGGCGCGGCGGCCGACGCCGTGCGCCCCTAATGATTGCAAAGCTTGAAAACGGCGGCTTGCCCGCTTGAGCGGCCTGCGCTATCTTGGAACATAATAAGAACATAACCATATGTTGCCGTAGCCCGTCGCTCGGCATCTCGCGAAGCAGGCCGAGAGCGTGCGCCATTAAAGCGTGGACAAAATGGGCCCGGGTGGGCGCAGGACCGAGGCCGCCGGGTTAGGGTCCCTGCAACTCGAGTCGGGCCTCGGCTGGATGGCGCGGTGCGCCAGCCCCGTATGAGGCCGCTATTACAGGAGTGATGTCATGGCCGGTTCGGTCAACAAGGTGATCCTCGTCGGCAATCTGGGCAAGGACCCGGAGATCCGCCGCACCCAGGATGGGCGCCCGATCGCCAACCTGCGCGTCGCCACGAGCGAGAGCTGGCGCGACAAGACGACCGGCGAGAAGCGCGAGAAGACAGAGTGGCACGCCGTCGTCATCTTCAACGAGAACCTGTGCAAGATCGCCGAGCAGTACCTGCGCAAGGGCTCGAAGGTCTACATCGAGGGCGCGCTGCAGACCCGCAAGTGGCAGGGCCAGGACGGCCAGGACAAATATTCGACGGAGGTGGTGCTGCAGGGCTTCAACGGCACGCTCACCATGCTCGATGGTGCGCGCTCGGGCGCCGGCATGGCCGAGAACGGCCAGTCTGACTACGGCGGCGACTTCGGCGGCGCTCCCGCAAGCGAGCCGAAGCGCGGCGGCAAGAGCGGCGGCAGCTCGGGCGGCAAGAGCTTCGACAAGGCCCTCGACGACGAGATCCCGTTCTAGTCGGCTCCACTGCCGACACCGCCGCATCATGTCGACGACATGTGTCCAGCATAAAGGCGGGTCACCTTTCAGAGCGCTAAGGCCACCCGCTCACCTCCCCACTGCCGTCATCCCGGCGAAGGCCGGGACCCACGACACGTCTCAACCGTGTTACGCGGCGAGCGATGCACTGCGTAGCACCGTTGGCTATCCCCTTCGGGAGGAGAGTTCGCTGCACCTTGCGTGGATCCCGATCTTCATCGGGATGACGTTCGTGTGTGGAGAGCCGGAACAGCTTAGTTGCTGAGCGGATTTAGCGCCCCGCGCCCTTTTTCTTCCTGTTCTTCTTCCGGCTCTTGCGGCTCCGCTTGCGGCGCGGCGGGAGCCTGAGCCGCGCGCGCGACAGCCGTCTCGGCATGCGCTTCGACGTCGTGCAGCGTCGGCCTCGTGCGCATCGTGCTGCTGGCCCAATGCCTTCGCGGCCTCGGCGTGCGCGGCCTCCGACTGCACCTCGAGGAAGAGCCGGCGCACTTCCGGATAGCGCGTCTTGATCGCCCGCTCGAGCCGCGCCGTCGTCGCCTCGACCTCGGCCGCCGTCTGCGCATCGTGGAAATCGACGCTCGCCGCCACCAGCACGTCGTCCGGGCCGAGATGCATGGTGCGGATCTCGTTGATGGCGCGGATCGGCCGCCCTTCGCCGACCTCCGTGCGGATGATGTTGCGCAGCCCCGTGCGCACGGCCGGGCTCGCCGCCTCGCCGACGATCAGGCTCCTGATCTCGACGCTCATGAAGGCCGCGACCGCGCCGAGGATGAGCCCGATGATGATCGAGGCGATGCCGTCGGCCATCGTGCTCTCGAAGACATCCGCAATTCCGATGCCGACCAGCGCGACGAACAGCCCCGCGAGCGCCGCGATATCCTCGAGCACGACCGTGAACAGCGCCGGGTCCTTGGACGCCCGCAACGCTGCGAACGGCGTCACGGGTCCGCGCCGCTTGTTGAACTCGCCGACCGCCTTGTAGGTCGATATGCCTTCGAGAACGATCGCCACGCCGAGCACGATGTAGTTCACGTGCGGGTCGGTGACCGGGTGCGGATCGATGATCTTCTCGATGCCCTCGTAGATGGCGACGCCCGCGCCGAGCGAGAACAGGAGAATGGCAACGATGAAGCTCCAGAAGTAGAGCTCCTTCGAGTGGCCGAAGGGATGGTGCACGTCGGCGGGGCGCGCCGCGCGCTTGATGCCGACCAGCAGCAGGCCCTGGTTCGACGTATCGACCAGGGAATGGATCGCTTCCGACAGCATGGCCGACGAGCCGGTCCAGCCCGCGGCGGCGAACTTCGCGATCGCGATGCCGAGGTTGCAGCCGAGCGCCACCAGAACGACGCCTGTCGATCCGCCTGCCGACACGCCTTCCACTCCTCATCCGGTTTCGAAAAATTCGCGGGTCCAAGCTAATCGACGTTAGCGAACAAACCCTTGCGCGGTCACGGCGGAAAACGCGCGCCCAGGGACGTGCGGCGAGGGTCATGCAACCCGGACGCAAAGGAAGAGGCCCCGCCGCGGGCGACGGGGCCTCATCTCTCGAACAAGCATTGAAGCGAGCGGCCAGCCCTCAGGGCTGCGCCGGCGCCTCGGCTGGCGGTGCCTCGGCGGGCGGTGTCTCTGCAGCAGGCTTTTCCGGTGCAGCCTCGGCCGGCGCAGGCGCGGCCGCCTCGGGAGCAGCGGCCGGCGGCGTTGCGGCTTCAGGAGCGGGCGCCGGGGTTGCTTCTGCCGCCGGAGGCTCTGCAGCCGGCGGAGTCGTGGTCGCTTCCGGAGCATCTGCTGGCGGCGTGGCTGCTTCGGGCGTCGGCGCGGCCTCAGGCGCGGACTCTGCAGGCGGCGGGGTCTCAGTCGTGGCCTCCTTCGCGGCCTCCTTGGCCTTCTCGAGCGCCTCGCCGGCAGCCTCCTTTGCCTTCTCGATGGCTGGTCCGGCCGCCTCCTTGGCGGCGTCGATCGCTTCCTTGGCCTTCTCCGTCGCGTTCTCGAGCGCGGGCTTCGCCTGCTCGATGGCCTCCTTGGCCTTCTCTTTTGCCTGCTCGACGACCGGCTTCGCCTTCTCGATTGCGTCCTCGGTCGTGGCTTTCGTCTTGTCCGACAGCTCCATCACCTTTTCGCGCGCGCGCTCGAGAAGCGACTTCGCTGGCTGTGCGCGTTTAAAGGCAGGCGCATTCGTAATCGCGGCTTTGTCTGCCTCGGGCAATGTTATGGCGCCCGTCTCGTCGAATTTGAGTGCGGAGAGATCGACGCCGACTTTCTTCTCACCGACGCCGAGGAAGCCGCCCGTCCCCATGACCACGCCGATGACCTGGTTCTTGTCGTTGATGATCAGATCCTCGACATCGCCGATGATCTTGCCGTCCTTGCCGCGGATCTTTGCCCCGATGAGATGGTCTCTGGCGAGATATTGGTCGGAAGACTGTTCTCCGACGAACCCGCCCGTGCTGCCGCCTTCCCCGGCGAGCGCAGGGATGCTCATGATGACGGTCGCAACCGCCACGATCACAAATGAGTTTTTCATGGGTTTTGGTCCTCAAGAGACAAGCACGTCCCCGGCGTGCCCCAACAGCGCCGCGATCGATATCGGGCGCGAACCCGCTTAACGGGCCTCTTTGACAATCGAAAGTCAATACGCAGCGCAGCGGAGCCTTATGCCCCTGTGTCATAACGTCTTTCGGCAATCGGGTATATTTGGGGAGAGGCGCCGGGAGCGCTTCCCGATGCATTGCAGAGGCATGCTGCGGTGCGCTAAAATATCAACTAATGATGTGACCGCGTGCGCACCCCCGAGTGTGGGCGTGCGCCGCTTTTTTTGCGGGATATAAAACGTTGGCAGACAATAGCGATCGCCCCGGCGCCGCCGGTCCGAGCGACATCCGCCCCGTCCTGATCCCGGACGAGATGAAGCGCTCGTACCTCGAGTACGCGATGAGCGTCATCGTGAGCCGGGCGCTGCCCGATGTGCGCGACGGCTTGAAGCCGGTGCACCGGCGCATCCTCTACGCGATGCAGCGGCTGGGGCTCGACTGGAACAAGAAGCACATGAAGTCGTCCAAGGTCGTGGGCGACACGATGGGCGACTTCCACCCCCACGGCAACCTCGCCATCTACGACGCGCTCGTGCGCCTGGCGCAGGACTTCTCCATGCGCGTGCCGCTGATCGACGGCCAGGGCAACTTCGGCTCCGTCGACGGCGATCCGCCCGCGGCCGAGCGCTACACGGAAGCCCGCCTGTCGAAGATCGCTCAGTTCCTGCTCGACGATCTCGACAAGGAGACGGTCGACTTCAAGCCCAACTACGACGACCGCCTCCTGGAGCCGTCGGTGCTCCCGGCGAAGTTCCCGAACCTGCTCGTCAATGGCGCGGGCGGCATCGCCGTCGGCATGGCGACCAACATCCCGCCGCACAATTTGGGCGAGGTCATCGACGCCGCGATCGCCGTGCTCGACCATCCCGAGATCACGATCGACGATCTCTGCCAGATCATCCACGGTCCCGACTTCCCGACCGGCGGCCTCATCCTCGGCCGCGTCGGCACGCTCGCCGCCTATCACAAGGGCCGCGGCTCGATCATCATGCGCGCCAAGGTCGAGGTGGAGACGGTGCGCAAGGATCGCGAGGCGCTCATCGTCTCGGCCATCCCCTACCAGGTCAACAAGAAGACGCTGATCGAGAAGATCGCCGATCAGGTCCGCGAGAAGAAGATCGAGGGCATCTGCCGACATCTGGGACGAGAGCAACCGCGAGGGCATGCGCATCGTCATCGAGTTGAAGCGCGATGCCATCGCCGACGTTGTGCTGAACCAGCTCTGGCGCTTCTCCGATCTGCAGACGACGTTCGGCGCCAACATGCTGGCGATCAACGGCGGCCGGCCTGAGCAGCTCAATCTCAAGGACATGCTCGAGGCCTTCACGAGCTTCCGCCAGGAGGTCGTGACGCGGCGCACCCGCTTCCTGCTCACCAAGGCGCGCGATCGCGCCCACGTCCTCGTCGGTCTCGCCATCGCCGTCGCCAACATCGACGAAGTGATCAAGCTGATCCGCGCCGCGCCGTCGCCCGCCGTGGCGAAGGATCAGCTCATGGGCCGCGACTGGCCGGCGCGCGACATGGCGCCCCTGATCGAGCTGATCGCCGACCCGCGCCACAAGCTCGCGGAGAACGGCACCTACAAGCTCTCCGAGGAGCAGGCCAAGGCGATCCTCGAGCTGCGTCTCTCGCGCCTGACCGCGCTCGGCCGCGACGAGATCGGCGACGAGCTGAAGAAGATCGCCGAGGAGATCAAGGACTACCTCGCGATCCTTTCATCGCGCCGGCGCATCATCGACATCGTCAAGGGCGAGCTCACCGCGATCAGGGACGAGTTCGCGACCCCGCGCAAGACCGAGATCGTCGACATCGAGGGCGAGGTCGAGGACGAGGACCTGATCCAGCGCGAGGACGTCGTCGTCACCGTCTCGCCACAAGGGCTACATCAAGCGCGTGCCGCTCTCGACGTACCGCGCGCAGCGCCGCGGCGGCAAGGGCCGCTCGGGCATGTCGACGCGCGACGAGGATTTCGTCACCCAGATCTTCATCACCTCGACGCACACGCCGGTGCTGTTCTTCTCCTCGCGCGGCATGTGCTACCGCATGAAGGTCTGGCGGCTGCCGGCCGCGACGCCGCAGGCCGCGGGCAAGGCGCTGATCAATCTTCTGCCGCTGGCGCAGGACGAGGTCATCACCTCGATCCTGCCGCTGCCCGAGGACCAGGAGACATGGAGCCGTCTCGAGCTGATGTTCGCGACGCGGTCGGGCAACGTGCGCCGCAACGCGCTCTCCGACTTCGAGAGCATCAACCGCAACGGCAAGATCGCCATGAAGCTCGATGAAGGCGATCGCATCGTCTCGGTCGCCATCGCCTCGCCCGAGGACGACGTGCTGCTGACGACCGCGCAGGGCCATTGCATTCGCTTCCTGATCAAGGACGACGTGCGCCTCTTCAAGGGCCGCGATTCCGATGGCGTGCGCGGCATCAAGCTCGAGGCGGGCGACGGCGTGATCTCGATGGCGATCCTGACCCATGTCGAAGCCTCACCGGCCGAGCGCAGCGCCTATCTCAAGCAGGCGCTGCAACTCAGGCGCGCCCAGGGCGAGGCCGAGGGTGAGGCCGAGATCGAGCCCGACGAGGAGGGCGAGGTCGAGGGCGAGCTGACGTCCGAGCGCTTCGCCGAGCTCTCCGCCAAGGAGCAGTTCGTGCTCACCGTCTCCGAGAAGGGCTACGGCAAGCGCAGCTCGTCCTTCGACTACCGCACGTCGGGTCGCGGCGGCAAAGGCATCGTCGCCATGGTCGTCAACGAGCGCAACGGCAGCCTCGTGGCCTCGTTCCCCGTCGAGGAAACGGACCAGATCATGCTCGTCACCGACGCCGGCCAGCTCATCCGCTGCCCCGTGCACGACGTGCGCATCGCCGGGCGCAACACGCAGGGCGTGCGCATCTTCAAGACCGAAGCAGACGAGCGCGTCGTCTCCGTCGAGCGCATCTCCGAGGAGGAAGGCGAGAACGGCTCCGAAGAGGGCGCCGATCAAGAATAGCCTGCGCGCCGCGCTCTTGCGGCTAGAGCTTCGCCGAGTGCATGAGAGAGGGCTTGTGCATGGCCATGAGCGCGCGCGCAATCGGGCTCTCGCCCGCGAGCGCGCGCTTGTCGCGGCAGATGAACCGGCTCCGGCCCGACTGCGAGATGAACCCCTTGGCGCGCAGCCGCGAGACGATGCGCGAGACGGTGTCCGCGTTGAGCGCCAGATAGTCGGCGACGTCGGCGCGCGAGAGGGGCAGCTCGAAGGCGATGCCGCTCGCGACCGGCGCGCCGATCCGCTCCACGAACTCGAGGAAGAGTGAGGCGACGCGCGCGTCGCCCGGCAATCCGCCGATGATGGCGGTATGCATCGCGAGCCGCGCCGCCTGCTCGGTCTTCCGGTTGTGGAGGTAACGCGCGACCTCCGTGTCGCTATGGGCGAGCGCTTCCAATTGCGACCAGCGCAGACGCCAGATCTCGCCCGCTGCGGCACCGCCCGTGATGCCCGTCGCGGACAAGAGCAGCATCCGGGACGATCGGACGATGTCCCCGGGATAGAGAATTTCGAGGATCTGGTGGCGCGCTCCCGGCAGCGTCGCATCCATCGTGTGCACGCCGCTGCCGATGATGTAGACGACCTCGTCCGCCTCGCTGGCGGGGGTGATCCGCTGCCGCCGGCGCGTACGGATCGTCACCGCTTGCGGCGCGATCCTGCTCGCGAGCGCGCTCAAGACCGCCGGACGGGTGCCGCCGTGCGATCGAGTGGACACGCCATCCGATCGGCCCCGCGGCCGGCTGGTTGACTTCATGGAAGCACTCGTTCTCGTCTCGGATACGGCCATGTGAGGACGGGACATCCGGCTGACGCGAGCATTGGGATTCTCGGCGCGCGAAACCTTGATTTCGGTCAAACGCAGCTCGCGATGCGACGACAGACGCCGCCCGCGGCTGGCTACCAGGCGGCTCAAAATATTGATCCGAGTCAATAATTTCGTGTCGCGGACGCCACTCAGCCGTCAGCTCCCGAAATACCCTGATCTCGGTCAGCAAACCTCTCCAGTCGAAGCTGGAACGGCGCCCCCCATCAGGAACAACTACTGGTGCAGGGGATGAGTCGCGCCCGCAAGTCGAAGCGCGGCTCTCCGGAGGAGAGGGGACAAGACATATGTTTGAGGCTCGCAAGCTCATCGCCTCGGTGGCCGTGGCGGCAGCCGTCGCGCTCGCGGGACAGCCGGCCGCCGCCGGCGACAGCAACGGCAACTTCCAGGCGAAGCTCGGCGTTACAGGCGTCTTCACGGACGATGAGACAAACGTTCTCAACCTGAACGGCGCGACGATCATGCCGTCAAGCAAGGCCGAAACCAACGACACCGTGATCCCGTCGCTGACGCTGACTTACTACCTCAACAACAACTTGGCCGTTGAGCTCTTTTGCTGCTTCGACAAGGTTGATGTCGATCATGTGGGTCAAATCGCTGGAATCGGAAATCTGGGCGAGCTTGCCGATGTGTGGCTATTCCCGCCGGCTCTCACGCTCCAGTACCACTTTGATGGCATGGGCCGGATCAAGCCGTTCGTGGGCGCTGGCGTCCAGTGGATCCACTACTTCAATGAAGACGCCAAGAACAAGGCGGGTCTTACGCACGTCGAGTTCGATGACAGCTTAGGCTTCGTGCTTCAGGCCGGCGTCGATTATGATCTCGGGGCTGGCTGGTCGCTCGGCGTTGACGTGAAGAAGACCTGGCTGGACACGGAGATCGACTGGACCGGGACCAACACGCTTCATGCGGAGCATGATTTGGACCCGCTGATCGTGACGGCCAACCTCGGCTACCGGTTCAACCTCTCGGACCTCTTCGGCAGCCGTTCCGCGGCACCCATGAAGTAGGCTGAGACGCTTCGACGTCAGAAAGGCCCGGCCAGCGCCGGGCCTTTTTTCGTCTGTTGCGAAGCGGGCCCGAAGCGCCTCAGGCCTTGCAGACCTCGGCCGTCGCCCGGCAGGTCCAGAAGATGCCGTCCTGCTTGCAGGAATAGGTGGGCTTGCCGATGCGGTCGGACTCGATCGGCCAGTTGCCGGTAACCTGCCGGATGATGAGGAGCGCCTCGTACTCGGCGAAGTCGCGCGTCACGCCCGTCGCCGAGCCGCCTTTGACCACGCACTTTTCGGCATGTGCCGGCAGCGACGGAATTGCGAGCATCGCGCTCGCCCCGAGCAGGCCCAGACGTCGGAAGAAAGTCGTCCCCATGGCTAGTCCTCCACGCAATACCAATGAAAGGATCCCGCTGGGGCGAAACTAGGCGCGCCGTGTGGCGGGAATCCGGTAGCCTTGCCCGGCCGTTCACCCACTCCGGGCCCGAGCCTTGCCCTCCCGTTTCGGCCCCGGCTAGAAAGGCGCCCAGGAAAGGCTCCCATGACCCGCATCGGCTTCTACTCAGGCTCGTTCGACCCCGTAACCCTCGGCCACACCGACGTGATCGAGCGCGCGAGCCGCCTCGTCGACAAGCTCGTCATCGGCATCGGCGTGCATCCCGCGAAGGCGGCGATGTTCGCCGATGATGTGCGCGCCGAGATGCTGGTCGCCGAGACGAGGGGGATTGCCAAGGCGACCGGCACGCAGATCGAGATCGTCACCTTCGGCGATCTGGCGGTCGAGGCCGCGCGCCGCCACGGCGCGAGCGTGATCTTCCGCGGCCTGCGCGACGGCACCGATTTCGACTACGAGATGCAGATGGCGGGCATGAACGGGGCGATGCGCCCCGATATCCAAACGGTGTTCGTCGCCGCTTCGCCTCATGTCCGGCATATCGCCGCCAACCTCGTGCGCCAGATTGCGCTGATGGGGGGCGACGTCACCCCGTTCGTCTCCGCTGCCGTCGCCAAGCGCCTCGCCGGCAAGACCGCCAAGGCAGGATAGCGGCGTCCGCCCTTTGTGCCCGATTGCGCCAAGGGTGTTGCCGGACCGCGATCGAGCGTTCATAACGCCTCTGGCGCCTGCCCCACGCCGGGTTTGGCCCGAGAAAGCGCCGAAAGCCAGCTTGTCCCTGGGGAATTGCCGATGCGCATCATGACTTGCTTGCTCTTTTTCTGCGCCACCCTTGGGCTCACGGCCTGCGGCCAATCCACGAAGGTTGCCGACAGCGGCGTCGGCAGCGTCGGCGCTGCCGCCGCGGCCGCAACCCCGCCTGCCCCCGGCGACCCCTCGAACACGATGATCCTCGAGCTCAAGACCGGCAAGGTGGTCATCAGGCTGCGGCCCGACCTTGCGCCGAAGCACGTCGAGCGCGTGAAGATGCTGGCCAAGGAAGGCTTCTATAACGGCCTCAAGTGGCACCGCGTCATCCCGGGCTTCATGGCGCAGACGGGCGATCCACTGGGCACCGGAGCTGGCGGCTCGAAGTATCCCGATCTTCCCGCCGAGTTCTCGCCGACGTCCTTCGAGCGCGGCACCATCGGCGCGGCACGCACCAGCGACCCGAACAGCGCCAACAGCCAGTTCTTCATTTGCTTCACGCACACGCCGAACCTGAACGGCCAGTACACCGTTTGGGGTCAGGTGACGGAGGGCATGCAGTTCGTCGATCAGATCGCGAAAGGCGAGCCGCCGCCGAAGCCCGACGTGATCGTGAAGATGTATCTGGCGTCTGGCGCGCCGTAGTAGGGCAGTCGGCAGTCAGGCAGCGGGCAGTCGTTAAGCCAATCGATCATGGCTCGCACTTCCTACTGCCTACTGCCTCTTGCCCATTGCCTCACTCAGGAGAGCCGAATGGCCGAAATCAAAGATCCCGAGAACACGCTCGTCATCGAGACCACCAAGGGCCGCGTCGTCATCGCCATGCGCCCGGACCTCGCGCCCAAGCACGTCGAGCGCATCAAGCAGCTCGCCCGCGAAGGCTTCTACGACGGCGTCGTCTTTCACCGCGTGATCGACGGCTTCATGGCCCAGACGGGTTGCCCCCACGGCACCGGCACCGGCGGATCGGACCACGGCAACTTGCCCGCGGAATTCAGCTCCGA
Organism: uncultured Alphaproteobacteria bacterium; assembly: GCA_963716835.1. Lineage (GTDB taxonomy): Bacteria > Pseudomonadota > Alphaproteobacteria > Rhizobiales > Hyphomicrobiaceae > Hyphomicrobium_C. The sequence continues at coordinate 21,638 of CAVQUQ010000006.1, read as the reverse complement.
GCCGCACGTGCGCGGCGTCTGCTCCATGGCGCGCTCCGCGTCGCCCAACAGCGCCAGCAGCCAGTTCTTCATCTGCTTCGACGACGCGACCTTCCTCGACAAGAAATACACGGTCTGGGGCAAAGTGATCGAGGGCATGGAGAACGTCGACAAGATCAAGCGCGGCGAGCCCGTGAGAGACCCCGACAAAATGGTCTCCGTCAAAGTTGCGGCCGACACCGCGTGACGACGCCGGGCGACACAGGACCGAGCGCCCAAGTGCAGCGCCTTCGCGCTGCGCTTTTTGCGTGGGGCGGGCTCGCGGGCGCCGCAGGCGTGGCACTCGCGGCGGTTGCCGCGCATCGGGTCGAGAGCCCGGCGCTGACGGCGGCGTCGACGATGCTCGTTGTGCATGCTGCGGCGGCAATTGCACTGACCGCCTCGGCCTCGCTCTCGCGCCACTGTCTCACGGCCGCAGGAACGATGCTCTTTGCCGCCTCTCTCTTCGGCGGCGACGTGGCTCTTCACACGCTCGCCGGCACGCATCTCTTTCCGATGGCGGCCCCGGTCGGGGGAAGCCTTCTCATCGCCAGCTGGCTTTTCGTTGCCGCGATTGGATTGGCTGCTTTGAGGCGCGTTTAATAACGACTCGATTCTTGCTGCAATGCATTTTTCATACTGCAGCGCCGAAAAAAGCGCGTTTGCACCGCGAATAAGAACTCTGAAAAGCCCGCCGAAAGCCGCCTGACCGAAATCGGCTATACGGCCCTCTAGTCTTCGCTATAATTCCAGTGTCGGGACTGGCGAAAAAATCCCGGCATGGAACGGCATGAACCGGGGGAGACTAACATGGACATCTTGAACACAGTGAAATCGTGGGTAGTCGGCTTGACTGAGTTGGGCCTGATGCTGCTTGCGCTGGCTATCGTTGCGTCGTTGCTGGGCGGCGGCACCGTGCCGTTTTTCGGCGGCGTGGTGAGCAACATCATCGGGCTCGTCAAAGAGCTTGGAACCAACGGCCTTGTGGGATTGATCGCGCTCGGCGTCATCGTCTGGCTGTTTGCAAAACGCTAAATCTCGCAACCGATCAGGGATGAGGTGGGGCGACAAGCCCCGCCTCGATGCCTCATGACAGAAATGCTGGATCAGGTGCGCCGCGCAGGCTGGCTTATTGCCGAAGCCGGATTGCTCGTCGTTATTCTCTGCGTTCTTCTCAATATAATTTTGGGCGCGGAAAGCAGCGGTGAGTTCGTGGGCGCGGTCGCCAAGAATGCGAACGCGTTCCTGCAGGGCCTGCCGGCGGGGACCATGATGGCTCTCGCGCTGTTTTTGGTGGCGTATTGGCTCCTGCAGCGGGGCGCAACGCGCTGAGACGGCCCTGAGCTTTCGCGACCAGGTCCTGCGGCGCTCTTGCCGCAGGGAGCGCCTGGTCATTTGTGCTTGGCGCTCGCGCCTCGAGCCCCTATCAAACCCACTTTGGCGGCGGCTCCGTGGGTCCCGCCGGCGGGTCGGCCTTGGGCCGCGGCGTTCCGTCCCTCCGCTCGACATCCAATCATGTCCTGATGCGTACCGATCTCTTCGACTACGAGCTGCCCGACGACAGGATCGCGCTTTATCCGGCGCGTCCCCGCGACGCCGCGCGCCTCTCGCGCTCCGTCCGCCTGCGGATCGTGAGCAGGTGAGCGACAAGTCGCCCCTCACCTCCCTGCCGATCGCTGGGCTCGAAGACCGCTTCATCCGCGACTTGCCCGATCTATTGCTTCCGGGCGACGCACTGGTCATGAACGACACGCGCGTGATCCCCGCCGCGCTCGCTGGCATGAGAACGCGCGGCGAAGCACAGGCTCGTGTCAGCTTCAATCTCACCGAGCGCGTGGATGCGAGCCGCTGGCGGGCGCTCGCCAGACCGGCGAAACGTCTCGAGGTCGGCGACCGCGTGCGCCTGGGCGAGGGACTAGGCGAGGCGTGCCTCCTCGGCACTTTAGATGCAACGGTCTCCGCGAAAGGCGAGGCCGGCGAGGTCGAGCTCGCTTTCGACTTCTCCGGTCCCGACCTTGACCGCGCCATTGCCGCCGCGGGCAGCATGCCGCTCCCGCCCTACATTGCCGCCAAGCGCGCGCCCGGCGCCAGCGATAGGGTCGATTATCAGACGATCTTCGCCGCGCACGAAGGCGCGGTCGCCGCACCGACAGCGGGCCTGCATTTCACGCCTGAGCTCATCGCCGCACTCGATGCGCGCGCCATCTCGCGCCACTTCGTGACGCTGCACGTCGGTGCCGGCACGTTCCTGCCCGTCAAGGCCGAGGACACGGCCGCGCACAAGATGCACGCCGAGCGGGGAGAGATTTCAGAAGAGACCGCCGCCGCGATCAACGCCGCCCGCGCCGCCGGCGGACGCGTCGTCGCCGTCGGCACGACATCGCTGCGGCTCCTCGAAAGCGCAGCGAACGACCTGGGCGAGATACAACCCTTCTCCGGCGAGACGGCGATCTTCATAACACCAGGCTACCGCTTCAAAGCCGTCGATCTGCTCATGACGAACTTCCACCTGCCGCGCTCGACGCTGCTCATGCTGGCCGCGGCCTTCTCCGGCCTCGAGACGATCAAGGCCGCCTACGCCCACGCGCTTCTTTCGGGATATCGTTTTTACTCTTACGGTGACGCCTGCCTTCTCTTCCGGAGAACCGAAGGAAGCTGACCATGGACGACGAGCTTGAATCGATGAGCCGCGAGCTGCTGATTGCCGAGGTGAAAAAGCTGCGGACCGCCATTCGCCGCCACCGCGACAGCACCGGGCATGATCTCTGCTGGTACCACCCGCAGCTCTGGTCGCTGCTGCCCGAAAAGCTCGAGCCATCGATCGCCGTGCCGCCGTGGCCGAAATTCATGCGCGGCTGCATCCGCTATCGCCAGTCGCTCGACGACCAGGCATCCGGCGCCCCGATCCACGACAAGGAATTCGAGGGTTGAGGCGTCATTCGGCACGCCGAACTTCTCCTCCGCACGCCGAGCTGATATCGGTTCAGCGGTCCCGGTACGGTCGAGTTGGCATTCTTGCGAGGCGTTCATGATACTGACGAACGGAATACGACGAACGGCTGCTGCCGCATTGCTTGCGGGCGCCTGGATGGCACCGGCCGTGAGCGTCGCGCACGCGGAGCAGTCCTGCACGTCGGTCGACACGCCGCGCTGCATGCAGAAGCTCTCGACCGGCATCGACATGGCCTACATCGAGGTCGGCCCGGCGGACGGAAAGCCTGTCCTCCTCATCCACGGCCTCACCGACAGCGTCCGCTCATGGATGTTGTCGATGGATGCCCTGCACAAGCTCGATCCGACCTTGCGGATCATCGCCGTCGATTTGCGCGGACATGGTCAGAGCAGCATGCCGGACGCCAAGACCTGCGCGGCCGCGCCCGAGAAATGTTACCGCATGACGGACCTCGCGGAAGACGTGATCGCCTTCATGAAGGCGAAGGGCATCGCGAAGGCCGATCTCGCCGGGCATTCGATGGGATCGTTCGTCGTCCAGGAGATTGCGTTGACGCATCCGGAGATGGTCAGCCACGCGATCCTGGACGCGACCGGCGCCAAGAGCGTCGGCAATGCCGCACTCGGCGACTTCGTGCTCAACCAGACGGTCGAGGGCGCATGGAAGAAGGCGCTCGAGGAGAAAGGCAAGGCCTTCCCCGCCGATGTCTACGAGCTGACGCCGATGGACGCCGACCCGAAGGCGATGGAATGGATTGCGGCCAACTGGACGCTAGACCCGGCCGCGCAAGCCTCGTTCCTCGAGCCCTATACGCCCGAGACGGCGAAGATCCGGCTCGGAACCTGGATCGGTGCGACGAAGGGGCTCCTTGCCCAGGACAACACCGAGCGCCTCGCGAGCCTCACCGTGCCGGCTCTCGTGATGTGGGCGACACAAGACAGCATCTATCTGGCGAAAGATCAGGACGAGATCAAAGCCGCGCTCAAGGCGGCGGCTGGCAAGTCGGGGATCACGTTCTACTGGAAGGAGTATGGAAAGCTTCCGCTTCCGGCCTCCGGCGCGCAGGAGAGCGATATCGGCCACAACATCCAATGGTCGGCGGCCGAAACCGTTGCGAAGGATATCGCTTCGTTCATCAAGACGGGCGCGCCGACGCAGGATCTTGTGTACAGCGATGCGGCGCCGAACGTGAGCAAGCTCATCGTCGAGCCCGGCAAGGCTGTCGTCGAGAAGATCGAGAAGTAGGGACATGCCGGATACCACGCCATCACGCGAGCGCGATGCTCGTCGCAGGATGCCGTCGTAGGTCGTGATTGGGATCGATGAACGTTAGCGCACCAGAGCAAGCGGCCCAAACATCCTCGCCGGCATTCAGCTATCGCCTTTTGCGGCAAGACGGCGCCGCGCGCCTGGGCGTGATCGCAACACCGCGCGGCACGATCCGCACGCCCGCCTTCATGCCGGTCGGCACCGTCGCCACCGTCAAGGCGCTCTATCCCGAGCAGGTCAAGGCCGCGGGCGCCGACATCGTGCTCGCCAACACTTATCATCTGATGCTGCGCCCAGGCGCCGAGCGCATCGCGCGCCTCGGCGGCCTGCACGGCTTCATGCGCTGGGACGGGCCGATCCTGACCGACTCGGGCGGCTTTCAGGTCATGAGCCTCGCCAAGATCAGGAAGATCACGGAGGAGGGGGCCGAGTTCCAGTCGCATCTCGACGGCTCGCGCCACATGCTTTCGCCGGAGCGCTCGATCGAGATCCAGTGTCTGCTCGATGCCGACATCCAGATGCAGTTCGACGAATGCATCGAGCTGCCGGCAGAGCGGCGCGAGGTCGAGCGCGCCATGGAGCTGTCGCTGCGCTGGGCCGAGCGCTCGCAGAGCGCCTTCGCGCGCATGGGCAAGCCCGGCCAGGCGCTGTTCGCCATCGTCCAGGGCGGCACCGACGCGGAGCTGAGACGCCGCTCGGCGGAAGCGCTCGTGGCCATGGACTTCCCGGGCTACGCGGTGGGAGGACTTGCGGTCGGCGAGGGACACGACATGATGCTGGCCACCCTCGACGCGACGCTCCCGATCCTGCCCGCAGACAAGCCGCGCTATCTGATGGGAGTCGGCACGCCGGCGGATCTCATCGAGTCCGTGCGGCGCGGCATCGATATGTTCGACTGTGTGCTGCCGACGAGAAACGGCCGGCACGGGCTGGCCTACACATGGGAGGGGCCGCTCAACATGCGCAACGCCTGCCATGCCGACGATCCCGCGCCGCTCGATCTCAGAAGCTCATGCCCCGCCGCGCGCGACTACTCGCGCGCCTATCTGCACCATCTGGTGCGCTCGGGCGAGTACCTCGGCGCCATGTTGCTGTCGTGGATCAACACGGTTTTCTATCAGGACCTGATGGCTGCGATGCGCGACGCAATCCGCGAGCAGCCGCTTCGACAGCTGGGCCGAGGAGACGAAATCCCGGCTCCAAGCTAAGTCCGGTGCTGCGGACTGAGCGCACGCCGCAGTCGTCCGCTGGAACGAGAGCGGCATCGTTCGTCAGACGTAGAATGGTCTCGCGTCGAATATAATCGGCACCCTACTGACTTTAACCAGAGTTGAACCACAGGAATTTTAGAACGGAGTCATCTACCGCGGCAGGAGCGGCGCATGACCTCGTCAACGGACTCTCAGAAGCCTCCTCATCCAAACACGTGCGTCCATTCTTCGCCGCGAGATGAGAGCGTTTCTGCTACCAGAGCGGGTGTCGCCAGCATTGAGCAGGCGGATGCGAAGAAGAGACCGGCAGACCCGCATTTTGGCGCCGTCTCGCTCGCGCTCTACCGCGACATCGTCGAATGCTGCGCCGATGCCATCATCGTCGTCGACGCACAACAGAAGATTACCTTCGCCAACCCGGCCGCGGCCGAGATGTTCGAAACCTCTCGTGCGGAGCTCATCGGCCAGCCCCTCGACATCCTTCTTCCGCCGGCTGTGCGCGCCCAGCATCGTCAGCATGTCGAGGGCTTCCAGACCAGCGGCCCTACGGCGCAATACATGGGTCGGCGAACATCATCCTTGTGCGGCATGCGCCGGTCCGGCGAAGAATTCCCGGTGGCGATCTCGATCCTCAAGACGCACGACCAGCTCGGGCCGCACTTGGTCGCCGTCATTCGCGACATTACTGAGCGTACAAATCTCGAGCAGGATCTCAAGTCGCTCGCCAGCACGGATCCGCTGACCGGCATCTTGAACCGCCGGGCGTTCATGCTGCGCGCCGAGGAGGAGCGGGCGAGATCGCTCCGTGCCGGTCATCGCCTTGCGCTGGCTATGATAGACGCCGATCACTTCAAGAGGATCAACGATGAGTTCGGGCACGCCACCGGCGATGAGGCTTTGAAGAGGATCGCGCACACTGTCGTCGCGCGCCTCAGAAAGAGCGACGTATTCGGGCGCTGGGGCGGCGAGGAGTTCGCCCTGTTGTTGCCCGAGACGGACCAGAACGGGGCCATCATGATTGCTGAGCGCCTGAGATATGCGATCGAGAAGGAGGGAATGAATACGGGTGGCAAGACGGGGCGAATAAGCCTGACGGTCAGCATTGGCGTCGCCGAATACGCCCCCGAGCAAAATTCGATCGACGCTTTGATCCGCCTCGCGGACCAGGCTCTTTACGAGGCGAAGCTCAAGGGACGCAACCGCGTGGCGACGGCGTCCGCCTCGGAGAGCAGCGCCGCGTAGCCGGCAAGGCGCGTGCGCCCATGCCGGCCGGTTCTCCTCAGATGTCCTGCTTCTGCGCCGTCGCTTGAAGCGATCCCAGCACCGTGCCGCGCCAGCGCTCGACCTTCTCGGGCAGGAAGACATAGCTCTCGAGCTTGAAGACGAGACCGCGGTCCATGACGGTCTGCTCCCCCGTAGGAACGGCGGTGGCCGGCAGATAGTAGGCGCAGCTCATTTTGGCGATGCTCTTGTTGACGGCGTTCGCCGCCATCTCCTCGTTTTCGCCTTCGGCCTGCATCGTGAGGAAGGCGACCTGATCCTGCTTGGCTTCGCAGAAGAAGCCCCGCACGCGCTCCGTGGCGTCTTCCGCCCCTGCCGGCACGGCGAGGCAGCACGCCGACACGAGTGCGAGCGACAATGCCGTCCGGTTCGCTAGGAAGAAGTGGAAGGCGGTGCCGGTCATGTTTCACCTCCAGGGGTTCCATCGGCTCCTGAGCCGTGAAGCAAAACCCACCGAGGCGTGACCTCCGGCGCCCCTTATGGCGCGCGCCTTTTTCCTTGATTTGAGGGTACGTGCGATTCGGCCGCTGCTCAAGTTGTGATCATGCCCGCGCAACGGCCAATTTCTGCTGAGCTTTTCAGCATCTTTTCATGAGCACCGCCGCGAGCCAGCTTTTTCTCGCAAGCACTGCCCAAGTTCTGGCCTTTGCCTGAATTGCCGCAGCGGGATCGATCAGCACAAATCCCCAACTCTGAGAGGCCGAGCGTTGCCGCCGGCCTCTCACATCATCTCTGACTAGACTGATCAGTAGTCGTAGTAGCCGTCGCGGCACGCATAATACCGGTTCCACCAGTATGGATCGCCGGTGTGCGATGGCATTGCGATAAAGCCATCCGCAGCTGCCATAGCCGCCATACCCATAGCCATAGAATGCGTAGGGCGCCCCATAGAAGGCGAAGCCGCGGAATCTCCCATGGTGCTTGCCGTGATGCTTGAAGTCGCCAGCGAATTTTTTGCCGTACCAAGCCTTCGGACCGTTGCCGCCGTGATCGGTGAAGTGCGGCTTGCCGCCCGGGCCACCCTTGAATTTCGCACCATTACCCTTGAATGCGAAATGCGGGACACCGCCGCCACCGCCTCCATGTATCCTGGGGCCGCCTCCGCTGCGCATGGCGAAACCGCCACCGCCGCCGCCACCGCCCATTTTGATACCCCCGCCGCCTCCACCCCCGCTCATTCTGCCGCCACCTCCTCCTCCGCCGTGTCCTCCATGTCCGACGAGCGTGACGGCAGACGAGCTAGCGGCATCAGCCTTCACCGCAGGAAGCGCCTGCGCCGGCGCTTGGAGCATCACCATCAGCAAGCCGCCGGCCAGCGCCGCGCTCGCTGTAATCGAACGTGTGAGCATTTGCACCTCCTAGAATGCTGATCCCCGGCATCGTCGAAATCGAGCAGCGCAGCCGCTGGTTCCGACTCGGTCGATATGGTGTTCGCTGTCCACTCATGCAATCGGTGGAATGCGAGCGTGAGAGACGCGCGTCGTTGTCTCCGTCATGTGCATATGAAAATGTCAGCACACGCGTTGCAGAGTGGCGCGGCGGAATCCGGATAGCCATGCGCGCGCAAGCGGCACTGCGCATCGACGCATCGCAACTCAGAACTCGGGATCGATCGCGACCGTGAGTGTGCCGGAATACGTGCCGGCGATGAGCGGCTTGCCTTTGAGGAGGTTGATCCCGACGCTGATCGAGCCGTTGAGCGTCGGGCCGTGCGCGACGTTCTTGTAATGGCTGTCGGCCTGGCTTGCCGTGTTTGTCGAGAGCGTCGCGGTGGCATTGCCGAACGTGGCCGCCGCACGCCAGTTGATGAAGGTGTCGAAACCGGAGCGCGGAGCGATCGCCGCCAAAGGCTGCATCGGGCTCCCGATGAGACGCACTTTCGTCGGCGCCGTGCATTGAACGTTGCGTGAACGTGCTGGTGCGCGTTTGCGCGGGATCGGGAACACCTTGCGTGATCGCGCCCGTGAAGTTGTGTGTGGCCGGATTGGGCGGCGGCAACACGCATTTGGCGATGACCTTGGCCGTGGGCTTGAACCGCTTGCGCAGAATGAGGCCGTGCGACTGATGGTGGTCGTTGAGCCCGATGAGGATAAGATCCAAGGCATCGTCGGCGTAGTCGCCGGCCGAGCGCACCTGTCCGGCGGGGACACGCACGCGAACGGCGGCCGAGCGCGTCTCGTTCTTGTGCATATCCAGGAAGTCGATGCGGTTGGCGGGCGTGCAGTCGCCCCACTCCGATGTCTGGACCAGCGAGTTGCCGGCCACGCTTTCGATCGCGTACGGAAGCGTCGACGACCACCGGGCCATGACGGGCGGCAGGGAACGCCGTTGAAACGACAGCGCGACGTCGCACGTGCCCGACGACTTGCTCTTCACCGTAACCGTCACGTCGCGCACCTGCTCGGCGCCGAACGGATCATAGGGCGGGACTGCGGGCTGCGGCGCGAAACTCACATCGAAGTTGTCGCAGCCGCCCCAGTCGTCGCCATGCGCCCTGGCCGGCGCCGAAGCGCCGAGAGCAAGCACCACTGCAAGAAGCGCGGCAGCACGTAAGGACCGAGGCATGACTGTCACCCTCCACCCAGCGGCCTGAGCTCGCCCGCCTTGAACAGCCCGTCGGTGCCGCTCGGGATCTCGATGGCGAACTGCGTCGGCGCCCCGTCCGTCGCCATCTCGATCATCCACTTGCCGGGCGCCAGCCCTTCCGCACCGAATTTTCCTGCGCCGTTGGTGAAGATCGCGACCTGCTTTTCCTTGTTGCCCTCGGGATAGGCGATGCCGGTGAGGAGCGCGATCGGTTCGCCTGCCGCGTCGAGCAGCGTGCCGTAGGCCGACACCGAGTAGGCCGATCCCACCTCGAGCCTGTAGCCGGCTCTGTAGGGGGCGAAGGTATCGAACGCGCCGGCGCCCAGGCTGTAGCCCACGGGAAGATCCGCGACGTCGACGGGGATTGTGCTGCTGGAGTAGGCCGGCACGTCCGGGACGATCGCGGGGCCGAGCCAGTCGCTCCGCGCGCGCACGTCGTCGCCCGTGCCCACCGTCACCGTCTTGTTGCCGATGCTCTCGTGAGGATAGACGACGGCGAAGCCGTTGCCGCGAATGGGCTGGCCGATGCCGAACTTGCCGTCCGCGAAGGCGACCGCCGTCCCCACGCGCAGCGACGTGCGCTGATCGGTCGGCTCGATGTCGGGGCTCGCGAGGTCGACGCCGTCGAACCCCGCGTTGTGACCGACATAGACCTCGCCGCGATTGCCGAGATAGGAGACGGCGCCGCTCAAGGACGCGTGCCCCTCGTCGCTGTTTTGGTCGGCATCGACCGAGGTGTCCCAGCGGTCGAGGCTTCCTTCGCCGAAGCTGCGCGAGCCGGAGACGCTTGCTTGCGTGCTGAGAGAATCGTAGGTCGCCGAGATGTGCGTGTCGTCGTCCGGGCGGTAGAAGACGCGCCCCAGCACCTGGAACGCCGCCTCGCCTTCGCCGGTGGTGTCGGTGGCCGTGTAGGACTCGTTCGAGTAGCCGAACGTGAGGCTCCCCGTCGCCTGCTCGGTGAGCGGCGTTGTGAGCGTGAGGTCGATGCCGTAGCGATCGCCGCCATAGACGTTCGCCGTCGGCGTACCGGCCCCGGACCCATTGTCGTCGATCTGAAAGCGCCCGCCGAGCGACATCGAAAGACGCTCGGTGAGCGGCAAGGAGTAGGCGGCCGAGAAGCGCAGCGTATAGTCCGCCTCGGCGAGCTCGTCGGCGGGCGCCGTCGCGGTCGTGCGCACCTCGCCCGGCGGGCCGAACTCGCCCGTGCGGTACTCGACGCCGAGACGCAGCGCCTCGCGCGTGCCGGTCAGCGCCGCGAGTGGCCCCTGGAAATTGACGAGGTCGTAGGTGATCTCGGCCGCCCAGCCGAGCCCGCTCGGGCTGTCGGAGAGCGCACCCTGCACGCCGAGCAGCCCCCATGGCGTCGCCGAGAAGATTCCGAACCCGCCCATCACCGCGTCGCGGTCGCCCTGAAGATGCACTTCACCCGTCGCGGCGTCGGTGAGGCCATAGCGCACAAAGCCTGAGGCGAAGTAGGCGTCCGTCTCGTATTGGCGCTCGTTGTCCTCGAGGTCGGAGCCGATGCCGCCCGAGAGCGACCACTCGTGCTTTCCCGCGCCGAGCAGATTGCCGTCGAAGAAGGTCGTGAAGGCGAGCGTCCGCCGCTCCCCCGTATCGTCGGTGATGATGAGCTGGATCTCGTTGGCGCCTGTCGCCAGCGGCAGGTCGGAGAGATTGTAGTTGCCGGCGCGCAGTCTGAGCTTCTGCGAGATGGCGCCGTTGACCAGGACCTCGACGTCGGACGGGCGCTCGATGCGGAACGACGAGCTGCCCGTGGCGCGGATGTTCTCGCCGGGCCTGAGCTTGCGCGGCGACTTCTCGATTGTGACGCCGAGGATGTCGGGCGCGATCTGATAGCCGGTGCCGTAGACGTCGGAGTCGCCGGCCTGGATGCGGATCTCCTCGTCGGCGAGATCGTAGACCACGCGCGACCGCCGCCGCTTGAAGCCCATCGTCCGCTCGTCCACGCACGCCGCTCCGGGCGCGCCGACCGTGCAGCCGGTGGCGTTGGCCTCGTCCTCGGCGGTGAACTCGTTCTCGACGACCACGTCCCACATGCGGACCACGGCCTCGAGGTCGAAGTTGAGGTTGGTCTGCCCGTCGCCGGAGGCGTCGCCCCAGAGGTATTCGAGATTGCTGAAAACGTTGAGATAGCCGGCGACGGCGGCGGGCTTGACCGCATTCGCGCTCGAGGCCGGACCGCGGCGGCGGCCGAGCGAGATGTCGCCCGGCGGCCGGTCGTCGACGGCCGGCAGGAAGACCAGCTCGAGCGCTGCGGGATCGAACCTCATGTTGAAGCCCGCCGCCGCGAGATCGCCGAGCGTGACCTGGCCGTAGGCGTCCGGCACGCCGTGCAGCCGCTCGAGCGACTTCTTGTCGAGCACGGGCGTGAGCTTGTCGACGAGCGCGGCCTTGGGCAGCACGACGCTGTCGTCGGGATTGATGACGACGACCACCTCGCCGAGCTCCGAGGCATCGTCCTTGAACGGCACGGGCATGCGGATGGCGCGGCCCGTCGTGTTGAGCCGCGAGGAGACCGGCTTCTGATATTGCTTTTCGCCGGCAGGCGGCGCGCTGTCATCGCGCTTTGCGAGCGCTGGGCCGGCGGCGCAGACGAGGGCGGCCGCAGAGAGGATCGCAGCGGCGCGCCCGGCGCCGCCGCCGATCCCTCCGCATCGCCCCCGCGCCGCAGATCTGGGAGTGATCCGCCGCATGGGCCCCGCCGTCTCAACGTTTCGGCTTGAAGTCGAGGCTCGCTTGGACCGACTTGACCTCCGGCGGCAGCTCGACCGGCAGCACGAAGCGCCGCTTCATGCCCGGCTGCACGAGCCCGATGCCGACCTTCTCGGCGAGCTCGGTCGATGACATGGTCTGCGACCAGCCATCGCCGGAGAGCGCGATCGTCGACTGCGGCAGCAGGGCGTGGACATTGCTCGAGTTCTCGACGGTGACGGTCGGAAACCGCTTTCCGGATTTCTTGTCGGCCTCGATGCCTGTTGTAACGAGGTTGAGGCTTGGGCTTCCCTGCGGCGGCGCCACGTTGACGACGACCCCGAAGCTCATGACGATCTGCACCGCGCTTTTCCCGGCGGGCAGCTTCACCGGCACCTGGTTGACCGACATGAGATAGCTTTCGCTCTTGGCGATCGCCGGCTCGCCCACCCACTGCAGGCGGAACACCTGACTGGCGCCCGGCGGCACCAAAGCCTGGGGTGGGAAAACGAGGAAGTCGTCGCCGGCCTGCGACAGCTTGCGGTCCCCCTTCTCGTCGAGCGCCAGCTTCTCGATGCCGACTTCGACCGGTAAAGGCTCGGCACTGTCGTTGTTGACTGTGACTTGCGCCTTGCCGGCCCCGCCGGTCGACGTCATCTCGACTTGGATCGGCGTGACGGACATGGCCTTCGCCTGCCCGGCGCCCACAAACGCGAGCGCGGCTCCAAGGAGGCACAGCGAGGTCGTAACGCGACTGATTGGCGGCATGATATTACCCCACACAAAATTCGCTTGAATGAATTCCGGATAATGAGGGTGCAGCGGGAAATGACTTTCCCGCCGCACGGACGACAGTGAGTTTCCCCTTAGAGGGCAACGATCGTCACCGTCACGACGTCCGAATAGCTGCCCGCAAGCACAGGATCGGTATTGGCGACCGGAGTAAGGGTCACCGCGAGTGGCGTTACCGATGCTCCGCCGCCGGCCGTAGCAAGTGTCTCCAACCCGACTGCGCTGGGCACAGTCAACGTGCTTCCCGAAGCAGAAACGTAGCCGGATGTAGAGACCGTGTAATTGATGATGTTCTCGAAACCGGCAATGAAAGCAGGCCCTGTCAACCCGCCGTTCGCCGAAGTCACGGTCACCGTCGATGCTCCGTTACAAGTGACTGGAATTGAATGAATGGAGGGCGTCAAGTTCACATTGCCCCCCGGCGCCGTGAAGCTCGGCGTGGGATTCGTCACCGCTCCGACAGTGCAGAACCCGCCGACATTCGCTCCGATGGTAATGGTCTGGTCTGCCTGGGCACCGCCCGCCCCGATGGCGAGGATCGCGGCAGACACCGTTGTCATAATGAGTTTCTTCATCGTGTCGTCTCCTTGTGTTGCATTTGGCTTTCCAAAGTGGGCACCTAAAATCCAGTGCCCCGTCTTGCCCTGCTGAAACTCGCTGCTTCTCTTAGGCTTCCGCGAGCCTCAGCCGGACAAACTCCTCCTGCAGCGCGCCGCAGCACTTTGCGACACGTCTCTCTGTCCAAATCTCGAGAATTGCTCGGGCTTGAGCCGATTGCGCTATTGCGGAATGAGGCTCAAGACGAGCGTGTCCGAATAATTTCCGGCCATTACGGGACCGGATGTATTCGGGACCCCGGTGACGAACACCGTCGCCAGGCCGCTGAATGGAGCGGTGGTAAATTCCGGCGTTGGCGTGGAGGAAACGGGCGCGCCGTTAGTGGTCGGGAAGCTGACTGGACCAGCTCCATCAAAACCAGCCGACGCAAAGTAGTCGAACCTATTCACGAAGCCTGGCGCCGGTGCCCCGAGCTGGTTCGGATCCTTGAGGCCGCCTCCTTGCGAGGAAAGCTTGAGCTCACTCACCTTGTTACAGGTGCCATTAACTTGGAGAGTGAATTTCCAAAATTGCATGATGCCACCGGGCCCCGTTGGCTGCGGTATTGTCAGCACGCTTGCAGTCGGTGAGAGACTTCCCACTGAAATGTTTGTCGACGACGGAATCGTCGGTGCGGCGACAAACTGGCAGGACCCCAATACAGTCGCAGTCAAGTTGACCTGTTCCGCCGACGCCGGCATTGCCATCGCAATACCCGCAACCCCAAGCATCGCCACCCGACTCATCCGCATCCCGCACCCCCTATTTTCAATGCGGCGGCCCAAACGACCGCCAGTTCGTCAGTATCTGGCCGTCACCGAAACCGTCAGCGCGTCGCCGATCCTTCGCCGCCGCACGAGACTGTCGCGCGCGAGAAATCTCTCGACGTTGTCTGTGTCCTCAGCCGCAGCGTTGCGCGCACGCTGCGATTGCAAAATTCCTGGAAAAATGTCCCCGGCGGCCGACGCGACCTCCGGCATGCGCTCCGTCGAGCCCGTCACTGTCATGCGTGCCTCGAGCCGAGGCAGTGGCAGCTTCGCGCTCTCGGGCCCGTCGAAGGCGTGGCACACGAAGGGAGAATTGCCGGCCGCCATCACGCAGGTCGACTGCATCGGCTGCTCAACCGATCCGACCGCAAGCACGACCTCGTAGTCGCGCTCCCCGACGTCCTCGTCGGCGTCGGGCTCTCCGCGCGCGAGCGCGAAGGCCTCGTCGGCGTTGGATGTGGCGACCTGGCGCCGCTCGAGAAGGAGATCCCGGGCGCCGTAGACGGGAAGGCGCCCAGGATCGAAATCGAAGGGATCGGCGGCCTCGGCCCGATGCTGCCTCGGCTTGGTGCTTGGCGGCCCGAAAACGGGATGGCGCTCGAGATGCATGGAATAGGGCTTGTTGCAGATGAGCGTGAAGCCGCCTTCGCTGCCGATCGTCGAATCGAAGGGGTGGCCGTCGTCCGTCTCGCCGCGCAGTCGTATGCCGGGATGGACCTTGCTCAGCTTGCAAAAGGGCCGCACCACCGCGCGCAGGATGATGCGTTGAGAAGCGCCGCCGGTGCCTGCCGATGGCCGCTTCACGCCTTGCGCCAACGCGCTGTCGATCGGAAGCGCTGTGCTTACCGCCATGAGAAACCCCGCACACCTCAAAACGGAACGCCTGATACGCCGCCTCGCGATCAAGACCATTCCAGCCCCCGCTGCGTCTTGGTGTCCGCTCAATTCCCGCCTCGTGTCCCCACCGCCGTGGTGGTTAATAAAACGTTAACTGAGCACCTCGCTTTTGCCCTTTGCGAGAACTTGGAGCAAGCCAAAAATTCCACCTTAGGTTGCATATTAGCGAGGAGGTTGCACAAAGGGCACAACTACCCCAATACCGGGAAATAGCGGGGAAATGGAAATAAGCGCTGCGAATATAGGACATTAAATCGAAAGCGCCTCGATCGTGGGGCGCCTCCGGCGAGGACACTACACGCGAAGGTTGCGCTTGTGGATAATGCCGCGCTCGTGCGCACGCGCTCAAGTGGCGCCTGGAATGCCTCTCGTCACGCGCTCGCGATGGAACAGATAAACGCCTGAGCCGACGATCACCGCCGAGCCGGCGAGCGTCCAAAGATCCGGCAGATCGCCGAATACGGTGTAGCCGAACGCCACCATGGTCAGGAGCTGCAGATAGAGGAACGGCGCGATCGCCGAGGCTGGCGCCAGGCGGTAGGCGTGAATGAAGAGATAGTGTCCCGCCCCCCCGAGCATGCCGAGCGAGCCGACGAGCAGCCACGACAGCGCGTCGGGCGGGGCAACCCACTCGGCGATCGCGAGCGGCGCACCGAAGAAGGCGCCGACGAACATCGAATAAAAGAGCGTCACGAGCGGCGGATCGACGGCCGCCATGTAGCGCGTGAGCAGCATGAACAGCGCGTAGGCGAGCATCGCCAGGAGCGAGTAGAGCACGGCCGGATGGAACTGGGAAAAACCGGGGCGGACGACGATCAGCACGCCGGCGAAGCCGACGAAGATCGCCACCAGCCGTCGCCAGCCGACCCACTCTCCGAGCAGCGGCCCCGCGAGCAACGCAACCACGAGCGGCGCCAGGAAGACGATGGTGATCGTCTGGTCGAGCCGCAGGTACTTGAGCGCGAGAAAGTTGAACGCGGTCGTGGACACCATGAGCACCGAGCGCACGGTCTGCAGCCCCAGACGGTTGGTCGTGAACAAGGCGCGGACGCTCATCACGCCGAGCAGGGGCACGAACATCAAGAGCAGGAAAAACTGTCCGATGAAGCGCGCCCAAACGATCTCGGAGATGGGCAGCCCCTTTTGCGTGGCCAAGAACTTGGCAGCCGTGTCGAGGGCCGAGAAGAGCACGACCGCGACAATCATGAGGCCGATCGCCCTGAGGCGGTCGGCAGCCGCGTCTGGCGCCTGATTAAGCGGTTGGGTGGACATCGGAGCCTTGGGCGGAGCACGCCGAAAGATATGCGCCCGGTGGTCCGGCTGGAGGCGGGCAGGGACGCCCCTCATAGCCCAGCACGCGGGAAATGGTGAGCGCCAATAGTATGCCGCGGGTCCATAGGCCGCGCAGAACAAGCTCAGCCCACGTATCGCGCACGTGTACGTTTCCTTGACCGCCCTGGATGCGCCGCTTATGAAGCACGCCACTCCCGCGACAATTGGGGCCGGTAGCTCAGAGGTAGAGCACGTGACTTTTAATCATGGGGTCGAGGGTTCGAATTCCCTCCCGGCTCACCACGCGGTTTTGATCGGAGGTCGTCGCGCGCCCGCCGCGTACGCAACGTCGGCCAACCGGGAGAACTCGATCCATGTTGAAGCCGCCATCGCGGGCGCCGGGACTTTTGGCACTCGTCGGTGCCGCACTTCTATTGGCCAATGGGTCGGCTTGGGTGCCGTGTTGGGCAGGCGAGCCCTCCGCCGACGCGTTGCCCGGCGACGCAGACGATTTCCGCGATCCGAGTGATCGTCACGAGACGATCAGGATCGGCGCGCTGAGCGTCGCCATTTGGCAGCCCGCGGAGCCAAGCTCCGCGCCGCTCCCGCTCATCGTCTTTTCGGCGGGCTTCACCGCCTGCGCCAGGGACGCTTCGTTTCTGACCGCAAGGATCGCCGACGCCGGCTACATCGTCGCCGCGCCCGAGCACGCCGAACTCGGCGTGTGCGGGCGGCGCGTTCATCGAGCCCGAGGCGCCGTTCGGCAAGCCTCAGGCCTGGAGCGACAAGACCTACCGCCAGCGCGGCCGCGACATCGCCGCCGTCATCGATGCTCTGACAAAGCGATCCGCGCTGGGCGCCGCGCATCGACGCCGCGCGCATCGGCCTCATGGGCCATTCCCTCGGCGGCCACGTCGTCCTCGCGCTTGCCGGTGGATTTCCCTCCTGGCAGCGCGCTGACGTCAAGGCCGTGCTCGCCTGCGCGCCCCTGATCGGCCCGCTCCTCGCCAAGGGCAAGCTCGCGAACATTCATGTCCCCGTCATGTACCAGGCGGGCGGACAGGACGCGGGCACGACGGCTCTCATCAGGAAAGCCGGTGGCGCCTACGACAAGACGCCCGCGGCGACGTTCGTTGAGTTCAAGGGGGCGAGCCATTTCGCCTGGAGCGGCGGCAACCCGCCGCTCGCGCCCGACATTGCATCGCTCAGCGTGGCCTTCTTCGACGCCAAGCTAAAAGGAAAGACGCTCGCTCGGCCTCAAGCCGCGAGCATCGCAGCGTTCAAGACCAAATAACCGCTGCGAGCCGAACGGGATACGACCTGTCGCACCACGCGGGCTTGCAGCCGCAATCGGCCGCCATTAGGGTACCGGCCTCGTACGACGCAATGGGCCGGAAAGGCCTGGCTAGAGCGTCCGGTCTCCAGAAGACCTTGGAATGCATCTCGGCCATCAGAGCCTCGCTCTGATCGACGATGGTTCCGCTTGGGGCCTGACAAGGTTCCGCAGGGTCGCGAGACGCCGGGTTCGCACTGATGAGGAGACCGCCCGTGGCTGTTAGCGCCAAGAACTGGATCGTCGAGACGGACTGGCTCGCCGCCCATTTGAATGCGCCAGATCTCATCGTCTTCGACGGCTCCTGGCATCTTCCGACCGCCGGGCGCGACGCCAAGGCCGAATACCTCGCCGAGCACATCCCGGGCGCGCTCTTTTTCGATATCGATGATCTCGTCGATGAGAAGTCGCCGCTCCCCCACATGCTGCCTTCGACGGTCAAGTTTGCCTCCCGCATGAAGAAGATGGGCGTCGGCGACGGCATGCGTATTGTCGTCTACGATACCTATGGCCTGTTCTCGGCCGCGCGCGTCTGGTGGACGTTCCGCGCCATGGGACATCAGGACGTGGCCGTCCTGAATGGCGGCTTGAAGAAGTGGAAGTCCGAGGGGCGCAAGCTCGAGGATGGCCCGCCGGTCCCGCGCACCGCGCGCCACTTCACGCCCCTGCTCAACAACTCGCTGGTCCGCGATCTCGACGACATGAAGAGCTACATCACCAAGGGCGACATGCAGATCGTCGACGCGCGCCCCAAGGCCCGTTTTGAGGGCACGGAGCCGGAGCCGCGTCCGGGCCTGCGGCAGGGCCACATTCCGGGCTCGAAAAATGTGCCGTCGGCGAGCATTCTCAATGCCGATGGAACGCTGAAGTCGAAGGCCGAGCTCGAGGCGCTGTTCCGCGCCGCCGGCATCACGCCCAACGAGCCCGTGGTGACGACGTGCGGCTCGGGCGTCACCGCGTCGATGCTGTCGCTCGCCCTCGCCGTGATCGGTCAGACGAATGCGGCGGTCTACGACGGCGCCTGGGCGGAATGGGGCCAGGACAACGGCCTTCCCATCGAGACCGGCCCGGCGAAAAAGGGCTGATCGCGGCGTCGTCCCGTCACGTTCAAGTAATCATGATGAGCGTGCAAGGTTGCCGCGTGCGATAGTGCGGCGACGAGCAAGCTCATGCAGTGCCGGCTCCTGATTTGCGTCTCGACGGCAATCCTCGCGTGCGCGCCCGCTCGCGCCGAGCCTGCGCAGACGCCCTGCACCCAGGATGCGATGCTGGTGTTCGACGGCTCGGGCTCCATGGCGGGCACCGACATGAACACTGTGACCCCGCAAATCGCCAAGGTGAGGAAGGCCCTTGCCAGCGTGCTTCCGAGCGTGGCGCCGGTTCGCGATCTTGGATTGATTGTGTACGGGCCCGGCCCCTACAACAAATGCGACAACATCGAGCTGCGCCTTAGGCCGGCCCATCACTCCGCCGAAGAGATCATGACCGAGGTCAATGGCGTGGTACCTGCCGGACAGACGCCGCTGACGTCATCTGTGCGCCAGGCCGCCGAAGCACTGCGGTTCCGCGACAAGGCCGCCGAGATCGTGCTTCTGACGGATGGCGAAGAGACGTGCGGCGGCGACCCGTGCGGCTTGGCCCGCGCGCTCAAGGCGGCGGGCAAGGAGCTCACCATTCACGTCATCGGCTTTCGCGCGCGCGGCACGCCCGCCCTCGATGGCCCCTTCAAGTCGCGCTGCCTCGCCGACGAGACGGGCGGCCAATACCTCTCGGCAGGAACCGAGCAGGAGCTCGAGGAGGCATTGCGCAAGACGCTGGCGTGCCCCTTCGTAACTGAGATGCGATGCCAGCCGCGCGAGCCTAGCTGCGGGTCCGCGATCCGATGACCTACACGCCGGGGAAGTGCTGATAGATCCAGGTCTCGGTCAGCGGCCGGTCGCCGAGCTTGAGGTAGGCGCGCAGGTCGACGGGCTCGGGACCCGTGGCGTCGAGATCGAACAGCGCCCGCCAGCGCTCGCGCTGGTCGACGACCGGATGCGTGTAGGCATTCGAGATCGTGCCGCGCGACGGTGTCACCACGACCTCGACGCCGTCGTTGCGTCCGAGCCCTGCAAACACGGGACCCTGGAAGTCGATGACGAACTTCCGTGTGCCGTCCGGCGGCTTGAAGCCAGGCCGTCCGCCGCGCCCGGTCCACGTCGCCGTGGCGCGCCCGAGGGTTGCGGGAAAAGCGATGTCGTCGAGCCACGTCAGGCGATAGCGGTAGCGCCGCCGCTCTCCGGCACGGAACGGCTCCTTGGGACACCAGTAGGCAGCGATGTTGTCCTGGGTCTCGTCGTCGGTGGGGATCTCGAGCAGGTGCACCGCTCCTTCGCCCCATTGATCGAGCGGCTCGACCCAGACCGATGACCTGCGCTCGTAGAAGACGCCGTCGTCGAGATAGTGGACGAAATCGCGATCGCGCTGCAGGAGGCCGAACCCCTTCACGTCGCGATCGATGAAGGTGTTGGTCGTCACCCGCGGCGGATTGTTGAGGGGCCTCCAGATGCGCTCGCCCGCGCCGGTGTGGATCGCAAGGCCGTCGGAATCGTGGATCTCCGGGCGCCAATCATAGCCGCGCGTGCGGCTCGCTTCGCCGTACCAGAACATGCTCGAGAATGGCGCGATGCCGAGACGCGTGATGTCGCGGCGCGCCGAAAGGTCGACCTCGATCTCCATCGCGACGCGGTAGATATCGCGCTCGTCCTTGGTGCGCTGCGCCCGGATCCGGTAGGCTCCCGCGACGCTGGGGCTGTCGAGCAGAGCGAAGATCGTTGCCCGCGAGCCCTCGCGCTGGCCGCGCTCGAGCCAGAACGAGGTGAAACGCGGAAACTCCTCGGCTGTCGGCAGGCCGGTATCGATGGCGAGTCCGCGTGCCGAAAGCCCGTACTGGTTATAGGGCCCTGAGGCGCGAAAATAGGAGGCACCGAGAAACGAAAGCCAGTCCGTCTCGAGATCGGGGCTCATGACGCGGAAGCCGGCGAAGCCGATGTCGTCGGGAAGCCCGCGCGCCGGGTGGTCGGGCGGGATGGAGAAGAGGCTCTCGCGGTAGAGGACCTCGCGCGCCGCGCCATCCTCGACGAGATGTATTTTGACCGGCTCCCGGAACATGGACCCGAGCGGAAAAAGCTGAACTGGCAGACGCCCGTCGCGTGCCAGTTGCAGGCTCATGTTCTTGCGATAGCGGATTTGCTGATAGGCATCGTAATCGATCTTCTCGAGCACATTCCCGGCGACCTGAATGGCGGGCTGCCAGGGGGAGGCCGCGAGCGCATTGGCGGCGTCCTTGAGCGTATCCCATGAGAAGGGTTGCTCAGGGGCCAGCGCCAGACCCTCCGGCAGGGCGCTGCCCGCGAACGCTGGGCCCCGCATGAGAAAGCTGGCAGCGGCGAGAGTTGCCGCCCCCTTGAGCACCTGTCGCCGATCGAAATTGGAGTCCGTCAAAGATTGCAGTCCGTACGATATGTTTGCCGCGTCCGGCTGATGTGGGGGCTCTGCTAGCCTAGATGGAGGCCCCTGACCAGCAAAGATGGGCCCTGGCGCCACGTGACCTCGGCTCTGTTCATGCAATTTGTCGGTTCACTGATCCATCTTGCCCTCACATCAAGGTTGAGACGAGGGCCACACCATGCAAGCGCCCGCGACGAGACGCGTCATCTCTATGTGCAACGCACAAGCTAAAAGGCTATAGGAAGCAATGCGGTCGGCAATTCTGGCGCGACCCCCCTGGAGCACCGATCGACTTATGCTGACGCGGATTCCTGCCCCGACGCATCTTTTCCTCGCGACCCTGTCACTAGCTGCCTGCGCGATTTCGGAAACGGTGGCGGCCCAAGCGCCGCCGGCGCCGTCCGTCACGGTTGCAAATCCGATCGCCAAGCGCATCCAGACGTGGGACGAATATTCGGGAC
>CAVQUQ010000005.1:0-474209 GCA_963716835.1 uncultured Alphaproteobacteria bacterium | reverse complement strand
CAAACTATTGATTTTAAAGTATAATTTCTGGCGCCCCGTAGGGGATTGCCTGACAAAAGCAAGAACAAATAGTTAGCGGAAAGTGGGACACAGAAACCGTTCCGTATGGTTCCGCACCTTACTTCTCCAAGTGTCCCACCTCTGGAAAATCGCTGGGGTATAAGCTTGGCGTCGACCGAGCGAACACGCCCGCCTTTCCTTGCGCATCGCCCGGCATCAGCCGCTCGAGTGCCAGCCGCTTTAGAAATTTGAGCTTCCCCGACACCCCACGTCGACTTCCGTGGGTGAGTTCGCGCGACAGTCAGAATGCCGGGTGAATTATAAGACTGGCCACCGCGGGGCTGGGCCAGAACGTCGCTCGAGCCTGAACGTGGTTTCAATACCGCAATCACTCTGCCAATCGCTCGGTCCGCATGTTGCGAGGCAAATCGCGGCGTAAACTCTGCGTACGGTGCAATGATTCAAGGTGCTTCAGGCGCTGCGTACTTCTTCCAATCGTCCCGGCACATTTTTTGACGTTCCCAAATGACAGCAACTCCGAATACCTTAGCAATCTGCAAGGGTTGCCCAATCAGGAGACGTGGCGTCTGCGGCGCATTGAACGATGTTGAAATTGAGCCTCTTGGTCGGGTCGTCAGGCCTCGTCGCGTGCCAAGGGGCGAAGTGATTTTCGCTGAGATGGAATCTGCTGCGTTCTGCGCAAGCATTGTCTCAGGCATCGTGAAACAAAAAAAACAACTCCCCGATGGTCGTCAGCAGATCGTCGGCCTTCAATTGAAACGGGGAAACCCTTCGGTCGACCTGACGATGCGGAATGCGGCTTCGCGGCGCGTGCTGCTACCGACGTTGAGCTCTGCTACGTGCCAAAGCGCCATCTTCAAGCACTGATGAAGCAGTTTCCTGGACTTGAGCATCGCCTATTCCAGAATACTCTCGACGAGCTTGCGGCAGCTCGTGAGTGGATGCTGCTTCTCGGACGCAAGACAGCAGAAGAGACAGTCGCAAGCTTCATTTGCGTGATGGCCCAACACGAGCTGGCCGGCCGCGGCGGCAGTTTGGGCACGGCCAGACTTCCGTCCGATTTGGCGTATTCCTGACGCGCTCCGAAATTTCCGATTACCTTGGGATTACGAGCGAGACAGTCAGTCGATCGTTCGCGCGACTTCAACAGCGGAGGCTCATAAGCATTGAGACCGGTCGCACAATCTCGGTCCCGAGCCTGGCTGCGCTCGCAGCCGCTGCTGAGCAGTCCCATCCAGCTCGTTAGTCGCGAAGCGCGATACACTCCCGCGAAGCGCAAATCCTAGAGGTGCAAATGGCCCCAGGCGCTGCGCACCTGATCTGGATCAGGGCGCATTCCTCGCGAGAAGGATACGTTCAATTCGCGGTGAATTAGCGTCGGAAAATTGCATTGCAGGTCGGACACACAAAAAATGAGCGGCAACAGCACGATAAGGGCACGTCTTGCTTTCAATCAGATCGACGAGCCAACGAGTGCCCTCCTTCGAGAGTACGAGAAAGACTTCCTAATGAGGGAGCTGCCAGGGGTCCTCGACGGCTTTTATGATCACGTGAGCAAATTTCCAGAGACCGCCCGCTTCTTCAGGAACCGCGAACACATGATGGGCGCGAAGCAGGCACAGCTTCGACATTGGTCGACGATTGTTGAGGGTCGGTTCGACGAGAGCTACGAGACGTCGATCACGCAAATCGGCGAGACGCATCACAGGATTGGGCTCGAGCCGCGTTGGTACATTGGCGGCTACAACGCGCTCGTCCCCGGTCTCATCCAAGCGATCGCCGAGAGAATGCCTGCCGTGTCCGGTAGCCGCGGCTTCATCGACCGCAAGACCAAAGATGCGTCCGATGACCGCAAGACGGCGCTGCAGGGTGCGGTCATCAGGGCAGCACTGCTCGATATGGATCTTGCCATTGCTGTCTATCTCGAGGCGGGTCGTCGGGATCTCAACAGTCTCGCCACGTCGGTCGTTGGCATGGCGCACTCGGTCACCGCGACCGCTAAGGAGCTGCAATCTGCAGCAAAGTCATTGTCCGGGGCCGCCCAAAAGTCGTCAGACCAAACTGCAGCGGTGGCGGCGGGAGCGGAACAAGCTTCGACGAACGTGCGCACCGTTGCGGCAGCGGCAGATGAATTGTCGGCCTCGGTCAAGGAGATCGGCCGGCAGGTATCAAATTCGAGCGAGATCGCCGGCAAGGCGGTCAAGACCGCCGATCATGCATCAGAGAAGGTGCGTGAACTCACGCGCGCATCGGGGAAAATCGGCGACGTCGTCGAGCTCATCAGCAATATCGCACGTCAGACCAATCTACTCGCGCTCAATGCCACAATCGAAGCCGCGCGCGCCGGTGAGGCGGGTAAAGGCTTTGCGGTCGTAGCTCAAGAAGTGAAGTCACTTGCCAATCAGACAGCGAAGGCAACAGCCGAGATCGCCGCGCAGATCAACGACCTTCAAGGGTCAACGTCCGACGCGGTGGCGTCGATCGGCACGATCGGTGAGATCATCCAGTCCATGAATGAGATCGCGACCGGGATATCGGCGGCCGTCGAGGAGCAAGGCGCCGCCACGCTCGAGATCGCCCGCAATGTGCAGGAAGCCGCTCAGGGAACAGCTGATGTTGCCTCCAACACGATTGGTCTCAGCCAGGCGGCGGCTTCGACCGGCACGGCCGCAGGCCAGGTGATGGCGTCGGCGCGAGAGTCTGGGCGATCAGGCGGAAGAGCTGCGAAGGACGGCGGAAGGCTTTGTCAAGACGACACGCGCTGCGTGACGCGGTGGCTTTTTTACTTAGGTTTACGGGAGCACCACTATGAGCGCAGATGCTATTTCAAACCTCGTCGCGTTCCCGCGAAATTCAGGAACGCCGCCATGCACCTTGACGCCTGAGAGCGAAGGTCGGCGCGCGACAATGCGGAAGGATTGCAGCGATGCTTTGGCGCTGATTGCCGAGGCGGTAGAAGTCTCGAGCGGGAGGTCCACAAACTTTCGGAGCGACTGAGGACCAGATACGATGTCAATGGCCGCGAGTTGGCACTGAAGCGCCTTCAAGAAGTTCGTGACCAGTTGGAGACAACACGCCTCCGAACCCAGTGCATCGTCGCGAAGGTGTTCACCACTCGTGATCGTTGGGAACGCGAGGGCAAACCCACCGATATCCAAATGGTCCCGGCCGCACACCCGCACAAGTGACGTTCGCGGATGCTGGAGCCATACACATTGCGGGACCAGCAAATGCCTAGGCTGAACTCGTCAAACATACCGAGCACCAGGCGCCGCCGTTGAGCGCCAAGATTGTCGGCGTCGAGACCGTCAACTCCGCCAGGCGCATCGCATCGACCGCCAGCTCAATGTCCATATTGCCTTTGACTTCCGCCGTCCCTCCGCGTCCGTGAACTCCTTGGTCGGCTTCGTCACCAGCGTGTAGCCGTTGTAGTCGAGCCAATCGACCAGCGGACGTAGGGACACGTACTCCTGGTCCTCGGCTATCGCGGTGTAATAGAGCGCGCGGATGAGACGCGCCTTGAGCCGGAAGTAATCCAGCAATCGCCTAAAGTCGATATCGAAGCCAAGCGCCTTCGCGGTTGCGTAGAGATTGGCGCCGTCGATAAACAGCGCCACTCGTTCCTTCTGATAAAAGTGCATGGCCGTCTCGCGATGTTCAGAGGCACGCCGAAAGTTATGGACTCTCCCTCCGGGTTGAGTGGGTAGTAGGCACACGGCCGATTAGAGTTCGAATATCAGCCTCAGTAAACGTCACCGGCACGCGGAGACCATGTCACCGTACGCGACGGGCGGGCAGCTCGCCTTCGTCCTCGTCAAAGACGCGCGCCAGCTCATCGCAGTCGGAAAAGGTCAATGTCGTCTGCCGCGGCGGAAGCAAGGCCAGCAACTTGGTGGCGAACCTTTCAGGATCGAGCGCTTCGGTCGCCCCGAACGCGAGCCCCGCTCGCCAGCTGACGCGTCGCATGAAGCCCAACGTGATGGCGCGCATGACGCAGTACGAGGCAATGGCGCGCGGGTCTTTCAATTCGGCCGAGAATACAAAGCCGATGGCCATCTTCCATGCCATAAATTCAGAGATCAGTATCATGCGCCGTGCCGCTTCGTCCGAACCTTCTGGGGGCGGCATGAAAACTACGTACTGTCCCTCGGGAGCAAAGATGCGAAAGCGCGGGAGAACATCGCTGCCCCCTCGTATCAGGCGCTCGGACAACGCTAGCTCATCCATCAATGATGCGACGATTGCGGCCTGAACTTTGGAACCTCTCAGTTGGCGGGAAAACTGGATTGAGTTGACGAGGAGCGGACCGCAGTCAACCGCCGCGGACATTCGGCTCGGCGGGGAACTCGGCGGCCAACGCCAGGTGAACTATTTGCGTGTTCCAGGCAGACGGTTCAAATGCGCCCTTCTCGAGCCGTTCAAGGATCAAAGTGTCGACGAGGGCGCACCGCTCTGAATAGGCGCGGCCTTCTTGCAACGGTAGCGGCAAAGCCATCATTTTGAGATTTGCCATATGACGCCCACGGAGTAAACATCGAGACCACCAGACTGCCCGACAATAGGACTGCTCGAATATGTCGATTGCGAACCAATGAGCAAAAAGCGAAACGCGAATTTGAAGCAACACCTTGTCCAGATCGACAACAGGCGGCTGTACGATCGCGACCATACAGCTGCGGCTCTAGAGAGCACCTTTTCCGATGTCGTCCTTCTGGAACATGCGGCGACGCCCGACAACCACTACTACGAGCAATCAGTTGTCACTTTTGGAAGAATTTGCCTCGCGCGCTTTGCTGGCTCGGGTGGCAAGATGATTGCCACTCACAACCGCGGCATTCATCTTGGTTGGGTCATCAAGGGCAGTGCAGAAATGTCAATCGGTGGCCGCGCGGTTTCCAACGTGCCGTTCGCCAACGCCAATCTCATGGGCCATGGAACGCAATTCTCCATCGATCTCGCGCCGCAAACGGTCTCGCAAGTTCTGGACATCGACGGCGAGACGCTGGCGACCCAAGCCCGGGCCATGTTCGATCAGGAGTTTCGGAGCGACTCGCTCGCGACGGAGGTGAGCTTGATCGGACCCGCTGGCGCGACGCTGGCTCGAAGCACAGCAAGCGTACTCAACGAAATCAAATTTCTGGCCTCTGCTTCGCTCAGTGATTTGGCGATTGCTAGCTTCTCGGAGCTGATCGGCAATCTCGTGCTCGCAACCATCTTTGCTCCTCTGTCGTCAGCCGCAGCCGATGTTTCAGCACCCGTTGTCAATCGGGCTCGCGACTACCTTGCTGCACACGCTCACGAACCGATAAGAATTTTCGAGCTTGCACAGCACTTGGGTGTCAGCACGCGTGCGCTGCAGATTGGATTCAAGAGGACCTACGGCTGTACGCCGCTGCAGTATTTGATTGAATGCAGGCTAGAAAATGCACGCGTCCGGTTGCTGTCAGCGGAGGCTCCTGACACCGTCACCTCCATTGCTTGGGAATGCGGGTTCATGCAGCCGAGCGTTTTTTCGGCACGGTACCGGGCTCGGTTTGGAGAGCTCCCCTCCCAGACGCTGAAACGTAGCCGATAATACTGCCGTCGCTTACGTGGCTAGCAGTTCAGGCTTCCGCACAACGCCTCGTCTTGAAGTGTCGCGATCAGCCCGCTCTCGTCGCTGCTGATGATGGGTTCGTCGATCATACCAAGCGGTCCTCCGTTGTAGCGACAGCCTAGCGGCGTGAGTACTGCAGGCCAACTTTCTAGGATCTTACCCTCCCTTGCATGCAACTCGCGGCATACCCGTTCGAGATCGTCAACGTGGCCTGCATCTACTGCACGCGCAAAGGCCGCCACCAGTGCTCAACGCTGATCAAGCATCACGGCAGTCTGCCAACGACTAGACTGCTCGAATATGTCGATTGCGAACCAATGAGCAAAAAAGCGAAATACCACTTTGATATCTGTCGCGCCCCAGCAAGTAACTGTCGCGCCGCGCCAAGTGCGTGGCTTCTGTAGTGAGGCATAAGCCGGCCACAGATTTTCCGTGCGCGTCCATTGTACGGATCGCACAATCGACAGAGGTGGACGAATGTTGCAAGGCGCCGCAGAAGGCTCTCGAGCTGCAGCCTTCTTTGCCCTTCTCTCTCCGCAGGCCCTCCACATCTCCTCCAGATGCTAGAAAACAACGACAATAATCCCGCATCCCAACAAGCTAGTGGGTTTTCGCTTCTCCGACCCTGGCTGGCGTTACTCCTTGCGTCCACTACGTCGGCGACGCTCGGCGGTATGACAATTTACTTTGCCTCGTCGGCAACTGCTAAGAGCTGCTTGGTAGAAAACATTAAAGACCATACGAATTGGGTCTCAGCCACGTTCAAAAACTGGCTCAATACCAAAGCTACCGATACATCGGGCCCAGACAGCAGCTGCGCGTCCTCTTCAGCATCGGAAGATCGGCGTGCTTTGCGGCCGGCACCTTACAAGGACTGGGTTTCACCCACTCTCCTCCGCGAGAAGCTCGAAGAGCAATCGAGCAATCTCGCGAAGAAGTATGAAGGTTGGGTTTCCCCTTCTGAGCTAGCAGACAAACTGCGGAGAGAGCAATTGTTGACCGAGCTGAAGTACAAAGAGTGGCTGTCTCCGCAGGCGGTCGCAGATCGGCTTTCGGAACGGATCAGTGAGGTCGAGGTATTGCAGCAGGAGCTGCAGCAAACAAAGGCCGATCTTGAGCAGGCCAGCCAAGCAATGCACGCAGCGCAGACGGAGCTGCAGGAAGCCAATGCTAAGCAGCATTTTGATGAGGCCGGCGATGATCCGTGCAAGAAACTGCAATACGCAATGTGGCAATCATCCTGTTATCTCGGACCCATAGACGGCCTGATGGGCTTGGAGGCCATCCGAAGTGTCAACCAATACTTTGGTTCCTTTGGCGCTAAGGCGCCTGGCCGCAAGTATTTCTGGAAGAATTTCAGCAATCTCGATGACCCGGTCACTCGGGGCAAGATACACGCTCTGTGTCAGAGCGACCTTCAGCTGAAGGGGCAGGTTTGCTCCCCCGCTGTGGACCAGCGGGACCTTCGCGACAGTATGGGTACGGATCTCGACGACAACTCCATTGATCCAAAAGGGCTCATTAATCGGAATGTCGGTTCCTGGATTATACGTGGCCGTTTTCCGACCGACGGCCTCGGAAAAACAAGCATCCGCCTCAAGTGGCAACACGGCGCCAAAATTCCATCTCTTCAGATTCTAAGTGTCACGGGCAGCGTACAGTGCGTCGAGATCAGAGAGGCAGACGGTCGAGATCTCGGCGGGAAAAGCCGCGACCAAAAACAATGTGATGATCCTGGGGAGTGGTTTCGAGCGACAACTTCCAAACTCAATGCGAATGATATTACTCTCGACGTAGAACGAAAACCAAATAGCAAAGACCCCAATTACGTCCTTTTCCTACTGTGGCCCATTTGAGTCATGCTTTCGAAGCTCCTCGTTAATTGCGCTTTAGTTCGCGGCCACCCAACCATAGTGTGCAGGCACGTCGGATCTGCGCCAATTTCCGACGGGTCCACATCCCTATCCCCCGCATCTTCCACCGAGTATTGTGCGCGTGCCGAGTCGCTGTAATGCGCTCAAACTCGCTGGCACGTCGGCATCACGGCGCTCCTCTTGTTGTTGCTCAGCGCCGGCTCGGCAGACAACATTTGCTCATTCCGCCCACACGCCATAAGATGGCCATTACGGGTTGTAAGGATCGTTGACGGGTTCACCACCACCGCAGAAATGA
This sequence comes from uncultured Alphaproteobacteria bacterium, assembly GCA_963716835.1. Taxonomy (GTDB): domain Bacteria; phylum Pseudomonadota; class Alphaproteobacteria; order Rhizobiales; family Hyphomicrobiaceae; genus Hyphomicrobium_C. The sequence goes on along the minus strand of CAVQUQ010000005.1, from coordinate 466,420 downwards.
TTGAGCATGTCGCAGGCCTGCCTGCTTGACGTGTGGTCCCGCTTTCCTCTCGCGAGGACGGCGCAGAGTTTTCTTTCGACGTGTATGCGCGAGGAGGCGCATCATGAATTCACAAGGCAAAAGGGGTGAGTCAAACATCGAGGAGATTGCGGCATCGATCCTGCGCATGATTGCCGATGGCGCTCCAGCCACGCCGAATAAGCTCTCGCCTGCGCCCGCTCCGCCGCAGCCAACGCCGGGGGCAGGTACCGATCTCGATAGTCAGTTCGACCTCCCGGCGCTTGTCCGATCACTTCATTTACTCGCGAATCAAATCTCACCCCAGAAGGGGGCATCCAACCTCAACGACCACCACACCATTGCCGGCCGCGCTCCAGCCACGCCGAGCGTGCTCTCGCCCACACACACTCCGCCGCCAATGGCGGAAGCGCGAAGCAACCACCATGGCGCGTTCCACGTTCCCGCTCTTGTCCAACCCATTCCTTCACACGGGCATCAACACCCGCCGCAGATCGGGGCATCGAACCTCAACGGACACCGCATCGATCGGCAGCAGCATCCCGAGCACCGCTCGCATGAGAGTCGCGAGATGCCCTTCGATCGCCGGCGATCCGGTTGGGAGCACACTAGTGACGTTCGGGCGCCCAATGGGGCGGCAGGGCCGTCTGCCCCGCCTTCGCGAACGAGAGTGAACGACCCGAACCAAGATTCATCGCAGGCAGGCGGTGGCGCTCTGAAGAGCTTCAGCACGTTGCCCCCACTCTCCCCGTACTCGCTCCCGTCAGCCGACATTCCGACGCAAGTAGTTGCGCACAAGGACGCGCTCGTTATGGGACCATCGCGGGCGGGTGTGCAGCCAGGCATGCCCCTGAATGCTGTGGCTCCGCCGCATGCGCCGGCGAACAGCTTCGGCCCGCCCATATTTCCGACCCAGTTCCGGGTGCCGGAAGCTACGCCGACCGCCCCCCGCACGGGCGTGCCGATGGAGCCGCAAGGGCGGACGGAGACTGCTAGCAACAATGCGATACCCGAGGATCACATCGAGAAAACGCTAGTCGAGCTTCTACGCCCTCTCTTTAAGGAGTGGCTCGACAGCAATATGCGCGCCACCCTCGAGCGAGCTCTTCGTGTCGAGATCGAAAAGGCCAAGAACAGCAAATAGTAGGCCGGCCGCCCCAGCTCCACCGCGGTCAATGCATCCTCTCCACCTGGCGCGAACGCTAACAGAGAATTCCAATCATGTAGGGACGTTTCCGGTCGCTAACTGGACGCAGGCCGGACATCATGCGTTAGGCTGTTCATGCCCCTGAGCTGAAGTAGCGGTTTCCGGGAATCAACCAGCGCGACGTGCAAAAAGGAGTGAAGCCCCCAGTCCGCACATGACTGCGCCCGACGCCAAGCCAACGATCCCTCTGAGCTGCGATTTACTGCCAAATAGCGTTTCCGCGCCGCGGACCAAGAGCGCCATCCAGACAGAACTTTGCGAGAAGCTGCAAGCGACATAGCGGTGTCGTGCATCGTCATGATCCAGCCGCCATGAACGGCCTTCGTCAAATTGAGAACCCGCTCATCAGGCGTCGCGTGCAATTCGATCTTGCCCGGTTCTGGTCGAAGCAGTGTGAAAGGGAGAAGTTTGACCATCGGCGGCGGGTTCAAGCTGCCGTCGAACAATCGCTCGACAAAGGCGAGTCCTGTGAGTTGCGGAAAGTCGCCGACGAGCTGCTGGGCTGCCTGTAACTCGTTCGTTCCGTTCATTTGATGCCTCGTTAATTTGACTGAGAACTAGGGTTACGTCCGATAACCGCGGCGCTCATCGGCGGCACCGTGACAGCCGCATCCGCAGAGAGCGGCGTGCGCATATCCATGACGACGCCTTCCAGTCGGCGAACGCGCTCCTCCAAACTGAGAAGATATTCCCCTTGCGGACCTGCGAGGGCCTGCTCCCAGACCCGCCATCTCGCCAACAACCGTTCCAGCATTGCGAACTCCTATTCTTCTCCCGCCAATTCGCTGCTACTCCGCAGCATTCAACATCCTGAGTTCCGTTGCGCCGATGGCGCCCGTTGAGTTCGGGATCGCTTCCGCAGTGGGCTTTATTCGGAACCAAGCAGCGTAGAGCGCCGGCAAGAACAGGAGGATCAGTAAGGTGCCGACGGCCGTGCCCCTAGGGTTGTCGGATCTTCCGCTGGAAGCAGACATCCCGCACAGAAAACGGTAGGTCGGCTAAGGGCCACTAGCGGTCATGGTCGCAACCGCTGAAGGCACTTTTCGGTCTGATTGCGATGAGTGATCAAACATCCAGCCTGCTCTTGGTTGCGCGAAGAATATCCTGCGAGAGCTTGGGATCATTCACGGCGCGCGCGAGCACGAGCGCCCCGACCAGAGAGGCGATGGTCGCGACCGCCTTGTCGTCGCGCTGCCGTGGCTTCAGCCCGGAATCCATTCGCCCGCTTAGCTGCCGGATCATGCCGCGCAATCCGGCCGTAAATCGCTCGCGCACACCTTTGCTTTGCCGCGGCATCTCAGAACACAGGGCCGCCAGGGGGCATCCGCTTCCCGGCATGTCCCGGTGTGCCGCCGACAGGTATTCGGAAATGTAGTCGCTGACAGCAAAAACCTCAGCCACTTCCTGCCCTTTGGCGGATATCGCGTAGGCCACCGCATCTTCGACAAGCCGCTCCTTGGAGCCGAACTGGCTATAGAGGCTGCCATGGGTCATCCCGGCCGCCTCGGTCAACGCATCGACGCCCGTGCCGGAAATGCCGCGCTCTCGAATGAGGCGAGACGCTTCCTTCAGGATCCTTTCTCGATTTTCAGCAGCTCGCTCTTTGGATACGCGCATGTCGCAGTCCCGAATCATTGTGAGGTCTTGACAAATATAGTGACGAGCGTCATCTAAATCAATCATGACGATCGTCATCAAAAGAGGTTTGAAGTCCCATGGCTAAGCTTAAAGGCAGGGTCGCGCTTGTTACGGGCGCATCGTCCGGCATCGGAGAAGCGACGGCGCAACGGCTGGCGGCGGCCGGCTACAAGGTCTACGGCACCAGCAGACGGGGTGCCCAGGCGGGCGAGCGATCCTTCGCGATGCTGCCTCTCGACGTGACCAGCGATGAATCGGTCGCTGCCGTCGTCAAGGAAGTTATCCGCCTGGAAGACCGGATCGACGTGCTTGTGAACAACGCGGGCTTCGGTGTCGCCCCGGCCGGCGCAGAAGAGAGTTCGCTCGAGCAGGCCCGGTCGATCTTCGAAACGAACTTCTTCGGGCTGGTCCGGATGACGCGCGCCGTGGTGCCGCACATGCGAACGCAGGGGAGCGGTCGCATCATCAACATCGGCTCCGTGCTTGGCTTTCTGCCGATGCCGTATGGTGCGCTCTATTCCGCCACCAAGCACGCAGTGGAAGGCTATTCGGAATCACTGGACCACGAGCTTCGCACGAGGGGCATCCGGGTCTCGGTCATCGAACCGGCATACACCAAGACGCCATTCGACGCGAACTTCATGGAGCCGGACGCAAAGGTCGACGCGTATCGCGAGGCTCGTGCCGGCATGATCAAGAGGATAGCCGAGGTCATGGCGACTGCCGAACCGCCAGGCGTCGTGGCCGACAGTGTGCTGAAGGCGGCCAACGCGGCGCGCCCGAAGGTCCGATATCCGGCGGGTCGCCTTGCGAACCGCCTGCGACTACTCCGCAGATTTGCGCCCGCTGGGGTGATGGACGCCGGGATTCGAAAGGACCTGCGGCTCGACGTCCTAACGCCGTCGCTGTCTCGGACCTGAAATCATGTCTGAAGATGGCAATTCTTCCGGTGCGGGGCAGTTCACAGTCGTTTCATCGCGGAGGACCGCACCATGAGTATGTCCCCGAACCATAGCGTCACTTGGAAGAATGTGCCGACGCGGACGATCACTGCGGGCGGCGTCGAGTTCGCATATCGAGAGCTCGGCAGGGACAATCCTGGCACGCCGGTCGTGTTCCTCGTCCATCTCGCCGCCGTGATGGACAACTGGGACCCCCGAGTCGTTGACGGCTTCGCCGCGAAACATCGCGTGGTCGTGTTCGACAATCGAGGCGTCGGCGCCTCCAGTGGCTCACCGGCGAGTTCCATGGAGCAGATGGCCAGGGACGCGATCACCTTCATCAAGGCGATGGGCTTCGAACAGGTCGACCTCTTCGGGTTTTCGATGGGCGGGATGATCGCTCAGGAAATCGTGCTGATGGAGCCGCAGCTCGTACGCAAGATGATCATCACGGGGACGGGGCCGGCTGGCGGCGTAGGCATCAGCAAGGTTGCCCGCGTAACGTACCTCGACATGGTCCGGGGCTGGCTCACCTTCCAAGACCCCAAACAGTTCCTTTTCTTCACCAGGACTCCCAGCGGTATCCGCGCTGGCAAAGACTTCCTGGCTCGATTGAAGGAGCGCTCCGAGAACCGGGACAAGGAAATCACCATCGGCGCGCTGCAGGCGCAGTTGAAAGCGCTCCGCAGCTGGGGCTCAAAGCACCCCGCGGACCTTTCGAAGGTTCATCAACCCGTGCTTGTCGCCAACGGCGACAGCGACCGCATGGTGCCGAGCAGCAACACGCACGATTTGGCGCGACGTCTGCCGAATAGCGAACTCATCATCTATCCGGATTCCGGGCACGGGGCTGTGTTCCAGTTCCACGCGGACTTCGTGCCGAAGGCGCTGGAATTCCTTGCGCGACCGCTCAAGTGAGCGACTTCGCCCTACCAACTTACCAACAAACACTGCAACCCGGCCAAACAAACATGAAAGCGCTTATCTTCAATCGCTATGGCAAACGAGACAACGTCACGTTCGCTGATACCCCTCGGCCAGTGCCTAAGCCGGATGAAATTCTCGTTCAGGTCCACGCGGCTGGCCTGAATCCGATCGACTACATGGTCCCGAAAGGCACGTTTAAGCCCATCCTCAAGTTTCAGCTTCCGGCCACTCTGGGCAGCGATTTGGCGGGTGTTGTGGTGGAGGTCGGAAGCCGCGTGACTCGCTTCAAGCCGGGTGATGCCGTCTTTGCCAGTATCTTCGACCTGGGCTCGGGCGCTCTCGCTGAATTTGCGGTCGTGCCCGAGAACGCTGCCGCGCTCAAACCCGCCAATCTGGACTTCGTGCAAGCGGCCTCCATCCCGATGGTCGGACTGACGTCGTGGCAAGCGCTCAAGGAGCGTGCCAACCTCAAGCCTGGCCAGAAAGTGTTCATACCCGCCGGCTCCGGTGGCATTGGCACGTTTGCAATCCAGCTCGCCAAGCACCTTGGAGCGAAGGTGGGGACGACAACCAGCACGGCAAATGTCGATCTGGTGCGGAGCCTCGGCGCTGATGAGGTGATTGACTACAAAAAGCAGGAGTTCGAGGAGGTACTACGCGACTATGATGCCGTGCTCGGCACTGTCAGGGGTGATGCGCTGGAAAAATCACTTCGGATTCTGAAGCCCAAGGGCACCGTCGTCTCGCTCATCGGACCTCCGGACGCCGCGTTCGCTCGCGCGCGAGGCATGAACTTCCTCATGGTGGCCGTGTTTGGCCTGCTGAGCCGCAAGATAGTTCGCCGAGCCAATCAACGCGGCGCTGCGTATTCGTTCCTGTTCGTGCATCCAGACGGCAATCAACTTGCAGAGATCGGCGAGCTTCTTAAGTCGGGGCGCATCCGGCCGGTGATCGACAAGGTATTTCCGTTCGAGCAAGCCAAGGAGGCGCTTGCGTATCTTGAGCAGGGTCGGGCCAAGGGCAAGGTCGTAGTCCAGATGCGGTAGACATCCCGAGCAAATGTCTGCTCAGGGTCAACAGCGGCAGAGAATGCGTGCCGTCTCGAATGTCGGCTTTATACCCTCGAGCAGAAATGGAACGACACGACACCTAGCGGGTTCGACTCCGTACATCTCCCCACCCATTGTAACTATTTGATATTATTGTATTTTTGATGATTTTTGGCGCCCCGTAGGGAACTCGAACCCCTGTTACCAACGTGAGAGGCTGGTGTCCTAGGCCACTAGACGAACGGGGCAGGCGCGCCGGAAGACGTGAGCTATAGGAGACGCCGCCCGGCCGATCAAGGATATTTGTGTGCACGACGTTTGCGTAGGCAACGCGTCACTTCCCGGCGCCCCCAGCGCCCGTGCGCAGGCGCCCGACCGTTCGGCCCGTGGCAAGGTTGATGATGACGATGCCGCCGCCGTCCGGGCGCATCGTAGTGAACCGCGAGCTGGCTGCCGGAGAGCGCCATCGATCTCACCGCCGCCCCCTCTGGCAGCGAGAGATGCGTCCCGAAAGGAATGCTGGCCTCACCCTTGGCGTCGCCGCCGCCCGGTGCAGGGGCCTGTGACGCGCGCTCCGAAGAAGGATAGAAGAGTGGCCGAGCATGGCGCCGAGACCGAGGACGATCAGCACACCGGCGATGCTGCCCGCGATCTTGATGATACGATCCCGGCTGAATCGCTGGACCGGCGGCGGCGCCACCTGCTCCTCGCGTGGAGGTTCGACATTTTTCGCCATGACACGTCCGTCAAATCAATGATCGAAAAGAGACCGAGAAAGCGTCCGCACAAAAACCAAACTTCCGCACCGATCGTCGAGCTCACCGCCGATACGAGCGATGCCGGCATGCGCCTCGACCGCTTCCTATCGAGCCGCCTCGACGGCCTGACACGCTCGCGCGTGCAATCGCTCATTCGCGCCGACCGAGTCACTGGACGCTCGGGAACCATAAGTGACGCGAGCACGAGGGTCAAACCAGGCGACCGCTTCGAGGTTTGCGTTCCTCCGCCTGAAGCCGCGAGCCCTGAAGCCGAAACGATCCCGCTCAATGTGACGTACGAGGACGATGACCTCATCGTCATCGACAAGCCCGCGGGGCTCGTCGTGCATCCCTCCGCCGGGCACGCGTCTGGCACGCTCGTCAATGCGCTCATCGCCCATTGCGGCGCAAGCCTCTCCGGCATCGGCGGCGTGAAGCGGCCCGGCATCGTACACCGGCTCGACAAGGAGACGTCCGGGCTTCTCGTCGTCGCCAAGACGGATGCGGCCCACCAGGGTCTTCAAGAGCAGTTCGCCGCCCACGGCGCCGATGGCCGGCTCGAGCGGAGCTACCTCGCGATCGTTTGGGGTGTGCCGCAGCGCCCACGCGGCTCAATCGACGCGCGGCTCGCGCGAAGCGCCGCGAACCGCACCCGCATCGCCGTCGTGCGCGGCGACGCGGGCCGGCATGCCGTGACGCATTACGAGGTGATCGAAACATTTGCCGACAGCCGCGGCAAGCCGCTCGCCTCCGTGCTGCGTGTCCGTCTCGAGACCGGGCGCACACATCAGATCCGCGTCCATCTCGCCCACATTGGCCACCCCGTCATGGGCGATCCCACGTACGGCTCGGGCTTCAAGGCGAGTGCGAGCCGCCTGGGCGCGGACGCCCAGCGCGCTCTCGTGGCGCTCGGGCGCCAGGCGCTGCACGCAGCCGACCTCGGCTTCGAGCACCCCACGACCGGACGCCGGCTCAAGTTCTCGAGCCCTCTGCCCGAAGATATCGCCCGCCTCCAGAGAGCGCTTGGCGGGAGTAAGACCCCGACGGCCGCGACGGGGCGCGGCAAAAGGATTGCGAAGCCGACATAGCAGCCCCTCGCGCGCCTCATGGCGAGCCCGAATTGCTCAGTGTTAGCGTTGGCAATTCGAAGGGAACAGTTGCCGTACAGAGCGCGTTCTAGCTTCAAATTGTAGTGAACGCTATATTGCCAATCCGTAATTAGCCCCGCCGACGGATTCCGACCTAAAATATCGTTAGTGCGCTATGCATCCGAAAGCTGTTCTCGAGCGTAAATCATCAAGGCGTGACTGTGCGAGAGCACTAAAGCACGATTTCTTGGTTTGAGGGTCAAGCTTACAAACGCTAGTGCAGGACGGCCGAGGCCCAGTCGCTTCGTCCGGCCTCGGCGAGGAAAGAAGGGGAACGCAGCTCCGCCAGTAGCGGAGCTCGCGTCAGATGAGATGGCAACGAAAGCACTTCCGACGATTGCAGGCGGTTCAGGCGGCCTCGCCCGTTACCTCGAGGAGATCCGCCGCTTTCCGATGCTCGAGCCGAACCAGGAGTACATGCTGGCCAAGCGCTGGCGCGAGCACGAGGATCCCGACGCGGCCCAGCAGCTGATCACGTCGCATCTGCGGCTCGTGGCCCGCATTGCCATGGGCTATCGCGGCTATGGGCTTCCCATCGGCGAGGTCATCTCGGAAGGCAACGTCGGCCTGATGCAGGCCGTGAAGCGCTTCGAGCCCGATCGCGGCTTCCGCTTGGCGACCTATGCCATGTGGTGGATCCGCGCCTCGATCCAGGAGTACATCCTGCGCTCGTGGAGCCTCGTCAAAATGGGCACGACCGCGGCTCAGAAGAAGCTCTTCTTCAACCTGCGCCGCGCCAAGAGCCAGCTTCAGGCCCTCGAGGAGGGCGACCTCAAGCCCGAGCACGTCAAGACGATCGCGCGCAAGCTTGGCGTGACCGAGGAAGACGTCGTGTCCATGAACCGGCGGCTCGGCGGTGACGCGTCTCTCAACGCGCCCGTGCGCGCCGAAGCCGATTCCGGGGAATGGCAGGATTGGCTCGTCGATGACACTCCCGATCAGGAGGAGCGTCTCGTCGAGGCCGAGGAGCTCGGGCTGCGCAAGAACTATCTCTCGAAGGCCCTCGGGACGCTGAACGATCGCGAGCGGCGCATCTTCGAGGCCAGGCGCCTCGCGGAGGACCCGGTCACGCTCGAGGATCTGTCGGCGGAGTTCGGCGTCTCGCGCGAGCGCATCCGCCAGATCGAGGTGAGAGCCTTCGAAAAGGTGCAGAAGGCCGTCCAGGGCGCTGCGAAGATGGAAGAGGAGCGCGTCTGACGCGCCCCGAGGCGGCGGCGATGAGCCGCCGCACATTCTCTCAGATTGAAATTATGCAACCGTGCTTAGTGCCGCGTCAGCCACTCGCGCGCCTGCTTCTGTGCGCGAGCGATCTCGGCCTTGGTCATCTCGCTCGCGATCTCGACGCGGTAGCGTTTCGCAGCCGTGTTGCCGCGCATCGCCGCGAGATTGAACCATTTGTGAGCCGAGATGAGGTCGACATCCACATCGCGTCCTGTGCAGTACATCAGCCCGAGCTGAAAGAGAGCGTCGCCGCTCTGGGCTCCACCCTCATGCGTCTTTCGCGCGGACATTTCCAAACGCGCCATAACACTCTTCACTCCCGCTCGACGATACTCTTTACGAGGACGATCCGGCATCGTCGGTGCCGTGTCCTGAGGTCCCGGCAACCCGAAGCCGGAAGCTCAGGATGACCGATGCCAAGAGTTATCTCAGTGAGCCGATGAAAAGATGTAAATGACGAGGTTACGAAAGAGGAAAGCCCGAGCCGCGATCGATTCAATACGGGGCAAACGCGCGCCTTTCGCACGCGCGGAGACCGAACCTTAAGGACCGCGGCAACGTTTGGCTAACCATGCCGAGACTTTGGCGCCGCGCGCGCCTTGCGCCGTCGGCGCGCCGATGACTCGAAGCGGCTCGCTATGAACCCGCTCGCCTATCCCTTGCGCGGCCGCGCCATTTGACCGAACAGGACCTTCTGGGCCTCCTTGTCGGTCGCGAGATTGGTGCGCCCGGCCTCTGCCTTGCCGACAGCCAGACCGCGCTGGACTGCCTTGCGCGCACCGATGCGCTCGAGCCACGTGGCCAGGTTCGGAAACTCCGCGATCTCCTGGCCCTGGTTCTTCCACAGCCGCGCCCAGGGATAGGTGGCGATGTCGGCAATCGAATACTTGCCGGCCAGATATTCACGATCCGCAAGCCGCGTGTCGAGAACCCCGTAGAGACGGTTGACCTCCTTCGTATAGCGATCGATGCCGTAGGCGATCTTCTCCGGAGCATAATTGCGGAAATGGTGCGCCTGCCCGGCCATGGGCCCAAGACCGCCGACCTGCCAGAACAACCACTGCTCGACCTCGACCCTGCGGCGCTCGTCGATTGGATAAAGCTTCCCCGTCTTGCGCCCGAGGTACTGCAGGATTGCGCCCGACTCGAAAACCGAGATCGGCTTGCCGCCCGGGCCGTCGGGATCGACGAGCGCCGGCATTTTGTTGTTGGGCGAAATTGCCAGGAACTCTGCCTTGAACTGATCACCCTTGTTGATGTCGACCAGCTTGACCTCGTAGGGCAGCCCGCACTCCTCGAGCATGATCGAGATCTTGTAGCCGTTGGGCGTCGGCCAGAAGTGCAGCTCGACCGGCCTTGGCCGCTTGGCAGGTTTCTTTGCTTTCGTTGCCAGGGCACGGTCCTCCTTCAAACGACGAGCACGCTCGAGCCGGTGGTCTTGCGCGCCTCGAGATCGCGATGCGCAGCGGCGGCATCCTTCAGCGCATATTTCTGGTTGATCTCGATCTTGACCGCACCCCGCGCGATCATATCGAAGAGATCGGCGGCATTTGCCGCGAGTGCTGCGTGGCTCGCCGTGTACGCCATCAGCGTGGGACGCGCTCGCGAAGAGCGATCCCTTGAGCGCCGTCAGCTCGAATGGCGGCACGGGCCCCGATGCGTTGCCGAAGCTGACCCAGAGCCCGCGCGGCTTGAGGCACTCGAGCGATGCCGGAAACGTATCCTTGCCGATCGAATCGTAGACAACGTCACATCCCTTGCCACCCGTGATCTCCTTCACGCGCGCGACGAAATCCTCGCGCCGATAGTTGATGACGTGGCTCGCGCCGCGCTCTTTCGCCATTACCGCCTTCTCGTCCGAGCCGACCGTGCCGATGAGCGTCGCGCCCAGCGCCTTCGCCCATTGGCAGGCAATGAGCCCAACACCGCCTGCGGCGGCGTGAAAGAGCATCACCGTATCCGGCCCCACAACGTACGTCTCGCGAAAGAGATAGCGCACGGTCATGCCCTGCAGCATCGACGCCGCCGCAACCTCGTAGCTGATCGCGTCCGGCAACTTCACCAGCCGGTCCGCCGCGATGAGGCGCTCCTCCGCGTAGCCTCCGAGCACGCCCGCATAGCCGACGCGATCGCCGGCCTTGAGATCGTCCACCCCGGGCCCGACCGCAACCACGTCACCCGCGCCTTCCATGCCGATGATCGCCGGCAGCGCGGCGAGCTTGTAGAGACCCGAGCGGTGATAGACATCGATGAAGTTGAGCCCCACGGCTCGCTGTCTCACGCGCACTTCCCCCGGCCCGGGCGCGCCGACTTCAACGGCCTCCCATGTGAAGACCTCGGGGCCCCCGGTCGTATGCACACGCACTGCATGAACCATTCTGTGTCTCCTCTCGAGACGAGCCCCGCCATGAACGTGGCGTCTCCGGGGCAGCTTTCAACCGCTAATTCTGTGAGTGGATAGAGATGCTTGCGATGTGCCTTGACCGCGCCACGCGTGCCTTCTATGGCCTCACTCCCCTGATCTCAAGGGCTAGCTGATGATTCCCTACCCCGGCGCCGCACGCGCCGTCACCCTCGTTGCACTGGCCCTCGCCGTCGTAGCTGAAGCGGGTTGCTCCGTCAGCACAGGGATCGACGCCGACGCCCGCGCCGGTCTGAGTTGCGTCGATGATTCCGCCGAATGCATCAGCCGACGCCAGACGACCCTGCGTCACCTCGAGAACGACCAGGGCCGCACCTGGGTCAAAGAGCCAGCCACCCCCGAGGCTTATGCCTCCGGCGTCCGCCTCTTCGCATTCAAGAAGAAGAAAGCGGAGCTCTCCTGTGATGAGCTGGCACACGGGCGCCGCGAGGCCGAGGCCGCGCGCGGCGCGCTCAAAAATGCCGGATCTACTCTGACCCCCGCTCAGGTTGCACGCGGCACGCTCCTCGCGGGCGAGGTCGCGAAGGAATTGCAGGCCGAGATGGGACGGCGCTGCAAGAAGGGTTGAACCCTGGCCGGTCGCCCAGACTTCCCTAAATATGCAGGACAGGGCACGATACGCCTCCCGCCCGGCCGCTCGGGTCGCCGCAATCCATCACGAAAGAGACGTCATGGCAGTTCAGGCAATCGTCGATACGATCGTCTCGTTCGTCCGCGAGCACGAAGCCTGGGCAGCACCCGTCGCCTTCGTCGTCGCTTTCGGCGAAAGCTTCTGCTTCCTGTCGCTCGTGTGGCCGGGAACCGCGATCCTCGTCGGCGTCGCGGCACTTCTCGCGGCGAGCGGCGTCCAGGATACCGTCCTCTTGCCGGCTATTCTCGCCGCGGCGGCCGGCGGCACGCTCGGCTATGCGGCGTCCTATTGGATCGGCCTCTACTTCAGAGAGAGTGTCGACAAGATCTGGCCCTTCAGCACCCGCCCGCACCTGATCGAGCACGCGCGCGAATTCTTCGGCCGCTATGGCGCCTTCAGCGTCTTCCTCGGCCATTTCTTCGGCCCCGTGCGCGCCGTGATCCCCGTCGTCGCCGGCATGTTCGCCATGCGCCAGCTGCCGTTTCAGGTCGCCAATATCGCCAGCGCCCTCATCTGGGCCGCCGGCGTCATTGCGCCCTCCTTCTACATCGTGGCGTTCAGAGACCAGGTGCTGCCCCTGCTGCGCGAGCACGAGATCATCGTCTCGATCGCGCTCTTTGTTCTCGCTGCGACCAACAGCGTGCCGCGCCCCTTCCTCTTCTTGCCGACGCTCCTTCTGTTCGCCGGCATCGGCGCCTTGCATATCTTTGCGGGAGGAAACTTCCTCGTCATCTGGCTCGCCGGTGCGGCGGGCGCCATGGTGGGCGACATGCACGCCTACGTCACCGGGAAGCGCTATCAGGGCAACCTCAAAGGCGCGTGGCCGTGGACCGCCGACGCCAGCGCGCGTGCCCGTGCCCGCGCAATGATCGAGCGCTTGGGCGTGCCCGCCGTGATCGTGAGCAAGTTTCGCGGCTTCAATCGCGGCCTCGTGCCGCTGATGGCGGGGGCGAAGGACATGCCCTTCCTGCCCTTCATCGCCGCGAGCGCCGCCTCCGCCCTTCTCTGGTCGGCGGTGCTGCTCTTGCCCGCGATCGCAATCGGCTTCCTGACGCGCTGATGCTCAGGGCTTCGAGATCACGGCAAGGCGGGCGTAGTCGCGGTAAGGCCGCTCCAGCTTGAGACGCGCGCCGGTGATGTCGGCGAGCCGCGTGAGCTCGGCCTCCAATCCCTCCCGCGGCTCGACGGCGAATTTCGCCAGCCACGCGCGCAGCCCCTTGCGGAACCAGGCCGGCAGCTCGCTCTGCTCTCCGAAGTCGACCACATGCAGCGACCCGCCCGGCTTGACGGCACGGAAGGCCTGCCCGAGCGCCTCGCGCCACGGCGGGATCATCGATAGTGCGTACGAGATGAACACACGGTCGAACTGTTCTTGACCGAACAAATGCTCGCCCGAAAATTGGGTGGCATCGCCTTGGGCGATTTTGATCCGCCCTGAGAGACCGGACCGGGCGATCGAGCCCGCCGCCGTCTCGAGCATCGCCGGCGAGATGTCGAAGCCGAACAGCCGCGCCGACCGATGAAGTCTCGCAGCAAGGATCAGATTGCGGCCCGTGCCGCATCCGATCTCGAGTATCGAGCCGCCCGGAGGCGGTGCAAGCCCCCCGAGCATGCGGTCGCGCCCGAGCAGGAAGTACTTTCGCGTCGCGTCGTAGATGTGCCGCTGCGTCCGGTAGATGCCGTCCATGGCCGAGGCGGCATCACCGCTCGTTTCCCGGAGCACGGCCACCGCGCCCTCAGCTCGCCAGCACGTAGAGATGGAAGCCGCCGTAGATCGACGAGCGATCCTTTGCCGACAGCGCACGGCACCGATCGCGGTCGTAGGTGAACCGATTGAGGATCGCATCGGGAATTCTTCCCGGAAGGATCGTCTCCTCCCCCGCGGTACGGAAAATCACCCGCGCCCCTGGCCGCGCCGTGCGCGCGATCTCGGTCCACAGAGCGGTAAGCTGCTCGTCCGTCATCCAGTCCTGGGCATCGAGCAGCACATAGGCGTCGCAGCTCTTCTCGGGCAGGCTGGCGAGATGCTCGGTGAACGAGGCGTGCACAACGTCGATATTCCCGGCACGCGCCTTGAGCGTCTCGTAGTTCTCCCGCACGAGATACGGAGGCAGCGGCCCGGCCCCCTCGCGCGCATACCGGCGGCCGAAGGCCTGCCAGGCGAAATAGTTCTCGGAAAGGTCGAACCCGCAGGCGAGACGCTCGAGGCGTGCCTTGAGCACGGTGGCCATCTGGCTCTCGCCACCCTTCAGCGCTTCGAACTGCGACGGCGGAATGCCGAGTCCGAACAGCGCAGTCGGTTTGTCCATGAGCCAGCGGATATGCCGCTTCTCGAACAGCGGCGCGATCTCCTCGTCGAAAATCTTGCGCTGCTCGTCGCGGCTCTTGGCCGTGAGAATGCGCTTCGGATTGCTCCGGTGCACGCGCGCGAAGAGATGCCCCGCGCTGATGAACCGGCCCAGCAGGCCCTGACGGTAGACGTTGCGGCTGAAATAGCCGATGCGCCGGCGCCCCATCCGGTCGCGGCTCTCCCAATACTTGCGCGTCACCGCCGTCGAGCATCGGCGCCAGATAGGCCTTGTAGGCCGCGACATTCGCCTCTGCATTGGCCTTGGCGAAGAAGCGGTAGAAGGTCGCGTAGTCGGGGAGGTGACTTGCCGCCGTCAGCTTGAGCTTGTTCAGCGCCACGTGCGCCGGGTTGAGATCGAGGCCCGTGACCCGCACATTGACGGCCGTCACGTAGGAGAGGATGTTGCAGCCGCCGGAGGCAATGGCGACGAGGTGCTCGCCGTCCTTGAGTTCGAGCGCCTCGAGGTCCACGACCGGATCTTCCCAGATCTGCGGATAGACGAGGCCCGAAAAGGCGAACGTGAAAAGCCGCTCCTGGATGCCCCTCCGGCTGACGGCTTTGTACCTGTGCACGGCCCGGCGCAACCGATGGTTCCGCGATAGAGATCCACGCTCACCATCGATCGGTGCGTCGAGCATCGCAGTCATTTGGGCCTCAATCGTAGACTGGTGACCGCCACGGCAATCCTGGGTCGACTCGCCGCGCGCTTCCGTTCCGACTATAGAGTGGATGTTGCAGTTCTGTGACGGGAGCCTCAGCGAGCAACTCGGCGTAGAAATATGCCTCTGGGGCACGGCCCGTGCTGTGGGCTCCCCTCCAGCAATGACGCTGGCCGGGCTTGCCTCTCACCCCCAGATCGCATAGACGAGGCGCAAGACTTAGACAATAGCCAACCGCTGGAAATAATTGGGTATCAGCTCATGACCGCTCGCCATCACCGTAGCGTCGAGATCCGCAAGAAGAAGGCCCGCCGCGCCATCCCCCGCGCCAAGGTCACCCGCATTCAGGGCAACACCGCGGGAGCACGCAAGCGCCTGAAAAAGCTCGCCGGCAAGGCCCATGCGGCCAGGGCGAAATCCTGATCCTGGGCCCGAGCCGGCAATCCGGCCGGCGGGATCCGGGCGATGACTGCGGGACCCATCTTCGAGCGCGTCGTGGTGCTCACGGGGGCCGGCATCTCGGCCGAATTGGGTGTCTCGACATTCCGCGACAAGGACGGCATCTGGTCGAAATACGACCTTCGCGACGTGGCGACGCCTGAGGGCTTTCGCCGCAACCCGAGCCTCGTGCTCGACTTCTACAACACCCGCCGCCGCGCCCACGCCGGCATCAGACCGAACGCCGCGCACCATGCGCTGGCCAGGCTCGAGCGTGAGCTCAAGGGCCAGGTGACCATCGTCACCCAGAATATCGATGCTCTGCACGAGGCGGCGGGCTCGAAGAACCTCATCCACATGCACGGCGAGCTCATGCAGGCGCTATGCGCCTCATGCGGCGCGCGCCACCGCTGGAGCGGGGACATCGCTACCGAGCACGCGCTGTCCCTCGTGCAACGAAGCGGGCGGCATGCGCCCGGACGTCGTCTGGTTCGGCGAGATGCCGTACCGCATGGATGAGATTGCCGAGTTGATCGCCGCTGCTGACCTCTTCTTGTCGATCGGAACCAGCGGCAATGTCTATCCCGCCGCCGGCTTCGTCGCCGACGCGCGCGCAGCAGGCGCTCACACAGTCGAGCTCAATCTCGAGCCGTCCGAAGGCGTTACCCTTTTTGCCGAGGCGATCCACGGACCCGCGACCAAGGTCGTCCCCGACTACGTGGACAAGCTTCTCCAAATGCATCCCTGACGTCCTTTGCCGGCCGAGAGTTACGGGCGGAACAGCAGCACTTGCCCATCCGGAATAGCCAATGGCGTGCGCACGCTGAGCGCGTACGTTTTGGAGGACGACAAGACATGCTTACAAGAACCGTTGCCATATTGATCGTCGCGGCAGGTGTGACGCTTGCGGCCGGCCCGTCTTTCGCCGGGTCGAGATTCGCTGTCATCGACAGGTACATCGACAAACTCAAGTCGGAAGGAAAGATCGGCAATTTCGACCTCGACAAGTTTCGCGCCGAGCACAAGCTCGGGCGCTTCAATCTCGATAAGTTCCAGTCGGAAACCAAGATCGGCGGCTACGAGCTGAATTCGCTCGGCTCGAAGAGCTTCCTGAAAAAGAGCGACGCCGCTTCGAAGCTGTCGAGCTCGGGCCTCTCGCCGAAGTCCAAGAAGCTTGCCAGTCTTTCCAAGGCGCGCATGGCCAGCCTTTCCAAGGCCCGTTTGGCTAGCCGCGCGGGTCAGTAACACGCGCTCGTCGTGGCCGCTCACCGGGACAGTACGGTGACGGCCTCGACGTGCGGCGAGAAAAGAAACTGATCTATCGGGGTCACCGGCCCTAGCGTGTAGCCGCCGTCAATGAGCACGCGCGCGTCGCGCGCGAGCGTCGCCGGATTGCACGAAACCGCGATGACTATGGGCACCTTCGACTTGGCGAGACGTTCTGCCTGGGCTGCAGCTCCGGCCCGCGGCGGATCGAGCACGACCACATCGAAGGGGTCGAGCTCGCGCGGGGAAAGCGGCTCCCGAAAGAGATCGCGTACGCGCGCCTCGATCGGCTTCAAACCCTGTGCACGCTTGGCGGCTGCGCTGAGCGCCCCGATGGCCCGTTTGTCGCCGTCGAATGCGGCAACCGTGGCCCGCCGCGCGAGCGCGAATGTGAAGGTCCCGATACCAGAGAAGAGATCGGCAATTCTCTTCGGCTTGCGTGGCAAGGCCGCCAGAACCTGCTCGATGAGCATGGCCTCTGCTTCGGGCACCGCCTGCAGAAATGCACCAGGCACGGGCTCGACCGCAACCCCGCCGATGGTAATCGTCGGCGTGCCGCCGAGTACGATCAGCTCGCCGGCAACTGTGAGGCGGATGATGTCCGCGCCCTGCGCCAGCGACGCGAGCTCAGCGCGCGCAGACGGTTCCAGATCTTTCACCCCATTGTCGAACGACACGTCGAGACCGCGATCGAGACGCGTCACGATAAGCCGCCCGCCTTGTCCCTCGGGCATGGCGAGGCGTGCCATCTCGCGCAGCTTCCTCACTGCAGCAACGATCGCCGGATCGAGCACCGGGCATTCCTCGAGATCGACGAGCTTGTGCTGTCCCTCCTCGCGGAACCCGATGACGACATCGCCGCCGCGCCGCTCCACGCCGAGAAATGCGCGCCGGCGCGAATGTGCCCTGACGCGGCGAACGGGCGCGACCTCCGCGGTGATGCCGCGATGGCAGGAAGGCTTGCACGACGATGTCGCGCTTCCATGCCTCCTCGAGACTGTCCGACATATGCTGGGCGACGCACCCGCCGCAGAGACCGAAGTGGCGGCAGATCGGCGACTGCCGCTCAGGGCTTTCCGTGAGCCGTATTGCCTCTGCTCCGTCCACGCGCCACCGCTCGCCCGGCAGCGCAAACGGCACGAACATGGGCTCGCCCGCGAGCTCGGCTACTCCGTCCCCCTGGGCACCGAGGCGCACGATCTCGACGTCCACGCCCTCACCCATCGAAGCACGCCCCCAGGAGATACTCTTGGTTGCCCGAGCCGCCTTCGATCGGGGACGCCACGACGCCCGTCACCTGCCACCCGGCCTGAGACGCGATCCAGCTCGCGACACCCGCAGCAGCCGCCTCGCGTACGATCGGGTCGCGAACAATCCCGCCCTTGCCGATGGCCTCGCGTCCCGCCTCGAACTGCGGCTTCGCGAGCGCGACGAGCCAGGCTCCCGGCGCCGCGAGCGCAAGCGCGGCGGGGAGTGCCTTGGCAAGGGAAATGAAGCTCACATCCGCGACGATGGCCTGGATCGGCTCGGAGATCTGCTCTTGCGTAAGAGCCCGAGCATCGCATCGCTCGAGCGACACGACGCGCGGGTCCGCCTTGATCGTCTCATGCAATTGCCCATGCCCGACATCCACCGCGTAGATCTTCTTTGCGCCCCGCGACAGCAGCACCTCCGTAAAGCCGCCCGTCGAGGCGCCGACATCGAGCGCAACCCGCCCCGCCGCGTCGAAGCCGAATGCATCGAGCCCTGCTTCGAGCTTGAGCGCCCCGCGCGAGACGTAATGCGAGCCCTCCGACAGGGCGACCAGCATCTCCTCCGCGACGAGCGCCGACGGCTCCGTCACGACGGCGCCCTCGACGCGCACCTGCCCGCGCAAAATAAGATCGCGGGCGCGCGACCGGCTGGGAACGAGCCCCCGCGCCAGCAGCAATTGGTCTAATCGCTTCCTCATGACGAAGAGTGTACGCTATTCTGACGACTGCCCTAAGCCGAGCCTCGGCTAACCAGAAAATGGAGATCCCGATGAAGAGCTTTATCGTCGCGGCTCTTGCCGCTCTTATCCTGGCTGGTTGCGGGCAGCAAACGCCAAAGGGCGGCCCGACGCCCTCGCCCGCAGGCGCCAAGGTCTTTTTCATTGAGCCGAAGAACGGCGCCACCGTCTCGAGCCCGGTCGCGGTGAAGTTCGGCATCGAGGGGATGGAGGTCGTGCCTGCCGGTACGGACAAGCCCAACAGCGGCCATCACCACGTGCTCATCGACACCAAGCTCGCCGACTACACCTCGCCCATCCCCGCCGACGACAACCACAAGCATTTCGGCAAAGGTCAAACCGAGGCGACGCTCGAGCTGAAGCCGGGCCAGCACACGTTGCAGCTGATACTCGCCGACCAGAACCACATTCCCCACACTCCGCCCGTGCAGTCGGAGGTCATCACGATCACGGTGCAATAGGAGCGGCGGACCGCGGCAGAGCGTGGGCGAGCTTCGGCCTCAGCGCTTGCGCGCCGCGCCAGCCTGGCTTTCGTGAGCATTCCCGCCGCGATCCAGCCCTGGAGATACTGGGCGACACGGAGCGCCGCGCCGTCGGCATCGGCGTAGGTCGCAGCAAGCTCGCAGAGGATCGAGAAGCGCACGCCCTTCGACGCCTCGTCCCACATCATGGCCTCTTCGGCGAGAAGCGTGCGCGCCGCGGGCGTGACGTCATTGCGCCAGACGACGAGTCGCTCGCGCTCCGCGAGAGGATTGGCAGATGGCGCCGCCACTTCGTCCTTGAGTGCACGCCAGATGGCAAAGGCGTTCGTCGAGAGATCGAGCCGCACGGCAGAGGGATGTGGGGAAAACGAGAGATCGCCCCAGCGCTCGGGCGAATGCCGCGCCAGGTCTTTGAGACCGAGCACCGGCGCATCGACCGCATCGAATGCATCGTTGAGCGCACGCTCGATCAGGGCCAGCTCGCGCAAGACCGGGCGGTCGGCATACGGTGCCGCCGACGACAGAAACTCCGGCAGGCGTCGCGGGAACCAGCGCACGTTGGCATGCCGCGACGGGCACACGGCGACATAGCCGCGCAGCATCTGGTCGAAGTCTGCCTCGCCAATATACGCCTTGAGCCGCGGGTAGTCGGTCCCCGCGACTTCGACGAGGCGCGCCACGTAGGCATGGCGATAGACGCCGAGCAGCACGTCCCGCGTCGTCCGGGAATTGTCCGGGATGAGCGCGAGCAAGCCATCGTCGCCGGCGACGACGGCCTCTTGGAAGCGATCCTGAATTTCCGCAAGCGTCGGCGCGCGCTCGGGCTTTGCGCGCTCGCGGGTCTTGCGTGATCTGGCCGTCGCAACCGCCATTATGTGCTCTCACGCCGCACGATTGCCGCTGCCGAGCACCTCGGCGGCGAGCGCACGCGCCTTCTCGAGCTCGTCCACCATCTCGGCGAGCGGCGGGATATTGTCGTCGCGCTCGATGATCGTCGACACGGGCCCGAAGCGCCGGATTGCCGTCCGGTAGAGATCCCAGACCTCGTCACAGACGAGAGCATCATGCGTGTCGATGATGTGGCTCATGTTGTGCTCGTGACCCGCGAGATGAAACTGCACGATGCGGTCGGAGGGCACGTTCATGATGAACTCGTGCGCGTCGAAATCGTGATTGAACGCCGAGACGAAGACGTTGTTGACGTCGAACACGAGCCAGCAGCCCGTGCGCTTCGTGAGCTCGGTGATGAACTCCCATTCGCTCATCTCCGAATGTGAGAACTGCACGTAGGTCGAGACGTTCTCGAGCGCGATCGCCTGCCCCAGATAGTCCTGCACGTGCTGCACGCGAGAGGCGACGTGATCCAGTGCCTCCTCCGTATAGGGGATCGGCAGGAGGTCGTGCAGATTGACGCCGTGCACGCCCGTCCAGCAGAGATGATCGGAGATGAATTTGGGCTCCGCGCGCTTCGCAAGGCTCTTGAGATCGCGCAGATAGCCCTCGTCGAAGGGCGCGGTCGAGGCAATCGAAAGCGAGACGCCGTGCATGACGATCGGATAACGGGCGCGAATGCGATCGAGCATCTTCAGCGGCTGTCCGCCCGGCACCATGTAGTTTTCGGAGATGACCTCGAACCAGTCGATCGGAGGATCGCCCTCGAGGATGTCGGTATAGTGCTGCGGTCTCAGACCCAGGCCGAAGCCGAGGTAGGCGGGCTTGCCCGCCTCTCTTGCCGCCGGCGCAATATGCGTGGTCTCGGATGACCTGCGCTTGGCCTTCTGCTGAGACGGCATGGCTTTGCTCCACTCGCGCGGCGCTCCATTTGAAGGCGAGCGCCTTTGGTAAGGCGGTACTATGCTTAAAAAGCGCGGCCCGGCAAATCGCGCCTGCCGGACCGCGCTTACAATGAGCGAAAATTACTTCGCGGGCTCGAACTTCGCGCCCTCGACCTTCGCGCACTCGTCCTTGGTCATCTCGGTGAAGCTCTTGCCCTTGCACGCGTTCTGGCCGGCGCAGGCATTCGAGGCCGACTTGCAGGCGCCCTTGCCCTTGCAGGCGTTGGCGCCGACGCAATGGCCCTTGGCCTCGTCGGCCGCGAAGGCCGGAGCCGAGACAGCACCGGCCATCAACAGCGTCGCGGCAGCGGCGGCAATAGCAGAACCCGATTTCACTGAGATTTTCATGGATTTATCCTTCCTTCCCAAACGTCTACGCACGGCCCGTATTTTTTGACGATGCTCCCCCCGGGCCTTCGCTAACGGAAGCATCTTGCAAGCTACGAAAAATCTCGAGCCGCGGTTTCATTGCTGACAGAAGTTTGATGGCTGGCTGATGGCCGCCTCGCGGCTGCGACAAGGTTTCGACGAGGCAAACGCCAACCGCGCCGTGCCTGTTACCGCCCTGCATCGCTTGTCTTCAGCGCGAGCATCCGCGTCACTGTCGCAAAAAGTTCATCCCCGGAGAACGCAGGCAGAGAGCAGATGCGATTGGTGCACGCGAACGCGGCGGCTTGCTCGAGCTCCGGGTACTGCACATCGGGATTGGGCAGCGGCCCCTCGCGCGTGTCCCACCAATCGAGCCGCTTGTAGATCGCCGGATAAGCACGCCCGGCCGAATGCAGATCCTTTGCGGACGAATCGTCCTTGTGGCCCACGATCGTGATGTGCGTCGGCTCGGCTGTGACCTCGCGGTCGGCAACGAGAACTCCCGCAAGCCACATCGGCTGCTCGAGTATGGCCGGCGAAGCGAGGTAGCGCATACCGTGCTCAGCGAGAGCGCGCGTCTCCTGAGTACCGAAGTAGCGGTTGAGCCTGTTGAGAAAGCGGGTGACGGCCACCTGCTCGTCAAGCGGCTTGACGGCCTTGAGGAAAGCGCCCGTTCTCCCCTCCGGAGCGAGCGTCGTCAGAAATCCTCCGCCATCGTCCTTGAACTTGGCCGCGATGAACTCGCCGGCCTCTTTCGCGACCTTGAGCCAAGCGCGATCGCCCGTCGCCGAATAAAGATCGAGCCCGGCCTGCCCCATCGCCAGCGTATCGCCGATGAAGGGCCCGCCGCGATCCGTGGCGCCATGCGCAAAGCCGCCGCCGGGAAGCGTGCGATTTGCGATCACCCAGCGCGCCGCTTTCACCGCGACTTCGAGGGCCTGTTTGTCGCCGGTTGCATTGGCGTACGCTACGAGCGAGCTCACGGCCCATCCGTTCTCACGCGCATAGGAGTTTGTGTCGATGCGAGGCTCGCGGCCGAGCGCCCCTCGCTCTGCAGCCGGGAGAGCGTAGAACGTCCTGCCCGGCATCTCGGCGTCGACGTCGGCGTCCTGGCTCGTCAGGAATGCGCCGTCCGCCCGAGGAGCTTCGTCGTCAGGTAGCGGTAGAGGTCGCGCGCGGCGTCGCGGTATTTCGGCTCCTTCCACAGCGCGTAGGCCGCGGCGTACTCCCTGAGGCCGCTCGCCTGATACGACATGATCTTTTCGTAGTGCGGAGACTTCCAATCAGCCGCATCGGAGTATTGGAAGATCCCACCCCACTCGCGATCGATCAGGTTGAGCGCGGCGTCGAGCGTCTGGCGCGCCTTGCCGATCGCGTCCTTGTCGCCTTTCTCAGCCGCGAGCAGCGTCCAATCCATCGCCTCAGGATCGATGAATTTGTGCACCGTGCCCCAGCCGCCGTTCTTGGCATCGTAGGCGTCGTCGAGGCGCTTCTCGAGATCGCGACGTTGCGCCTCGCTCAGGAATGGCGTCTCCGCGGGTTCCACCTCCACGCCCGCCGTGATCGACGGCCCTGGCGTCGGATCCGCAATCACTGCTTCGAGGAGCGAGACCATATTGGCGGGCTCGATGTAGCCGCGCCGCTTGACGATCTCCGTCCCGTCGGGCGCAAAGATGATCGTTGCCGGCCAGCCCCAATCGCCATAGCGGCTTGAGAGATCCGGGTTGGCGTCCTGATCGACGCGCACCGGCAAATACTTCGATTTCACAAGGGCGACGACCTTAGGGTCCTCATAGGTCGTCTTCTCCATCACGTGGCACCAATGGCACCAGACGGCCTCGAGATCGAGAATGACGAAGCGGTTCTCGGCCTTGGCGCGCGCGAAGAGATCCGCGCTCCATGGAGACCACGCAAGCTTCTCCTCGGCGGACGCAGGGCCGGAGAGCAGGATCAGGGACAGAAGAGAAAGTGCAGTCCGGCGTATCGACATCCCATCATCTCCATCACGTCGCTTGCTGGTCTAGCTACGCAGTGGGAGAGGCTGCCGATCTCTGGACCAGCACTTTTTTGGCCCCGTCAGGGCGTGGCCTTGACGAGCTTGCCCGTGAACAGCACCGGCCCCGTTGGCAGACCAGTGGGCGAGCCCCCTTCTGGCTCGAGGCTCACGGCAAACGTCGCATTCATGAACTTGTCGTGCTCATCGCCGCCCATCATCGGGTGCATGGCCATATCGCCTTCCGACATCACGCCGAGCGACTTCGGCTTCTCCGCCTC
The DNA here is from genome assembly GCA_963716835.1 of uncultured Alphaproteobacteria bacterium. Classification (GTDB taxonomy): domain Bacteria; phylum Pseudomonadota; class Alphaproteobacteria; order Rhizobiales; family Hyphomicrobiaceae; genus Hyphomicrobium_C. The sequence goes on along the minus strand of CAVQUQ010000005.1, from coordinate 442,797 downwards.
ATCAAAGACGGCCCACACCTGATAGCTCTTTTCAGGCTTTTTCGGAGCCGCAACGGCCGAGATGGCGAACATGTTCGTCCTGGTATCGACGGTCAGCAGGAAGGCTGGCGACTTCTCTCCCGCCTGCAGCACGGCGACGTACTGCGTCGGCATCTGCTGACGCTGGTACTCCTGCCAGCCGACGACGCCCGCGAGCGACGCGGCGAGCGCCGTCATGCCGACTGCGGCGCCGCGCCAGCGATTGGCGCGGCGCGTCAGCGACTGCTCGCGCGCCCTGAGCGAGATGACATGATTGGAGAGGCCGATCTGCGCGCGGATCTTGTTGTAGAGGTTCGGCGGCGGAGCGACCGGGCGCACGACCTCGGCAAGCGGGCAGAGGCGCTGCTCCCAGGCGGCAATCGCCGCATCGAGCCGCGGCTCCTTCTCCCGGCGCACAGCCACGTCGCCGCGCTCCTCATGGCTCAGAGTGCCGAGGACGTATTCGGCGGCCAGCGCCTCGATGTCGTCGAGCTCGTTCATTGCTCGAGGCATCCCTTGAGTTGAGCCAGGCTGCGGTGCAGCCAGGTCTTGATGGTTCCTTCCGGCCGGTCGAAGCGCTTCGCCAGCGCCTCGCGACTCATGCCGTCGAGATACGCAAGACGGACGATCTGCCTCTTTTCGGGCTCCAGTCCCTCGAGGCATCGCAAGAGACGCGCGACGTCCTCTTGCCGGCCCAAGGCTTCGAGAGGATGCTCATCGTCGCTCTCGAGATCCTCGATCTCAGAGACATCCGCATGAGGACGCGAGCCGCGGCGCCTGACCTCGTCGAGAGACCTGTTGCGCACGATCGCCGCCATCCACGTGATCGGCGACGCGATTTCCGGCTTGAAGTCGCCGGCCCGCTCCCAGATCCGAAAATAAGCCTCCTGAAGCACTTCTTCCGCCATCTCTCTACTGCGCAAGATACGCAGCGCCACGGCAAAGAGTTTCGCAGAAGTTGCTTGATAAAGCTCAGCAAACGACGCCTCGTCTCCCGCGGCCACACCGGCGAGGAGCATGTCGAGCCTTGGAGCCGGAGACTTCATTCGGACCTGTGCCGATGGCGAGCGGAGGCCTTGTATCCATACCGTGTGCCTCGAGAAAACGAGCGGCGCGCGGTTGGAGCCCCCATGAAAATCGGCGCCAATTAAGACGTTTTGCGGGGCCATGTCGAGACGCGATCGTCGGATCGCGTTAATGGACGGAGCGGGGCTCCGGGCCGCCTGTTGGGGCCGCAACGGGGGAATCTGTATAAAGTCTCAAGTTCGGCCTATCTTCCTGGAGGTGACGTTGCAGCAGCTGGGACTTTCGAGCGGGATCGCGCCAATCGCGCTTCTCTCCCTCTCCAACATCTTCATGACCTTCGCCTGGTACGGACATCTGAAGTACAAGAGCGCGCCCCTCATCCTCGCCATTCTCGTGAGCTGGGGCATTGCCTTCTTCGAGTATTGTCTGGCGGTGCCGGCCAACCGCTGGGGCTCTGCCGCATATGCGACTGCCGAGCTGAAAACCATCCAGGAGGTCATAACGCTGGCGGTCTTCGCGGGCTTCTCGATCCTCTACCTCAAGGAGCCGCTGACCCTCAATCATCTCGTCGGATTCACGCTCATAGTGGCCGGCGCCTATTTTGTATTTCGCGGACCCTTGTGAGGCGAGCACCGATGTCCCGTCTCGAAACCGCCTACGCCAAGATCGACGCCGCCAACGCCGACGACCCGACGCAGATCGAGGTCGACGGCCGCATGCGCCCGGCCGAGCTCGTCTACGGCGAGCGCATGACGAGCGCGCTCGGCCGCCTCTATCCCGACGCCTCGGAAGCGCTGAAGCTCGCCGTCCGCGCCCAGCATCTTCGCCGCTGGACGGTCCCGCGCGCGAGCTATCCGATGGACCGGCCCGGCTACCTGCGCTGGCGCAATGACTTGAAGCGCAAGCACGCCGAATGGGCGAGCGCCATTCTCGCCGATTGCGACTATGCGGCCGACGAGATTGCCCGTGTCGCAAGCCTGATCCGCAAGGAGAACCTCAAGCGCAATGCCGAGGCTCAAGCGCTAGAGGACGTCGCATCGATTGTCTTTCTCGAGCACTACGCGTCTGATTTTGCGCCGAAGCACGAACCGGAGAAGGTCGTCTCCATTCTGGCCAAGACGCTGAACAAGATGTCCGACCACGGACGCAAGGCCGCGATGGATCTGCCGATGCCGCCGGCCTTGCGTGATCTGATCGCCAGGGCCCTGATCGCCGATGCGGCCGCGCCCGGAATGAAGCTGTGATCGCGACCTCACATTCAGGCGTCGCAGCCGTTCTCGCCAGTCACGGCGACCGCGCGGGCACTGAGCGCAATCGCCTGCTTGCCGCCCACGCAGATCGCGTCCGCAGCCTGACCGGTCTTCTTGCTGTGACAGCAGGCGTCCTCAAGGGTGAGCCGACGCTGGAAGCGGCCCTCAGCGAAGCCGTCGCCACCGAAGCCCGCACGATCCTCGTCTATCCTCTGTTCATGGCCGACGGCTACTTCACGGCGACTGTTCTGCCGGACCGTATCCGAGCCGCGGGTTGCGAGAGCGCGGCGCGCATCCTCCCGCCGCTTGGCCTCGAACAGGGCGTCGCCGATCTGATGCGCGCTAGACGCGCTCGAAACGTCCCGCCGTGCCGGATTTGAACCTCTGGCCTCTCGCCTGTTGGTCGTCGGCCACGGCTCCAAGTTCGGACCCGCGTCCGCTCGCGCCACGCGAGATGCTGCGGTCGCGATCGCGCGCGCCGGCGTCTTCGCGAGCGTCTCGACCGCCTTCCTCGAGGAGCCGCCGTTTCTTAAGACCGAGCTTGGACGCCTCCAGACGCCGACCGTCGTCGCCGGCTTCTTCTTCGGCGACGGCATGCACGCCGGCGAGGACGTGCCGGCCGCTATCGAGGAGACGGGAGCGCACGCCGTCTACGCAGGGCCGATCGGCCAATCCCCGGGTATTCCTTCATTAATTGCCTCTTCCCTGCTTGCCGCCAGCACGGTCCACGCGCTCTAGCACTGCTCCAAGCAGAATTCGAGTTGCATGCGCTTTGCCGCGGCGGAATTTGGGCAAGCTATTGCTATCAAATGGAAAATATCTGGGTTGGCACTTCTCCCATGGTCGTCGCGTTTATTGTATGACAGTTCCACGACACTATGACGTGACCCGCCGTGGCCATGACCGACCAGCCTGCCATTTCACACCGAGATCATTCTCTGGCGGGCGCGCCCGAGGCAGAGGCGCCGCGCCGCCAATTCGGCTGGCGAGTTGCCGGCATCACGGCTCTGCTCGCGACCATCGGCATCGGCCTCTATTTCCGCCGCTACGAAGGCGGAGCGCCCAATCTCTTCTTCGTCTGGAGCGTGACGCTGCTGATCGCCGCATCGATCGTCTTTGCCACCGGACGCGTCCTCGTCGCGGCAATTTTGGTTCCGGCCCTCATCGCCCTCATCGATCGGGCGGCAACCGTCAAGCACCAGGCGATGGACATGGTCGTCCACGCCTACGACATCGTCTTCTACTTGAGCTCATGGTCCACGCTGACGTTTCTATGGAGCGAGTATCGCGCCGCCATGGTGTCCCTTGTCTCGGCACTTGTCGCGACCCTGATCGCCGCCGCCTGGGCCCACCGCGCTGACGCAACACGCGTTCCTCGCCTCTATTCGCTGGCCGGCATCGCTGCCTTCGCGATTGCGACCGCCGTTGCCGCCGACGTCAAGGGAGAGCGGCGCCACACCCAGCCCTATTGGGACGATCTCGTCATCTCGTCATTTTATTCGTCGTGGGCCGAGACCATCGAAACGCTCTGGCGCGGCCAGCTCATCGAGGCGGCGGCAGCGACCCACGGCGCCGCCTTCACGGTCCCGCATGAGTGTCACACGGACACCAAGCCGCCGCACATCCTGCTGATCCATCAGGAGTCGGTCGTTCCGCCCGAGTATTTTCCGCAAGTCTCCTACGACAAGAGCGTGGACCGCCTCTTCCGGTCCGGCGACGGCGAGCTGCACAAGATGCGCGTCGAGACCTACGGCGGCGCATCCTGGCTCACGGAATTCTCGCTGCTCGCCGGCGTCTCGACCTACTCGTTCGGCGGCATGCGCCCCTTCGTCCAGTCGCTGATGGCCGGCAAGATCCGCGACACGCTTCCCGAGCGGCTCAAGCTCTGCGGCTACCGCAATGTCGTCTTCTACCCCTTGAGCCGCAATTTCGTGTCGAACGCCAAGTTCTACACCGCCGTCGGCATGCCCGAGATCTACGACATGAAAGATCAGGGCGCGAAAGTCGGCAACGAGCGCGATCGCTTCTACTACGGAAATGCGCTCTCCCTTCTCGAGGAGCACCTCAGGACCTCGCGTCAGCCGCTCTTCAGTTTCATCATCACCATGGCGACGCACGCGCCCTATTTCACGCCCTACATGCCCGAGGTCGACGTTCCGGGCGGCGGCCCCGGGACGAACCCGGAAATGCATGAATATCTGCGCCGCTTGTCCATGGCGCGCATGGACTATGAATTCCTGAAGGCAGAGCTCAAGCGCCGCTTTCCGAACGAGCGCTTCTTGATCCTGCACTACGGCGACCACCAGCCCGATCGCGACGCGTTCCTACCTCGGATTCGGCGACGTGCGCGCCGCCGAGGACATGCCGCTGGCGAAGGACTCGTTGGGCTTCATCACCTACTACGCAGTCGAGGGCCTGAACTACACGCCGCCCGCGCTCCCCAAGCTCGACACGCTCGATGTGCCCTACCTCGGCACGGTGCTGCTCGAGGCGGCAGGGCTCCCGCTCTCAGGCTCCTATGTCGAGAGAAAGCGTCTGATGACGTTGTGCCAGGGTCGCTATTACGAATGCGATCAGCGCCAGGAGATCCTGGGTTTCCACCGACGGCTGATCAACTCCGGGCTCGTCGACGCTCGCTAGGCAGAAATTGAAAAGGCCCCCGGAACCCGTCCGGAGGCCTCTCCAGTCGATTAGCTGAGGTGCGATCTACTCGCGCCGGCGACGCCCGCCGCCGCCTTCGCGGTCGCGGCGAGGCGGACGTTGCGGCGCTGAACTCTTCCTCCGGCGGCTCGCCCTCGGCGCGCGGGATCTCCTTGCCCGTCGCCTGGTCGATGATCTTCATCGACAGGCGGACCTTGCCGCGATCGTCGAAGCCGAGGAGCTTGACGTAGACCTCTTGGCCTTCCTTGACGACCTCGCCCACTGTCTGCGGCCGCCCCTGCGACAGCTGGGAGATATGGACGAGACCGTCCTTGGCGCCGAAGAAGTTCACGAAGGCGCCGAAGTCCATGATCTTGACGACCTTGCCCTTGTAGATCTGGCCGACCTCGGGCTCCGACGTGATCGCCTTGATGCGGTTCAGCGCCGCCTCGATTGACTCGCGCTTTGCGGCGGCGATCTTCACCGTGCCGTCGTCGTCGATGTCGACCTTGGCGCCGCTTTCGGCAACGATTTCACGGATCACCGAGCCACCGGAGCCGATGACCTCACGGATCTTGTCCGTCGGGATCTTGATCGTCTCGATGCGCGGCGCGTGCTCGCCGAGCTCGGCGCGGGCGCCCGTAATCGATTTCGCCATCTCGCCCAGGATGTGCAGGCGGCCCTTGTGTGCCTGCTCGAGGGCGACCCGCATGATCTCCTCGGTGATGCCGGTGATCTTGATGTCCATCTGCAGCGCGGTCACGCCTTTCTCGGTGCCGGCCACCTTGAAGTCCATGTCGCCGAGGTGATCCTCGTCGCCGAGAATGTCCGAGAGAACGACGAAGTCATTGCCTTCCTTGATGAGACCCATGGCGATACCGGCGACCGGCGCCTTGAGCGGCACGCCCGCGTCCATGAGTGCGAGCGACGTGCCGCACACCGTTGCCATCGAAGATGATCCGTTGCTCTCCGTGATCTCGGATACGACGCGCAGAGTGTAGGGGAACTCCTCGCTCTTCGGCAAAAGCGGACGCACGGCGCGCCAAGCGAGCTTGCCGTGGCCGATCTCGCGCCGGCCGGGCGAGCCCATGCGGCCCGTTTCGCCGACCGAGTAGGGCGGGAAGTTATAGTGCAGCAGGAAGCGCTCTTTCTTCGTGCCCTCGAGCGCATCGATGTACTGCTCGTCCTCGCCCGTGCCGAGCGTGGCGACGACGAGGGCCTGCGTCTCGCCGCGCGTGAAGAGTGCCGAGCCGTGCGTCCGCGGCAGCACGTGCACCTCGGAAAGGATGGGGCGGACTGTCTCGAGATCGCGTCCGTCGATACGCCGCTTCGTCTTGATCACGTCGCCGCGCATAATGTCCATCTCGAGCGACTTGAAGGCGTCCGTGAGCAGCACCTTCTCGTTGGCGTCGTCGGCGGGTATCTCGATACCCTCGACGACCTTCTTCTTCGCTTCCGAAACAGTATCCTGGCGCTTACCCTTCTCCTTCGTGGAGAAGGCCGTCTTCAGAAGATCGCCCGCGAGCTCCTTCACCTTCTTCTTGTACTTGCCCTTGTCGGGAATCTGGATGTCCCACGGCTCCTTGGCCGCTGTCTCGGCGAGCTTGATGATCGCTTTGATCACCGGCTGGATGTGCTGGTGGCCGAACATCACGGCGCCGAGCATCTGCTGCTCGGGAAGCTCCTTCGCCTCCGACTCGACCATCATGACCGCGTCGTGCGTGCCGGCGATGACGAGATCGAGTGTGCTTTCGGCCATCTCGTCGATCATCGGGTTCAAGACGAACTCGCCGCCGATGACACCGACGCGCGCCGCGCCGATGGGCCCGAGGAAGGGCAGACCCGACAGCGTCAGCGCTGCCGACGCCGCGACCATGCCGACGATATCCGGATCATTCTCCATGTCGTGCGAGAGCACGGTGACGACGACCTGAACCTCGTTCTTGAAGCCCTCGACGAAGAGGGGACGGATCGGTCGGTCGATGAGACGCGACGTCAGCGTCTCCTTTTCGGTCGGACGGCCTTCGCGCTTGAAATAGCCGCCGGGGATCTTTCCAGCGGCATAGGTCCGCTCCTGGTAATTCACGGTGAGCGGGAAGAAATCGATGCCGGGCTTCGCGCTCTTCGCGCCGACGACGGTTGCGAGAACGCTGGTCTCGCCGTATTGGGCAAAAACGGCGGCATCGGCCTGCCGCGCCATGTGGCCAGTTTCGAGCTTGAGCTTGCGCCCGCCCCATTCGATTTCCACGCGATGAATGTCGAACATGTTCGGTCTTTCGGTTCTATTTCTGTTTTCGGTCGTTTGTTTGCGGTCCGTTCCTTAGCATGAACGGCGCGAGCGCCGTGAACCCAAAAGGCCCGGCGCTCCGCTCTGTCCTCACATTCGAGGGCAGCGATCTAGATGGAACGGCGCGCTGCGCCAATCAGCGGCGGATGCCGAGCTTGTCGATGATCTTCTGGTAGCGCGGCTCGTCCTTCCTCTTCACATAGTCGAGGAGCTGACGGCGCTGGCTCACCATTTTCAGAAGACCGCGGCGCGAGTGATTGTCCTTCTTGTGAGCCTTGAAGTGCTCAGTGAGACCATTAATGCGCTCAGTGAGGATGGCGATCTGAACCTCGGGCGAGCCCGTGTCGTTCGCCTTGGTGGCATTGGCCTTGATGAGTTTGGATTTGGCTTCGGTCGTCAGCGACATCGTGAGCTCCTTTCCTTGGAGATTGCGGGAGCCGCCTCAGAGGGTGGCTCCCCGTAACGGCCACAGCCGGGATGTCGTCCAGCAGGGTCGTGATTTGCTCCGGCAGGCCTCGCCACGCCGGATTGGCCGCCTTATACACAATTAGCTGGGTCGGCGAGCGAAAAAAATGCCGCGCGCCCAAGTTGCACAGCACCTTACATGAAGGCCCCCTCAAGGCGTCATTCGGCCAGATTGAACACCCGTGTCGGCCGCAAAGTGCCGCGGTCGACCTCGCCGAGCGCCACCAGGCGCCCCTTGGAGACGGCGTAGACAGGCCCGGAGAGGATCGGCGCATCGCGGCCGCGCATGAGCACGGCCTGCCCGCGCGCCAGGCTCGCGGCGTCCGACGAGCTCACCATCAGTCCCGCAAGGCTGTCGAGCGCCGCTTCGACGGGCCTCAGAATGGTCCGTAGATCGTCCGGACCGCCCTCCGCAGCCGCCGCAAGGGCCTCGAGCGTCACCGCATCGTGCTCGCTGAATGGACCGACCGACGTCCGGCGGAGCGCGACGACATGGCCCAGAGCGCCGAGCGCCCGCCCCATGTCGCGCGCAATCGCCCGCACGTAGGTCCCCTTGCCGCACCGTGCCTCGAACAGCGCCGTATCGGCATCGGGGCACTCGAGGAGAGACAGGGCATCGATCCGCACTCGCCGCGGCTCGAGGACCACCTCCTCGCCGTCGCGTGCGAGATCGTAGGCCCGTGCACCCTCGATCCTGATGGCCGAGAAGCTCGGCGGCACCTGCATGATCTCGCCCCGGAAGCTTGGCAGCAGCTCCTCGATGTCCTCGCGCTGTCGGACGGGCTTCCCGGCGCTCCACCACCTCGCCCTCGGCGTCGTCCGTCGTGGTCTCAGTCGCCCCAGCGCACGGTGAACCGGTACGTCTTCTCCCCATCGACTGCGAAAGGCACCGTCTTCGTCGCCTCACCAAGCGCGATCGGGAGCACTCCGGTCGCGAGAGGATCGAGCGTACCCGCATGCCCCGCCTTTTGCGCATCGAACAGCCGCCGAACGGCACTGACGGCCCGCGTCGACGTCATGCCGAGCGGCTTGTCGAGAACGACCCAGCCGTGAACAGGACTGCCTTTCTTACGGCGCGACATCGAAGTCCTCTTGTTGCCAGGTCGCGTCTGCGCGAAGTCCGGCGCTCAGTCCTTCTCCAGATCCTGGCGAACCTTGTCGCTGTGTAGAAGCTGGTCGATGCGGTTCACCTCCTCGAAGGTCTCGTCTTCGCGGAAGCGAACCTCGGGGGCCGTGCGCAGGTCGACCGCATGAGCGATCTCGCCGCGAATGAATTTGCGATGCCTGTCGAGCGCTTCGAGCACGGGACCGATATCCTTGCCGCCGAGCGGCATCACATAGGCCGTCGCGAGCCGGAGGTCGGGCGACATCCGCACCTCCGAGATCGTGATGACGTGCGAAGCGAGCACGTCGTCATGGATCTCGCCGCGTGCCAGCATCTCCGCCAGCTTGTGGCGGATCAATTCGCCGACGCGAAGCTGGCGCTGCGAAGGTCCCTTCGGCCTGGTTGGGTTTTTTTCTGGACATTTCTTCGTCCTACCGGGATTGGACCGGCACGAGGCCTGAGGCCTCTAAATGCACTACGGCCCGAAGTGGCCAGGGAGCAAGGCGACCCGGTGCAAGTGCGCGCCCCCGCGGAGGGCGCCGCGATCGCCTTGAAGGCGATCGGAACAGCGCCCGTGAGCGGATCTAGAGACTCCGCTTGATTGTCTCGACCTGGAAGCACTCGATCTCGTCGCCTTCGCGGATGTCCTGGTAGTTCGCGAACGCCATGCCGCACTCCTGGCCGGCCGGAACTTCGCGAACGTCATCCTTGAAGCGCTTGAGAATCGAGAGCGTTCCCTCGTGGATAACGACCTTGTCGCGCAAGAGGCGCACCTTGGCGCCGCGCTCGACCTTGCCTTCCGTAACCACGCAGCCCGCGACCTTGCCGACCTTCGAGATGTTGAACACCTGCTTGATCGTTGCGTAGCCGAGGAAGTTTTCGCGCAGCGTCGGCGCGAGCAGGCCGGACATGGCCGCTTTCACGTCATCCACCAGATCGTAGATGATGCTGTAGTAGCGGATCTCGATGCCCTGGCTGTCGGCCGCCTGCTTTGCCTGCGAGTTCGCACGCACGTTGAAGCCGATGACGACCGCCTTCGAGGCGCCGGCGAGCGCGACGTCGGATTCGGTGATGCCGCCGACGCCTGCGTGCACGATGCGCGCCTCGACCTCGTCCGTCCCGAGCTTCTTGAGCGCCCCGCCGATGGCCTCGACCGACCCCTGCACGTCGCCCTTGATGAGCAGCGTGAACTCCTTCTTGCCCGCAGCATCCTTCAAGGTCTGCATCATCTGCTCGAGCGTGCGCGGCGTTCCCGCAGAGCCCGAGCGTCTCGCGACGCTTGCGCGTGCGGTAGTCCGTGATCTCGCGGGCGCGCTGCTCGCTCTCGACGACGGCGATCTGATCGCCGGCCTCGGGCGCCGAGCTGAAGCCGAGCACCTCGACCGGCACCGACGGACCGGCCGTCTCGACGTTCTCGCCTACGTCGTCGACGAGCGCGCGCACACGGCCCCAGGCCATGCCGGCGACGACGATGTCGCCGACGTGCAGCGTGCCGCGCTGGACGAGCACCGTGCCGACAGGGCCGCGACCGCGCTCGAGCTTGGCCTCGATGACGATGCCCTCGGCCGAGCGGTCCGGATTGGACTTGAGATCCAAGAACCTCGGCCTGGAGCTGGATCGCCTCGAGCAGCTTGTCGAGGTTCGTGCGCTTCAGCGCCGAGACCGGCACTTCCAGCGTCTCGCCGCCCATGCTCTCGACCACGATCTCGTGCGACAGCAGCTCGGTGCGGACGCGGTTCGGGTCGGCCTGCGACTTGTCGATCTTGTTGATGGCGACGATGATCGGCACCTGCGCCGCCTTGGCGTGGTTGATGGCCTCGATCGTCTGCGGCATGACGCCGTCGTCGGCGGCGACGACCAGCACCACGATATCCGTCACCTTGGCGCCGCGCGCGCGCATGGCGGTGAATGCCGCATGGCCCGGCGTATCGATGAACGTGACCTTGGCGCCGCCCGGCGTCGTCACCTGATAGGCGCCGATGTGCTGCGTGATGCCGCCCGCTTCGCCGGCGACGACGTTCGTCTGGCGGATGGCGTCGAGCAGCGACGTCTTGCCGTGGTCGACGTGGCCCATGATCGTGACCACCGGCGCGCGCGGCTTTTGATGCTCTTCGATGTCCTTCTCGCCGATGAAGCCCGTCTCGACGTCGGCTTCCGAGACCCGCTTCGGCGTGTGGCCGAACTCCGGCGACGATGAGCTCGGCCGTGTCGGCATCGATCACGTCGGTGATCTTGTGCGAGCGCGTCCTGCTTCATAAGGAACTTGATGATGTCGACCGCCCGCTCGGTCATGCGGTTCGACAGCTCCTGAATTGTGATCGCTTCGGGGATGATGACCTCGCGCACGATCTTGTCGCGGGGCTGCTGGATGCCCATCGCCTTGAGCTTCTCGCGCTCGCGCTTGCGCTTGAGCGAGGCGAGCGATCGCTCGCGCTGCTGCTCGTCGAGCGCGTTGTTGATCGTGAGCTTGCCCCGCTCGCGCTTCTCGTCGACGACCGGTGCCTTGACGGGCACGCGAACGAGCTTGCCGCCCCTCTTGATGGCGCGGCTTTCCTCATCGTCGCCCATGTCGGCGACCGTGCGTCCGCGCAGCTCCTTGGCCTTGACCGGCTCGACCGCGCGTTCGGTCTGCGGCTTGCTGGACGGGATCTCGATCTGCTTCGGCCGGCCGCCCTCGCGTGGCGAAAGGGCGGTGTTGAAGCTCGATGTCTGCCTCGGCTTGGCGCGCATCGTGGAGGCGCCGCGATCGTCGGCTCCGGTGCGAGGCTCGCTCGAAGGAGCCCGCCGGCCGGCGTCAGTCGCGCCCGCCCTCTCGGCCGTCGGAACGGCTGCCGGCGCCGGCTCGGCTTGCACGCCCGGCGCGGGAGATTGCAGCTTCCGGAGGCGGCCCTTTGGCCTGCTCGACCCGAAGTGCTTCTTCTTCGATTGCCTGTTGCTTGCGGGCCTCGGCGAGAGCCCTGGCGCGAGCGTCCCGCTCCTCGGGGCGCAAAAGGTCGCCTTTGGCGCTCTCGGCCTTGGGTTCGGGGCGTACCGGCGCCTTCTCGGGAGCTTTCACCTCGACGGCTGGAGCCTTGACCGGAGCCGGAGCCACCTCCGCCTCCGCTCCCGGAGCCGCCAGCTTGCGCGTCTTGCGCTTCTCGACGACGACCGATTTCGAGCGGCCATGACTGAAGCTCTGGCGCACATGGCCTGACTCGACGGTTCGCTGCAGCGAAAGCGGTTTACGCCCCGCTCCGCGCAGCGTTTTGTCGGCAGTATCCTTCGTTTCCGTCATTCGTTGTCCGTTCAAACCTCTGATTTCAGGCGTTCGGGGAGCTCTGGGATGCAGTCGAACCCGACCGATAGCGCCTCAGGCGCTCGGCCTCGCTCACGAACCGCTCCGTGGCACCACCCTGTATGAGCGCAGCATGTACCACATTTGACCGCCCGATGGCCAAGCTCAATTGTTCAGTGGAAAGGCTGGTTACGACCGTGGCTTCCCGGCCTCTGGCCCGTGATATTGCTAAGAATTTCTTATTGAGCTTTTCCTGCCCCCCCTCGGCCGCATCCGACCCGTGAACAAGCGCCACGGCGCCGCCGCCCTCGATGAGCGCCTCGACCTGGGCAAACCCGGTCGTAAGGAGGCCGGCCTTGTTGGCTAACGAAAACGCCTCCGCCGCCCGCCGGAGAAGCAGCGCCTCGACTCTCTCGGCGAGGTCCTCGGCGACATCGACTTGCCGCTTCAGGCTCTTGGCAAAAATTTTACCTTGGATTGCGCCGGCAACCACGGCCTTTTCGGCCTTGAGCCAGACGCCGCGGCCCGGAAGGCGGCGTGACAGATCCGGGACGATCTCGCCGCTGGGTGCTGCGACGAAGCGGATCAGCTCGTCTGGCGAAAGCTCGGCGCGCGTTGCCGCGCAGAGACGGTGCGCCCCTTCCGGGGTCCCCTCTCCGTCGGACCTATCAGCATTTCGCCGCACGCGCGCCAAGTCCAATATGCCTCCGCCATCCTCATGGCAGCCTCAACCCTCGGTGCCGGCTTCAGCGGCCTCTTGCGTCTCTTCGCCGGTCTCGGCCGCTGGCTCGGCCAGATCCTCGGCCTTGATCCATCCGGCAAGCACGCGCGCCGACATGATCATGTCCTCGGCCTCCTTGCGGCCGATGTCGAGCCCGTCGAGCACGCCCTTGTGACGCACGGGCTCCTCGCCCTTCTCCTTCGCGCGCTCTGTCCAGCCCACGAGATCGTCGGTCGCGCAATCGGCGATGTCCTCCACCGTCTTGAGGCCGTGCTCGCCGAAGGCAACCAGCATCGCCGTCGTGACGCCGGCGATCTTGGCCACATCGTCGGCGACACCGAGCTCGCGCCGCTTGGCATCGCGCTCCGCTTCCTGCTTCTCGAGGTACTCGCGCGCGCGCGTCTGAATCTCGCCCGCCGTGTTCTCGTCGAAGCCTTCGATATGCGCGATCTCCGAGAGATCGACGTAGGCAACTTCTTCGACCGAGGCGAAGCCCTCGGTCACGAGCAGCTGCGCGATGACCTCGTCGACGTCGAGCGCATCCATGAAGATCTGCGACCGCTCGGCGAACTCTTTCTGCCTGCGCTCGGATTCTTCCTGCTCCGTCAGAATGTCGATGTCCCAGCCCGTGAGCTGCGACGCGAGCCTGACGTTCTGGCCGCGCCGGCCGATGGCGAGCGAGAGCTGGCTTTCCGGGACCACGACCTCGATGCGGTTCGAATCTTCGTCGAGCACGACCTTGGACACCTCTGCGGGCGCAAGCGCATTGACGATGAAGCTCGCCGCGTCCGGGTTCCACTGGATGATGTCGACCTTCTCGCCCTGCAGCTCGTTGACGACGGCCTGCACGCGCGCGCCGCGCATGCCGACGCAGGCGCCGACCGGATCGATCGATGAATCCTTCGAGATGACGGCGATCTTGGCCCTCGAGCCGGGATCGCGTGCCACCGACTTGATCTCGACCACGCCGTCGTAGATCTCGGGCACTTCCTGCGCAAAGAGCTTCGACATGAACTCGGGGCGGGCGCGCGACAGGAAGATCTGCGGCCCGCGCTGCTCGCGTCGCACGTCGTAGATGTAGGCGCGAATGCGGTCGCCGTAGCGCACGTTCTCGCGCGGGATCATCTCGTCGCGCCGGATGATGCCCTCGGAGCGCCCCAGATCGACGATGACGTTGCCGTACTCGGCGCGCTTAACCGTGCCGTTCACGATCTCGCCCACGCGATCCTTGTATTCTCCGAACTGGCGCTCGCGCTCCGCCTCGCGCACCTTCTGCACGATGACCTGCTTGGCGTTCTGAGCCGCGACCCGCCCGAAGTCGAGCGGCGGCAGGCTTTCGGCAATGAGATCGCCGAGCTTTGCCTCCGGATTGCGCTTCTGTGCATCCGCGAGCGAAATCTGGGTCGATTCAATTTCGACCGGCTCCACAACGGCAAGCACACGCGTGAGCCGCGTCTCGCCTGTCTTGGGATCGATCTCGCAGCGGATATCGTTCTCGGCTCCGTAGCGCGACTTCGCCGCCTTCTGGATCGCATCCTCCATGGCCTGGAGGACGATCTTGCGGTCGATCGACTTCTCTCGCGCCACCGCATCCGCAATCTGCAGAAGCTCGAGCCTGTTGGCGCTTACGCCTGCGACGCCTACCATAGTCAGTCACCCTCCACGTCGGTCGGTCCAGCCTCTGAGCCGTCGCCGAGGCCGGTTTTACTCTTCCGTTTTGCGCGGCTCAACGCCTCGCGCACAAGTTCATCCGTCAGCACGAGCCTCGCGCCCGCAACGATGCCCGATGGCGAGCCCGATAACCTTCTCGCCGCCCGCTTCGCCGAGGTCGACGAGAATCCTGATCTCGCCGTCCTCGAAGCCTTCGAGCCGTCCGCGAAAACGCCTGCGGCCGTCGACCGGCTCCTTGAGCTCGATCTTCGCCTCGTGCCCGGCCCAATGCTCGAAATCGGACGGCCGCACCAGAGGGCGGTCGATGCCCGGCGACGACACCTCGAGCCTGTAGCTTTCGCTCAAGACTTCGCTCACGTCCAAGATCGGCGAGATCTCCTTCGAGACCGCCTCGCAGTCTTCGATGGTCATCGAGCCGTCCGGACGCTCCGCCATGATCTGCACTGTCTTGCCGTCACGCCCCGAAACTTCGACGCGGACGAGGCGGAAGCCGAGGCTGTCGAGCACGGGCTCGACAAGTCCGGCCACTTCCGCTGCTAATCCGACCTCGTGAATAAAGCGGTTTCCCGAGGCGGAGATGGTGTCGTTCTGCATGCTGCCGGGCGCCCGGCCGAAACTAAGCGACCGGAACTTCCAAAACAAAAAGAGCGGACCCGAACGGGGCCCACTCTCAGAGTTGAGATGATCATGAGCGGGCTGACATTACGCGAGTATGACAGGCCGTGCAAGGGCGTTTTGCCGGTCTTTTGCCGAAGGTCCGAGTGAAAATCGCAAGTAATAGCTAACTCGACCCTGCTCGATCGCCTTCGCTTCGTAGCGTGTCTGCGGCCAATCCGGGCTGCGCGCGCGCCAGTCTTGAGGCGATGCCGCAAGCCATTGGAATCTCCCGTGACTCGCGGCGCTCGAGAGCGCCGTGCGTGCATAGTCGCCGCTGTCCGTTGCCAAGCGCAACTCCGCGCCCGGCCTCATGACGCGGCTGAGATGCTCGAGAAGCTCCGTCGAGAAGAGGCGCCGCTTTTCGTGCCGCTTCTTGGGCCAGGGGTCCGGGTAAAGCATGAAAACGCGCCCGATCGATTTCGGCGGCAGCCACCTCAGCACCGGCCGCACGTCGTCGGCATGGATGCGGACATTGCTGAGCCCTTGCTCCTCGATCGCCGACAGCGCCTTGACGACACCGTCCTCGAACGGTTCGCAACCGATGATGCACACGTCACGATTGGCACGCGCCTGCGCGATCATGTGCTCGGCGCCGCCGAAGCCGATCTCGAGCCATACGTCGCGCGCTGCTTCCTCACCCGCGCCGGACATGAATGCGGTCTCCAGGCTTGCCGGCGCAGGTCGTGCCATATCGAGCGCAACCCGAGGCAGTAGTTCGCGCAGCAAGGCCTGCTGCCGCGCGCTGAGCTTCCTTCCGCGCTTGCGGCCGAAGGAGCGCAACTCGCGCGATTGCAATCTCGTCTGGCTGTCGCTCAT
This sequence comes from uncultured Alphaproteobacteria bacterium, assembly GCA_963716835.1. Lineage (GTDB taxonomy): Bacteria > Pseudomonadota > Alphaproteobacteria > Rhizobiales > Hyphomicrobiaceae > Hyphomicrobium_C. Next base: position 426,867 of record CAVQUQ010000005.1, on the reverse strand, counting down.
CGGGCCTCGGCACACATGAGCCGCAGAAACACGAACGGCCGCGCAACCCGCGACCGTTCCGCTTCTCGCCGGGCCGTCGCGACTAGACTGCGGCCTTCAGCTTGTCGGCAAGATCGGTCTTCTCCCACGAGAAGCCGCCCTCGTTGTCGGGTTTGCGCCCGAAATGGCCGTAGGCGGAGGTGCGTGCATAGATCGGCTTGTTGAGATCGAGCTGCCGGCGAATGCCGCGCGGCGTGAGATCCATGACCTCTGCCAGCGCCTTCTCGATCTTCCCTTCGTCGACCTTACCCGTTCCGAGCGCGTCGACATAAATCGACAGCGGCTTGGCGACGCCGATCGCATACGAGAGCTGAATGGTGCAGCGATCGGCCAAATCGGCGGCAATGACGTTCTTCGCCAGGTAGCGCGCCGCATAGGCGGCCGACCGGTCGACCTTTGTCGGGTCCTTTCCGGAGAAGGCGCCGCCGCCGTGCGGGGCAGCGCCGCCGTAGGTGTCGACGATGATCTTGCGCCCCGTGAGCCCGCAGTCTCCATCGGGGCCGCCGATGAAGAACTTGCCCGTCGGGTTGATGTGCCAGACGGTGTCCTTGCCGATCCACCCGTCGGGGAGCGCCTTCCTCACGAACGGCTCGACGATCTCGCGCACCTGGCGCGACGACAGATCCTCGACGATGTGCTGGTGCGAGACGACGATTGCGGCGACACCGACCGGCTTGCCGTCCTCATAGCGCACGGTGACCTGGCTCTTCGCGTCCGGACCGAGCTTGGCGGCGTCGCCCTGCTTGTTCTTGCGGGCGCGCGCAAGATCTTCGAGGATCTTGTGGCTATAGTAGATGGGCGCCGGCATAAGCTCTGGCGTCTCGCGGCAGGCATACCCGAACATGATGCCCTGGTCGCCGGCGCCTTCCTCGGCATTGGACGGCTGCTTCGCATCGACGCCCTGGGCGATGTCGGCTGATTGCCCGTGGAGCAGCACCTCGATGTTCGCATTGGCCCAGTGGAAACCGGCCTGCTCGTAGCCGATATCGCGGATCGCCTTGCGCGTGATGTCCTCGATGGCGGCGACCGTTACGCCGCGCGGACCACGGTACTCGCCCGCGATGATCACGCGGTTCGTGGTGGCCATCGTCTCGCAGGCCGCGCGGATGCTCCAAGGATCGAGCCCCTCCTTGGCGCCCTCGCGGTAGAACGCGTCGACGACTTCGTCCGAGATGCGATCGCAGACCTTGTCGGGATGGCCTTCGGAAACCGATTCGCTCGTGAAAAGAAAGGATTTACGTGCCACCCTGGTCCTCATTTCGCTGCCGCAATCGCGCTCGAAAACGCCGGTTTCATGCAGTGTTTGCAAGACCTGGTCAAGACCGCGGGACAGTCAGTAGAGACTTAGCCTGAAATAGCGGAGACGCCGCTGCGCCGTGGCAGAAAGAGTTGTAGCCACGGCCTGGGCGAGCGTCCGCCCACCGCCACACTGCCCACCGAGCGATCGCCACCCGGACTCGCGAAGACGAGCCAAGCCATTGAAAATAATAAGAAATACAATACGGCCTCGGACCGTTCCGCGGCCAACGCGATCTAGGGAGCCGTTTCCTCGCCCGCCAGCGCGCGGACCAGCTCGACGATCGAGCGGCGCACGCGGGGATCTGAGATCCTGACGAACGCCTTGTTAAGCTCGAGCCCCTCGCGTCCTGACAGGAATTCAACGACGTAGCTCTCGGCCGGACGCTCGGCAAAACCAGCAGAGACGGACGCATCGCTGCCGCCAGACGGCGCATCGTCATAGAAGAATTGCACCGGCACGCCCAGCACATGCGCCAGGTCAAAGAGCCGGCTGGCGCCGATGCGATTAACTCCTTTTTCGTATTTCTGCACCTGCTGGAAGGTCAACCCGAGGTGCTCGCCGAGTTTTTCTTGGCTCATCCCCAAGAGCATGCGCCGCAACCGCACCCGGCTTCCTACATGCGCATCGATTGGGTTCGGGCGCCGCGAGCTGCGCTCCTCTGCATCATGGTCATCGAGCGCTTCTTCATCCTTAGCCATACCATCACATCCACGCCGCCGTGCTCAGACTAAGCGCCCAAATCCATAGGTACGCTTACGTCACGCGTCAATCTTGGGCCCGGAATGTGGGCTTCTGTACTGGGGAGAATGATCGTCGAACACCGTATGCGACAATGTACCTAAATTAGATAACCAACACAATGCGCTAATCCGTCGTCCGTGGGCCTATATTTATGCCTGCTGACGGCGTGAGAGAACGATGATCAGCGCAAGAATAACGAGAGTATTGCACGCAAATATCCAATCGCCGAAGAGAGCATAAAGTGTCGGTGGCCGAGCCATCGGCACATCGCTGTCGATGACCCCTCGCTCGTTGAGCCCGAGACGGTGGAGCACTCTGCCATCCCCGTCCACGACCGCAGAGATGCCGTTGTTGGCAGCTCTGATGAGGGGCAGCCCTTCCTCGACGGCCCTCACTCGAGCCTGATGAAAGTGCTGGCGCGGGCCGGTGGTGTTCCCGAACCAGCCGTCGTTCGTAACGTTGATGAAAAGGCCCGGCCGCCGGCCCGGCGCCACCACCTCGCCCGGAAAGATCGCCTCGTAGCAAATTAGCCCGGCAGTTGCATCTAGGCCACCGACCGTGAGCAGCGGACGCGGGACCTGCCCGCCCGTAAACCCGCCGCGCATCCGCGTCAGCTGCTCAAAACCCACCGCCTCGAGAAACGCCTGAACCGGCAGATACTCGCCAAACGGCACCAGATGGATCTTGTCGTAGACGGCGGCAAGATCGCCGCTGTGGCCGAAAACCATCAGGCTGTTGTAGGCCCGTGGCCTCTCGGAAGGCGAAGCATTTGCCGTGGCCTCTCTTCGGAGCGCCCCCGAAATGAGATGCGTTCCCTCCGGTAGCAGCTCTCCGATTGCCGCCAGCGCTTCGGGATGCTCGAGCGGCAGGAACGGCATCGCCGCTTCCGGCCACACGACGTGTGTAATTCCCTTGAGATCGTCGCGTTGGCCCGACGCATCGCGTCGCGAGAGATCGAGATGGTCAGCGAAAATCGACCGCTGGTTTTCAGGCCGCCACTTCTCGCGCTGCGGGACGCTGGGCTGAACCACCCTCACGCGCACGCCTTCAACCATCGGTGCCGGCCCCGCCGAAAGTCGCGCTGCGCCATACGCCAAGAGCACCGCCAGCGGAACGGCGGCGATCGACAGCACCCTTCAGAGCCGCCGCCCGAAACCGGGCGGCCTGCGCATCCGCGGCGACAGTCAGGGGTGCCGCGAAGATGACGACGCACCACAGCGTCAGGGCGTAGATGCCGAGCGCGCCCGCGCTCTGCATGAGAACGAGCGGATACGTGAGCGCGTAGCCGAGCACGTTCCAAGGGAAGCCCGTCAGCACATGACCGCGCAGCCACTCGGCAGCAGGAGAGGGAGATCGCCAGCACGAGAACGCGGGCGATTCCCGGCCGCCAGAAAAGCCTCGCCGCACCCGCGGCCGCAGCCCAAAAGAGCGCAAGCCCCGCCGGCAGAAGGGTGACCGCGAACGGCAAGGCCCAGCCGAACTTCTCCTTCTCGACGAGGAACGCCTCGCCGATCCAAAAAAGCCCGCCCAGAAAATAGCCGAAGCCGAACCACCAGCCGGCGATGGCCGCGCGCGTCACGTCTCCCTGCGTATCATTCGCGCGAACGAGCGGAGAAGCGCCATCGATGAGCCAGACGAGAACCGGCAGCGTGACGAACAGCACGGGCCAGAAGAAGAACGGAGCGAGCGCAAGCACGGATAGCAGGCCAGCGCCGAACGCGATGCCAGCGCGTAGTCCAGCCCGTGGCTCCGGTCACGCGGCGCGCGAAGGCGGCGAGGACGCCGTCACCCGTGACGGAATCCGGCGCCCGCAAAGTTGTATCCCCTCGCACCTAGCCCGGAGCCCCAACCGGACCAGGGCTCGGCCGCGGCCGGTGTATCTTGAGCTTCTTCACCCGGCGCGGATCCGCGTCGAGAACCTCGAACTCGACCCCCGAGGAGTGTCGCACCAGCTCGCCGCGCGCAGGCACCCGCCCGACGATCGCGAATACGAGACCGCCGAGCGTGTCGATGTCGGCTTCCTCCTCGGGCTTCAAGCAGCTTGATCTCGAGGCGCGCTTCGAGCTCCTTGACCGGCGTGCGCGCCGACGCCACGAGCCCGAGCTTTGGGTCGGTCGCGATGTGGGCGGCTTCTTCCTCGTCGTGCTCGTCCTCGATATCGCCGACGATCTGCTCGACCAGATCCTCGATCGTCACAAGTCCGTCCGTGCCGCCGTACTCGTCGACCACGAGCGCCATGTGGATGCGCGTCGTCTGCATGCGAATGAGCAGGTTCATCGCCGGCATGGACGGCGGCACGTAGAGCACCGGTCGCCGAATCTTGGCCACCGTGATCGGACGCGTGAGATCGAGGCGGCTCAGATCCGGTTTGCCGAGGTCCGCCGGCTCTTTGGTTACATCCCCCGAATTCTGGTGCGCCTCGCCGCCGCCTCGCGCCGGCCGCGCGGCTCGACCAGCGGACGCCCTGCCACCTCCGCGGAAATCCACCGGAACAGATCCTTGATATGGATCATGCCCCGCGGGTCATCGAGCGTCTCGTGGTAGATCGGAATGCGCGAGATGCCCGCTTCCTCGAACGTCAGCACCAGCTCGCGCAGCGGCTCATTTTCCTCGACCGCGGTGATATCGGCCCTCGGCACCATGATCTCCTCGACGCGCGAGGCGCCGAATCGCAGCAGGCCGAGCAGCATCTTGCTCTCTTCGGCAGAGAAGGAGCCGGCATCCTTGGCCTCCTGCTTGAGCATCGCCTCGAGCGTTTGGCGCAGGGTCGGCTTAGGACCAAGCCCGAACTCGCGATCTCAAGCGGCCGAGCCAGCTCGACAGCTTCGGGCCGTGTTTGCCGCTCGCCTCAGGCGCACTCGGAAATTTCGTCTTGTGATCTTCGCTCGTCATTGGAAGTTACGGGCTACCCGTGCCTCCGGACCGGCGCCGCGGCGGCAGCCTCCGTGGCGATGACGGCCTCCGCGTAAGGATTGGCGATCCCGAGGCTCGCGAGTATCTCGATCTCGAGACCCTCCATCTCGAGCGCGTCATCCTCGTTGTCGTGATCGAGCCCCAGAAGGTGCAACAGCCCGTGTACCACGAGATGCTGAAGATGATGCGCGGCCGGAATTCCCTGATCCAGCGCCTCCGCGGCGACCGTCTCGCGCGCGAGCACGACGTCGCCGAGGTTCCTCGCATCGCCGAAATTGTCCGCGCCATCGACCGGCGACGGAAACGAGAGCACGTTCGTCGCTTTGTCCATGCCGCGGTAGCGCGCATTGAGATCGCGCACCGTCGCATCGTCGCTGAGAGCGATGCAGGCCTCGGCCGGACCGCTCTCCGCAAAGCGCGCATGGCGGGCTACGGCCTGTCCGGCAGCGTGCACGAGTTCCTCTGCCCCGGCCGCGAGAGAGGACCAGTCTCCTCCCTCGTCGACGACCTCGAGTGTAAGCCAAGCAGGTGCGCCGGGTTGCCGTACCGAGAAGCGTCTACTGTCGCTTGGGTCGGGCATCTTATTTCTTCCTCGCGCCGGCAAGGTCGTACGCCTCGACGATCTTGGCCACGAGATCGCGCCGCACGACGTCTGCGCTCGTGAAGCGCACCGCCGTGATGCCCGCGACGCCCGCGAGCAGACCGACCGCTTCCTCGAGACCCGATGTCATTCCGTAGGGGAGATCGATCTGCGAGGGATCGCCCGTAACGACCATCTTCGAGTTCTCGCCGAGGCGTGTCAGGAACATCTTCATTTGCATGCTGGTGGTATTCTGCGCCTCGTCGAGAATGACGAAAGCGTTCGCGAGCGTACGCCCGCGCATGAATGCGAGCGGCGCGATCTCGATCACGCCCTGCTCGAGATCACGCTCGACCTTCTCCGGAGGCAGCACGTCGTAGAGCGCGTCGTAAAGTGGGCGCAGATAGGGATCGACCTTCTCGCGCATGTCACCAGGCAGAAAGCCGAGCCGCTCGCCCGCTTCCACCGCCGGCCGCGAAAGGATGATGCGCTCGACGAGCCCGCGCTCGAGACACTGCGCCGCGAACGCCACCGCGAGATAGGTCTTGCCCGTGCCGGCCGGGCCGATTCCGAACACGAGATCGACCTTCTCCAGCGCGCGGATGTAGGTGCTTTGCGCCGGCGTCCTGGCCTTGACGACGCGCCGCCGCGTTGCGATCTGGGCCTGGCCGTCAGCGGGCACGTTCTCCTGGCGCGCGTGTCGGATCAGCCCGTCGAAATCGCCGGCGCCGATCTGCTCGCCTTTGGCGACGCGATCATAGAGCCGCTCGAGCACATCGCGTGCGATCTCGCACGCCGTCTCCGAGCCCGTCAGGATGACGACGTTGCCATGCGCATGCGCCTCGATACCGAGGCGATCCTCGATCAAGGCCAGATGTGCGTCGTATTCCCCGAGGAGGCGGGTGAGATGTCGATTGTCCTCGAACGGGACGACAACCCGCTTGCTAGGAGCCTGGGCTTTGGGCACTCGCCTCGCACCTGTCAAAGGCTGGCCGCGAATTCCTGACAAATCGTGGGTCTCCAAAGACCTCGGGCGCCTCGAATCACGGACTTAGTAGACCACCCTATCATAGGGGGCAGGCGAACATTGAATCAACCGCCCGCCGCCCGGCTCAGAGCTGGTTAACAGGCATTTTATGGAGCTGAGATGACACCGGACAGGCTATTTGCGCCTGCCGCCCAGATTTCAACCGGCACCACACGGCCGAGCAAGGTCTCCCGCGCCTCGGCGTGAACGGCTTGCAGATAAGGAGACCGGCCCACCAGCTGACCGGCGCGGCGCCCAAGCTTTTCAAAAAGCACGGGAAGTATCTTCCCGACGCACGCCGTGTTGAATCGCGCCTGGTCCGATTCGAGCAACTCTTGCAGGCGCTGCAGCCGCTCGGATTTACGCCTTCGTCGATCTGACCGGGGAGGTTCGCCGCCGGCGTGCCGGGCCGCGCGCTGTACTTGAACGAATAGGCCTGTGCAAAACCGATCTCGCGCACGAGATTGAGCGTCTCTTCGAACTCCCCCTCCGTCTCGCCAGGAAAGCCGACGATGACGTCCGTCGAAAGCGCGATGTCCGGACGCGCGTCGCGAATGCGCGCGATCAGCCGCCGGTAATCGTCCGCCGTGTGCTTGCGATTCATGGCCGCCAGGATGCGGTCCGCACCCGACTGAAACGGCAGGTGCAGATAGGGCATCAACTTCGCTTCGTCGCGGTGCGCGGCGATGAGATCGTCGCTCATGTCGCGCGGATGGCTGGTCGTGTAGCGCAGCCGCGCGAGGCCATCGATCTCGGCAAGATGGCGAATGAGGCTCGCGAGCGGCCACGCTTTGCCGTCGGGACCTTCGCCATGGTAGGCGTTGACGTTCTGACCGAGGAGCGTGATCTCCCGCACGCCGCGCTCGACGAGGCGGCGCGCTTCGTCCGCAAGCGCGGCCACCGAGCGCGAGTACTCCATCCCTCGCGTGTACGGCACGACGCAGAACGTGCAGAACTTGTCGCAACCTTCCTGCACGGTGAGAAATGCCGTCGCGGCCTTCGGCGCGCGCTGCTGTGGCAGCACCGCGAATTTGTCCTCTTCCGGAAACTCCGTCTCGATGATCGCCTCGCCCGACCTCGCGCGCGCGAGCAACTCCGGAAGCCTGTGGTAGCTCTGCGGGCCGACGACGACGTCGACCGCCGAGGCACGCCGAACGATCTCGGCTCCCTCGGCCTGCGCCACGCAGCCCGCGACCGCGATCAGCGTCTCCTTGCCCTCGCGTGCGCGCGCCTCTTTGACCGTCACGCAGGCGCCCGAGATCCGAATAGACCTTCTCCGCCGCCTTCTCGCGAATGTGGCAGGTATTGAGAACCGCGACGTCGGCTTCCGTGATCTCGGTCGTCTCGACGTAGCCCTGCGCCGCCAAAGCCTCCGTCATGCGTTCGGAATCGTAGACGTTCATCTGGCAGCCAAAGGTCTTGATGAGGACCTTCTTCGGCGAAGCCGCGCTCACGCTCTCGCTGCCCGGCAATGAAACGCCTCTTGCGCTGTCCACGTGTCTTCCCGCTGCTGCAGTCTCATCCGCCTGATTGCTGCATTGCAGCATCGAACCACCCATTTGTCCAGAAGTCGCTCGAGAAGAGCATTTATGGATAGCGTTACTGCCACTTGCTGCTCGCCCTTGCCGGAGGCTGTGCCTTGCGCATTGCCTCGGACGGGGCGCAGACGGCGACGTGCTCCCCCGCCGGCCTGGCCCGCAAAATGTGGACCACGTGCTCGCGAACCTGGTCCTCGCTTTTCTTGGCGAGCTCCTTGCGATCGGCAAAGCTGTCGAGCGGCACTGGCGGACCTATGCGAATGCGCACATCGAGCGGGCCGGCCTTGAGCAGCTGCCAGGCATGGCTCTGCATCTCCATATCCCCGTACCAGCCGACGAGTGGCCGGTCGGCGCGGCCGAACGGCACGCCGTGCAGCCGCGTGTAGACGAGCGACAGCGTCTGCACGACCGCATCCGGAGCGTCTTCTGCAGACTTTGCGGAGGGCTTGGCCGCCGCGAACAGCGCCGTCTTGAATGGCAGCACACGGTTGCCGTCGCTCGACGTGCCTTCGGCAAAGAGGACGACGGTGTCGCCGCTCTGCAGGCGGCGGATGATCTCGCTCGTCGTCTCGCCCACCGCCCCGCGCCGCTGCCGGTCGACGAACACGGAGCGCTGCAGCTTTGCGAGCCATGACACGAACGGCCAGTCCGCCACCTCCTTCTTGGCGACGAAGGACACGGGCGCCACGGCGGAGAGAACAGGGATGTCGAGCCACGAGGTGTGGTTCGATACGATGAGCACCGGCCTGTCGCGGGCCACCTCCCCCTCGACCGCAATCCGAATTCCAAAAAGCCGGCAGACTTGGCGGTGATACCAATGCGGAAAGCGCCGCGCAGCGGCAGGCGAAAGCCTGATGAGCAAGGCCTGCACCGGCATCAACGGCACCGTGAGTGCGAAAAAGCCAGCAAGAATGGCGACGGCTCTCGTTGTTCCCATGGCGCTTGCGGACGCCTCTCGGCGCATCTCGTCAGGACTTTTTCTTCTTTCGCAGCGGCACACCGTGAAGCTCGAGCCGGTGCCCGACGAGCCTGAAGCCCAGCTGGTGCGCGATGCGCTCTTGCAGCTTCTCGATGTCCTCGTTGCGGAACTCGATCACCCGCCCCGTTTCGATGTCGATCAGATGATCATGGTGGGAACGTGCCTTCTCCTCGAACCGCGCACGTCCGCGCCCGAACGCATGTCGCTCGACGATACCCTTTTTCTCGAAGAGATTGACAGTCCTGTAGACTGTCGAAAGCGAGATGCCGCTGTCGACCGCATGCGCCCTGCGATGCACCTCTTCCACGTCGGGATGGTCGCGCGCCTCCGACAGCACGCGCGCGATGACGCGGCGCTGCCCCGTCATGCGCAGGCCCTGACTGGCGCAGATGCGCTCTATGCGTGTGTGGCTCTCGTCGTCCGAGCCGGACATGGGGTTGCGCCTAATCTGGGAAAATTGACCGCAGGCAATTCAGGCGAGCGAACCTCGGTCCGCCGTGCATGAAACGAGCTTCACGCGTTTGTCGCCTTATAGGTGACACGCCGTCCTGCGTCCACCGGTGCCCGTGCCGTCGTTCTTAGACATCGAGCGTGAGGCGGAGAGCGTCGACCGGCGGTTTGCCTTTGCGCTCGTAATAGCCCTTGCGCCGTCCTGTCTCCGTGAACCCGAGGCGGCTATAGAGGGCGAGTGCGGCCGCGTTGTCGGCGGCGACCTCGAGGAAAACGCGTTTGACCTCCGCCCGCGCCACGGCCCGGGCAAGGCCGTCGACGAGCCGACGCCCGATGCCCTTGCGCTGCCAGTCCTTGGCGACGCCGATCGACAGGATCTCCGCCTCGTCCGCCGCAAGCTGCCCCATGACGAACCCGACCGCGGTCTTGGGATTGCCGACCATGGCGACGAAGGCCGTCGAAGCGGGGTGATCGAGGAGCGCCCGGATGCCGGCTTCGTCCCAGGGCGGAGCTGAAGAGTTGCGTGTGCAGGCCCGCGACAGCCCCGGCCTGGTCGGGCCCGGCCCAAAGCAGGCTCACGTACTTGGGATCGATTGGCGCCGGAGCGGTCATAAGGCCCTCGGTAGCGATTTGCCGTCCTGCGGCTTGGCATCCGGCGCGCGCAAGTAGAGCGGGCGTACGGGACCGAGGCCCGGCTCCTGCGTAAAACTCGTCAGATAGCGCGCATCGGGCTCGAGATCATGAAACCTTGTGGTCAATTCCCGCCCCTCCGTTCGCGCTGCCGCAGCAAGGAGCGCGGCGCCCGAGCCCGCGACCAGCGTTTCGCGGTCGCGCAGATATGCGACTGCACGCTCGCACTTGACAAGCAGCGGCTCGGTCAACGCACTGTAGTGATCGCCGCCGAAGAGCTGGAAATAGATCTCTTCGCGGCGGGCGTCGACGGCGATGGCGACATCCCTTTGCGCAAATTCCTCCAGGATCCACTTTGGCGGCGCTCCGGCGTCGGGACCGAAGACCTCGACGCAGCGTTCGCGCAAGAGGCGTTCACGCACCTGACGGGCGAGCAGAGTGAGGCTGCAAACGCCGGCAACTTTCGCGCCCGTGGCAAGCGCAAGAGCACGCGCCGCGGCAATGCCGATACGGACCCCGGTGAATGTTCCCGGACCGGTGGTGACGACGATACGGTCCACATTCTCGATCCCGATCGACGCCTCAGCGAACACCTCGCCGATCATCGGCACGAGGCGCTCCGCGTGCCCCTTTTCCATCCGCTCGAAACGCGACACGTAGGCCGCGCGACGCCTTTCAGGGACCGCGATGTCGGAGTGATCCTGCCAGCTCAACGCGACGGAGCAGGAGCCGAAGCAGGTATCGAAGGCCAGGATGTTCATTGCGTGAGCCTATACGGCCGGTGCGACAGTTCAATCCCCGAATTGGGCAAGTGCGATCGCCTGCGGCTCCTGCCAAATCTCCATGGTGGACGCTGCTCATGCCCTCGTTTCGTATCCAACAAAAAACCCCGCCGGTCTGGCGGGGTTCTTGTTGTAGAGCACAGGCCCTTACACGGCCTGCACTTCCTCCACCTCTGGACAGAAGTGGCGCAGGAGGTTCTCGATGCCGTGGCGCAAGGTTGCCGTGGAGCTCGGACAGCCGGAGCAGGCGCCCGCGCATGTGCAGGTAGACGATACCCTCGCGGAAGCCCGCGAACGTGATGTCGCCGCCGTCCTGCGCCACCGCGGGCCGCACGCGCGTCTCGAGCAGCTCCTTGATTGTCGCCACGATCTCAGCGTCTTTCGGATCGAAGCCGCCTTCAGCGGTGTCATTGGCGCCAGCGCCATCTACGACGGCCGCCCCCGACATGAAATGCTCCATGATCGCCCCGAGGATCATGGGCTTGAGGTGCTGCCACTCGGCGCCGCCCTTCGTCACCGAAATGAAATCCGAGCCGAGAAAGACGCCGGCGACGCCGTCGATCTCGAACAGACGGCGCGCGAGCGGCGAGCCTTGGGCCTCGCCCTTGCCGCGGAAATCCGCCGTCCCGTCGGCCAGAACCGGCTTTCCGGGGATGAACTTGAGCGTCGAGGGATTTGGAGTTGCTTCCGTCTGGATGAACATGCCGTTTCCGCCTCCTTGGCTGCATCGCGGACGCACGTCTTGGCCACGCCGCGGCGGCTCTTGAGTGGCCCCCGCAGTTACCACGGGGACCACTTTAGAATAGTTCTATAGATAGGAGAGACGCTGCCAAAAGTCTAGCACCGGCCTCGGGCTTTCCAGCCTACGCCAGAGCGATGATGTCTTCGAGCGTGAGATTGCCCGGCACGATCGTGACGGGGATCGGGAATCTGCCTGCCGCGGTCCCCGCCGCCAGCGTCGACACCAACGGCCCCGGCCCCTCCGGATCGATCGCCGCGCCGAGCACAAGGATGGCCACGTCCTCGTCCTCATCGATCGTCTTCATGATCTCCTCGGACTTGATCCCTTCTCGGATCACTTCCTCGCAGGGGATGCTCTCGAGGCCGATCAGGTGCAGCTTGCGGCGGAAGAGACGGAACATCGCTCGCGCCTTGTTCGTCTCTTCCTCGATCTGCACTTGCCGGACGCCGGCCCAGTGCTGGAATTGCTGCGGCTCGATCACATAGAGCATCAGGATCGAGCCCGACGAATGCGCGATACGGCTCGCGGCATAATAGAGCGCGCTTTCCACCTCCTGGCTCTCGTCGACGACGAGCAGGAACTTGCGCGCGTGACCGGCCTCGAACGAACGGCGCTTCTTGAAGGTTGTCATGAGCGGGATGCTGCCACGTGATTCTAAAGACCACAACACGAGCATCGTTAACGCCGGACCGGCATGTGCTGCCTGCCCGTCCGGCACAGTCTCACGAGCGGATGAAGCCGACGATATCCTTGACCTCGTTCATGATCGGCGTCGCCACCGCCCGCGCCCGCGCCGCCCCGTCGGCAAGCACGCGGTCGATCTCCGCCGGGTCGTCCATGAGGCGCCCGATCTCCGTTCGGATCGGGCCGAGCCTTTCCGTGGCGACCTCCGTCAACGCCCGCTTGAAACCGGTGAAAATGCTCGGACCCTCGCTCGACGTCGTAGATGAGGAGCTTGAGCGCATCCTCTTTGGTGATGCCGGCCAGCGCCGCGTAGATGCCGACCAGATTGTCGATCTCCGGCCGGGCGGCCAGCTCCTCGAGATTGGCGGGCGGCGCCGGCAACATATCCGTCTTCGCGCGCTTGATCTTGTCGGCGATGGTGTCGGTATCGTCCATCAGGTTGATGCGCGACATGTCCGACGGCTCGGACTTCGACATCTTCTTGGTGCCGTCGCGAAGGCTCATGACGCGGGTCGCGGGCCCCGTGATCACAGGTTCGGGCTGCGGAAAGAACACGCCGTCCGGCATACCCCTTGGCTTCGATCTCGCCGCTTGAAGTCGCTGTTGAACTTCTGCGCGATGTCGCGCGCGAGCTCGAGATGCTGCTTCTGGTCCTCCCCGACCGGAACGTGTGTCGCCCGGTAGGCCAGAATGTCAGCCGCCATCAGGTTCGGATAGGCATAGAGACCCACGGACGCGTTCTCGCGGTCCTTGCCGGCCTTCTCCTTGAACTGCGTCATGCGGTTGAGCCAGCCGAGCCGCGCGACGCAGTTGAATACCCAGGCCAGCTCCGCGTGCGCCGCCACCTGGCTTTGGTTGAACAGGATGCTCTTCTTCGGGTCGAGACCCGACGCGATGTAGGCGGCAGTAACCCCCCGGATCGCGTTCTTCAGCTCCTTGGGATCCTGCCAGACGGTGATCGCGTGCAGATCGACGACGCAGTAGATGCACTCATGCGTCTTCTGCATCTCGATCCACTGCAGCATGGCGCCCGAGATAGTTGCCGAGATGGAGGCTGCCCGTGGGCTGCATGCCCGAGAAGACGCGCTCTTTGAGCTTCATGGGAGAGGATCCTTAGAACCGGGGCGCGTTATGGCGTGCCCCACCGGCTTGCGCAAGCGCCCATGCGCCGGCCCTCTAAGCCCGGCTGATGAGCTTGCGCAATTGGCGCACCTGGATCGTCCCCGTCGCCAGCACAATCACGGCATAAACGGCAAGCCCCGCCCCGATCAGCGCCGCCAGCGCCAGGACATGCACGGCGAAGCCCTGATCGCGCCCGAAATAGGGACCGATGACATGCGCCGCGCCGGCGAGAGCCGCACCCATTACGAGCGATGCAAAGAGGATTGCCGCGAATGCGCGCCCCATCCGCGCGTCGAGCACAAAATGCCCGCGCGCGACAAGCGTCGCCCACAGAAGCCCGGCATTGAGCCAGCCGCCGAGCGTCGTCGCCACCGCAATGCCGAGCTGCGGCAGGAAGCCGAGCTTGCGGAAGACGAAAAACAGCACGACCGACCCCACCGTATTTGCGATCAGGCTTATCGTCGCGTAGCGCATCGGCGTACGGGTGTCCTCGCGCGCGAAATAGGCCGGCGAGAACACCTTGATCATGACGAACGCCGGCAGGCCGAGCGCGAACACGGAGAGCACTTCCGCGGTATTCGCCGTGTCGGTTGCCGTGAACGCGCCGCGCTCGAAGAGCACTCTGACGATCGGAGTCGGCACCACCGCGAGCGCGACCGCTGCCGGCACGGTGAGCAGCATCGCGAACTCGAGCGAGCGGTTCTGGCTATCGAGAACGCCGTCGTGATTGCCGGCCCTGAGCTGGCGAGACACGTCCGGCAGCAGCACGACGCCGATCGCGATGCCGACGATCGCGAGCGGCAGCTCGTAGAGCCGGTCCGCGTAGTAGAGTTGCGAGACCGCGCCCGGCTCCTGCGAGGCGATCACGGTCCCGATCATGATATTGAGCTGCGTGACGCCGCCGGCGATGACGCCGGGAATTCCGAGCGCGATCAGGCGCCGCATGCCCTCGGTCATGCGAGGCCTTCGCAGCTTGAGCGTGAAATGGTTGCGCCGAAGCCCATCGAGTAAGAGCCAGAGCTGCAATAGGCCCGCGACGAACACGCCGACCGCTTGCACGATCCCGCCGCCAGGCTCGTTGCGGTAGCCCATGGCGAAGCCGATGAAAATCGCGGCGGCCAGAGTCAAATTGAGGACGATGGAGACCGAGGAGCTTTCAACGAACTTGCCGAAGGTGTTGAGCACGCCCGAGAACAGCGCCACGAGCGACATGCACAGGAGATAGGGGAACGTGATCTGCGTCAGCAGCACCGCGAGGTCGAACTTCTCTGGCGTTGGCGCTGAAGCCCGGCGCCAGCAGATACATGAGCCACGGCATTCCGATGATCGCGGCGATCGTCATTGCGACGAGCACCGCAACGAGGCCGCTCATGGCTTGCTCAGCGAACGCGCGCGCGGCCTCCTTCCCCTTCGCCTCGAGCTCCTTGGCAAACAGCGGAATGAAGGCGGAGTTGAATGCCCCCTCGCCGAATAGGCGGCGGAACAGGTTCGGAAACCGGAAGGCGACGTTGAAAGCGTCCGCCACCCAGCCGGCGCCAAAGGCCCAGGCAAAAAGAATGTCACGCACGAATCCGAGGACACGGCTCAGGAGCGTCAAGCCGCCGACGGTCGCGAACGCGCGGTAGAGTTTCATGGCCGCGACCGGTAGCGGGGTTCGCCAGCAAGGGCAAGCCTCCGCCGCGGCCTAGGCCCTACTCAACCCCAGCGAGCAGGCCTTCGATGGAGCGGAAGAAATTCTCGCGTCCCGCATAGCCCTCGAGGCGTCCAACCTCTTGGCCGCTCTTTAGCACGAGCACCGTCGGCACACTGTCGATCGATCCTGCGAGCACAAGCGAGCCGGCCTCGACCGCGCCGACATCCGCAAAGCGCAGCGGGACAACCTTGGCGCGCGGCGTCGCCTGATAGGCAGGAAGCACATCGCGGCGGAAGACGGGGCAATAGAGGCAGCCTTCGGCCTCGACGACGAGGATCTCGAACGCCGACTGGCGCGAGGCCTCGCTGACCCGGTCTGGCGCCGCCTGGCCGCCCGAGCTGAACAACGCGATGGCGGCGAGAGAAAGCATTCCAGCCTTGCCAAAATGGGACATGAGAACGCACCCGTTTGAAACATGGACACCTAACCTCCCAATGGGTCCAAGTTCCGGGCCAAGTCTCGGCAACTGCGCGGGGGCTCAAAACACTTGAGGCCGCTCGGTAAACGAGCGGCCTCATATGTTACGGGCGCTGATCGGCTGGCGGTCCCGGGAGAGAAGCAACGGTGACCCGGGATACGCTAGGAGTGACGGCCTCGTCAGTCTTTACGAAAAAAGGCGTCTACCCGCATGCCGGGCAAGAGCGGCACTGTCCCTTCTAGATCCACCGTGACTTCCATGACCTCGACATCGTTGGCGCGGCGCGGTCCGCGAGGACCGATCTTCGGCTGCGCCAGCGACGGCGCTAGGCGCTCCACCTTGCCCTCGAATTCCTTGCCGGGGTGGCTGATCGAGCGGACGAAAGCCTTCTGCCCGAGCTTGATCTTCGCCACGTCGCCCTCGTCGACTTCCGCCTTGACCCGCACCACGCTCATGTCACCCATGACGATGAGCGGCTGCTCGGGCGACGGAGCGACGATCTCGCCCTGCTTGGCATTGAGCTGGAGCACGGTGCCGTTGGACGGCGCACGGATGCGCGTCTTGTCGAGCAGTGCTTCCGCCATCCTGACCTCGGTGCGCGCCGTGCTGACCGCGGATTCGGCGCGGCTCGGCGCAGGCAGGTTCGACTTCGACTGCGCCTTCACGAACGCAATGCGCTCACGCTCGAGCCGCTCGTTCGCCTCCTTGAGGCGGCGGCGCGCATCCGCGACAGCGGCTTCGCTGCCCGAGCCGGTGCGCTTGGCGCCGATCGCGTAGTCGAGCTCGATGCGAGCACCCGTCACCGCGCGCTCGGCGGAATAGATGGCATCCTCGGCCTTGCGAACGTCCTCGCGGCCCGAGACGAAATTCTTCTCGTTGTCCTCGCGCGCGGCCTCGGCCTGCGTTTCCGCGGACGCGAGCCTGGCGCGTGCTTCCGCGTCGTCGAGCCGGATCAAGAGCTCGCCTTCCTCGACCTTGTCGTCGACCTTGACGAGAACCTCGTCGACGCGGCCGAGAAGGCTCGCGCCGAGACGGATCTCGCCTGACTTCGGCTCGACCCTGCCGGGCGCAGCCGCGATCCAGTTGATCTCCACGACCGGCTCTTCGTTGCCATACGTGCTGGCTGCGCGGATCTTGTCGAACGCAAGATACCCGCCGCCGAGAGCGGCGATGATGAGAATGATTAGTCCAATTCGCTTCAGCATGGCGCTAACGTCTTCCTTTAGGCTGCAACGGACCGGGCGTCAGCCCCGTGGTCCCCGGCCCCATGGCCGATAGCGGACGTCGATATTTTATCCTTCGGACGCTCATCCGCAACAATGCGCCCGTCTTCGATTCGAATGATGCGGTCGGCATAGCCGAGCGTGCGGTGGTCGTGGGTGACGGCCAGAACCGCGCGCGTCGGATCCTGGGCGACCTCGGCCAGGAGCTCCATCACCGCCTTGCCGTTCTCGCTGTCGAGAGCCGCCGTCGGCTCGTCGGCGAGGACGACCGCGGGGCTGCCGGCGAGCGAGCGGGCGATAGCGACACGCTGCTTCTCGCCGCCCGAAAGCTTCGAGGGGTAGGTGTTGATGCGGTGGCCGAGACCGACCTTGCGCAGGGCATCGTTGGCCGTCTCGACGGGATCGAACGTGCGGGCATTGCGGACGTCGAGGGCGACCATAACATTCTCGGCCGCCGTCAGCGTCGGAAAGAGGTTGTAGCCCTGGAACACGAAGCCGATCCGCTCGCGGCGAAGGTCGGCAAGACCTTCGGCCGACTTGCCGACGGCCTGGTGGCCGGCGAGGTGGAGCTCGCCCGAGGTCGCTGTGAGGATGCAGCCCAGGATCGAGAGCAGCGTTGTCTTGCCGCTGCCCGAGGGGCCCATGAGAAGCGTGAGCTCGCCGGGGCGAAGATCGAGGCTGACGCCCTTCAGGATGTGAAGGTCGCCGGCGCCCGTCTGGATGGTCTTGGTGATGTTCCGCGCCACCATGATGGGCTGGCGATCGGCGGCGGTGTCGGTGGCGGTGGTCATCGTTAGGGTCTCCCTTGGCCTAATGCAGGTCCGATGAGCGCAACATGGTCGAGAACGGGCTCCGGCGCTGTTCCATGAGGCACAAGCCGAAAAAGGCTTTTTTCGCGTTTCGCGGGCGTGATCTGCTGGGGCGGAAAGCCGCTGGCCGACGAGTCCTGCCTAGCTGCGCCGCTCCTCTTCGCAAAGCAAAACCGGAGGACAGGGTGACCTGCCCTCCGGTGCCGAGAATGATTAACGATTGTTAGCGGTTGAAGACACCGGCCGGATCGATGCGGGTCACCTTGGTGATGGCCGAGATGGCGGCGATGATGCACATCCCCACCGTCAGCGCGAACAGGTAGGCCGCGAGTTTCGGCGTCATGACGACGGTTAACGAGGTACTGCGCGACGCAAGGCCGTAAACCACGAGCAATGCCAAAGCCATGCCGGCGATGTAGCCCATGACGGCGCTGAGCAGCGCCTGGATCAGGATGACGGCGTGGATGTAGCTCGCCGAGGCGCCGAGCGCACGCAGCGTCGCGAACTCGTTCAAGTGATCCTTGGTGCTCGCGTAGAGCGTCTGGGCCACGATCACGACGCCGACGATGATGCCGAGGGCAGCACCCATGATGAGGGCCGCGCCGGCGCCCGTGTTGAACATCCAGTAGTTGAGGCTCCGCTTGCGGAACTCATCGTGCGTCAGAACCTCGGTATCGGGCAGCCGCTCGGCGAGGCTTGCGCCCTGACCGTCTCGAGATCGGCCCCGGGCTGCAGCGTCACCAGCTCATAGGTCGACTGCTCGGGTGCCGCGCCCGCGAATGTCCGCGCCCGGGCAATCGGCATGAAGACATAGGGAAGCGTCGTGAATGAGCGGATTTTCTTAGTGATGGCCGTGACTTGCACGCGCTGACCATTGATCTCGGCATTGGCGCCGATGCCATCGATGCCGAGATCCTTGAAGTAGGATTGATCGACGGCAGCCGAGTCGGGCGCCGCCAAATCGTCGACCGTGCCTTCGATCAAGATTCCAGGGCTTCAGGCCGCCATTCTCCCAGTCGAGTCCGACGAGGATGAACGCCTTCTTGCCGCCCAGCGGCTTACGCCAGGCAGAGAAGCTCACCACCATCTCCTCGACGCTCTGCACGCCGGGCGTCGACAGCGCCGCGTATTTCTCGCGGCCCGTCATCAGCGAGGGATCATCGAAGCTCTTGGTGCCGATCGGCACGATCCAGAGGTCGGGGCTCGTCCTGTCGAGCACGGTCGCGATCTTGCTCTCCGAGCCGAGATAGAGGCCGCACTGGATGGCGACGAGCACGACCGAGAACACGATGCCGACGAGCGTGACGATGAGGCTCATGCGATCGTGGAACAGGTTCCGGTAGGCGATCTTGGGCGCCATCTTGATGGCCTTGACCTGGCCGGGGTTCGTTGCCGTCGTCATGTGATTTCTCCGCTCCGCACCCGTGAGCAATGCGATGAACTGATCCTGGGTCCACCGCAACTCACGAGGTTGCGGGCTTGTTTATGCCTATTCCTTGCAGCCGACCGATAGCGTCAGCCCGACTGCCGGAAAGAACTTCTTGCAGGCGAGATCCTTGGCTTCCGAGACTTTCGCAGCCTCTTCTTCCTTGCTCTCCTCCGCTTTCTTCTCTTCCTTGACGGGTTCCGTCACGGCCGGAGCCGCGGGAGCCGCAACCAGTTCAGGCTTTGCCGCCACGGTGGTCACGGTCGCGTCGGCCTGAGGCGTCGACGAGGCGTCGGACGCCGCCGGAAGCGTTGCCGTCTGGACGAGAGCCGTCGAGCCGGTCGGGCCGTTTTGAGCGGCATCCTCTTTCTCGTCCGATGATTTCTTGTCGTCCGAGGACTTGGCGACCTTCTCAGAGGCCACCGGCCGCCGCGCCGCAGCCTGCATGGCCGCCCTCTTCTTGGCCGCCAAAACCTGAGCCGCCGCGCTCGGGGCCGCCGCATAGCTGCCGCCGCGCGCTGGTGTCGCCGTGAAGCTCCCCATGGGGAAGCCGAAGCCGAGGCGCACGCCGTTCCCGCCGGCTTCCGCGGCCGACGTCAGCGTTGCCGTTGCGGCCAGTGCCGTGGCAAGCGCGAGGATCTTCGTGTTCATCGGTATCTCCATCCAGAGAACGTTCGTTTCGAAGGAGCAACGGTCGGCGGTTGTCTCTAGCTGGCGCCGTTCATCGCTGGCGTGACCATGGGCCGGCATCAGGACGGGCGCTGTTCCGGGAGAGACAGTACAAAAAAATAGGCCCCTGTTGCCACGAGCCTTTGGCGCGACCGTAAAAAAGGCCGGGACCGAGTTCGTGTCCGATGCGCAGGTAAAGACCGTGGCAGCGGCTCGAACTCGTCTCCCGGCTGAGGTCGGCTCCTTCGTTATTCGTCTAAAGCGGTCTGCGCGTACGCGAATTCAAGACTGAGCGCGGGCCCGCAACGAGCGAGGCCCGCGTCAGGATTTCCTAGCAGCCGACCGAGACCGCGACGCCGAGCGCCGGAACGTAGCGCTTGCAGCCCTCGGCCTCGCTGGCCTTCTTGACCGTCTTCTCGACGGCAGGCTGCTCGGCGCTTGTGTCCGTCACAGCTGCAACCGTCGACGCATCGCTGCTGACTGTCTCCGCAGCGGCCGTGCTGGCCTGGCTGCCAGCCACGTCTGTCTGGGTCAGAACGGCCGTGCTGGACGGCGCCGCCACATAGGTGCTGGGCGAGCTCTCGGTCTTCGCGACGGCTTCTTCCTGTTTCGCCTCCTTGGCGGCGGCCTTCGCGGCAGCAGCCTTCTGGGCGGCGATTTCCTGCTTGCGGGCAGCCGCGGCGCGGGCCTGCGCCTGAGCACGCATCCGGGCGCGGGCTTCCGCAGCCTTTCGTGCCTGCTGGGCCTGATGGGCCTGCTGCGCCATCACGCCGACGGCGAGAATTCCGAGGCCGAGGCCGAGACCGCGATGGCCGGCGTTGGCTGCCGGAGTGATTGCCATGCTGGCGGCGACCGTGGCAGCGATGACCGTGATGCTGAGCTTCTTGGACATTGTCGTCTCCAATTTGTGTTCGGTTTCGAAGGAGCTTCACGGGCGTTTCACTGCCGCCGTTCATCGCTGACACAGAGAGAATGCCGAAACGCCGCGGCCCCGGCTGTTCCGGGTGAAACATGGCCGGGGCCGCGACATTCTTTTTTTGGTTGCATCGACACGAGCCGCGGGCCGTCCGTTTACGCTGCGACCGGGCTGAGCGTGCCGACCATCGCGCTCCGGGGCGACGCATGCACCGTCTTGGCACGGTCGAGACCGGCGCGAAGGGCGCTCACGATCGAGCCGACGAAGGCCGTCGTGCGCTCCAAGACGACATGGCGCTGCCGGTCGACGGTAACCATGTGATAGCTGTCCTCGAGCACCACGAGATCGACTGCGCCCGCGAGCTTCTTCTGCAGGTATTCCGCGTTGTCGAGGCCGGCGTAATCGTCCTCGCGGGCGTGGATGATCAGCGTCGGCTGCTTGATGTTGCGCAGCTGGCGCATCACGACGTTGGCGAGGCGCCGCCGCTCGAGCACCGCGCCGCCGGGCGTTACGACCTGCTGCGGCGTCGTCCCGCTGGCGAGCGCATTGCGAATGAAGTCGCGGATCCGCTGGTCCTTGATGCCGACATGCATCGGCACCGGGAACTTGAAGAGATTGGCGAACGACTTGACGTTGACGAGGCGGAAAAGGGGCACGTACCAGGGGATCTGCCGCCCCGACAGCCACAACGTCGGCGAGTAGAGGGCAACAGCCTGCACCTTCTCGGGATGCTTGGCAGCCAGAAGCAGGCTGAGCACCGCGCCCGTCGACAGACCGCCGACGATAACCGTCTCACATTCCTTGGAAATTTCGTCGAGAGCCTTCTCGGCGCTCTTGACCCAATCCTGCCAGGTCGAGGCCTTGAGGTCTTCTTCCGTTCCGCCGTGGCCCGCAAGCTCGGCTGAGCGAACGAGATAGCCTTCGCGCGACAGTCCGTTTGCCACGAAGCGCATCTCCGCCGGCGAGCCGCAGAGGCCATGAATGAGCAGTACGCCAACCCGGCCGGTTCTGCCCTCAAACGCTTCTTTGTTAACGATCATGGTCCATCCGCCCTTGTTTCAATCCATGGCGTGGACCGTAGGGGAGCAAGAAAAGCGCCGCTGTTACGGGAGATACAGGATGTTCAATGATTTCAAGGATGCAGGTCCGAATTGGACCGAAAGCGCCGCTGGCGCGAGATCGCCCTTGCACCGAAAGGGCACAAAACTATTTACATTAGAATCTCTCTAGACTACGCCTCTGAGGCGTGGTTAACCGCTGTTAGCCAAGCGCCATAGCCAGTCCGCCCCACACTCACGGAGCCAAGATCATGAAGGGTAAGAAGGAAGTCATCGAGATCTTGAACGAGGCGCTGAAGCACGAGCTGGCGGCCGTCAATCAATATTGGCTCCACTACCGCACGACTGAGAACTGGGGCTTCACCAAGCTCGCCAAGAAGGAGCGCGCGGAATCGATCGAGGAGATGCAGCACGCCGACAAGCTCGTGGCGCGCATTATTTTCCTCGAGGGGCACCCGAACCTGCAGGTCATCGGACCGCTGCGCATCGGCGAGAATTTGAAGGAAGTCCTCGAATGCGACTTGAAGGCGGAGCGCGAGGCGCGCGAGCTCTACACGAATGCGCGCGAGATCTGCCGCAAGCATGAGGACTACGTCTCGATGGACCTCTTCGAGGATCTGCTCGAGGACGAGGAAGGCCACATCGACTTCCTCGAGACGCAGCTCGATCTGATCGACAAGATCGGCATCCAGAACTACGGGCAGCTGCAGGCGGACGCGGCCAACGAGTCCGGAGCGCACTAGCGAAAAGCGTCTAGCGAATTTATGGAGTGTGAGGGCGCAGCGGAAACCCGCCGCCCCCTCCCACGTCGTCCGCCGTTGGCGGCGCCGTCCCGCTTGAAAATCTTCGCCACCGGCGAGGCCGAGCGGAAAATCGCTAACATCGCTCGCGGAGTGGCCTACCCTTACGCCGCGGTCGAAGACCCGGCCTCTTGATCCCCGCCGGTCCGCCGCAGCGATGCTCGCCGGATCCTGCACGCGCCGGCAGGTGCCTTCGAACCTGGCGCCTTCCTCGACGATGATGATGCGGTGATGAATGTCGCCCTCGACGACCGCCGTCGACTGCAGGAATACCCGCTTGCTGTAGACCGAGCCGTGGACGTGGCCGCGCACGACGACCTCGTCGGCGATGGCATCGCCCAGAATTTCGGAGTTCCGCCCGACGACGAGCGTCGCGCACTGGATCGAGCCTTTGATGTCACCGTCGAGCTGCACCTCGCCTTCGGAGGTCACGTCGCCTGCGATCTTGAGATCGGCGCTGATCGTGGTCTTGGTGGTGCTTTCGAGAGCCGGCGCTGTCGAGGGCGCGCCTGGCAGCGAGCGATCCCTGACTTGCGGGTCCATAATGCGTTGATCCATCTGAAGGTCACCCTGTGTCGCAGTATTCATTATCGATCCCCCACCGCTGCCATCCGCCATACTGACGTCACGCGCGCGGCAATTCGAAGGCACGCCGAGCGACCTGCTTAAATTCGTGCCCTGGCTAGCGCGCTCCGCGTCGCACGGATCCGGCCGCAGCGCTCCGTGCCGGCCTGAGCCGGCACCGACCTTCAACGTTCAACGATGCGCTCGACGCGCTTATTCCCCGGCCCTTTTGCGCCGCATCAATTAGCGCCGACCTGTGTCATTCCGGATACAGATGATTACGGATTAGGCGCCGGGCGCTTCCCGTTGACTTGACTTTGATTTCCCCGCGCCGTCCCATCGCCCTGCTCGCATCGAAAGACATGTTGGTATTGCGTCATGTCGTTGCGATTAGCGTTTACAAGCCCTCGCACGCGGCGTCTGCCTCCCGGCGGTCGTCGCGTGCATCTTCCGCGATTTCCGATCGCGCGGCGCCCCGATCCTTTTCCGCATGAGTGCATGCCGACGCCTCACGGTTTGACAGGCTCGACCTTGAGCTTGTCGGCTTCGCGCGAGGCTACGGAGCGATTGCCGGCATCGGCTCCGTGGGAGCGCCCAAGCCTTGCGCCTTGGGGACTGCCGGCATCGGCGGCTTGACGAGCTCGGGAGCCTTGACGGGCCGGGGAACCGCACTCTGATCCGCAAGCTGTGCTCGCGCCTGTGCTGCGGCACGCTCGGCCGCTTCCCGCGCCGCGCGCTCACGCCCCAGCTGCTCGTTGACCTCCTTGACCGTGAGCTCCGCCCGCTCTCTTGCACGCCGCTCTTGCTGGAGCTGCTCCAGCGCCTGCTGACGGCCCTTTTCAGCGCCGTCCTTCGCCGCCTTCTCGCGCCCGAGCCTGTCGAGCGCCTCTTGTGCCGACTTCTTGGCGCGCTGGCTTTCGGCGCGCGCCGCGTTGAGGTCCTTGGTGAGATCCGGCCCGGAAACCGGAATGGCGATTGCCGCTGCCTTCTCCGGGGCCGGCTTTGCAGCAGAGGCCTCTTTCGCGAGCCGCTGCTCGAGATCATTGGCGCTCTTCTGCGCCGCTTCCCGTACCGAGCGCTCGCGCTGAAGCTCGCCGCGTACCTCGTTGGCGGCCCGCTCGGCCGCCTGCCTGGCGTCGCGCTCTTGATTGAGCTGATTGAGGATCTCGACCGATGACTTGTCACCGACCCACGGCTGCCCCGACGCCATGAAACCGCCGACGGCTCCCGCAATCACCAGGGCGAAAGCGACACCCGCCAGCATCCCCCAGCGCCGCGCTTGCTCGGTCGAAACAACCTTCTTCCAATAGGGCCGCGTATCGGCGATCGAACGCGCCTGGGCCGGATCGAAGGTGCCGAAATTCCAGATATGGCCTTCCGGGTCGGCGCACGTGTATCCGCGCCCGCCGTTGTCGTCGCTCTTGAGCTTGAGCAGGATCTTCGCGCCCGCCGCACGCGCCCTGACATAGTGGGCGTCCGCGTCCTCGACCACGAGATAGCAGCTTTGCGTCTCGACACCGCCGATCTCGTCCGGCTGCTTCATGAGCCGGTCGAGCTCGGAATCGCGCACCGGCCCGACAATGATGAGCGAGCCGCGGTGCATCAGCTGCGCGTAGGCGGCCTTCCCGTCGTCGCTCGTGACGATCGAGTGCTGTTCGAAACCGAACGCATTGATAAGCCAAGGGATCGCCGTGTCGGGATCGCGATATCGAAGCGCCGGCACGAGCGTGCATTCGGTCTTCACTGGGCTGCTTTCCATGAGAACTCTGACTGAACCCCGGTCGCGTAAAACACAGAGACTACCCCACCCGGCCAATTCCTGCCGGGCACCCCCCGCGACCCAGCGGCGTGCCGCTGGTTCAATCCACACATCTTGTGACGTCGGCAAGCGCAAGCCTAAAGGCCCGCCCCACACATCCGCTGCCGGCTCGGCGTCCGCCATGTGCCGAAGTGTTGTTACCGTTCATTATGGAAAATCAATGTCCAAGCAAAAAGGGAGCGCCAGCCGCGGACGTTTGCGACCGCGCGGACGCAAGCCGAACGATGCTCCGGATACGGAGCCAGGAGACCTGTCGGAGCTCGGCCGGACCGCTCCTCTACAAATCCGCTGACCTACACCCGGGAATTCGAGCCGGAGGCGGCCTTTGCGCGCGCCGCAGCCTCGGCGGTCGCAACCGCGATCGCCGTGTACGACGCATCTGCCGGAAGCGTTGCCCTCACACCATAGGGGTCGTCGGGCGAGGTCGTTTTCGCCGCAGCGATGGAAGTTGCCGCGGCCGGCTGCTGGACTTTCGTCGGTTGGGGTTGCGGCCTGGGCGCAGGAGCGGCGGCTATGTGTGCTTTGTGTTGGACGGCATCGGCCTCGTTAGCCGATCGCCGGGCCACCGCACGCGAGATGAGAACCAGCGCCGAAACTGCAGCGAGGGCTACGCCGGCTAGCAGCACGAGCGTTTGCTCATCGGCTGGAAACATGCGCGCTCCTCCCCTTCGCTCACCGCTCAAGCTCGAGCGATATGGCCGACAACACCCGGCGATGCATAGTGGACTTTCGGCGAACTGAGCAGACGCGGGAGGCGGCAGCAGTGATTTGAGTCAACTCCCGGCGTCGGCTCTCGACGATACCGGGAGCCGGCGGCCCGAACTATCCGCGTGTGACTATCCGCCTGTCTTGGCGTGAGCTGGCCGCGCGCGCGATCGCGATCTCGATCTGGCGCCGGGCCTCGGCCGCATCGCCCCAATGGTGCAGCTTGGCCCACTTCCCGGGCTCGAGATCCTTGTAGTGGCTGAAGAAGTGCTCGATCTGCTTCACGGTGATCTCGGGCATATCGGAATAGTTCGCGATCCGCTCGTAGCGCCGGCTCACCTTGGCGCTCGGAACGGCGATCACCTTTTCGTCGCCGCCGCCCTCGTCCTCCATGATGAGCACGCCGACGGGGCGGCAGTTGATGACCGCGCCGGGAACGATGGTGCGCGTATTGCAGACGAGCACATCGATCGGATCGCCGTCGGGCGAGAGCGTATGCGGCACGAAGCCGTAGTTTCCGGGGTAGCGCATCGGCGTGTAGAGGAAGCGGTCGACGACCAGCGTCCCCGAGGCCTTGTCCATTTCGTATTTGATGGGCTCGCCCGCCGACCGGCACCTCGATGATGACATTGATGTCGTGAGGCGGATTGTTGCCGATCGCGATGGCATCCAATCGCATGGGGGATTTCCTCCTGGGCAGCGCGCCGAAGCGCAAGCTCTGCACCATCTCCGCCGGTGGGACAAGGGCGCCAAGCTCAACTTAAGTGCAATGCTTGCCGCGTCTTTTCAGCGCTTCGCACCCGCGCGCCACTCGGACGACCGCCGGCGGCCCGGCACACGCTCACCTCCCCTCGCCGTCATCCCGACGCAGGTCGGGACCCACGCAAGTCGCGAGGCTCTCTTTTGAGGGAGTGGTATTGGACGCTGCCACATCCTGCACAACTTGCCGCGCACCCTCGCGGAGGTGTGTCGTGGATCCCGGCTCGTCCATGCGGAGCATGGCTTCACCATGACGCCGGGATGACGGATTGGGTCCGGCAAGCGCAGTGCTCTCGCGGCTCATGAACCCGAGGACATACGAAGTAGGGGAGCGGGGCGCGGGATTGCCGCGGTCTTCCGCATGATGTCGAAAGCGAAGGCGCACCGGCGCCCCGCCTTCCGAGCTTTGCGCCGGGTGAAGCCAAATCCCGACGTCCCGCGCCGCACTTAGCCGCAGCTTCTCCGGTACCGGCGTTACCGCCGGCAATTGGCAAACGCGCCGGGGAGGCGAGCCGCGTAGCTCGCGCATCCTCTCAGACCTCGGACCCGCCCCTCGCATCTCAAGACGCCTCTAGAAGACGACCCCAGCGGAGCGGGATGGAGGCGATGATACGCGCGCTCGAGAGCGCGAGGATAAGTTCGCACCCACCAGATTCAGCAGCACCCGCTGCGATTCCTGTAGCTCGCCGCAGTGCGGCATGGCAGAGTGTTGCGGCGCAACGACAAGATGACCGCAGGCATCAACGTATGGAGGGTGTCATGCCGCAGGGTTGGGTCGTCGAAACCGTCACCAGACGGGCCGGTACCACGTTGATCATGCGCGAGAAGTACAACGTCGCCATTGAGAACGAGCGCGATGCGCGGGCCGCGGTGGAGCAGTTCACCCACGGCTGCTACAACGTCCGCATCGAGGCGCTCGATCCCATTCCGGAGCAGGTCCTGATGGCACTCGGGCTGGCGCCCGGGGACATCATCCGCCTGTAGCGCCGGGATTGCCGCGGACGAAGCTTCTCGATCTCATGCCGAACGCTTCGGCGCCTCGGAAGCGGACGCTTTTTCTTTCGCTCGCACGAGTTTGCGGGTGCCGACGCGGCACCCGGGGACAAGCCGCCGCGCGGCAATGCGCCGGTCCTTCCCGTCAAGCCGTAACACTAGATTAGTGGGTGTCGGCTTGAGCGACGAAGCAGCCGGAGCAGATGGCATGACGACGGTTGCCCCCTTCCGGCCGGAGCGCTTCGCGTCGGCGGCGGAGCACTACGTCGCCGCCCGCCCGCGCTATGCTTCCGCGCTCGTCGGCCGCCTGGCGCGCGAGACCGCCCTCGGCCAGAGCTCACGCGTGCTCGATCTCGGCTGCGGCCCGGGGACGCTCGCGATCCCCCTTGCGCGCTACGCCGGCACCGTGATCGGCATCGACCCGAGCGACGAGATGATCGCCGCCGCGGCGCGCCAGAGCGCAGATCTCGCGCATCTCGATCGACTGGCGGGTCGGCTCCTCGCAGGACCTCGACCAGAGCCTCGCACCCTTGGACCTCGTCGTCATGGGACGCTCGTTCCACTGGATGAACCGGGATGCAACGCTCGCCCGCCTCGACAAGCTCGTTGCTCCGCAGGGCGCGATAGCCCTTCTCAGCACCGAAAGCCTGCCATTTCCCGAGGGCCGCTGGCGCGATGTCTTTGACGCCGTCCGTGTCGAGTATCGCGCGGCCCGACGACTTCGATGCGCACCGCAAGTCGCCGCAATGGGAGCCGCACGAAGCGGTCCTCCTGCGCTCGCCGTTCTTGCGGCTCGAACGGTTCGGCGTCGTCGAGAAGCGCATCTCGTCGATCGACGAGCTCGTTTCGCGGGCCCTATCCCAATCGAGCACGACGCCCGAGGCTTTGGGCGAGAAGCGCCAGCCCTTCGAAAAGGCGCTGCGGGAGGGTCTCCTCGCGGTCTGCCCCGACGGCCTGTTTCCCGAGATCGTGGAAAGCGCGGCCGTGCTCGCACGCCGCGCCGTCGCGCCATAACGAGGGCGCATTTCTCCGCATTTTTCGCCTCGAGAAGGGGGACACTTCGGAGAGGGAAGTATGGCTCAAATTGAGCATCGCGCTGCGCTGTTGATCGTCGCCGCCTTTGCGTGCTGGTCCGGTCTCCCGGGACACGCAGCCCGCGCCGCGGAGGATGCGCCGCCGCCAGCCATCGAGGATACCGCACCGCCCGCCGCGGATGCAGCACAGGCGCCGGCAGCCGCCACCCCGACGGCAACGGACGAAGCCCCACCCGTCATCGACGGCCCGCCCGTGTTCCTCGCCGTGATCGGCGTCCGGTCCGACGACGTGCTGCACCTGCGCGACGTTCCCTCGGCCGACAGCAAGAGCCTCGCCGACATTCCCCCCAACGCACGCGGCTTGAAGAAAATCGGCTGCATGCGCGTCCAGCTCAGCATGGACCGCTACATGTACATGTCGAAGCAGGAGCGCAACGACGCGCAGGCGCCTTGGTGTCGTGTCGAGTACAAGGGCATGCAGGGTTGGGTTTCCGCCCGCTACGTCAAGGAGGAGGCCACAACCAACCGTTGAGTTGATGTCGGGCTCGAGTTTCGGCGCAGCTGGTGTTGCGAGCGCCGCCCCGAAGGCATAAATTATAAGACGAACGCAGCGAGCGGGCGGGCCGCTGATTAGATGTCAGGTCGCTCATCGCTGGCGGGCAGCCAGCCGCAAGCCTGACTGCTCGCCCATGAGTGATGCCCCAGTCGCGTGTCCTCCCGCCAAGGCATAACCGCTCGCAACGAGCGGAGATGGAGGAACACCATGGGTCTAGCGACGACAATCCAGGAATTTCTCGACGACCGGTGCTTGGCCTACGACGTCGTGACACACGACAAGACGCTGTGCTCCTCGGCCACGGCGCACGCGAGCGCGATTTCCGAGGACAACCTCGCCAAGGGCGTCCTCATCAGGCGTAAGGACGGCTTCCTCATGGCCATCGTCCCCGCCTCCTCGCACATTGAGCTCGAAAAGCTCGGCGCCTGGCTGAAGCAGCCGGTCGGCCTCGCCACCGAGGAGGAGATCGCGGCCATCTTCGAGGATTGCGAGCGCGGCGCCGTGCCGCCGGTCGCGGCCGCCTACGGGCTCAAGGCCGTGATGGACGAGAGCCTCGAAGGCTTCAAGGACATCTACTTCGAAGGCGGCGACCATCGCACGCTCGTCCACCTCACGGGCGGCACCTTCCACCGTCTGATGGCGAACGTGCCGCACGCCCGCTTCAGCGCCCGAGGGCCCTGAGCCCGCGCGCGCTTCGATCGGCTATCTGCTCGCGAAGTGTGGCGCGGCGCGCACGCATGCGCCGCTGCGCTCGCCGGAAAAGAGTTCTCCTGAAAGGAGGACACCATGCCTGTAATCGCCATGACGCGTGAGATGGGCACCCGCGGCAGCGAGGTCGCCGCTGGTCTCGCCAAGCGCCTCGGCCTCGCCGTCGTCCACCATGAGATCGTCGAGCACGATATCGCCGAGCGCACGGGGCTGCGCGAAAGCGAGGTGCATCGCTTCCTCGAAGGCGAGGCCTCGCTCCTCGAGCGCTGGTCGGTCGACCGGAAGCGTCTCTCGCGCTACACCGCGCAGGAGATCCTCGAGCTCGCCGCCAAGGGCAACGTCCTCATCCGCGGCTGGGGCGCGACCTATCTTCTGCGGTCGATCCCGCATGTGCTGTGCGTGCGCATCTGCGCCCCGATGGCCTATCGCGAGGGCGTATTGATGGAGCGGCTGCGCCTCGAGGACGCGGGCGTCGCCCGCCGCGAGATCGAGCGCAACGACGCCGCCCACAACGGCACCATGCAGAAGCTCTTCGGCATCGACTGGTCCGACCCCTCCCTCTATGCGATCGTGCTGAACACGTCCCGCGTCCCTGTCGCCGACTGCGTCGATCACATCGTCCGCCTGGCTCAAAGCCCGCAATTTGCCGAGACCCCATCCTCCCGCGCCGCGCTCGCGGATGAACTGATCCTGGCCCGCGTCCGCTTCGCCATGGACCGCCGCTTCGGCCCGAAGTCGCTGCAGTATGGCTTCGACGCGCATGTCTTTGGCGGCAAGGTCGTGCTCACCGGCGCCACGATCGACGAAAAGCTGATCGTCGAGGCGGTGCGTCTCCTGCAGGGCATCGAAGGGGTCGAGCGCGTCGAAAGCAAGATCGCCCACGTCGCGTTTGCACCCCACGGCCCCGACTGAGACCGCTGCCGGCTGCTCCGTTAGCCCGGAGCAAGCTTCGTTGGTTACGCTCGCTGCATACGGACTTCATGCACCGGGACGAGCGCCAGAGCTGCCGCGAATGAACACCAAGGCCCTTGTCACTCTGGTGATCGGCGACAAATACCGCCAGGACTGGGAAAGATCGTTCCGCCGCAGTGTGGAGCTCTACGCCCAGAAGCACGCCTACGACGTCTTCGCCATCGATCACTACCTCGACTCGGGCGCCCTCGGCACGGCGCGCCCGCCCCATTGGCAGAAGCTCCTGATCCTCGAGCATCCCGAGATCAGCAAATACGAGCAGGTGGTCTGGATCGATGCCGACGTCCTGCCGAACCACCACCATGCGCCATGCATCGTCACGGCCGCGGGCAATTCCGACAAGATCGGTCTCGTCCCCTATTCCCTGTCCGAGTTGGGAACCCCGCGCAAAGCCGACAATCGTTTTCACCGCAAGATGTTCGCCGTGCAGGCGCCGCGCATCTCGCAATGGTACCACCACTACGGCCTCGCCGATCCCGGCGCCCCGGAAATCGAGGATTTCACGAATACGGGCGTGCTCGTCCTCCGGCCCCGGTCACATGCCCCGTTCTTTCGCTGGGTGTACGACAACTGCAAGGAAATTCCGGGAGCGCATCAGGAGAACGGGCCTCTCTCGTATCATACGTTCCGCCTCGGCCTCGCCAATCCGATCGACGAGCGGTTCAACGTGAGCTGGAACGGCGAGATGATGGAGCACTACCCGTTCCTGTCCTCGACGCAAGAACTTCGAGAACCGCGCGCTCGTGAGCCTGTGCGTCAACGCCGCGTGGAACAACTCCTACTTCCTGCATTTTGTCGGAGCGACGGGGCGGACGTGCGCGGACCTCGTCTTCACGCATCGCTCGTCAGCCAACGCGCTCGAGGTCGTCGCCACGGCGTAATGGCGCCGCCGCGTCTCACTCGCTGTGCGGGATGACGCCGAGCACTCGCCCTGCGACCGCATCGAGTTTTCTCACGAGCGACGGATCGCGCGCCTCCGGCGCCGTGATGATCGCAACCTCGAGCGCCGTGTCCGAGCCGATCGGACATTTGGGATGCTCGCGCGGAAAATCCTTGGCGAGGCGCAAGACCAGCCGCTGCGCCTTCTCCGTGTTCCCCATCATGACCTTGATGACGGCCGCCACATCGACCGCCGCGTGCTCGTCGTGCCAGCAGTCGTAGTCGGTCACCATGGCGACCGTCGCGTAGCAGATCTCGGCTTCGCGCGCGAGCTTGGCTTCCGGCATGTTGGTCATGCCGATCACGTCGAGGCCCCAGCTCCGGTAGAGATTGGATTCGGCGCGCGTCGAGAACTGCGGGCCCTCCATGACGAGATACGTTCCCCCGCGCGTGTGGTCGACGCCCTCGGCCTTGGCCGCGGCCGCGATCGCATCGACGAGCAGCGGGCTCACCGGATCGGCGACCGAGACATGCGCCACGCACCCGGGCCCGAAGAAGCTCTTCTCGCGCGCGAACGTGCGGTCGATGAACTGATCGACCAGCACGAAATGACCGGGTGCGAACTCCTCCTTGAGCGAGCCGCAGGCCGAGATCGACACGAGGTCGGTGACGCCCGAGCGCTTCAAGGCGTCGATATTGGCGCGGAAGTTGATGGCTGACGGCGGCACCGGATGGCCGCGCCCATGCCGCGGCAGGAAGCGGACAGGGAGCCCTTCGATCTCGGCGAAAAGGATCTCGTCCGAGGGCGCCCCCCACGGCGTCATCACCTTTTCCCAGTGCGGGTTCGTGAGCCCCGGCAGATGGTAGAACCCGCTGCCGCCGATGATTCCGAGCACCGATTTGGTCATGACTCCCCCAACGCAACACGCAACAGGCAACCGGCAGTGGGCAGTGGGCAGTGGGCAGTGGGCAGTGGGCAGTGGCTAATTGCGAGATTCTTCCTACTGCCTACTGCCGACTGCCTCTTGCCTACTGCCTCACTCAATCAGTGCGGAATTTTTGACCAGATGCGCTTCTTGGCGAGATAGAGCAGCACCGTCGTCACCAGCAGGTAAATCATGACCAGCCAGCCGGTGTGCTTGCGGTCGTCGAGGTGCGGATCGCCCGCCCAGGAGAGGAACGCCGCGATATCGCGCGCGTTCTCGTCGAGCGAGCCCGTGCCGTCCTGGTACTTGACGAAGTTGTCCTTAGCGAGCGGCGGCGGCATCGCGATCTGATGTCCGGGGAAGGCCTTGTTGTACATCATGCCGTCCTGCAGCTTGTTGCAGGTATCGGGCTTCCCCTCCTCGCCGTGCGTCACGCTTGCGCACCGCTCGACCGCCTTCTCGTCGACCGCCTCATCCGCGCCGACGGCATGCAGCCGCCCTTCGGCGTCGCGCTTATAGGCCGGCGGCTGATCCTCGTAGCCGGTGAGCAGCGCATGAAGGTAGTCGGCGCCGCCTTCCTGATAGGCGGTCGCGATGTCGCGCAGCATCGAGAACGGATGCGCCCAGAACGGGCCGCCGTACTCGACGTTGCGGGCTTTGGCGATCAGCGACAGATCCGGCGGCAGCGCCCCGTTCTGGGACGCGCGCGCTTCCTTGTCGTTCTTGTAGGGGCCGAGGATCGGATCGAAGAGCTTGGCCGGGCGCTCGAACATCTTGCCGGCGTCGTCCGGCCCGTCGGTGACCTTGTTCGGCCATCCGTCCGCGAGCGCCTTGACCGCGTCTTCTGGGAACTGCGGTCCACCCGGCTGCACCAGATTGCGGAAATAGATGCGCTTCAACCCGTGACAGGCCGAGCAGACATCCTTGTAGATCTGGAAGCCGCGCTGAAGCTGCGCCTGGTCGTACTGGCCACGGAAGCCGCCGAAGCTCCATGTCTCGCGCTCGATGTGCGGGGCGTCGCCTGCCGCCGAGGCAGCATGGGGAACGAGCCCAAGCGCCGCGGCGAGCACAGCCAGGCCGAGGGGCAGATTGACGGCTCTCATCATGATTTTTCCCCCGCTCAGCGTTTTTCTGCTGCGGCCGCCGCCTTGAGCGGCGCGGCACCACCCCCGCCGCTACTCTTGCCGAGCACGGATTCCGTGATCGAGCGCGGCAGCGTGGAGGGCGTCTCAAGAAGGCCCACGATCGGCATGACGATGAGGAAGTGCGCGAAATAGTAGAACGTGAAGATGCGCGACCAGGTGACGTAAGCGCCCTCGGGCGGCTTGGCGCCGAGATAGCCGAGCCCGACGCACGCGATCACGAGCAGCCAGAAGCACCACTTGTAGATTGGCCGGTACTTCGCCGAGCGCACGCGGCTCGTGTCGAGCCACGGCACGAAGGCGAGAATGACGATCGCCGAGACCATGGCAATGACGCCGCCGAGCTTCGACGGGATGGCGCGCAGGATGGCGTAGAAGGGGAGGAAGTACCACTCCGGCACGATGTGCGGCGGTGTGACGAGCGGGTTGGCCTCGGTGTAGTTGTCGGCGTGTCCCAGATAGTCGGGCAGGAAGAACACGAACCAGGCGAAGAGAAGCATGAACGCGAACAGGCCGACCGTATCCTTGGCGACCGCGTAGGGGTACATCGGCACGCTGTCCGACTTGGTCTTGATGTCGAGGCCCGTCGGGTTGTTCTGCCCGGCCACATGCAGCGCCCAGATATGCAGGAGGACGAGCCCCGCGATCACGAACGGCAGCAAATAGTGGAGCGAGAAGAAGCGGTTGAGCGTCGTCCCCGAGACCGAGTAGCCGCCCCAGAGCCATTGCACGACCGTCGTGCCGAGCCCCGGTATGACCTCGTTGATGGCGCTGAAGAGGTTCGTGATCACGGTCACGCCCCAGAAGCTCATCTGGCCCCAGGGCAGCGCGTAGCCCATGAAGGCCGTCGCCATCATGACGCCGAAGATCAAGCACGCCCAGGATCCAGAGCACCTCGCGCGGCGCCTTGTAGGACCCGTAGTAGAGGCCGCGGAAGATATGGATGTAGACGGCGACGAAGAACATCGACGCGCCGACGGCGTGGAAATTGCGGATCATCCAGCCGTAGTTGACGTCACGGCGGATGTGCTCGACCGAGTTGAAGGCTTCCGCCGCGGACGGCTGGTAGTGCATGGCGAGCACGACGCCGGTGATGATCTGCGCGCCGAGGCAGAAGGTCAGGATGCCGCCGAACGTCCACAGGTAGTTCAGGTTGCGCGGCGTCGGGAAGTCGACGAACTGCCCGTGCATGAGGCGCATGACGGGGAGGCGGTCATCCCACCACTTCGCAGTTCTCGACGTCGGC
Organism: uncultured Alphaproteobacteria bacterium; assembly: GCA_963716835.1. GTDB lineage: Bacteria > Pseudomonadota > Alphaproteobacteria > Rhizobiales > Hyphomicrobiaceae > Hyphomicrobium_C. The sequence goes on along the minus strand of CAVQUQ010000005.1, from coordinate 392,025 downwards.
ACGTAGGACGACTGATGCTCGGCCATGAAGCCTTCTCCCGCTAGCCGATCTTGATCTTGGTATCGGACACGAATTCGTAAGGCGGCACTTCGAGGTTGCGCGGCGCCGGACCCTTGCGGATGCGCCCCGCCGTATCGTAGTGCGATCCGTGGCAGGGGCAGAACCATCCGCCGAAGTCGCCACGCGCGTCGCCGAGCTGCTGCCCCTTCGGGATGCAGCCCAAGTGCGTGCAGATGCCGATCATGATCAGCCAGTTCTCTTTGCCGGCTTTGGTGCGGTTGGTGTCGGTCGCGGGCGCCGTCTCAGGCAGGAGATCGTTGCGCGCCAGCGGGTCCGGCAGCGTCGCGACTGGAACCTCGACCGCCCGCTCGATCTCGTCCTTCATGCGATGCCGGATGAAGATCGGCTTGCCGCGCCACAAGGCCGTGATCGCCTGGCCTTCCTTGACGGGGGCAAGGTCGATTTCAACCGACGCCAGAGCTTGGGTGCTGGCATCCGGATTCATCTGAGCCACGAACGGCCACAAGGTCGCCGCGGCGCCCACGGCGACGAATGCGTTGCCTGCAAGAACGAGAAAATCCCTGCGATCGGGCTCTTCGGCTTCGGCTACCAAGTGGACCTCCCGAATATTGCGGTGATCAGAGACACCAGGACCGGCCGTCCGCGAGCAACCGCTCCGGACCAATCCTCAGAAATCACTGAGCGATTGCCATGCGAACCCCTGCCGCGGTACCGCTCCCCGGCCACAAAACCCCAACACGCTCAACATGACGGGCTCCGAGCACTAGCCGAGACCCCATCGCGGTGCAAGAACCGGTGAGGCGGCTCTGGCGACGCATGTCGGTGGCGAATCGCACGGACACGCTCACGACCGTCGCGCCTCTTTGTTGCATCGTTTACTAGGCCCCTCAAGGAAACTTAAGTCGCTGATCGCGGGGCAATTTGGCGCACGCGTACGCGCCCTCGCGACAAGGAAATCGCCATGCGCCTTGCGCTCTATCAGCCCGACATTCCGCAGAACACAGGCACGATTCTGAGGCTCGCAGCGTGCTTCGCGGTTCCGGTGGATATCATCGGTCCCGCGGGATTCGACATGAGCGACAAGGCGTTGCGGCGCGCAGGCCTCGACTACCTCGATCATGTGACGATCACGCGCCATGTGAGCTGGGAGGCGTTCGAAGGTGAGCGACTGGGCAAGGTGGATGTGCCCCGCCTCGTGCTCGTCACCACGCACGGCGCAGAGACGCACACCGAATTCCGATTCGCCTCGACGGATATCCTGCTGATGGGCCGCGAGAGCGCGGGCGTCCCTGAGGCTGTTCACGCCGCCGCCGATGCGCGCGTGAGGATTCCGATCCGCCCCGGCCTGCGCTCGCTCAACATCGCCGTCGCCGCCGCGATCGCCCTTGCCGAGGCATTGCGCCAGACGGGCGGCTTGCCCAGCGCGACATCAGAATCGAACGGCTGACAGGGTTTCGCTCGGCCGGAGCGCGCCGTGCCTCGACACACGCTATTTCAAATTGGAAAAACGCGCCCCGCCGCGCCGCAAAGCGCCTTGCACTTTCTGCGGCGCGGCGGCGTGGCGGAGCCCCCGCTTAGAGCTGAAATAAATACGCCAACAAAAAAGAGCAGCCCCGCAAATGTCTATCTAAACGAGTTGAGCCTAGACTGCTGATTAGGCGCTCAGCATCCCCCAGATGGGGTATGAAAAAAAATAGTCCTCGTTCGGAGCTTGCCTGCCGCAGGCGTGCAACAGATCCAATGGACTTGCCATCAGTCGGGCGACGTGAGCGTTAGCCGCGCCAGCAGTGCGGTAAGTTCGCTCTGCCGCGAGATGCCGGCCTTCGCGTAAATGCGCTTCAAGACCGTACGCGTCGTTTCCTCGGAGATGTTGAGGGTCTGTGCTGCCTCACGCACCGTCTTGCCCGCGCCGATGAGGCTAGCCACACGCGCTTCACCGAGTGTCACATTCAAGAGATCGCGCACGAGCGACGGATCAGCAGCTGCACCCGGCTCCTGATTGAGCAGCAGCATCAAGACCCTCCCCCCGAGAAGAAATGCGATGTCGGCATGCTCGCTCGGGCGGCGGATCGGCAGCACGTAGGCGACGAGCGGCCGTTTGCGCTGGTGCCCGCGGATGAGAACAGGCTTGAAGCCTGCGCTACTCGCATCCGGGACGGCGGCCGCCGCGAGGGCACGAGCGAGTTCGGCTCCGTCCTCGGCGAATTCGGCGCCGATCCGCCCATTCGTCAAAGTGAGACCATCGCCAACCATGGCGTGCGCCGCGTCGTTGCAGAAGACGACGTTTCCGATCTCGTCGGCGACGATGACCCCGGATTTCATGCGCGAGAGCGCGTCGCTCAGCGCCAGGTTGGCCACCTCTCCTTCCATGAGGCGGATAGACAGGCGCAGCGCTCTCTCCACATGTCGGCTGATACCGTTGAGGAGAGCTATATCGTCGTCCGTAAAGGGGCCCTTGTCCAAGGACCCCTGGACGCTCAAGGCAGCGAACACCTTGGGATGCGGCGAGACCGACCCGCCGATAAAGTGGCCGAGCCCGTGCTTGGCGAGGAACACGGTATAGAACGGATGCGTCTTGAGCTCCTCGGGGCTCGCAATATGGCGGTCCGAATAAACGCCGGCCTGGGTCAGGAGCGACCGCTCGAATCCACGCTGCACCCGTATATCGTGGCGCCACCAGCCGCGATCGTAGTCGGCGACGGCTGCTTCGAGGCCGGGGGAGGCGATCGCCGTCATGCTCCCGTCCTCCCTGTTGTGCAGAATGACCGTGCCAACCGCATCGAAGACGCGCGCGATTGCCGCGAGCGCTTCCGGCCAGCGCTCGGGCTCGGCAGCTGCATCGTAGATGGCCTCGATAGCCGCGACGTAGCGCGCGCCATCGTCACTCCTATCCGTCTTGTCCTCAGGAGGGGTGGTCATCTGATCAAATTTTTTTGGCCTGCGGGAGCATGAAGCTGATCGCAGGCAAACAAATTGAAGATTTCAAATGGGCTCGATATGCGGATTGCGATGCGCGATGTGGCCGGATATTGCCAGCCCAGTCCGTCATTGACCAGCGTGTCATTGCCGCTCAATCCGCCCGTCACGCGAAATCCTGGAAAAGCCCTCTGAAATTCAATGCGGAGCTGAACAAAAATATTCTTTTTCATGCTTTTCGGCGGCCCGACAAAACTCGGACGTCGGATTTTCACGGGTCAGAGTTGTCGCGACGCGCCCATCCTCCCGCGAGGTCCCCCCAGCGCCCGAACAGATGGTCTTATGCCGCTAGACCACGACGTGGAACCGTGAGCCTGCTGGCTGCGCACCAGCCGGGAGCAACGCGAGTCCCTGAATGTTTTCACTGTTTATTGTGCACCGGATATGGGGCCGGCGGGGTTTGACGCACCCCAATTCGCAGCGCATCTTGACCATCCATGACCAACGCGACCGTCGCCCATTATCTCATTGAGCGGCTGAAGCAGGCCGGCCTCAAACACGCCTTCGGCGTGCCGGGCGACTATGTGCTCACCTTCATGGACCGGCTCATCGAGCACGGCATCGAGCTCATCGGCACCTGCAACGAGCTCAACGCCGGCTACGCGGCCGACGCCTATGCGCGCATCAACGGCATCGGTTGCATCTGCGTCACCTGGGGTGTCGGCGGCTTCAGCGCCATGAACGCAATTGCCGGCGCCTATGCCGAGCAGGTCCCGCTCGTCGTGCTTGTGGGCAGCCCGCGCACCGCGCAGCGGCGCTCCTCGATGCTGCTCCACCACAGCGTCGGCGACTTCACGACCATGCAGGCCGCCTACGCCCACATCACGGCCGCCTCCGTGCTGCTCGACGACGCCGCCGAAGCCCCGCAGCGGATCGACCGCGCGCTCGCCCGCTGCATGGCCGAGAAGCGTCCGATCATGATCGAGATCCCGGCCGACATGGTGGACCGCCCGTGCGCGGCGCCGGGCCCGTTCACCGCTCCGGACCGGCCGGCATCCGACACCCGCGCCCTCAAGGAGGCGCTCGACGAGGCCATGGAGCTCCTCTCTTCGGCGCGTCGCGCGGTAATCCTCGGCGGCGTCGAGCTCCATCGCTACGGTCTGATGGCGGAGTTCCATCGCCTGGTCGAGGCGAGCCGTCTGCCGGTCGCCACCACACTCCTCGGCAAGGCAGTCATCTCCGAGCATCACCCCCAGGCGATCGGCGTCTACGAAGGCGGCCTGTCGCGCCCCGACATCCGCGACATCGTCGAGAGCTCCGACGTTCTCCTTTGCGTCGGCGCCTGGCTGAGCGACATCAATCTCGGTGTCTATGCCGGCCGCCTCGACGGCAGTCACATGATCCTCGCCAACTCCGGCCGCTTGAAGATCAGCCATCATTTCTACGATCAGGTCTGGATCGGCGATGTGGTGACCGGGCTCGCCGAGCGCATGCCGGCCGGCGGCCTTTCTCATCCGCCGTTCGCGAGCGTCTCCCAGACGCTCGACACGAGCTTCACCCCGGAGCCCGGCCGCAAGCTCACCGTTGCCCGCGTCATGAAGCGCATCAACGCCTTCATCGGCGACGACACGACCGTCATCGCCGAGACGGGGGACTCCATTGTCGCCGCCGCCGATCTCGTCATGCACGACAACGTCGCCTTCATCGGCCAGGCTTTCTACCTGTCGATCGGCTACGCGCTCCCCGCAACGCTCGGCGCGGCCCTTGCCAATCCCGCGCGGCGCCCGGTGACCTTCATCGGCGACGGCGCCTTCCAGATGACCGCCCAGGAGCTGTCCTCGCTCTGTCGCCACAAGACCAATGCCATCCTCCTGCTCATGAACAACGACGGCTACACCACCGAGCGGATGATCCATGAGGGCCCCTATAACGACATCCAGCCCTGGGAGTACCACCGGCTGACGGAGGTCTTTGGCGGCGGCTGGGGACAGCGCGTCACGACGGAGGACGAGCTCGAGGCGGCGCTGACGCGCGCCCGCGCGAGCAATGAGGGGCCCGCCCTGATCGAGATCATGCTCGACCGGTTCGACACCTCCGACGGGCTGAAGCGGCTCGGCGCCGCGCTATCGGCAGAGCTGACCAGGCATTCCGCCCCGGCCGCGGCCGAGCGCGTCGCACGAATTCCCTAGGACGCGCACGCTGCTTCGTCCCGAAAGAAGCACGCAATCGTGATCCCAGAATTTGGGCCCTTCCTGGCGTTCGGTCCTGCCCCACACGATATGCTGGTGCAAAGCCACAAGAAGAACGTGGAGGATCGCCAATGTCGAAGTTGGATGGAGAAGAATCTGACGTCCTGCTGAGCATGATCACCGGCATTGTGACATTCGTACTCGGTTATCTCGCTTGCGTTGAGAACTTTGGGATTTACGGCGTTGCTTTGGGATGGGTGCCTGCGCTCGTCGTGGCAATGGCCGCGGGCCCGCGATGGCCCGCCGCACTTCCGGTGGCAATTGCCGCGAGCATAATCCTGCTGCAGTTTGCGGGGCCCCAACTCGTAAGCCGACCGCCGGGCCCGGCCGTGACTCAAACGTCCGCCGATCCCACATCGTAGGTGAGGTCTCGAGAGTGGTGACATTTCCTTGCAGGACTGACAGATCGGCGCTGCAGAGTGCAAGGGTGCCCAGTTTTCGAGAGCTCAACATGGCGCAGCGGGGCGCTCGCGCATAGTCGCATTCATTGCCTCGAAATGGATCGAAAGAGACCATGGCCGCTGCCATGGTCTCTCCCGTTTCACTGCACCGCTTCGCCGTGAAGGGCTATGTCGAGGCCCTCGCGCTCAACGTCTTCGTTCACGCGCAGTCCGACGAAAATGCCAATGATGAAAAGTATCACCAGCGTGGCCACGGCATCATAGGCCGTGACGATGCCGACGCCGATCAGCTGGTTGATCACTTGTCCCGGATTGCCCTCGATAAGCCCCGGCGTACCGCCATACTCGCCGATTGCGAAGACGCCGGTCGAGATCGCGCCCGTCGCTCCTCCGACGGCGTGCACGCCGAAGGCGTCGAGCGTATCGTCATAGCCGAACAGCGACTTCACGCCGGTGACGGCAATGTAGCAGAGGACGCCCGCGGCGGCGCCGATTGCCAGCGCCCCTCCAGGACCAACGAAGCCCGAGGCGGGCGTGATGGCGACGAGGCCCGCGACGGCGCCTGAGCAGATGCCAACAACGGTCGGCTTGCCGCGGGCCATCCATTCGACGAACATCCAGGTCAGGGCCGCCATAGCGGTTGCGATCTGCGTGACGGTCATGGCCATGCCCGCCTGCAAGCCGGCCGTGACGGCGGAGCCGGCATTGAAGCCGAACCAGCCGACCCACAGCAGCGACGCGCCAATGAATGTCAGCACGACATTGTGGGCGGGGCCGGTGTCCTTGCGCTTGCCGAGCATGAGCGCGCACATCAGGCCGGCCACGCCGGCGTTGATGTGGACGACCGTGCCACCGGCGAAGTCGAGAACCTTCACCCATGCGTCTGCATTGACGTTGCTCAGGACGCCGTCAGGCCCCCAGACCCAGTGCGCGATTGGCGCGTAAACGAAAATGGCCCACAGGCCTATGAACCAGAGCATGGCGGAGAATTTCATGCGCTCCGCGAACGCCCCCGCGATCAGGGCAGGCGTGATGATCGCAAACGTCATCTGAAAGCAGATGTAGACCACCTCGGGGATCGTAGGTGCGAGCGGATTGGGATTGCCGATGCCCTTGGATATGTCGCTCAGGATATTCTGCAGGAAAGCGCGATCCAGGCCGCCGATGAACGGGGAGCCTGCGCGGAAGGCAAGGCTGTACGTCACGGCCATGAATATGACGGTCACGAGACAGGTGATGGCAAAGCTGGTCATCACCGTGTCGCCGACATTCTTCTTCCGCACCATCCCGCCGTAGAACAGGCCGAGGCCCGGGATAGTCATCATCAGCACGAGGGCGACCGAGGTCAGCATCCACGCCGTGTCGCCTGCATTGGGCGTGCAATTCTCGAGGGTCTTGGCGTCGCAGGCGGGAGCCGCATCGGCAAATGCCGCGTCGGTCAGAACGACACTGACAAAAAGTACAACGAGCAGTCTGCATGCAAGTGTCACAAGCCCAGCTGGTGAAGGTATCTTAGCGGTCATGCTCCAACTCCTGTCCTGAAGAGTTCGCCTGCGCGCCTTACAGTGCCGCGTCATCGATTTCGCCGGTGCGAATGCGGATGGTGTGCTCGATCGGGAAGACGAAGATTTTGCCGTCGCCGATCTGGCCCGTCTTGGCCGTGTGTTGGATGGCCTCCACGGCCTTGTCGACAAGTGTCGATGGTAGAGCGAGCTCGATCTTTATCTTCGGCACAAAAGTGACGTCGTACTCTGTGCCGCGATAGATCTCGGTGTGGCCCTTCTGTCGGCCATAGCCCTTGACCTCAGAGACCGTCATGCCCTGGACGCCAAGATCGCTCAGGGCCGTGCGCACGTCGTCGAGTTTGAAGGGCTGGATGATTGCCGTGATTAATTTCATGGGCACCTCCCTCCTTGCCTTCTCTTGCTTTCCCGTCGCGGGCGCCGGAGACATTTGGAGACCGCCGCTAGGGCAACGGTTGATGCTTTATTAACCACTCAAAATACATGCCAAATACACGTTCCAACGCAAACTATTGAAAGGGTGAGCAATAATCGAACGTCGCAAGTATTGTGGTCTATTCAAATGACTTGACTGCCCATTCATTGGGCGGTGACAGGCCATGCGTGCTCAATGGTTAAGCAACGTCCACCATGCGGGCAGAGCCCACGGAGCCACCCGCCGGATTCGGCTCGAGCGGCTGCACTCCCAAGAAAGCAGATGGGCGGCGCTCACCAGGCGCTCGTCGTCCGCGGCTACCTGGTACCGCTGATGTAGTGCCCGAGCTGCTCGATCACGAACTTCTGGTCCGTGATGATGCTTTTCACCAAGTCGCCGATCGACACGATGCCGATGAGTTTTCCGCCGTCGAGCACCGGCAGGTGGCGCACCATCTTCGAGGTCATCAGGGCCATGCACTGTTCGACGGTGTAATCGGGCCGGACATAGATGACGCTGCGCTCCATGATTTCACCCACGCGCGTCCGGGGTGACGTTCTTCCCTTCAGGACGACATTGCGCGCGTAATGGCGCTCCGTGATGAGGCCGGCAGGGCGCCCGTCCTCCATCACGACGAGGGCACCGATATTCTTGTCGGCCATCGTCTTGATGGCGTCGAAGACGGTGTCCTCGGGGCTGATCGACCAGATCTCGGGCCCCTTCCGGGCCAGCAGATGGCGAACCGTTGTCATCGAGCACCTCACATCCCGTTCTCGGTGCCTCAATCAAGTCACTTGGGCAGCATCGAAGGGCCGTCGCAAGCTGTCGGCGCGAGGATTTTACTAAACCCGGTTACCCGTCAGCCGGTTCCGGCAGAAGCACGCCGGGAAAGGTGGATTGCCGGCCCGCAAAGTCCTAATCTCGGGCCCGAAATTCCGATCCTTGGGATAGAGCTTCAGAAGGCATGAGATGGATACGAGTCTGAACGGCAAAGTCGCGATCGTCACCGGCGTGAGCCACGACGGCCAGGTCGGCCAGGCCGTCGCCAAGGCGCTGGCGGCGCGGGGCGCGGCGCTCGCGATCTGCGCTCGCAGTCAGAGCAACGTCGAGGCCCGCGCCGCCGAGCTGCGCCAGGCGGGTGCCCGCGTGTTCGCCTTCGCCGGCGTCTCTGACCGACGAGGCCCAAGTGGCCAAGCTGATCGACGGAACCTTGAGCGAGCTCAAGAGGATCGACATTCTCGTCAATCTTGCCGGCGGGCTCACGCGCTACAAGCCGGCCGTCGAGCACAGCCTCGACGACTGGACGACCGAGCTGAACAACAACCTCTTGAGCGCCTTTCTCACCTCGCGCGCCGCATTCCCCCACATGAAGGCCGCGGGCGGCGGCGTCAATCATCAACTTCTCGCGCGCCGGCCAGCCGCAAGCCAACATGGTTGCCTACAATTGCGCCAAGGCAGGCATCGACGCGCTGACCCGCACGTTTGCCCTCGAAGGACGCGACGCCGGCATCCGCGTCAACGCCGTCGCGCCGGGCCTCGTCGACACCTCGTCCAACGTCTCGATGATGAAGCCGAAGGATCTCTCGCATTGGGCCAAGCGCGACGAGATCGCCGACGCCGTGGCCTTCCTCGCCTCCCCGGCGGCGGCAGGAATTACCGGCCAGACGATCGCCGTCACGGGTTGGGGCATCTAGCCGGGAAGCACGCGGCGTCCGCAGCAACGGGAGGCCAGGGCATGCACATCGAAATGACCAAGGGCACGTTCGGATTTCATCTCGCCGGCGGCAAAGGCGATCCGCATGCGGTCCATGCCAACGTCCAGATCTTCGTCCGCTCGAGCGCGTTGAGCCGGACGGCCGATCTCGCGATCTCGCCGCACCTGATGAGCGAGGCCGAGATCGACCACTTCGTCGAGGATGCGATTGCGTCTCTGCAGATGATCCGCATCGACGCCAAGCGCGCCATCGCCACGGCGAGCCTCGATTGACGTGGCGACTTACGTCCGTGCGCGGACACTAGTTCTTTAGTGCAAATTCGTGTGAGCACGTGTGCGTTCGCACAGCCGAGCCCTTTTGGACAATCCCGAAGTTTGATAGAATTATTGCGACGGCATGACCGTTGCTGGTCGCAAGCGGAGACCAGCGGAGGAAAGAGGGTACCCCGGTTGCCGTGGCTTCGAGCACGCGCCAGGGTCACGAGCGGCAACGGGGGTTGACATGGAGCCCTATCAGATTTTGGCGAAGGGCGTCGTGCGGCCCGAACGGCTGAGCGTCCTTTTCGATGCGTTTGATGCCGCGTGGGTCGAGCTGGAGCCAATCGTGGGGGCCGATCCGACGGCCGCCACCGATGCTCAGGAGAAGCTCGCGCGAACAATTCTTTCGTTCAATCAATATGCTCTGGTGGATCGCGAGTGGATCAGGGACGCCGCGGTCGCCATCATGCGCCAACAGCCTGACATCCCCGCAGGATTTTCGCTGAATCCGTTCTCGCGCGGAACCCGCCCTTTCCGAGCCCGTTTCCTCCTATCGGCAGCCACAGGAGGAAACGATGGTAAACCTCAATCCACGCGATCCGCGCGATGATCTGCCTGAGCGCGAATGGGAACAGGCGCGCCCACGGCATCGCAACTCGAACGAGACTGATTGGCAGACCTACGCTATCGGCGGCGCCGTAGCGGTGCTGGCGCTGATCGGCCTCATCTGGATTTCGTCGACCGAGACCCCCAACCAGCAATCGGCGCAGAACCAGCCGGCGCTGGAGCGTCCTGCGGATAGGACGCAACCGGAGGTTCCACCGGCGGCCCCGGCGCCATGAACTGAAGTCTCGTGAGTGCTCGACCTGGGCCCGCCTGCGCGGGCCCTTACTGTGTGCGGTGCACAATCGAAGCGGCCGTCAGATGCGGGCGGCAGACGCCGTCTAGGCGTAGAGCGCGCGGTAGATCGTGTTGATGCCGATGAGAGAGACGGGCGTCAGCACCACGATCGAAACGATCGCCGCGATATAGGTCCGCCACACCGCAACGCCCATCGTCGCCTTGAGCACCTTCGCCAGGACGCGGCTGTAGTGGATCGCCGAGACCAGCATCACGAGGATGATGAACGGGAAGCTCGTCCCCAGCGCGCCCTGCGAAGGCGGAAGCGCATCGTATTCGCTGAGCTCTCCGCCGCTGAGGAGGCAGATGATCGTGCGGCTCGTGCAGGGGCTGTTGACGACGCCGTTGTAGCTCACGAGGAAATCCGCGGTCAGCAGCACGAAGATGACGCTGATCATGACGAGCAGCGCCGCGCCGCCGACATAGAGCGTATCTGCCATCGTCGCCGCGAAGCCGACATTGCGCGTCAAGAGGAGCTTGAGCAGCACATAGATCGTGATGCCCGCCGCCCAGCACGACGAGGATCGGAAAGGCGTGATGCACGAGATCGGAAAATGCGGTGTTGAAGACGAACGAGAACACGGCCTCGATCGCGAGCACGATGCCGACCGAGGCGAGGAAGAACTTCATCGCCCGCCCGAGGTCGGCCTCGCCCCTCTGGCTCATCTCGAGGGCGAACGCCGAGGGCCGGAACGTGATCTGCGCCGCCGTCGATACGACGGAAAGCCTCTTGCGCGCTTCCGACTTGATGAGGCCCGTTACGCTTTCAGACATCGTCCCCCGAGCCCTGCGCGATGACTGCCGCCGGCGCCAAAATTATTGCGATACGGCCTCACCCTTGTCGAGCATCAGCGTGAGCCCGACCAGCGTCTCGCTGAAGAACTGGATCTCGACGATCTGCTTCTTGTCGCGGACGATGATGTCCATGTTGGCGAAGGGCGTCGCGTCGGCTCCCTTGACGGTGACGCGATACCCGCGCGGCGTGACATCGCCTGCGAGCTCGCCGTTGAGGTTGTAGACGGTCTCCGTCCACGTGCCGGTGAGCTTGCCGCTCTGGTGCTTGACCAGGCTCGTCACCTCGATCTTGCCGCTGCCCGATGCGCAGCGGATGGTCTGCTTGAGCTCGTCGCCCTCGCCGGAGACGAAATACGTCGTTCGGCACTTCACCTGTTCCTGCTTGCCGTCCTTGAAGCGCAGCCGCCCCTCGCCGCCCCACCAGCCGGCGATGGCCGCGAAAGGCCCCGTTGTGCTCGCATGTACTGTGTCGCCGCTCGAAAGCGCCCAGCCGAGCGCCAGAATGAGCGCGACCGTCCTTGCCGAAGAGAATCCCATGGCCCGCACGCCTCCTCCGGGAATCGCGTTATGCCGAGAACGTATTTTACAATACCGAGGCCGCGCCGATAGCGGCACCATTGTCACCCCCGCCTGAAAAATCACGATAATCCCCCTCGCAGAGGTCGCGAGACCGTCTCTTCGCGCCAGCGCGCTTGCCGGCTTCGTGGCCGAGATTGGGCGCTCTCCTTACGAATCCGTATGCTCCCTGAAAGGAGACCGACAATATCGCGGGCCACTGTCCCGGGCCTAAGGGCAGGTCAATAGGCCTGCCTGATAACCCAAGGGAGTACGTGATTATGACTGCGAAGATTCTGAGCTCTGCCATCATCGCTGGTCTCGTGTTGGCCGCATCGCCGATCGTTGCCACGGCGGCCGACGCCGCCGCGCCGAAGACCAAAGCGGCCTGCGAGAAGACCAAGGACATGAAGTGGGACGACGCAACCAAGGCCTGCGTCAAGAAGTAAGGCAGCGGCTGGTGTTTGCGGTGGGCCGCCGGGGCCCGCCGCTGCACTAGACGGGGCGGCCGGAGGCCGCAAGCGCGCTGCGCCGCGCAGGGCCCCTCCCCCAATCGGCCCTCGGCGCCCCGAATATTTGCTTTGAGCTATTCGATCCCGAGCTTCTTCTTCAGGATCTCGTTCACGGCCTGCGGGTTGGCCTTGCCGCCTGAAGCTTTCATCACCTGACCGACGAACCAGCCGAGCATCGACGGCTTGGCCTTCGCCTGCTCGACCTTGTCCGGGTTGGCGGCGATGATCTCGTCGACCGCGCGCTTCGATGGCGCCCGTGTCGGTGACCTGCTTCATGCCGCGGGCTTCGACGATCTCGGCCGGGTCTCCGCCCTCGGTCCACACGATCTCGAACAGGTCCTTGGCGATCTTGCCTGAGATGACGCCCGTCGCGATGAGATCGACGAGACCGCCGAGCTGCTTGGCTGACACTGGCGAGTGCTCGATGTCTTTGCCCTCTTTGTTGAGGCGCCCGAACAGCTCGTTGATCACCCAGTTGGCTGCGATCTTTCCCTCGCGCCCCTTCGCCACCGCCTCGAAGAAGTCCGCGCTCTCGCGCTCGGCGACGAGCACATCCGCGTCGTAGGCCGAGAGACCGTAGACCTTCATGAAGCGATGCTTCTTCTCGTCCGGCAACTCCGGAAGCTGCTTCTTGAGATCGTCGACATAGCCCTGCGTGAACTCGAGCGGCAGCAGGTCCGGGTCCGGGAAGTAGCGGTAGTCGTGCGCCTCTTCCTTGCGACGCATGGAGCGCGTCTCGCCCTTGCCCGGATCGAAGAGGCGCGTCTCCTGGTCGATCTTGCCGCCGTCCTCGATGATGTCGATCTGGCGCCGCGCCTCGACCTCGATCGCCTGGCCGATGAAGCGGATCGAGTTGACGTTCTTGATCTCGCAGCGCGTGCCGAGCTTGTCGCCGGGCTTGCGCACCGACACGTTGACGTCGGCGCGCAGGTTGCCCTTCTCCATGTCGGCATCCGACGTGCCGAGATAGCGCAGGATCGTGCGCAGCTTCGTCACGTAGGCCTGCGCTTCCTTCGCCGAGCGCATGTCGGGCTTCGACACGATCTCCATCAGCGCCACGCCCGAGCGGTTGAGATCGACGTAGGAATAATCCGGGTGCTGGTCGTGGATCGACTTGCCCGCATCCTGCTCGAGATGCAGGCGCTCGATGCCGACACGCTTCGTCTCACCGTCGACGTCGATCTCGACCTCGCCCTCGCCGACGACCGGCTGCTTGTACTGGCTGATCTGGTAGCCCTGCGGCAGGTCCGGGTAGAAGTAGTTCTTGCGGTCGAAGACGCTCTTCAGGTTGATCGCCGCCTTGAGTCCGAGCCCCGTGCGCACGGCCTGCGCGACGCACTCCTCGTTGATCACGGGCAGCATGCCGGGCATGGCCGCATCGACGAGCGACACATGGCTGTTGGGCTCGGCGCCGAACGCTGTCGAGGAGCCCGAGAAGAGCTTCGAGCGCGAGGCGACCTGCGCATGAACCTCGAGGCCGACGATGACCTCCCAGTCGCCCGTCGCGCCGGGAATGAGATTGCTGGCAGCCTCTGGCCTTGTCCTGCATGCGCGTGGTCTCCCTCGTCAGCGCTCTCGATAACCGAGCCGTGATGCCGCTGCAACGGTCACCTCGAACGGCCGCGAAAGGCGCCGAAAACGCCGATGATTGCGAAGCCCAAAGCTACAAATGAGCGGATTAACGTTGATTGCGCAAATGCATTCGCCGGACGACTTGTCACACCCCCCCGACAGGCAGAGATTCAAGGACAAGCTCACGCCTCGGTTCACAACGCGTGAGACAACCTTAGGGAGTTAGCACTCATGGACTTTACCCACCTGCTTATTCAGATGGTCAGCGGCGCCATTGGCGGCAATGCGGCCGGTGCGATGTCGAGGGAAACAAGTCTCGGCACGCTCGGCAACACCATTGTCGGCGCAATCGGCGGCGGCGTCGGCGGCCAGATCCTGAACACGGTGCTCGGCGCTCGGCACGGCCGCGGCGACAACGGGCCTGGACATGAACACGATCGTCTCGGGCTTCCTGACCGGCGGCGTGAGCTGGCGGCCTGACGACACTCGTCCTCGCCTTCCTGAAGTCGCGGCTCGCCACCTGAGCCTCGCCTAGAGACTGCACTAGCCTTCTCTCCTCCGCCGGCGCATGCCCTCCGCATGCGCCGGCGTTTTTGCGCGCTTCGCGTGGCCCGCTTATCTCTTGATCGCGCGCGCCGGCGACGCCCGGCCGCCTTCGCAAACACGCTTGTGTGACCGTGGCAGTGACCGTGGCTGGAGACGCAGCCTCCAATCAACTAATATCGCCCCCCGAGCCGGCGCATTTTTGAAGACCGGCCTCGCGCATTCTCGAAAGCTTGACGGCACATGCCGCTGCGGCGGCTTCATACTGAGCTGGAGGATTTCATGCGCACACCCATCCTTGGCTTGCTCGTTGCTTGCATCCCCGCCACTGCCTCAGCCGACGTCGACCGCTACCAAGGAATTTGCGATGGATCGGCCGCCGTGGCGCTCGGACCCGAGCACTTTATCGTTGCCAACGATGACGAGGACATCTTGCAGATCTATCGCCTTGGCGAAGCAGCGCCCGTCGGCCACGTCGACGTCATCGACTTTCTCGGCAATCGCAAGCCGAACGGCAAGGACGAGGAAGCCGACATCGAGGGAGCGGCGCGCATCGGCGATCGCATCTATTGGATTTCTTCGCACGGCCGCGACAAGGATGGACACTTCAAGAAAACCCGCTTGCGCTTCTTCGCCACTGACGTGGTGCAGCATTCGCCCGTGCCCGCGGTGACGCCGGTCGGAACCCCTTACAAGAAACTTCTCGACGACCTGATCAACGAGCCCAAGCTCCAATCTCTTGGTCTGGCCGCAGCATCGCAAATAGCGCCTGAGGAGGAGGAAGGCTTCAATATCGAGGGCCTGGCCGCGATGCCGGACGGCCGCCTTTTGATCGGTTTCCGCAACCCTCGCCCCGGGAACGCGAAACAGGCGATCCTCATACCGCTCGAAAATCCGGCGGGGCTTATCGAAGGCGAGAAGGCCAAATTCGGCAGCGCAATTCGACTGGACCTCGGCCACCGTGGCGTCCGCAGCATCGAGCGCATTGGCGACCGCTACATCATCGTTGCCGGCTCGCACGACAGCGCGCCGAACCCGGGTTTCGCGATCTTCACCTGGTCCGGCAACGAAAATGATCCCCCGGCTCAGGTCACCGGGGTCGATTTGCAAGGCCTGGGACCTGAAGCTCTCTTCGCGCTCGATGAGCCGGGTAGCGTCTACATTCTGAGCGACGACGGTGATGAGCCGGCCCCCGACGGAGAGATTTGCAAGCATGCGGCGAACAAGAGCTTTCGCGGCCTGCGGCTGAAGCTCGAGTAGCCGCTCCGTCGCCAAACGCGGCGCTTGGAGGAGACCAAGAGCGGCGCATGCAGGAAACCGGCGTCTCGTGCACGCCGCGTGTCCTCAGCGCGCGCGCCGCCATAGCCCCCGGGTATCGATTTCAAAGGATCTCGATATTTCAGTTCGCGCGCCGCCACCGGCATAACAGGCCCCGGAAGCGCTGGTGCCATCGAGCCCGGCCGATCCAAACGGATGGAAGACAGTTATCAACCCAAAGACCCAGGAGAAGACCCATGAAGACCCTCGTCCTCGCTGCCCTGCTCGGCCTCGCCGTCGCCACGACGGGCGCCGTTTCCGCCCAGGCTGACACCTTCACGGTGCACGGCTATCAGGGCACGGCCTACGGCCGCTAAGCCTCACGCGTTCCTTGAGTGAAGACGGCCGCGGCAGTTCCCTCCGCGGTCGTCTCGCTTTTTGCGCTATTAGCGCGCGGGCATCAGCGCCGGCTCAATCGGTACCCGAGCCCGGCCCACGCGAGGCCGAAGATGAACTGCATCACCACGATGCCGGCTTCCCCGCCGAGCGCATGGATCGGCAACAGACCGACGGCTGCCACCAGCCAATAGAATATGAACCCCGCGAGAGAGGCCGCGAACGCCGCCACCGGAATCTTCTGCCATTGGTCGGCTTTGCGTCCCATGGCGAAGGCCACCGCAATCACCACGGGATTGAACAGCGCGATCAGCACCAGCGTCTTGGGATCGAAGGCCTGGATCTCAGCCATCACTTGCTTTCGTTGCCGCCGGTTTCCGACTGCTTGCGAAGCTTCTCTTCCTCGTACTGCACGAACCAGCCGATCATGTTGCGCCATTGCGCGGAAACCATCTCGATCATCTCGGCCGGCATGCCGCGCTCGGCGGCGCGCGCCTTCACCTTGTCGATGACCTGCTGGATGCGCCACGGCACATAGGCTTCGCTCGGGTTCTTCTTGAGCTGCCAGGCCCGCTCGACATAGCCGAAGCGCTCGACGATGAGATCGACGAGCTCGACGTCGATGCGATCGATCTCTGAGCGCACCTGGCTCATGTCCGCGCATTCCCACGGGCGTTTCGGGTCCATTGTCACCTTGCCCCATTTTCAAGAAACTTGCGGTCGCTGATCGTGATACCGCCGGCCAGTCTGCCACAAACGGGGGGAGGACCCGGGTTTCCAAGATTGATGACCGGCGTAGGTCTGGCCGCCTTCTGCAAGGTGCATCTCTCAGCAAATGCGGCGGGCGTGACAGGCGGGTTGGGCTGCATGTGTCGCGTACGCATCTGCGCCAGAATATCCGGCCGAAGCATCTTCTGGTAAAACCCTTCTGGAATCGGATCGACGAAAACCATTGCAGACATCTCTTTCTGCGCGCTGAAGTCGAATAGCTCGGGCTTGGGCAACAAAACGTCGAGACTCAAGAGCCCGAGGTCTATGACCTCGCCCGCCTCCACGGAAAAGCTGGCGAAGTACCAAGTCTTGCCCGCCAAATAGATGGCGATCGTATTCCCGAAGTCTTTGCAATCCACTCGGCTGACGCCGTATGAGCCGGGCGGCAATTCCCGAGCTAGAAGGCCCAACTTCGTATCCTCGTACTCCCCGGCATATCCGCGAGCTTGGAAGGCCTCCTTCACGGTCAGATTGCCCTCCAATTGGTCATAGTACACCGTGATCGGCTGACAATAATGGGCCTGATACATGTCCGTGACTTGCGCGCCGAGGACGACCAGCCCCTTGTTCTGCTTTCCGAGATCAGCGGCGGTGAACCCAACCGGTGGCACAGGTATCTTCGAGGCGCATGCCCCCAGGAGCAAGCAAGTCGCAAGAGTCAGAAATTGACCGCGTATAGCCCCTTGGATGTCGCGCATGGTCGCCCCCCGATCCATGCCTATTGCAGGGGAACGATCAAAGTCCAGCCGTTCGTGCGGCCGGAAACGCTGGCCGGTAGGAAAAATCCTCTCTAAGGCTTCCGTTTACCTTCCCACCACCGCGCCGGCACGATGAAGCGCCCGGCGGCATCCTCGATCGCCTGGCCGACGCGAAACAGCGTCGCCTCGTCGAACGGCTTGCCGATGAGCTGCAGCCCGAGCGGCGTCCCCTCCGACGACAGCCCCGCCGGCACCGACATGCCGGGCAGCCCGGCCATATTCACCGTCACCGTGAAGATGTCCTCGAGGTACATGGCGATCGGATCGCCCGACTTCTCGCCGAACCCGAACGCGGGCGACGGCGTCGTCGGCGTCAGCACCACGTCGACTTTCTCCCACGCCAGATCGAAATCGCGCTTGATGAGCGTGCGCACCTTCTGAGCTTTCAGATAGTAGGCGTCGTAGTAGCCGGCCGAGAGCACGTAGGTGCCGATCAGGATGCGCCGCCGCACCTCTTTTCCGAATCCCGCCGCACGCGTGTTCTCATAGGTGTCGATCACGTCGCGGCCCGGCACGCGCAGGCCGTAGCGCACGCCGTCGTAGCGCGCGAGGTTCGACGACGCCTCGGCGGGCGCGACGATGTAATAGGCGGGGAGCGCGTACTTCGTGTGCGGCAGGCTGATCTCGTGGATCGTGGCGCCCGCGGCGCGCGAGCCATTCGATGCCCTTCTGCCAGAGCGCGTCGATCTCCTTCGACATGCCCTCGACGCGGTATTCCTTCGGCACCCCGACCCTGAGGCCCTTGACGCCCTTCGAGAGCGCCGCCTCGTAGTCGGGCACCGGCGCCTCGACCGACGTCGTGTCCTTCGGGTCGTGGCTCGCCATGGTGCCGAGCATGATCGCCGCGTCGCGCACCGTCTTGGCGATCGGCCCCGCCTGATCCAGCGACGAGGCGAAGGCGACGATGCCCCAGCGCGAGCAGCGCCCGTACGTCGGCTTGATGCCGACCGTGCCGGTGAGCGCCGCCGGCTGGCGGATCGAGCCGCCGGTATCGGTCGCGGTGGCCGCGAGGCAGAGCCCGGCCGAGACGGCGGCCGACGAGCCGCCCGACGAGCCGCCGGGAACGAGCTTGGTGTCGGCGAGCTTGCCGTCCTTGCCCTTGCGCCGCCACGGCGAGACCACCGGACCGAAGGCGCTCGTCTCGTTCGACGAGCCCATCGCGAACTCGTCGCAGTTGAGCTTGCCGAGCATGACGGCGCCGGCGTTCCACAGGTTCGCGGCCACCGTCGATTCGTACGTCGGCTTGAAATCGTCGAGGATCTTCGAGCACGCGGTGGTGCGAACGTCCTTGGTGCAGAAGAGATCCTTGTTGCCGAGCGGCAGCCCATCGAGGGGACGCGCATCGCCCTTGGCGAGCCGCGCATCGCTTTCCTTGGCCTGCGCCAGCGCCAGCTCGGGCGTGACCAGCACATAGGCGTTGAGCGCCGCGTTCGCCGCTTCGATCGCGTCGAGATGCGCCCGCGTGAGCTCCGTGGCCGTGAATTTCTTCGCCTTGAGCCCGTCGCGGGCCTCCGCGAGCGACAGCGCCGTGAGGTCCGTCACGTCTAGTTCCCCTTCCCGCTTTCGCAGCGCACGAAGACGGTCGTCTTATCCTCGACCGTCACCGTCAGCCGCTTTCCCGTTTCGTCGAGCACGATGGTCTCGTCGTCGGACCACTCCTCGGCTCCGTCGACACACGCCGTCTTGACCGACCACGTGCGCCCCGGCACCGTCTCCTTGATCTCGCTGAAGGTGCACCCGCCCTCCCACGTCGCGTAGCCGTCCTGGGTCAGCGTCTCGGGCATGGTCTCGACACTCTTCGGCGTCCCGGACGCGATCTTGGCGAGCTTCTGGCAGCCCTCCTCCGTCGCCCATGTGCCCGTGATGAATGCTGCCTTCACCTCGGCGCCACTGGCGCTTCGCGTTGAAGCGGCCGACGCGAGACCGAGCGCGCACGCAGCGCAGACCGGCGCCCAGCCTCTGCCTGCGCTCCGGCGCGCGCCCCGATCGATATGCATCTTCCGTCTCTCTTTCACGCGCCAGCGAGCATCAGGCCGATCGCGCTCTTTCCGCCGCGAGGCGCGCGCGATTGATGTTGTAGGAGCGTCGCGAGTAGACGAGGCTGATGAGCCCGAACAGGATCGAGAGCGGGGCGTTGGCCTGCTCGGCGATCTCGCGGGCGCGCGCGATGAAGGACGGCGCCACCGAGACCGCTTCCGGCGCCAGCGACCGCGTGCCGACCTCCGTTGCCATCTGCTCGGCCTGCGGCCCGAACAGCACGAGCGCGCCGCTCAGGATGAGCACGATCGCCAGCAGTACGAACACCTTCGTCATGATGAACCTCCCCGGGTACCAACTCGCTAGTGCGACCTTTGCATCGCATAGTATATGGCGCCGACGCTCGTCGAGATCGCCAATAGCTCCTTCCCGACCAAAAAGACGAGCATAGGATACCTATTCGGCATCGCTGCACCGATCTGAGCTTCAGTGTCGAGAACCGCTGGCCACTCTGCGATGTAAAAAATATAGATCGACGATGCGCTTAGGATAATTGTGAGCACGGCGACTACGCAGACTATCAAGCGCATGTTCCACCTAGGCGAACTATTCCACCACCTTCGGCACGACAAAAAAGTGGTCGTCGGCCACCGGCGCGTTGCGGATCACGTCGTCGGCGATCTCGCCGTCGGTGACCTCGTCCTTCCTCTTCTTGAGCTCCTGCGCCACCACCCGCGTCATCGGCTCGACGTCCTTCGTGTCGATCTCGCCCAGCTGCTCGACCCAGTTCAGGATCTGCGACAGCTCCTTCTCGAGGCTCTTGGCCTCCTCGTCCGTGATTTTGATGCGCGCGAGGCGCGCGATGCGCCGGACGGTCGTCTCGTCAACATTCATGGGATTCGCTCTTGGGCCCCGGCACGGGAACTTGGCGTTCTCGTGCTCTCTTACCGGGCGGGCCCGTCCGGCGCAACCAGGCGCACTTCCGTGCCCGGAACGGCCGCGGCATTGCGGCGCCGATTGTCGTATTTGGCGAGAAACGGCCCCAGGATATCGGAGGCATCATCCGTCCAGGGCTTGAGCGTGCTCTCTTTCATGTTGCGTGCGCCCGGCACGGCGCGGAAGGCATCGATCGCCTCCCACCCCTTGCCGAACACGACGACGGTCGAGCTGGTCACGGCGTAGCCGTCGTCGGCGGGGTCAGAGACGACGAGCGCCTTGAGGTCCGGCATCGAGTTGATCGTCGGCTCGAGCACCGCCTCGAGATCGAGATAGCGGTTCGAGATGTGGAGCACGCCGAGCCCGTCCGGCTTGAGCTTGTCGGCGTACATCCGGATGGCCTCTCGCGTCAGCAGATGCATCGGGATCGCGTCCGACGAGAACGCGTCGACGATCAGGAGATCGAAGCTCTCGTTCTTTTCCTTGGCGAGCGTGAGCCGCGCGTCGCCGAGCACGATGTCGGCCTTGGGCTGGCAATTGGCGAGGTAGGTGAAGCGCGGCGACTTGGCGATGCTGACCACCAGGGGATCGATCTCGAAGAAGCGCCACGTCTCTCCCGAAGCCGAGTGGCACGCGAGCGCCCCGGCCCCCAATCCGATGATCCCGAACCGCCCCTCCTTGCCCATCTTCGCCTGCGCCATGCCGACGAAGCGGATCGCGGCGGCCATCGGGCTTTGAGGATGGTAGTAGGTCGCGGGCGTCGTGCTGGCGACGGTGCGCCCATTTTCGTCGCGGATGCGCTGTGCGCCATGCAGCGTTGTGCCGTGCTGAAGCACGTTGAACTTCCCGTCGTCCGACAGGATCACACGGTACACCCCGAAGTAGCTCCGCTGCGCTTCTCCGCGGTGCACACCCGACGGCAGCAGCACGACGGCGAGGTACATCAGCAGCGCTGCCGCGAGCTGGCGCTTGGGGTACGCCCAAAAGACAAGGCTCGCCGCGGCGAAGATCCCCACCACCACCGGCGTCGCGCCGAAGCCCTTAAAGTCGAGCTGATACACCGACGAGATCCGCGGCACCCAGTAGATGGCAAGGAGGCCGAATATGAATATCGCGGCGATCCAGGCCGCATCTCTCTTGAGGCCCTCCCTGCCGCCTGACGAAAAGTCGAGAGCGCCCGGTCGGCACGCAAACGAGAGCGCCAGCAGGAGCGGATACTCGAACACCTCCGAAAAGATCTTGGGCGCGATCAGCGCAGCAAAAAGCCCGCCAAGCACGCCGCCGACCGACATCCACATGTAGAACTCGGTCAGATGCCGCACACCGGGCCGCGATTCGTAGAGCGTTCGGTGCGCGACCAGAGCGGAGGTGATGAACGCCGCGACGCCGATCGTCGCCAGGAGCGGCCACTTCTCTTCCTTCGTTTGCCCGAGTTGCAGAAGCGCGAGGGCGACAGCTGCGAGGTGAGCGGCAAGCAGCAGCGGCCTCGGGATGAGCGCGCGCTCTCGGAACACGATCACGAACGTCAGCAGATAGAGCGCGAGCGGGATCACCCAGATGAGCGGCGCCGACGCCACGTCGGTCGCGATGTGCGTCGTGAAAGCCGTGAGCAGCGCCGACGGCACGAGCGCGAGACCGACCCAGGTCGCGCGTTTGTGCCAATCGGGCGCCGTGCCGGGCGCATCCGGCCGCCTCGGCGCGCACGCCGCCCGCGACGCCTTCGCCGGCGCGCCGCACCAGCCAGAAGCAGATGCCGAGCGCAACAAGCAGCGCGACGAACCCGGCGGTCCAGAGATTGGCGAGCGCCTTGAGACCGAACACCGGCTCGAGGACGAAGGGATAGCCGAGAAGCGCGAGCAGGCTTCCCAAGTTCGACGCCGCGTAGAGAAAGTAGGGATCTGCGGCCTGCGGGTGTCCGGTGCGCGCGAACCAGGCCTGCAAGAGCGGAGCATTGGCAGCAACCGCGGCAAACGGCAGCCCGATCGCCACCGTGAACAGGCCGAGCTGCCAGAAATAGGCGTCCCCCGGCGGCGGCTCGGTCCAGCCCGCAGGGAGGCCGATCGGCAGCGCAAGAAGCGCCGTGGCCGCGAGCGCGAGATGAACAAAGCCCGTCGCGCGGGGCGGCACCTTGAGGATGAGAAGATGCGCGTAGCCGTAGCCGGCGAGCAGTGCCCCCTGAAAGAAGAGCAGCGCCACCGCCCACACCGACGGCGCGCCGCCCGAGCAGCGGCAGCACCATCTTGGCGAACATCGGCTGCACCGAGAAGAGGAGCACCGCCGACAGGAACGTCGTCGCCGTGAAGGCAAGGAGGACCCCGAGTCCCGCCGCCTTTTGCGTTCCGCGAGCGCGCGCGCCGTCGGGTCGTTCTGCCGCCGCCACGGCGGCATCCGGCGCCAAGGGCGCGTCGTCTCGCATTTGGTCCACGCGTCCTCCCGGACAATTCGCCCGTCTTCTCTCACGGCTTCGCGTGAGGCGGGGCTCCTAAGCGGCGGAGGATAGCGGCGAAAACCAGGATGTCAGCCCCTGAATGCCGCACAGTCCGCGACGCGGCCGGCCTATGCCCCTAGACCGTCACCGCCTGCCCGACCTTGGGCACCGTGACGTGGGCGCCCTTCATCTCGGCGACGAAAGCGTCCGCGCTCTGGTCGAGCATCGGGAACGTGCCGTAGTGGCAGGGAAAGACCGTCTCGAACTTGAAATACCTGCGGCACGCCAGCGCCGCCGTCCTGGCACCCATCGTGAACCGGTCACCCATCGGCACCATGCCGATGTGCGGCGCATGGATCTCGTTGATCAACGCCATGTCGCCGAAGATCTCGGTGTCGCCCATGTGATAGACGGTCTTGCCCTCCTTCGTCTTGAGGATGATCCCGCATGGATGACCGAGATACGTGCCCCCCGACGACGACGAATGAAACGCATTGACGAAGGTGAGATCGAAATCCTGCGACTTGACCGTGCCGCCGTTGTTCATGGGCTCGAGCTTCTTGGCGCCCCTCTCCGCCACATACATGGCGAGCTCGAACACCGCGAACAGCGTCGCATCGCGCTTCGCGCAGACTTCACCCGCGTCGCCCAAGTGATCATCGTGACCATGCGTCAGTGCGACATGGGTGACGCCGGCCGTCGCCTCATCCCAGCCGATGCCCGAGGCCTCGAAGGTCGGATTGCCCTTGAGGAAGGGATCGATGAGCACGGTGCTGTTGCCGGTCTCGACGCGAAAGCAGGAATGGCCGAACCATGTGATCTTCATGGGGATCGCTAACCTCACTCGGATGAATTCAAGACTAGGCAGCCCCGCGCTCGTATAAGGACGCGAAGCGAGGCAACAGCGGACATATGTCGCTCATGACCAGCCGTGGCAAGGGCGATGCGCCGGGCACGACGACCACCGATGTCGGTGACTTCAAGGCAAGGCTCGCGCCGGGCCGCCGCCTGATCGGCATCGATCTCGGAACCAAGACCATCGGTCTCGCTCTGTCCGACGTGACGCGCACCATCGCCTCGTCGCTCGAGACCCTGCAGCGCACCAAGTTCGCCCCCGACGCGGCCCGCCTGCTCGATCTCGCAGCCCGCCACGAGATCGCCGGGCTCGTCCTCGGCCTGCCGGCGAACCTCGACGGCACCGAGGGCCCGCGCGCTCAGGCGACGCGAGCCTTCGCCCGCAATCTGAACGCGATCTCTCCCCTGCCCGTTCTGTTGTGGGACGAGCGGCTGACGACGGCGGCCGCCGAGCGCATGCTGATCGAGGCTGACACGAGCCGCAAGCGCCGCGCCGAGCTGATCGACAAGCTCGCCGCAACCCTCATCCTGCAGGGCGCGCTCGACCGCATGCGCACCTGATGCTCTTCATCCTTCGACAAGCTCAGAGCCTGCCCCGGACTTGATCCGGGGATGAGGGACTTTGGCTAGGCCGTTGCGGCTTCAGGTGCTTGAACGCCCGCCCGCTCGCGGCGCGCCTCGCTCCACTTGAAGCTTCGGCCATAGCGCGTGATCGGCTCCTCGACGAGGCGCGTGAACGCCCAGCCGACGAGTGCCACCAGCGGCAGCGCCGCGACCGTGACCGCAATCTGAGCCACGGTGCCGACGTCCGGCCGCGAGCCGAGCAGAAGCCCGTGCATGAGGCCGAGCACGGCAAGGTGCGTGAGATAGATGCTGTAGGACGTATTGCCGAAGAAGCAGAGCGCCCTGCTCTCGAGCCGCTTGCCTTCCGGTGCCCCGCGCACGACTGCAAGGATATAGAGCGCGCAGCGCGGCCGACACGGTGGCGTCCGAGAGCACGTTGAAGCTCTGCCCCGTCTCGCCATCGATGAGCTTGAGCGCGCCGGTCGCCAGGAGAAGCACGAGCGGACCGATCCTGAGCGTGAAGTCGTGGCGCTGCCAGTCGATGCCGTCCGTCTTCATGAGCACTGCGGCCATCAATCCGAACAGCAGCCCGGAGGCGACGCCCGGCAGCAGGATGAGGCACGTCATTTTGGAGACGAGCCCGAACTCGAAAGCCGCGAAGCGGTAGACGGTCGTGAGCAGCGCCGTCACCGCAAAAACGGTAAGCAGATGCCGGCGCGGGACGAGAAAGAACAGCGCCGGCGCGATGAGATAGAAGTGCTCCTCGACAGTCAGCGTCCATGTCGGCGCCAGCCAGTGCGCCCCGATGCTGTCGGTCGCCACCATGAAGAAGTTCTGCGTGAACGTCAGATACGACCACAGCGGAAACATGACGTCGGCGTCTGCCCAGCGTGCGGAAGGCACCGCCTGAAGGATCAGAAACACGAGCGTGACGCAGAAGATGTAGACCGGCAGCGTGCGGCACACGCGGCGCACATAGAAGACCTTGAAGAAGTTCGCCCGGTCCTGCTTCTCGAGAATGAGCCGCCCGACGAGATAGCCGGAAAGCACGAAGAACATCGTTACCGCGATCCATCCGAACGCGAGCGCGTGCCAGCCGTTCGGCACCTCGGCGAAGAAATGCGACACGACGACCATGATGGTCATGAGCCCGCGCAGGCCGTCGAGGGCGACGATGCGCGGCTCTTCGCGCGTGCTCGGAGCTTTGGCTTGCGCGGCCGATCGCGCACGACAAATCCCGTTGGAATAAGCCGCGGTCGCACCAGCCCGCAACACGTCCGCAACCTTCATACGCAACATCCGTTTGCTGCAAATACGCTAAGTAGCAAACCCTGGTTAAGGGTTCGTAGCGTGTGCGGAACATGCTGATTTGCCGGCCGTTCAATGCGTATGCGGTCTGATCCAACGTTCGACGAAAACGCGTCGCACGCGCGCCGCAATAGTCATCGAGACTCATCGTTGGGGGTGCGAGACGCCGCGCGAGCGGCATTCGTCGAGGGCTGGGATTGAGATCTTATGGGTACGAAGTCGAAGGGCTTGGAGCTGCCGCGCGATCCTTTGATGACCGAGGAGAACGCCGCGCCCGAGCGTGATCTCGAGGCGCTCGTCCGCCGGTTCGATTTGTCACGTCGCCGTGCCGTCCGCAGGCTTGTGTTCTCCTCCCCGCGCATCGCCGATCTCGCCGCCGTCTTCCCAGGCGCGGTCTATGCGTTGGCCGTCCGGCGCGGTGCCGCCGTACGCCGGCGCAGGGCTCTCGATCTCGTCGAGCGCGGCGCTCAGCTGAAGGAGGTGGCCCAAGCGCTCGAGCTGCCGTTCTGGCTTCGCCGCCTTCCGCCGGAAGCTTTCGTCGGTCCGCTCCCCGCCCTTCCGGCGACGGAGGCGTTTGGTC
Source organism: uncultured Alphaproteobacteria bacterium (assembly GCA_963716835.1). Taxonomy (GTDB): domain Bacteria; phylum Pseudomonadota; class Alphaproteobacteria; order Rhizobiales; family Hyphomicrobiaceae; genus Hyphomicrobium_C. The sequence goes on along the minus strand of CAVQUQ010000005.1, from coordinate 365,821 downwards.
GCCGTGTCGTCAACCACCTGCCGGCAACACCCGCCGAAAGCGCGTTCTGGCTGCGCGCGATCGCTTTCGGCGCCAAGGCCTGCGACGAGTACTTCGCCCTCTGGCTCGCGGCGCAGCCGGTTTATGCCGACCCTGGAGAGCCGGAGCACCTCTTCGGCTTGCTCGCCGCTTACGCCTGGCATTCGAGCGCGGAGCCGACACGCTCCCAGGGTCTCATCGTCGTCCCCTGGCGCCCCGAGATGGCCTTCGACACCGCCGTGTGCGCCGCAAAGAGCTGGTTGAACCGCATGCGTCTCGTGCTGCAATTGCGCGACGGCGCGGTCACTGATCCGTGGCTCGAGCCGGGAGAAGCCAACGGCCTTACCTTCACGCCGCTTCTCGAGCAGGCCCAGATCCTCGCCGAGGCGCATGCGATGCAGAACTGCGCCGATCAATATGCCGACCGTCTCGCGCGCGACAAGTGCCGCCTCTTCTCGATCCGCCGCCGCGGCGTCCGCGTCGCGACGCTCGAGATCGGCCCCCACCCCCGCGAGGCGGGCGTGCTTGCCATCAGCCAGCTCAAGGCGCGCCACAACATGCCGGCCGCAGCCGAGATCTGGCAGGCCGCCCATGCCTGGCTTGCGACGCAGAAGGATTTGAAGCGCCCTCCCGCCCACACGCCGCCCGTGCGCGCCCTCAATCCCGGCGCCTGGGAGAGCCTGATGAGCGCCTACCGCGCCAAGAAGCGCGGCGCACCGTGGGTGCCGCTTCCGGCAACGAACGAGACGTTTGCCACCCTCGAGGCGGATATCGCCGATCTCGCGCGTCGCGGCGGGATCACGTCCTGGCTCTTTACCTGAGCCGGCCTCTTGATCTGAGCCGGGTCGGGACAGTCGATAAATCCTGACTGAAAGCATACGGCTGGCGCAGCAGAGGCCACTACTTAACGCATGCCTAGCGGACAACCCGAAGTAGTACTAAATCTTGTATTAGCTAAAGGCAGAACATTGTTCTCGGTAGTGGGCCATACGAAAGTACAATTGCCTCGAAGTCGCAAAGACTTTGAAATACAGTTATCTGATTGTACGTATCCAATCTAATTATACTCGACGTATCAAGACATCAAATATCAGCATTTGCCACGCTTTGCGCGCGAGACTTGATTGACGCGTCCAAGCTGCCGGTTTCCAATTTACGAGGTGAGGGCAAGCTGCCAATGAAAGCAGACGACAATGAAATCGGGCTAACCTCGGCAATCCACCTCTTGCACCGCGCGGGCCAGTGCGCGGATGAGCTTTTTGCACTGAACGTTGGCGACGTGGAGCTGACACCGCGTCAGTTTGCCGTGCTCCGGGCCATAGCCGACAGCGACGAGCCGAGCCAGACGACGCTCGTCGAGAAGACGGGAATAGACCGTTCGACGATGGCCGACATCGTCCGCCGCCTCAACTCGAAGGGCTTGCTTCAACGACGGCGCACCCGCCGCGATGCCCGCATGTACGCCGTAAAGCTGACGGACAGGGGCCAAGCCGCCCTGAAGCTCGCCGAGCCCGCCGCCCGTTCGACGGACGCGCGCATCCTGGCGTCCCTGGCCCCCACCCAGCGCGAGGCATTCCTGCGCTCCCTTTCGCGCATCGTTGCCGCGATCGGTGTTCCGGGCGGCAGCGGCGGCCGCGGCTCACGGGGCTAGTCCGCCCCCGCTCAGGTCCCTTCGACGACCCGGATTGTCCGCGCAGTTGCCGCAACCAGGGGCAGTGATTAGGCTGCCCGGGCGCCGGCAACTTGATCGGGTGTCGCCCTCGAGATGATCAACACTCTGCTTACGAGCCCGACCGCCGCGGCGCTGGCCGGCGTGGACGTGATCTATGAGCGCCCCGAAGTCCTGGGAATGGGCGCTCTGGTACGCCGGCTTCGCGGTCTTCGGATATCTCTTGGGATCGATCCCCTTCGGTTATCTGCTCACCAGAGCCGCCGGGCTGGGCGACGTGCGCAAGATCGGCTCGGGAAACATCGGCGCCACGAACGTTCTGAGGACCGGACACAAGGGCCTCGCCGCTCTGACGCTCTTTCTCGATGCGCTGAAGGGCGCCATCGCCGTACTGGTAGCGCATCAGGTCGGCGGCACGTACGCCGGCCTCGCCATTGACGCAGGGCTTCTCGCCGGATTGGGCGCCTTCCTGGGCCACCTTTTTCCCGTCTGGCTCGGGTTCAAGGGTGGCAAGGGCGTCGCGACCTACATCGGCGTGCTGGCGGCTGTGTCCTGGCCGACAGCCGTTCTCTTCTGTGCCATCTGGCTCGCAATCGCCCTGCTGACCCGCTACTCGTCGCTGTCGGCACTCATGGCCAGCCTCGCCGTTCCCGCGGCCCTGTTCGCAGCCGACCATCGGCCCGAGGCGATCCTCGCGCTCATCATGACCGCGCTTCTCCTTTGGAAGCACCGGTCGAACATCAGCCGCCTTTTGAAAGGCGAGGAGCCGAAGATCGGTGCCAAGGCATGAGCCATCTCTGGATGTCACGCCGGCGCCGCCTGGAATAGCGGAGCTCGATGAACCCGAGCGCATCGCCTGTCTGCGCCTCATACGCTCGGACAACGTCGGCCCTGTAACCTTCCGCGAATTGATCGACCACTACGGCACGGCGACCGCCGCGCTCGAAGCGCTCCCCGACCTTGCGCGCCGCGGCGGCCGCATGCGAGCGGCGCGCATCTGCTCGAAATCTGCTGCCGAGGCCGAGCTCGACAAAGCGCGCCGCTTGGGCGCCGAGCCGCTCTTCACGATCGAGCCCGGATATCCTCGGGCGCTCGCCGCCACCGACGCGCCGCCGCCGCTGATCTACGTCAAGGGCTCAAGCCCGCTTCTCGCGCGCCCCGCGGTCGCGATTGTCGGCTCCCGCCAGGCCTCTGCAGCCGGCACCAAGCTTGCGCGTCTCTTTGCATCCGAGATCGCGCGCGCCGGTTACGCCGTCGTGTCCGGCCTTGCGCGCGGCATCGACGCCGCAGCCCACGAGGCGAGCCTGGAAGCGGGGACGGTTGCCGTGCTTGCCGGCGGCGTCGATAACGTCTATCCGCCCGAGAATGCCGCGCTCCAGCGCGCAATCGCCGAGCGCGGAGCGCTGTTGACCGAGCAGCCGCCGGGTTTCGAGCCGCGCGCCAAGGATTTCCCGCGCCGCAATCGCCTCATCTCGGGCCTTTCGCTCGCCGTGCTCGTCATCGAGGCGGCACGGCGATCAGGCACGCTGATCACGGCCCGTTTTGCCGCCGAGCAGGGCCGCGACGTCTTCGCCGTGCCGGGCCATCCTTTGGATCCCCGGGCCGAGGGAACAAATCAGCTGCTGAAGAACGGCGCCATTCTCGCCACCGAGCCCGCCGACATCCTCTCGGCGCTCGAGCCGCTCACGCGGGCGCGGCCACGAGGTCTGACCGAGGCGTCACCCGCGCCAACACCGCATCCGCTGGCCGGCGCGCCGCCGATGCCGGCGAGCGGCCAGGCGCGCGATCTCGTGCTTGCTGCTCTCGGCCCGCAGCCGGTCGACGTCGACGAGGTGGTGAGATCCACGGGTCTCGGTGCGCGCGAGATACGCGTCATCCTGATGGAGCTCGACCTTGCCGGCCGCATCGAGAGGCACGGCGCGCAGCTCGTCTCACGCCTGGATGGGCATGATCATGACGGCTAGATCGTGATGACTAATTTTCGCCTTGCGACTTGAGCTTATGGCGTGCCATCTCGTGCGCCTGCCCCAGTGCGCCTGCGAGCTCGCTGAGGCCCGAACTCTCCGCCATGTGCTTGAGCTGCAGTATAAGATCGGACATATACTGCAGCTTCTCGTAGGGATCCGCCGGCCCTCCTCCGTTTCCGCCGCCAGAGCTGCCGCGCTTGCCGCCTGCCGACCGCCGTGGTTGTTTCATTTGGCCCCCAAAAGCCCGCGACGATCGGGCTGGGCACGAAGGAATAATCAGTTCGCGCAGTAGTTGCAATTTAAATAAATATTCTTCTACAAATTGCATGGCAATCGAATCTGTTTCAAGAGCCATCGCGCCTGGGACACCCCGAATTTGCTCTGCTTGACAGGCCCCGGCGCTCCGCCTAAACCCGCGGCGGCCGCTGGCACTCGCATGTCACAAGTGCTAGCACCCCGCCGCCTGCGGGCCGCGCGCCGAACCTAACCATTTGATCTGGAGAGTTCCTTCTCATGAAGTTCCGTCCCCTTCACGACCGTGTTGTCGTCAAGCGTGTCGATAGCGAGACCAAATCCGCCGGCGGCATCATCATCCCCGATACCGCCGCCGAGAAGCCCCAGCAGGGCGAGGTGGTTGCCGTCGGACCCGGCGCGCGCGACGAAGCGGGAAAGCTCGTCCCGATCGACATCAAGAAAGGCGACAAGGTCCTGTTCGGCAAATGGTCGGGCACCGAGGTCAAGATCGACGGCCAGGAGCTGTTGATCATGAAGGAAAGCGACATCATGGGCGTGCTCGAGAAGTAACGGCACCAAGTCGCATCTCGCAGACCGGACGGGTCACCGTCCCCGATCCTTATCAATCTAATTCGCCCCCACGTGAGGGGCTCCCCCTAGCAATGGAGTGAGCCGGCATGGCCGCCAAAGACGTTCGTTTTTCTGCTGACGCACGCGAGAAGATTCTCAAGGGCGTCGACATCCTCGCCAACGCGGTGAAGGTGACGCTCGGCCCCAAGGGCCGCAACGTCGTCATCGAGAGGAGCTTCGGCGCTCCCCGCACGACCAAGGACGGCGTCACCGTCGCCAAGGAGATCGAGCTCGAGGACAAGCTCGAGAACATGGGCGCGCAGATGGTGCGCGAGGCGGCACAGAAGACCAACGACCTCGCCGGCGACGGCACCACGACGGCGTGCGTGCTCACCCAGGCGATCGTGCGCGAGGGTCTCAAGGCGGTTGCCGCCGGCATGAACCCGATGGATTTGAAGCGCGGCATCGACAAGGCCGTCGCCCAGGTCGTCGAGGAGATCGGCAAGAAGGCCAAGAAGGTGAAGAACTCGGCCGAGATCGCCCAGGTCGGCACCATCTCGGCAAACGGCGAGAAGGCGATCGGCGAGATGATCGCCGAGGCCATGCAGAAGGTCGGCAACGAGGGCGTGATCACGGTCGAGGAGGCCAAGAGCCTCGACAGCGAGCTCTCCGTCGTCGAGGGCATGCAGTTCGATCGCGGCTATCTCTCCCCCTACTTCGTCACCAACGCCGAGAAGATGGTGGCCGAGCTCGAGGACCCCTACATCCTGATTCACGAGAAGAAGCTCTCGGGCCTGCAGCAGCTCCTCCCCGTGCTCGAGGCCGTGGTGCAGACCGGCAAGCCGCTGCTCATCATCGCCGAGGAGGTCGAAGGCGAGGCGCTCGCGACCCTCGTCGTCAACAAGCTGCGCGGCGGCTTGAAGGTCGCGGCCGTCAAGGCCCCGGGCTTCGGTGATCGCCGCAAGGCCATGCTCGAGGACATCGCCGTCCTCACCGGCGGCCAGACGATCAGCGAGGATCTCGGCATCAAGCTCGAGAACGTGACCGTGCAGATGCTGGGCCGCGCCAAGCGCGTCACCATCACCAAGGACGACACCACGATCGTCGACGGCTCGGGCAAGAAGAAGGACATCGAGGCCCGCGTCGGCCAGATCAAGGCCCAGATCGAGGAGACGACATCCGACTACGACCGCGAGAAGCTGCAGGAGCGGCTTGCCAAGCTCGCGGGCGGCGTCGCCGTGCTCAAGGTCGGCGGCGCGACCGAGGTCGAGGTCAAGGAGCGCAAGGACCGCGTCGACGACGCATTGAACGCGACCCGCGCCGCCGTCGAGGAAGGCGTCGTGCCGGGCGGCGGCGTCATGCTGCTCAAGGCCGCGGCCGCTCTCGACGTCAAGGGCGACAACGAGGACCAGAACGCCGGCATCGCCATCGTCAGGAAGGCCTTGCAGGCGCCGATCCGCCAGATCGCTGAGAACGCCGGCACCGAGGGCTCGATCGTCGTCGGCAAGATCCTCGACGCCCGCGGCGCCAACTTCGGCTACGACGCCCAGAATGACGAGTACGGCGACATGATCGAGAAGGGCATCATCGATCCCGCCAAGGTCGTGCGCACCGCGCTCCAGGACGCAGCCTCGATCGCGGGTCTCCTCGTCACCACGGAAGCCACCGTCTCCGAGGCGCCGAAGAAGGACCAGGGCGGCCACAGCCACGGTCATGACCACGGCGGCATGGGCGGCATGGGCATGTAAGGCGGCGCTCGCGCTTCGCTCGACGCTAGACGCTAGACGAAATGGAGACGCCCGCGGACCACTGCGCGGGCGTTTCTATTTTGAGCGCCGGCCAGAGCTTGCCCCGGACTTGATCCGGGGACGAAGGCCCCCGCGGCAATGCATGTGTCGAAGGCTCTACTTCTGCGCGCGGCAACCCTGCAGACAGCGCGTGAGTTGGGCGTCGCAGCTCGACGAGCCCTGCGTGGCACGCCGGCAGGCATTCTCAGCCGCGTAGCATTGCGAAGCGCAGTCGTTGGCGCATGCCTTTTCGACCACGATCGTCGAGCTCGCCACGAAGAGCACTGCGAGGAGCGCGGCCGCGAGCATCGATCTCTTGCCATTGAGCATCACGCCGACCTCCCTGGTTGTACTGACTTGTGTGGATGACAATGCGGATTTGGAGGGCGAGACCTTCCGCCCTGTTTCACGACGTACAATGATAAGGATGAACGTCACCTGAACCGCGCGTCAAGGGTCTCAGGATCAGAAGGCAAACTCTTCGAAAATATGATCAATATTCCGCCGCCACGGGCCCTCGTAGCGCTGCAGCAGCTCGTCGGCAACGGTCCTCCCTGAGGCGACGAGTCCTTCGAGCGGCGTGAGATAGATCGTCTCGTCCTGGCTGAGCACGTTGATGCGGCGGCGGTTTCTGAGCCCGAGCCGTGCGATTCGGAGCGCCTCGCGCGCAATCTCCTGCACGTTCGTATCGCGGAAGCGGGTCTGCAGCGCCTCGCGCGGCACGGCGTTTCTCAAAGCCTGCCGCTCCTCGTCGCTCCACGATTTGACGAGGTCCCATGCCGCATCGAGTGCCGTCGCGTCGTAGAGAAGACCGACCCAGAACGCGGGCAGCGCGCAGATGCGCCGCCAGCGCCCGCCGTCGGCCCCGCGCATCTCGAGGAATCGCTTGAGCCGCACCTCGGGAAAAAGCGTCGTCAGATGATCCGACCAGTCGTCGAGCGTCGGCAGCTGGCCCGGGAGCGGTGCCAGCTTGCCGGCCATGAAGTCGCGGAACGACGCGCCGGCGACATCGATATACCGCCCGTCGCGGTAGACGAAATACATCGGTACATCGAGGGCGTAGTCGACATAGCGCTCGTAGCCCATGCCGTCCTGGAACACGAACGGCAGCATGCCGGTGCGGTTGGGATCGGTTTCGCGCCACACCTCGCTGCGCAGCGACTTGAGCCCGTTGGGCTTCCCCTCCTCGAACGGCGAGGATGCAAAGAGCGCTGTCGCGATCGGCTGCAGCGCCAGGCTGACGCGCAGCTTCTTGACCATGTCGGCTTCGTTGGCGAAATCGAGGTTCACCTGGATCGTCGCCGTGCGATACATCATGTCGAGACCGCGCCGGCCCACGAGCGGCATATAGCGCGTCATGACCTTGTAGCGCTCTTTCGGCATCTGCGGCGTCTCGGCGAGCGTCCACTTGGGCGAGAAGCCGACGCCGAGAAATCCGATGCCGAGGTCCTCGCCGACATCGAGCACCTCGTTCAAGTGCTCCTGCGTCTCGGCCGCGGTGGCGTGCAAGTCGGAGACCGCCGCACCCGAAAGCTCGAATTGCCCGCCCGGCTCGAGGCTGATCGTCCCGCCCGCCTCTCCGTTGGGCCGCTTGAGCGCGATGATGTTTGCGCCTTCCGTGATCGGCTCCCAATCGTAGCGCTGGATCAGGTGCTCCATCAGCGCCCGGATGCCGCGTTCGCCCGCGTACGGAACGGGACCCAGCGTGTCGGTATGAAAGACGAATTTCTCGTGCTCGGTGCCGATCAGCCAGCCGTCTCTCGGCTTCTCGCCGGCGGCGATCCAGCCGACGAGGTCGTCGCGTGAGCGCGCAGCCGGGCTCGGCGCTCCTTCCTGGCGGGTCGACATCGTTGAGGCCTCGGGCGATTGCGGGGGCGTGCAATGAATGCCCGAGTTATGGCCGCGAGGCCTTGCGGGCACAAGCCTTGACAATCAGCCGTGCGATCCCCGTGGGTGCTACCAATTGCCCGCGGCCAGGCAGGCCTGCACGTCGCCCGGGTTCGGGGGGATGATGTCGGATCTGAGACAGGCCTGGAGCTTGCGGATGGTGACCGAGTCGTGGTTCTGCCGCAGGCAATCGAGGATCAGGTTCGTGCCGTAGGCCATGCACTCGCTGAACTCGCCGACGATCTGGCTCGTCAGTTGGGCCTGCGATTGGGGAGGGGTGGTCCCGAGGGGGATTGGAACGGCGACGTCTACGCCGCGCCCGCGACCCCAATTGCCCCAGCCCCCTCTTCGCGACCCCGGCACGAACACGTACGCCTCCGAGGCACCTTGGTCCTGTTGCGGCTGGGTATGCTGGAAGGTGCGCGGCGAAGCCCAGACCGTGGGCGGCGTATACGGCACGGCCGGGGTCGGGGGATCATCTTGCGCCCAGACGGCGCTCGCGCCGAACGTGAGGCAAAGCAGAGACAGAGAGCCGAGCTTCACAGGGGCTCGCATAGCATTCACCTTGAGACCAGGCCGCGTCGTCCGGCGCCGGGGGGCCGGAGCGCGATCATGGTCCAAACCCGTTAATGAAAGCGTGACTTTGATCGTCGACTTTTGCCGATCGTCCGCCTGGGCGGCGAGATAATCAGCGCCAGTCCCCGAGGACGGCATTGACGAGCGCCAGCGCGGCGACGGCCGCCGTGTCCGCACGCATGATCCTGGGACCGAGCGAGATCGCGACCGTGAACGGCTTCTCGATCAGCGCCGCGCGCTCCTCTGCGGCAAAGCCGCCTTCGGGACCGATCACGACGCCGAGTGACGGCGCGCCCGGCGGCAACTTTTCTCGCAGCCCTTGCAAGGCTTCGATCGGGCTCGCCGATCTCCGCGCTTTCGTCGCAGAAGATGAGCGGGCGGCGCGCATCCCAGCCTGCGAGCACCGCCCCGAGCTTTGCCGGCTCGGCAACGTCGGGCACGTTGAGGACCCCGCACTGCTCCGCCGCCTCGATGGCATTGGCGCGCATCCGCTCGAGGTTCACCCGCTCGGCGACCGTGTGCCGCGTGAGCACGGGGATGAGCTTGGCCACACCCATCTCCGTCGCCTTCTGCACCATGTAGTCGAGCCGCGCGCGCTTGAGCGGCGCGAAGAGATAATGAATGTCGGGCCCCGTCGTCTGCTCGCGCACCAGCGCCTCGGCCTCGAGCACGCACGCGCGCTTGCGGACATCGGCGATCCTCGCCCGCCATTCCCCGTCGCGGCCGTTGAAAACGAGTATCGTGTCGCCGCCCTTGAGCCGCAGCACGTTCAAAAGGTAGTTCGCCTGCTCTGCGGAGCACGCGATTTGCGCGCCGGCGGAGAGCGCTCCCTCGACGAACAATCGTTCCGACGTGAAATCGTGGACCGGCATCGGTCCTCATTTATCCGAAGGCTGGCCTTCGTCCAACGAATGCTTGGGTTGCCGGTCGCAGACGACGCTATTAGGGTTTCGAGGAAACTGAGACGCCGCCGTCCGCGGCAGGAAATGCGAAGAGAAGCTTCTCCCATGACGGCCCGCACGTCTTCAGACGCCGATCCCCGCGAGAGTGCCCAATTGCCGGCCATCGCCGACGCGCCGTCCGGCAACTGGGTCGATCGCTTCGCGCCGGCGTTTGCGCGCCCCTACCTCAGGCTCGCGCGCATGGACCGCCCGATCGGCACCTGGCTTCTGCTGTTCCCGTGCTGGTGGTCGCTGGCGCTTGCCGAGGTCTCCGAAGGCCACCCCTATCCGAACCTGACCTCGCTCTGCCTGTTCGCCTTGGGCGCGCTCGTCATGCGCGGCGCCGGCTGCGCCTATAACGACTATGTCGATCAGGAGTACGACGCCCGCGTAACCCGCACCGCGAGCCGCCCCATTCCCTCAGGCCAGGTGACGCCCGAGGCCGCGCTCATTTTCACGGGCGCGCTGTTGCTCATAGGTTTCCTGATTCTGATCTGGTTCAACTTCTACACGATCATGCTCGGCGATCGCCTCGCTCGCCCTCGTCGCCGTCTATCCGTTCATGAAGCGCTACACGTACTGGCCGCAGGCCGTGCTGGGGCTCGCATTCAACTGGGGCGCGCTCGTCGGCTGGGCGTCCGTCAAGGGATCGCTCGCGCTCCCGCCGCTTCTCCTCTACGTCGGCTCCGTGCTGTGGACGATCGGCTACGACACCATCTACGCCCACCAGGATACCGAGGACGACCTGATGCTGGGCCTGAAATCGACGGCGCTCACCTTCGGCGATCGCACGCCCACATGGGTTGGCGGATTTTATGCCGGAGCGCTTCTCATGTGGGTCGTCGCCGGATATCTGGCCGGCACCCATCTCATCTTCTTTTTCGGCGTCGCGCTGGTATCGCTCCAGATGGCCTGGCAGGTGACGACGCTCGACATCGGCGATCCCGCGAACTGCCTGCGCCGTTTCCGCTCGAATCGCGACGTCGGCGCCGCGATCTTCCTCGCGCTTGTCATCGACATGCTGCTGTCGTGGTGGGCCGGATTGAGCTGAAGCACCCTCAGAGGTGCTTGGCGCTTACTTCTTCACGTCCGCGTCGGCCGCGACCTCGTCATCCGTATCCATGTCGTCGGCCCCGCTCGAAAGCTCCTTGAGCTTGGCGAACACGCGCGCCTCTTCCTCGGCGGGCGTCTCCTCGCGCTTCTCTTCCGCTTCCCGAGGCTGGATGATCGAGGCCGTGGGACGGTAAGCCTCGGGCTCCGCGGGCGGCGCCGTCGTCTCCTCGGTCGGCAGCAACGTGCCGGCCTTGACCGCCTCCTTGTGGGCTTCCTTGCGCTCGCGCTCGACGCGCCGCGCGGCCTTCTTGACCTCCGCGTCGAGATCGATCTGCGAGCAGAGGCCCAGCGTCACCGGGTCCTGCGGCACGAGGTTCGGCGAGTTCCAGTGCGTGCGGTCCTTGATCTGTGCGATTGTCGGCTTGGTCGTGCCGACGAGACGCATGATCTGGCTGTTCTTGAGCTCCGGATGATTTCTCAGGAGCCACAGCACCGCGTTCGGCCGGTCATGGCGCCGCGACACCGGCGTATAGCGCGGCCCCTTTTTCGCCGCCGCCTCCGGCATGTGGACCTTGGGCTCCGCGATCCTGAGCTCGTGCGTTGGATCCTCCTCGGCCGCGGCGATCTCGTCGCGCGTGAGCTGTCCCGAGGTCACGGGATCGAGACCTTTGATGCCCTGCGCGACGTCGCCGTCGGCGATGCCTTTGACCTCGAGCACATGCAGGCCGCAGAAGGCGGCGATCTGCTCGAACGACAGCGACGTGTTCTCGACCAGCCAGACGGCAGTTGCCTTTGGCATCAGGGGCTTACGGTCGCTCATAATTGTTCTTCTCCGGGCTTCCGCGGGCGTTGGCCGCGAAAGCCATTAGTGTGAAACGACTTGGGGGATCGGGGCTTTATACTCCGATCCCCGAGCCGCCTGCAACACCGCATTGCCGGAGATGTAGTGTTTCCTAAACGAGCGCCACGGCAAGACTTGAGAGGATCATTGTCCAGCCGGCCTCGGTGCGGTCCTTGTAGTCGACCCATTTCGGATCGATTTCGTGCGTGAGCGTAAGCTCGCACCCGTTCTCTTGCGGAACGATGTCGATCGTGACGCGGCTCAAGTCCGTCGAGTTTCTTTCCGTGTGAAAGGTAAACACGAGACGCCGCGGCCGGTCGATTTCGAGATAGGTGCCGATGTGCTCCGCATCCTGGCCGTCACGCCGCTCCGTGAAGTTGAATGCGCCGCCGACGCGCGGATCGATCTCCGCGCGCACCATCTCGCCCTTTGGCGTTGCGAACAGGAAGCGGCGCGCCTTCTCGGGATCGAGCCACGCATCGAACACGCGCTCCGCTGACGCCTCGAAGCGCCGCCTCACGCGAACGATGATCGGCTTGGCGGCGCTCACGGTCGTTCTCCTATTCGCACGAGATCACGCGCCCGGGACGCGCTTCTCGTAGTCTGCGGCCAGCTTCGCGTGCGTCGACCAGAAGCCGCGCGGCGGATCGCCGTTGAGCAAATCCTCGAGGATGCCGAGATGTGTATGCCAGCCGCTCGCGACGCCGATCGTAGCGCCACGGTCCGGCAGACGCCGATGCGTCACCACAACGCGCACGTCGCGGCCCACGGGCGTGAGCTCGAAGGTCGCCTCCGATTCTGCGCCGCCACCTGTGCAATCGCGCATCGTGAAACTCAGGAGACGAGGCGGGTCGCACTGCGTGACGCGCCCGACGTAGTCCTGCCGCTCCTCGAACTTCTTGAATTTCTCCGGCGGCGTCTTCTCTGCCGAGAGGTTTGCATGCTCGAAGATGAGTTGCATTTTTCCGCCCGCGCGTAGCTCCATGTCGCCGCCGGCAAACCACTTGGCGCGCTTCTCGCCTTCCGTGAGGTAGGCCCAGATCCGCTCGATCGGTCCCGGCAGCAGCCGCTCGATGCGCACCGTGCCCGGCTCCGTCACAACGCCATACTCGTTATTGGTCCTGTTACTCATCGCTCGCTCCTTGCTTTCTTTGCGCCTCGGATTGAGGCAACCGCCTGCTGAGATTTGGCTGCCGCTCGATCCTCCTCTCTGAGGATGGCTTCGAGGGCATCGAGGCGGGCGTTCCACAGAGCCCGCTGTGTCTCGATCCAAGCCGCGGCCTGGTCGAGCGGTTCCGCGTTGAAGGAGAGAAGATGCTCGCGCCCCTGCCGCCGCCGCCGCACCAGCTGCGCACGCTCGAGCACGAGGATGTGCTTCGACACCGCATTGAGCGACATGTCGAACGGGTGAGCGAGCTCTGTCACACGCGTCTCGCCCCTCGAGAGGCGCTCGAGAATGGCCCGCCGCGTCGGATCGGCGAGGGCTGTCAGCGTGTGGTCGAGATTGGGTTGCATCTGTCCTCGGCTAATATTCAACCGTATGGTTGAATATTAGCGCACATGGGACGTATGTCAAGCGGAGAGAGCGCGAGGTCGCAGCCCGCCGTCTGAAATTGCGCGGCGCCGAAGATAGATCTAGTGTCCCGGCTCCGAAGTTCGCCGTGCGCTGCAGCAGATGTTGAGCGAACTTCGGAGCCAAAGGGACACTAGCGAGTCCGTTGATTCTAGTGTGGTTCAGGATCGCAAGTCCGCATCCGAGCCCAGCCGCAAGACACTTGCGGACTTGCGATCCGCCACACTAGTGTCCCCCCGCCCGCCCGAAGGGCTTCGAAAAACAAGCATGCCAAGGGGATGAGCCGGCCATGACGAACAAGGTCACCTATTTCGAGGATCTCACGGTTGGCCAGGAAGCCTCGCTTTCGAAAACCGTGACGGAAGCCGACATCGTGAGCTTCGCCGAGGTCTCCGGCGACAAGAACCCCGTCCACCTCGATGCCGCCTACGCGGCGACGACGATGTTCAAGGAGCGCATCGCCCACGGCATGTTGTCGGCGGCGTTTATCTCGGCGGTGTTCGGCATGAAGCTGCCGGGCCCGGGCTCGATCTATATTTCGCAGACCTTGAACTTCAAGGCGCCCGTCAAGATTGGCGACACCGTCGTCACGACGGTGAAGCTCATCGAGCTTATCCCTGAGAAGAAGCGCGCCAAGTTCGAGACCGTGTGCGCCGTGAACGGCAAGCCGGTGCTGCAGGGCGAGGCTCAGCTCATGGTCCCCGCCCGCCCGGCCTAAAGCGACCAGAACGCAAGCCGGAGTGCCGTATGCTCGTCATCCACGGATACGAACACATTCCGGCCAAGGCGCAGGGCGCCGTACTTGCCGTCGGCAATTTCGACGGCGTGCATCGCGGCCACCAGGCGCTGCTCGAGCGCACCATCGCGACGGCACGCGAAAGCGGCAAGCCGGCCGGCGCTCTCGTCTTCGAGCCGCACCCGCGCGAGTTCTTCGCGCCCCATGAGCCGCACTTCCACCTGACGACGATCGCCGAGAAGCTGGCGATCTTCGAGGCGCTCGGCCTCGACCTTGCGGTTGTGCTCGGCTTCGACGCCGCGCTTGCCGGCCTCGATGCCGAGACATTCATCAAACGCGTGCTCGTCGACGCCCTGAAGGTCAGCCACGTCGTCATCGGCTACCACTTCTTCTTCGGCAAGGGCCGCTCCGGCACACCCGAGACCCTGCGCGCGGCCGGCGAGAGACACGGCTTCGGCGTGACCATCGTCGCGCCGGTCGCGGAGGCCGGCGAGGCCTTTTCCTCGACCGCGATACGCTTGAAGCTGGCCCAAGGCGACCTCACCGGCGCAGCGCGCGAGCTCGGACGCTGGTGGCGGGTCCGCGGCAAGGTCGTGGGCGGCGCCAAGCGCGGCACGGGTCTCGGATTTCCGACCGCCAACATCCCGCTTTCTCGCGGCACCGCGCTCGCGCATGGAATTTACGCCGTACGCACTTACTTGGACGGCCGCGAGATCGACGGCGCCGCCTACCTCGGCACGCGGCCGACCTTCGACGACGGCATGCCCGTGCTCGAGGTGTTTCTCTTCGATTTCGACGGCGATCTTTACGGCCGTGAGATCGAGGTGGAGTTCATCGCCCACATCCGCGACGACCGCAAATTCGACACCGCGGACGCCTTAAAGACGCAGATGGAAGCGGACTGCGCTGCGGCAAGAAAGATCCTTGCCGCTGCCACGCCCGGCCCCACCTAACGCTCGATGACTGCCAATCCGGGAGGCCCGCCGATGCTCACGCTCTATCACAACCCGCAGTCCCGCTCGACCACAGTCCATTACATGCTCCACGAGCTCGGCGAGCCGTTCGAGATCGTGCCGATCGACTTGAAAGCAGGCGAGCACAAGAAGCCCGAGTTTCTGAAGATCAATCCCATGGGCAAGCTCCCGGTGCTGCGCGATGGCGACGTGATCATCACCGAGACGCCGGCAATCCTCACCTATCTCGCCGACAAGTATCCGAAAGCGGGATCTGGCCCCGGCGATCGATTCACCCGACCGCGGCACCTATCTCCGCTGGCTCTTCTTCTATGGCAGCTGCTTCGAGCCGGCACTGATCGACCTCGCCTTGAAGCGCGAGACGCCGCCATCGACGGCGGGATGGGGCAAGCCCAACGACGTCCTCGACACCGTCTCGGCGGCCTTGAAGCCTGGACCGTGGCTTCTTGGCGAGCGCTTCACCACCGCGGACGTGATGATGGGCTGCGGCATTTCCTACATGCTGACGTTCAAGGTGCTGCCCGAGCGGCCGGAATTCGTCGACTACGCGGCGCGCCTCGAGGCCCGCCCCGCCCGCAAAGCCGCAAAGGCCGCCGACCAGGCCCGCATGAGCGCCTGAACCCACGCGTAACGACAGGATCGGCCTCATGGTTCGACAGGCTCACCATGAGGCCTCTCCTGTGTCGGCTCCAGCCCTTCATCCTGAGCCTGTCGAAGGATGGAGGGCGAGATATTGATTGGACCGACATAGCCGCCCTTTGCTTCGCGGGAGCTGGGTTGCTAGAACGCCCACGAGATCCAACGCGTGGAAAGATGATGTCCAAGGATAGCGGGGCGAAAACGGCGGCAGCCAAAACCGAAAGCGGCGGCCGCGACTGGAGCGAGACGCTGTTCTTGCCCAAGACCGAATTCCCCATGAAGGCGGGACTGCCCGACCTCGAGCCCAGGCTGCTCGCCCGCTGGGGCGAGATCGGTCTCTACGACCGCCTGCGCGAGACCGCGAAGGGCCGCCCCAAGTTCGTGCTCCACGACGGCCCGCCCTACGCCAACGGCCACATCCACATCGGCCACGCGCTGAACAAGATCCTCAAAGACCTGGTCGTGAAGAGCCAGCAGATGCTGGGCCACGACTCGAACTACGTGCCGGGCTGGGACTGCCACGGCCTCCCGATCGAATGGAAGATCGAGGAGGAATACCGCGCCAATGGCCGCCAGAAGCCGCGCTTCGACGACCCGGAGGCGATCAATGCCTTCCGCGGCGAGTGCCGCGCGTTTGCCGAGCACTGGCTCGAGGTGCAGCGCGAGGAGTTCAAGCGGCTCGGCGTCGTCGGCGACTGGGAGCATCCCTACTCGACGATGGCCTTTGCCGCCGAGGCGACGATCGCCCGCGAGCTGATGAAGTTCGCCGAGAGCGGGCTCCTCTATCGCGGCTCGAAGCCGGTCATGTGGTCGGTGGTCGAGAAGACCGCGCTCGCCGAGGCCGAGGTCGAGTACCAGGACTATCAGTCCGACCAGATCTGGGTGAAGTTCCCGGCTCGCTTTCGAACGTCCAGCGTGAGCCGGGCGACGTCGACAGCGAGGATGCCGAGGCACGACTCGCCTGCCGGCCGAGCATGCGCTCGATCGTCATCTGGACGACGACGCCATGGACGATTCCCGGCAACCGCGCGATCAGCTTCTCGTCGAAGATCGCCTACGGCCTCTACGAGGTCACCGCGGCGCCCGAAGGCAACTGGGCGAAGACCGGGCGACAAGCTCGTCCTCGCCGACAAGCTCGCCGCCGACGTCATGAAGCGCCAAGGTCGAGGCCTTCGAGAAGCGCGCGCGCGTGTCTCGCACGCGAGCTCGAGCTGAGCACTGCTCACCTGCGCCCATTCCGCTGGCCAGCTGGGCTACGAGTTCGACGTGCCGCTCCTCGACGGCGACCACGTCACCGACGACACCGGCACCGGCTTCGTGCACACCGCGCCCGGCCACGGCACCGACGACTACAACATCTGGATCGCCAAGCAGGAGGCGCTGCACAAGCGCGGCATCGACACCACGATCCCCTTCACCGTCGACGCCGACGGCGTGTTCACGAAGGACGCGCCGGGCTTCACCGGCAAGCGCGTCTTGAAGGAGAACGGCGACAAGGGCGACGCCAACGATGCCGTGATCAAGGCCCTCGCCGACGCCGGCAACATCATCGCCCGCGGGCGCTTGAAGCATCAGTATCCGCACTCCTGGCGCTCGAAGAAGCCGGTCATCTTCCGCAACACGCCGCAGTGGTTCATCGCCATGGACAAGCCTGGCGCCGCCGGCGAGAACCGCACGCTGCGCGAGGTCGCGCTCGCCGAGATCAAGGCCACCGAGTGGGTGCCGGAGACCGGCCAGAACCGCATCAACGGCATGATCGAGAACCGCCCCGACTGGGTCGTCTCGCGCCAGCGCGCCTGGGGCGTGCCGATCACCGTCTTCCGTCACAAGGAGACCGACGAGGTCATCCCCGGCCCCGGCTTCGACAAGTCCGCGCGAACTAAGTGAGCGCATCGCCGCGGCCTTCGCCGAGAGCGGCGCCGACGTCTGGTTCGAGGCCGGCGCCAAGGAGCGTTTCCTCAAAGGCATCATCCCCGACGCCGACCTCCCGAAGTGGGATCAGGTGCGCGACGTGCTCGACGTCTGGTTCGATTCCGGCTCGACCCACGCCTTCACGCTCGAGGACCCCGAGCACTTCCCGGGCCTCGCCGGCATCCGCCGCGTGCATGACGGCGGCCCGGACAAAGTCATGTACCTCGAGGGCTCCGACCAGCACCGCGGCTGGTTCCACTCCTCGCTGCTCGAATCCTGCGGCACGCGCGGCCGTGCGCCCTACGACATCGTCCTCACCCACGGCTTCATCCTCGACGAGAAGGGCGAGGAGAAGATGTCGAAGTCGAAGGGCAACACGCTATCGCCGCAGGAGGTGATGAAGACGTCGGGCGCCGACATCCTGCGCCTCTGGGTCGCCTCCGCCGACACCACCAACGACATCCGCTTCGGGCCCGCAATCGTCCAATCCGCCGTCGAGGCCTACCGCAAGCTGAGGAACACGCTGCGCTGGATGCTGGGCGCGCTCGCCCACTACGAGGAAGCCCAACAGGTGCCGCGCGCGGAATTGCCCGAGCTCGAGCGCCTGATGCTCAACGAGCTCGCCCGCCTCGACGGCGAGATCCGCGAGGCGTACGCGGCCTACGACTACCGCAAGGTCGTGGCCGTGCTCACCCATTTCATGAACACCGACCTCTCCGCGTTCTATTTCGATATTCGCAAGGACACGCTCTACTGCGAGGCCTATTCGAGCCCGAAGCGCCGCGCCGCGCTGACCGTCATCGACCAGATCTTCGGCTGTGTCTGCTCCTGGCTGGCGCCGATCCTGTCGTTCACGGCCGAGGAGGCCTGGCTCGCCCGCTATCCGTCGGCCGAGGGCTCGGTGCATCTGATCACGTTTCCGGCTATCCCCGAGGGCTGGCGCGACGACGCGCTCGCCGAGAAGTGGGAGCGCGTGCGCGCCGTGCGCCGCGTCGTCACCGGAGCGCTGGAGCTCGAGCGCGCGGGCAAGCGCATCGGCTCGAGCCTCGAGGCGGCGCCCGAGATCTTCATCACCGACACCGACTGCCTCGAGGCACTCCACGGCGTCGATCTCGCCGAGGTCGCCATCACCAGCGCCGCCACTCTCGTGCGCAAGGTGCCGCCCGACGGCGCTTTCACACTCCCCGATGTGCCGGGCGTGGGCGTCGTCGTGAAGCGGGCGCCGGGCCGCAAGTGCGCGCGCTCCTGGCGCATCACCGAGGACGTGGGCTCCGACGCCGACTTCCCCGATCTCTCCGCACGCGACGCCGCGGCCGTGCGCGAATTCGACCTCCGCGCGTCGCGCACGTAATGTCGCGCACGCAATGACGCGTGCTCCCCTCCGGCGTTCACCCAGCGCTCGGCAACCGTTACCGAGGCAATGAGACAGACCATGAGCGCCGCCGGCACCGCTGACATCACGTCGTTCGCGAACCGGCTCGCGGACACGGCACGCAGCTTGGCTCGCAAGTATTTTCGCGCCACCAACGGCTTCGAGCGCAAGTCCGACAGGAGCCCCGTGACCATCGCCGACCGGGCGATAGAGGCCGCGCTCAGACAGGAGATCGAGGCCGCCTATCCCGATCACGCGATCCGCGGCGAGGAGATGGGGCTGACCAACGCCGGCCCGCGCATGTGGGTCATCGATCCCATCGACGGCACGCTGAGCTTCGTCACCGGCACACCCTCGTTCGGCACGCTGATCGCCTTCGTCGAGGACGACGTTCCGGTCGTCGGCGTGATCGAGCTCCCGATCCCGGGCGAGCGTTGGGTGGGCGCCGGCGGCGAGACGGTGGCGAACGGAGCCCGCGTTCGCGTCAGCGGCTGTACCGAGCTCTCGGAGGCCCGCATCTCCACCTCCGGTATCGACTACTACCGGGCGGACGAATGGCCCCGCTACGATGCGCTGAGCCGCCGCGCGGCCTTGAGGCGCTTCGGCGGCGAATGCTCGCAGTGGGCCTTCCTGGCGTCAGGCTACCTCGACGTCGTGTCCGACGGCGACATGCATCCCCACGATTTCCTGGCCCTTGTCCCTGTCATCCAGGGCGCCGGGGGTGTAATCACCGACTGGCAAGGCCGCGCGCTTGTGCCGGACTACTACGGCCCGGTCGTCGGCTCCGCTTCGGCGAGGCTGCACGATCAGGTCCTTGCCGCCCTGAGTACGTAGCGGCGCCACGCTGCCGGCAGGGCCCGATTCAAACCTGAAACCTGGAGCACGCTCATGTCAGAAATCTGGTTCCGCGCCGGCGAGGCCACCGTTCTGGCCGCCGAAGGTCAAGCTACCGACGCCATGCCCGAGATTCTGATCGGCTCGGTGCGCGGGCCCGTGGGCTACGCCTTCGCCTCGATGATGGGGCAGTCAGTCGGCCACACGCGCATGTTCGTCATCCGCAACTTGAATCAGATGGTGCGGCCGGCAACGATAATGACGACCAAGGTCACCATTCCGAACGCGGCCTATGTCGAGCTCTTGGGTGGCGTCGTTCAGGCCGCCATCGGCGACGGCATCGTCGATAGCATCGCCGAGGACATCCTGCCGCGCAAAGGCCTGGACGAGATCTGCATGATCTTCACGATCTGGCTCGATCCGCGATGCGCCGACGACCCGAACCTCGACAAGAAGGATCTCTATCGTACCAATTACGAAGCGACCAAGATTGCAATCGGCCGCGCGTTGAATGGCGAGCCGACCGTCAAAGAGCTCTTGAAGAACAGAAAGACGATCAAGCACTATGCCTTGGATGGCGTGATCGACTACTGAGCGTACTGACCACCGGAGAAAACTTTCATGCCCATGTTATCGGACTCGCGCCGCAAGCGCATCCAAGCCAGACAACGCAAGGCGAAGAATGCCCTGAAGCGGGAAGCAAAAGCGGCCAAGCGCGAGCAGAAGAGCGCGAAGGCGTAGCCCGGTTCTCACTCCGCCTGGCGGCGAAGCCGGCCGTTACTCGCACGGCACCGTGACGGTCGCGCCGACGGCGGGGATGAATTTCTTGCAGCCGACGTCCTGAGCGACCTTGGTCTCCTCGGACGGCTTTGCCTTGGCATCGGCCGACGCAGCCGTCGAGGTGGTCTTGCTCTCGGTCTCCGGCTTCGTTGCGGTCGCGACGGATGTGGAGGTGTCGGACTTCTTGGCCGTCTCGACCTTCTTGAGCGTCAGCGCGCTCTTGGCAGCAAGCGCTTTGGCCGGGCGGGCGCTAAGCACCTTGGGAAGGACGACACGCGTCCTCTCGTAGGTTCTTGCCTCGTGGGATGTCGAGTGGCCTTGGACGACTTCCGGGGTGTATTGGCAGGAGATGCACGCTTCGGCAGCCGGCGCAAAAAGCGTCGTGACGCCGAGAAGAAGAGTGGCGGTGGTGAAGATTGTCCGGCGCATTGGTGTCTCCCGCGATTGAGGGCTGCCTCGACTGGCGTCCAACCCTGAGGCCGATCATGCGGCGAAGTGCGCAAGCGCGCTGTTCCCCCCGGAACAAGGCCTTTCCCCCATAATCGAAGGACCGCGCGCTGACGGCCTTATCGCCGTGCGAACGGCGGGCTCGCTGCCGCCCTTGGCGCCGGCGCGGCCCGGCTCTACATAGCCAGCATGAACGACGATGCCCGACGCTACGCTCCCTCCGCGGCCCGCAACCGCGACCCCATCCTCCAAGTATTGCGCGACCAATTGCCGTCACGAGGCTTGATTCTCGAGGTGGCGAGCGGCTCGGGCGAGCACGTCATTCATTTCGCAAAGGCGGCTGCGCCTGATCTCGTTTTTCAGCCGAGCGATCCCGACCCCGTCGCCCGGGCCAGCATCGATGCCTGGACGGCTGCGGCCGGATTGGCCAACGTCCGGCCGGCCATCGCGCTCGACGCCGTGTCGGAGCGCTGGCCGATCTCCAGCGCCGACGGCGTTATTTGCATCAACATGATCCACATCGCACCTTGGGCGGCAGCCGTCGGTCTCATGCGCGGAGCGGCGCATGTCCTGCCGCCGGGCGGCAGGCTTTATCTCTACGGTCCCTTCAGCCGCGGCGGCCGCCATACGGCGCCGAGCAACGAGGCCTTCGATCGCGACCTGAAAAGCCGTGATGCCGCCTGGGGCGTGCGCGACCTCGACGAGGTGGCGGCGCTGGCCGAGGAGCACGGTTTCGCGAAGCCCTTGGTCCGGGAGATGCCGGCCAACAATCTTTCAGTCGTCTTCGAACGGAAGGCTTAGTCGTCAGCGAGGGCATCCACCGCCTTGCAGGAAGAATCCGGTACGCCAGCCAGACTTAGCAACTCGCGTATTTCGCCCACGTCGAAGCCGAGATCGCGAGCGTGGCGGATGAAGGTGACGCGGGTAACCGCGTGCGCGTCATAGCGCCGTTGCCCGCCGTCGGTGCGCGGTGCCGACGGAAGCAATCCGATCTGCTCGTAGAAACGGATCGTTGGGATCTTCACACCGGTCGCCTCGGCGAGCCTGCCTATCCCAAAATCATCCATGGGCACATTCCTCTTGAACCTCTAGTGACTAGAGATCCTAGACTACTAAACGAAGTTCTGGAAATCGAGGGGCAGACCTATGGCCGACTGCGACAACGCCGGGTGTGGATGCTCGGGAAGCGTGACCTTCGACGGCCTCTCGTCCGACTACAAACGCCGCCTGTGGGCGGTGATCGCCATCAACGCCTCGATGTTCGCGGTCGAGATGGGGGCGGGTGTGCTGGCAGGCTCGCAAGCCCTGCAAGCGGACGCGCTGGACTTCCTCGGCGACACGCTGACCTACGGCTTGAGCCTCGACGTGATCGGCCTGTCGCTTCGGACGCGCGCGTCGGCGGCGGTCGTCAAGGGTGTGACGCTCGCGCTCATGGGTCTGTGGGTCCTTGGCTCAACCGTATGGCACACCCTCGTCCTCGGCACCCCTCGCGCCGAGGTCATGGG
Source organism: uncultured Alphaproteobacteria bacterium (assembly GCA_963716835.1). GTDB lineage: Bacteria > Pseudomonadota > Alphaproteobacteria > Rhizobiales > Hyphomicrobiaceae > Hyphomicrobium_C. Next base: position 343,507 of record CAVQUQ010000005.1, on the reverse strand, counting down.
GCTGATCGGCTTCCTGGCGCTCGCTGCCAACCTGACGAGCGTCTTGATCCTGCTCAAATACAAGGACGGCGACGCGAACGTACGCTCTGTGTGGCTCTGCTCGCGGAATGACGCGATTGGCAACGTCGCCGTGATGCTGGCAGCACTCGGTGTGTGGGGCAGCAATACTGGCTGGCCGGACGTATTTGTGGCTGCAGTTCTTGCCGTGCTGTTCCTGCAATCGGCGACAAAAATATTGCGTCAGGCGATCGACGAGTGGCGCTACGCAACGGGCTCAGGCCCGTCGCAGATGAGAAGCCAACCGCCACTTCAAGAAGCAACGGTTGCCCGTCCGCACACACGCGGCGAACGCTCGTCCATCAACGAGATCGACCATGCGAAGCTCATTTTCCCTCGCTGCGCCGCCGCAGCCGTGCCCGGCGGAAGCGGCGCCGATCAGCACCGGCCGCGGCCGGCCAGGCGATGGCTGGCCCGACGTGGCGTTTTTCTTCATCCTGGGCCGCAGCATTGGGGGCACCATTAGATGGCAGGGCGATGACATCATCACGGACATGACGGAATGCACGGCTTGGTCGAGCGAACGACAATGACCCTACGCAAATGGATGATCCCGGCAGCATTGATGGCGATGGCGGCAACGGGGTCGATAGCGTTGGCGCAAGCTCAGCCGCAGACGCCCCAGCAGCAGACACCCCAGCAGCAGATGCCCATGATGGGCCCCGGGACGATGGGCAACATGGGCCAGGGCATGATGGGTCCGGGCATGATGGGCAACATGCCGATGGGCCAAGGGATGATGGGCCCCGGGATGATGGGCTACGGCGGCATGGGCCAGGGCATGATGGGTCCTGGGATGATGGGGAACATGCCGATGGGCATGGGCATGATGGGCAACCAGGGCATGATGGGCGGCTGTCCGATGATGCGCTCAGGGATGATGGGCCAAGGCATGATGGGTCCGGGAATGATGGGCATGGGCATGCAGCCCGGCATGGGCATGGGCGGCACGATGGGAATGATGGGCCCAGGAGGCATGATGCAGCCCTTTGCCGATGCGAACCTCGCTTATACGAAGGCGATGTTGAAGATCACCGATTCTCAAGAGGCCGCCTGGACTGCGTACGTGACCGCACTGAAGGCTCACAGCCAGGCGATGCTCGACCTGCAGCAGAAGATGTGGACCCAGATGGGTCAAACGACGCCGTCGACCGTCGACCGCATGGATTGGCATGCCCAGCTCATGGAAGCGCATCTCAATGCACTGAGGGCGCTGAAGCCAGCGACGGAAGGCCTCTACAAAGTCCTCACGCCCGAGCAACAGCAGACGGCCAATCTGATGCTGCCCGGAATGTGCTGCATGATGTGAAGTGACAGGTCGTCACCAAGGACAATTCGCTGGCGCGGCGGTCTTTCTTGCAGCGTCGCACCAGCTTCTACCAACCAACTCAATCCGCCGTGTGGGAGGGGCGGCAGTAATAGAGGAACCGCTCGGAGGATCACATGACCAAGTTGCGTGCAATGGCGGCCTCCTGTTCGCCATGACCGTCCCGCCGGCGCTCGCCCAAATGGGTCGCGGCATGAGGAATGGCTGCCCGATGATGGGTCAGGGCATGATGGGCAGTATGGTCCGGCACATGTTCTACATGCGCAATGGAGTCCCGGCAGTGTATCGCGGGCAGACCAGCTCGCTGGAGGTCACTCCCAGCGTCATCCAGGAAGGCGCGGCGCTCTACGCCCAGCAATGCGCGACTTGCCATGGCGCTAGCGGATTTGGTGACGGTGAAGGCGGCCAAGGCCTCTACCCGCGCCCAGCCAACCTAGCCTCGATGATCGCAATGCCCATGCTGAGTGACGAGTTCCTGCTGTGGACCGTTTCGGAGGAAGGTGCCCCCTTGGGGACCGGTATGCCGCCATTCAAGGGCGTTCTGACGAAGGAAGAGATATGGAAGATCGCCGCATTCATGCGCGCCGGATTCCCGCCAATCGCAAACGCCGATGGAACGACGCAGCAACCAGCCAACCGCCCATGATGATCGTCTGTCTGCGTTCGTACGAAGACGAAACATCCTCGGCGCGATGAGAGCAGCCGTGAGCTATTACTTCAGTAAGATGATCGGGCTCAGCTTCGACGCGGCTGTGACAAGAGTGACCGAGAAGCTCAAGGACGAGGGCTTCGGAATCATTACCGAAATCGACGTGACAAAGACGCTCAAGAGCAAGATCGGCGTAGAATTTCGACCGTACCGTATTCTTGGGGCGTGCAATCCCTCGCTTGCCCACGAGGCGCTGAAGCTCGAGGACAAGGTCGGCACCATGCTGCCCTGCAACGTGATTATTCAGGAGCTTGCGCCCGGTCGCGTTGAAGTCGCGGCGATCGATCCTCTGGCGTCGATGGCCGCGATTGACAATCCGGCCCTGATCGAGAAGGCGCAGATCGTGCGGGACAGGTTGGAGAAGGTGATCCAGTCGCTGTGATGGCCCTTGTGCAGGGTCACATGGCCTCTGCTATTGGACTTTTGCCACTACCCCAACAGCCACCCTCCGCCCCTGCTTGCTCCTTTGCCCGATCCCCCTTAGAGGGTCGGGAATGACCACTCCCGCTCGACCTGCGACTGGCTCCGCATCATGGCTCTGGGGACCATTCTCCAAGCTCTGTCTGGCAACGGCCGTCATCACGCTCGTCCTCGACCAGGCCCACAAATGGTGGATGCTCTGGGTCTACGGCATCGCCGAGAAGGGGCGGGTGGAGGTGCTGCCGTTTCTCGACCTCGTATTCGTCAAGAACACGGGGATAAGCTACTCCCTCTTCGACCAGTCGAGCTTCGCCTGGCAGCTTGCGCTCGCCGCCTTTGCGGCCGCCGCCTCCTGCGCGCTCTGGGTGTGGAACGCCCATTCAGGCTCAAGCCGGCTGATGGGCGCCTCGATCGGACTGATCATCGGCGGCGCCATCGGCAACGGCATCGACCGCATCCTGATCGGGGGGGTTGCGGACTTCTTTTCCCTGCACGCATTCGGCTTTTATTGGTATGTGTTCAATATCGCCGATGTGGCTATTGTTGCCGGGGTCATAGGCCTCTTGTATGATTCTCTGCTAGGGAGTCGCAAAGACGCCGCAAACCCGTTGTAGTTGAAGCCATAATCTGGCCGCAGCTTTGCGGGCAACAGACGCGGGCAAAGCGGGAAAAACGAGCGGCGACGGGGGAGTTCGAGCTATGGACGTGTTCCGCGCCAAGAAAACCCTTCTCGTCCTGGGCCTTCTGCCTCTGCTTTCGTTCGCCGGCGGCTGCGCCATGGACGACGTCGAATTCAACGGCGGTCTTTTCAATGCCGTTGGCCTCGGCGGCAACAAGGTGAAGGCCGCGGAACCGAAGATGGCGCAGCGCGCCCCGATCGTCATCCCGCCGACGCTCGACCGCGTTCCTGAGCCGGGAGCACCGCCCGAAGCCGCCGCAAACGACGTCGCGGCGCTCGACGACCCCGACAAGAAGGCTCAGACGACGCAAGGCCGACCTCGAGCGCCAGCAGGCCGAATACTGCAAGAAGAACTATGAGGACGCCAAAGCCCATGGCGACGAGACGGCCGCCGATCTGGCCACGGGCCCCTTGGGCCCCTGCCGCGGCTCGGTCCTGACCGCCATCCAGAAGTGGAACAAGTCCGACGAATAGGATCGGCTTGAGCGCCGCTTCACCGTGTTGCGCTCGCGCGCCCACGTCCGCGCCGATCATCGTAAACGCTTGGTGCACCTCGCATCTTTCAAGAACTCACGCTGGAGCAAGATAATCCGTTGACCTGACGTCCATTTGAGCGGCCGGGACGTCGAGATGAACGCGATGTCATTTGACAAGGCCATGGTGAATGCCGAGATCATGGCACGGCTGGCTGTTTGAATTATCCGCGCCGCGCGAACAGTTGGCCAATCCTGAAAGCTCGTCCCGGTTCGGCGTCTGGGCGCGCTCTTTCCCCCACGATCGGCCTGATCGAGGAGCTGATGATAAAATACGTTCGCGCGCCCCGCCTTCTGATACAGGGCCTCTGCCTCATGATGCTCGCCACCGCGCCGTCCATACTAAGCCCAAGCCGCCCCGCGCACGACCGAGTTCAAGCTCGACAACGGCATCGACGTGGTCGTCATCCAGGATCACCGCGCGCCCGTCGTCACCCACATGGTCTGGTACAAGGTCGGCGCCGCCGACGAGCCGAAGGGCGTCTCGGGCATCGCCCACTTCCTCGAGCACCTGATGTTCAAGTCGACCGACAAGATCCCGATGGGCGAGTTCTCCAAGATCATCGCCAAGCTCGGCGGCCAGGACAACGCCTTCACCGGCCACGACGTGACGAGCTATTTCCAGCGCATCTCCAAGGAGCGCCTCGAGACCGTCATGGAGATGGAAGCCGACCGCATGGTCAACCTGCGGCTGACCGAGAAGGAGGTCCTGACCGAGCGCGACGTGATCCTCGAGGAGCGCCGCTCGCGCATCGAGAACAACCCGGCGGCGATCATGGACGAGCAGATGAACGCCGCGCTCTACTACTCGCATCCCTACGGCATTCCCGTGATCGGCTGGGAGCACGAGATGGCGAAGCTCTCGCAGCAGGACGCGATGAGCTTCTACAAGCACTACTACGCGCCCAACAACGCCATCCTCGTCGTCGCCGGCGACGTGACGCCCGACGAGGTGAAGAAGCTCGCCGAGGCCACCTACGGCAAGATCCCGGCCAATCCCGCCGTCGACGCGCGCGCGCACGGCCCCAGGATCCGCCGCCCCGCTCCGCGCGCCGCGTCGAGTACAAAGACCCGCGCGCCGGCAATGCCTCCTTCCACCGCGACTATGTCGTGCCGAGCTACAGCACCGCTAAGCCCGGCGAGGCCGAGGCGCTCGATCTCCTGATGAAGATCGCCGCCGACGGCGCGACGAGCCGGCTCTACAAGAGCCTCGTCGTCGAGGAGAAGCTCGCCTCGTCCGCGGGCGGCAGCTATTCGGGCTCGGGGCTCGATGGCGGCACCTTGAGCCTCTATGCGATCGCCAACCCGGGCGTCGGCCTCGACAAGATCGAGGCGGCGATCGACGAGGTCCTGGCCGAGCTGCGCGCGAACGGCATCACCGAAGCCGAGCTCGAGCGCGCCAAGTCGAGCTACATCGCCGAATACATCTACGACAACGACAACCAGGCCTCTCTCGCCCGCCGCTACGGCTGGGGCCTCGCCGTCGGCCGCACGGTGGCCCAGATCGAAGGCTGGCCGGACGCGATCTCCAAGGTGACGCTCGACGACATCAAGAAGGTCGCCGCACACCTACCTCGACCCGCGCCGTTCCGTGACCGGCTATCTTCTGCCCGAGGATGACGATGACGGCGAACAGCGCGCCGAGACGCCAGCCGCCGCCCCGGCCGCATCCGAAGTCGTGAGGTAGCGGCATGCAAACGTTGATTCGTCCTGCCGGCACCATCCGCACGTCCGGATTTGCCGCAGCATTCTCCTTCGCCGCGCTCGTTCTTGCCCTCGTCGTCCCACCTATCGGGCCCGCATACGCCATGAAAATCCAAACCGTGAAAAGCCCCGGCGGCATCGAGGCCTGGCTCGTCGAGGAGCACGCCATGCCGCTGATGGCCATGAACTTCGCCTTCGAGGGCGGCAACTCGCAGGACCCCGATCGGCAAGGACGGCGTCGCCAACTTCCTCACCGCCATGCTCGACGAGGGCGCCGGCGATCTGACGTCCAGCGACTATCAGGAGCGCATGGAAGAGATCGCCATGCGCATGAGCTACGAGGACAGCAAGGACGCCTTCTACGGCAACTTCGAGACGCTGACGCAGAACCGCGACAAGGCGGTCGAGCTCTTGAAGCTCGCCATCACCAAGCCGCGCTTCGATCAGGACGCGGTGGAGCGCATCCGCCAGCAGCTTGTCGCCAACCTCGTCTACGCCGCGCGCGATCCCGAGAAGGTCGCAGCCAAGGAATGGTTCGCGGTGGCCTTCGCCGGTCATCCCTACGGGCGCCCCTCCCAGGGAACCGAGGCCACCGTCGGCGCCATCACGCGCGACGATCTCGAGGCCTATCGCAAGCGCATCTTCGCCAAGGACAACCTGAAGGTCGTGGCCGTCGGCGACATCACGGCCGATCAGCTCGGCAAGCTGCTCGACGAGGTGTTCGGCGATCTTCCCGCCAAAGCCGATCTCCTGCCCGTTTCCAAGACCAAGCCGGTCGTGGGCGGCAAGGAGAAGCGCATCGACATGAACGTGCCGCAGTCGGTCGCCGTGTTCGGCGTTGGCGCCATGGCGCGCAAGGACCCCGATTTCATGACCGCCTTCGTGCTGAACCAGATCATCGGCGGCGGCGGCTTCGCCTCGCGCCTGATGGAGGAGGTGCGCGAGAAGCGCGGCCTCGCCTACTCGGTCTACAGCTACGTCTAGCCCTTCCGCCACGCCTCGATCCTGACCGGCGGCGTCGCGACGCGAAACGGATGCGATGGGCCAGTCGCTCGACGTCATCCGCGACGAGCTGAAGAAGATCGCCGAGAACGGCCCGACGCCCGACGAGTTCGACAACGCCAAGAAGCTACCTGATCGGCTCCTATGCGCTGCGCTTCGACACCAACGCCAAGATCGCGAGCCAGCTCCTCGGGCTCTGCGAGGACGACTTCGGCCCCGAGTACGTCGAAAAGCGCAACGCCATGATCGCGGCGATCACGCTCGACGACGCGAAGCGCGTGGCCAAGCGCCTGCTCGAGAACGACGATCTCATCGTCACCATTGTCGGCAAGCCGCGCGCGACAGCGGCCAGCAAGGGTTAATTACCCCCATCCGCGCGACGACCCCGGTTTCCGCTTCAATTTGAGCGGAAACCGGTCTACGTCCACCCCGAAGCAAATCAGACAATTGCAGCCAAGCCTCTTGCGGGGAGCGCATGCCGACGTCAGATCGCGACTATTCGTCCAGCAACTCCCCCCAAGGCCAGCGCGCGGCCTACCGCCAAGATATTGCGGGCTGCCTCTCGGGTGCGCTCGGTGCCCGCGGCCTCGACGACGCGGCGCTGAACCGCTGGCTGGACAGGCTCGCCCCCGCGCTCGCCGCGCTGACAGAGGACTACCGCACTGGGCGTCTTCCGCTCCTCAACATCCCCGAGGAGACCGCCGACATCGATGAAGCCTCAGCCGCCCTCGAGCGCCTGTCGCCAGGGCGCCGATACGATCATCTTCTTCGGCACCGGCGGATCGGGGCTCGGCGGCCAGACGCTCGCGCAGATAGCTGGCTGGAACATCTCGGGCGGCGCTTGCGTCTACGACCGCTCGCGGCCCAAGACGCGCTTTTTCGACAACCTCGATGCCGCGACGCTCGCGGGCGCCCTCGAGGGACGCGATCTCGCCAAGACGCGCTTCATTTCGATCTCGAAGTCCGGCGGCACGACCGAAACGCTGGTGCAAACCATCACCGCCATCACGGCGCTCAAGAATGCCGGGCTCGAAGCCAAGATCCCCGAGCTGTTCCTCGGCGTCACCGAGCCCGAGAAACCCGGCAAGACGAACGGCCTGCGCGCGCTCCTCTCGAGCCTCGGCGTGCCCATGCTCGATCATCATACCGGGATAGGCGGGCGCTTCTCCTGCCTCACCAATGTCGGCCTGCTGCCCGCGATCGCGCGCGGTCTCGACGCCAAGAACATACGCGCCGGCGCCCGCGAGATCGTGGACGCCATGCTCGCCGCGAAGCACCCGCGCGAGTTCGCTCCCGCAATCGGCGCCGCGGTCGCCACGGCGCTTGCCAAGGACAAGGGCATCCGCACCATCGTCATGATGCCCTATGCCGACCGCCTCGGCCGGTTCGCAGACTGGTTCGTGCAGCTCTGGGCTGAAAGCCTGGGCAAGGGTGGCGAGGGCACGGTGCCCATTCCGGCCATCGGCCCCGTGGACCAGCACAGCCAGCTCCAGCTCTTCATGGATGGGCCGCCGGAATTCTATCTGACCGTGATCCGCACCAAGACTGCGGGCACCGGGCCCGTCGTCGATGGGAAGATGGCGAAGACCGCGGGCGCCGGCTTCCTCGCCGGCAAATCCGTGGGCGACGTCGTCGACGCCCAGGCCCATGCCATCGCCGAGGCCCTGGGCCGCGCGGGACGACCGGTGCGCACCATCGATATCGACCGCCTCGACGAGCGCACGATTGGCGCACTTCTCATGCACTTCATGATCGAGACCATTCTCGCCGGGCGGCTTCTCGGCATCGACCCGTTCGATCAGCCCGCCGTTGAGCTGGCCAAGGAGCTGACGCGCGAGCGCCTGTCGAAATGACAGCTGGCCTGATGCCAGAGCACACTTGTCGTCCGCGCGAGGTTAAGAGCGCGGAGACAACACCCCCAAGCGGCCGCCGGCAATTGAACGTGCAATTTATGCGCGTAGACTGATTAATTGATTGCCCGGAGGATGTGGACGGGCCTAGATTGCCGGCCAGCGCCGAAAATTTTGACGGGTGCTGCCATGAAGCCTTGGGAAAAATTATTCGTTGTTATCGTTGCATATTTCGTCGATCGCCTCGAGCCTGAAGTGGATCGAGCCGTGAGAATCAGCGAACAGAAAGATGCAGCTCTGACGAACGGTCGTGAGGAGGAGGATCTCTCACGGCTTCGGCCAAGCCTCCGGGGACCGGGTAACCCAGGAGGCTCAGCAAGAGATCCCTGCCGGCCTAGGCGCCTGGCACGCGCTATTTGATGCGTCGCTCGACCGAGAGCCTGATGAGATCGGCGGTACGCTCGACCCCGAGCTTCTCCTTGAGGCGGCTGCACGAGTTGGCGACCGTCTTGTAGGCGATCCCGAACGTGCTCGCGATCTCGGCGAAGCTCTTCCCCTCGCCGAGGAGCCGCAGAATTTCGACCTCGCGGTTCGAAAGATTGTGCAGCGGGTCTTCCGTGACCGCCGAGCTGAAGACGAGATCGCTTGCCATCAGCCGGTCGAGATAGCGATCCCCGACCGCGACCTTTTTCACCGCCGTCACCAGCTCGTCGGCGTCCGCGCTCTTGCTCACATAGCCAGCGGCGCCGGCCTTCAGCGCCCGCATCGCGTAGCTCGGCTCCGAATGCATCGTGAACATGACGATGCGCGCCGGGACCTCCTCGCTCTTCAAGCGCCGCAGCAGCTCCAATCCGCTCGAGCCATTGAGGTTGATATCGAGCACGATGACGTCGGGCACGATCGAGCGGCACTGCGCCAGCGCCTCCTGCGAGTTCGCTCGCCTCATGGATCTCGGCACCCGAGATCGTCGCCAGGAGACGGCGAATGCCCTCCCGCACCACCGCATGATCGTCGACGACCAGGATCTTCATGACAATTCACCCTGTCTCTCGCATCAATCCGGTGACGTGAGCGGCCGATTGAGACGGCTTTCGATCGAGAAACGAATGAGATCGGAAGTGCGCGGTAGATCGAGTTTCTCCTTGAGGCGCCCGCAGGAATTGGCGACGGTCTTGTAGGCAATCCCGAGCGTATCGGCTATTTCCTGCAGGCTCTTGCCGTCGCCGAGCAGCCTCAGAATCTCGATTTCGCGGTTCGTGAGCTTGCGCAGGGGATCATCCGTGCGGACGTTGCTCAGCGCCAGCTCGCCGGCCATCGAGCTGTCGAGATAGCGGTGGCCCTCCGATACCTTGATTACAGCGGTTGTCAGCTCCTCCGCACTCGCGCTCTTGCATACATACCCGTACGCACCGGCGTTGATTGCCCTTGAGGCATAGATGGGTTCGGCATGCATGCTGAACATGAGCACCCGGCTCGCGCTGTGCTCCTTCTTCAAGAGACGCAAGAGTTCGAGCCCGCTCGCTCCCCCGAGATTGATGTCGAGCACGATGACGTGCGGCGCATGTGCTTTCGCCATGGCGAGCGCTTCCTGCGCCGTCGCCGCCTCGAAGACCGCGACCCCGCTGATCCCGGAGAGGAGGCGCCTGACGCCTTGGCGCACCACCGCATGATCGTCGACGATGAGCACCCTCATGCCTTAACCGCCTCCGCGTGCTCAGAGGCGCCCGCACCTGCATGCGGCTCGCGCAAGGGCAGGCGCGCAATCACCTCGACGCCATGTGTGCCCGTGCGGTTCTGGACCTTGACTGAGCCCCCCAGCGCCGCGACGCGCTCCTTCATGGCGATGAGCCCGAAGCCGCTGCTGAGACTGGACGGCTGCAGTCCGCCCCCATCGTCGCGTACCGTCACCAGAACGTCCCCGTCATCCGTTTGCACGATCTTGACGTCGATCTGCGCCGGCTTGCCGTGCTTCAGCGCGTTGCTCAGGCTTTCGCGCACGATGCCATGCACGACGTTGTTGAGCTTCGCCCCGCAGCTATCCTCCTTCACGTCGACATTGAAGGTCACCTCGGGATTGCGCAGCTGCCAGGACGCGACAAGACTCTCGACAGCGTCCGCGAGGCCGAGCTCGAGCGGCACCGAGGGGCGTAGCCGACCGAGGATCGACCGCACGTGCTTCTTCATATGTGCGACCGCCTCGCGGATCGCTTCCGCGCGCTCCGCGACTCGCGATGCGTTCCCGCCGTCCACGAGCTTGCGGATGGTCGAGGCATCGACGTCGACGGAGAACAGGAACGGGCTCACTTCGTCGTGCAGGTCGCGCGCGAGATCCGCTCGCTCCTCGTCCTGCACGGTCGCGAGCTGCTCGTTGAGCTCCTCGTTCTTCTGCTCCATCTGACCGAGGCGCATGCGTCATCTCGTTGAAGCCGGCGGCGAGCTTTGCGAACTCGGTCGGTCCGTGCTCGGCGACATGGGCGCTATAGTCGCCCCCGCCGACGCGCTCGAACGCGCCCGTAAGCCGCGCCAAGGGCTCGAGCGCCCGGCCCAGCGTGAAATAGACGAGCCACGACACGAGCCCGCAGAAAACCGTGAGGATCGTGAGTTTGAGCATGAGATCGTCCCAGACCTCCGCCACCTCGCCCCGCTGATCGGCTTCGAGCTCGATCGTCCCATGCTGGCCGAGCTCGTCCGGCAGCGCCACGCGAACGACCTTGGGCGGCGTTGCGCAGCAGATTGAAGAACCAGTCCGGCAGCTCCTCCGCGGGCGCGACAAAGCTCGAAATGCGCTCGCCCCCTGCGTTGGCGTCCAGGAACGACGCACGCACGTGGCGGTTGCCGTCGAAGACGCGCACCAGCCGCACGAGCTCGAGACGCGCGTCGTCGGCATGCGCGATTTCCTTCACCGCCTGGCGCACCGTCTTCTCCGCGATCGTCATCGCCGCATCGATTTCCGTCTCCACCTTGCGCATCGCGGCCCAGTAGGTAAGCACGCTGCCGAGCACCAGCGTGACGGCGAGGACCATCGTGATGGTGCGTATGATGGTAAGCCGAAGGGACACCGGGCGTGCTCGCCGTAACTTCGATGTTACTTTGTACCACTTTGTGGATTTGGGAACCAGAGCCTTAACTCACGGCTGGGAGCCGCTGCTGTTAAACATCTAAACAGAGTTTGCCGAAGTGTCGCCCAGCCCCGGCCCATCAGGCGGGCTCGCTCTCCAGCGTCGGCTCCCTTGATTTCGACACCGCGATATCGAGCACGAGGCCGCCGTCCTCAAAATTTCGCGTCACGGTTGCCCCGAGCTGAACCGCCATGACGTTGGTCACGATCACGGAGCCAAAGCCTTCCTTGGCCGGCGGCTTGATCCCCGACAATCCCTCCTCGCGCCACTCGATGCCATAGCTCCCGTCCCCGTCCGTAAACCGCCACGTGATGAGCAGGCGGCCCTTCGCCTTGCTCAGCGCACCGTACTTGGCGGCGTTCGTCGCCAGCTCGTGGAACGCCATCGACAGAACTTGCGCGTCCCTCAGCCCGAGAAAGATCGTCGGACCGCTGGTGACGATCTCACGGTCGGCCTCGTTGCGGTAGGGCGTGAGCTCGTCGTCGATGAGGGCCTCGACTGTCGTTCCTTTCCAGTTGGCCTTGGCCAGGAGCGAATGCGTCCGTGCCATCGCGCCGAGCCGCGCGTTGAAGGTCTCCAGGAACTCCTCGATCGTGCCTGCATGCTGCGCGGTTCGCCGGCCCACCGACGCGACGATGGTCAGCATGTTCTTGACCCGGTGATCGAGCTCCGCCGCCATCACGTCATTGAGATGCCGCGACTCGACCTCCGCCGTGATGTCGCGCGCTTGCTGCACGACCCATCGTATTTCTCCGAAGGTGTCGAGAACCGGGGAATGGGCGCAATCCCAGTAGACATCTTTGAGACCGCCGCCTTCGCTGTCTGGCCGGGGAATACGGAACATGGACTCGCGCAGCATATTGGCTTCACCCGATAGCGCGCGCTCGAAGGCGCTCTTGAAGAGCGCCATGCGCTCGGGCGATTCGGGAAAAGCGTCGAAGACGTACCGCCCGATCAGCTCATCCCGCGTCCGGCTCGTCACGGCGAGATAAGCGTCGTTCATCTCGACAAATCGCAGCTCGCGATCGACGATCATGAAAGGCGTAGGAAGCGTGGCGAACAACAAGCGGAAATCGATAACCGGCGCGTGTTCTTGTTCTTTGCGAGGGGCGGTCAATTTGCATCCCGTTGCGGGCAATTCCCACACCATCATTAGACCACAACCGCGCCTCGCACCACCGTTGGCCGCCGCTGGCATCCGTTGCATGGTTAAGGTGGCTTCCCCTTCAACCGCTTGCGCAGTCGCTCCGTCGCAAACGTCACGAAGGCCTGCACCTTGAGCTGCGGCAGCCGTGCCTCGCGATGCAGAATGCTGACCGGCACCTCCTCCCCCTCGTCGTCTGTGAGCACCCGCACGAGCTTGCCCGCCGCCAGCGCCCGTTCAGCCTGGTAGGAAAGGACGCGCGCGATCCCGAGCCCGGCCACCGCGGCATCGACGACGGCTTCCGCCGAATTGGCGACGAGACGCGAATGAACGCGCACGCGCCGCGCCCGCCGGCCCGGCCCCAGCGTCCACCGGTTGTCCGAGGCGATCACCGGCATCGTGATGCAGTCGTGCCCGGCAAGATCCTCGGGCGTCTTGGGCTTCCCCTTTGCCTTGAGGTAGCCGGGGCTCGCGCAGAGAATGGTGCGCACCGAGCCGACGCGCGCCCCGACAAGGGAAGAATCGCAAGCTCTCCGATGCGCACCGCCACGTCGAGCCCCTCCTCGATGAGGTCGACCGAGCGATCGACCAGAAGCATGCGCACGTCGACGCGCGGATGATCGCGCAGGAATTCCATGACGACCGGCAACACGTGATGACGCCCGAAGGCCACCGGCGCCGTCAGCGCGAGAAGCCCGCGCGGCTCGCCGTGCTCGCCCGCGAGGCGCCGCTCGGCCGCCTCGACCTCCTCGAGAATGCGCCGGCAGCTCTCGAGATAGTGCCGGCCCGGCTCGGTCAGCGTGAGATGGCGCGTCGTGCGCGTAACGAGCCGCGCGCCGGCATACTCCTCGAGCGCCGAGAGCTGGCGGCTGACGGTCGCGAGCGGCACTCCGAGCCTTCGCCCTGCCGCCGAAAGGCTGCCCGCATCGGCCACGGCAGCGAAGATGCGCATGGCGCCAAGGCGGTCCATTCCATTCTCCCGCATATTGCAAGAAATACTCTCGCAATGGCAGTATACTCAACAAATATGGAAGATGCCATATTCACCGCACACCCGCTTCATGGACGGAGAGATCACGAATGGCCGCGCTCAAGCTCCACGACCTCGAGCCCTCTGGCAACTGCTACAAGGTTCGCCTCTTCTGCTCGCTTTTGGGCCTGCCGCTCGAGACCGTCCCCGTCGACTTCATGGCCGGCGCCCACAAGACGGGCCCGCTCATCGAGAAGAACCCCTTCGGCCAGATCCCGATCCTCGAGGACGGCGATTTTGTCGTGCGCGACTCGCAGGCGATCCTCGTCTATCTCGCGCGCAAATACGGCGGCGAAAGCTGGCTGCCCACTGAGGCGGCCGGCATGGCCAAGGTCATCGAATGGCTGATGGTTGCCGAGAACGAGATCGCGCGCGGACCCGCCGACGCGCGCCTCCACGACAAGTTCGGCATCAAGCTCGACGTGGCGGCGGCCCGCGAGAAGGCGGCGCGGATCCTTGGCCTCATGGAGGCCCATCTCGAGAACCGCGAATGGCTGGCCCTCGACCGTCCGACCATCGCCGACGTCGCCTGCATGCCCTATGTCGGCATCTGCCACGAGGGCGGCGTGAGTCTCGACAAGTATCCGCGCATCCGGGCCTGGATCGCGCGCATGAAGGCCCTGCCCCGATTCATCACCATGCCCGCCCTGTGATCCCGACGACCTGTGAGCCTGACGAACGTGTTGAGCCCGACGAATATGACCCCCTCATCGACAGACATCGCCTTCACGCCGTCGGTGAAGCGCGAGCAAGAGCGCCGCGGCTCGCGCGAGGCCTATGCCCGCGTCGAGGACAAGGGCGGCTGGGCGACGTCGATCACGCCCGACGTTGCCGCGTTCATCGCCGAGGCGCGCTCGTTCTACCTCGCCACCGCCAACGGCGACGGCCAGCCCTATATCCAGCACCGCGGCGGCCCCCCGGGTTTCCTGCGCGTGCTCGACGAGAAGACGTTGGCCTTCGCCGATTTTGCCGGCAACCGCCAGTACATCACGACCGGCAACCTCGCCGACAATCCGCGCGCCTTCATATTCATCATGGACTACGCCAGACGACGCCGCCTGAAGATCTGGGGCAGCGCCCGCGTCGTGGCCGACGACCCCGAGCTCATCGCCCGGCTCTTCCCCGACGGCTATCGCGCCCGCCCCGAGCAGGCAATTCTGTTCACGGTCGAGGCCTGGGACCGCAATTGCCCGCAGCACATTCCGCAATTGTTCCATGCCGAGGACGTGGCGGCGGCGATCGAGCGGCTCGAGGCACGCATCGCTGCCCTCGAGGCCGAGAACGCCGCCCTGCGCGCCAGGGTGTCCGGCAATCCGTAATTCACCAGATCCGCCCGTCGGCACCCTCTTCCCCCGCGACTGAGAGCCAAGGCGCTGATATAGAGACCGTCGATCCCGGCTTACGAGATTGACGGTGAGCAAAGCCCCGAAAAAGACCAAGCGCGCGGCCCCCCGCAAAGCTCCCGCCCCGAGAGGAGTTCCGAAGCTTCGGATCTCGTTCGGGGAAGGGCTTATGCTCGGTCCGGGCAAGGTCGATCTCCTCGAGGCGATCGACCGCACGGGCTCCATATCCGCCGCCGGCCGCGAGATGGGCATGTCCTACCGGCGCGCTTGGCTTCTGGTCGATGAGCTGAACCGGATGTTTGCGTCTCCCAGCGTCGTCGCATCCACCGGCGGCGTCAGCGGCGGCGGCGCCACTCTCACGGATTTCGGCCGCGATATCGCCGCCGCCTACCGGCGCGCCGAGCAGCGCACCCTGATCGCCGTCCGCGAGGAGCTTGGGCCGTTCGACAAAGGCGCAAAGTGAACCCGTCCCACCCGAGAGCAGGCCTTGGCCATCTACGTTGACGCCGACGCATGCCCGGTGAAGGACGAGGCGCTGCGCGTCGCCGAGCGCCACGGCCTCACCATCTACTACGTGTCCAACGCCTGGATGCGTCTGCCCGAGAGTCCGCTTGTCTCGCGCGTCGTCGTCTCCGACGGCCCTGACGCCGCCGACAATTGGATCGCCGAGCGCATCGGCCACGGCGACATCGCCGTCACCGCCGACATCCCGCTCGCAGCCCGCAGCCTCAAAGCCGGAGCCCACGTCATCGGCCCGACCGGCAAACCCTTCACCGACGCGAGCATCGGCATGGCGCTCGCCATGCGCGATCTGTCGGCGCATCTGCGCGAGACGGGCGAAAGCAAGGGCTTCAACGCGAGCTTCACGCGTCAGGACCGCTCGCGCTTTCTCGAGGCGCTCGAGCAAGCCGTCCAGCGCATCAAGCGCTCGCAAAAGTAGCGGGGTGCTGCGCTAGGGCTTGCCTTTGCGCGTCACATAGCCCGGCCGATCCGGCGCCAGGCTGTCGATATAGGCGAGCAGCGCCTGGGCCTCCTCGACCGTGAAGTCGAAGCCCGGCATCTCGTCATGGCCCGAGATGCTGCCCGTTTTCGCAGCCTCGACGAGCATCTCGATCGGATAGCGCTTGTAGAGCAGGCGAAACGCTGTCTCGACGTTGATCGCGGTCGGGCTCGCGTCTGACTCGCCGATCGCATGGCACACCGCGCAATGGGCCTCCGCGATCGCGCGGCCGCGGGCAATCGTAGCCTTTTCGGCGGCTCCGCCATCCGCTTCGCCCGCCACAGCGCCTGGCGTCGCAGAGCATCAGTGCCAAGAGTGAGGCGAGGCTGACATGCACAGCCGGTAAGTGCCGCTGAGTACCATTGCGTCTTGGCATTCGATCGCCCGCCCTTTGCGTCACGGCACGAGCACCGCGGCGCCGGTCAGCTCTCCGGCCCGCAACCGCGCCAGTGCCGTATTGGCCTCGGCGAGCGGCATGGGCACGACATGCGTTCTGACCGGCACGCGCGCCGCCAAGCCAAGAAACTCGATCGCATCCTGCCGCGTAAGATTGGCAACCGACCGCACGACCCGTTCTCCCCAAAGTATCTCATACGGCATTGCCGGTATCTCGCTCATGTAAATGCCGCCGAGCACCACCGTCCCGCCTTTGCGCACCGACCGCAGCGCGAGCGGCACCAGCGCTCCGACCGGCGCGAAGATGATGGCCGCGTCCAATTCCTCGGGCGGCCTCTCCTCCGAGCTGCCTGCCCATACGCACCCCAGCGACAGCGCGAATGCCTGCGCCTTCTCGTCTCCTGGCCGCGTGAACGCGTAGACGCGCCGGCCTTCGAATTTTGCCACCTGCGCCACAATATGCGCCGCCGCGCCGAAACCATAGATGCCGAGCGCCTTTCCTGACCCCGCGAGACGCAGCGCACGATGCCCGATCAGCCCGGCACAGAGGAGCGGAGCCGCCGCGACGTCGTCGAATGCGTCGGGAATGGGAAAGCAGTAGCCGGCGTCGGCCACCGCATACTCCGCATAGCCGCCGTCGATCTGATAGCCGGTGAAGCCCGGCGAATCGCAAAGATTTTCTTGCGCCTCGCGGCAATAGCGGCAGTGGCCGCATGTGTGCCCGAGCCATGGGATTCCGACCCGATCGCCAAGCTTGAACTGGGCGACCCCCGCACCAAGCTCCGCGACACGCCCGACGATCTCGTGGCCGGGGATGATCGGCAGCTTCGGCTCCTTGAGATCGCCGTCGACGACATGCAGGTCCGTGCGGCAAACGCCGCAGGCGGCGACCTTGACCAGCACCTGTCCCTGCGCAGGCACGGGGATCGGCACATCGAGCGGGCGCAGAGCTTCGCCAGGGCGCTCGAGCACCATGGCCTTCATTAAGGATGCCATTGTCTACAAGGCTTCCTGACGAGGAATCGATCGCGCAGTGTTCCACCCGCCAACGCGGGATGCCACTAAGATACGAGTTGTTTCGGCGGCGGCCCAACGAGATTGCGCACGCGTTCCGCCTTGCCCGAAGGCCCGCGCTCGATGTGATCCACGATCTGGACCTCAACCTTGAGCACGCCTGACAATCCCTCGAGTCCGACCGCCTCCTCGATAAGCCGGCGCGTACGTTCGGCCGATAGCGTCTTTCCCTGCTGGGGCGTTACGCGCACGACAAATGTATTGACGCCTGTCTGCAGCACCTGATGCTCGGCGATGTCGAGATTGGGACTAATCCCTTGCAGGAAAATATAATACGGAAACTCGCGATGCCGCCCATCGACCTCGATCCAGAACCCGTCCTTGGTCCGCCCCTGCACGGATTGAATATACGGCATAGTATTGCCGCAGGTGCAGGGCGTGGGGCTCATCGTCACTCTGTCATCGAGCTCATAGCGGATGTAGGGCTGGACGTGGTTGTAGAGGTTCGTCACCAGCACTTTCTTGCCCTGCTGCCCGGGAGCGACAGGGCGATAGTTCTCGTCCACGACTTCGAGAATGGCTAGATCTTCATTGAGGTGCGAGCCGGAGAATTGTGCGCAGCCGCTGCTCAGTGCCAGACATTCACCCATGGCGTACTGATCGAAGATGTGGACGCCGAACGTGCCCTCGAGGCGCCGCCGGGCGGATTCGGGCAAAGGCTCGCTGAAATTCGTGATCTGCTCGAGACAATTGGCTTGGCGTAGATTGAGTCGCCCGGCCTCCTCCTCGCGCGCGAGGATCTCAAGCGAGCTCGTAAACCCCGTGAGCACGTGCGGACGGAACTTGTTGAGCTTGGCAACAACCTCGGGGATGGAATCAAACACCGACAAGCGCATCACCTTGAAAAAGGGGAGCGCCGCCTTCGGCAGATAGGCGAAGGCCGAGCCGCTTGGATAGAACCCGGGCTTCTGCGTAAAAAGCGCGAGGCGCGCCGGATTGAACAACCGGCGCAGCTGGGGCAGGAACTTGCGCTTGATTGCCGACCCGCGCGCGACCTGGACGGCGAACGCAATGCGCATCGCCTCGATCTCCTGCACGATCAGTGCCGGCTGTCCCTGGCTGCCGGACGTGTGGCCGACGGCATACTTCCCGAGATAGGCTTTGCCGAGATTGCCGGGATTGGCTGTGAACTCCTCGATCTCCGATCGTCTGATCCGCCTGTCGGTAACCACGTCCTCGAAATTGGCCATCATCTCGGCTTTGTTGGTCGTGGGCAGGTCGGAGAGCTTGCAGGTGGCGACGTCGATGCCCTGAAGCGCCGGGCATAGAAGGGCGAGTTCTTCTGCGCGTAGGCGAGCAGCTCCCTCAGCCGGCTTTCCTGAAGCTCCTTGATTTTCTCCGGTGGCCAGTGCGACGCATAGCGCAGCCGATGCACCAGAATACTGAGCCGTATGAGCTGCGGCATGCCTATCCCCGATTTCAGGTTTTTCTCACCGGTCCGCGCGCAATGCCAAATATGGCGAGCCCGGCTGTTTTTCCGTCGGCCCCAGATTAAGCGGTGAAGTTGAAGTCGCGATCAACTGCAGCGGTTCCCTCAGTAGGGCGCTGCCGCGGCCGGGCGCGCCGATCGTTGAGTAAGGTCGCTCTCGATACTATGACCGGGAGGCCGAAGAAAGATGGTCAGGGGTGCGGCGAAGCTTATCCGGGCAAGATCGGAAACCTTGAAAGATATTTCAATATGTTAACAGAGATTTGATCTGACAACATCGTATCCCGGCGGCCTGGGCGGCAACGCCATGCACAACACCGATTCGCAGCTAGCTGTAGGGCGCCGCGCGCGCAACGATGGCGTGACAATCGGCCCCCGGCGGCAGCATCCCGAAGGCTCCCGATGCACCGCCGAGCCGAGATGCAACGAACGCGTCGGCCACCGCCCCCGGCGCGTGGCGAACGAGGAGCGCCGCCTGCAGCGCCAGGACGAGATCGCGTGCGAAGACGCGCGCCTGTGACTCATCGCCGATCGCGGACTTGCCGGACCACCTGGCCAGGACGGCCTTGAGCCGCGGCTCGGCGCTCGCGCTCTCGCTCACCTCGTCCATGAGGACGTCGATTGCGGTGGGCGAGCGGGAGAGCCCGCGCAGCACGTCGAGGCACATGACGTTGCCGGAGCCCTCCCAGATCGAGTTGACGGGTGCCTCGCGATAGATGCGCGCCAGGATGAACTCCTCGACGTAGCCGTTGCCGCCGAGCACTTCCATCGCCTCGACCGCCAGCGACGGCGCGCGCTTGCAGATCCAGAATTTCGCCGCCGGCGTCACGACGCGCCGGAACACGGCAGCCGCCTCGTCCTCCTCGTCGTAGGCGCGGGCAAGCCGCAGGCAGAGCACGGTCGCCGCCTCCTGCTCGAGCGCGAGATCCGCGAGCACGTTCGTCATCAGCGCGTGATCGACGAGCCGCTTCTGAAACGCCGTGCGATGCTGGGCGTGATGGATAGCTTGCGCGACCGCCTGGCGCATGAGCCCCGCCGATCCGACGGCGCAATCGAGGCGCGTATAGTTGCCCATCTCGATGATCGTCGGGATGCCGCGCCCCTCCTCGCCGACGAGCTCGCCATGCGTGCCGTCGAACTCGACCTCGCTCGAGGCATTCGAGCGGTTGCCGAGCTTATCCTTGAGCCGCCGGATGCGGATCGGGTTGCGCTGGCCGTCCGGCGTCCAGCGCGGCACGAGAAAGCACGTCGGCCCGGCGCTCGTCTGCGCCAGCACCAGGAATGCGTCGCACATCGGCGCCGACATGAACCACTTGTGTCCTGTTAGCCGGTAGAACTGACGCGCGCCGTCGCACGCGTAGCGATCGGCGCGCGACACATTGGTACGCAGGTCCGAGCCGCCCTGGTTCTCGGTCATGGCCATGCCGATCAGCGCCGAGCCTTTCTCGGTCGACGGGCGCGCCCGGCCATCGTACGTGCGCGCAAATATCCTGGGCAGCCACTCCGCTGCGATCTCAGGCGAGCGGCGCAAGGTCGGCACCGATCCGTAGGTCATCGCCATGGGACAGCAGACGCCGCTCTCTGTCTGCGCCAGCATGTAGAAGCCCGCAGCGCGCGCGACATGGGCCCCGCGCTTGGGCTCGGCCCAAGGGCTGCTGTGCAGCCCCGCCCCGACGGCAAGCTCTCATGAGCTCGTGCCACGACGGGTGGAAATCGACCTCGTCGATGCGATCGCCGGTGCGATCGAACGCCCGCAGCGCCGGAGAATGGCGGTTGGCGTCGAAGCCCTGGGCGATCGTCTCTTCCGCGCCGAAACGCGCGCCAAGCGACGTGAGCTCTTCCTCGGCCCAGCCGGCATGCTCGCGGGCAATCGCCTCACGCAGCGCGGCATCGCTGCGCAGAAGATTGTAGTTTTCGAGCGGCGGCGTCTGATTGGCAACCTCGAGCATGCGGGCGGCCTCCGCGCAGTACCAAGTCTGAGCCCACGCTGTTCAACCGTGCAGCGTCCAGGCACGGGTTTCAAGTGCCGGGCTCCACCAATCCCCTTCGCCGGCCCTACTCTGCCGCCTCGAGAAGGAAGCCGCCCGACTGGCGCGTCCAGAGCTCCGCATAGAGACCGCCGCGGGCCAGAAGCTCGCTGTGGCTGCCCTCTTCCACGATGCGCCCCTGGTCCATGATCACGAGCCGGTCCATGGCCGCGATCGTCGACAGGCGATGCGCGATGGCGATCACCGTCTTGCCGGCCATGAGGTTCATGAGCTGCTCCTGGATCGCAGCCTCGACCTCGGAATCGAGCGCGCTCGTCGCCTCGTCGAGGACGAGGATCGGCGCATTCTTGAGCAGCACGCGTGCGATCGCGATCCGCTGGCGCTGACCGCCGGAGAGCTTCACGCCGCGCTCGCCGACATGGGCATCATAGGCTCTGCGCCCCTTGCCGTCCTCGAGATGCTGGATGAACTCGTGCGCATGCGCCTTCTTCGCCGCGGCGATGACCTCGGCCTCGCTCGCGCCGGCACGCCCATAGAGGATGTTGTCGCGCACCGACCGGTGCAGCAGCGACGTATCCTGCGTCACCATGCCGATCTGCGCCCTGAGGCTGTCCTGCGAGACGTGCGAGATGTCCTGGCCGTCGATCAGAATGCGCCCCGCCTCGAGGTCGTAGAAGCGCATGAGCAGATTGACGAGCGTCGACTTTCCCGCACCAGAGCGGCCGACGAGGCCGACCTTTTCGCCGGGCCTGATCGTGAGATCGACCTGCTCGATGACGCTCTTCACGTTGCCGTAGTGGAAGCGCACGCCTTCGAAGCGGATCTCGCCGCTGGTCACCGCAAGCGGCGGCGCATCGGGCGTATCGGTGACGCTGTAGGGGCGCGAGATCGTCTGCATGCCCTCGTGCACGACGCCGATATTGTCGAAGATGCCGGCGACCGTGAACAGGATCCAGCCCGACATGGCAATGATGCGGATGGCGAGCGTCATGGTGACGGTGATGGCACCCATCGTCACCGCGTCCTGGCTCCACAGAAACAGCGCAAGGCCGGCGACCGAAACGAGAAGCGCGCCATTCAGCGTGTAGAGCACGAACTCCATGACGGTGAGATTGCGCAGCGACGCCTGGTGGCGCTCGAGATGACCCTGCATCGCTTCGCGCGCGTAGTCGTCCTCGCGCTCGGCATGCGCGAAGAGCTTGACCGTGAGGATGTTCGTGAAGCTGTCGACGACGCGCCCCGTGAGCCACGAGCGCGCTTCCGAGGCTTCCGTCGACAGGCGCTGGATGCGCGGCACAAACACTCTGAGGACGACGGCGTATAGCCCGATCCAGGCGACGAGCGGCAGGATCAGGTAGGCGTCCGCCTGCCAGAAGATGACGAGCGCGCCGAGAACGTGGATCGTCATGTACCAGACGGCGTCGACGCCCTGGACGACGGACTCGCGCAAGGCCGGCCCCGTCTGCATGATCCGCGTCGCGATGCGTCCGGCAAAGTCGTTCTGGAAAAAGCCGAGCGACTGGCGCAGCACGTAGGTATGCGTCTGCCAGCGGATACGGGCCGTCACGGATGCCGTGACCATCTGATTCTTGACGAGGTCATGCATCGTCGACACGCCCTGGCCGCGCGACGAGGGCGATGAATGCCATGCCGAGGAGCGACCACTTATGGTCGGCGAAGAACTGCGACGGATTGGGAGACGTCCGCATCATGTCGACGAGGCCGCCGACGAACGCCATCAGCATGACCTCGATCAGCGAGCCGAAGAAGCCGACCACCAGGAGCACGGCGAACGGCCGCCAAATGGGGCGGATATAATGCCAGTAGAACTCGGCAAGCCCCTCCGGCGGCCGCCCGGGAGCAGCCGCTGCGAAGGGATCGATTCTCGTTTCAAACCAGCGGAACATGGGCTCGCCAAAAAAGGACACAACGCGGGCCCGCGGCTGAATACCGCTTGCCCGGCTTCTCGTTTCTCGAGGATGCGTGTATGCGCTAACCATGCATATGGCCAAAACGATGGCATCTTGCAAGCGTGGGGTAGAGGAACGCATGGACGCCGCAACGGACAATCTCGAGACCCGAAAGGCGCGCGCGCGCGCCTGGTTCGAGGAGCTGCGCGATAAGATCTGCGCAGCCTTCGAGAAGCTCGAGGCCGATCTGCCCCAAGGCGCACCTTTGGCAGACAAGCCCGCTGGCCGCTTTGTGAGGACGCCCTGGGAGCGGTCTGATCACACTGGAACACGTCTTGCCGAAGGCGAGCAACCCAAAGACAGGGGTGGCGGTGTGATGAGCCTCATGGTGGGCCGCGTGTTCGAGAAGGTCGGCGTGCACACCTCGACGGTGTTCGGCGAATTCGCGCCCGAGTTTCGGGGTCAGATCCCGGGCGCCGAGGACGACCCACGCTTCTGGGCGTCGGGCATCTCCCTCATCGCTCATCCCCAGAACCCGAACGTCCCCGCAGTGCATATGAACACGCGCATGGTCGTGACCAGCAAGTGGTGGTTCGGCGGCGGCGCGGACCTGACGCCCGTGCTCGACCGCCGGCGCAAGGAATCCGATGCCGACACGCTGGCTTTCCATGCCGCCATGTATGGCGCCTGCGCCGCGCACAAGATCGCCGACTACGCCCACTTCAAGAAATGGTGCGACGAATACTTCTACCTTCCGCACCGCAAAGAGATGCGCGGCATCGGCGGCATCTTCTACGACTACCTGACGCCTCCGGACGCCGACGGCGGCTGGGATGCGGCCCTTGCCTTCACGCAGGACGTCGGCCGCGCTTTTCTGCAGGTCTATCCCATGCTCGTGCGCGGCAACTACACCATGCCGTGGACGGACGCGGACCGGGAGGAGCAGCTCGTGCGCCGCGGCAGGTACGTCGAGTTCAACTTGCTCTACGACCGCGGCACCGTGTTCGGCCTGAAGACCGGCGGCAACGTGGACTCGATCCTCTCGTCAATGCCCCCTGTGGTGAAATGGCCCTAGGCCCTCTCATGCCCTACTGGCACGAGTGCGTCTTCGCGGAGCGCAATCCGCCGCCGGTCTAGAGTGCTTACGGAAAAGTGGGAACCGGTTTTCCGATAAGAAGCACGACAAAGCAAAGAGCTAGGGTCTTTCCGCAGATTGATCAAAACCGGAAAGACCCTAGCGCTCCGCACCCCTCTCTAAGCAGAGGGACCGAACGAGATCGCCGGACGCCGGGTGGGTATCGACTTGACCCGCGTCGTCGGCGGCCGCATGGCGTGCAGGTGCACATCGTCGCCCTTGTGCTGGCGGAGGATCTCGAGCGCTTTCTGCTCGTGCTCCGCGTCATGCGTTCTGACCCACAGGACCAAGCCGCCATGGCCAAGGTGCTCGTTCATGTGCCTGGCGTGCGTGCTTCCGATGAGCCTGGCGAGCGTTGTGCCGACAGCTGCGCCGGCGCCTCCGGCGATTGCCGCCACGGCGACCGCCCCGAGCAGCGTGCCGCCCGATGACGCAACCACCAGACTGCCGATGACCGCCGGAAAATAGGCGGCCGTGGCGATGATGCCGCCTTGGGCATTGCCGAAGTTCTCCTCCGGCAGATACTCGACCCGCGGCACGTCGGGGTCGTCCTCGAGCTCGGCGGTCGACGCGTAGCCGTGGCCGAGTTTGTCTTTGATTGCCTGCTCGTTCGCCAGCACGCTGATCTCGGCGTGGTCGAAGCCCGCGGTCAGCAGCTCGTCGATTGTCCCTTGCAGGGACAAGGCATCATGGAAGACTGCAACGGCCTCCGTCTGAGTCCGGTTGTACTCCTCTTCCTGCATGGCCTGATCTCCTCTAGCCAACAGCTTTGGCCGGAGAGGGCGGGTCGCAGGCACGCGATCCGTGCTCATGCCGGCGCGCATAAACAAAATATAGCACCGAAATGACCGCCGCAGTAGGGCGCCAATGCCCTTAACCGTGATCCCTAGTCGGCGTTTCTGGTGCCGAGCACCGAGCAACCGCCCCTGGCGGCGAAGAAGGCGCTGAGCTCACCACACAGCGTCCTGGCGACAATCGCGTGACCCGTCGCGTTGAAATGCACATCGCGCTCGAAGAACGGGGAGCGGCCGCCCTGTGCCTCCCGGGCAAATGCCGCGCGCATATCGACGAACTTGACGCCGGCCTTCTCGGCCCAGGCCTTCCACTTGTCCGAGAAGTCCACCTCGGCCACCTTGCCCTGAAATCGGCAACCCGCGCGTTGACGGAACGGCGAAGAGGGCGAAGGTAGCGCCGCTTTGCGCAACGTCGCGCGCGAGTTGCTGAACCAGGCCCGATGAAAGCTCCGAAATGTCCGGATTGGGCTCGCGCTGCGGATTTGCTAGCCCGCTCCCCTCACCTTCGCCCTCAAACCACCACCAGATCTGCTGCTGCACCATCCTTGCGACGCGCGCGACGTACAAGCGCCGCAAGAATTCGACCGCTGCGTAGCCAGGAGGCTCAGGCAACGCCACTGGTATACCGGCTGCGTCGCGTCGTCGCTCTCCCTATAAACTCCTCGTCCGTCCAAACGTCGTTTCCGTATAGCTGCAAGACGACGAGAGAGGGCGAGGTCTGGCGAACTGCGTCACGCCATTGGATGCCATAGAAAATCGGACTGTAGCTCGACACGCCGTAATTCTTGACCTCACAGGGCGACACGCTCGCGAGTAGCCCGGCAAATGTATCTTCGTAGGGAACCTGAACCCCTTCGGTGAAGGAATCTCCCATGAGAGCAACGAGGCAATCCGCTGGTTTCTCCTCGTTTGCGGCCCGCATTTCGGGGCCGGCGGCGCGCAGGCCGTCCTTGTCGAAGTAAACGTGGAAGCCACCGTACTCGCCGGTCTTCGAGTAGGCGAGGTACCCGTAATCTTTCGGATGGACGTGATGCAGGACCGGGTCGGCGTTGAGAGGCGCGTGCCTGGGACCATAGTCGAAGACGCGCAACACAAGCTCTCCGAGCGCCAGTAAGATGAGGAGACCAACGAGAGCGGCTCCGAAACGTCCCCCGACTTCCGTCATGTCCGAGCGTTGCCCCATACGTGACCGGCCGGCCGACTAATCGTCAGCTCGACGCGACGATCGGCCGTTGCGGGCGGAACATGCCGCGCGGCCCTTCGACAAGAAGCACCACGGCGAGCGCCAAGAAGGACATTGCGGCGAACCCAAGAGCAAGCGGCAGCACGGAGCCGTCGAAGAAATACCCCACCGCCCCACCGCTGAGCGCGCCCGCGCCCGTCGAGTAGAACCCGATGAGCGACGACGCCATGCCGGCGTTATGACCCTGCGGCTCCATGGCGAGCGCATTGAAATTGGGCGCGATGAGGCCGAACAGGAAGAACGTCGACGCCACCAGCCCGCAGAACACGGGTAGCGTTGCCCAACCCGTGAGCGCCGCAAGCGCGAGCAGCGACGACGCGGCGACGAAGCCCATGAGTGCCGTGTGCGACACGAGCCGCATGCCGAGCCGTTCCACGATATTGGCGTTGGTGAATGAGGCCAGTGCCATGACCGACGCCACGGCGCCGAACGCGATTGGAAATCGCTCGCCGAGCCCGAAACACCTCCACGAACACTTGCTGGGCGCTGCTGACGTAGCCCATGAGGCAGCCGAACATGAAGCCGGCCGCCACCATGTATCCGACCGTTTGCGGCGTCGCGAGCACAAGGCGCAGCGATGTTGCGAGACTGAGCGGCGTCCTGCCTATCGTGTCCGCCGTCTCCGGCAGCCGCAAGCTTGCCCAGAGCGCGCATAAGATGCCGGCGATCAGCAGGACGTCGAAGGTCCAGCGCCAGCTTCCCGCCCATATCAAGCCCTGACCGACGGCCGGCGCGAAAACCGGGATCACGATGAACACCATCATCGCAAACGACATGACCTTCGCCATCTGCCGCCCGCTGTAGATGTCGCGCACGATCGCCATGCCCATGACGCGCGGCGAGGCTGCGCCGACGCCCTGCACCACGCGTGCCGCGAGCAGCGCGGTGAAGCTCGTCGAGATCAGCGCCCCGATCGAGCCGGCAATGAAGATCCCAAGCCCGGCGAGCAGCACCGGCTTGCGCCCGAACCTGTCGGAGAGGGGCCCATAGATGAGCTGTCCCGCCGCAAAGCCAAGCACATAGATGATCACGACCGTCTGCCGCTCGTTCGGATCCGAGACGCCGAGCGCCTCCCCGATCTCGGGCAGCGCCGGCAGCATGATGTCGATCGAGAGCGCGGTCAGCGCCATCATCAGCGCGATGATGCCGACGAACTCGGCGAAGGACAGCGCGGTTCTGGGATCGGCGGAAAGTTGCAGGTTGTCGCTACGAGCGTCTTTTTGATGCAAGTTCATTTATCGTTGTTTTCGTTTCTCGAGCGCCTTAACGCACTCAACGCCATGTCGATCGCTGGCGTTCCATGGGGGAGGCTCGTACCAGCCCCTTAGCATCGGGACAATCGTTCAAAAGACGAGAAGGCTTAGCGCGCCGCCTGGTATCCGGCCGCAACCTCGTCGAAGACTTGGGCGAACTCGATCGCGCCTGCGTTCCCGATATTGTCGTCCATACGCTTGTCGAGCGCCGCCATCAGCTCGGCGGCCGTCTTGCCGCGCACGATCGTATTGCGCCCGTATGCGCCCCGCTCGAAGAAATTGGGCGTCGGCGCGTCCCGCCCGCAGGACGCATCATCTCGAGACCGGTCCCCGGTCCCGCGAGATTCATGAGCTCGATCTCGGCGCCGTTGAGGTTCGAAAGCCCTTGCCGATCGGCCATCTCCTTGAGCCCGTTGAGCTTCACGACCTGCAGCCAGGGACCGATGTCGCCGTCGAGATTGATGGCGTGGATGCCGAGCCCGCGCGGCGTGCGCGCGAACGCGACGTGACTGTCCCATTTGTGGGGCACCGAGCGCGCCGCGGCGAGCATCTTTCTCAAGACCTCGGCCTTGTCGGCGAGCGCGGCTCTGCGCTCCGGCGTGATGTCGCGCGCCTTCGCCATCTCGGTGAGCCTGTCGAGAAACTTGGCCCCGTGCTGGACCAGCTCGTCGGTCGAGTTTGCCGCCAGAAGTTGCGCGTACCCGATCGCCGTCGAGATCGGTGAGCCAGTTTTCTTGATCGGGTGGATGCCGGCAACCATCTCCGCCGTGCCGAGGCCGCTCGTCTCGAGCGCGTAGACGCGCACCACCTGATCCTTGGTAAGCCCGAGCCGGAGCGCCTCGCGCGCATACCTGAGCTTGAACTCGCGCTCCGGGATTCGCTCGGGAAGGAAATTGTAGTGCGCCTTGGCCTGAGCCAGAAAATCATCGAGCCCGGGAATGGCCTTGCGCGGCTCCTTCGTGGTCTCCTCCTCTTGTGCCTGGAACGCGGCCCAGCGCTTGGCAAGATCTGGCGCGAGCTCGGGGCCGTCGTAGACGGGAGGAAATGTGCGCACATAATCGTCTGGGCCGAGCGCCTGGCCGCGCCCCTTCTTTCCTTTCCGCAGCGCCCGCTTGTCTGAGACCTCGCGCCAATAGGCGTCGAGCTTGAAATCGTACGTTGCCTTCGCGGACAGGTAGGCCTCGAATGCCTTACGCTCTGCCGCGGGAAGGGCCGCGCTGAACTCCTTCTCGCCGCGCGCCGCCTGGACTGGCGTGAGGGGCAAGCTGATGAGGACGAGACCGACGACGGCAGCCAAAGCCATCCGGCATACCGCACGCGTTGGGGAATGGATCATGTCGGTCTCCCGCTCTGCCGCGAGGCCCTCGCCATCTCCGAGCGGCCTCGCACAGGCTCCACCACGCAAACATGGCACGGCAGAGGCCCCACGCACTAGGATCGCCTGCCATACCCACTCTGGCTCTGCGAGTGGTGGCCACCGGCCGGGACTCACGTGCTATAACAACTCCATGCAATTTCAACCCACTGCTGGCCACGGCCCGTTCACTGAGACGCGTTTCCGCGACGCAGCGCGCCTGAGGCTTCACGCCGAGCCCCCTCTCCTGGCCGATCGCGTGGACACGACGGGACCAAGCGACTTCGACCTCAACCCGGAGGCCCTTGCCGAAAGCTCTTCGGAGTCTGCCGCGCGCCCCGCCGCCGTGCTCGTCCCCGTGGTCAAGCGGCCCGAGCTCTCCCTGCTCTTCACCCAGCGCACCGATCACTTGCCCGCACACGCCGGACAGATCGCCTTTCCCGGCGGCAAAGTCGAAGAAAGTGACGCAAGCCCGCTCGCCACTGCGCTCCGCGAGGCGCATGAGGAAATCGGCCTCGATCCCGCTCTCGTCGAGCCGCTCGGCTTTCTCGACAGCTACCGTACCGGTACGGGCTACTGCATCACCCCCGTTGTGGCGCTCGTCGACCCTGGCTTTGCGCTAACCCTTAACAGCGACGAGGTGGTGGACGCCTTCGAGGTGCCCTTGCCGTTTCTCATGGACGCGCGCAATCATCAGGTTCATGTGCGCCAGCTCGGCGGGCGCGAGCGCCGCTTCTACGCCATGCCGTACGGCGACCGGTTCATCTGGGGCGCCACGGCCGGTATCCTGAAGAATATGCATGAGAGGCTGTTCAGGGCATGATCCGGGTCGTCATCGAGAATATTCTCCTGTTTCTCCTCCCGACGCTCCTTTACGTGGCGTGGGTCCTCTTGACACGTCAGCCGCAGGCGAGCGGGCCGGATCGCGAGGACGCCGGCGAAACGAAATTGCTGGATGATGCTCCGCTTCTCTGGCTCTTCGCTGCCGGGGCGGCGCTCGTCGTCGTGACGCTTGTGGCGTTCGAATCGCCGTCGGGCGGCAAGCCGGGTCAACACTACGTGCCGCCTTCGTACAAGGACGGGAAAATAGATCCCGGTCACATCGAATAGGCTTGTACGATGGCGAATGACGATCGCGGCCTGCGCCCGCCGAGCCTTGCTGGCGCGCCATGGCTCGTGCGCCCCGAAACGCGAGCCGTCCTCGAAGCGATCGAGCGCGGCGGCTACACAGCTCGCGTCGTCGGCGGCGCCGTTCGCAACGCGCTGCTCGACGAGCCGGTCAAGGACATCGACATCGCGACCACCGCTGTTCCCGAGGAGGTTTTGCGCCTTGCCGAAGCCGCTCACCTGAGAGCCGTTCCAACCGGCATCGAGCACGGCACCGTCACCGTGGTCGCCAACCACGTGCCGATCGAGGTGACGACGCTGAGGCGCGACATCGAGACGTTCGGGCGCCATGCACGCGTCACCTTCACCACCGACTGGGCCGAGGACGCGCGCCGCCGCGACTTCACGATGAACGCGCTCTACTGCGCCGCCGACGGCACGATCCACGATCCGCTCGACGGCTATCGCGATCTCGTGTCGCGCCGCGTCCGCTTCATTGGCGACCCGCACGATCGCATCCGCGAGGACTATCTGCGCATCCTGCGCTTCTTCCGCTTCACCGCCGAATACACCAGCGGACAGCCCGACGCGCCGGGTCTCAAAGCCTCGATCGAGCTCGCGCGAGGGTCTGGGCACCCTGTCGGGCGAGCGCATCCACGCCGAGTTCCTCCGCCTTCTCGCAGCCCCCCGCGCCGCCGAGACGCTTGCGGTGATGGAGGATGCCGGGCTCCTCGAGCGCGTCCTCGGCTCGCCGGGCCATCTCGAGCTGCTCGGCCGCGTCGCCGGCATTGAACGGGCGCTCGACAGGAGCCCCGACGCGCTTCTGCGCCTCGGCGCGCTCGCCGCCGCGCGCCCGGGAGCGGCGCTTGCGCTTCGCGACCGGCTTAGGCTTTCGGGCGCGGAGTTCGAGCGCCTTGCCCGAATGGCGATGCCGGACAGGGCCTTCGATCCTGCAACGCCAGAGCGCGAGGCCAAGGCATTTCTCTACCGTTACGGCAGCCAGGCGTTCACCGACGGAGCCATACTGGCTTGGGCGGCGAGCGCTGACTCCCCCGGTAACGAGAGACGCCTTGCGCGCGCTACGCTCCCCGCCCGCTGGCAACCGCCGGTCTTGCCTGTCCGCGGCTCGGATGTGATGGAGCTGGGCGTTGCCGAAGGACCGGCTGTCGGGCGCGTCGTGCGCGCGTTCGAGGACTGGTGGATCGCCGAGGATTTTCCGACCGACGCTGCCACCCTTGCGGCCGCGCTTCGCCGCCTGGCGGCAACGGCCGGATCATAAGCTCATCACTAGAGATACGCACGTCTGCCCGGCTACCGTTCAACTCACGCGCGGTCCCTGCATCTCTCTCAGAGCAGCCTCGATGCGCCGCCAGGTTTCGGCCTGCGCCTTGTCGCCCTGCTCCTCGAAGGAGCGCGCCTTTTGCGCCGCCTCGGCGATCGCCTTGGGGCCCGCGGCCTCCATCAGCTTGCGCGCGTGATCCTGGATCTCAACGGCATGCATGACGACACCTCCGTTCGATAGATCTCGCCCCCGTCAAAGCCCCATGTGGGGCCTGGTGCCGAGATGGCAAGGTATCCGAGCGTCGATGCTTGAGCCCACGCTCTCAAGACAGCTGCATGACCCTTCGCGCCGCCTCGATGCGCCGCCACCGCTCGGCGCGGTCTTCTGACCCCTGTCCTCGAAGACCCGAGCCGTCCTCGCAGCCTCTTGGATTTCCCCGGTCCCGTGGCCGTTCGCCAACGCTTCCGCATCATCGTAATGTTAATGCCGAGCATTTCCCCCCTGTTCGGCGAGAGATTTCCCGCGCGTGCTCCGACGCCATTCTGAGTCCTTACCGCGCGCGCATGCTGCCTGATGTGGCGAGTTCGTGCTTGACGGTCCGCTCCGAAAACTTGCCTCACTATTGATGGACGCTGTTCCGGACGAAACATTCCTGAGACGAGCCAGCGTCGACATTGCAGCGCAACGGTCGTTCTGCGATAGGTCAGAACCGAATTTCACGAGCGGCCCGACAGCCATGGAAATTTCGTGCTATCATTAACTAAGAAAATGACCTTCGATCCGACCCAACCAATGGTGACTGCCGCTGGCCTGTTGCCGCTCAAGCCATTCATGCATGAGCGCGGCCTCGACTGGCGCCAATGTCTCGAAGACGTCGGCATCGACCCCGACATCGCGGTGGACACCGAGGCGATGGTTCCGCTGTCGACCGCGTTCCAGCTGCTCGAGAACGCCGCGCGGCAATCGAACAACGAGGCCTTCGGTCTGCAATTCGGCGAGACTCTCCCTGCCAACATCACGGGAGCGCTCGCCTATATCACGCTAAACGCACCGGACTTGCGAACGCTCTGCAAGGATTCTGTCCGCTTCCTCGGCCTTGTCGCGCACGGCTACACGGCCCGCTTCGAGGAAAGCGACACTCTAGGCCACATCATCTATGAGATACCCCATCTCCACGGGCCGCGCGTGCAGTTCGTCGATATGATATTTGCCGCAAGCGCAACGCGCTTCCGGCATGTCGCCCAAGACGCTGCGCTGCCAATCTATTTCGATCTCGAGCGGCCGCAGCCGCGCAATCTGGCGGAATTCCACCGCGTCCTGGGGACCAACACGCGCTTTGGCCTCTTTTCCAACCGGATTGGCCTCGAAACCAAGCTCCTGTCCAAGCCGTTACCCGCTGCCGATCCCGAGCTTTACCGCATCGTCCGCCAGCACGCGCAGGAGAAGATCGACAAGCGCGAGAAGACGCAGAGCCTCGTCTACTGCGTCACCGACTACATTTCCGACGCCCTGAAGCATGGCGACGCGACGCTGCCGGAAGCCGCCGAGACGCTCGGCATGTCCGCGCGCGCCCTCCAACGCGAGCTCGAGAAGGCCAACACCACGTTCCGTGATCTGGTCGAGGAAACCCGCAAGTCTTTGGCCCGGCATTTCCTCTACGACACGTCGCTGCCCATCACGGAGATTGCCTTCATGCTGGGCTTCTCCGAGCTCAGCGCATTCTCGCGCGCGGCGCGAAGCTGGTTCGGCGTTTCCCCGCGCGAATTGCGCAAGGTGGGCTCCGAGAAGACCGGCTACTGAGGCCCTCGCGGTCGGCCACGGGCGCACCGAATCGTCTGGCGGACGTTCCTTCGCACTGCAGCGCGCTTCGACAGCCGTTCCCTGACGCGTTCGAGCGATATTGACGTGGGCCGAGCGGCGTCCGAAATTCCGTGTCTTTCACGGCGCGCAGCCCAATGACCTTTGATCCGACGCAACCCGCAATAACGGCTGCCGGCATTGTGCCGCTCAAGCCCTTCATGCACGAGCGCGGCCTCGACTGGCGGCGATCCCTCGAGGCCGTTGGCATCGACCCGGGCGTCGCGGTGGACGTCAACGCAATGATTCCGTTGTCGGCCGCGTTCGAGCTCCTTGAGAACGCCGCGCGCCAATCTGACAACGACGCCTTCGGGCTCCAGTTCGGTGAGACGCTCCCCATCAACATCTCCGGTACGGTCGCCTACATCACGGCGAATGCGCCGGACCTGCGGACATACTGCAAGGACACGGTTCGCTTCCTCGGATTGATCTCACACGGCTACACCGCGCGCTTCGAGGAGAGCGACGCCTTGGGCTCCATCGCGTTCGAGATCCCCTACTTTTTCGGGCCGCGCACGCAATTCATCGACATGGTATTCGCAGTGATGACGCGCCGCATGCGCCATGTGGCCCAGAATCCAGATCTGCAGATCCACATCGATCTCGAGCGCCAGCCGCCTCGCAGCATCGGCGAGTTTAGCCGCATCTACGGACGCAAGGTGCGCTTCGGCCAGTACGACAATCGCATCGGACTCGACGCGAAGATCTTATCGCACCCCATTCGCGGGGCCGATCCGAAACTCTATCGCATCGTGCGCGAGCAGGCCGAGGAGAAGATCGACAAGCACGAGAAGATGCAGAACCTCGTCTATTCCGTCGCCGACTACATTGCCGATGCCCTCAAGCACGGCGACGCGACGCTGGTCGACGCCGCCAATTCGCTCGGGATCTCGTCGCGTGCGCTTCAGCGCGAGCTCGAGAAGGCCGATACGAACTTTCGCGACCTGGTCGAGGAGACGCGTAAATCCCTTGCCAGGCATTATCTCAATGATACCCCGCTGCCGCTGACCGAGATTGCCTTCATGCTGGGCTTTTCCGAGCTCAGCGCCTTCTCGCGCGCGGCGCGGGGCTGGTTCGGAGTATCCCCACGCGAATGGCGCAAAGTGGGTTCGGAAAAGACTGCCGCAGATGGCTCCGGGACGAGCGAGGAAAGCGACAGTTCCCGTCGCTGAGATGCCGCGCGAATAAAGGAAGGGCCGCCGTGGTTTCCCACGGGCGGCCCTTTTTTCACGCGTTGAGCAGAGGTCTCGCTTGGAAGTCCATCCCGCCCATTCCGCCACGTGAAGCCGGGCTTGCCCGACTTCACCAGCAGAAAGCATGGGCGGCCACTCGGACCTTAGAAGTCCATGCCGCCCATTCCGCCCATACCGCCGCCGCCCATCGGCATCGCCGGGGCGTCCTTCTTCGGCTTGTCGGCGACCATGGCCTCGGTCGTGATGAGGAGGCCGGCAACGGACGCCGCATCCTGCAGAGCGCAGCGCACGACCTTAGCCGGATCGATGACGCCCTCAGCTACGAGATCGCCGTACTGGCTCGTCTGAGCATTGAAGCCGTAGTTGTACTTCGAGTTCTCGAGGATCTTGCCGACCACGACCGAGCCGTCCTCGCCCGCGTTCTGGAAGATCTGACGGGCCGGAGCCTGCAGCGCCTTCCTGACGATGGTGATGCCGACCTTCTGATCCTCGTCCTCGACCTTGAGCGACTCGAGCGCCTTGATGGCGCGCAGCAGCGCCACTCCGCCGCCGGGGACGATGCCTTCCTCCACGGCCGCGCGGGTCGCGTGAAGCGCGTCGTCGACGCGGTCCTTGCGCTCCTTGACCTCGACCTCGGTCGCCCCGCCGACCTTGAGCACGGCGACGCCGCCCGCGAGCTTGGCAAGCCGCTCCTGCAGCTTCTCGCGGTCGTAGTCCGACGTCGTCTCCTCGATCTGCGCCTTGATCTGCTTCACGCGCGCCTCGATGTCGCTCTTCTTGCCGGCGCCGTCGACGATCGTCGTGTTCTCCTTGTCGATCGTCACACGCTTGGCGCGGCCCAGCATGTCGAGCGTCACGTTCTCGAGCTTGATGCCGAGGTCTTCGCTGATCGTCTGGCCGCCGGTGAGGACGGCGATGTCCTCGAGCATGGCCTTGCGGCGGTCGCCGAAGCCCGGAGCCTTGACGGCAGCCACCTTGAGGCCCCCGCGCAGCTTGTTGACGACGAGCGTGGCAAGTGCCTCGCCCTCGACGTCCTCGGCGATGATGAGCAGCGGCTTGCCCGCCTGCACCACGGCCTCGAGCACCGGCAGCATGGCCTGCAGCCCCGACAGCTTCTTCTCGTGGATCAGGATGTACGGGCTCTCGAGCTCGGCCACCATCTTGTCGGCGTTGGTGACGAAGTAGGGGGAGAGGTAGCCGCGATCGAACTGCATGCCTTCGACGACGTCGAGCTCGGTCTCGAGGCTCTTGCTCTCCTCGACCGTGATCACGCCCTCGTTGCCGACCCGCTTCATGGCTTCGGCGATCTTGGCGCCGATCTCGATGTCGCCGTTGGCGGAGATCGTGCCGACCTGGGCGATCTCCTCGTTCGACGTCACCTTCTTGGCGTTCTTCTTGAGCTCGCCGACGACAACCGCGACCGCCGCCTCGATGCCGCGCTTGAGGTCCATCGGATTGGCGCCGGCGGCTACCGACTTGGCGCCTTCCTTGACGATCGCCTGCGCCAGCACGGTCGCCGTCGTGGTGCCGTCGCCGGCAAGATCCGAAGTCTTCGAGGCGACCTCACGCAGCATCTGCGCGCCCATGTTCTCGAACTTGTCCTCGAGCTCGATCTCCTTGGCGACGGTGACGCCGTCCTTGGTGACGCGCGGGGCGCCGAAGCTCTTCTCGAGCACGACGTTGCGGCCCTTGGGGCCGAGCGTCACCTTCACCGCGTTGGCGAGGATGTCGACGCCCTTGAGCATACGCTCGCGCGCGTCTTGGCCGAATTTAACGTCTTTCGAGGCCATCTGAAGCAACTCCTATTGGGTCTTGGGGGTCGGGATATGAAAAAAGGCCGGCGGCTCAGGCCGCGGCCTTCACAGGGGTCTTGCCCTCGAGGACGCCGAGGATGTCGCTCTCCTTCATGATCAGGAGGTCCTCGCCGTCGATCTTGACTTCGGTGCCCGACCACTTGCCGAACAGCACGCGGTCGCCTGCCTTCACCTCGAGCGCCACGACCTTGCCCGACTCGTCCCGTGCGCCGGGTCCGACGGCAATGACTTCGCCCTGCTGCGGCTTCTCCTTCGCCGTATCGGGGATGATGATCCCCCCGGCTGTCTTCGTGTCTTCCTCGATACGCTTGACGACGACGCGATCGTGCAAAGGACGGAATTTCATGGGTCCAACCTCATGATGTAACGGCAATTTTTCAGATTGTGACGGGGCCGGTAGTGGCTACCGCCGCACGTCCGCGCGTCCGGCACTACCCGGCCCCGGGCCGGTCTCCAGCCGCGCGCCGCTTATATGGAACGGCCTGTTAGCAGTGTCAAGGCGTGAGTGCTAATCAGGGCCGATATTGGTATCCGCCACCGAACGGTCGGCGAGAACCCTTGCACCACGACAGCAACGTCGTTCTTACCAATCAAAAATTGTAGAATGCCGGCGCAATAAATCTTTACGTTGCAGAATGTTTTCGACTTCAGGCTTCTAGACTTTCTCAATCCTGGCTCGTCCGCGCGCACGAAATTCGGCGTCAATGTGGGGTAATCGGCCTACTGCCGAAAAAGCACATTGCCCGTGACGCGAGGCCTGCGGGCAATGCTCAATCAGCGTACAAAAGATAAGTAGCGCTTTCTCTCAGAGCGCGAAGTCAGCGAGTTTGGCGCCCTTGCTGAGCTTGGCGACGAGCCAATTCGGCTTTCGCCCGCGCCCCGTCCAGGTCTCCGCGCGATTGTCGGGATTGGCAAACTTGACCGCCGTACCTCGACCGCGGCCGCGGCCGCCAAACAGCTCGCCAACGGAGAAGCCAGCATTTTCAGCGATCGACGCGATCTTCTGCTTCACGTCCGCGCGCTCGCGATCCTTGGCTGCGGCCAACGCACGTTGCGCCTTGGCGATATGCTCCGTGAGTTCCTTTGCCGACATCTTGTCGTAGTTGACGCTGGCCATTCTTGATCGAGCCTCTCAGAATTGATGCTGAACAGTGGACACTTATAGGGCCAAGAAAGTTCATTGTATTCTAAATTCTGAATGAGACAAAAAATGATGTTAACGCGTTCAACTCATTTCGCAGTGCTCACTTCGTTTACGATCCCGCGGCATCGAATATCCGTGCGTATTCAAAGTATGAAAAAAGATCCCGGCGAGCTCGCATAGAGCCCGCGCGGTCATCCGTCAAGCATTCGCGAAGTTTGTAAGCGGCCCTATTCGCTTCTCAGCGCATCGATCGGGCTGAGATAGGCGGCACGCCGCGCTGGAAAAAAGCCGAAGAAAATGCCCGTGCCGCCGGCCGCGGCCATGGCGAGCAAGAGGACGCTTGCAGAGACGCGGACCGGCCAATCCGCGGCAAAGGCGACGAGGGTCGAGGCCGTAACCCCGATCGCGACACCGATCAGGCCGCCCAACAGGCATAAGGCAACCGCTTCGACCAGGAATTGCATGAGAATGTCGCGGCGCCGCCCGCCCACCGCCATCCGGAGCCCGATTTCGCGCGTCCGCTCGGTTACCGAAACGAGCATGATGTTCATGATGCCGATGCCGCCGACGATGAGCGAAATGACCGATGTGGCGGCGAGAAGATAGCTCAATGTCGTGAGAACTTCCGTTCTCGCTTTCATGAACTCCGCGAGATTGCGCACCGAGAAGCTGTCCTCGGCGCCCGGGCGCGAATGCCGGCGCTGGCGCATCAAGCCCTCGATTTCCTCCTGCGCGTCCGCAAGGCTGACCTCGGGATCGAATTTGACGTAGATGCTGCCGATCTGGTCGTTCTGGACCTGGCTCCGGCCGACGATGCGCCCGCGCGCCGTCGTCATCGGCAACAGCACGACGTCGTCCTGGTCGCGGCCGATGCCGGACTGCCCCTTGGACGCCAGCACGCCGACGACTTCGAACGGCACGTTCTTGACGCGGATCGTGGCACCCGTGGCGTCCTCGCCCGGAAAGAGCTCCTTGGCGACCGTCTGCCCGATCAGTGCCACCTTGGCGGCCGTGCGGACGTCGTTCGGCGTGAGCTCTCGCCCGCTCACGACCGGCCAGTCGCGCACCGTCGTGTAGTCGGCATGAACGCCGGAGAACGAGGTCGTCCAGTTCGCGTTGCCGCGCACGACCGGTCCCGAGCCGTTGAGCTGCCCGGAGATGGCCACCACGCCGGCGACCTTGTCTCGGATCGCCACGAGATCGCTCTCCGACATCGGCAGATCGGTCCCCGCGCCGCCCGACCGGCCGCCCATGCGGTTAGCGCCGGACCCGACGACGAGCATGTTGGTGCCGAGAGCCGCGATCTGCCGGTCGACCTCGCTCGAAGCGCCCGTGCCGACCGCAACCAGAATGATCACGGAAGCGACGCCGATGACGATACCGAGCGTCGTCAGGATCGAGCGCAGCACGTTGGCGCGCAACGCCGTGATCGCCACACCGAGGTAATCCTTGAGGTTCATTCCGCGGCCTCCGCGAGCGCGCCCGGCTGGCGCACGTCGTCGACGATGCGCCCGTCCTTGAACGTGATCCGCCGGCGCGCCCAGAGCGCGATGTCCGGCTCGTGCGTGACGAGTATGACCGTGATCCCCTCGCTGTTGAGGCTGGTGAAGAGGCGCATGATCTCGTCCGAGGTCTTGCTGTCGAGCGCACCCGTCGGCTCGTCGGCAAGCAGGATCTTCGGGTTGTTGATCGAGCGCCCGCGCGATGGCGACGCGCTGCTGCTGGCCGCCCGAGAGCTGGCGCGGATGATGATCGAGCCGCTCGAGCAGCCCGACCTGCTCGAGCCGGTGCCGCGCCATCTCCTCCGCGTTTCTGGGACGCGGGCGGGCGTAGACGAGCGGCAGCATCACCTGCTTCAGCGCCGCCGTTCGCGGCAGAAGATTGAACTGCTGAAACACGAAGCCGATCGTGCGGTTTCTGAGATCGGCGAGATCGTCCGACGGCAGCGCGCCGATATCGCGTCCGTCGATCGATGAGCTTGCCCTCGGACGGCACGTCGAGCGCGCCGATGAGATTCATCATGGTCGACTTGCCCGACCCCGAGGGCCCCATGATGGCCACGAAGTCGCCCGCGTCGATCTCGAGCGAGACGTTGTCGAGCGCTTTGACCGTCTGGTCGCCCATCCGGTAGGTCTTGGAGACGCCGGCGGCACGGATCAGCGGCTCACCCTTTGCGGCGCGAAGCACGCTCATGACTTCGCCTCGCGCGCCCGCACGACGACGCTGTCGCCTTCCTCGAGCCCGCCAATGATCTCGGTGAACTGATCGTCGGTAAGGCCGGTCCGCACCTGCCGCCGCTCGGGTCCGCCGCTCGAGCCGAGCACCCAAAGCGTCGCCGAGCGCGTCGTCTCGCGGCCCTGCTTCCACTTCTCGTACGCCGGTTTCTGGGCATCCGTCAGCAACGGCGAGAGCGCCTGGTCGATGCGCATGGAAAGGCGCTGCCGCATGCCGTCGCGATCGGTCGTCGTGAAGGGGCCTTGGCCGTTCTCGCGCGTCTCCTGGCCGAGCTTGGCGAGCGCCGCCTTGACGGCCGCTTCCTGGGCGTCCGTGAGTTGCAGCTCGGTCTTGAGCCGCTCGACCGTGCGCCCGGAACGGTCGCCCTCGCCCTGCCGGTCGCGGCGCGCCGCCGTTGCCGCGCCGCCGCCGTCGCGCGGCTTGAAGCGGAAGGCATCGTTGGCGACCCGCAGCACGCCATCGCGCTTCGCCGATTCGATGGCGACATTGGCGGTCATGCCCGGAAACAGCTTTCGGCCTTCGTTCGCCGCCTCGATGATGACGGTATAGGTGACGACGCTGTTGAGCTCGGTGGCGGCGAGGCGCACCTGGGTCACCTTGCCTTCGAACTGGCGGTCCGGATAAGCATCGACGGTGAACGTCGCCGTGTTGCCCTCGGCCACCGCGCCGACGTCGGCCTCGTTCACCTGCGCTTCGATACGCACGCGCGAGAGATCCTGCGCGATCTTGAACAGCTCGGGCGCCTGCAAGCTCGCCGCAACCGTCTGGCCGGGATCGACCGTGCGCGAGATGACCGTGCCCTCGATCGGCGATCGGATCTCGGCGCGCTGGAGATCGAACTGAGCTTGATCGAGTGCCGCCTGGCGCTGCTTGATCGTTGCCTGCGCGCTCTCGATCTGCGCCTTCGACACGGCGATGTCTGCGTTGGCGACCGCCGCGTCTCGCGTTGCCGTATCGAGCACCGACTGCGACGCGAAACCCTTGGCCGCCAGCGACTGCTGGCGATCAGTGGTGCGCTCGGCAAGCGTCAAGACTGCCTGCGCCTTGAGGAGTGCGGCCTCCTGGTTCGTCACCGCCGCTTTGGCGACGGCGAGATCGGCTTCCGCTTGCGCCACTTTGGCGGCAAACGTCTGGGGGTCGATCGTCGCCAGCACGTCGCCCGGCTTGACCTCGCTGTTGAAGTCGACCTTCACCTGATCGACCTGGCCCGAGAGCTGCGAGCCGACGCTGACCGTGACCAGCGCGCGTACCGGCCCCGACGTCGTGACCAGCTTGCGAATGGACCCTTTGGACACCTGCGTCGTGTCGTAGACGTAGCTGCCTCCGGTCGAGGTCCCGAGCCCGAGCACCCATGCGACCACGAGGCCCGCGGCCGCAACCGGCACCGCAAGCGTGAAGAGGTATCCGAAGCGTTTGCTCATGGCCGAGAAGGCTCTCTTGGGTTGGGATGCCGACAGACGAAATTGCTCACCACCGTTCGACAGCATTAACGTGGAAATGGCCGCATTCCGTCGCCTGCGGAACAGCCTCTTATGCGCCTTTTGAGGCTACGCCACGACTTGGGCCTGACGATGAACGGCACATGAATGGCACATTCAGAATGGGTTCAGCGCGACCCCGCTAAGGTCCTATTACCCTGATAACTATCTTCCCCGGCGTGATCCAAGGGGGGCCGAGTGCGCAGGGTCACTCGGCCCTTCTCTTTTTGGGCGACAATTCGGCCGCGGACGAGGCTTGAACGGAACCACATCTGCCGGTAGGCATTGGGTCACGAAGACGTACCCTGAGCGACCGACGGAGTAAGCCCCCGTGACCTTCAAGCTCCCCGAACTCCCCTATGCCTATGACGCGCTCCAGCCCTACATGTCGGCGGAGACGCTTCAGTTTCATCACGACAAGCATCATCAGGCCTACGTCGACAACGGCAACAAGCTCATCGTCGGATCCGGCCTCGAGGGCAAAACCATCGAGGAGATCTGCAAGGCTGCCTATGCCGGCAAGAACCAGGGCCTCGTGAACAACGTCGGCCAGCACTACAATCACATCAACTTCTGGAAGTGGATGAAGAAGGGCGGCGGCGGCAAGAAGCTGCCCGGTGCGCTCGACGGCCTCGTCACCGCCTACGGCGGCTTCGACAAGCTGCGCGCCGACTTCATCAACGCCGGCGTCACACAGTTCGGCTCCGGCTGGGCCTGGCTGCAGATCAACGACGGCAAGCTCGAGGTGGCAAAGACGCCGAACGGCGAGAACCCGCTCATGCACGGCGCCCAGCCGATCCTCGGCGTCGATGTGTGGGAGCACAGCTACTACATCGACTATCGCAACGCGCGCCCGAAGTATCTCGAGGCCTGGTTCGACAATTTGGTCAACTGGGAATACGTCGAGGAAATGCTGGACTGAGTCTCAGCAAGCGACCAAATCAAGCAAGCGCGGGGCCGTCTGGTTCCCGCGCTTCTTTCTGTTTCGGCCGGAATCCGAAGCCGCCGTTCACCCGTGCGACAGGATCGGCGCCTGGGCGAAGGGCCGTGCCGAAGCAGACATCAGATCCTAATTTCCGTGGCCCTTTCCATCGGCTGACGCGCGAAGATGATCGAGGTAGGCAAGGAAAGCCTCGATGTCGGCCGGCCCGAATGTGAACACCGGCATATCCGGATGACCCGACACGATGCCCTCTGCCAGCGCTTCGGCCAGGTTCTCGATCGGATAGCGTTGAACCACGTCACGGAATGGCGGCGCTGCTTCGTGCGTGCTACGGCCTTCCAGCCCGATGGCATGGCAGCGGGCACACTTCTCCTCGGCGAGCCCTTTGCCTTTCGCGACCAACTCGCCCGGCGCATTTGCGGCGCCGCGCGCTTCACGCGCCGCGAGCGCGCCCGTCATCACGACGAGCGCACAAAAGCCGATGATCCCTCGCATCGAGTCCCAATCCCGAGAAACGCTGCCGACACCCTATCCCGAACCGAGCGCCGGGGTTTGATGCCAGTCAACGCGGCGACGAGATACGCCCGGCGCTCAGCGCCGCAGCCATCCCGCGAGCGATTGGATGATTGAGCCGCCCGCCGCCGTCGGCACGAAGACGTCGACCTTCTGATCCGGCAGCGCGACCGGCGTCGGCACACCGCGGCGGTCGCGGAACAGTGCCGCGACCCTCAAGAACAGCTCGTGCTCGCCGGGCATGATCGGCGTCACATGCCAGACCCAGCGACCGTAGTCTGCGAGCTCGAGGGGACTGTCGAGCAGATGGTTGCTCGGCAGCAGCTGCACCCGCTCCGACTGGCGCTCGA
Source organism: uncultured Alphaproteobacteria bacterium (assembly GCA_963716835.1). Classification (GTDB taxonomy): domain Bacteria; phylum Pseudomonadota; class Alphaproteobacteria; order Rhizobiales; family Hyphomicrobiaceae; genus Hyphomicrobium_C. Next base: position 301,098 of record CAVQUQ010000005.1, on the reverse strand, counting down.
TCTCGAACACGTCGCCGCGGCCGTAGAGGCTCATGGAAACCGTCTCTGCGACCGGATCCCCTTCGAGGTCGAGGCCGGCCCGCGAGGCAAAGGTTCGCGAAAAGCCGGCGATCGTCCCGCGGCCGAGACACACCCGCACGAGCGCCGGCTCGCCGAGCCACATTCTCTCCGGCACCTCGTGCATGAAGAGTATGGTTGCCGAGGCAGACGGGGCCTCTCTCGGCGGCTGAGCAAGCTGCGCCAGCACCTGCGCCGCGCCGACGCTCCCGCCGTTCTGATAGGGAAGAGGTGGCGGCGTGTAGTCCGAAGCGCGCCCGTTGCCGCCGTCGACCACGTTCCAGGCGGCTGGCGCGCGCTCGGCGGCAGGCGACCATGTCGCCGCTTGCCCCTGCGCGACGGCAACCGGTTGCCAATCGGTGACCGTGACCAGCGCCGCCTTCTGCTCTCTGCGCTGCAGCTCGATCAACTGTGCCTCGAGCTTTTCCCGCTCCTGCCGGTCCCGCTCTTGGCGCTCTCGTTCCTTGCGCTGGACGTCCACAAGCTGCGCCTCGACCCATTCCCTCTCGCGGCGTTCGCGTTCCCGCCGCTCCACCTCGAGCCGCAGCACCTCGACGCGCTCCTCATCCTGGCGCTCACGATCCCGCCGCTGGGCTTCGGCAAGCTCGGCCTCCATTCGCTCCCGTTCTTGGCGCTCACGTTCCTGCCGCTGCACTTCGGCGAGCTGCGCCTGGAACAACTCCTCTTCGAGCCGCTCCCGTTCCTTGCGCCGCGCTTCCGCGAGCTGCGCCTCGAACTCCCGTTCCTGCCGCTCCCGCTCCTTGCGCTGCGCATCGAAAGCCTGTGCTTCCAGGAGCTCCTGTTCCTGACGCTCGCGCTCCTTGCGCTGCATCTCGGCAAGCCGGACCTCGAGCTCTTCCTCCTCGCGGCGCTCACGCTCCTTGCGCTCCGCCTCGGCGAGCTCCGCTTCGAGCCGCTCCCTCTCCCTGCGTTCGCGCTCCCGCTTGCGTGACAGGATAAGCTGCGCCTCGAGCCGTTCCTTCTCTTTGCGCTCGGCCTCTCTCTGGCGCGCCTCTTCGATATCGGTGAGCAGGCCCTTGCGTTGCGCCTCCCGGCGCTCCTCATCCTTCTGCTGCATCTGCTTCAACGACGACGCCGCGCTACTCAAGCGCGAGACGAAGCGCGCCATTCCATCGACGTCGCTGATCGGAAAGCTGTTGAGCTTGCGGAATGCGAGCGCCAAGCGCTCAAGTGAGACCCCGTCTTGGCGGACGCCGATCAGCTGATTGAGGGCTAGCGCCTCGGTCGCGATCTGCAATATGCCCTTGCTGACCAAGGACGTGTCGCTCCAGATCACGATCGCGGCCTCGAATTGCCTGAGCCGCCCCGACCTGTCCGGCCGCGGTGCATCCGGCTCGCCGTCGAAAGAGACGGAGTGCCCCCGGCCCATGAGAGAGCCGCCGAGTTCACGCGCCGCCGCCGCATCCTTCGGCACGTGACAAATGAGTATTCGCGCCATGCCCCTCACCCCAAGCCGGCAGCAGCAGAAGCCGCCCGCATCTGCCCGGCTCACCCCGCACTTACGCACTGGAGGACAAACGCCGACTGTTACTCGGGACTGAAGCTCAAGAAACGCGACTGAAACACTGCGCCGTCTTACCGGCTGCGTCCCGTGATTGATTTCACGATGATGTTCTTGATCGTCGTCGCAATGGTTCGCGAGATCGAGCGCTGAAGGTCGCGGCCGATCATCTCGCCCATGCCCTGGCGCGGACGCCCGCCGCGCGATTTGCCGTCTCCCGCTTCATCACCGCCGCCGCCGAAGATGACGTCACCCCAGCCGCCACCGGAGCCGGTCTCGTTGGCGTGAGCCTCCGTGCGCTTGGTCAGCATCTCGTGCGCGCTCTCGCGATCGACGGTCTCCTCGTACTTGCCGTAGACCGGGCTGTACTCGATGACGCTCTGGCGCTCCTCCGCCGTGACGGGCCCGACGCGACCCTCGGGCGGACGGATCAGCGTCCGCTGCACGATCGACGGCTCGCCCTTGTTCTCGAGCATCGAGACGAGCGCCTCGCCGACCTTGAGCTCCTTGATGACGGCAACCGTATCGAGGGCGGGATTCTGCCGGAACGTCTTCGCCGCGATCTCGACGCCCTTCTGCTCCTTCGGCGTGAAGGCCCTGAGCGCGTGCTGCACGCGGTTGCTGAGCTGGGCCGAGACCGAATCCGGCACGTCGGCCGGGTTCTGGGTGATGAAATAGACGCCGACGCCCTTCGACCGGATGAGGCGTGCCACCTGCTCGATGCGCTCCATCAAGGCCTTCGGCGCGTCATCAAACAGGAGATGGGCCTCGTCGAAGAAGAACACCAGCTTGGGCTTTGGCTGATCGCCGACCTCAGGCAGGCTCTGCCAGAGCTTGGAGAGCATCCAGAGCAGGAAGGTGGAATAGAGGCGCGGGCTCTCCATGAGCTTGTCGGCCACGAGCACGCTGACGACGCCGCGCCCGTCCGGCGCGATGCGCATGAAGTCCTTGATGTCGAGCGCGGGCTCGCCGAAGAACTGGTCGGCGCCCTGCTGCTCGAGCACCAGCAGCCGGCGCTGGATCGAGCCCACCGACGTCGTCGCCACGTTGCCGTACTTCGCCATCAGCTCCTTCGAGCGCTCGGCGACGTTGTTGACGATGGCGCGCAGATCCTTGAGGTCGAGGACCGGGATCTTCTCGTCGGCGGCGACCCGGAAGGCGATATTGAGCACGCCCTCCTGCACCTCGTTGAGCTCGAGCATGCGCGAGAGCAGCAGCGGTCCCATGTCGAGGACGGTGGCCCGGATCGGGTGCCCCTGCTTGCCGAACACGTCCCAGAAGATCGTCGGAAAGGCCCTCTGCTTCCAGTCGCTGCCGAGACCCACCTCGGCGCGCGCTTGACGAGAAAGTCCTTGGGCTCGCCGACCGCCGCGATCCCCGACAGGTCGCCCTTGATGTCGGCCGCGAACACGGGCACGCCCGCCAGCGAAAAGCCCTCCGCAAGGCCTTGCAGCGTCACCGTTTTTCCCGTGCCGGTGGCCCCGGTGATGAGGCCGTGCCGGTTGGCGAAGCGAAGCTCCAGGTACTCGGGCTTGACGCTCTTGCCGATGAAGATCTTGCCGTCCTGGATCACAGACTGGCTCATGACTGAACTCCGGGCTTCTGGCCGCGCAACGCGGGCCAACTCGGCCCTCTAGTAGTCTCGGCCCTCTTTGCACGCGCCACCAGCATTTGCCAACGGCAGTTGCATGACCGACTTCATCAAACTTGGGGAAACTGTTCTCGATATGTAAGGCCTTGCCGTATATGGGCGAAATCGCAGGGGTGCCGCGTCGTCGCGGCAACGTGCCGGGGCGTCATTTCTGCGTGCGCCGCAAGCGTCTAGCCCCTATAGAAACATGAATATGCGCGGCTGCCGAAGAGCAGTCGATCGTAACGACGAGGTCAAAGACGCCATGACGGCCGGCGCCAGCGCTGACAAGACGCCCCTGACCGAGCTGGCAGCCGATTTCGAGCCCGCGTCCCGCGAGGAGTGGCTTGCGCTCGTCGACAAGGCGATCAAGGGCGCCGATTTCGAGAAGAAGCTCGTCTCGCGGACGGCAGACGGCCTCCGGATCGAGCCGATCTACACCCGCGGCGACGCGCCTCCCGGTGCGGGGACTGCGACGCCGGGCATGCCGCCCTTCACGCGCGGCCACGAGGCCGCCCTGCAAGGTTTGGGCTGGGAGCTTCACCAGACCATCGCCGACGCCGAGATCCGCGCCGCCAACACGGCCATTCTCGACGAGCTCGAGGGCGGCACCAACGGTATCGTCCTCCAGATCGAGGCCCCGGGCCAATTCGGCACCCGCGTCCGCAGCACCGTCGACATGGCCGCCGTGCTCGCGCGGCATGCGGCTCGACCTGGCCCCTGTCTCACTCAAGGCCGGCCTCGGCGCCGCAACCGCCGCCCGCCACTTCCTCGAGCGCGCTGCCGCTCGCGGGCGCACCCGCGCGGCCAGGCGCTCGGCTTCTTGAACCTCGACCCCATCGGCACCCTCGCTCGTTGGGGTACGCTCGCCTGGCCGCTTGACGAAGTCGCTCGCCGAGGCGATGACGCTCGCCAAGGAGGCGCGCGAGAAGGAGCCGCAGCTCAGGACTGTCTGCGCCGACGCCACGATCTATCACGAGGCCGGCGCCAGCGAAGGCCAGGAGCTTGCCGCGCTCGCGTCCACGCTTGTCGCCTACCTCAGAACCTTCGAAGCCGCTGGCGTCGCTCCCGCCGATGCCATGGCGCACCTCTCGTTCGCCGTTTCCGCGAGCCCTGACCAGTTCATGACGACGGCCAAGCTGCGCGCCGCGCGCCGCCTCATCTCGCGCATCGCCGAGGCCTGCGGCGCCGGCTCCGAGGCGCCCGAGATGCATCTGACCGCCGTCTCGTCGCGTCACATGCTGGCCAAGCGTGATCCCTGGACCAATATCCTCCGCGCCGCCCTCGCCTGCGCCGGCGCAGCACTCGGCGGCGCCGACGCGATCACTGTGCTTCCCTTCACCTGGGCCCTCGGACAGCCCGATCCCTTCGTCCGCCGCGTCGCGCGCAACGTCCAGATCGTGCTCCAGGAGGAAAGCAATCTTGGCCGCGTGCTCGATCCGATGGGCGGCTCCTGGTACATCGAGAAGCTGACCGACGAGCTCGCCAAGAAGTCCTGGAGCCTGTTCCAGGAGATCGAAGCGAAGGGCGGCATCATCACCGCGCTCGGCTCGGGCTACGTGCAGGGCGAGATCAAAGCCACCGCCGAAGCGCGCGCCAAAGCCGTCGCCACGGGTCGCGCCGAGCTGACGGGCGTCTCCGCCTTTCCGCTCCTCGGCGACGACGGCATCACCGTTGTTCCCCACCCTGCAGCGCCGCCGCTCAGGGAAAAGCAGCTCGCAGAGCCTCTGACGCCGCACCGCGCCGCTGAGCCGTTCGAGGCGCTGCGCGACGCGGCCGACACGCACGCGGCAAGAACCGGCAAGCCGCCCCAGGTCTTCCTCGCCTCGATCGGCGCCGTCATCGATCACACGGCGCGCTCGACATGGATCAAGAACTACCTCGCCGCGGGCGGCATCGAGGCGCTGACGAGCGACGGCTATCCGGACGCGGCCGCAGCCGCCGAGGCGTTCGCGGAATCCGGCGCTAAGGCCGCCTGCATCTGCTCCTCCGACACGCTCTATGCGGCGCATGCACTTGCCGCGGCACGCGCCTTGAAGAGCGCCGGTGCCGGCCTCGTGCTGATGGCCGGCCGCCCGGGTGAGCGCGAGGCAATGCTCAAATCCGCAGGCGTCGACCAGTTCTTGTCCGCCGGCGCCGACGCCGTCGCGACGCTTGGTGCCTTGCAAGCCAAGCTCGGTGTCGCGAGTTGAGCAGCCGCGGCATATCGATGTCCAGCAATCCAACCCTCGCCATGCTCGATAGCGTTGCCGGTCTCCTGGCGAGAGCGCTCTACGTCTTCGTGGCCGCTGTACTGGCATCCGTCATCGCCGGCTTCGTCGCGTTTCCGTTGGTTTTTGGCCACGAGTTCCTCGCCGACTTCGAGGCCAACGGCTTCCCGCTCTTCTTCATCATGCTCACCTACGCCGTCGCTCCCGGCATCGCCGGAGTGCTGATTATCAATGGTCTGTTACGCAGCCCTTCCGTATCGAGAGCAGCCGACCTCGTCCTCTTTGTTTCTCTCGCGGCAGGCGCGGGCTTTCTGCTGTTCGTGGTTACCGCGGCTCCGAGCATCGCTTCCGCGTTCCAACCCATGGCAGCCCATCAGTCCGTTTCCGGAGCATCCGGCGGTCTCGTTTTCTGGCTCCTGACGGGGCGATGGCGCCGCAGCGTCAAGCGTGCGGAGAGGCCGGCTTGATAAATGCGCAAGGACACGGCGAAGGTTGGCGCATTGTCAGCAGCCAGCAGACCCATCATGATAAGCCAGCTGGGTGGGTGGGCACCCCGACCGAGGGCATCGACGACTGATGACGAGCATCCCCGACTTCACCAAGATCAAGCTCGACGGCGCGCGCAAGGCGAACGGCGCCGCACATCACATCGCGGATGGCCCCCGCGCGCGCGCTGGAAGCGCGGCCGAGACCTGGCTCACGCCCGAGGGCATCGCGCTGAAGCCCGTCTACACCGGGGCCGACACCGCCGAGCTCGACTTCCTCGACACCTGGCCCGGCATCGCGCCCTACGTGCGCGGCCCCTACCCGACGATGTACGTCACCCAGCCGTGGACCATCCGCCAGTATGCGGGCTTCTCGACCGCCGAGGACAGCAACGCCTTCTACCGCCGCAACATCGCCGCCGGGCAGAAGGGCCTGTCGGTCGCCTTCGACCTCGCCACCCACCGCGGCTACGACTCGGACCACCCGCGCGTGCGCGGCGACGTCGGCATGGCCGGCGTGGCGATCGATTCCATCTACGACATGCGCACGCTGTTCGACGGCATCCCGCTCGAGCAGATGACCGTCTCCATGACCATGAACGGCGCCGTGCTGCCCGTGCTCGCGCTCTTCATCGTCGCCGGCGAGGAGCAGGGCGTCCCGGCCTCGAAGCTCGCCGGCACCATCCAGAACGACATCCTCAAAGAGTTCATGGTGCGCAACACCTACATCTATCCGCCCGAGCCCTCGATGCGCATCGTCTCGGACATCTTCGCCTACACGACGCGCGAACATGCCGAAGTTCAACTCGATCTCGATCTCCGGCTACCACATGCAGGAGGCCGGCGCGACCGCCGACCTCGAGCTCGGCTACACGATCGCCGACGGCATCGAGTACGTGCGCGCCGGCGTCGCCGCCGGCCTCGGCATCGACGTCTTTGCGCCCCGGCTCTCGTTCTTCTGGGCGATCGGCATGAACTACTTCATGGAGATCGCCAAGATGCGCGCCGCGCGCCTGCTCTGGGCGCAGCTCATCAAGAAGGAGTTCGCGCCCAAGGACGCCCGCTCGCTCTCGCTGCGCACGCACTGCCAGACCTCGGGCTGGAGCCTCTCCGCGCAGGACGTCTTCAACAATGCGACGCGCACCTGCATCGAGGCGATGGCCGCGACCCAGGGCCATACCCAGTCGCTGCACACCAACGGCATCGACGAGGCGATCGCGCTGCCGACCGACTTCTCCGCCCGCATCGCCCGGAACACGCAGCTCCTGCTCCAGCAGGAGAGCGGCACCTGCCGCGTCATCGATCCCTGGGGCGGCAGCTTTCTACTCGAGCGTCTCACCTACGAGCTGGCGCTGAAGGCGCTCGCCCACATCGACGAGGTCGAGCGGCTCGGCGGCATGGCCAAGGCGATCGCCGCCGGCATCCCGAAGATCCGCATCGAGGAGGCGGCCGCGCGCACGCAGGCGCGCATCGACTAGCGGCAAGCAGACCATCGTCGGCGTCAACAAGCTGCGCGTGAAGGACGACGCCAAGATCGAGTTCCTGAAGGTCGACAACAAGTCCGTGCGCGAGCAGCAGATCGCCAAGCTTCAGCGCCTGCGCGGCGAGCGCAAGGAGGCCGAGACCCAGGCCGCGCTGAAGGCGCTCACCGAGGGCGCCGCCGGCCGCGCCAATCTGCTCGACCTCTGCGTCAAGGCCGCGCGCGCCAAAGCAACCGTCGGCGAGATGTCGGACGCGATGGAGAAGATCTTCACCCGCCACCGCGCCGAGATCCGCGCCATCTCGGGCGTCTATCGATCGGAGGCGGGCGACATGAGCGACGACGTCGGCAGCGTGATCCAGATGGCGGCCGCCTTCGAGAAGAACGACGGCCGCCGCCCGCGCATCCTCGTCGCCAAGATGGGCCAGGACGGCCACGACCGCGGCCAGAAGGTGATCGCCTCGGCGTTCGCCGATCTCGGCTTCGACGTCGACATCGGGCCGCTGTTCGCAACGCCCGACGAGGCCGCGCGCCAGGCGGTCGAGAACGACGTGCACATCATCGGCGTGTCGACGATGACGGCCGGGCATCTGACGCTGGTGCCGGATCTCGAAGGCCGCGCTGGCGAAGGAAGGCCGCGACGACATCATGATCGTCGTCGGCGGCGTCATCCCGCCCCACGACTACGACGCGCTCTATGCGGCGGGCGCCAAGGCGATCTTCGGCCCCGGCACCAACATCGCCAAGGCCGCGGCCGACCTCATCCGCAAGCTCAACGAGAAGCTCGGCTACGCGCAGCAGGCCGCGGAGTAACCGGCGCCTCTACTAAGATGGAATCTCGTCGTCGAGCGCCTTGTCAAAGCTACTCTTATTCTCCTTCGTCTTCGGCGCAGCTAACTTCTTGGGCTTTGGAGCTTCGAGCCGCTTGGGCTCGACAGGCGCGCCCAGTCTCGCTGAACTCTTTTTCCGCGTCTTTCGCGTCCTGGACTATGATGACGATCTGCCGGAGGGCGTCGGCGATTTGCACGTCGCCTTCCCAGGCTTTGCCCAGAACATCGATGACGGCCGCAATCCGAGTTCGGGCCTTATCGCATTTCACGCTCAAGCTCCGAAATGGCCTCATACAGATCCTGCTTCTTCCAGTCCGGCATCGCATCGTTGTCGATGATGTTGCGTACCTGGCCCAGATGAAAGCGCAGACGCTCTTTCGTTGCGGCATTGAGCGCTACCGTGTTGGGATCCCTCACTGGTCGCGATGCGTATTCGAACGAGCATGTGCTGCGACACCTGCGTTGCTTCCGCTCGAAAGTTGCGACACTTCCACTCCCAGTCACCGCTGCTGCGGGCCGGCATCTCCCATTCTAGTAGTTCCTTGATGCCGAAAACGCGTGCGGCCGCTAGCACAGAACTCATATACTCGTAGTCATCATAAATTTGATCGCCGTTGGAATCTCGAACGCTGACCAACCGCTTAGCCGCAAGTTGCTCAATAAACCGGAATTGCTGCTCAGGCTCCTTTCCGGCGAGGACCGCCCCAGCTAAATCTTCCTCGTTGATCATCTGTACGAGCACCTCGCGCAAATCACCCTTCCACAAATGATTCTACTCGAATTGCAAGCCGGCCAAACGTCGTTCTATTCGTTCCATCCACAGAGATGAGTGTTCCGAGAGTGGGCAGTCGTCGACCCCTGCTCTCTCATGGGTATGCGGTCGCCGCCATTCGGCGGCGCGCACGAAAGTGCGCCGGAGCTTCGCTCCGGACCGCATGCCATGAGTGAGCAGGATCAAAACGCGAGGGCGCCAAAAAGGTGCCGGCCGACGACCAGCAGCCACCAAGAAAGCGCCGCGAGCTTGATGCTCGCGGCGCCGGCAATCCTCAAATCGTAACGAGAAGCCCCCTACTCGTCCTTCTTGCGCGGCACCGAGGGCACCGCTCCCGACGGACGGCCGCCGGGCTTCTCCTTCTTCTCCTTCGGCCCCGGCAGCGCCTTCCGCGGCGCCACCTCGACGAGCGCGGTCTCGGCCTCCTCGTCGTCCTCGTCCTCTTCCTTGGACTTGGGCTTCTTCGACGGATCGGCCGGGATGAACTCGAAGGCGAGCTTGCTGTCCTCGCCCTTGCCCTCGACCAGCACCTTCACCGTGCCGCCGTTCTCGAGCCTGCCGAACAGGAGCTCGTCCGCCAGCGGCTTCTTGATGTGCTCCTGGATGACGCGCGCCAGCGGCCGGGCGCCGAACTTCTCGTCGTAGCCCTTCTCGCCGATCCACTTCGCCGCCTCCTCCGAGAGCTCGATCATCACGCCGCGGTCGGCGAGCTGGGCTTCGAGCTGGAAGATGAACTTCTCCACGACCTTGGTGATCACCTCCGGCGGCAGGCCGGCGAATGCGATCACCGCGTCGAGGCGGTTCCTGAACTCGGGCGTGAACATGCGGTTGACCGCTTCCGTGTCCTCGCCCTCGCGCTTGGTGCGGCCGAAGCCCATCGGCGCCTTCGCCATGTCGGCCGCGCCCGCGTTCGTCGTCATGATCAGGATGACGTTGCGGAAGTCGACCTGCTTGCCGTTGTGGTCGGTGAGCTTGCCGTGGTCCATGACCTGCAACAGGATGTTGAACAGGTCCGGATGCGCCTTCTCGATCTCGTCGAGCAGCAGCACGCAGTGCGGATGCTGGTCGATGCCGTCGGTGAGCAGCCCGCCCTGGTCGAAGCCGACGTAGCCCGGCGGCGCGCCGATGAGGCGCGAGACCGTGTGCTTCTCCATGTACTCGCTCATGTCGAAGCGCAGGAGCTCGACGCCCATGAGGGACGCGAGCTGCTTGGCGACCTCGGTCTTGCCGACGCCGGTCGGCCCTGAGAAGAGGTAGCAGCCGATCGGCTTCTCCGGCTCGCGCAGCCCGGCGCGCGCGAGCTTGATCGCGGACGAAAGCGACGAAATCGCCTGGTCCTGGCCGAACACGAGACGCTTTAGGTCCTTCTCCAGGTTGCCGAGCACCTCCGCGTCCGACTTCGTCACCGTCTTCGGCGGAATGCGCGCCATGGTGGCGACGGTAGCCTCGATCTCCTTCACCGTGATCTTCTTCTTGCGCTTGCTTTCGACGACGAGCATCTGCGATGCGCCCGTCTCGTCGATCACGTCGATCGCCTTGTCCGGGAGCTTGCGGTCGTGGATGTACTTGGCCGAAAGCTCGACCGCGGCCTTGATCGCCTCGCCCGTGTACTTGAGCTTGTGGAACTCCTCGAAGTAGGGCTTGAGGCCGCGCAGGATCGCAATCGAATCCTCGACCGTCGGCTCCTTGATGTCGATCTTCTGGAACCGGCGCACGAGCGCGCGATCCTTCTCGAAGTGCTGGCGGTATTCCTTGTAGGTCGTGGACCCGATGCAGCGCACCGTCCCCGACTGCAGCGCCGGCTTCAAGAGGTTCGACGCGTCCATGGCGCCGCCCGACGTCGCACCCGCACCGATCACGGTGTGGATCTCGTCGATGAACAGGATCGCGCCCGGATAGTTCTCGATCTCCTTCATCACGGCCTTCAAGCGTTCCTCGAAGTCGCCGCGATAGCGCGTGCCGGCGAGCAGCGCACCCATGTCGAGCGCGAAGATGGTGGCGTTCTTCAACACCTCCGGCACCTCGCCGCGGATGATCTTGCGCGCCAAGCCCTCGGCGATCGCCGTCTTGCCCACGCCCGGATCGCCGACGAACAGCGGATTGTTCTTCTGCCGGCGGCAGAGCACCTGGATCGTGCGCAGCACTTCCGTCTCGCGCCCGATCAAGCGGATCGATGCGCCCGTCGCGCGCCTTCTTGTTGAGGTTGACGCAATAGGTGTTGAGCGCGTCCTGGCCGGGCTTCTTCTCCTCCCCGCCTTCGCCCGCCTGCTCGTCGTCGACGCCGCGCACGCCGCGCGGCTCCGACATGCCGGGACGTTTCGCGATGCCGTGGCTGATGTATTGCACGGCGTCGAAGCGCGTCATCTCCTGCTCCTGCAGGAAGAACGCGGCATGGCTCTCGCGCTCGGCGAAGATGGCAACGAGCACGTTGGCGCCCGTCACCTCCTCGCGCCCCGAGGACTGCACGTGCACGACCGCGCGATGGATCACGCGCTGGAAACCCGTCGTCGGCTGCGCTTCCGCGCTGCCCTTGTGCACGAGACTGCCGAGCTCGGTATCGAGATAGTCGGTGACGCGGCTGCGAAGCTGATCGAGATCGACATTGCAGGCGCGCATGACGGCGGCCGCGTCGCGATCGTCGATGAGCGCCGCGAGCAGATGCTCGAGCGTTGCGAACTCGTGGCTACGCTCGTTGGCGTATTCGAGTGCTCTGTGCAGAGACGTTTCGAGGCTTTTCGAGAAGGATGGCAAAGTCGACCTACTCTTTCTCCATGGTGCACTGAAGAGGATGGCCATGCTGGCGCGAGAAGTCCATCACCTGCGTCACCTTGGTTTCGGCGACCTCGTAAGTGAACACCCCGCACACACCGACGCCCTTATGGTGGACATGCAGCATTATACGCGTCGCCTCCTCGCGTCCCTTGCTGAAGTATTTTTCCAGGACATGGACGACGAATTCCATTGGCGTGTAGTCGTCATTGAGCAGCAGAACCTTGTACAGGCTCGGCTTTTTGGTCTTCGGACGAGTCTTGGTGACGAGGCCGGTCTTTCCTTCCTCGTCGCGATCGTTGCCCTGACCGCCCTTGCCAGCCATCCTCAATCCCACAGTGCTTGTACTCGTCATATACCAAGTAGCCTTCGCCGCGCTGACCGGCTAACTCCGCCAACTCATTTTTACGCAACTGGGGTGCGCACGCCAACCCGGCAAGATGCCTTACCAACGATACGACGCAGATAGTCCATGCAATACATGCGCCGCGCGCGACTCTAAGCCATGTTGGGCGACCAACGAGACACAAAAAAGGCCCGGACGAGCGCCGGGCCTCTTGGTCCGCGAATGATCGAACGACCAAATAAGCTAGCGTCCGTTCTGCATCGCCCGCTCGACCGGCTTGTACGCGTCCTTGGCAAGATTGGTGTACATGCTGCCGATCTTGGTCATCTGGTGCATGTAGTCATCGTAGGCGCGCTTCGCGAAGCTCGACTGGATCTCGAACGCCTGCTCGAGCGACTTGGCGCCCAGAAGCTTCTCGAACGTCGACGTGCTGTCCTCGAGCGACCGCTTTGAATAGTCGCTCATCTCAGCGGCGATCGCCTGCCAGCCCTTGTTCCAGTCGCCGAACATCTTCATGGCGCTGTCCAGGTTGACTTGTCCGAACTTCTGGAAGTCCTGAAAATTATTGATCATGACGGACCTGCATCCTTGGTGAGATGGGGGGAGGGGAGCCGCATTTCCAACAAGTGAATGCCGTGCTCGTATACCATTAATCGCACTGCACAATTTTTTCAAGTGCCCGCTGCGGCGCACAACGCACTACAGCAAGGGCGCCAAGAGACCGTTAACGAGTTCGCAGCCAGGTTGCGATAGGCTTGCCGGCGCACCGGCGCCGCGCGGACGCCGGACCGTCAGCAGTCGTAAAGCCGCCCTAAAAAGCGGGCTATGTGCCTACGCGGGCGGCATCTGACGCAGCAAGTGGCTGTGGCGAAAAGACATTGGCGAGCGCGCTGGAGCAAGGCCCAGGAACCCGGAGCATCAATTGAGGGAATTGGTCTCGCTCACAATGCGGCGCTGCAAGAGGGACTTTCTGCGGACGATGCGAGCGCCCCTGGCCGGCGCCCTGCTCGGGCTTTTGCTGCTCCCGAGACCGCCATCCCATGCCGAGACCAGCTCCGAGACACGCCACGCCGCCCTGATCGTCGACGCCAACACGGGCGCCGTGCTCTACGAGCAATTCGCCGACGCCAAGCGCCACCCGGCGTCGTTGACGAAGATGATGACGCTCTACCTCGTTTTCGAGGAGATCGAGCATGGCCGGCTCAGCTACACGACGAAGATCACCGTGAGCGAAAAGGCGGCCTCCGTCGCCCCTTCCAAGCTCGACCTCGAGGCCGGCGAGCAGATCGACGTCATCGATGCCATCAAGGCCCTCATCACCAAGTCGGCGAACGACATGGCGGTCGCCTTGGCCGAGCAGATCGGCGGCACGGAAGCGGGCTTCGTGCGCATGATGAACGAGCGCGCACGCCAGATCGGCATGCGCTCGACGACATTCACGAATGCCTCTGGCCTCCCCGATACGCGCCAGATCACGACTGCGCGCGACATGGTCACGCTGGCGCTCCACCTGCAGGATGATTTTCCGCGCCACTACCCGCTGTTCGCGATGAAATCGTTCGAGTTCCGGGGCAAGACCTACCGCACGCACAACACGCTGCTTTACGGCTTCCCGGGCATGGACGGGATCAAGACCGGCTATACACGCGCCTCCGGCTTCAACCTCGTCTCCTCCGTCAAGGTCGACAAGAAGCACCTTGTCGGCGCCGTCTTCGGCGGCGTCACCGCGAGCGCCCGCAACGCGCACATGCGCATGCAGCTTTTCCGGGCCCTCGAAAAGGCCTCGTCCGAGAACACGCGCCGCCCAGCGCCGAAGCTCGTCGCCCGTGCCGCACCGGCAAAGAAGCCGGCAAGCGAGATCGCGAAGACGATTTGGCGGACCGAAACCAACAACACGGCAAGCAAGGGCGCGGCTGAGGCCCCGGCCAAGCTCGAGCCCGTCGCGCAAACGACGGCGCCGCCGCCGGTTGGGCCCGCGCCCAGCGGCGTGCCGAACGTCAACGCGCCGGAAGCGACAAGATCGGCCGCCGCGGGACCCGACATCGACGTGGTCAGAGTGCGCCCCGTCGCCATCACGGCACAAGGCAATCCGGAAGCGGCGGCGCCGGCGAACGCGTCCGCGCCCGCGGCAATTGCGCCGCCACCGGCCGCAGCCGCCGTCACACCCAAGCTCGATTTGCAGGCCCTGCGCGAGGCGATCTCGGCTGATGCATCCGCCGGGACCGCGCCGAGCGCTGGCTCCGCGCCTGCCGCCGCCCCCGCGAGCATCGAGGATCTCATCTCTGACACGTCGCCCGCGGCGCCGCCGCCACCCGGCCAGAAGCTCGCGCTGGCTGGCGACGCTCCGCCAGGGGCGCCGCCTCATCCGAGCATGGGCTTGGGCCGCCCGCCATCGACTCTCGACGCCCAGGCCGCGGCGATCGGCCCTCCCTTGGATACGCGTCCGCCGCCCGCTCCCTTGAAGCCATCGCTTAAGGAAGCCCCGGCCCGCTTCGCCGCCGCGCCGACCGGCATCGGCTATGAGATCCAGATCGGCGCCTACTCGACGGCCGAGGAAGCCGAGAGCCGCATGGCGACCGCTCGCAGCAAGGCCGCAGGCCTGCTGGAAGGCCACAAGTCCATGGCGCTGCCGGTGCAGAAAGCCGACCGCAAGATCTTCCGTGCGCGCTTCATCGGCTTCAACGAGGATGCGGCGGGGAATGCCTGCCTCGAGCTCCGCCGCCTGGCCATCGACTGTTTTGTGATGAAGACCGAGTGAGCCGCGTCATCGGGGGATGAGTGTTTCAGAGCTGGATCACGGTCGCGGGCCTCGTGCTCGACCTCGCAGGATTTGTCCTGCTGCTCCGGGAATGGTGGCTCGCCTTCTTCCACGAGACGGCGTCGCTCGAGGCGGAGCGGCGGCGGGCCTGGGAGCGCTCGCTGCGCCATACCCAGCGCACGCATGCCTCCGACCAGCTCCGGACGCACCTCGACACCGCGGCCCGCATTCAGGACGATATGGCGGAGCGCAACGCGCAAAGCCGGCACGAGGCGACGCTCAAGTCCCGCAGGCGGATGTTCATCACCGCAACCGTGCTGATCGTCGCCGGCTCCGTGCTCCAGATTCTGGGTGCCCTGCCGGTCAATTTCTCCTGACGCCCAGGGCGTAGAGGCTAGGACCCGAGCAGGACGTCCTTGGCTTCGTTGATCTGCGCTGCAAGGTAGGTCGACCCGCCGCGATCGGGATGCAGCTTGAGCATGAGCTCGCGATGCGCACGGCGGATGTCGTCTTCGCTGGCACCCGGCGCCAGCCCGAGGATGCTGTAGGCTTCCTCGGCGGACATGCGCCCGTCGGTCCCCCGCATCTCACGCTCGCCCCGGGCGACATCCTCGCGCCATGTCGCGTGCACGCGGTCGAGATAGGCTTCGAGTATCTGCGCCGATTGCGGATCGATGAAGCGGCAGTCCTGCCACAGCAGCGCCAGCTCCGCAGGCTTGAGGCTCTCGATGGCGCGCCCTTTGAACATGCCCTTCAGCACGCGGCCCGTCATGGCTCCGGTGTCGTGGTCGAGCTCCATCTCGAGGTGATCCGTCGTGACCCGCGAGGTCTGTCCCGGTGACTTGCGCGCCGAGCCTGGGAAGCCGGGAAATCCGCCCCACGATCCCGAGCCGCGCCACCCGAGCAGCCACGCCCCGAGGAGACCGAGGACAATGGCCTGGTTGATGCCGCCGCGCACGAAGAACACGACCGCCACGAGCAGCGCGATCACTCCGCCCGCAACCCTCAACTGACGCGCCATCACCGCTGGATTGGCGACCGTAAATCCGCGAATCGCGATCAGGACAACGACGAGCGCGAAGAGACCCAGAATCAAATACTGCATGGATCCGCCTCAGCCGCGAGGCTTCATCTGTGCCAGGAGAAGGCGCGCGCCCTCGCGCCCGCGCCCGCTTTCGAGAAGGGCGGCGAGCGCCTTCTGTCCGCCGGACGCATACACGGCGACCGCCGTGAGCAGGTCTCTGAGCTGGCTCGCCGAGCCCGCATCGAAATGGCAGGCCGCGCCCTTGGTCAGGCGCGCAATCTCCTTGTAGGCCCGGGCGGCCGCAGGATCGTGCCCCTCCTGGAACAAGAACACCGGCACGCCGACGAGCGCCAGCTCACCCGCACGTCCCGCGAGATCATCGATGCTCTCCTCCATGGCGTCGCCGACATAGACGAGCGCGTTGACCTTGCCCTTTTGCGCTTCCGCGCGCGCATGGCTGAGCACCTTGCCGATCTGCGTGTAGCCGCCGTGGCAGGCGACCTTGGTCATGAGCCGGGCGAGCTCTCGAGGCTCCGAGACCCAGTGCGAGGCACGGCATTCTCCCGCGCCGCGGAAGAACACGAGCTGCACGTCGAGCCCGCCGACCTCCTCGACCGCGCGGAACATGTCGGCCTGCAGCGCCAGCGCCATGTCCCAGGTGGGCTCCCGGCTCATGGTCGCGTCCATGGCGAAGATGAGCCGGCCCCGGCCAGGCCCCTTGACTGGCCCCAGCGCCTTCATCTTGGCGACGAACTCGGCAATTTCGGACGCCGCCGACGCAGCGGCAGGCACGCCTGCCGCCCCGCTCGTCGCGGGGACGCCTCGGGCAACGCTTGCAGACTTCTCGGGCGCGTGGGGCTTCTTTGTCATCGCCTCTCGCGATCGGTCACTCTCTCGTGTCCAATCGGAGACCTAACATGGCCCTTGCGGTCGTGGCGGGCAATGGCGTGGAGAGCTCTGACGCCGGTCAGCCGGCGCCCGGCTTGTCCTGGACGAGCAGGCCGATATTGCCCCCCGTTGCCGTGATGTCGGTGACCCGCACGCGCTCGGCGGCAAAGCGGGCGAGATAGTTGGGGCCGCCGGCCTTGGGCCCCGTTCCCGAAAGCCCCTCGCCACCGAAAGGCTGAACGCCGGGCACGGCCCCGATCTGGTTGCGGTTAACGTAGATATTGCCGACGCGCGCGTGCTCCGCGACGTAGTCCGCCACGCCCGCAATGCGGCTGTGGAGGCTGAGTGTCAGGCCGTAGCCCGAGGCATTGATCGCCGCGACCACCTTGTCCATGTGCCCGCGCTGGAACCGCACCACGTGCAGGATCGGCCCGAACACCTCGCGCTCGAGCACACCCATGCGCTCGATCTCATAGGCCGCCGGCCCCACGTACGTCCCGACGCGGCAGTCGTCCGGCAGCTTGAGATCGATGAGCAGGCGCGCTTCGCGCTGCATCTTCACCTTGTGGGCTTCGAGATTGTCCTGCGAGGCCTCGTCGATGACGGGTCCGACGTCGGTCGCGTAATCGAACGGATCGCCCACATCGAGCTCCTCGATCGCGCCTGTGAGCATGCCGATCGTACGCTCCGCCACCTCGTCCTGGACGAAGAGCACCCGGGCCGCCGAGCAGCGCTGCCCCGCGCTGTCAAAAGCAGAATGCAGCGCGTCGCGCACCACCTGCTCGGCGAGCGCGCTGCTGTCGGCGATCATGGCGTTGAGACCGCCGGTCTCGGCGATGAAGGGAACGATCTCGCCCCTGCGATCGGTCAGCGCCTTCTGGATCGACCATCCGGTTTCGTTCGAGCCCGTGAAGGCGACGCCGCGAACGCGCGCATCCTTGACCAGCGCGGCGCCGACCGCGGCTCCGCCGGGCAGAAGGTGGAGGACGTCCTTTGGCACGCCCGCCTCATGCAGGATCTTCGTCGCGAGGTAGGCCACGATCGGCGTCTGCTCGGCGGGCTTCGCCAGCGCGGAATTGCCCGCCGCAAGCGCCGCCGCCACCTGTCCGACGAAGATCGCGAGCGGGAAATTCCAGGGGCTGATGCACGCGAATGCACCGCGGCCCCGAAGCTCGAGCGCGTTCGTCTCCCCCGTCGTCCCCTTGAGCTGGACCGGCGCGCTCATGAGCCGGCGCGCCTCGATCGCGTAGTAGCGCAGAAAATCGACCGCCTCGCGCACTTCCGCCTGCGCGTCCGGGATCGTCTTCCCGGCTTCGCGCACCAGCACCGCCATGAGCTTCGCCCGGTCGCGCTCGACCATCTCGGCCGCCAGCTCGAGCACCTTCGCCCGCGCCGGCCCGCCGAGCCGGTCCCACCCGTGGGCCGCATTTACCGCCAGGCCGATCGCCGCATCGACTTGTATCGGCGAGGCAATGCGCGCCGTGCCGATCCGCACCCGCTGATCGTGCGGGCACATGATCTGGCCGGCGCCTGCGCCGCCCGTGGTCGCTTCTCCCGACACGATCGGCCCGACATCGAACGATGAGGCGAGAGCCGCCTCCATCTGCGCGACAAGCGCCCCGCGCGCAGCCGTGTCCGTGAGCGCGACGCCCGAAGAGTTCTTGCGCTCCGGCCAGAAGATGTCGCGCGGCCTGGGCAGGAGCTTCACCGGGGCGGCGTCGAGGCGCTCGCGCTCGGCCGTCTCGACCGGATCGCGGATGATCTGCGCCACCGGTGCCTCGTCGTCGGCGAGGCGATTGACGAACGACGTATTGGCGCCGTTCTCGAGCAGGCGGCGCACGAGATAGGAGAGCAGATCCTCATGCTCGCCGACGGGCGCATAGATGCGGCATGGCCGCGTGTACTTGCTCCCGCCGCCGATCACTTCCCCATAAAGCGCTTCGCCCATGCCGTGCAGGCGCTGGAACTCGAAATCGTTCGTGCCTGCAGCGGCGAACGCGCAGGCCACTGTGTGCGCGTTATGAGTGGCGAACTGCGCGTAGAACGCCACCGGATCGGAAAGGATGAGGCGCATGCACGCGAGATAGGAGACGTCCGTGTTGAGCTTGCGCGTGAGCACCGGATAGTCGGCAAGACCGCGCTCCTGCGCCCACTTGATCTCGCTGTCCCAGTAGGCGCCCTTGACGAGCCTGAGCGGAATGCGCTTCCCCGCCCGCTCCGACAGCCGGCGCAGCCAGCGGATGACGGGAATGGCGCGCTTGCCGTAGGCCTGCACGGCGATGCCGAGACCGGGCCAGTGCGCGAGCGAGGGATCGAGGAACGCATTGCCGAATAGCTCGAGCGTCGGCTCGAGCCGGTCCTGCTCCTCGGCGTCGATCGTGACCGCAAGCCCGCGCGACTGCGCGGCGCGGATCAGCGTCAGCAGGCGCGGCGCGAGCTCGGCCGCAAGCCTCCTTTGCTTGCCCGGCTCGAAGCGCGGATGCAGCGCCGAGAGCTTCACCGAAAGACCGGGGCGATGCATGAGCGCGTCGGCGCGAACCGAGGCCATCGGGCCGACCGCATTGCCGACCACATCGATCGCCGCCATGTAGCGCTCGAAATACCGCTCGGCATCCTTCTCCGTCTTCGCTGCCTCGCCGAGCATGTCGTAGGAGAGGCGATAGCCCTTCGCCTCGTAGGTCTCCGCCCGCACGACCGCATCCTCGATCGTTCGCCCGAGAACGAATTGATCGCCGAGGAGGCGCACCGCCTGGCGGATCGCTTGCCGGATGACGGGCTCGCCCGAGCGCGCGACGAGGCGCTTCAAGGCGTCCCACGGATTGGCCCCGCGCGTTTCCCCGAGCTTGACCAGGCGCCCGGTGAGCATCAGCCCCCAGGTCGAGGCATTGACGAACATGCTTTCCGAATGCCCGAGGTGGCGCTCCCAGTGTCCGCCCGCGATCTTCTCGGCGATGAACCGGTCGGCCGTCTCTGCGTCGGGAATTCTGAGCAGTGCCTCCGCGAGGCACATCAGGATGACGCCCTCTTCGCTCGAGAGGCCGTACTCGCGCATGAACGCATCGACGCCCGAGTGGTTCATGTGGCTTGCGCGCGCCGCGTGCACGAGGCGGCGTGCCACATCGGACGTGCGGCGGCGTTCCTCGTCGGTGAAGACGGCGCGCTCGATCAGTCCGCCGACGAGGCGCGTCTCGTCGATCAGGTGATGGGACGAGATCTCGTCGAACGCCAGCTGAGGCGACGGCACCTGCCGGGCTTCCTCGAATTCCGTTTTTCTGAGCGCGACCATGCCGTCCTCACTTCTTCCACCGGAACACACATGATTCGCCAGGCCGATGCACTCTACCAGATCGTAACCGTGTGCGCGTTCTGCAACGGTCTTGACGAGACGGTCTTGGCCGCGTCACTTCCCCCTCTCCCCATCGCACCAATGGTGCGAATGGGGAGAGGGTCGGGGTGAGGGGCAGTAGCTAGTGCTGCGGCGTGTTGCTGCCCCTCACCCTAACCCTCTCCCCGCATGCGGGGAGAGGGTACAAGAGGCAATGAAAACCGTTCGGACCATCAAGGATCTCCGCCGCGCGATCTCTCAATTTCGCAAGGCGGGCGAAAGCGTTGCGCTCGTCCCCACCATGGGGGCGCTGCATGACGGGCACTTGGCGCTCGTCAAGCTGGCCTTGAAGAAGGCCGACCGGGCGGTGGTCTCGATCTTCGTCAACCCGGCCCAGTTCGCAGCCCACGAGGACCTGTCGCGCTACCCCCGCGACGAATCAGGCGACCGCCGGAAGCTTGCCGGCGTCGGCGCCGACCTCATCTGGGCTCCAGCGCCGGCCGAGATGTATCCGGAAGGCTTCGCGACGCGAATCGAGCCGGGAGGCGCCGCCCTGGGTCTCGATGGCGAGTTCCGCCCGCATCACCTCGGCGGCGTGGCGACCGTCTGCTGCAAGCTCTTCTCCGCGGTCGCCCCCGACGTCGCCGTATTCGGCGAGAAGGACTATCAGCAGCTGTGCGTCGTCCGCCAGATGGTGCGCGATCTCAATTTGCCGCTGAAGATTGCCGCGCTCCCGACAGTGCGCGAGAAGGACGGCCTCGCGCTCTCCTCGCGCAACGCCTATCTCTCGCCCGACGAGCGCGCGATTGCGCCTGCTTTGCACCGGGCGATCCATGCCATTGCCCCCATCGCAGCCAAAGGCGGCTTGGTGAACAAAGCGATCGATGCCGCCAAGCACGACCTGCTCGCGGCGGGCTTCACGAAGATCGACTACATCGAGGTGCGAGACGCCGAGACGCTCGGTCCCTTCGCGCCCAAATCCGGCCGCAAGGGCCGCATCCTCGCCGCCGCCTGGCTCGGCAAGACCCGCCTCATCGACAACGTCCCGGTCTGATCTCGCGCTAAGATGGAAATGTCCTCGGCTGCGAAGCAGCCGGGGAGCGTCGCGTCGAAGACGCGCCTTCGGCGCGATGCGACCCGGCGGTCTTGGCGGAGCCAAGCTTCGCTTGGAACGCCGCCCGCGCGGAGCCCCGCCGTCATCGCCTTGCGATGCAGGCGGGGCGTGAGCGCAACTAATGCGTAGCCAGCACGTTGCGGTGGATGATGTCGCCGGACGCGCTTTTCGTCGCAAAATCAAATGCACCGTCCGCTTCCCGCGTCTCGAGCGTCTGCCCGTTGATCGACGGCCGCTCGGTCGGCTTGGCCGCGGCAGGTGCGGCCAGGAATTCGTCGACGGCCGCAACCGTCGGATCGAGCGTCTTGGGCAGCGCCTTTTCCGCGCCGATCGCCTCTGTCGCTGCAGCCTTGAGCAGCTTCGGCCACAGCTTCCGGAACAATGCGTTCGAAGCGTAGATGTCGCCGCTGTTGATCTTGCCGTTGACGGCGAAGACGTAGCCGACGACGTCGGGCTGGCTCTCTCCCGCGCCTTTGAGTGCGTCGATGTAGGCCTTCTGCGCCTCGGCGAGCTTCTTGCTCTCGAGCGCGAGCTGCAGGCTCGTCTCCGATTCTTCGGCCGCCACCTTGGCGCCGAGATTGCCCGTCAGCGCCGCCTGGATGTTGGACACGCTGCGCCAGACCTCCGACTGCGGGCTCGCCGGCGCGCGTTCCTGCCGATAGGCCGGCCGCGCCGGGTCGGCATTCTGGACGCCGGCCTCTGCTCCTGCCATCTCGTTGTCGATCGCCTGCGAAATCGCCCTTGCATCAGCCTCGGAAACCGAAGGAGCCGCGGGAGGCACGGCCGCAACCGTGTACGGCGACCGCATGGCGAGCTTGGCCTCGCGTGTCGGCAGCATCTCCTTGGCGCTCGCAAAAGTCGCCTTGTCCTCGTCGCCGCGCGCCGACCAGCGCCCGCTTTCGACGCAGAACACGGAAAGCGGGACGCGGCCCGACTTGGCCTTGAGGATCAGGGACGCCGTCACCACGCGGTCCTGCTGCCCGCCTTTGACGATATCGCCCGCATTGACGAACACATCCTCGTCGCCCGCGTTCTCGATCTCGAGCTCGCCGACCGTGCCGGTCTCGTGCACTTTGACGCCGCCCTTCTCGAGCGACTCGTCGAGCGTCAGCGGCACTGGTCCCTGCGAGCTCGCGCCGTGGACGAGGAAAATTGTCAGATTGTCGTGGGTATAGGGCCCCGAGATACGCTGGTCTCCTGCCTGCGCACGCGGTAGCGGCGCGAAGGCAATCGTTGCGGCCGAGGCAAGGAGTAGGGGAAGCGAGGCGAGGCAATGGCGAAACATGTAACCCTCTCATGAAAAGAGATTGAGTTGCGGTCAGCCAGCCCGCGTGCTTCCTCGCAGGTCATTTAGGCCGGGTTTGGATCAAACGGTGTCCGGGCCGCGGCGGCGTGTGGCCGTCCACAGCTGTGGCGCCGTTCCCACACTTGTTGCCGCGCACCGCCGTGGACATGCCACCTGCGATGGAAAGACTTGAGCATCTGTCACCGCGCGCGGCGTCCCGGCCGCTTGCCAAGCGAGCCCCGGCCGTGCGACCTCACCCAGACCAACCGCGTGAGATTCGAGTGCATGGGGGTCTCGCCCCTCGCAAGCTTGGCCTCGGGTTGATCGAGACCGGCCTTGTGGGGCGTCTACTCCGGACCGCTGCACGGGGAACGGCATGGCCCAGTCGATACGCGACCTATTCACGAGCTTGACGCAAGGCATGAGCGACAAGACCAGAGGCGCCCGCAAGGGCCCGGAAACCGCTGACGACTACACGGCCGCACACATCGAGGTCCTCGAAGGCCTCGAGCCGGTGCGCCGCCGCCCCGGCATGTACATCGGCGGCACCGACGAGAAGGCGCTGCACCACCTCTTCGCCGAGGTGATCGACAACGCCATGGACGAGGCGGTGGCGGGCTACGCCACCTGGATCGACGTCCACCTCGACGCCGAGGGCTATCTCTCCGTGACCGACAACGGCCGCGGCATTCCCGTCGACCCGCACCCGAAGTACCCGAAGAAGTCCGCCCTCGAAGTCATCATGTGCATGCTGCACTCGGGCGGCAAGTTCGACAGCAAGGCCTACAACACGTCGGGCGGCCTGCACGGCGTCGGCGTCTCGGTCGTGAACGCGCTCTCCGAGACGCTCGAGGTCGAGGTCGCGCGCGCCCAGCAGCTCTACCGCATGACCTTCTCGCGCGGGGAGCCGGCCTCGAAGCTCGAGAAGCTCGGGCCCGTCATGAACCGGCGCGGCACCAAGATCCGCTTCCTCCCCGACGATCAGATCTTCGGCAAGGGCGCCCACTTCAAGCCCGCGCGCCTCTTCAAGATGGCGCGCTCGAAAGCCTATCTCTTCGGCGGCGTCGAGATCCGCTGGAGCTGCGATCCGTCCCTCATCAAGGACGACACGCCGCCCGAGGCGGTGTTCCATTTCCCGGGCGGCCTCAAGGACTATCTCCTGTCCGAGATCGCCGGCCAGACGCTGGTCACCAAGGAGATCTTCGCCGGCTCGGTCGAGAAGGAAGGCAAGCACGGGTCGGTCGAGTGGGCCGTGGCGTGGGTCGCCAGCGACGATGGCTTCGTGCGCTCCTATTGCAACACGATTCCGACCGCCGAGGGCGGCACGCACGAGAACGGCTTCCGTTCGGCCTTGTCGAAAAGCCTGCGCGAGTTCGGCGAGCGCGTCGGCAACCGCAAGGCCGCGCAGATCACCGCCGACGACGTGATGGGCACGGCCGCCGCTATGCTCGCCATCTTCATCCGCGAGCCCGAGTTCCAGGGCCAGACCAAGGACAAGCTCGCGACGCAAGAGGCCAGCCGCATCGTCGAGACGACGGTGAAGGACGCCTTCGACCACTGGCTGACCGACAGCCCCATCCAGGCCACCAAGCTCCTCGAATGGACCGTCGACCAGGCCGAGGATCGTCTCAAGAGAAAGCGCGAGAAGGAGGTCGGCCGCCAGTCCGCGACGCGGAAGCTGCGCCTGCCCGGCAAGCTCGCCGATTGCTCGATCCAGCAGGCGGCCGGCACCGAGATCTTCATCGTCGAGGGCGATTCGGCCGGCGGCTCGGCGAAAAGCGCGCGCTCACGCGAGACCCAGGCCATTTTGCCCTTGCGCGGCAAGATCCTGAACGTCGCCAACGCCTCGTCGCAGAAGCTGTCGCAGAACCAGCTGCTCTCCGACCTGATCCAGGCGCTCGGCGCCGGCACCGGCACGAAGTACCGCGACGAGGACCTGCGCTACGAGCGCGTGATCGTCATGACCGACGCCGACGTCGACGGCGCCCACATCGCCTCGCTCCTCATCACCTTCTTCTACCAGGAGATGCCGCAGCTGATCGAGAACGGCCACCTGTTCCTTGCCGTGCCGCCGCTCTTCAAGCTCACACACGGAGCAAAGTCGTTCTATGCGACGACTGTGGAGCAGCGCGACGAGATCCTGAAACGCGAGTTCGCCGCCAACGCCAAGGTCGAGATCAGCCGCTTCAAGGGCCTGGGCGAGATGAATGCGTCTCAGTTGAAGGAGACGACCATGGATCCGAAGCGCCGCCTGCTGCTCCGCGTCGAGATCGGCGACGGCGACCGCAACGCCATCACCGACGCGGTCAGCGCGCTCATGGGCTCGAAGCCCGAGGCGCGCTTCCGCTTCATCCAGGACCGCGCGGCGTTCGCGAAGGATTTGGATATTTGATCGCACTGCGCACCTCAGCATCACCACACCCGGAAACAAGCCTCCCAGCATTTGGGGTAGAAAGTTTCGCTCTTCGGCATTAGACAAGATTCTATATTAGAGGCCCCATGGCGAGAAACAGACGGACCAATGAACAAATATTTCTCGATACTCTAGAGAAGCTGGCTAGCGGCGAAAGTCCCCTAGTAGGAAATATCAAGCTTCGCGAGCACCTAAGCTGGGACGAAGGCAGATATAACAGGGTAAAATCGCGCCTGGTTGAAAGCAATTCGATCGTACTAGGACGTGGACATGGCAGGCAGCGTTGCGCTTGCCAAGGGCAAGAAAGCTGACAAACTTAATGTATTTATTTCTTATAGTCATGCGGACGAAAAATACAAAGAAAAACTGGTGAGCCATCTTCAGCCGTTGAAGCGGCTGCATTTGATTGACTCGTGGGATGATAGAAAGATAAAGGCCGGGGCAGATTGGGGAGACGAAATATCCAAGAAACTCGTCGAAGCGGACATCATATTGCTACTCATCAGCATCGACTTCATAAATTCTGAGTATTGTTACGATATTGAACTTGAGCGAGCCCTAGAGCGAAGCGAAGAGGGTGACGCCGTTGTCATTCCGATTATCCTACGCTCCTGCCTCTGGCGAAGTGCACCGTTTGCCAAACTTCAGGCATTGCCGAAAGACGCTAGAGCGGTTGCCTCATGGCCAGAAGAAGATGAGGCGTTTACAAACATTGCCGATGGCATCAAGCAGGCAGCCGAGAAGTTAATTGCCTCAAGTGCTGACTAGCTCAACTTAACACCATCGCAGGCGTCGCCACCGCGCCGTCAGCCCCGTCCCACCGGCTCCATCAGCGCATACCCGGCCACCTTCCGGAACTGCCTCCCGCTCTTCCTTGGAAGCGAAGACCACGTGGACGGCCCACATGAGCTTGGCCCAGAAAGAAAGCTCGGGCCGCCGCTTGAGGCGCTCGGCCTCCTCCGACATGTAGCGCATCTCCTTGCAGCGCCATCCGTGCGCCTCGAAGAACCCGTACCAGTCGGCCGGCTGGAACTGGAGCGGTGCTTTCGCAAGGATCTTGGTCATCTTTTTCGGACGGAACTTGACGGCGAGCGGCGACAGATAGTCGACGATCCAATAGGCCGCGCGATCGAGCCGTCTCAAGTCCTCGGCCAGGTCGGCGACGCCTTCTTCCGGGAGATAGAGAATGACGCCCTCGGTCAGCACGAGCATTTTCCCGGCGCGCGCTTGCGCGTCGGCCAGGAACCGCGTGCGCGCGCTCTTGTCGGCAAGGTCGCATCCTTGCCGAACGAGCCTGCAACGCGGCCGCTCGGCGGCGAGCTGCTCCTCCTTGAACGCGATGACGCTCGGATAGTCGGCCTCGATCCAAGTCAGCGTGGCCGGAAGGTCCATGCGGTAGGGACGCGTGTCGAGGCCCGCGCCCAGGTTGAGGACGGTATCGACGCCGTCCGCGATGGCGAAGCGGATGAAGTCGTCGATGATGCAGGTCCGCATGACGATGGTCCAGGACGTGAACCTGCCACCCGGCATCGCGCCCGCGATGTTCCGGCCCCGATCGCCGGCCAGGCGCGCTGCCAGGGGGTCCTGAAAAAGCGCATCGCTACGCTCGCCTTCGAGGCCGCGGTAATGCGCGACCCAGAAGGCGGTGTCGGACACATCGCCGATGACAGAGTTTGCCAAGCTGATCCCTTAAATCTGGAGGCCGAAGCGACTAGACATTGAATCTCGCCAAATTATGGAACTATTCACGTCTAAAAGGACTGGCAGAGCTGATCGGTCCGCCGACAAGGCCAATTACGGAGGAAGCGATGACGGGAGTGCGAGTTCTGGTCGGGACGCGCAAGGGCGCGTTCGTCCTCACCTCCGACGGCAAGCGAAAGAAGTGGAATGTCGACGGCCCCCACTTTGCCGGCTGGGAGCTCTATCACCTGAAGGGCTCGCCCGCGGACCCGAACCGGATCTACGCATCCCAATCGAGCGGCTGGTTCGGCCAGCAGATCCAGCGCTCGAGCGACGGCGGCAAGACCTGGGAGGCGGTCGGCAACGAGTTTGCCTACGATGGCGTGCCCGGCACGCACCAGTGGTACGACGGCACGCCTCACCCGTGGGAGTTCAAGCGCGTCTGGCACCTCGAGCCGTCGCTCACCGACCCCGACACCGTCTACGCGGGCGTCGAGGACGCCGCGCTCTTCCGCTCGACCGACGGCGGCAAGACCTGGAGCGAGCTCTCGGGCCTGCGCGGCCACGGCTCGGGACCGAAGTGGCAGCCTGGCGCGGGCGGCATGTGCCTGCACACGATCCTGCTCGATCCCGCAGACCCGAAGCGGATCTTCATCGCCATCTCGTCCGCGGGCGCCTTCCGTACCGACGACGGCGGAAAAACCTGGCGGCCGATCAACAAGGGCCTCAAATCGGAATACATCCCCGACCCGAATGCCGAGGTCGGCCACTGCGTGCATCGCATCGCCATGCACCCGTCGCGCCCGGGCGTGCTCTTCATGCAGAAGCACTGGGACGTCATGCGCAGCGACGACGCGGGCGACACCTGGCACGAGGTGAGCGGCAACCTGCCGACCGACTTCGGCTTCGTGATCGACGTGCACGCGCACGAGCCGGAGACGATCTACGTCGTCCCGATCAAGAGCGACGCAGAGCATTTCCCGCTCGACGGCAAACTGCGCGTCTACAGAAGCCGCTCTGGCGGAAACGAGTGGGAGGCGCTGATAAGCGGCCTGCCGCAGGAGAATTGCTACGTCAACGTGCTGCGCGATGCGATGTGTGTCGACACGCTCGACGACTGCGGCATCTATTTTGGAACGACAGGCGGGCAGGTCTATGCTTCGACCGACGCGGGCGACAACTGGGCCCCCATCGTGCGCGATCTTCCGGCCGTGCTTTCCGTCGAGGTGCAGACGCTCAAATGATCCGGGTCGTCCTTCCCACGCATTTGAAGAGGCACGCCGATGTAACGGGCGAGGTGAAGCTCGCCGTGAACGGCGCCGTCACGCAGAGCTCCGTCCTCGACGCCCTGGAGGCGGCCTACCCGGTCCTGCGCGGGACCATTCGCGACCACAGGACGCAAAAGCGCCGGCCGTTCGTGCGCTTCTTCGCCTGCCAGCAGGACCTCTCCCACGAGGCCCCGGACACACCATTGCCGGAGGCGGTCGCGACCGGAGCGCAGCCATTGCTGATCGTGGGCGCCATCGCCGGCGGCTAGACGACGGCCCGGACGGCTGCGTCATTCGCGCTCCAGGCGCGGTGGAACAAATAGGCTCCCTGGTCTTTGATTCTATCGACTGGCCGTGCCGGATGTTCCGGCAGCGGTCGTGATCGATGGAATCTGAACATATGAGCAAACGGCCTCACCCGCCTACGATCGTCTTTGATCTCGACGGAACGCTCGTCGACACCGTGGCCGACATCGCCGCAGCGCTGGACCTGGCGCTCGCTCCCTACGGATGCAGCACGACCCCCGCCGAGGACGCGAAATCTCTGATGGGCGAGGGATTGAGCGGCTTCTTTTGGCGCGCCCTCGTCGCCAAGCGCCTCAGCCTGCCGGCCGACGAGGCGGCCGAGACGTTCCGGCGGTTCGTGACCGCCTACAGGCAGTCGCCCGTGCGCCGGTCGCGGACCTATCCTGGCATCGAAGCGCTGCTCGTGGAGCTTCGCGAAGCCGGCGCGCACACGGCGGTCTGCACCAACAAGGTCGAGGACATTTCGCTCGCGATACTCGAGCAGCTCGAGATAATCGATCTGTTCGATGCGGTCGTAGGCCACCGCGGCGACCGGCCCAAGAAGCCCGATCCCCTCACGCTGCTCGAAGCCATCTCATTGGCCGGCGGCACGCACTACCGAGCGCTCATGGTTGGCGACACGGGTGCCGACAGCAGCGCCGCGATCGCAGCGGGAATCCCGGCGATCCTGGTCTCCTATGGCTACAGCCCCGTCCAGGTCCGCGCCTTGAGCACGGATGTTCACGTCGATACCGTTCGCGAGCTTCGCGACGAGATATTGCGGTTCATGGCCTCGGGTGATCGTCGCATCCAGTCCCGGGCCTCTCGCCATTGAGGCGGCAGAAGGTACTGGAGACCGCGCGACCTAATCCCGCTCGCGGCGCTGCTTCCTCGCCCAGTAGATGGCGAAGATCGCGATCCAGAACAGCAAAGCCGCGACGTCGAGCAGCGTCGAGACCTCCCGCATGCCCCTGTGCCACGGCTGGTCGGGAGGGCCGACCCAGGTCACAAGGGTCGCGACGATGCCGAGCACGAGGCAGATGCCCACCGCTCCCCACGCGATTCTGACGGCGCGTCTCGTCATGGCCAGATGACGTCCTCTCCCCTTAAGCGCAGCGAGCTTAACACGGATTTCGCCCCGCGGCAGGGCCGGCAAGAACACGCAAGAAGGAGGAAATGCGGCGTGCTGCCTTATGCGCCCTTTGTCCGCCGTCTGCCCTTGCCAGGCCCCACATCCGCCGCCGCGCTCCGCAATTGATCGCTACGCAGTAGACGACCACGGGGACAAAATGTCTGAGCTGGCCCAATCGATCCGGCGCGCGGCGGCGAGCCCGGCGCTCAAGTTCTTCCTCATCTGCTTCCTGATCCTGCTTCTCCTCATTCCGCTCCTCATCGTCGGCGGCCTCGTCTCCGAGCGCGAGTCGCGATCGCAACAGGTCAGGAGCGAGGTCGCACGCACATGGGGCGGGATACAGCAGCTGGCCGGTCCGTTCCTGATCGTCCCCTACAAGGTGCGACTCGAGACCAAGGAGGGCGACAAGACCGTCTCGCAGATCGTCTATCGCAACGCCGTGTTCATGCCTGAGGAGCTGACGATCAACGGCAAGAGCATCTCCGAGGTGCTCCACAGATCCATCTTCGATGTCAGCGTCTACACCGCCAACCTTGCGATCGAGGGCCGCTTCCTGACGCCCGACGTGGCCGACGCCGACCCGACCGCGATCGAGGTCGACTGGAAAGGCGCGACACTGGTTCTGGCGCTCTCCGACGTCTCCGGCCTCAAGGACGCGACGACGCTCAAGATCAACGGCACCGAGGACTTGCCCTTCGAGCCGAGCCTGCTCCTCTCCTCGACGAGCCTCAACGGCATCCATGTGAAGCTTGGCCGCTCGAAGACGCTCCTGGGCGCCGGAGGCACGCCGCTCCAGCCCTTCTCGTTCCGCGCCGATCTCAATTTCACCGGCTCGACCTCGCTCACCTTTGCCCCCGCCGCCCGCGAGACGCGCGTCTCTCTTTCGTCGGATTGGCCGCACCCGAGCTTCATGGGCGCCTTCTCGCCCGTCGAGAGAGCCATCACCGACAAGGGCTTCACGGCGTCCTGGCGCATCCCGCATCTTGGCGCGCAGCGTGCCTCAGGCGTGGAGCCCCGCCGAGGCCGGCATCGACCGCTTCGGCCCCTATTATTTCGGCGTCACGCTCTATCAGCCCGTCGATTTCTACGATCTCGTCACGCGTGCGGTGAAATACGGCGTGCTGTTCCTCGCCGTCACCTTCATGGGCGTTTTCGTCCTCGAGCTCATCTCGGGAAAACGCGTCCACGCCGTCCAATATCTCTTCGTCGGCCTCGCCATGATCTTCTTCTACGTGCTCCTGCTGTCGCTATCCGAGCACATCGGCTTCACGCCGGCCTACATCGCCGCTGCCGGCGCGACCGGCGGCATGCTCTCGCTCTATGCGAGCAAAGCGCTGGAGAGCACGCGCAGCGGTCTCATGATGCTGGCGCTGTTCTGCGTGATCTACGCCTTCCTCTACCTCATCCTGAGGCTCGAGGATTACGCCCTGCTCGCCGGAGCGTTGCTCGGCTTTGCGGCCCTGACGGCGGTCATGTTCACGACCTTGCGCGTCGACTGGTCAGGAGCCGGCCTCACGCCGCGCCGTGAGCCGGAGGTGTGAGCACTCACGCCGAGCGAGCCGAGCGCTCCGCTTCGTGCGCGATCGCGGCGGCGTCGCTGACATCCGCATACTCGAGCGTGGCATTGTCGACGTGCGCCGCGCTCGAGGGACCGCGGCGCATACTGCGGTCCGAGCGCCTCGATCGCCGACGGCGCGCCGTTGTGGCCTGCGAAGAACCCTTCGATCACGACGCCCTTCTCGCGATACTCCGGGATCGGCGAGCATGAGCTCGTGCAGCCGGCGCAGATTGTAGTGCGGCACCGACGCCATCAGGTGATGCGGCAGGTGATAGTCCATGCCCCACGGATAGACGGCATAGCGGATCAACGGTCCAACCAGGAACACGCGCGTGTTCGTATAGCGCCCGCGATCGGCGTTGCCGTGCTGCACCCACTGGCGAAGCATCATGAAGAGCGGGAACGTCGTGAACAGCGGGATCACCCAATAGAAGAGAAAGTAGTGCCACGCCGGGCCGTAGCCGCCGATCTCGAGCGTCGACAGCGTGCCGTAGAGGATTGCGAGGTAGGTGACCCGGCCGATCGCCGTCGCCCGATGTGAGATCACCGGCTCGAGCCGCGTCGCCACGTACGCGCGATCCGGCACCAGGAGGAAATACGAGACCGTCGCGAACCACGTTGATCCGAGAACTTCGATGGTCGCCATCCCCAGGCCGCGATGCGCGAGCTGCGCCAGCACGAATGGCACCGCGACCGCGAACAGAACGCCGACCCTCAGCGTCCACTTCGAGCCCGCGCGTTTCGGATCGACGTAGGCGTGCCCCTCGAACCCAAGCGCCGAATACTTGGCGCGCGTAATCGTGAAGCGCGCCAGCCGCCAGGGAAAGAGCTGCTTCAGGAACGCCCCGAGAAGCTCGAGATGCGGCACCGGAAAGTCGAGCCAGTGATTGCTTTCCTTGAGCTGCGCAATGTCGGGATCGCGCTCGGGATCGTTGACGAACTGATGATGCGCGAGGTGATGCACCCGGAATTGATAGGTCGAGGTGTAGATCGGGAACGCCGCGAGCCAGTCGGACGCAAGCTCGTTGAGCTTGCGGTTGCGGAACAGCATGAAGTGCGTTCCTTCATGGATGGCGCCGCCGAGCTGATGCTGCGAGGCGCCGATCACCACCGCAACCACAACGTTGAGGAGCACGAACCAGTCGAGCCCGTATCCGAGCCAAGCAAGCTCACGCGAGGCCGAGATGGCGAAGGCGATCGTCGCCGCGATGACGGCGTAGACGAACGCGAAGTGGAACCAGTTGGTGACGTTGTCGCGCGATTTGAGCTGCTTGATCGCCTCGACATCGAGGCCGGATGCACGGCTGCGCGGCTCGCTTCGTTGCTCTTGCGTGTGGCTCATGGATTTTTTCACGCCCTGCTGCTCCGCAGTCATTGTGGCGGCTTCACCAAGTTTCTCTGACTCTTCCCGGATTGAACAGACCTAATGTGAGAGCTGCGACAGTGAGGCAGCATTTTCAAGAGCCAATACGCACGGAAACGGGCGTTCGGTTCCCCGGCAGCGTTAATTCATACTATCAAGTCGGTATTGGTACCGTTCGAGTCGAGGCCGCCAGTCATGTGCCCGAACGATCGCTCTCCCGCGGCCCCGCATCATCGAGCGCCGAAATTACCAAGGGGAAAACGCAAAGGAGCACGTTTCAATGAACTATAAGCCGCTTGTGGCCGAGTTCGTCGGCACGTTTATGCTCATGTCTGCAGTCCTCGGCGCCGCCTTCTACTCGTTCGACGCGCCCTCGGGAGCCGCCGGAATTCTCGGCGTCGCGCTGTCGATCGGCCTCACCGTGATGGCGCTCGTGATCGTCGATCGGGCACATCTCGGGCGCTCACTACAATCCCGCCGTGACCTTGGGCCTCGCCGCCGCCGGACGATTTCATCTCGGCGACGCAGTCCTTTACATCCTCGCCCAGTGCGCGGGCGCGATCGCCGCAACCGCCGTCTTCGCCCTGATCGGCCACGCCCCGCGCCAACTTACGCCGCCAATGGCTTCGGCAACCTGTCGATGATCAAGGCCGGGCTCGTGAGCGTCTTCCTCATCGAGACGCTGCTGACCGCCTTCTTGCTGATCGTCATCATGGGGTCGACCCGCAAGGGCGCGCCCGCGCAGTTTGCCCCGATCGCGATCGGCCTTTCACTGACGGCCATCCATCTGATGGCGATCCCGGTCTCGAAGGCCTCCGTCAATCCGGCCCGCAGCTTGGGATCGGCCGTGTTCGCCGGCGGCGAAGCCTTGGGACAGCTCTGGGTCTTCTGGGTCGCCCCGATCCTCGGCGGCGTCGTCGGCGCCCTGCTCTACAACTGGCTCGACGACGACACCTGAGACCGATCGACGACGGATTTGCGACACCGCGGCCCACTCTGCTCGCAGCCGCGGCAAATCGTTTCGCCCCGCCCTGCGTCTTTTGCGCACCAGGGAAACGCCTGCTTTATCTTGCTTTTTCAAGGCGTATATGCGAGCTAGGCCGTGGCTCGAGCGCAGGGGTCTCAGTTCATTAATCCCTTTTCGAGCCCCGATCTTCGTTGATTTGGCCCTTTGCGGCGACCACATCCCCCCTGCGCTCTGTCGTTCTGCGCTGCCCTCCGGTGATCGCCGATCATCGGGGCTTGGCGCGCGGAGCTTCGAAGATCGCGGATGGAGACGTAGTTTTTTGGAAACGAAGACCTTCGCTGAGCTCGGGCTCAGCCCAAAAGTGCAGGCGGCAATCGTGGCTGCCGGCTATGCGACGCCGACCCCTATCCAGGCCGCCGCCATTCCAATCGCCGTAACCGGCCGCGACGTTCTCGGCATAGCGCAGACAGGAACCGGCAAGACCGCCTCCTTCGTGCTGCCGATGATCACGAGACTGGAGACGGGACGCGCCCGGGCGCGCATGCCGCGCTCTCTCATCCTGGCGCCGACGCGCGAGCTTGCCGCCCAGTGCGCGCAGAGCTTCGAGAAATACGGCATCAATCACAAGCTCGACGTGGCGCTGCTTGATCGGCGGCGTGTCGATGGACGACCAGGTCAAGAAGCTCGACCGCGGCGTCGACGTGCTGATCGCGACGCCGGGACGCCTTCTCGATCACTTCCAGCGCGGCCGCATCATGCTGATGGGCGTCGAGATCCTCGTCATCGACGAAGCCGACCGCATGCTCGACATGGGCTTCATTCCCGACATCGAGAAGATCTGCAAGCTGCTGCCGCCCCGGCGCCAGACGCTCGTTCTTCTCCGCGACCATGCCGCCCGAGATCACCCGTCTCGTCAATCAGTTCCTCAAAGACCCGGTGCGCATCGAGGTGGC
Source organism: uncultured Alphaproteobacteria bacterium (assembly GCA_963716835.1). Lineage (GTDB taxonomy): Bacteria > Pseudomonadota > Alphaproteobacteria > Rhizobiales > Hyphomicrobiaceae > Hyphomicrobium_C. The sequence goes on along the minus strand of CAVQUQ010000005.1, from coordinate 266,984 downwards.
AAAGCCCGCGACCACCGCCAAGACCATCACCCAGCGCTTCAAGTACTGTCCGGACGAGCGAGGACTGGGCCAAGCGCGAAATGCTGCGCCAGCTGATCGCTTCGGAGCAGGTCAGGAACGCGATCATCTTCTGCAACCGCAAGCGCGACGTCGCGATCCTTCTCAAGTCGCTTCTCAAGCACGGTTTCAACGCCGGCGCACTGCACGGCGACATGGATCAGATCGGCGCGAACCGAGACGCTCGATAAATTCCGCTCGGGCGACATCCAACTGCTCGCAGCGAGCGACGTGGCCGCCCGCGGTCTCGACATCCCGGACGTCTCCCACATCTTCAACTTCGACCTTCCCTGGCAGCCCGACGACTACGTTCACCGTATCGGCCGCACCGGCCGCGCCGGCAAGGAAGGCAGATCGCTTTCGATCGTCACGCCCGACGATCTGAAATCGCTGAAGGACATCGAGAAGATGCTCGGCGAGGACGTCGTCTGGATCGGCGAGGGCCCGAGCGAGCAGGATTATGCCGACTCGGGGAAGAAGCGTCGTGGCCGTGGAGGCCGTGGCGCCCCCAGGCGCCCCGATGCCGGCCCGCGCCGCGAAGGCCGTCCCGAGCATCGCGGTGCGCAGGGCCGCAAGCCGGCTGCCGCGCACGATCGAGAGCCACAGCACGACGTCCCGCCCCCGAGCGCAGCACTCCACCTGAGCGCGCAGCCGCGCCCGAGCGCAGCACCCCGGAACGAGCAGAACGGCGGCCGCCGCAGCGCGCCGAGCAGCCGGCACCGGCACGCGGGCACGGCCCGCAGCCAGCGGCGCATCAAGAGCGCCAGCCTGGCAGCGCGCCGCGACGTGATCATCATGGCGGAACTCGCCCCGAGCGCAGCGCAGAGAAGGCGCCGGCACAGCAGCGCGAGCGTCACGAGCGTCATCAGGTCCGCGCTGACCAGCCGTCGCCAGCCGCAGGCTTCGCAGACAACGTGCCGGCCTTCCTGAGGAAGCCCACGCGTCCGCTCAAAGTGGCCAGCGAGTAGGCGAGATCGCGAAGCGGCGGCGTCAATCCCGCCGCGCGCGTTCCTTGGCTTTCTTCTTTGTTAGGCGCCCTTTTTCCTCGCGGCGCCCGTCTTCGTTGCAGTGCCGTGCTTTCTTCCTTGCGGCGCGAGGCCGACTTTGTCGGCGCTCTGCGCGCGACGCCGAGCGCCGTCCTCGCCCACGCGACCATCTCGTCAGGATCGTCGAAGAGCCGCTCCGGCGCGCGCCAATAGCTCATCAGCGTGCCGGGGCCGTGCTTCGTCGTGTACGTGAACGGCCCCATGCCTTCCGCCTCGAAAGCGGCTCGTCCCGCCTCGTCGGTCTTGAGGAAGAGCTGGTCGTCGTCGACGAAGGCGAAAACGTGTCCGTCGCAGTAGATCCCGGCGCCGCCGAACATACGGCGGACGGAAATCGGCCCAAGTGGTGAGAGAAGATCCTCTAATAGCTCGAGAAAACCTCTGCTCGCAGACATGGGGATTGGCTCGGCTTGAGTTTTTAGACTGATGCGGCGCAAAACGCCGTCACCGCACCGCACAACGGATTGTCAAGTGTTCTTCGCACTGCAGCGCGAGCTTTCTGTGGACAAAAATCGGCGCCGCCCAATTTCCAGGCACCCGCCGACTTAGGATGATGGGAATTCGGAGGCCCAAGCGATGCGTCAACATCGGCTCACGGAGACTATCACCCTTCGCGGTGGTTCAAGTCGCGGTCGTGCAAAGCACGAGGACAAGGACAAAGAGCCTGCGGCCGACCGCATCGAGGAGGTTCAGCTCCGCCGTCTCGCGGGCGCGGTCCTTTCCAAGACGTCCGCAGATCTCGCCGCGCTCGCCGAATCGAACCCCATGATCGTCTGGGAGTGGGTCGAAGCCTTCCGCCGCCAGAAGCAGGAGGCCGAGGCCGAGGCGCGCTACTGGTCGGCGGCCATGGCCGCGCTGACGACGGCCACCCCGGATGCCGTGAAGACGGCGGCCGAATAGCGCCCTGCGCTGCAACTCAAACAAGGAAGGGGACTGATGCGTCAGTCCCCTTTGCATTTGTATTCGCCGAGGTGAGCCCGGCGAATGCGCCCACGTCACCCTAACCGTGCTGCGAGCGACGTCGATTTCCCTGCAAAGGCTCTGCGACGTCCGCGCCAACTCGGCAGCCAGTTGTCGATTCGACTTCGAATTGACTCCATCCTTGAAAATCAGGCACGCCTTGCGCGGGTTCGCGAGCGGCAGATGAGCGAAGAAAAAATGCGGCCGATAAGCATCCGCCAGTGGAACGCAATGCCGGATCGGTCCCGGCTCGTCCCGGAGATCGACGCCATCTTCTTCGAGGCGAGCGCCACGAAGTCTTTTGCAGATGACGCCGAGCGCGCCGCCTTCCGCGAGCGTTGGCTCGGCCGCTATCTCACGCACTTCCCGGCGCAGGCGTATCTGGCGCTGGCAGCGGACGATTCAGTTGCCGGCTATCTCGTGGGCAGCCTGGACGACCCCGCACACACGCCGCTCTTCGCCGACATCGGCTATTTCACGAGCTTTGCCCCGCTCACGGCGGACTATCCGGCCCAGCTCCATGTCAATCTGGCTCCCCGATGGCGCGGGCAGGGTATCGGCGCCCGCCTTGTGGAAGCCTTCGCAGACGACGCGCGCCGCGCCGGCGCCAAGGGCGTCCACGTCGTGACCGCACGTGGCATGCGCAACATCGGCTTCTATCTAGCCAACGGCTTCCACGAGGCGGGCGCTCTCAACGTCAACGGCCGCGACCTCGTCTTCCTCGCCCGATCGCTCAAGGAATAGGCGCTGTCTCTCAGGTTGCGCCCGGCGCGCGGCGCAAGGCATACTTTGTCTGACGCCCGACCCCCAACGGAGAGACAATGGCGGCCAACTCTCTACCCGAGCCTCGAGCGTCGAGCAGCGCCAGTGGCGTCTTGATGGCGGGCGTCGGCAAGCGGTACGGCGATTTCGAGGCCTTAAAGAACGTCGATCTCGAGGTGTCGCTCGGCGAGAAGATCGTCATCTGCGGGCCCTCGGGCTCCGGGAAGTCGACGCTCATCCGCTGCATAAATGGCCTGGAAAAGCACGACCGCGGCCGCATCGTCGTCGACGGCACGGAGCTTTCGGACGACCTGCGCCAGGTCGAGAAGGTCCGCTCCGAGGTCGGCATGGTGTTCCAGAGCTTCAACCTCTTTCCGCATTTGACCGTCCTCGACAATCTCTGCCTGGCGCCGCAGTGGGTGAGGCACCTGGGCCGCAAGGAGGCGGAGGAGCGGGCCCTCGCCCTTCTCGAGCGCGTGCGGATCAAGGAGCAGGCGGGCAAATATCCGGGCCAGCTATCGGGCGGCCAGCAGCAGCGCGTCGCCATTGCCCGCGCGCTCGCCATGAACCCGCGCATCATGCTGTTCGACGAGCCGACCTCCGCGCTCGACCCCGAGATGGTGAAAGAGGTCCTCGACGTCATGACCGAGCTTGCCCGCGGCGGCATGACGATGCTCGTCGTCACGCACGAGATGGGGTTTGCCCGCGCCGTCGCCGACCGCGTCATCTTCATGGACCGCGGCGAGATCGTCGAGGAGGGCCCGCCGCAGGAGTTCTTCAAGAACCCGCGCCAGGAGCGCACGCGCGCGTTCCTCTCCCAGATCCTGAAGCACTAGGGCGGTCCATGGAGCAGATGCGGACATTCGTTGCGTTCCTGGCACTCGCCCTCACGGCTGCGGCAACCGCTGCGAACGCCGCCTCGCCCACGCTCGACGCCGTGAAAGCGCGCGGCGTCTTGAACTGCGGCGTCAACACCGGCCTCGCGGGCTTCGCCGCGCCCGACGACAAGGGCGACTGGACCGGCATCGATGCCGATTTCTGCCGCGCCGTCGCCGCCGCGATCTTCAAGGACGCGACTAAAATCCGCTTCGTGCCGCTCAACGCCAAGGAGCGCTTCACCGCGCTCCAGTCGGGCGAGATCGATCTCCTCTCCCGCAACACGACCTGGACCATGAGCCGCGACACGTCGCTCGGGCTGAACTTCACCGGCGTCATGTACTACGACGGCCAGGCCTTCATGGTGAGGAAATCGCTCGGCCTGAAATCCGTGAAGGAGCTCAACGGAGCCAGCATCTGCGTGCAGACCGGCACCACGAACGAGCAGAACCTGGCCGACTATTTCGCGACCACCGGCATGACCTACCGGCCCGTCGTCTTCGAGCGCCTTGTCGAGGTGATGGCGGCCTACAATTCCGGGCGCTGCGACGCCTTCACCACCGATTCCTCGCAAGTGATATCCGAGCGCACGCGCCTGCCCGTGCCCGCCGACCACGACATCCTTCCCGAGCTCATCTCGAAGGAGCCGCTCGGCCCCGTCGTGCGCCAGGGCGACGCCGAGTGGGCCAACATCGTGCGCTGGACGCACTTCGCCATGCTGAACGCGGAGGAGCTGGGCGTGACGCGCGCCAACGTCGACGAGATGAAGACGTCACCCAACCCGGAGATACGCCGCCTGCTCGGCCAGGAAGGCGAGTTCGGCAAGGGCATCGGCCTCGATAACGACTGGGCGGCCGCCGCACTGCGCGCAGTGGGCAACTACGGCGAAAGCTTCGAGCGTAACCTCGGCATGGGCTCGCGGCTGAAAATCGAGCGCGGCAAGAACGCCCTTTGGAAGGACGGCGGGCTGATGTATGCCCCGCCGATCCGGTAAGGGACCCCATGCGCGCGAGATGGCCGAAGCTCCCCGGCGGGTTTCACTTGCCCAAGCTCCCCGCCCGCTTGACGGACCTGGCCTACGATCCCAAGGTCCGCGCCCGCGCCGCCCAGGCCCTGCTCCTCGTCGCGCTGCTTCTTCTCGCCTACGAGATCGTGACCAACACGGCCGCGAACCTGAAGAAGCAGAACATCGCCTCGGGCTTCGGCTTCCTCGATCGCACGGCCGGCTTCGACGTCTCGCAGACGCTGATCGACTACAACAGCAAGATGAGCTACGCGCGCGCCTTCCTTGTCGGGCTCGCCAATACGCTCCTCGTCGCCGTGCTCGGCATCATCGCCGCGACCGTCTTGGGTTTCGCGATCGGCATCGCCCGCCTCTCGTCCAACTGGCTCGTGGCGCGCCTCGCCCTCGTCTACGTCGAGATCGTGCGCAACGTGCCCGTGCTCCTGCAGCTCCTCGTCTGGTACGTCGCCGTGCTGCGCGCCCTCCCCATGCCGCAGCAGAGCCTCGCGCTCGGCGGCAGGATCCTATTTCGACGTCCGCGGGCTGCATCTGCCGCGCCCCGTTGTCCCGGACGGATTCGGGTGGGCCTTTCTCGCCATACTCGCGCTCGGCGTCGCCGCCGTTCTCTGGTTGCGCCGCTGGGCGGCGAGGCGGCGCATCGAGACCGGCAAGCAGTTCCCGGTCTTCTGGTCGTCGCTCGCGTTGATCACGCTGCCGCCGCTCGCTCTATTCATCTCGGCCGGCGCACCCCTCTCCTTCGACTACCCCGAGCTCGGCCGCTTCAACTTCACGGGCGGACTCACGATCGAGCCGGAGTTCATGGCGCTCCTCGTCGCCTCACCGTCTATACGGCGGCCTTCATTGCCGAGATCGTGAGGAGCGGCATCTCCGGCGTTCCGCGCGGACAGAAGGAGGCCGCGGCGGCGTTGGGGCTCACCCGCACGCAGGCGCTGCGCCTCGTCATCGTTCCGCAGGCGATGCGCATCATCATCCCGCCGCTCACCAATCAGTATCTGAACCTCACCAAGAACTCCTCGCTCGCGGTCGCCATCGGCTACCCCGACCTCGTCTCGGTCTTTGCCGGCACCGTGCTCAATCAGACCGGCCAGGCCGTGGAGGTGATCCTGATCACCATGGCGGTCTATCTCGCCATCAGCCTCACCACCGCGCTGGCGATGAACGTCTTCAACGCCCGCATGGCGATCGTCGAGCGGTGAGGATCGAAATGACGCGCGACGTGCTCCAGACCCTAGCAGAGAGGCCTCGATCGCCCTGAGATCAAGGCTGCCGCGCGCTGGCTGCGGGCCAATCTCTTTTCGTCGTGGGGCAACACGCTCCTCACTCTGGTCACCCTCTGGCTCGCCTGGCAATTGCTCGCGGCGTTTCTCGATTGGGCGATTTTGAGCGCCACCTTCACCGGCAGCGACGGATCGGCGTGCGCGCGTCCCGGCGCCGGCGCCTGCTGGCCCTTCATCACCCACAAGCTCGATCTCTTTCTCTATGGCCGCTACCCCGCGTCCCAGCATTGGCGCGTCGACCTGACCTATGCGCTGGCTTTGGCCGGCATCGTTCCGCTCATGATCCCGCGCGTGCCCGGCAAGCTCTGGTTCCTGATCTATGTGCTCGTCGTATTTCCCGTCGTCGCTTTCGTGCTTCTCGTCGGCGGCGTGCTCGGCCTGCCCCGCGTCGGCACCGAGCTCTGGGGCGGTTTGCTTGTGACGCTGGTTGTCGCGAGCGTCGGCATCGCCGCGTCTTTCCCGCTCGGCATCCTGCTCGCGCTCGGTCGCCGCTCCGAGCTGCCGGTCGTCCGCTGGGCGTCGATTGGCTATATCGAGCTTGTCCGCGGCGTGCCCCTCGTCACCGTCCTCTTCATGTCATCCGTGATGCTGCCGCTGTTCCTCCCGTCGGACATGACGATCGACAAGCTCCTGCGCGCGCTCGTCGGCGTCGCGCTCTTCTCTGCGGCCTATCTTGCGGAGGTCGTGCGCGGCGGCCTGCAGGCGATCCCGCGCGGCCAGTACGAGGCGGCCGACGCGCTTGGCCTCGGCTACTGGGAGAAGATGGGGCTGATCGTGCTGCCGCAGGCGCTGCGGCTCGTGATCCCGGGCCTCGTCAACTCGATGATCTCGTTGTTCAAGGATACGAGCCTTGTGCTCATCATCGGGCTATTCGACCTGCTCGGCATCGTCGAGCAGTCCGTCCAGGCCGACGCCAAGTGGACGTCGCCGTCGACAGCGGCCACCGGCTACTTCTTTGCCGGCGTCGTGTTCTGGGCCTTCTGCTTTTTCATGTCGCGCTACTCCGCGTGGATCGAAGGCCGCCTCTCGCAAGGCAGCAGGCAATGAAATTTCACCGCATGAAAGCCGCTTGCGGCTCCTGGAAATTCCCCACGTGCACAATTCTTAGGCGTCATGACAAATGGGAGGCACTGGTATAAACGGTTGGGGCCATCGCCGAGACGGTGGCAAGCTAATGGGGGAAGACACAATGTTTCTACCGCCCGAATTCAACTGGCTCGAGCCGGTGCTCATCGCTGCTGCCGTGGTGTTCGTCGTCGATCTGATCGGCAACATGATCTCGTTCTCGAATCGCTTCGTGAACGCGCTCGTCACGGCCCTCGTATTCGCCGTGATCTTCGGCACGCTGTCCTACATGGCCTACAAGGACGGCGCCCCGGTTCCCACGATCACCGTTCCGGCGCCCGAGACGAAATAACTCTGCATTTGCTCAGCGCGTCCCGCTGGTCACAGACCCTCCTGGCGGGGCTCATCATGCCGTGATGCGGCGTCGATCGAGCCCCGTCTTTCATTTTGCCGCGTCAGGGCGCCAGCATGGCTCCGACGTGCGCGGCGATGGCGAGGCTCGACGTCAGCCCCGGGCTCTCGATGCCGTAAAGCGCGACGAGCCGCGCGACGCCGTGCTCGGCCGCGCCGTGTATCGCGAAATCCGCGGCCGGCTCGCCCTCGCGATAGATCTTCGGGCGCACGCCCGTATAGCCCGGCTCGAGCGCGCCCTCCGGCAGTCCCGGCCAGTACCGCCTCACCTCGCGCTCGAAGAGCCGCTTGCGCGCCCCGTCGCCATCCTCGAACGCATAATCGACCGTATCCGTCCACGCGATGTCGGGGCCGAACTTGGCCTGCCCCGCGATATCGAGCGTGAGATGAATGCCGAGCCAGGCGCCTTGCGGCATCGGATAGACGAGATGGCGGAACGGCGCTTTCCCCGAGAGTGCGAAGTAATGCCCTTTGGCGGGATAGGTCTCGGGCACGCGGTATTCTCCGCCGGCGCCGCCGAGCATCTTGCCGAGCCGCGTGCTGCCGAGGCCGGCCGCGATGACGAGGTTTCGGCTTGTGAGCGACGACGCCGTGCCTGCGCTTTGCGTCGCGATCTCGAAGTCTCCCGATCCGCTCTGTGAGAGACCGGTCACCTCCGCGTTGAGCACGACGCTGCCGCCAGCCCCCGCGATGTGTCCCTCGAGCGCCTGCATCAGCCCGTGGCTGTCGATGACCCCCGTCGACGGCGAAAGGTAGGCGGCGACGCAGGCGAGCTCGGGCTCGAGCGCGCGCGCCTCGGCCCCAGTGAGCGCCACGAGATCGCCGACGCCGTTCTTGGCCGCCGTCGCGGCGATGGCGTTGAGGCGCGGCAAGTCCTCGTCCTCGGTAGCGACGAGCAGCTTGCCGCAGCGCTGGTGGGCGACGCCGTTCTCGCGCGCGAATTCGTAGAGCCGCTCCTTTCCGGCAACGCAGAGCCGCGCCCTGAGGCTCCCCGGCGGATAGTAGAGGCCGGCGTGGATGACCTCGCTGTTGTGCGAGCTGACCTCGGTTCCGATGCCGCCGTGCCGCTCGAGGACCAGGACCTCCTGGCCCTTGCTGGCGAGCTCACGTCCGATCGCAAGCCCGATGACCCCGGCCCCGATCACCACCGTCTCCACATCTGTTCCCATATTGTACCCTCAGGGAGAGAACACGAACATTGGATAAAAAGATCAGCAAAATCAGATAATAAGACCACAGACTCGACAAGTTATCCACAGGCGTTCAGTGATGTTCTCCACAGAAGAACAAAAAAAGAACTTCCGCCACGAATCAGTGCTAGCTTCACACCTGAGAACCATGCGCAGAGGAGTACGTCCATGGCTGCAGTGCATGCCCCGGCTTTTCATATCGCGGGTGCCCACCCCCACACGGCAACCGATCGTTGTCCCTGGTGCGATCAGGCGGTCCCGCATGAGAAGTTTGCCGAGATCAAGAGCCGGATCGCGGCCAAGGAGCGTGAGCAGCACGAGGAGGTGACGAACCGCCTCAAGGAGGAGTTCGCCCGCGAGAAGGCGGAGACCGAGGCGCGCGCCCGAGAGGAGGGCCGCAAGGCCGCCGAGGCCGCAATCGAGGCCCGCCTCGCCACGGCCGAGGCCGCGCGCACGGCCGCCGACGCCGCACGGACGGCGGCCGAGACAGCGCTCCAGGCCGAGCGCGAGGCCTTGGAGAAGGCCAAGACCGTGGCCGTGCTCGCCGAGCAGGCCAAGGCCTTCGAGGAGCGCCAGAAGCTCCAGGAAAAGGTGCTGGGGCTGCAGAAGCAGCTCGAGAACAAGACGGCGCAGGAGCTCGGCGAAGGTCCCGAGGTCGATCTCTTCGAGCAGCTCAAAGCCGCGTTCGAGGGCGACCGCCTGCGGCGCGTCCTGAAGGGCGCCCAGGGCGCCGACGTCATTCACGAGATCGTCCACAAAGGCCAAGTCTGCGGCAAGATCATCTACGACTCCAAGAACCGCAACGCCTGGAAGAGCGAGTTCGTCACCAAGCTGCGCGCCGATCAGCTCGCCGAGCGCGCCGAGCACGCGGTCCTATCGAGCAACAAGTTCCCGGCCGGCACGCAGCAGCTTCACATCCAGGACGGCGTGATCATCGCCCATCCTGGCCGCGTCGATCGCCGTTGCCGAGATCCTGCGCCGCCACATCCTGCAGACCCACGAGCTCAGGATCAGCAACGACGCACGCGAGGAAAAGACCGCGGCGCTCTACGCGTTCATCACCTCCGACCGCTGCAAGCAGCTCCTCGAGCAGATGGAGACGCAGACGAGCCGCATGCTCGAGCTCGAGACCGCCGAGGAGAAGGCGCACCGCGTCACCTGGGAGCGCCGCAGCAAGCTCATTCACCACGTGCGCAAAGTGCACGGCGACCTCTGCTTTGAGATCGAGCGCGTCATCGGCACGGGCGAGCAGAGCAGCGACGACCGCGAGACGTCTCATGACGTCCGGCGCTGCAGGACCAAGTGCGCAGGCTGGATGCGGTCGCTACTCGTTTGTCGAGAGCGTCATCCGTGGCAGGGCCGGCTCGAGCAACCCCTGCTCGAGGTGCCGTTCTCGGGCGTGAGATACCGGCGATGGGATCGTCGGTCCGGCGCGACTTGCCCTCGAAGAAGGCGCCCTGCTCGATGGCGACCGTCTGGTGATAGATGTCGCCCTCGACATGGCTCGACGTCTGCAGAAGCACGCGCCGCCCGCGCACGGTTCCGAGGACGTGGCCGCGAATGATGCACTCCTCGGCGATGATGCCGCCGGTGATGCGCGCCTTTTCTCCGATGACGATGTGCGAGCCGTGAATATCGCCCTGCACCTCGCCTTCCACCTGAACCTCGCCTTTCGAGATGAGGTTGCCCTGGATGATGAGATCGGGACCGATCACCGAGGTCATGCCGTATGTGCCGGACCTGAACGACGGCGCGGCTTGCCGCGATCCGAGCGATGAGACCGGTGCTTGCGTTGGGGCTGCTGTTGGCACTCTGGACATATCTTCGTCGGACCTTCGGAACTGAGGGAGCATCCGTCTACCTCCACGGTAACTCTCGAACTACGCGATTAAGAGCTCGCTCTATGTGATTGTTTTTTATGACTCTTGAGCTTATCTCGAGCCCCCAACCGCTCCGTAGACGTTGGAGCGAGCAGCATCCCTCCGGGGCCGCTCAAGTAGCATGTTTCCTGAATGGGGTCACCAATATTGACCGGTCTCTCACCTTTTATTGGAGCCGAAATCGCCCGACGGTGGAATGAGATGGCGCGAGGCGGGGCCGAAGCGCCACCTAGCCACCCGATTGCCCGCACTTCGGCGAGCACGGCTTCGGCATGGCCGGGCACTTTCACCTTGCGCCACGACTTCACGATCCTTCCCGCCCCGTCGATGAGGAACGTCGAGCGGTCCACGCCCATATACTTTCTTCCGTACAGTGATTTCTCGCCCCAGACCCCATACGCCAGTGCGGCAGTTTTCTCCTCGTCGGCAGCGAGGCGCACCGCAAGGTCGTACTTCGACTTGAACTTCTTGTGGCTGGCGACGCTGTCGGGTGAGACGCCGACCACGACCGCGCCCGCACGCTCGAACTCGGCACTGAGACAGGTGAAATCCTTCGCCTCCGCCGTGCATCCCGACGTGTCGTCCTTGGGGTAGAAATAGAGCACCACAGGCTGCCCCCTGAGCCCCGACAGGCTGAGCGAGCCGCCCATCATCTGTGGGCAGCTTGAAGTCAGGCGCCATGTCGCCGTCCGAGACCATCGAGATGCCTTTCTTTTGTCGCTTTTGCTGAGCCACATCCCGATATCGGGTGGGGCGCTATTGTGATTCAATAGCCTGGAGATTCGGCATTTTTTCGCCAGTGACGGCTCGTCGCGAGGGGAGCGACTTCGACCGGCGCTCGTTTAGCACGCCGCGCCCGGTCAATCTCGAGAGGGCGGCGGACGGCGAGTTCGGCCGCGCTGCAAGGGCGAACACCATGCCGGGCGCGCGGAGCGTTGCGCCTTGGCTGGCAAAGTGGGGCAAAAACACGGGTGGTAATGACGCGACAGACCTCCGGGAGACCACGCTCCGCCTCCCTGCCGCCACCTCCCAAGTGGCGCACGCCAGAAACTGAGCCGAGCGAAGGCCCGAGCGAGCTGATCCTCAAGCTCGAACGCTTCGGCCGGCTTGCCAGCGCAGCCCTCATCGTCTCCGGCCCGATCATCCTCCTGTCGCTGATTGCGGCCGGGATCGTCTACGTCCGCCTCTCGCACGGGCCCGTGTCTCTCAAGGCCTTCAGCTCGAGCATAGAGCAGGGCATCAATGCCGAGCTCGGCGACTACACCGCCAAGATTGACGACGCCGTTCTCGCGTTGACCCATAACCGCGGCCTCGAGATCCAGCTCGTCAACCTGAGGATCAGCGAGCGCGACGGCGACCTCGTCGCGTCTGCGCCGCTGGCCGCCGTCGAACTCAGCCATGGCGCTCTGTTTCTCTTGCGCGCCGTTCCTGAGAGCGTCCTCTTGATCGAGCCCAAGGTCTCGTTCCGCTACACCAAGGCCACGGGCCTGACGCTCTCCATCTCCGATCCGGCGCAGACGCCCGACGGCGCACCGCAGGCCCCGGTGCTGATCGCCCCGCCCGTCGAAGCCGGGAGGCCCGAAAAGGAGTCAGCGACCACAACGCAGGCGAAAAACCAGCCGCCGCCCGAAGTCGCCCCCTTCCGCCACATCGACCTCGCGCGCGCGCTCGCCGAGGTCTCCGCCGGTGCCAGGAAAAGCGGCAACGCGACGTCAAAGCTGCGCGAGATCGGCGTCAGGAACGCCACCGTCGTTGTCGACTACGACGGCAAGACGAGCGAGCTCAAGCTTGCAGAAGCCACCATCGACCTCGAGCATCGCAGCCGGCGCAGCGTCATCTCGGGGTCTGCCACGATCGAGACGCCGCGCGGCCCGTGGTCGCTCACTTTCCGCACCGAGGACTCTGAGAAAGGCGATTTCATCAAGGTCGCCACCTCCGTGCGTGACCTCGTCCCGAGCACGCTCGCCAACGCGTCCCCGCAGATGAGCCTGCTCGAGACGCTCGATATGCCGATCAACGGCGATCTCGATCTCGAGCTGTCGACCGCGGGCGAGCTCAAAGGTGCGGCGCTCGCGCTCTATCTGGGCGCAGGCCGCATAGGTCTTCCGTCCATGTCGGGTGCACCCCTCATCCTCGACGGCGGCCAGATCAAGCTCGACTACAACGCCACCGCCCGCCGCCTCGAGATGGCGCCCTCGACGCTGAAATGGGGCGACAGCCGCATGACCATCGCCGGCGTCATGACGAGCAAGGACGGCCCGGGCGATGTGCCCGAATGGCACTACGAGCTCAAAGCCAGCGACGGCGTGCTCGCCGCCGAGGAATTCGGCATTGCCGGCATGAATGTCGACGCCTGGCACGCCGCGGGCCGCATTGTTCCCTCCGAAGGCCTGGTTCAGCTCTCCGAGTTCACGCTGAAGGCCGGCGGCGCCGAGATCTCGATCAACGGCGAGATCCTGACCGGCGGCGAAGCGCCGAGCACGCACGTCGAGGCCGCCATGAGCCCCATGACGCTGCCTACCCTCAAGGCGCTGTGGCCTCGCGCCGTCGCCCCGGCAGCACGGACATGGGTCGGCAAGAACGTCACCGACGGCAAGCTGCGCTCGGGAAAGCTCAAGCTCCTGAGCGGCAAGTTCCTGGATGACGAGCGCACCGGCGCCGGCAATGGCACCGAGAACGGCAAGTCGCGCATCTCCATGTCGATCGAGGTCAGCGACCTCAAGATGGTGCCGCTGCCGCACGGCCTGCCCGTGGAGGCACCCCGCGCGCTGATCCACCTCGAGGGCAACGCTCTCGAGGTGACGATACCCGACGCGGCGATCGTCGCCGGCCCATCGAGCGCGCTCCCGGTCAAGGGCGGGCGGTTCGCGGTTCCCGACGTTGATGCGGTCGTGCCCGTGGGCGAGCTCGGCTTCCGCACGCAGACATCGCTCGCGACCGTGCTCGAGGTGATCAAGAGCTCGCAGATCGTATCGGGTGCCGCCCCTGACATTCCCGCCGGCGCCATCGACGGCAAGGTCGACGGCCAGTTCAAGATCACCGTGCCCCTCGTCGAGAGCCCGAACGCGCCACCCGTCTCCGCGGAAGGCAAGGCACGCTTCAGCGAAATTCGCTCGAAACAGCCGCTCGGAAAGTTCGATATTCAGGGCGGGACGATCGACGTCAATGTCGCCCAGACGGCCGTCGTCGCCAACGGCGAGCTGATCGTCAACGGCGTGCTGGCGAAGCTCGACATGCAGCGCATTTTCGACGCCCCTCCCGAGATGCAGCCGCCGCTGCGCCTGAGCGCAACCCTCGACAACTCCGATCGCACCCAGATCGGCCTCGACGTCAATCACCTCGTGCAAGGCAATGTGCCGTTCGAGATCACCGTCCTGCAGCGCACGGGCGACCAGCCGACCATCCACGGCCGTGCCGATCTCACCAGCGCCGAGCTTTCGTTCCAGGATCTCGCCTGGCGCAAGGCCCCGGGCCGCGCCGCCTCCCTCGAGTTCGACGTCGCAACGAGCCCCACGCAAAACATCGAGCTCAGGAACTTCAAGATTTCCGGCGACGACGTCGCCATCGAGGGCTCGCTTTCGATCGACAAAGACAACGAGGTGAGCGAGTTCCTCTTCCCGAACTTCTCGCTCAACGTCGTCTCGCGCCTCGAGGTTCAGGGCAAGATCGGCCCCGACAGAATCTGGAGCATCAAGGCCCGCGGCGCGACCTACGACGGCAAGGACCTGTTCCGCTCTCTGCTCTCGTTTGGCCAATCGGGCGAGGCGGAGATCAAGCCGCTGCGGCCTTCCAACGGCCTCGACCTCGAGGCCGCCGTCGACACGGTGCTCGGCCACTCCGACGTCTCCATGCGCGGCTTCAAGCTCAAGCTCTCCAAGCGGCGCGAGAACCTCGTGGGGCTCGACGTGCAGGGACAGCTCGACGGCGGCAAGCCGCTCAACGTGCTGCTCAGGAAGGACCAGACCGGACGCATCGTAACCGCCGAGACGCCCGATGCCGGTCAGGCCTTCAAGCTCATCGGTTTCTATCCCAACATTCAGGGCGGCCGCGGCCGCCTCGAGCTCAATCTCGATGCCAAAGGCGCCGCCGACAAGAGCGGCATCCTGACCGTGGAGGACTTCCGCGTCTTGGGTGATCCCATCGTCTCGGAGGTCTATTCGAGCGCCAGCTCTGGGGAACCGGCGATCGGCACAACCCCGCAGGGTCAGCGCCGCGTCGTGCGCGAGGTGTTCGATTTCGACCGCATGAAGGTGCCGTTCTCCGCCGGCCACGGTCAGTTCGTGCTCGAGGAATCCTACGTCAAGGGCCCGATCATCGGCGCCTCGATCCGCGGCAAGGTCGACTACGCCTCCCAGCGCGTCAATCTCGGCGGCACCTACGTGCCTCTGCAGGGGATCAACAGCGCGCTCTGTGACATCCCGCTCTTCGGGCCGATCGTCGCCGGTCTCGAATGCGAAGGGGTGTTCGGCATCACCTATGCCATCCAGGGACCGATGTCGCAGCCGCAGGTGATCGTCAATCCTCTGTCGATGTTCACGCCGGGTATCCTGCGCGGCATCATGGAGATGACCAGCCCCAATCCGAAGGTTTTGCCGCGCGAGGAGCGTCAGAAGGCGCCCGCTGAAACACGCGTCAGGGCATCGAGCTCGTCTGCCACCGCGAGCGACGACCAAAAGAACGGTCCCTCGCGCGCCGGAACGATTGACGGCACCGTCGACGGCTGGTCGTCGGAGACGAAGGGCGCCCCATCCAAGAAGTAGTGCGCCAAGGCGCAAGTCGTGAGCTCGGTCAGAACCGGCTTGAGCAGCACGTGGCGCTTCTTGCCGAGCGACAGCTTGATGACGCCGTCGGCGCCGACGTCGCCCGCCCCGATCACGGCCTTCTCGTCGCTGACCGGCGCATCGTTGATCCTGATGGCGCCACCCTGAATCTGCCGCCGCGCTTCGCCGTTGGACTGCACGAGGCCGGCGCGCACGAACGCGGCCAGCACGCCGAGACCCTTGGCAAGCTCGCGCGCTCGCCACCTCGACCGTCGGCAGGCCGGCGGCATGCGCACCCTGCTCGAACGTCTTCTTCGCCGTCTCCGCCGCCGCCTCGGCCTTCTCGCGCCCATGGATGAGCGCCGTGGCCTCCGTCGCCAGCACCTTCTTCGCCTCGTTGATCTCGGCCCCCGCGAGCGCTGCGAGCCGCGCCACCTCGCTCAAGCGGGAGCGTCGTGAATAGCTTCAGGAACCGTTCGACGTCGGCATCCTCGGTGTTGCGCCAGTACTGCCAGTAGTCGTAGGCCGGAAGCTGCGCCTCGTTGAGCCACACCGCGCCTGAGGCCGTCTTGCCCATCTTGGCCCCGGACGCGGTCGTCAGAAGCGGGCAGGTCAGCGCGTAAAGCTGGTGCGTCCCCATCCGCCGCCCGAGATCGATGCCGGTGACGATGTTGCCCCACTGGTCGGAGCCGCCCATCTGCAGATTGGTTCCATACCGCCGCGCCAGCTCGACGAAGTCGTAGGCTTGCAGCAGCATGTAGTTGAACTCGATGAAGGAGAGCTCCTGGTCGCGATCGAGCCGGAGCTTGACCGAATCCATCGACAGCATGCGGTTGACCGACATATGCCGCCCGACCTCGCGCAGAAAATCGATGTAGTTGAGCGGCGCCAGCCACTCCGCGTTGTCGACCATCAGCGCGTCCTTCGCGCCGCCCCCGAAGCTGAGGAACTTGGCGAACACGCCCTTGATCGCGTCCTTGTTGGCTTCGATGTCCTCGAGCGACAGGATCTTGCGCGTCTCGTCGCGCCCCGAGGGATCGCCGACGCGCGTCGTGCCGCCGCCCATGAGCGCGATCGGCTTGCCGGCTCCCGTGGCTTGCAGCCAGTGCAGCATCATGATCGAGAGAAGATGACCGATATGCAGAGACGGCGCCGTGCAGTCGTAGCCGACGTAGGCCACGACCTTGCCTTGCGCCGCGAGCTGATCGAGAGCGCCCGCATCCGAGCATTGATGGATGAAGCCGCGCTCGGTAAGGATCTTGAGAAAGTCGCTTCTGAGGTTCGTCATGGAGAGCCGCTGGAGCCTTGGATGCCGCGGCATTTGCGCCCCGCGGCCGTCGATTGCGGGGGAACATGCCTGAGCTGAGGACTGTGAGCAAGCAAGAGGGTGGGCTCATGCGCGCCCTCGGTCTCATGAGCGGCACCTCGCTCGACGGCATCGATGTGGCCCTGATCGAGACGGACGGGGCTCAGGCGCTGAAGCGTGGCCACGCCGCCACGTACCCCTACTCCGATGCTTTCAGGGCCCAGCTCAGAGCCGGCCTTGCAGAGGCGGCCGTCCTTGAAGCGTCGCGGCGATCGCCCCGGCCGCCTGCGCCTCCTCGAGCAGTATCTGACGCAGCTTCACGCCGAGGCGGTCTCTCACTACGTCCAGGACCATCGCATCGAGCCCAAGAGCATCGACGTCATCGGCTTCCACGGCCAGACCGTGCTCCACCGTCCCGAGGCGCACCTCACCGTTCAGCTTGGAGACGGCGCTGCTCTCGCTCAGGCGACCGGGATCGATGTCGTCTACGACCTGCGTGCGGCCGACGTCGCGGCGGGCGGCGAAGGCGCCCCGCTCGTGCCGGCCTATCACTTGGCGCTCGCCGGCAAGCTTCCTGGCCCCATTGCCGTGGTGAACATCGGTGGCGTCGCGAACCTGACGTGGATCGGATACGACCAGGACCCGGATCGACGTTTGCTCGCGTTCGACACGGGCCCCGGCAATGCCCTGATCGACGATTGGATGCAGGCGCACG
Organism: uncultured Alphaproteobacteria bacterium; assembly: GCA_963716835.1. Taxonomy (GTDB): domain Bacteria; phylum Pseudomonadota; class Alphaproteobacteria; order Rhizobiales; family Hyphomicrobiaceae; genus Hyphomicrobium_C. Next base: position 249,658 of record CAVQUQ010000005.1, on the reverse strand, counting down.
CGAGGATGCCCTTCGACGCCGACGGCGAATGCGCAGCCGCCGGGCGCGTCGACGAGGCAGCACTCGCCTCCCTCCTCGCGCACCCCTACTTTGCCGCCCCTCCGCCCAAGTCTCTCGACCGCAATGCGTTCTCGCTCGACGCCGTCTCGTCGCTCTCGCTCGCGGACGGCGCGGCGACGCTCACGGCCTTCACCGCGTCCGCAATCGCCAAGTCGCGCTTCGTGGTGCCCTCCCCGCCCCGAACCTGGATCGTCTCCGGCGGCGGACGCCGCAACAGGACGCTCATGGCCATGCTCGCGGAGAAAGTCGAGGGACCCGTCGTGCCGGCCGAGGCCCTGCGTCTCGACGGCGATGCGATGGAGGCGGAGGCCTGGGCGTATCTGGCCGTCCGCTCGCTCAAAGGCCTGCCGATCACGTTCCCCGGTACGACGGGTGTCTCGCAGCCTCTGACGGGCGGCGTGCTCGCCAGAGCCAAGCGCTGAAAACTCCCTCTCCCCATCGTGCTCACGATGGGGAGAGGGAAAGTTACCGCACCAGCTCGCGCAGCATGCCCTCGATGCCTTTCGTGACCCGCGCCAGGCTCTCATAGTCGACCGTATCCGGCAGGTCGGTCGTCCTGTGATACTGCGGGTTTCGGAACGGAGCCGTGTCCGTCACCATGAGCGACCGGGTAGCCCATCTGGTGATAGGACCAGTGGTCCGAGTTGCCAATCCCGGGGATGAAGTCCGGCGCCACGCCGCCGATCGAGGGAAAGGCTGCATGGCGGCGAAACGCACCGATCGCGTGATGCACGAACGATCGCGAGCCCGGAAGCCCGACGAAGGCGACGAAGTTGCCCCGGTTCTCGTAGACGAGATCGAACGGTGATGGAAATTTCTGGCTGCCCGGCTCGTCGGAGAAATATCCGATCGTCTCGAGCGAAATGGCACCGGCCACGCGCTCGTCCCTCTTCTTGAGCGCTTCCGCGTGATGGTAGCTGCCCATGTTGGGCGTCTTGCCGAACGGGAATTCCTCGTTGACCCAGAAGACGAGGCGCAGGCGCTTCTCGCGCGGTTTGAGATCGCGGAGCAGGCGGGCGAGCTCGAGCGTTGCGGCAACGCCCGTGCCGTTGTCGTTGGCGCCCGGAGAGAAGCCCACGCTGTCGTAATGCGCTCCGACCACGTAGCTCTCGACGTCGCGGCCCGCGCCTGAGGGCTCGATCATGACCTCGATGTTGCGCACCTGTTTGCCGCGCTCGGCGTACTCCTGCCGCTCGACCGCATAGCCGAGGCCCGTGAGCGTAGCCTCGATATGCTTCGCGGCAGCCTCGAGGTCCACATAGAGATCGAGATTGTGCGGCCTGCTTGCGACCGCGGTCACATGATCCCTGAGCCGGCGCGCGAGATCCGCTTCTTCGCTCGAGAGCGGCGGCAAGGGTCCGTGGAAGGGCTGACGCGGGAATACGATCGAGTACCAGACGAGCGAGCCGGCCAGCGCAGCGAGAACCCCGACGAGGATTAAGGCAAGCGATATCAGCCGGAACATTCCCTAGCGCCGCCCCGCGTCTCGAGCCTCCCGAACGCACGCAGCAAGGTCACGACCGCGAGCCTACTCCTCGTCGGCCAGATCCTGCTCGCGCTCCTTCTCGCGCTCGCGCTCCCGCTCGCGGTCCCGTTCCTTCTGGCTCTCGCGCTCCTTGACCGCCTTGGCGAGGCGCATGTCGAGGTAGCTTCCGACGACCGCCTCGAGATCGGCCGTCTTGTCCTCGAAGAAATGGTTCGCGCCGGGGATCACCTCATGGTCGATCTTGATGCCGCGCTGCGTCTTGAGCTTGCCGCAGAGCTCCGCGACCGACGCCGACGGCACGACGCGGTCCTTGTCGCCGTTCAGCATCAGCCCCGACGACGGGCAGGGCGCCAGGAACGAGAAATCGTAGAGGTTGGACGGCGGCGCGATGCAGATGAAGCCGTCGATCTCCGGCCGGCGCATCAGGAGCTGCATGGCGATCCAGGTGCCGAACGAGACGCCCGCGATCCAGCAGTACTTGGCGTCCGGCTTGACGATCTGCAGCCAGTCGAGCGCCGACGCAGCGTCCGCGAGCTCGCCCGGCCCGCCGTCCCAGAAGCCCTGGCTCCTGCCGACGCCGCGGAAGTTGAACCGCAGCACCGAGAACCCCCGCTGGGCGAACGTGTAGTAGAGGCTGTAGACGACCTGATTGTTCATCGTCCCGCCGAACTGGGGGTGCGGATGCAGGATCAGCGCAATCGGGCTGTCGTTGGCGGCCTCATGGTGGTAGCGGGCCTCGATGCGCCCGGCGGGACCATTGATGATAAGCTCAGGCATGTTTGTCTGATTTTGCTCGCTTTGGGTTGGCTTCCGAGGGACCCGGCTGGCGCCTAGCCGCAATGCTGCGACGATTTCTCCAGAGCACTCTCAAAAGATCACGGAATCGTGCCCCAGAGAATGCTTGATTTCCCCGCTCGGAATTTTCATATTCGGGTCATAAGATTAGAATGGTTCGAAAGAGGCTGGACCCAAGGCCTTGGCGAACCAATACGAGAGATAGCGGCGTCTCTTAGCACACGTACGGGTGTCCGGTGCAAGAGTCGTGTGGGCACCCCGCATCGGGCGGGGTCCCTTGGAGGTCGGTATGGAACTCAATACGAAGGGCCGCTACGCGGTCATGGCCCTGGCCGACATCGCCAAGTATGCCGGGGCTGAGACCGTCTCTCTTTCCGTCGTCGCCGAGCGCCAGAAGCTCTCCCTCGACTATCTCGAGCAGATTTTCCTGAAGCTCCGGCGCGCCGGCATCGTCGACAGTGCTCGCGGCCGCCTCGGCGGCTATCGCCTGGTTAAGCCGGCCGCCGAGATCATGGTCGGCGAGATCATGGCCGCTGTCGATGAAGAGACGCGCATGACGCGCTGCACGGACGAAGGCACTCCGTGCATGGGCGAGGAGCGCTGCCTGACCCACGGACTGTGGGACGCTCTTGGCGCGCAGATCTCGGGCTTTCTGTGGAGCGTAAGCTTGCAGGAGGTCCTCGACGGCATTCCCCGCGAGAAGCATGCGCGCGCGCCGTTGGCCCAACCGGCCGAGCCTGCGAGGCCCCGCCCGCTATGACGGTTGAGCGTACATATCTCGACTACAACGCCTCGGCCCCGCTTCGTCCCGCGGCACGCGAGGCCATGGTCGCGGCCCTCGACGTCTTCGGCAATCCGTCGTCGGTCCACGCCGAGGGGCGGCGTGCGCGTGCCCTCATCGAGGCGGCGCGCGAAGAGGTTGCAGCCCTCGTCAACGCCCGGCCCTCCGAGATCGTCTTCGTCAGCGGAGCGACCGAGGCCAACAACTGGGCGCTCGCTCAGGGCTGGACAGACGATTGCGCTCCCCGGCATCGAGCACGATTCGGTCCGCACGCCCGCCGAGCTGTCCGGCGCCCGCCTGGTCGAGATCAAGACAACCAGCGACGGCGTCGCGGCGGTTGATGCGATCGACGTCTCGGCACTCGCCGCCGCCAAGGAACCGCGCGGAGCGCTGATCGTGCTCCAGATGGCGAACAACGAGACCGGCGCGATCCAGCCGGTTGCCGAGGCCGTGGCGCTCGCCGCGGAGCACGCCATCGCCGTCCACACCGACGCCGTTCAGGCCGCAGGCCGCATCGCCATCGATTTTGCGTCCCTGGGCGCCGACACGATGAGCCTGTCCGCTCACAAGATCGGCGGACCGAAGGGCACCGGCGCGCTCGTCATTCGCGATGGGATTGCGCTCCGATCCTTCGTGGCTGGTGGCGGCCAGGAGCGCCGGCGCCGTGGCGGCACTGAGAATGTGGCGGGCATTGCGGGCTTCGGCGCCGCGGCACGCGAGGCCGCCCGCGAGGCCGCTGACATGATCCGCATCCGTGCGCTGCGCGATCGCCTCGAGGAGGGCGTGCTGCGCACGACGCCCGAGGCCAAGGTCATCGCCCACAAGGCCGAGCGGCTCGCCAACACGTCCTGCATCGCGTGGCCGGGCAAGCTCGCCGAGACGCTGGTCATAAAGCTCGACCTGGCCGGCATCGCCGTGAGCGCCGGCGCGGCGTGCTCCTCCGGCAAGGTCGGGCAGAGCCGCGTGCTCGCCGCCATGGGCCTTTCGCCCGAGATCGCCAAGAGCGCGATCCGGGTCAGCATCGGCACGGCGACGACGGAGAAGGACATCGCGGTGTTCCTGGCCGCCTGGAAGGCCATGAGCGGCAAGGCGCAGATCGCGGCTTAGACGAGTTTGAGACACGCAGTACCGGCGCGCGGCGGCGCTAAGCGGGAGTAGGTAAGAGAGATGGCAGCGGTACAAGAGACGATCGACCAAGTCCGAAAGATCGACGTCGACCAGTACAAGTACGGTTTCGAGACCAAGATCGACACGGTGAAGGCCCCGAAGGGCCTCGACGAATCGACCGTGCGCTTCATCTCGGCCAAGAAGGGCGAGCCCGAGTGGATGCTGGCTGCGCGCCTCGAGGCGTACGCGCGCTGGCGCGCCATGACCGAGCCCACCTGGGCCAAGGTCCACTATCCGAAGATCGACTTCCAGGACCTCTATTACTACTCGGCGCCCAAGAGCACCGAGGGGCCGAAGTCGCTCGCCGACGTCGATCCCGAGCTGCTGCGCACCTACGAGAAGCTCGGCATTCCGCTGCGCGAGCGCGAGATCCTCGCCGGCGTGCAGGGCGCGCGCGTCGCCGTCGACGCGGTGTTCGACTGCGTCTCCGTCGTGACCACGTTCAAGGACGAGCTGGCGAAAGCCGGCGTCATCTTCTGCTCGATCTCGGAGGCCATCCGCGAGCACCCCGAGTTAGTGAAAAAGTACCTCTTCTCGGTCGTGCCCCAGGGCGACAACTTCTACGCCGCGTTGAACTCGGCCGTGTTCTCGGACGGCTCGTTCGTCTACGTGCCGCCGGGCGTGCGCTGCCCGATGGAGCTCTCGACCTACTTCCGCATCAACGAGAAGCAGACCGGCCAGTTCGAGCGCACGCTCATCATCGCCGACAAGGGCGCCTACGTGAGCTACCTCGAGGGCTGCACGGCGCCGATGCGCGACGAGAACCAGCTGCACGCGGCCGTGGTCGAGCTGATCGCGCTCGACGATGCCGAGATCAAGTACTCGACGGTGCAGAACTGGTACCCCGGCGACAAGGACGGCAAGGGCGGCATCTATAACTTCGTGACCAAGCGCGGCGACTGCCGCGGCCGCAATGCCAAGATCAGCTGGACGCAGGTCGAGACCGGCTCGGCGATCACCTGGAAGTATCCCTCCTGCATCCTGCGCGGCGACAACTCGCGCGGCGAGTTCTACTCGATCGCCGTCTCGAACGGCTATCAGCAGGTCGACAGCGGCACCAAGATGATCCACCTCGGCAAGAACTCGTCCTCCCGCATCATCTCGAAGGGCATCGCCGCCGGCCACTCGAACAACACCTACCGCGGTCTCGTCTCCGCGCACCGGAAGGCGACCGGCGCGCGCAACTTCACCAACTGCGACTCGCTTCTGATCGGCGACAAGTGCGGCGCGCACACCGTGCCCTACATCGAGGCCAAGAACGCTTCCGCGCACTTCGAGCACGAGGCGACGACGTCGAAGATCTCGGACGACATGCTGTTCTATTGCCAGCAGCGCGGGCTCTCACAGGAAGAGGCGATCGCGCTCGTCGTCAACGGCTTCGTGCGCGACGTGCTGCAGCAGCTGCCCATGGAGTTCATGGCGGAAACGCAGAAGCTCATCGGCGTGAGCCTCGGAAGGAAGCGTCGGCTGATCGGCACGGCCGACCGCTTTCGCAATCGATCTTTTGGAGGAAGTATCAAGTGCTCGAGATCAAGAACCTGCATGTGAAGCTCGCCGACGAGGAGCGTGAGATCCTGAAAGGTCTGACGCTCACCGTGCCCAAGGGCGAGGTGCATGCGATCATGGGCCCCAACGGCTCGGGCAAGTCGACGCTCGCCCACGTCCTCGCCGGCCGCGCAGGCTACGAGGTGACGGAGGGCGACATCCTCTGGAACGGCGAGAGCATTCTCGACATGGCGCCCGACGAGCGCGCCGCCAAGGGCGTGTTCCTGGCCTTCCAGTACCCGATGGAGATCCCGGGCGTCGCCGGCCTGACGTTCCTCCGCACGGCCGCGAATGCGGTGCGCAAGAAGCGCGGCCAGCCCGAGCTCTCGACGCCCGACTTCATGAAGCTCGTCAAGGCCAAGGCCGCGAAGCTCTCATCGACATCGAGATGCTGAAGCGTCCCGTCAACGTCGGCTTCTCCGGCGGCGAGAAGAAGCGCTCCGAGATCCTGCAGATGTCCGTTCTCGAGCCGACGCTGTGCGTGCTCGACGAGACTGACTCCGGCCTCGACATCGACGCCGTGCGCATCGTCGCCGACGGCGTCAACGCGCTGCGCTCGCCGGATCGCGCCATGCTGCTCATCACGCACTATCAGCGCCTGCTCGAGTACATCGTCCCCGACCGCGTGCACGTGCTGGCCGGCGGCCGCATCGTGAAGTCCGGCGGCAAGGAGCTGGCGCTCGAGCTCGAGGAGTCGGGCTACGCCGAGTATCAGGGCAAGGCGGCCTGACCATGAGCAAGATGGGGGCTGCGGACGAGTTCAAGGCGGTACGACCGATGACGGTGCAAGTAGTAAGAACGAAGGCTGAGACGGCGCTCCTCGAGCAGCTGACGGCGCACGAGAGCGGGCTCCCGGGCCGGGCGCGCGTGCACGCGCTGCGCCGCGACGCCATCGGGCGGTTCTCGTCGCTCGGGCTCCCGCACCGGCGCATCGAGGAGTGGAAGTACACGGACCTCCGCGCCCTCATCAAGGAGGTCTATCCGCTCGAGTATGCGCAGAAGCCCGCCGCGGATAGCGCGGGCCGCGCGCTAGCAGCCGACCCCGGCCTCATCCCCGACCTGGAGAATGCTTCGACCATCCGCTTCGTTGACCATGCGCGTGTCGAAGCCTCCAATCTGCCGGACGGCGTGACGGTCGAGCGTCTCTCGCAACTGCTCGAGGAGGAGCCCGAGTGGCTGCTCGACGAGATCGAGGCCGTCACCGAGGCAGCGACCGACGCCATGACGGCCGTCAACACCGCCATGATGGTGGACGGCGCGGTGATCCGCATCAAGGCCGGAACTAAGCTCACGAGGCCGCTGCACATCGTGCATCAGCCTGGCCGCTATGGCGCCGCGGCCGTCGCCTTGCGCCATGTCGTGCTTGTCGAGAAGGGTGCCTCGGCCGTCATCGTCGAGAGCTATGCCTCGAGCGCCGCGGCTCCGCGCCAGCGCCACATGCTGACCCAGGTGATTGCGGGCGACAATACGGACGTCACGCACCTCAAGTTCGTCGCCACCGCCGGCGGCTCGCTCCATCTCGGCAAGCGCATCGTCTCGCTCGGCGCGGGTACAATCTATAGGCCGTTCACGATGACGATCGGCGATGGACTTGTTCGCAACGACCTGCTGCTTACGTTTAGGGGCGAGGGAAGCGAGCTCGATCTCGGCGGCGCCTTCCTCGCGGGCAGCAACGGCCACTCCGATACGACGCTGGTCATCGACCACGCCGTGCCCCGCTGCAAGAGCCGGGAGCTGATGAAGGGCGTCCTCGACGGCGAGGCCCGCGGCATCTTCCAGGGCAAGGTGATCGTCCGCCCCGGCGCCCAGAAGACCGACGGCAAGCAGATGGCGCAGGCGCTGTTGCTCTCGCCTGACGCCGAGTTCGATTCGAAGCCCGAGCTCGAGATCTACGCCGACGACGTCGTCTGCGGCCACGGCAGCACCTCGGCCGAGCTCGACGAGGATCTGGTGTTCTATTGCCGCTCGCGGGGCATTCCGCCCGAGGAAGCCAAGGCGCTGCTCGTCGAATTGTTTATCGGTGAGGCGATCGACAAGATCGAGCACGAGGCGCCGCGCGAGGCCTTCATGGCGCTGGCGCGGCACTGGTTGCGGGACAATCGCGCGAAGGCGGCGGCGTAAAAGAGGCACGACATGACAAGTGCGGCACGAGAGAAGGATTTGACCTGGACTGCGGCGACGCCGGGCTATGACGTCGAGCGCATCCGCACGGATTTTCCGATCCTCTACCGCGAGGTCTACGGCAAGCCGCTCGTCTATCTCGACAACGGCGCCTCTGCCCAGAAACCGCTGCCCGTCATCGAAGCGATGGACCACGCCTATCGCTTCGAGTACGCCAACGTCCACCGCGGCCTGCACTATCTCTCGAACGCCGCCACCGCCCGCTTCGAGGAGGCGCGCGAGACCGTGCGCCGCTTCCTCAACGCGCCGAGCACCGAGGAGATCATCTTCACGCGCAATGCGACGGAGGCGATCAACCTCGTCTCCTCATCCTGGGGCGGCGCGAACATCGGCCAGGGCGACGAGATCGTGCTCTCGATCATGGAGCATCACTCGAACATCGTGCCCTGGCACTTCCATCGCGAGCGGCGCGGCGCCGTGCTCAAGTGGGCGCCCATCTCGGATAAGGGCGAGTTCCTGATCGACGAGTATAAGCGCTTGCTCGGGCCCAAGACCAAGCTGGTCGCCATCACGCACATGTCGAACGTCCTCGGCACCGTCGTGCCCGTGAAGGAGGTCATCCGCCTCGCCCACGCGCGCGGCATCCCCGTGCTCGTCGACGGCAGCCAGGCCGCCGTGCACCTCCCCGTCGACGTGCAGGACCTCGACGCCGATTTTTATGTCTTCACCGGCCACAAGGCCTATGGGCCGACCGGCATCGGCGTTCTCTATGCCAAGAAGAAGCACCTCGAGGCGATGCAGCCCTATCAGGGCGGCGGCGAGATGATCGAGATCGTCGAGGTCGACCGCATCACCTACGGCAAGCTGCCGCACAAGTTCGAGGCCGGCACGCCGGCCATTGTCGAGGCCATCGGGCTCGGCGCAGCGCTCACCTACCTGATGCAGGTCGGCCGCGAGAAGATCGCCCGCCACGAGGCGGAAATCTTGTCCTACGCGCAGGCCAAGCTCGGCGCGCTCCCGGGCGTGACGATCTTCGGCGAGGCGCCGGGCAAGGGCTCGCTCGTCTCCTTCAACGTCGACGGCCTGCACCCTCACGACGTCGCGACGATCATCGACCGCTCCGGCATCGCCATCCGCGCCGGACATCACTGCGCTCAGCCGCTCATGGAGCGGCTCGGAGTAACCGCGACCTGCCGGGCCTCGTTCGCGATGTACAATACCAAGGCCGAGGTGGACGCGCTGGTATCCGCGCTGTCGCGCGCCCGCGAGTTCTTTGCGTAATCGGAAAGAATGCCGATGGAAGGCAAGCCGCTCGAGAACGACGTGAAAGCCGAGACCGCCGCCGATGTGAGGCCGGCCTCGCCTGCTTCGGTTGCGCCCGCCGCGGAACCATCCGCAGCGACCGGGACGCCGGCTGAGGCGAGCGGACCGAACGTGCCCGCCATTGGCGCCTCCGCCATCCCGCCCGACGAGCTGGATCGCCTGACCACAGACATCATCGCCGCATTGAAGACGGTGTTCGACCCCGAGATCCCCTCCGACATCTACGAGCTCGGCCTGATCTACCGCGTCGACATCGGCGACGACCGGGAGGTCTCCATCGAGATGACGCTGACGGCGCCGGGCTGCCCGGTGGCAGGCGAGATGCCGAGCTGGGTCGAGAATGCGGTCAACACCGTGCCCGGCGTCAAGGGAACCAAGGTGAAGCTCACGTTCGATCCGCCCTGGGATCAGAGTCGCATGTCGGACGAGGCGCGCCTCGCGCTCAACATGTTCTAGCCGCGGGCCATCTCGTTGCCCAACGCACAGTGGGGGCCGCGGCCCCCACTGTCTTAGTCCCCAGCAGTTCTATCCGGCGTGCCGCCTATTTCGGTGCCTCGGCAGGTGCCGGAGCAGGCGCAGGCGTCTCCGTTGCGGTCGGCGTGGTCGTGGGCGCCGGGCCGGGCGTCGGCACGAAATACCAGACGAGCAACAGGGCGACGACAACCGCCGCCAGGATGGTGAGTGTTCTGTTTTCCATTGGGCTCCTCTCCCTATTCTTTTGCAGGCAGACGGTAGGCCTGCCGTAGGGGAACGGCAACGCCGTTCAAGTCGAGATGGCAAACAATCAAGGTTGAAGCGAGCAATGTTCAATGCCGGCCGGGCATCTCCATTGTTGCAAGTGCGAATATCAACTGTCCATTTGGACTCGAATGAGCCATGTTATCTAAGTGCTTCAAGACACGGGACCATTTAATATCCATCCCAGCACTTGAGATTGCCCCCGACTTGGTGCGCGTAAGGGATATCAAATGCCATTCAAAGAAAAAGCATTCGACGCCGATACACTCGCAATTCTGCAGCAAGCCTACGACGAAGCCTGCTCGGAGGCCGGACTGAGGACGGCACCGAACCAGGCGCCTTGGATCAGCGAGGCCCGCGCCAGACTGGCCGCCACGATCATGGACCTGGCGACGACCGGGGAGCTGGATCCGCAGGTTTTGAAAAGGCGAGCGTTGGCCATGCCGCTAATGGCGAAATAGCCGAGCTGGCGGCGCCGGGGATCAGGGTGCGGCCGCCGGGGGCGCCCCGAGCCCTTGCTTGGCGGCCGGCGGGCTGACGGGCTTCACTGCCGCGGGCGCCTCCTTGCTGGCGGCCTTCGGCGTCGCCCCGCCTGCGGTCCCGCCCTTGTCCGCAACGACGCCCGAAGGAGCCGCACCCGCGCCTTGCGCCGCCGGTTTGGCCGTACTGACGGCGGCGGGCGGCGGGCCGCCGGTCGCAGTGCTCTCCGCCACCGGTCCGCCAGCCGCATCAGGCGGAGTCCCTTTAGCATCCACGGGCGGCGCGACCCGCGTCCCGATACTGACGCCGTAGATCCTCCAGTCTCCCTGGACCTGCTCGAAGACGAGATCGAAGTTGACCTGCTGCGGCCGCGAAGGAAAGAGACCGACCACCCGCAACATGCCGTTCGGCAACAGTACCGGCCGGCTGGTGAATTTGGGCTGGTAGAACAGCACTGGCGACAGGTCGAGATTCCTCTTGCGCAGGTCGCCGAAGATCTCGGCGAGCTGCGCCGGGTTGTTTGACGCCTGGAAGCCCGGCGCCGCGAGATCGCGCAAGACCGAGTAGTTCCCCGTCTTGTTTGCCTGATTGACGGCGATGACGGTCGTCCGGATCATGAGATTGAGCTTGTAGGCATCCGGCATGCCCGGAGGCAGCGCCCCTTGCGCCGGGGCCGCTCCTTGCGCAGGGGCTGCGCCTTGCGCCGCAGGGGCCGCTGCTTGGCCTTGAGGAGCGCCGGCTGCCGGCGCCGCCGGGCTCTTGGCGGGTGCAGCCGGCTTCGGCTGGGCGCGCCGGTTGCGCGGCGGCAGGCGGAGCCGGCTTCTTGTCCGCCGTTTGCGCCACCGCCCCGGCGCAGATGGCACAAGACGCGACGGCAAGAGCCCAACGCAGACTGTTCAAGGCGCCGATCAATCGCTCACTCGGAGAAGAAATCCGTCCCTGATTTCACACCGACCTTATAGCATCCCTGCCGGAACGGTAAGAATGGCCGCCCCTGCAGCCCACAACCCTGCGCCGCGGCAAGCTGCGGGTGTCGTTTCCCGGCACGTCCCTTGTTATATTGAGCCCATGAACGCACGTACACCCCACCTGACCGGCCAGAGGCCCGGCACCGGCGCCCTTACGCTCTACGGCGAGACACTGGGCTCGCGCCTGATGCTTGGCACCGCGCTCTATCCCTCGCCGCAAATCATGAGCGACGCCATCAATGCGGCAGGCGCCGGCATCGTCACCGTGTCGCTCCGGCGCGAGCAGGCGCGCGGGCGGACTGGCGAGCGCTTTCTCGAGCTGATCCGCGCCCTCCCCGTGCGCGTGCTCCCGAACACCGCAGGCTGCCGAACCGCCAAGGAAGCGATCACGACCGCCGAGATGGCGCGCGAGCTTCTCGGCACAGACTGGATCAAGCTCGAGGTGATCGCCAACGACGACACGTTGCAACCCGACCTGTTCGGCCTCGTCGAAGCGGCGAACGCGTTGTGCCGCTCGGGCTTCAAGGTCTTCCCCTACACGACCGAGGATCTGGGTGCCGCCGAGCGCCTCTTGGCCGCCGGATGCCAGGTGCTGATGCCGTGGGGCGCGCCGATCGGCACCGGCCAGGGCCTCGCCAACCGCCTCGGCCTGAAATCCATGCGCGCCTATTTCCCGGGCGTGCCGCTCGTGATCGATGCCGGCATCGGCGCGCCGTCGCACGCGGCCGCAGGCCATGGAGATGGGCTACGACGCGGTCCTCCTCAACACCGCCGTCGCCAAGGCCGGCGATCCTGTGCGCATGGCCGCCGCGTTCGCCAAGGCGATCGAAGCCGGCCGCGCCGCCTTCGAGGCGGGCCTCATCGAGCCCCGCGACATGGCTCAGCCGTCGACGCCCGTCGCCGGAACGCCGTTCTTCGATCTCGGCCCCAAAGTCGACCCACGAGCATGAAAAGCCCCGCGCCAGCGGCGCCCGACGTGTTCTATCCGATCGTGCCCGATGTCGGCTGGCTCGAACGCCTCCTCCCGCTCGGCGTGAAGACGATCCAGCTCCGCATCAAGGACGCTTCCGACGAGGACATCCGCCGCCAGATCGCAGCCGCGCTTCCCTTGGCGAAAACGGCCGGCTGCCAGCTCATCGTCAACGACCACTGGCGCGCCGCCATCGATCTCGGCGCGGACTATGTTCATCTCGGCCAGGAGGATCTTGCGGGCGCTGACCTCGACGCATTGCGCACGGCGGGTGTCAGCCTCGGCATCTCGACCCACAGCGACGAGGAGCTCGAGACCGCGCTCGCCGCCGGGCCCGCCTACATCGCGCTCGGGCCGATCTACGAGACGAAGCTCAAGGCGATGCAGTGGGCGCCCCAGGGCCTCGAGCGCCTCCGCGAATGGAAGCGGCGCATTGGATCCCTGCCCCTGGTCGCCATCGGCGGCATCACGCCCGAGCGCGCGGGCCCCGTCATGGCGGCGGGCGCGGACAGCATCGCGGTGATCACCGATTTCATGAGTGCGCCCCATCCCGAGGCGCGCGTGCGGCTCTGGCTCGAGTGGGCATCGCTGCAGCGTGCCGCCGCCCGCTAGTAGGGGACGCGAGCACGATCCTGGGACAGCCTGCACCTCACGCTCGCAACCGCCGTGCAGCACCGGCTCGGCATCTAAGGCCGCCGTTACTTCCTTTGGGCGTCCAACTGGCTGACCTCCGTCATCGCCGCGCACCCCCGGCTTGTACGGATGCCCGCCTGCGCGGGCATGACGAAGCTGTATAGCTACGCCCGCTGGTCCGAACCACGGCAAGATGCTACCGCAGCGGCTGCCAGCCGGGATGATCGAAGCGGCGCATATAGTTGGCAAGGGATTCATCGATGGCGACGATGCCGTCCATCGGCTCGACATCTTTCTTCATGCCGGCGACGGCCTCCGCGCCGTTCACGATCTCGGTCGCGATCGGCTCGAGCGCTGCTCTTGCGTTCGGAGCGACCTTCGTCTCGGCCAGCATGCGCTCGATCTCAATCTTGATCGCAGCGTGAAAAGCGCTGCGCGCCGGCAGGCGGCATGCGCCGGTGCGTGACGGGCGAATGATCGCGGAGCCACGAGATCGCGAACCGCCGTCATCGCGCGGCGCACCGGCTCATCCGTCTCCCACTTCGCGCCTTGCTCGGAGGCGATCGGCTCTGCCGGCCGCGGCCGCTCCCGCCTGAGCGGCTGCGAAAAGCACCGCCGAAATATAGTGCGGCCGTCACCCCAAGGCACGTCATGCACCCGCCTTCTCGCGGTGAATGGCGCGCCAGCCGATATCGCGGCGGTAGAACCCTCCCGGCCAGATGATGCGCGCGATCGCCTCGTAGGCGCGCCCCTGCGCCTCGGCCACGGTCTCGCCCAATGCCGTCACGTTGAGCACGCGCCCGCCATCGGCCACGATGCGATCGCCCGTCGCGCTTCGTCCCGGCATGAAAGATCTCGACGCCCGGAACCTTGCGTGCATCCGCGAGGCCCAGGATCTCTGTCCCCTTCTCGGGCGTGCCGGGATAGCCCTTGGCCGCCATGACGACCGTCAGCGCCGCCTCCTTGCGCCAGGAGACATCGTGCTTATCGAGCGTGCCGTCGGCGGTCGCGAGCAGCGCGGCGAGGAGATCGGACTTGAGGCGCATCATGAGCACCTGCGTCTCGGGGTCGCCGAAGCGCACGTTGTACTCGATGAGCTTCGGACCATCGGCGTTGATCATGAGCCCGGCGAACAGCACGCCCTTGAACGGCGTGCCGCGCTTGGCCATCGCCGCGACCGTCGGGCGGATGATCTCCTCCATCGTCCGCCGGACAAGCTCCTCCGTCATCACCGGCGCCGGCGAATAGGCGCCCATTCCGCCGGTATTGGCTCCCGTATCGCCCTCGCCGACGCGCTTGTGATCCTGCGCCGTCGCCAGCGCCAGCGCATGCACCCCGTCGACGAGCGCGAAAAAGCTCGCTTCCTCGCCCGTGAGAAACTCCTCGATCACGACCTCGGAGCCCGGCCGCGCCGAAGGCACCGGCGAAGCAGGCCTCGATCGCAGCCTCCGCCGCTTCGCGCGTCTCGGCGATGACGACGCCCTTGCCCGCAGCGAGCCCATCCGCCTTGACGACGATCGGCAGTCTCTGCCGGGCGAGGTAAGCCTTGGCCCCCGCCGCATCCTTGAACCGCCCGTAGGCCGCGGTCGGAATGCCGAACTCCCGGCACAGATCCTTGGTGAAGCCCTTCGACCCCTCGAACTGCGCCGCGGCCTTGGACGGTCCGAAGTGCTTGATCCCCGCCGCGGCAAGAGCGTCCGCAAGCCCGCCGACAAGCGGCGCTTCCGGCCCGATGACGACGAGACCGACGCTGTGCGCGCGGCAAAACGCAATCACGGCCTCGTGGTCGGCGGCATCGAGCACGACGCACTCCGCGATCTCGGCGATTCCGGCATTTCCCGGCGCGCAATAGAGCTTCGATAGCAGCGGGCTCGTGCCAAGCGCCCAGGCGAGCGCGTGCTCGCGGCCCCCGGAGCCGATCAACAGGACGTTCATGCGCTGTATGATGCCTTGACCCAGAACGATTTGCCTTCGACCTGCCGCGCCGGACGCGCCATGGTGTATCATTCTCTCTCCCTCTAACAAGCCCGGACCGATTCGTGGCCGACGCAGCATCCGATTCCCCGCCCCCCGCCTCTGCCAAGTCAGGCGCCAACGTCGCGGAGTTCACCGTCTCCGAGCTCTCCGGCGCCATCAAGCGCGCGCTCGAGGAGGGCTTCGGCTACGTGCGCCTGCGCGGCGAGGTCTCCGGCTATCGCGGCCCGCATGCGTCCGGCCACTGCTACTTCGCGCTGAAGGACGACAAGGCGAAGATCGAGGCCGTCGTCTGGCGCGGCGTCTGGGGCAAGCTCAAGTTCCGCCCCGAGGAGGGCATGGAGGTCATCGCCACCGGCAAGATCTCCTCCTTCCCCGGCTCCTCGAAATATCAGATCGTCATCGAGGCCTTGGAGCCCGCGGGCCTCGGCGCGCTCATGGCGCAGCTCGAGGAGCGGAAGAAGAAGCTCGCCGCCGAAGGCCTCTTCGACGAGACGAGGAAGAAGCCGATCCCCTTCCTGCCCAAGGTCGTCGGCATCGTGACCAGTCCGACGGGCGCCGTCATCCGCGACATGCTGCACGGCTTCGCCGAGCGCTTCCCGACGCATGTCATCGTCTGGCCCGTGCGCGTGCAGGGCGAGGGCAGCGCCGCCGAGGTGGCGGCCGCCATCCGCGGCTTCAATGCGATTGCCCCCGGCGGCCCCGTGCCGTGTCCCGATGTCCTGATCGTCGCCCGCGGCGGCGGCAGCCTCGAGGACCTTTGGGGCTTCAACGACGAGATGGTCGTGCGCGCCGTGGCGGCGAGCCGGCTCCCGGTCATCTCCGCCGTCGGCCACGAGACCGACTGGACGCTGATCGACCTCGTCGCCGATGCGCGCGCGCCGACCCCCACCAAGGCCGCCGAATGGGCGGTGCCCAAGCACTCCGAGCTCGCCGAGACGACCGGCAAGCTCGGATTGCGCCTCGACGTCGGCGTGCGCCGCCTGCTCGAAGCCCAGCGCCGCGATCTGAGATCGGCCGCGCGCGGCCTGCCGCGCCCCGACGATCTCGTCGCCCTTCCCCGCCAGCGCCTCGACGCCTGCGCCAACCGGCTCGCCTCCGCGCTCCGCGACCGCGTCCAGAGGAGCCACACCCGCTTCGCGCAGGTCTCGGGGCGATTGCCGAGCCTGAGATCCGTGATCGCCTCTCCGCGCCATCGATTCGACGCCGCAAGCGCGCGTCTGGGGCGTGCGCTGCAAGGGAATACGCAGGCGCACCACACACGCGCAGCGCGCATCGCCGCGCGCCTTCGCCCGGCCGGCATCCGCCAGCGCATCGACCGCGGTCGCGAACGTCTTGCCGCGCTCGAGGCGCGCTCGTCTCAGGCCGTCGTCAACGCCATTCGCCACCGCCGCCGTGCAATCGAGGCCCGGAGTCAGCTCCTTGCCGCGTTGAGCTACCAGGGCGTGCTCGCGCGCGGCTACGCCCTCGTGCGGGACACCGAAGGCCGAACGATCCGCCGCGCGGCAGCCGTGTCGGTGGCGCAGAAGCTCGACATCGAGTTCGCCGACGGACGCGTGACCGCGGAGGCACAGGCAACCTCAAACACAAAGCCGCCTCGATGAGCCAGGAACCCGAGCCATGGCGCCGGCGTCCCCGCCCAAGCCGC
Organism: uncultured Alphaproteobacteria bacterium; assembly: GCA_963716835.1. Taxonomy (GTDB): domain Bacteria; phylum Pseudomonadota; class Alphaproteobacteria; order Rhizobiales; family Hyphomicrobiaceae; genus Hyphomicrobium_C. The sequence continues at coordinate 232,969 of CAVQUQ010000005.1, read as the reverse complement.
GCGGCGGCGGCTCCGGCCAAGGCTCTCTCTTTTGATTAATTTCCGCTAACGTAACGAGGAAAAGGAAAATTGCCCGCGGAAGCCTTGACGCCGCCCTACCGATTGGCGATTTGATTTGACGACGACATGGGTCCGCGGGCCGCGTGCTCTGCCACCGCCCCGGCGAGGGATCTGATGAATAAATTCGACAAACTGTTCGGCGTCCGTGGCGAGGCTCAGGTCCGCTACCTCGACGGCGAGTTCCAGGTTATCTCGCCGGGCGAGTTCGTGCGCTGCGCCGTCACCGGCGAGCCGATCCAGCTTCCCGATCTGCGCTACTGGAGCGTCGAGCTGCAGGAAGCCTATTCCACGGCCGAGATTTCGCTCCGCCGCTATCTCGAGACCGTCCACCAGCAGCGTCAGCGCTGATCGGCGGGTTTGCCCTGCGCCTTGGCCTTGAGCGTCGCATCGATGAGCGACGTGAGCCGCATGAGATCGCGCTCCTCGAACTTGAGGCGGATGGCAAGCGCGCGCGACGCGGCCTGAAGCTCCGCGCACTTCCCCGTCGCGCCCTCGAGCCGCACCAGGTCCTTCTCCGTCGTCACGAGCTGAGCGCCAGTGCTCCAGGCCTCTGCCAGGAGCGCTGCGGCATCCGCCTGCGAGAATGCGTGATGGTCTGGGTACGCTTTGCGCGCGATGATGCTCGGCGCCGAGATCGGCGAGCAGTTGGAAGAAGCGATCCGGGCTGCCGATCCCGGCATAGGCGACGACCGGTGCCGCCTTCAGCCATTCGACGTCGCCCACGGGCGCCACCTCCGCGGCCAGCACCGGCCCCGGGAAGCTTCGCTTCAGACGGTCGATGACGCTGCCTTCCGCGTACGCATGCTCGCCGCCGGCCCCGTTGACAACGACGCAATCGACGAGCCCGGCCTGGAACTCGAGCGGGGCCCGCAGCGGCCCCGCGGGGATGACGCGGCCGTTGCCGAGCCCGCGGCTGCCGTCGACGACCGCCAGCACGAGATCCTTTTTGAGCTCCGGGTTCTGCATGCCGTCGTCCATGACGATCACGCTCGCCGGCGCCTGTTCCTCCTCGATCAGCCGCGCTCCGGCCTTGCGATCGCGCGCCACGAGCGTCGGCCCCGCGCGCGCCAGGAGAAGCGGCTCGTCACCGACCTCGCGCGCCGTGCTCGCCCCGCGCGCCACCCACGCCGGCCCCGCGACAGAGCCGCCGTAGCCCCGCGTAAGGCAGACCGGGCTCTCACCCAGGCTTGTGAGATAATTCATGACGAAAAGCGCGAGCGGCGTCTTGCCGGTGCCTCCCGCCGTAAAGTTGCCGATGCAGATCACCGGCAGGCGCGAGGCGTAGGGGCCATGGCCTTCGAAGCGTGATTGCAGGACCGAGCCGTAGAGCTCGCCCAGCGGCGCGAGCAGCCGCGCGACGAGCTCTTCCCGCCGCCCGGAGCCATACCACCAGCCTGGTTCGTCAAGACGCACGCCGCACACCCGCGCCGGGCTTGGGCAAGTAAGCCGAGAGCGCTTCCGCCGTGCGGTCGAGCGCGCCCGAAAGAGACTGCAGCGCCGTCTTGGCGCCCGAGCGCATCTTTTGCAGCTCCGCCTCGCTGCCGATCAGCGCCGCCGCGGCGGCGGCCAGCTCCTCGGCGTTCCTGACCTGCTGGGCACCATTGTGGCGAAAGAGCGCGCGATAGAAATCGCGGAAGTTGCTCCAATGCGGCCCCGTGAGCACCGCAGCACCGTGGCCGATCGCCTCGATCGGGTTCTGACCGCCGTGCTTGACCAGAGATCCGCCGATGAAGGCGACGGCGGTCAGAGCATAGAGCGTCCCCAGCTCGCCGATGGTATCGGCGACATAGATGTCCGTGCGCTCGCCGGGAAGCTGACCCAGCGACCGTTGCGCCACGCCGTATCCGAGACTTTTGAGATGCTCGGCGATCACCGTCCCGCGTTCGGGGTGCCGCGGCGCGATGATGGTGCAGAGCCCCGGTATCGTGCGCGCCATCTGCCGATGTGCCGCGGCGACGATTTCCTCCTCGCCCTCGTGCGTGCTGGCCGCAACCAGAACCGGCCGGCCTTTGAGGGCGCCGCGCAGTCGCTCGAGCTCGCCGACGTCGACCGGCGGCGGCGGCGCGTCGATCTTGAGGTTCCCGACCGCAAGCACGTTGCGCGCGCCGAGATCGGAGAACATGCGCACGAGCTTCTCGTTTTGCGCCAGCACGATATCGAATCGCGAGAAGAGCGGGCGCGAGAAGTGGCTGTTGCGCCGCCAGCGATCGAAGCTGCGCCCCGACATGCGCCCGTTGACGAGCGCCAGCGGGATCTTGCGCTCGGCCGTCTCGAGGATGAGGTTCGGCCAAATCTCGGATTCTGTGAAAACGGCGAGATCAGGCCGCCAATGATCGAGGAATGTCCTCACGTACTCGGGCGCGTCGAGGGGCACGTATTGGTGGACCGCCTTTGCGCCGAGCCGTTGCGCCGCCAGATTGGCGGACGTGGTGGTTCCCGTTGTGAGAACCACGGCGATGTCTCGGCTGGAGGCGAGGCGCTCGATCAGCGGTAATATGGCATTCGTCTCACCGACGCTCGCCGCGTGGAGCCACATGAGCGGCCCGTCGGGGCGAGGGACGCTGCCCACGCCGAACCGCTCGTTGAGGCGCTTGGGATTCTCTTTCCCTTGCCGCTCGCGAAACCTGAGCAGCAGCGGCGCAGCTGGCCGCATGAGACTTGTCCCGGCGCGGTAGGCTTTGAGCAGCCAGCCAAGTGGCGCCCCCCCTTCGGCAGCCTCCATCACGTTACGCGGCGTGGCGCGCTTGATGTTGCCGCCCGCGATCCGGTAGGCACGCTCGGTGACGGCGTTGAGCCCGGCCTCGATCTCGAGGCGGCAGCGCTCGAGCGTCTCCTCATCCGCATCGCGCGGGACCCATATCGGTTCCCCGATGACGTAAGCGATCTTCGAGTACGGCAGGTTGATCGTCATCCGGCTCCAGCTATTGAGCGAGATGAAGCGGGAGGAGGCGACGGCGAGCGGCACCATCGGCCGTCCCGACAGCCGCGCGATCGTGGCGATGCCGCTGCCGGCGCGCCGCGCGGGACCCGGCGGCACGTCGGCCGTCATCGAGAAGGTCGCGCCGTCCTTGAGCAGCCTCACCGCAGTCCGAAGCGCATATGAACCGCCGCGGTCCTTGGCCCGGCCGGCGGCACCTGCTCCGCGCACGCACTCGATATTGAATTGCGGCAGCATCTCGCCCAGGATCTCCGCATCGCCGTGACGTGCGACGATGGCCGCGACCCGATAGCCGCCGATGTGCAGCACCGGCATCATCATGAATTGCCCGTGCCACATCGAGAGAATGAAGGGGTGATTTGCGCCTAATCGCTCACGCACGTCCGGCGGATCGAGGACGACGGTCGATGAACGATGCACCCAGCGCATGTAGCGCGCGAGCGTGCGTCCGGCAAATCGATAGAGCTTTGACTTTTGCTGGGGCGAAAGTCGCATTGATGGGGCTAGCCCGCCTCCCAATCGCCATGGCGCCGGGCGTTCCGCGAAGTCTCTTGCAGGTTCTTCCTATAGCGAATATCTAGCGAAAGCAAACGCACGGGGGCGGAGACTATTGGGCTTCGCCGCAACGCGGCTTTCGGTCACCCCGCCAACACAGGATGCTGCCGCGCTCGAGCTTCGGAAGTCCAGCGAATCAATGGCACGCCCCACGAAAAAGGCAAAGCGTGCGATAAGGCGCGTGCTCTCAGCGTGCGGTAACGCCCTTCTCGCAGTCGTCCCGAAATCAATTCGCGAGCGCGCCGCGCCGGCCGCCCGCTACCTCGACATGATCCTCCTCGATCATCTCTTCATCCGGGTCGTCTTTCCGAACCGCCACCGGCTCTCCAAGGAGGCTTGGCGCGGAGCACAGCCACTCCCGCATCAGTTCCGCCGCCTGACGCGAAAGGGCATCAGAACGATCGTCAATCTCAGGGGAAACGCAGCGACATCCACATACGAATTCGAGAAGGCCGCCTGCGCGCGTGCGGGCATAAGCCTTGTCGATTTCCGCATCCGCTCCCGCGACGTCCCGACGCGCGAAGAGCTGCGCGCCGCCCGCGACCTTTTCGACCGCCTCGACTATCCCATCCTCCTGCATTGCAAGTCCGGCGCCGATCGAGTTGGCCTCATGAGCGCGCTCTATAAGCACATTCGATGCGGCGTGCCGATCGCCGAGGCCAAGCGCGAGCTGTCGCTCAGGTACGGCCACATCCGCCAGGCCGACACCGGCGTGCTCGATTACTTCTTCGAGCGCTACCTCGAGGACAATGCCAAGAGCCCGATGCCCTTCTTCGACTGGGTCGAGACCGTCTACGACCCCAAGGAGCTGAAGCGCTCGTTCCATGCCGAGGGCTGGGCAAACCGCATTGTCGACAGCGTCCTGCACCGCGAGTAGCCGCGCCGGTCGCGTCCGCCGGCGGCGCTTAGGGTGCAGCGCTAATTCATTGGCACGCGCAGGCCGGGCGCTTCCGGCTCGACGTCGGAGAGCAGTTGCGCGCGCACGAGCCCCGCATAGTGACCGCCCTTGCCGGAAAGCTCGGCGTGCGTGCCGCGCTCGATGATCGTCCCGCCGTCCATGACGCAGATGAGGTCGGCATTCTGCACCGTCGAAAGCCGGTGCGCGATGACGAGCGTTGTTCTCCCCTTCGAGAACTTCGCCAGCGCCTCCTGGACCAGCCGCTCGGAATGCGTGTCGAGCGCACTCGTCGCCTCGTCGAGCAGCAGGATCGGCGCGTCTTTCAGAATGGCGCTCGCGAGAGCCAGGCGCTGGCGCTGTCCGCCGGAAAGCCGCGTGCCGCGGTCGCCGATGATGGTGTCGTAGCCGTGCGGCTGCGCCATGATGAAGTCGTGGGCCGCGGCCGCCGTCGCCGCCGCGACGATCTCTGCAAAGCTCGCCGAAAGCCGCCCCAGCGCGATGTTGGCGCGGATCGTGTCGTCGAACAGTGTCACGTCCTGGCTGACGATGGCGATGGCGCCGCGCAGCGACGAGAGCGTCACGTCGCGAATATCGGCTCCATCGATCGTGATGCGCCCCGACGTGACGTCGAACAGCCGCGGCACGAGGTTGACGACGGTCGACTTGCCGGCGCCCGATCTTCCGACCAGGGCCACCGTCTTGCCGCCCGAAACCTCGAGCGTAGAAATTCCGCACCGCAGGCACGCCCGAGTTCTGCGCGTACATGAGCGAGACGTCATCGAATTCGAGGCTGCCCTTCGTCACAATGAGCGCCGTCGCGCCGGGCCGGTCGACGATGGTCGGCTTCTCGTCGAGGATGCCGTAGAGGCTTTCGACCGCCGCCATGCCCTCCTGCACGCGCGCCGTCAGGCTGCCGACCGCTTTGAGCGGCTGCGCCGCCATGAGCAGCGCGGTCGTGAAGCCCATGAAATCGCCGACCGTGGAAACGCCGCCGGCGATGCGCCAGTAGGCGATCCAGATCACGCCGGCCACCGCCGCGCCGCCCAGCGCCTCGAGCACCGACTCGAGCCGGGCCTTGTTGGAGACGAGCTTCATGCGCAGCCGGTACACGTTCTCGAAGCTGGCATTCACCCGGTCCGACGCATAGCTCTCGAGCCGGAATGTCTTGATGAGGCGGGTCGCGCCCAGGTGCTCCGCAAGCAGCGAGGTCATGCCGCCGAGCTCGTGCTGCGCGCGTGTCGCCGTATGGCGGATCCGCCGCGCAATCGCCGCGATCGGCATAAAGGCAAGCGGGTACACCCCGAGCACGACGAGCGTGATCACCCAATCGAGATAGAGCATCGCTGCAACGAGCGCGACGACCGAGAGCACGTCGCGGATCACCGTGTTGAGGCACGCCATGACCGCCTGCTGGATGAAGCTCACGTCGTTCGTGATCTTCGACATCAGCCGGCCGGGCGTATCGCGCGTGAGCCGTGCGTAGTCGGCCGCGATGAGATGACGGAACGCCACGCTCTGCATGTCGGCCGTGAGGCGCATTGCGATGCGCTGCGTCGCGACCGTCTGCAGATAGAGAAGCACGCTGCGCGCCGCCGTGATTCCGAGAATGGCCGCCAGCACATAGGGCAGCCAGGAGACGTCGCCCTGCATCAAGGTGTCGAACGAGAGCTTGATGACCATGGGATAGGCGCCGGTCGCGGCCGCGAGCCCGGCCGTCAGCAAGACCGAGCCGAGAAGCTCGCGCCACCGCGGCCAGATCCAGTCGTCGAGGAACCGCTTGAAGAGCTGGCGCGTCGTCTGATCCCAGACCAGACGATGCTTTCCCGACCGCTTCTCCTTGACGGAGCGGGACGGCGGTGCGCCGGGCTTCAGGGTTTCCTGCACGAACGCTCCTTATGGCGGCCGGAGCCGCTAAGTCCCCGCTGAATGGCTGCTCGCGTGCAGCTCGCAACCGGCCCTGATCGACCCGTAAGCCAACTGCTCCATTGGCTCAACGATTTGGCACTGGCCGCACCGTGGCTCGGGTCCGGATCGAGCAGCCGGTGCATGTGAACGATGAAGTAGCGCATGGCGGCATTGTCGACGCTGCGCTGCGCGGCGCCCCTCCAGGCGACCAGCGCTTCCGCATAGTTCGGGTATATGCCGACGATGTCGAGCGCCTTGAGGTCACGGAACTCGTTGCCATCGAGCGAGACGAGCTCGCCTCCGAACACGAGATGCAGAAGCTGCTTCGTCGGTGCCCCGTCCGTTCCGCCCATCCAAGTCCCCTGCTGCTCCGCTTCGTCTATCCAAGGCCGCTTCCTGCCCGAGATGGCAGGCCTCTTCAAGTACGCTCTCTGACGCGCTTTTCCCCATGCTGGGCACGCCCCGGATCAGGACCCGAAATGACCGCAGATTAACCAGTTCTCTTAAGCAGGCATGCAGACAGCCCTGCTAGTGTGAGTTTCTGCGGTCGCGCCAGAACGGCTGCTCAGAAGTCAACAGAGAGGCGTCGGCACGGCACGGGGTCAGCCCAATCGCCAGCCGACGCCAGGCTTCTTCCCGCCCGGGGCCCAGCCTCGCGGCCCTCCTCACCCATCACCTGCGAACGCGTGCCGCTATTCGAGCACCCACGGCACCATCGTCAGCAGCATCAAGAGGATCCAGAGCGCTAGGCTCTCGAGCTTCTGGTCTGCCACGGTTGCCTCCATCATGAATGCGATCGATGGACTCACGTGGGCGAAGGCTACCCAATGCGATTCGCCGTTTGAAGGGGCATTTGCAGGCCTCCACAGCCCCGTAGGCGAACCGCCGGACCCCTCCCGCCCTCCGAAAGCGTGCCGTTTTCTGCCGCTTGGCCGTTGCCGCCGCCCGCCGCCTTCGCTAGCGTCTAGGGCCCCAGCAGGAGAGCGACGCGCGTAACCTATGTCCACAAACCCTTATAGTCACCAGCTCGACAAGAACCCCGCCAACTATCAGCCGCTGACGCCGCTCACGCTCCTCGAGCGCACGGCGACCGTGCATCCGGCCCACACGGCCGTGATCCATGGCCGCCAGCGCACGAGCTACGCGGAATTCTATGCCCGCTGCCGCCGCCTCGCGTCCGAGCTCTCGCGCCGCTACATCGGGCCGGGCGACACGGTCAGCGTCATGCTGGCCAATACGCCCGCCCATGCTCGAGGCCCACTACGGCGTGCCGATGACGGGCGCGGTCCTCCATTCACTGAACACCCGTCTCGATGCGCCGATCCTCGCCTTCCAGCTCGACCACGCGAACACCAAGGTCCTGATCACCGACCGCGAGTTCGCGCCCGTCATGAAGGACGCGCTCGCGCAGGCCAAGGTGAAGCCGCTCGATCATCGACTACGACGACCTGGAGTTTCCGCAGGACGGCGAGCGCCTCGGCACGATCGACTACGAGGCGTTCGATCGCCGCGCGGCGATCCCAACTTCAAATGGCGCATGCCCGAGGACGAGTGGGAGGCGATCAGCCTCAACTACACGTCCGGCACCACGGGCAATCCCAAAGGCGTCGTCTACCATCACCGCGGCGCAGCCCTCATGTGCTACGCCAACATGCACGCGACCGGCATGGGCCGCCATCCCGTCTATCTCTGGACGCTGCCCATGTTCCACTGCAACGGCTGGTGCTTCCCGTGGACGGTCTCGCTCCTGGCCGGCACGCACGTCTGCCTCCGCTGGGTGCGCGCCAAGGCGATCTACGACGCCATCGCCGATCACAAGGTGACCAATCTCTCGGGCGCCCCCGATCGTCATGTCGACGCTGCTCAACGCCAAGGACGACGAGCGCCGCGACGATCCCCCACCGCGTCGCCTTCAATCATGCCGCGGCTCCGCCGCCCGAGGCCGTGCTCGCGCCAGATGGCCGAGGCGGGCTTCGAGCTCACCCATCTCTACGGCCTCACCGAGACCTACGGGCCCGCCGTCATGAACGAGTGGCATGCGAATGGGACAGCCTCGATCCCGGCGGCGCGCAATACCAAGCGCGCCCGCCAGGGCGTGCGCTATACGGCGCTCGAGGACCTGACCGTCATGGACCCCGCGACCATGACGCGTGTCCCCGCCGACGGCGAGACGCTGGGCGAGGTCATGTTCCGCGGCAACATCGTCATGAAGGGCTACCTCAAGAACCCGAAGGCGACCGACGAGGCCTTCGAGGGCGGCTGGTTCCACTCGGGCGACCTCGGCGTGCTCCACCCCGACGGCTACATCCAGCTCAAGGATCGTTCCAAGGACATCATCATCTCGGGCGGCGAGAACATCTCCTCGATCGAGGTCGAGGACGTGCTCTACAAGCATCCGGCGGTCGCCGTACTGCGCCGTCGTCGCCAAGCCCGACGAGAAGTGGGGCGAGACGCCGTGCGCCTTTGTCGAGCTGAAGCCCGGCACGGCCGCCACCAAGGACGAGATGATCGGCTGGTGCCGCGAGCGGCTCGCCCACTACAAGGCCCCGCGCCACATCGTCTTCACCGACGTGCCGCGCACCTCGACCGGCAAGATCCAGAAGTTCAAGCTGCGCGAGATGGCCAAAGAGGCCTGAGGGCATAAGAAGGCCCGAGGCAGTGAGGCATGCGGGCAAGGCCGAGACTGCGGCCTCACCCTTAGGGCGCTTTGCTTGCAGTGCCCGCCCGCAAGCTGCGCCAAAACAATAACAACAACCCCGCTCGCAGCGCGGCACGCAAACCGCACCCGAATGAAAACGCTAGTTGATCCGCGCTTCGAGCCGAAGCTGGGGGCCATCCGCTGCCAAAGGCAAGGGCAACGGTCCTAGCCCCCTAAAATGATCAATGGCGCGTGCCCGCCTCGAGCCGCGCCATTTCGTCTTTCAGTTTGAGCTTTTCTTGCTTCATGCGCCGGATCTCTGCGTCGTCTGATCCTGGCCTGGCCACCGCCTCCTCTATCCGGCGTTCAAGCTGCCGGTGCTTCTCTGAGAGTTCTTGGAGATGTGCCGAAAGGGCCATCCGCTCCTCCATTTCAGAGTTGAAGACCCCGCCATCGTGACAGAATTGTCACGGATTGTCCAACGCCCCGGCAGATATATTCAACGCCGGATTAAGCGCAGGATGCAGATGTAAACCACTGGCTAACCATCGGTTTCGCCACGGGTATCGGGCGTTATCCCCTTCCCGTTGCTTGCGTCCTACGACAAATGGGTGGATATTCCGCGCGAGCACAAAAGACATGCAAGTTTGTGCATCGCATCCGGGGTGGCGGGGCCCAAGCGAGCGGACGACATGCAGCGTCAAAACGACAGGGAGCTGCGCGAGCAGCTCGTAAAGCTCAGGACCGAGCACCGCGAGCTTGACGAGGAGATCGTGACGCTCGAGGAAAACGGTCTCGCGGACCAGCTTCTGATCCGCCGCTTGAAGAAGAAGAAGCTGTCCCTCAAGGACCAGATCACCTCGATCGAGGATCAGCTTCTGCCCGACATCATCGCCTGACGAGCTATTTTGAGGACGCGTACCGGCCGGTGCGTGCGGCCGCCCGCGATCAGAAGCCGCCGCCGATTGCCGAGCTCAGCGCATCGAAGAACGAGTCGTCCTTGGGCTTGGTCTGCGCCACGCGCGCCGGTGCCGACTTGTCCGGCTCGACGGGCGCCAGATGATCAGGTCCTTTCACGATCTGATCCCATTTGCCTTCGAGCGCCTGCGTGACCCGCTTCTCGTGACCGTAGACGTCGCGGTAGGTCGCGAGCTTGCCCTGCTCGTCCACCCAGGCGGTGAAGTAGGCGATGTGGATCGGGACCTTGCGCTCGATCGCGACCTCGTTGTTGAGCGGTCCGTTCTTGATCAGATCGTCGATCTTGGCCGGGCTCCATCCCTTGTCCTCGGCGAGAATGAGCTCGGCGAGCTTCACGGGATTCCTCAGCCGCAGGCAGCCGTGGCTCAGCGTGCGCTGGCTGGCGGCGAACATGTATCGGTCGGGCGTGTCATGCATGTAGATCGTGTGCTGGCTCGGAAACGAGAACTTGACCACGCCGAGCACGCTCCTGCGCCCGGGCGCCTGCATCACCTCGTAGTTGCGGATGTCCTCCTTGGTCCAGTCCATGGTGCGCCAATCTCGCGGCTTGCCGTCCTTGGTCTCGACCTCGAGGCCGTACTGCTTCATCAGCCCGCCGCCGCGCAGAAGGCTCGGCCACAGCTCGCGGACCTTGATGCTCTCCGGCACCCGCCACTTCGGCCTGAAGACGATGTGCTTCAGCGTCCGCGTGAAGATCGAGGTCTGCTTGCCGACCTCGCCGGCCACGATCTTCTCCGTGAAGACGACCTTGCCGTCCTTCACCAAGTACAGCATGAACTCTGGAACGTTGGCGAGAACATAGAGATCGCCCATGTTGGGCCACATCCACCGCCACATCTCCATGTTCGCGAGCAGCTTCTTGCTGTCCGCCTTCATGGGGCCGAGCTTGCCGCCCTGCTGAATGCCGCCCCGCGAAGCGAGATACTTCTGTCGCAAGAGCTCGAATTGCGGCTGCTGCGGATTGAGACCCCGCAGATAGGCACCAGCATCCGAAGCGGCGACGGCCCCGTCCAGGACGTCCTTGGGCTCGATCAGCTGCGGCACGCGGTCGAGATGCGAGTTCAAATCCTCGACCGGCTTCATAATGCGCCCTCCGCGCGCGAAGCGGGCGTACTTCAGGACTGCCAGCGACAGCGTGAGCTCCGCGTCGGCTGCGGCATCCGGCGTCACGTCCGCTGCGTTTTCGCCCTCGGCACCGAGCGCGGGAAGCGTGAAATCCGACGCATCGAGTCCCCACGCATCAGCGCTTCTGATCTCGAGCGCAACCGCGCTTCCTTTTTCCGTGAGCCCCTTGCTCGACACCCACAGCGGCGCGAAGCCGCGCACCGAATAGAGCTCGGTCAGCGCCGATCGCTCGTTGATCTCTTCTTCGCTTCCTTCCGCAGGAAGTCCGGTGACCTTTTTCTGCAGCGCCGCCGCGATCGGGTCCGCAGGCGCACTTGTCTGCACTGTCAGAGGCGTGTCCGCGGTTGCGGAAGGCTGAGGTGCTGCGGCCGGTTCTGAAGCGGCAGCCGCGCCCTTTGCGGCTGGCGCACTCCGGGGCGCTACAGCCGCGGGCTGCTCGGCCTTTGCGGGCACCGCAACGGCAACCGCCAGCATCACGAGCATGAGATCGAGCCGCAGAAACATCCCTCACCTCCGGGTCGATTACACGCCACGCGGACGGCCGATTTAAGACGGGCGCATCTCGGCAAATGCGCGAATTTGGCCGCCGGACCTACGCGGCAGCGTGCTTGCGCTCGGCCCCCGTATCGGACGCGACCGCCGTTTCCCCGGGTCCCTGCGCGATCCTGAGCGCCCTCAAAATCGGCAACCTCTTCGCCGCGAAATCCTGCGCCGTGCTCGTCAGCTCGGCGATATTCTCGACCGCCGTCGCCAGCGTCTTGCCCTCCTTGATCAGCCGCTGCCCCTGCGCCTCGAAGATCGGCCAGATGTCGACTGCCCACTCCTGCGGGGTCTTCTTTCCGCGCCGCATCGAGCGCAGGAAAAGCTGCTGCAAGCGTCCCACCGCCACGCCGCCGCCCGTGACCGGGCTGGCGAGGAACGAGACGTCGCTCGTGAACACGGCCTTCTCCATCAGGTGCGCGTTGAGAGCGTCCGCAGTGGGCTTGGCCGTCTTGATACCGGCCTCGTCCTGCACCGGGTGAACATGGGAGAGCCCCGTCAGCACGACGAGCGCCTGCAGCATATGCGGCGCCGACGCGTGCCTCAGGCTTGGATGCTCGGACAGCTCCACGACCGACTTCGGCGCAAACGCGTCTTCCGCCAAGGCCGCCATGATCGGCCTGTAGACGTCGGCCTGCAGGTTGGCCTCGCCCGCCGCGCCCATCACCTTGAGCGGGATGTCGCTGTCCGTGGTCATCGTCGCGAAGCGCATGTGCTTGAACGTCTCGAGCTGCTGCAGCGTGGTGAGCGTCCGCGGTCCCTTGACGAAGATGTCACGGCGGAATTGCTGATTGTCGCAGTAGTCGCGCACGCTCTCTCTCAACACCGGATGCGCGATCGAGGCGAGGAGCTTCTGCTGCGGGCCCGTGAGACCCAGCGCGTCGATATGGGCGATGAGATTGGACGACGCGGCAAACGACAGCTTTGCAGGCTCGAGATAGTTGGCCACGTCCGAGAACGGCATCGGATGCCAGTCGGCATTGAAGAACTCGTGCGCCAGATAATTCCGGTTCAGGCCCTTGATGGCCTTGAGCCGCTCGGCGACCTGCGGATTGGCGCGGAAGTAGAGGGCGTTCGAGTCGACGACGCTCTGGGCGAAGCCGAGCGCCTGGTCGATGCGCGGCGCCATGCCTTGCGCCTCGCCCGAGGCGAGCTCGACGTGAAGCGACATGAGGTGCCTGAGCGGCATCGCCGCGCTCCAGCCCGGCGTCGTGTTGTAGCTCACATAGAGGATGCCGCCGACCGCGAGCTTGCGGCGCGCGATATCGACGATCACGCGCCGGTTCTCGTCCGAGATCCAGCTCCAGATGCCGTGCAGCACAATGACGTCGAATTCCGGCAGGTCGTCGCGCTTGGCGAGCTCTTCGAACGACGCGTCGAAGACGTTGATGTTGGCGCCCGAAGCCGCCGCCAGCTCGCGCGCGTTCGCCGCCTGCGTCGGGTTGAAGTCGGTGCCCCAGTATTCGCCGTTGAAGGCTGCGGCGTGGATGTTGAGCGAGAGGCCCTGGCCGAAGCCGAGCTCGAGATAGCGCAGCGGCCGCTCGACGCGGTGCGCCTGCAGCTTGGAGAGCATGGCGAGCTGCAGAACGAGCGGCGACATCTCCCGATAGTAGCCGTGCGTGTAGTCGAGTTCGGCGACGTAGCCGGATGTCCATGACGTCATTGGGTGTTCTCGCGAGCAGGCAATACGCGGCACTCGCCCGGATCGGCTCATGACGCGGGCATGTACACCCTAGTTGATTCGCGACTCGGCGGAAAACGCGAGTATCCCTCAGGAGAGGCCGGAGGTTGTAATATCCAGTCGCCGTCGACGCCGACAAACCTACGGCGGCAGCAAGATCAGGCAGCAAATTGCCGATGCAGGGGTCTTGGTCAGTGGAGTGAATGCAATGGCCAGCAAGACGTCTATGAAGTCGGCGAAGGTCGCAAAGAAGGCGGCAGCCAAGCGGGTCGCGGCGAAGCCGCGAAAGACGGCGCCGAAGTCCCACCCCAAATCATCGGCCCGCAAGGACGCAGGGCCGGCCCTACTCGCGGGCGGCAACCCTAAGATCGCGAAGGGGGACGGCGACGCCCCCGTGCAGGCCTACGTCGCTGCCATGCCGGGCTGGAAGCGCGACGTCGGGCGCCGCCTCGACGCACTCATCACGCGCACTGTCCCCGGCGTGCGCAAGGCAATCAAATGGAACTCGCCCTTCTACGGCATCGAGGACAAGAGCTGGTTCCTGAGCTTTCACTGCTTCACGAAGTACGTGAAAGTGGCTTTCTTCCGCGGCGCGTCGCTGCGTCCTGTCCCGCCCGGCGCGTCCAAGAGCAAGGAAGTGCGCTACCTCGACATCCATGAGGACGACCAGCTCGACGAAGCTCAACTCGCCGCTTGGGTGAAGCAAGCGAGCCTTTTGCCCGGCGAACAAATGTGAGCGGGAAGTAAGGGGATGCGTACGTAGCGTGTGCGGAGGCCAAGTCACCAGCCTGCAAGCCCGAGGCGATGAAGAAACTTCCAGCGCACGATGCCTTCCAATTTGGCGGTCAAACGGGAATGTAGGACGTTCCCCCATATGGGGGACAGAACCACTTTGAGTTCTCCAATAATCTGTATTGGGCGCGCCGACATTAACTCTATTGGGTTCTGCGCAGCGCGATTCCCAACCCGCCAGTGGGGTTTGGGAAAAGCGGCCAAAATATCCGATGAAATCAAGCCGTCGGATAATCTTGGTTGAGTTTATCCGTGCCAGTAAAACCCTGCCTCGCGTCTATCTCGAGGGAAGCTCGGAAAAATGGGAATTTTCACCCAAGGTCCGAGGAGCCCGGGTAAAATTAGAAAATGGAAGGAAACGTCTATGAGAACATATTTGGCATTCGCGTTCTTTATCGCGAGCGTGTCGCTTGCTGCTGCCGCTCCATTGAAGGAAGCTGACTGCGAAGCAGTATGGAAACTGGTCGATGTCGACAATAAAGGATCGGTTAACGCCGAGCAGGTGAAGGCCTATGTCGCGAAATTCGCCGAGGCCGATGTGGATAAGAACGGCGCGATCGACGCCGGCGAGTTCAAGGAAGCCTGCAAGGCGGGCTTGGTGAAGAAGTAATCCAGCCAATTCCTGTAAGCGCCGGAGCAAAAATCCCTCAGTGAGGCGGCCGAGTCGGTTCGAATGCTGTTCGGTTCGATTTCGGCCGCCGCTCGATGCTTCAGTTTCGTGGGTCCGAGCAGTGCACCGCGTAGGCGATGCACTGCTGATCCGGGATCCCGCTTCGTCGAAGCTTCAGCTTGCGTTTCGGAGCGATCGGAAGCCCGCGCGAACCTCCTCCGAGAAGATCTTCGGCTGTTCCCAGGCGGCGAAGTGCCCGCCCTTGTCGAGCTTGTTGTAGTGGATCAGGTTGGGATACGCCTGCTCCGCCCAGCTCCGCGGCGCCTGGTAGAGCTCGTCGGGGAACGCGCTCACGGCAACCGGGATAGAGACGCCCTTGACACCGAAAAAGCTGGCCTTGTTCTCCCAGTAGAGACGGCCCGAAGAGATCCCGGTGTTCGTCAGCCAGGTCAGCGTGATGTTGTCGAGGACGTCGTCTCGCGTCAGACCTTCGGTGTGCCCGTCAAATGCGCGCGAGATGAGCTCCAAACTCCACGCGTCGTGGTCAAGCAGATAGGCTGCCAGGCCGACGGGGGAATCTGAAATCCCGTAAAGCGTCTGCGGACGCAGCCCCAATTGGTATGCGTAGCCGACGCCCTTTGTGTACACAAACCGCAGCCGCTCGTAGGCGAGCCTCTCGTCAGCTGAGAGACCCGATGGCGTCGGGGCGCCAGCCTGGGCTGCCTTTTCAATGTCGGCTGGAATGACGCCGGCCATGTTGGTGTGAATGCCGAGCAGTTCCGGCGGCGCCTGCACGCCCATCTGATCGACGACAACCGCGCCCCAGTCGCCGCCTTGCGCGACGAACTTGGTGTAGCCAAGGCGCTTCATCAGCACGGTCCAGGCCCGCGCGATGCGAACGGTGTCCCAGCCGGTCGAGGCCGGCTTGCCGGAAAATCCGTAGCCCGGCATCGACGGGATCACGACGTGGAAGGCATCCGCCGCGCTGCCGCCGTGCGCGGTCGGATTGACGAGCGGATCGATGATCTTGAGCTGCTCGACGACCGAGCCGGGCCAGCCGTGCGTGACGATGAGCGGCAGCGCATTGTCGTGCTTCGAGCGGACGTGGATGAAGTGGATGTCCAGTCCGTCGATCTCAGTGATGAAGTTCGGATAGGAATTCAACTTCGCTTCGATCTTGCGCCAGTCGTAGTCGTTCGCCCAGTAGTTGACGAGCTTCTGAACCGTCGCGAGCCGCACGCCTTGCGAATTGTCGCTGACCGTCTCCTGCTCGGGCAGGCGGGTCGCCGTCAGGCGATTTCTGAGATCGACCAGGGCTGCCTCGGGAATGTCGACGCGGAAGGGGCGGATCGCGTCGCCCTGGGCCGCGACGGCCACAGCCGGGGACGCATGCTTGGGAAGCCAGTTGAGGGCGCCCTGGGTGACGGTGCCGAGAAGACTGCGGCGGGACTGGTTGATGCCTTCGGATGCGATGCTCGTGGTCATTGGAGTTCTCCTTGGCTCGGCCGGCGGCCCGGTTAGACTGTTAAGCGATTAGATAGCGTGATAAGTAATCGCACACCCTATCCCTGATGTCAAGCTTGCGATTAAATCGCGTAGCAACTATTTGTGAGATACCTAATCGGCGGCGATTCGGCCGCCTTTGGAGGAATCATGGTCCTGACCAAGCAAAAGCCGTCTCCCGACCCGGGCGATACGGCGAAGCTCGACGATTTCCTGTGCTTCGCGATCTATTCGACGAACCTGGCCGTCCAACGCCTTCAAAAGCCCGTGCTCGACGAGCTGGGGCTGACCTATCTGCAATATATCGTGCTGGTCGTGCTGTACGAGCAGGACGACCAGACCGTCGGCGGTCTCGGCGACAAGCTGTTCCTCGACTCGAGCACGCTCACGCCGCTGTTGAAGCGGCTGGAGACCATGGGACACCTAACCCGGCAACGCGATCCGGAGGACGAACGGCAAGTGCGCGTGCGCATGACGCCGCAGGGCCGAGGCGTGCGCGAGCAGGCGCTCGCGTATCGCAGCAGGCTTGTCGAGGCGATGGGGCTCAGCGCGGCGGACTTTCAGCATCTCCGAGAGGAGCTGGTGAAATTGCGCGACAACCTGACGGACGCGGCGCGCGCGAAGCCATAGCTGCACAAGTGCGACGAGTGCGCGGTGCGTGCGTGGCGTGCAACGGCAGCTCGGCCAAAGGGCTGACAGAGCCTTCAGAAGCGTAGAAGGTCCAAACTAGACGCGAGGCCGTCTTTGGAACCACCCGAACATGCGATCTCCCGTGCGCACGAGCGTATTGCCCACACGCTGGAACATGCGGTCGGTCCGATGGACCGCATCCGAAATCCGAGCAGTGGTCCGGTCGCCACGAAGGCACTCATCGGCCTGGGCGCCGGAAGAAATGGCAAGAAGGGTGACGGCAGCCAAAGCCGTAAGCAAAGACTTGTGGGTCATAATATCCTCCACGAGATCTGAGTATGACGATTGTGCGCCCGACCATTGATCTACGCGAGGAGAACCGCCTTCGATGGTGAATTGTCGACCGGCGAACGCATGCGAGCGGGAAGTAGCGAGGTGCGTGCGTGGGCCAGCCGCAACCGCCGCATTGTGAGGCGACACACGACTGGCGCGATCGGCAATAGCGCCCCACGTTTCATATTGGTGTACGGCACAATGAATTCAGTGGTCCCGAAATGATAGCCGGAAGCGCAGGTGGGAGATTGAGATGGACGATCGAACCGTGCGGATGGCGCTGGAGCGCCATTGGGAGGCTTCGGACGCGAGCGATTTCAATGTCGAACATGAAATCTACCGCGAGGATGCTGTGCTTGATTATCCGCAATCGGGCGAGCGGATCCGCGGCCGGCACAATATTCAAGAGAGCCGAACCGTCCAGCCGAACACGAAGCGCTTTGCGGTCCAGCGAATTATCGGCAGCGGCGATCTCTGGGTCACTGAATTCGTACTTACCTATGACGGCGTACCATCTTACGCGGTGAGCATCATGGAATTCCGCGAAGAACTGGTGGCCAACGAAACGCAATATTTCGCCGATCGGTTTGACCCTGCACCCTCGCGTGCGCATCTTGTTGAGCGAGTGGGCGAAATCACGTCATCCTAAATACTCCGCCGAGGAGAAGCCGGTTCGGCGCTGCTGACCCGCCCAACGCGCTGCGCTTGATCGCTCGCTCGTCCTACGTTGGAATCCGTCCGTGCTCGAGCGAATCGCGCAGCTCGGTCAGGGCCTTCTTCAGCTGCTGATCGGTCGTTGTCGAAATCTGCTCGCGTCAGCTTCCGGGTCAGATCCTGCCGATCCTGATCGGTGAGGATCGGGTGATAGGACGGCAGTGCGGCGAGAGCGCCCGCGATCATCTTGAGAATGTCGGATTTGGAGTAACGCTGCGTATCAGTCACGCCGTACACGAGGCCCGCATAGAACTGACGGGCGCCGCTCCTCACCTGCTCGAGATACGCGACATGGACTTGATACCTCTTGTCCGTCGTGAGAGTCGCGAGATAGGGCTCGCTCAAGTCCAGCAGCGCCGCGGAGACCTTGGTCTCGTAGACCATCAGGCTGGCGAGCTCCCGCGCATAGGGTTTCCCCTTCTGCGTCTCAATCGAATAAAGGACCGCAAGTTTGTGAATGGGGTCCAGAGCACTGTCCAACTTCTGAAAGCGAACGGTAACGGAGAGTTCCCGATTGAGGCCCATACGCAGTGGGATATTGTCGACGTTGACCATGCGCTCGAAGACCGGCTTCGTCGCTGCATTCGATAGCGTTGGCAGCGCCAAACCAAATTCCTCGACCCGCTGAACCAAGGCCCCGTAGGAGGCTCCGTCCCACGCTTCATCGGCGGGGGGATAGTGTGCGCTTTCCGCGTTGGCAGATTGGACTGCCAGGCCCCCCCATAAGAGCAGCCACACCGATGACTTCAATATTTTGAACAGTTGTCCCATGAAAGCCCCCTCTACTAGGCGGACCGTCCGACGCCAGCCGGACGACACTTTGGTCAATCTATGTGGCGGGAGTCTGATCTAGGGCGGCAGTCATCCGTTTAGCGGGCACGGGTCTGAGAAAGCGACAACAAGCATGAAGAAGAGCAAGAACGGCTCGAAGGAAGGAAAGGGAGGAGGCTCTCCCTCTCAGCTGATCGATGCGAGGATCAAGGAACTCTCTGATTGGCGGGGCGAGACGCTCGCCCGCGTCCGAACGCTGATCAAAGAGGCCGACCCCGACGCGGTCGAGGAGGTGAAATGGAGAAAGCCCTCGAACTCGATGTTGGGCGTTCCGGTGTGGGAGCACGACGGCATCATCTGCACCGGCGAGACGTACAAGGCCGTCGTCAAGCTGACCTTCGCCAAGGGCGCCGCGCTCGAGGACCCTAGAGGCCTGTTCAACTCCAGCCTCGACGGCAACGTGAGGCGCGCCATCGATATTCGCGAGGGCGACAAGATCGATGAAAAGGCGTTCAAGGCGCTCATCCGCGCCGCCGTGGCCCTGAACACGTCGAAGCGACTGCCGATCGGCCCAGTCCGCTCCCGGAAGAGACCAAAGGGCGCCTGACCTCCTAGCGCGGCAACCCTTGAACGTCCGGCCACTCGATTTCTCGAGGCTTGCCACAGGATGTCCGCCCGCCCGTTGCCGTTTCGATAACCTTGCTGCGTACAGCCGCCCATTTGCCCACGCTTCCCCTTGTAAACCGGCCTCCACTCCTCTAAACCCCCCGCTTTCCGCCGGGTCAGGACCAAATGAGCAAGACCAACGCCCTCGTCGGCATCATCATGGGAAGCCAGTCCGACTGGCCGACGATGAAGCATGCGGCCGACGCCCTTTCCGAGCTTGGCGTCGCGTTTGAGACCAAGGTCGTCTCGGCCCACCGCACGCCGGAGCGCCTCTACGCCTACGCCAAGTCCGCCAGCGAGCGCGGCCTCAAGGTGATCATCGCCGGCGCCGGCGGCGCCGCGCATCTCCCCGGCATGACGGCGTCTCTGACCCCGCTTCCCGTTCTCGGCGTCCCCATCACCACCAAGGCTCTCGGCGGAACGGACAGCCTCTATTCCATCGTTCAGATGCCGGGCGGCGTCCCGGTCGGCACGCTGGCGATCGGCGAGGCTGGTGCCACGAACGCCGGGCTTCTGGCCGCGCAGATCCTGGCCCTTGCCGATGCGGCTCTCGCCCAGCGGATCGCGACCTACCGCGAGCGCCAGACCGCGAGCGTCCCCGAGACGCCCGGCCCGGAAAACGCGAAAGTGTGAGCGGCTCCGTGGCGAAGGCGCTTCCCCCCGGCTCGACGATCGGCATCCTTGGCGGCGGGCAGCTCGGCCGCATGCTGGCCATGGCCGCGGCGCGCTTGGGCCTCAAATGCCACATCTATTCCGATGCGCCCGGTCCGGCGTTTGACGTCGCCGCGGCGACGGCCGTCGGGCCTTTCGAGGACACGACCCGCATTGCCGAGTTCGCGAAGCGGCGTCGACGTCGTCACCTACGAGTTCGAGAACGTGCCGCTCGCCGCTGCTGCGGCAGCCGGAGAGGCCGCGCCCGTGCGGCCGGGCGCGAAGGCGCTTGCGGTTGCGCAGGACCGGCTCGAGGAGAAGCGCTTCGTCGCCTCGCTGGGCATTCCCGTGGCGCCGTTTGCGGCGATCGAGCGCGCGCGACGATCTGGCGGCTGCGGCCGAGGCGATCGGCGGCGCCGCGATCCTGAAAACGAGGCGCCTCGGCTACGACGGCAAAGGCCAGGTCCGCATCCGCGCCGCCAACGAGCTGCCGGCCGCGTTCGAGGCGATCGGCCGGGCGCCCGCCGTTCTCGAAGGCTTCGTCGGCTTCGACTACGAGGTCTCCGTCCTCGTGGTTCGCTCGCTCGCGGGCGAGATCCGCTACTACGACATTCCCTTGAACACGCACCGCGACGGCATTCTCGACACCTCGACGGTGCCGTCCCCGCTGCCGCCCGCGCATGCCGCGCGCGCCTGCGAGATCGCCGCGACGATCGCGACCGCCCTCGACTATGTCGGCGTGCTCGCGGTCGAGATGTTCTACATGGGCGCCGGCGCGGCCGAGCCCTTTGTCGTCAACGAGCTCGCGCCCGCGCGTCCACAACAGCGGCCACTGGACCATCGACGCCTGTCTCGTGAGCCAGTTCGAGAACCACATCCGTGCCGTGGCCGGCTGGCCGCTCGGGTCGACCGAGCGCCATTCCGACGCCGTCATGACCAATCTCATCGGCCACGACGTCGATGCCTGGCCAGCGCTCGCCGCCGAGCCTGCAACCGCGGTCCACCTCTACGGCAAGCACCAGGCCCGGCCGGGCCGCAAGATGGGGCACGTCAACCGGCTGAAACCGCGCTCGGAAACCCGGCGTTAGGGCTTCACCGGCAAACGTGGACAAATCGCCCGGCCTTTGGTAAAAGGCCGACCAAAGATCACCCACTCAAGGCGTCGGGCGGAAAGACCGCTGGCGGCTTGGGCTTTGTTTTATCGAGATCCAACCAGATTAGGGGTCACTGCTTGCAGGTACTCGTTCGCGACAACAACGTCGACCAGGCCTTGAAGGCGCTCAAGAAGAAGATGCAGCGCGAAGGCATTTTCCGTGAGATGAAGCTCCGGAACTACTTCGAGAAGCCCTCCGAGAAGAAAGCCCGCGAGAAGGCGGAAGCCGTCCGCCGCGCGCGCAAGCTCGCCAGGAAAAAGCTCCAGCGCGAAGGCCTCCTCCCCGGCAAGCCGGTCACCCAGCGCGGCGGTCCCGGCGGCAAGGGCGGTCCCGGCCGTGGCGGCCCCGGTCGTCCGGGCGGCGGCTTCGGTGGCGGCGGTGGTGGTGGCTACGGCGGCGGCGGCGGCGGTGGTGGCGGCTACGGCGGTGGTGGTGGCGGCGGTGGCGGCTTCGGCAGCCGCTGAGGCTGAGCACCAACTGCGAATTGATGACGATTTCTCCGCCGGTGTCCCGAGGATGCCGGCGGAATTGTTTTGCGCAGCCAATCACCTCATGGTGAGCCTCGCCACGAGGCTGGTCGAGGCGCGCGATGAGGCGGCCAGACAGCCAGTATCCTCATCCTGAGCTTGTCGAAGGATGAGGCGGACTAGCCAATCAACCGGCCGCGCGCGTAATGCGGCCGTCCCTCAGCCTGTCGATCCAGGCAAAGATCTTGTCATAGGACCCGAAGAGATAGTGGTCGCCGTGGCCCGCGCCGGGAAGCGTCGCGATCTCTTTCGGCGCGTTCGCCGCCGCGAAAATCGCCCGCCCCATGGTCACCGGCACGACGTCGTCCTCCTCGCCATGCACGATCAGGAGCGGCGCCGTCACCTTGCCGATGAAGTGCGTGGTCTCGTAGCGGTCCTGCATCAACCAGCGGGGAAGCTGCGGATAGTGAAGCGCCGCCAGCTCCGCCATCGACGTGTAGGGCGCGTCGAGAATGACGCCCGCGACACGTTTCTCGGCGGCGACCTGCACCGCGACGCCTGAGCCGAGCGACTCGCCGTAGACGATGATGTCGGCCGGATCGACGCCGCTGGCGACGAGCGTGTCGTAGGCGAGCTTGGCATCGCCGACATTTGCCGCTTCCGACGGCGACCCCGAGCTGCCGCTGAACCCGCGATACGACATCATGAACATGCCGAAGCCCCGCGCCATGTATTTGCGGATCCGCTCCGATCTGGACTCGAGCGATCCCCCGTTGCCGTGAAAATAAAGGATCGTCGGCTGACCTTTCTGCGCATGCCCCGACCAGATGATCACGCGCTCGCCATCGGGCGTGCCGAGCACGACCTCCTCGACGCCCGGGAGACCCGCGCGCTCCGGATTGAAGCGGGCCGTATCGGGGAAATACATCAGGCGGCGCTCGAGAAACCGCGCTCCGAGCGCAAGCGCCACATAGAGCGCGGCAACGACCAGGCCGATCTTGAGTACGAGCGACATCGCGGATTTCCCCGTCGTCGAGCCTGAACGATACATCGCGTGAAACGGATGTCGCCCTTCAATTGTTCGCTGTTTCGTCGCTGCAGTTGCGCGAGCTTAGGGGACCGTTAACCAAAAATGCTGCTTCCTTTCAACCTCGGCGTTTGGAGTAGCCCGTCATGCGTCCCTGTCTCGCGTCCCTCCCGCAAACCCTCACCGTTGCCGGCCTCACATCCTTCCTCTGCGCCTGCAGCACCACCGTCACCCAAGAGCCTATCGCCACCGCCAGCGTCACGCCTCGCCCCGAGGTGGGAATGATGCACAACGCTCCGCCCTCGAATATCGAGACCGGCAGTCTCGGCAATGCGAGCTCGGCGCCCATGCCGTCGCAACCGCGCTATCGATGGAGCGAGACGCCCCGGCCTGATGGGCCGCATTCAACCGGCGCCGCCCCTTGAGAGTCCGCGGTCCGACCGCTGGCAGGCCGCACGCACGCCGCGCCGCGAGCCTGACCCCGCGCACGGGAGACCCGCCGGCAGCCAGGTCGTCATCGTCCGCGAAGGTGATACGCTTTACAGCCTCTCGCGCCGCTATGGCGTGCCGGTTGCCGAGCTCGTCACCGCCAACCGCATCTACGGCGGCAGGATCGAGGTGGGGCAGCGGCTGACCGTCCCCGCACGCGGCCCCTCGCTGGCCGACCGGCGCTATTGATCAGCGGCTGAACGCCGACTGCGTCGAAGTGCTGTCGTCGAAGCATTGCAGCAGGTGCTCCTCGCGCTGCGGGCCCGGCAGATGCCCGAATGGCGATCCTTTGCTGTCGGCCAGATAGGGACCGAAGCCCTCGACATCGAGCCGCGACAGAAGCCCTGCTTCGCGGCCGTACTTGATCGCCCAGCAGTCGGCCTCGTTCTCGCTCGCTGGCGTCGGGCTGATGGTGTGCCCGAGCACGTGATGGGCGCACTCGTGCATATAAAAGAAGATCTGCATCGTGGGCGGCAGCGTTCGCAGCCTGTCCGGATCCAGCGAGATGATGGGGATGCGGGTGATGATCTGCGCCCGCCCCACGTCGCCGAGCTCTGTCGCGCGCGTCGTGCGCACGACGACGCCGCGGAAATCCCGGCACCGCATCGGCTGGCCGCCGATGACCGGCGTGACCTCCAAACCCTCGGCCCGAGTCCGATCCGCCGCGAGCAGTACGGCGGCAAGAGCCGAGAGCACGACCACGAGCTTATTCAAGAGACCCCCGTGCTTGAGACGGTCGTCGCCCCTGTAACCTTGCAGAGGCTAAAGCCTAAACGACTCGCCGCGCAAGGTGGATTAGTTATTGCTGGCTGCCGCTGGTCGAGTTGCCAGCAAGAACTCACTCGTCGCCGAACTCACGGCTTCTCGCCGGATGCTGGATCGTCAGGATCCACACTTCCCCATTTGCATCATCGACGACGTAGTAGACGAGATAGGAATACTTGCGCGTCACCAGCTTCCTCACTCCCGCCGTGTTCTGACGGCGGCCGGACCGGGGAAACAGGGCAAGCGTTTCAAGGGACTTGAGGATCGAAGCCCTGACCCGTAGCGCCGCCGCAGGACTTTGCCGCTTGATGTAGTCGGCAATGCCGACGAGGTCGCGCAATGCGCGACCCGTCAAACGGACCTTCATGCCTCGAAACGGCGGAATGCAGCCGCGATTTCCTGGTCTGTCGCAAACTCGCCGCGGCTAGCCTGATCCAATCCTTCGAGGACAGCTGAAAGATGCTCGGGATCGATCGTCTCCGGAAGCTCGTTCCCGCTCATCGCCAGCATCATTCTCGCGATTTCGTCCTGCTCCTCTGCGGACAAGGCGCAAACAGCTCCGAGAGCTTGCTCGAGAAGTCTAGTCATAGCAGCACCATAACATCGGACGCGAGACACGGCACCCGGTATCAATGCTCAAACGCCTTGACGATTTCCTCGGTCATCTTCTTGGCGTCGCCCAAGAGCATCATCGTGTTGTCGCGGTAGAAGAGCGTGTTGTCGATGCCGGCATAGCCTGAGGCGAGGCTGCGCTTGTTGAACATCACCGTGCCCGCCTTCCACACCTGCAGCACCGGCATGCCGTAGATCGGCGACTTCGGATCTTCTTCCGCCGCCGGGTTCGTCACGTCGTTGGCGCCGATGACATAGGCCACGTCGGCCTGCTGGAACTCGGAATTGATATCCTCGAGCTCGAACACCTCGTCGTAGGGCACGTTGGCTTCCGCGAGCAGCACGTTCATGTGTCCCGGCATGCGTCCCGCCACCGGGTGAATGGCGTACTTGACCTCGACGCCCGCCTTCTTGAGCTTGTCCGCCATCTCGCGCAGCGCATGCTGGGCCTGCGCCACCGCCATGCCGTAGCCCGGCACGATGATGACCTTCTGCGCGTTCTTCATGATGTAGGCGGCGTCCTCCGCCGATCCGAGCTTCACGGGGCGTGCCTCAGCCCCGGCCGCCGGTCCCGCCACCTCGCCGCCGAACCCGCCGGCGATGACCGAGATGAAGCTCCGGTTCATGCCCTTGCACATGATGTAGGAGAGGATCGCGCCCGACGAGCCGACGAGGGCTCCCGTTATGATGAGGGCGATGTTGCCGAGCGTGAAGCCGATGCCGGCCGCAGCCCATCCCGAGTAGGAGTTGAGCATCGACACGACGACGGGCATGTCGGCGCCGCCGATCGGAATGATGATGAGCCCGCCGAAGAGCAGCGCCACCGCCGTGATGGCCCAGAACAGCAGCGGATCGCCGCCCGACATGCAGAACGAGTAGATGAGCCAGATGAGGCCGAGGAACAGGCCGAGATTCACGACGTGGCGCAGCGGCAGGATGATCGGCGCGCCCGACATGCGCCCCGAGAGCTTGGCAAAGGCGATCACCGAGCCCGTGAACGTGATGGCGCCGATGGCGAGGCCGAGACCCATCTCGACCAGGCTTGCCGGCGCAATGTTGCGCGGCATCCCAATGCTGAAAGCCTCGGGCGCATAGAGCGCCGCCGCCGCCACGCACACGGCCGCGAGGCCGACCAGCGAGTGGAACGCTGCCACGAGCTCCGGCATCTGCGTCATCGGGATCTTGCGCGCCGTGATGGCTCCGATGGTGCCGCCGACGCCGATCCCGGCCGCGATCAGCACCCAGGTCAGCGTCTCCTGCGGGTTCGACACCGCGAGCGTGGTCAGCACGGCGATCGTCATGCCGATCATGCCGAGCGTGTTGCCGCGCCGCGAGGTCTCGGGATGCGACAGGCCGCGCAGCGCCAGGATGAACAGCACGCCCGCGACGAGATAGAGGAGCGCAAACAGCGGCGACAGGAGTGGTGGGTGCATGATCAGCGAAGGGGTCAGCCCCCCGACCTCCTCTTGTGGGGCGAAGTCTCGGCGTCGATCGTCAGAGCTCTGGGCACGCTGCCGAGCATCACTTCTTGCCGTCCTTTTTCTTGTACATGGCGAGCATGCGGCTCGTGACGAGGAAGCCGCCGAAGATGTTGATCGAGGCCATGACGAGCGCCAGGAAACCGAAGATGCGGGCGGCGAGCGTGCCCTCCGTTACGAGCTTCCACGCCGACCGCGAGCAGCGCGCCGACGACGATCACGGACGAGATGGCGTTGGTGACGCTCATGAGCGGCGTGTGCAAAGCCGGCGTCACGCTCCACACCACGTAGTAGCCGACGAAGATCGCCATCACGAACACCATGAGGCGATAGATCGCCGGATCGACGTCGCCGCCCACGCCCTCTGAGGCGAGTGCCCCGCCTGCAAATCCAAAGAGCGCGAGCGGGACAAAGAGGGAAAGCGTCAGCAGTCTGTTCATGGTGCCCTCAGGCGGCGCTTTGCTGAACGAGGCTCGGATGCACGATACGGCCGTCCTTGGCGACGAGCGTGCCCTTGATGATCTCGTCGTCCCAGTTGACCTTGAGCGTCTTGTCTTTCTTGTCGATCATGAGCTCGAGGAAGGCGAAGAGGTTCTTGGCGTAGAGGCTCGACGCATTGACCGGCACCGACCCGGCGAGATTGAGCGGCCCGACGATCTTCACGCCCGCGACCTCGACCGTCATCCCCGGCACCGTCCCCTCGACGTTGCCGCCGCGCTCGGCCGCGAGATCGACGATCACCGAGCCCGGCTTCATCGACTGGAGCATGGCCGCCGAGATCAGTTTCGGCGCCGGCCGCCCGGGAATGAGCGCCGTCGTGATGACGATGTCCTGGTTCTTGATGTGCGAGGCGATGAGCTCGGCCTGCTTCGCCTGATACTCGGCCGACATCGGCTTCGCGTAGCCCGCCGCCGTCTGCGCCTGCTTGAATTCGTCGTCCTCGACGGCGACGAACTTGGCGCCGAGCGAGGCCACCTGCTCCTTGGTGGCCGGCCGCACATCCGTCGCCGAGACGATCGCCCCCATCCGGCGCGCCGTCGCAATCGCCTGCAGGCCGGCGACGCCGACACCCATGATGAACACCTTCGCTGCCGGCACCGTGCCCGCCGCCGTCATCATCATCGGCATGGCCTGGCCGAACATCGACGCCGCGTCGACCACGGCCTTGTAGCCGGCGAGGTTCGCCTGGCTCGACAGCACGTCCATCGACTGGGCGCGGCTGATGCGCGGCATGAACTCCATCGAGAACAGCGACGCGCCCGTCTGCGCGGCGAGATCGAGTGCCGCGCGATCGCTGTAGGGATCGATCATCGCCGCGACGATCGCGCCGGGCTTCAAGGACTTCATCTCCTCGAGCGTCGGCCGGCGCACTTTGAGCAGGATATCGGCGCCGGAGAGCGCGTCGGCGGCCGAGGCCGCGATCTCCGCGCCTTGCGCTTGAAGGATGGCGTCCGAGAACCCGGAGCGCGATCCGGCGCCTGACTGCACCTTGACCTTGGCGCCGAGCGCGGAAAGCTTCTTCACCGTCTCCGGCGACACCGCGACGCGCGGCTCGTCCGATCCTTCAGCCGTGACAGCGATCGTGACCATGGCGCGCACACGAGGTTCGGGGCCGCCGGTCCGCCGCCCCGAGAGCTGCGCCGGCTGAAGCGACAATTGCGGATGCCGCGCCCGAAGCTGGCGCGGTCAGGGCATCAGACGAGGAAGTATGCCATCCCGGCCAGTAGAATGACGAGAAATACGATCAGTATCTTCGTCAGTCGAAGAAAGCCCCCGTACGTGCGCGTGTGCTCGGCGTAGTCCATGGCCGGATTGCCGCCCGTTGTGTCGATGCCCATGTTCGCTCCCCCAACCGCTGATCGTTCTGCTCCACGCTTGGTAACCTAAGCAATTGCTGGCTTCAAGGGCCGCAAACTGGGCCCAGGCACGGGAATCCCTGGCCGAATGGCCGCCGCCTTGCCCCTCCGGCCCAATTCCCGGCCCATTCCAATGTCACGAGCTTGAGGTCCGCCCGAAAATCGCGGGCGAAGCGCGTGAATTCTGGCGCCGCCGCAAGGGAGAACGAGTGAGATGCAGCGTGATGCGCGAGCGCAGGGCATTTTTGCGGCCCTTGCCGTGTCCCTGTTGGCGCTCTCAGCCCCCGCCCATGCCCTCGATGAGCCCGCCGACGAATGGGACAACCTCAAGGCCTGCGAGAAGCGGCTTTGCACCATGATTCTCGGCCGCAAGCCGGACGGCAATGACCTAAAATGCGCAATCGCCAAGACGTGGGTACAGTCCAGCCTCAAGGGCGGCGAGAACAAAGGCGTCTCGTGGGGCTTCGGCGACGCGCGCTGCGCCGTCGACCTGACGCTCTCGCACACCGACCTCTATTCGGCGCTGACCCTCCCGAAATACACGGTCAAGATCCCCCAACACACGGTGAAGTGCGTCGTCGAGCGCGAGGAGCAGGTGAAGCCTGTCACCATCAAGCTCGCACCCAAGCTCGAGTTCAAGAACGGCAAGGCCGACAAGGTCTGGATCAACCTGAAGGAGATCGAGGGCCCCGACGACGTGAAGGGAACGGTCTGGGTCGCGGCGGGCTTGGAGGACAAGCTCGGCCTTTTTCACAAGCCGATGATCAAGTCGATCAACAAGTTCATGTACGAGCAGTGCGCCAAGCGCTACGGGCCCGACGCCGCGGCCAACGATGGCGCGAAGCGCGAGCAGAAGAAGGCCGCGGCGGCCGCCAAGGCCACCGATCCGAACAAGGCCGCCGATCAGACCCCGACGACTGCGAAGGCCACGGCAGCGGCGCCTTGATCCGCCGTCGCCCTTCGCCTCGCTCCCGAGGAATGCTATGCTGTACCTCGACGGGGGCGAGATGCGAGCGCCCACGGGGCGTGGACGCTCTTTTCAGCCAAGGAGGTCCGCGATGAAGGTCAAGGAAGCGATGCACAAGGGCGTCGAGTGGGTCGATCCTTCGACGCCGGTGAGAAAGCTTGCTCAGCTCATGAGCGAGCACGACATCGGCGCCATTCCGATTGGCGAGAACGACCGGCTCATCGGCATGGTGACCGATCGCGACATCGTCGTTCGCGGCCTCGCCAACGGCCGCGATCTCGCCAAGCTCACCGCGCGCGACGTGATGACGAAAGGCATCGTCTTCTGCCGCGAGGATGAGGAGATCGACGACGCCGCACGCACCATGGAGCTGAAGCAGGTGCGCCGCCTCCCTGTCATCGATGGGCAGAAGCGCATGGTCGGGATCCTCGCCTTGGGCGACATCTCGAACGCCTGCGAGCAGGACCAGTCTGGCGAGGTGCTGCAAGCCGTTTCGGCCCACCACAATTGAGTTGGCGAAGGGCGGCACCCCGTGGCCGCCCGCATGCCGATCGGCAGCATCAGGATTGGCCGTCCGTGAGCGGGAAAAAAGCGCCCCCGCTCCAAAGCCCCAGGACGGCCGAGCCGTCGCGAGTTTCCGTCACGGCGAGCTCGACGAGGTCGTAGTAGAGGGCGCGCGTGAGCAATGCCTCGAGCCGTCCGCGTACGCTCACATATGGTTTGAGCCCGCCCTCCGGCCCCACGCGTGCAAACCGCAAGGGATGCTCCGCGTCGCAGGCGACGACATCGTCGACGTTCGTCCTAAAGACGAGCCTCTGCGCAGAGCCGGCACCCTCGGCTGCCATCTCCACGGCGAGAAACGGCGCGTCCTCGACCGCCACGTCGACTTTTTCCACTGGCGTGACGAGGTAGTGGCGTCCGTCCGCATCGCGCCTCAAAACACTTGCGAACAGCTTCACGAGCGCCGGCCGGCCGATCGGGCTACCCTGATAGAACCACGTTCCGTCCCGGCGGATTTTAAGACCTATGTCGCCGCAATACGGAGGATTCCACCGCTCGACCGGCGGCGCGCCCCGTGCGCGAGCGTTCGTCAAAAGGTCCTCGAGGCCCGTCATGGGGCTGCCTTTACCGTGTTCATCCGTACCCTAAAAATAATCCGGCGCCGCCGCGGCTTACGTAGTGTTAACTTGACCGCCCAGCACTGTCGCCGAACAGATATACGGTTTGCTGGAGTGCTTCCGGAAAGCCTGTCCCGGCGAAGGCCGGGATGGGAACCGGTTTTCCGACAAGAAGCACGACAAAACTAAAGAACTGGGGGTCTTTCCGCGATCGAACTAAGTCTGGAAAGACCCTAGCGCGACCATCTTCGAAGCAATCAAGCCGTTTCCGCAACAGAGAACCCGGTTATAGTCTGCATATGAGCACAGTCATCCAGACCGACGAAACCATCGTCCCGCGCCTCGAGGCGGCCACCGAGCGCGTGCAGCGCGCCCACAAGGCGGCGGCCTCTGTCATCTTCGGCCAGGATGTCGTCATCGAGCGCACCCTCATCACGCTGCTCTCGGGCGGCCATGCGCTGCTGATCGGCGTGCCGGGCCTCGCCAAGACGCTGCTCGTCGAGACCTTGGGCAAGGTCTTCGGTCTCGAAGCCAAGCGCATCCAGTTCACGCCCGACCTCATGCCCTCCGACATCATCGGCTCCGAGGTCCTCGAGGAGACCGCCAACCAGCGCCGCTCCTTCCGCTTCGTCAAAGGCCCGATCTTCACCCAGCTCCTGATGGCCGACGAGATCAACCGCGCTTCGCCGAAGACGCAGTCGGCGCTGCTGCAGGCCATGCAGGAGCACCACGTCACGGTCGCCGGAACGCGCCACGACGTGCCCGTGCCCTTCCACGTGCTCGCGACCCAGAACCCCCTCGAGCAGGAGGGCACCTATCCGCTGCCCGAGGCGCAGCTCGACCGCTTCCTCCTCCAGATCGACGTTACCTACCCCGATCTCGCCGCCGAGCGGCGCATGCTCTACGCCACCACCGGCGCCGACGAGCGCAAGCTCGAAGCGGTCTTGACCGCCGCCGAGCTGATGTCGATCCAGCGTCTCGTGCGTCAAATCCCGGTTCCCGACAAGGTCGTCGAGACGATCCTCAAGCTCGTGCGCTCGGCACGTCCCGGGACCGGCCAGTCCGAGGAGACGGATCGCTACGTCGCCTGGGGCCCGGGCCCGCGCGCCAGCCAGGCATTGACGCTGGCCGTCCGCGCGAAAGCGCTGATCGACGGCCGCTTCGCCCCCTCCGTCGACGATGTCATCGCCCTTGCCGAGCCCGTCTTGAAGCACCGCATGGCGCTGTCGTTCGCCGCCCGCGCCGAAGGCCAGGATCTCACCGCACTCATCGCCCGCCTCGCCAAAGCGGTGGAGTGATCGAGTATGGCTGCTGGCGGGCGCCACAATACGAGCGGCGAGTTGGGCGAGCGGGGCAAAGTGCTTGCCCTCGAGCGTGACGCTCATCTCCTCGCCGACCGCCTGCCCGAGCTCCTGCTCGATGCCGACCGCATCGCCACCACCGTCGCTCACGGCATCCACGGGCGGCGGCGCGCCGGTCCCGGAGAAACGTTCTGGCAGTTTCGCCAGTATGAATCGCAGGACGCGGCCCAGCTGATCGACTGGCGCCGCTCGGCGAGCTCCGACCACCTCTATGTGCGCGAGCGCGAATGGGAGGCGGCCCACACGCTCTGGCTTTGGCCGGATCTGTCGCCGTCGATGAATTTTCAAAGTCACATCGCCCCGATCAGCAAGCGCGACCGCGCGCTGGTGCTCATGCTTGCTTCGGCCGAGCTGCTCGTGCGCAGCGGCGAGCGCGTTGGCCTCCTCGGGCTGACGCCGCCGTCCGCCAGCCGCCGCGCCGCGATCCGCATGGCCGAGGCGATCGCCGTCAACGCCAGCTCTCCCGTCTTGACGCGCAGCGAGCCGGCAAAGGAGCGCGTCAGCCGCTTTTCCGGCGTCATCCTCTTCAGCGATTTCCTCGACCCGATCGAACAGATCCGCGAGCGCGTCGAGACGCTGGCGGCCGGCGGCGCCACCGGACACCTCGTGCAGGTGCTCGACCCCGCCGAGGAAACGCTCCCCTACGAAGGCCGCACCGAGTTCGTCGGCCCCGAGGGCGGCGAGCGCTGGATTGCCGATCGCGTCGAAAGCCTGCGCCCGCGCTTTCGGGCCAGGATGGAAGCCCATCGTGCGGAGCTGACTGCGCTCGCCACGCGCCTCGGCTGGTCGTTCCTGCTCCATCGTACCGACCGTCCGGCATCCGAACCGCTGCTGACCCTCATCATGCGCCTTGAAGGCGGCGAGGGCGGCTACCGCTGGCAGACAGCCGCGGGAGGCGCCCCATGACGCTTGGCGCCTTCGCCTTCCTGAACCCTTGGCTGCTCGCGGCGCTTGCGACGCTTCCCCTCATCTACTGGCTCCTGCGGACGATCCCGCCGCGCCCCAAGCAGGTCGAATTTCCGCCGACACGCATTCTCGTCGGCCTCGAGAACCAGGAAAAGACGCCGGCCAAGACTCCCTGGTGGCTGCTGCTCATCCGTCTCCTCGCCGCCGCGCTCGTCATCCTTGCGCTCGCCGAGCCCATCCTCAACCCGTCCGAGGAACAAGCGCTGAAGGGCACGGGCCCGGTCGTCATCGCGATCGACAACGGCTGGGCCGGCGCGCCGCGATGGGCCGAGCGGATGGCGGTCGCCGAGCGCCTGATCACCGAAGCCCAATCCCAAGGCCGGGCCGTGGTCGTGCTCGACACGGCGAGCGCCGCCAAGGCGCGCACCGTTCGCCTCGAGGCCCCGGCCGAAGCACGCTCGACGCTCGGCGGGCTCCAGCCGCAACCGTTTGCCCCGGATCGCAAGGCGGCCCTCGCCGCACTCGAGGCGACGCTGGCCAAAGGACCGGCCGGCGCACCGAGCATTGTCTGGCTCAGCGACGGCATCGACTACGACGGCAATGCGCGTGCGTTTGCCGACGGGCTCGAGGCACTCAGCACCGGCGGCATGTTCGCCGCCATCGAGGACACGCCGGGCCACGAGGCCCTCGGCCTCTCGGCCGGCGTCGGCGCGAACGGCAAGCTCACGGCACGTGTGCTGCGCGCCGCCGGTCCGGCTCGTGAGGGCGTAATTCACGCCTTGTCGGCCCGCGACCAGCGGCTCGGCGAGGCGCAGTTCCGCTTGGGCCCGGGCGAAACGTCGAAGGATCTCTCCTTCGAGCTGCCGCTCGAGCTCCGCAATCAGGTGACGCGCATCGAGATCGCGGGCGAGCGCTCCGCCGGCGCCGTGAACCTTCTCGACGCCCGCTCGCAATGGCAGCGCGTGGGCCTCATCTCGGGCGAAAGCCAGGAGCAGGCTCAGCCGCTCCTCGCGCCGCTCTACTACATCGAGAAGGCCATCAAGCCCTTCGCCGAGATCGTCCATCCCAAGGACCAGAACCTCGCCTTCGGGATCGACGCCATCCTGAAGCAGAACGCCAGCGTCCTCGATGCTGGCCGACATCGGCACGCTCACCGGCGAGGTCAAGGAGCGTGTCGACGAATGGGTGAAGCGCGGCGGCGTGCTCGTGAGGTTCGCCGGCCCGCGGCTCGAGAAGGGCGGCGACGATCTCCTGCCCGTCGCGCTGCGCTTGGGCGGGCGCACGCTCGGCGGCGCGCTGTCCTGGTCGACGCCGCAACCGCTCGCGCCGTTCGACGACACCGGCCTCTTCGCCGGGCTCGCCGTGCCCGCCGACGTCACCGTGAGCCGTCAGGTGCTCGCCGATCCCGCCCAGCTCACCTCCGACGTGAAGGTCTGGGCGCGCCTCCACGACGGGACGCCCCTCGTCACCGCCGCCAAGCGCGGCGCGGGCCAGCTCGTGCTCTTCCACGTCACCGCCAATTCCGATTGGTCGAACCTGCCGATCTCGGGCCTCTTTGTCGAGATGCTGCACCGGATTACCGCGCTCGGCGGTCTCGGCGGCGTCGGCGGCGGCGGCGAGAGCGATACCACCACTGCCGCCGAGGCCACCGAGCAGAAGGCCGCCGACAGCCTGGCACCGCTGCAGACGCTCGACGGCTTCGGCATGCTGCGCCGGCCGCCGCCGACGGCCGAGGCCATTCCGGCATGCTGAAGATCGCCGACGTCACGCCGTCGCTCGACCACCCGCCCGGCTACTACGGGCCTCAGGGCACCCCGCGCTCCGTCAATGTCCTCAATGCCAAGAGCACGCTTTCGCCTGTTCCGCCACTTCCTGCAGGCGCCGAGCGGCGTGCCTATGAGAGCCGCGCCGCCATGCCGCTCATGCCGTGGCTGCTCGCCGGCGCGCTCATCCTCATGTTCCTCGACATCCTGGCCGTGCTCCTGCTTATGGGCGGCGGGCTCGGCTTGCGAGGCTTCGGCGGAGCGCGCCCGGCACAGACGGCGGCGGCCCTTCTTCTCGTCGCGGCTTTCTCTCTCGCCGCCGCGCCTCCTCCCGCCCAGCGCGCAATCGCCCGCCGGGATACCCGAGCCCGTCCAGCGCGATCTGTCCGACGCCATCGCCCAGCGCGCGACCGAGAAAGTCACCCTCGGCTACGTGCTCACCGGCGACGAGCAGGCCGATCAGACGAGCAAGCTTGGGCTGGCGGGACTGTGCCGCGTGCTCTCCGTTCGCACCGCGGTCGAGCCCGCCGATCCCATCGGCGTCGACATCGTCAAGGACGAGATCGCCTTCTTCCCGATCCTCTACTGGCCGGTGCTCGAGAGCGCCAAGCCCCTTCCGGAGCCGACGCTGGCCAAGATCGACGCCTTCATGAAGCAAGGCGGCATGATCATCTTCGACACGCGCGACTACGGCACCGGCCGCCCTGCCGGCTCGCCGCTCGAAAGCCGCAGCGGACCCGCGCTGCAGCGGCTCCTGGGCTCTCTCGATCTGCCGCCCCTCGAGCCGGTTCCCGAGGAGCACGTGCTGACCAAGTCGTTCTATCTCCTGCGCTCGTTCCCGGGACGCTGGGACGGCGGCCAGCTCTGGGTCGAGGCCGACGGCGGCAGCGACGACGGCAGCACGCAAGGCGCGCCGCGCCGACGGCGTGAGCTCGATCCTCATCACCTCCAACGATCTCGCCGCGGCCTGGGCCCTCGACAGCTCGGGAAGGCCGATCTATCCCGTCGTGCCCGGCGGCGAGAACCAGCGCGAGATGTCGTTCCGCACCGGCATCAACATCGTCATGCATGCGCTGACGGGCAACTACAAGGCCGATCAGGTCCACGTGCCCGCGCTCCTCGAGCGGCTCGGCCAGTGAGGGGCACGCCATGAGGTGGTCGATCGACTTCGCACCCATGTTGCCTGTCCCGCTCTTTTGGGCAGCGGGCATCCTCGCTGTCGTCCTTGTCGCCCTGCTGTTTCTGCGGCGAAGCCGTGGCGCCGCGTTCCGCGCCGCCGCCGTCTTGGCGCTCCTTGCCGCGCTCGCCAATCCGACGCTGCGCGAGGAGGAGCGCGAAAGCCTCGCCAACATCGCCGTCGTCATCGTCGACGAAAGCACGAGCCAGACGCTCGCCAAGCGCCCCGAGCAGGCACGCGCCATCAGAGCCGATCTCGAGGCCAAGCTCGGCAAGATTCCCGAACCTCGAGGTGAAGTGGGTGACGGCGGCCAAGCCCGGCGAATCGTCCGGCCAGGGCACGCAGCTTTTCACCGAGCTCGGCAAGGCCATGTCGGACACGCCGCCCGACCGCCTCGCCGGTGTCGTTCTCCTGACCGACGGCCAGGTCCACGACGTGCCGAAGAGCGCCGCGGCGCTCGGCTTCGACGCGCCCGTGCACGCGCTTCTGACCGGCACCCCCGGCGAGTTCGACCGCCGCATCGAGGCGCTGAAAGTCCCGCGCTACGGCCTCGTCGGCCAGTCGCGCGACATCGAGATCGCCGTGCGCGAGACCGGCAAGAGCGAGGGCGAGCCTGCGCCTGTCTCTCTCAAGATCCGCCGCGAAGGCCGCAACGACGAGGTGCGCCGCGCCGAGATCGGCCGCCCCGTGACGATCGACATGCCCTTCCCGCACGCGGGCACGAACATTCTCGAGGTGGAGCTCGAGCCGGCTCCCGGCGAGCTCACGCCGGCCAACAATCGTCTCGTCGTCGTCGCCGAAGGCGTGCGCGAGAACCTGCGCGTGCTCCTCGTCTCGGGCGAGCCGCACGCCGGCGAGCGCACATGGCGCAATCTCCTCAAGTCCGACGCCGCCGTCGACCTCGTCCACTTCACCATTCTGCGCCCGCCCGAGAAGCAGGACGGCACGCCCATCAATCAGCTGTCGCTGATCGCGTTTCCGACCAAGGAGCTGTTCTCGGACAAGATCAAGGACTTCGACTTGATCATCTTCGACCGCTACCAGCACCGCGGAATTCTGCAGCTCATCTACTACGACAACATCGCCCGCTACGTGGACAACCACGGCGGCGCGCTGCTGATCGCGGCCGGCGACGACTATGCGAGCAACACGAGCCTCTATCGCACGCCTTTGTCGCCTGTGTTGCCTGCCTCCCCCACGGGTCGTGTGATCGAGGAGCCCTTCAAGGCCGCCGTCACCGCCGACGGCTTCAAGCACCCCGTCACGCAGTCGCTTCCGGGCGCCAATCACGCGCAGCCTCAGATGGCGCCCACATGGGGCCGCTGGTTCCGCCAGGCCGAGGTGCGCGCCGATCGCGGCCGCACCGTCATGGAAGGCGCGGAGCATCAGCCCCTGCTCGTGCTCGACCGCAAGGGCAAGGGCCGCGTCGCGCTCCTCACCTCGGATCAGGCGTGGCTGTGGGCGCGCGGCTACGAAGGCGGCGGACCGCACACCGATCTCCTGCGCCGTCTCTCGCACTGGCTGATGAAGGAGCCCGACCTCGAGGAGGAGCGCCTGATCGCCACGGCGCATGGCCTCAAGCTGACGCTCGAGCGCCGCTCGCTCGAGGACACCGTCGGCCCCGTCGTTCTCTCCGGTCCCGGCGGCGAGAAGACCGATGTCACGCTCGAGCCCGACGGCGCCGGGAGCTGGAAATCCACGATCGATGTCAAGGTCCCGGGCCTCTACAAAGCCGAAACCCAATCGACGTCGGGGCCCCTGACCGCCGTCGCTCATGCGGGCATCGAGGATCCGCGCGAGATGAGCGAGGTGACGGCGACCGACGAGAAGTTGAAGCCCATTTCCGAGGCCACCGGTGGCGGCATCTTCTGGACGCGCACGACGGCGCCCGCGGCGGACGCCGAAACGGTCTCCGTCGATCTTCCGCGCATCACCATGATGGCCAATGCCAAGGTCCTCGCCGGCTCGGGTTGGATGGGACTGAAGGACCGCGAGGCGTTCGTGACCCGCGGCGTCAAGCTGACGCCGATGTTCAGCGGCCTCCTGGCGCTTGCCGCCTTGCTGGCGCTCATGGCGCTCGCCTGGTGGCGCGAAGGCCGCTGAGCGTTCTTCAACCGATACGTGCGCACGAGGCTCTGGTGCCGCGCGGCATCACTTGCGCATCCATTGCGCGAGACGAGTCGTGACAGGCATCGCGGCGGCGAGCTAGCGTCATGGGACGTGCACTGATTCCGGGTATGCCTGCGTGCGCGAGACCGCTCGCCTATGACGGAGCGTATGGGCGCCGCGTTCGGCGCTTGTCTCGCGCCACCTAGAAAACGTTGTTCGAGCAATACCTTCCGCGCTCTGCAGCCAAGGGTCTCCGATGCGAGAAAAAGAGCTCCGCATTGCTCTCGTCTGCTTTGGCGGCGTTTCGCTCGCCGTCTACATGCATGGCATCAGCAAGGAGATCCTGAAGCTCGTGCGCGCCTCCGCGGCGCTGCACGACATCACGGATCGTGCGGCCCGTGCCCGTGCCACGTTTTTCAATTCCGTCCCAAGTCGCGGCACCGAGCACGACACCGAGGCGGTCTACTTCGAGCTGCTGCGCGAGATCGGCCGCGTCGTCGATCTGCGCGTCATCGTCGATATCGTTGCCGGCGCGTCCGCGGGCGGCATCAACGGCACGATGCTGGCGCGTGCCTTGAGCCACGATCTGCCGACAGACCGCCTGCGCGATCTCTGGCTCGACAACGGCGACGTCGAGCGTCCTGCTCGCGCCCGAGG
The DNA here is from genome assembly GCA_963716835.1 of uncultured Alphaproteobacteria bacterium. GTDB lineage: Bacteria > Pseudomonadota > Alphaproteobacteria > Rhizobiales > Hyphomicrobiaceae > Hyphomicrobium_C. Next base: position 195,075 of record CAVQUQ010000005.1, on the reverse strand, counting down.
CCCGCGCCCGGCGCTGGAGCAAGCTCGCCGTCCGGCCGGTTCTGTGGGGCATGGCCGAGACCGGTCTCATGCCCTCGATCAAGGATCGCGAGGTTCGCAAGAACTTGTCCCTGTTCATGCGCTCGCGGTGGTTCAAGCCGCCGCTCGGCGGCCCGTGCATGTCGGGCCTGATGTACGACGCCATCAACGCCATGGGCGCGCACGAGAAGCAACGCGCCTCGCTCCTTCCGTCCAACCAACGCCTCGACCTGTTCGTGACGCTGACCGACTACCACGGCCAGCAGCATCTCGTTCAAATTCACGATCCGCCGCTCATCCATGAGCGCGAGCATCGCCACGTGCTGCACTTCCAGTACCGCCGCACCCAGGGCGGCACAGTCGAGAGCGACTTCGAGCTGGCCAACGCTCCGGCGCTCGCCTTTGCCGCGCGCGCCACATCGTCTTTCCCGGGCGTTTTTCCGCCGGCGCGCATCGCGGAGATTGATGCGCTTGTGGCCGAGCGCGGCGAGAGGTGGCCGCACCGACAGAAATTCCTCGAGAAGAATTTCCCGCGCTACCTCGAGGCCAATCTCGACCCGACATACGCGAGCTTCATCGACGGCAGCGTCCTGAACAACAGGCCCTTCCGCGAGGCCATCGCCGCAATTCACGGGCGGCCTGCCTACCGGCAAGCAGAGCGCCGCCTGGTCTACATCGAGCCCAATCCAGCCCTGCCGGCGTTCAAGCCGCACCATACGGTGCCCGGGTTCTTCGCCACGCTCAGGGGCGCTATCTCCGACCTTCCTCGCGCGCAGCCCGTGACCGACGAGCTTGGCTGGGTCATCAATTTCAACGATCGTATGCGCGAGCTGCGGGGGATCATCGAAGGGGCGCGGCCCCGTGTGGCCAAATTCGTCGACCACATCATCTCAGGGACGCCGGATTGGTCGAACGCCACCAGCCAGATCAGCACTTGGCGCGAGCAGGTGAATGTGCAGGTCTCGCGCGAGGCGGGCTTCGCTTATCAGGGCTACGTCCGCTTGAAGCTCGCCTCTGTCATCCGCTTCGTCAGCCAGTTGATCGTCGCCTTGCGCGGCGTGCAGCCGCGCTCGCCGCACGCGCGCGCGATCGCCGCCATCGTCGAGGAGTGGGCAACGCGCAACGGCATCGTCTACAGCGAGGTCGAGAGTGGCGACGCGCTGCGCACGGAGGAGACGGGTCCAGCCAAGCTAGCCGATTGGGCCGAGTTCCTGCTCAAGTTCGACGTCGACTACCGCAAGCGGCGGCTCAATTTCCTGATCGAAGGCCAGAACCGCATCTACCAGCTCATGGATCAGGAGCGGTTCGGCGACCTCGACCAGGCGGCGGTCAATCGCCTGAAGCGCGATTTCTCCGCCTGTCTCGATGCGTTGAGAAAGCGCCAGGACCCGAGCTCGTTCAGCGCCGAGACCCGCGCCCTCGTCACCGAGCTGTTCCCCGCGCCCCCTTCAGCGGCCGACGCGCGCAACCTGCATGCCTTGGCCGACGTCTTTGTCGACAGCCACGCCGAGCAGCTCGACCGTCTGATCGAACGCCTCGCCGCCGAGATCAACCTGGCGACGAGCACGCTCGACGTCGACCTCTTGCTCGCCGCCATGGACCCCGCCGAGTGGCCGCCCGAGGCCCGCCGCGAGGTGCTCGTCAACTACCTGGGCTTCCCCTACTGGGACGTGCTCACGTTGCCGGTCACGACCACGCGCGAATCGGGCGAGTTCCGCGAGATCCTGGTCGACCGCATCAGCCCCTTTGACGCCCGCACGATCTCGGGCTTCCGCGAAGGGACCCTCAAGGGCACCGGATTCGCGAATTTTGCAGGCTTCCTCTCGCGCGCCTACCGCGAGAACGACTATCTCTTGGGCCGCCTGCACGCCATCGATCGCATGATCGACATCGTCTGCGACGCGGCGGGCATCAACCCCTCCTCGGATCGCCTCGACGTCCTCGCCATCAAGAAGAAGGCGTTTGTGACGGTCTTGAACGCCGAAGCGGTCCACCTGACCGCGAGCGGCGACCTGATTGCCTCGCTGCGCCGCTTCGTCCAATCGCTGGGCAGCGGCTGACGTCCCGCTATTCGCGAAACTTGTTGGTGACCGGATAGCGCCGGTCGCGGCCGAAGTTTCGCGACGAGATCTTGACGCCGGGCGGCGCCTGCCGCCGCTTGTACTCGGCGAGATAGAGAAGCCGCTCGATTTTCTTCACCGTCTCGATTGGATGCCCGCGCGCGACGATGGCTCGGCAATCGGCATCTCCTGCTCGACGAGGCAAGCAAGGATGTCGTCGAGCACCTTGTAGGGCGGCAGCGAATCCTCATCCCTTTGGTTCTCGCGCAATTCCGCCGTCGGCGCCGGGTGAGGATGTTCTCCGGTATGACGGTGCCCGGCGGCCCGCGGCCGCCCTTCGGCACGTGCGCGTTGCGCCAGCGCGCGAGACGATAGACCTCGAGCTTGTAGAGATCCTTCACCGGATTGAAGCCGCCGTTCATGTCGCCGTAGAGCGTCGCATACCCGACCGACATCTCGCTCTTGTTGCCGGTCGTGAGCACCATGGCGCCGAACTTGTTCGAGATCGCCATCAGGATGACGCCGCGCGCACGGCTCTGAATGTTCTCCTCCGTCGTGTCTGCCGCGCGGCCTTCGAACAACTTGGCGAGCGACTGTTTCGAAGGCTTCGACCGGCACGCCGATCGGCACCGTGTCGAGCCGGATGCCGAGCGCTTGCGCGCATTCGGTTGCATCGGCGACGCTCTCGTTCGACGTGAAGCGGTACGGCATCATGACCGCGTGCACGCGCTTGGCGCCCAGCGCATCGACGGCGATCGCCGCGACGAGCGCCGAAGTCGACACCGCCCGAGAGGCCGAGAAGGACGGCTGGAAAGCCGTTCTTCTCCACGTAGTCCCGCACGCCGAGCACGCAGGCGTGATAGGCGGCCCCATCCCCGTCATCGACGTTGGCGACCGGCCCGCGCTCGCAGCGCCAACCCGTCTCGCCACGCACCCAGTCGGTGACCGTGACCGCCTCCTCCCACGCCGGAAGCTGCGCCGCGAGGCTCCGGTCCGCGTTGAGCACGAACGACGCGCCGTCGAACACGAGCTCGTCCTGTCCGCCGACCTGGTTGACGTAGGCGAGCGGCAACCCGGTCTCGGCGACGCGCGCCACCGCCACGTTGAGGCGCGCGTCGGGCTTCTTCCAGTCGAAGGGCGAGCCGTTCGGAACGATCAGGATCTCGGCGCCGGTCTCCGCCAGGCATTCGGTCACCTCGTCCTTCCAGATGTCCTCGCAGATCGGCACGCCGAGCCGCACGCCCTTGAAGCTTATGGGCCCCGGCAGCGGCCCGGCATCGAACACGCGCTTCTCGTCGAACACGCCGTAGTTCGGCAGGTCCACCTTGAAGCGGACCGCCTGCACCGCGCCTTGATCCAGAAGCGCGACCGCGTTGTAGATCTTCCCGGCCTCTGGCCAGATCGTGCCCGTCAGCACCGCCGGGCCCGGGCCAAGCTCGGCCGCGAGCTTCTCGACCGCAGTCCGCGCCGCCTTTTGGAACGCCGGCTTCAGCACCAGGTCCTCGGGCGGATACCCGGTGACGAACAGCTCCGGAAAGACGATGAGATCGGCGCCTTCCGCGCGTGCCCGCTCGCGCGCAGCTTTGAGCTTCGCCACGTTGCCGGCGAGATCACCCACGGTCGGGTTGAGCTGCGCGAGCGCAAGTCTAAGTCGGGAAAGGGTGGTATCGCTCATGGCTGGTTCTATAGCGAGGACCCGCTCAGGCATTCAACCCTTGCTCATAGGGGCCTCGAGTTGCCGGATAGTCACGGAATTCGCGGCCGCCGTCACTGCAACTCCCGCAGCCATTGTAAATGGAACAGGGTAACCCTAGGGTCGCCGCCTGGGGTATGAAGGCGCAAGGGGTGCGCCGGAGTGGGGCGCGAGCGTGCGTAGAGCGCTAAGTCTGCTGGTCTTGTTGATGGTCGCGGTGCGCAGCTTGCTGCCCGCGGGCTTCATGCTGCAGACCGCGGCCTCGGGCGACGGCTCGATCGAGATCGTGATCTGCACCGGCCACGGGGCGGAGAAGATCACTCTCGACGCCGACGGCAAGCCGACCAAGCCTCAACCGGCAAAGTCCGACGCCGGTCTTTGCCCCTACGCCGCATCCGCGCCGGTAGCGCTTGGCGTCGACCAGCCGGCCCCGGTCGCAACGCCGGCGAGCATCACTTCCGTCGCTTACGCCCGCCCGGCGGAGCTTGACCGCGCCGAACGTCTGCCGGGCGCCACCTCGGCCCGCGGTCCCCCATCCTTCCAGGCCTGAAGAGACCTTCGCCGGTCTAGCCGTGCCGCCGTCGCGGACGTGCGCCCATCCGGGCCACGCCGCGCTTCGTTGAGCGTCCAGTCCTGGAAGAGTTCCCCATATGCTTACCCGTCTGCGTTGGCTCCCAGTGAGCCGCCTGCGCGCCCTCGCGCCGCGCGTTTCCACCCCGATCCTTGTGGCGTCGGCCGTCGCGATCGCAAATCTCGCACCTTCGGCCCACGCCCAGCAGCAGGCCGCAAACGAAACCAAGAGTGACCTGCCGCCGATCTCCGTCGAGCAGGAGAACCCGAAGCCGAAGAGCACCGTGGCCTCCAAGCCGAAGAAATCCGCCGCAAAAGCGCAGCCGCAGCAGCCTTCGACAGCCGGGCCGGGCGACGCAGCCGCCAATGGCAGCTCCGCTCAGGCGCCTGTTGCCCCCGGTACCAGGTCGGGCAGCCTGACGGTTCCCAATACGGCCGAGGCACGCGCCGAGATCGATCGCACACCGGGCGGCGTCGAGCTCGTTCCGGACACGGCCTACAAGCCCTCCACTCCGGCGGCCACCATCAAGGACGTGCTCGACTATGTGCCGGGCGTCTTCGTGCAGCCGAAGTGGGGCGAGGACAGCCGCCTTTCCATCCGCGGCTCGAGCCTGTCGCGCAATTTCCATCTGCGCGGCGTCCAGCTCTACATGGACGGCATCCCGATCAACACCGCCGACGGCTACGGCGATTTCCAGGAGATCGACCCGACGGCCTATCGCTACGTCGAGGTCTATAAGGGCGCCAACGCGCTGCGCTTCGGCGCCAACTCGCTCGGCGGCGCCATCAACTTCGTCATGCCGACCGGCTACGACGCCGACCTCTTCGGCGCCCGCATCGACGTCGGCAGCTTCGGCTTCCACAAGCTCGCGGCAAGCTCGGGCGGCGTCTCCGGCGCGGCCGACTATTTCATCACCGGCACCTGGCAGGAGGCGGACGGCTTCCGCGATCACTCAGACGGCGAGAGCGTTCGCGGCTCGATGAATATCGGCTACCGGCTCACGTCGAGATATCGAGACGCGCTTCTATCTCAATGCCAAATGATGTCGAGCAGCGCATCCCCGGCAGCGTAACGCGCGACGTTGCTCTTACGTCACCGGATACCGCTGCATCCGACAATGTCCTCAACGATTGGCAGCGCAACATCGAAACGGTGCGCATTGCCAATAAGACCACCGTGCGCCTGGCACCAGGCACCATGGTCGAGATCGGTGCCTTCAATGTCGATCGACACTTGATGCACCCAATTTTCGAGTGGCTTGACTACCGCTACGACGATTACGGCGGATTTCGCACGATTGACCGATCAGAGCCGCATCGCGGGTTACGCCAACCGCCTCGTTGCCGGCGTCGACCTGCACGATGGGACGATCGACACTAGGCAATACGTGAATACTGGCGGCAAGAAAGGTGCGCTTACAGCGAACTCGGACGACAGCGCCAAGAACTTCACTGCCTATATCGAGGATTCGCTCTTCGTCATGCCCAACGTCGCGCTAGTTGCGGGAACGCAATTCCTCCACGCAACGCGCGATCGCGACGACAATTTTCTTTCGAACGGCGACCAGTCTGGAAGCACGGAGTTCAACCTCTGGAGCCCGAAGGTGGGACTTCTCTGGGACGTCGATCGTAGCTGGCAGGTATTTGCCAACGTCTCGCGCAGTGCCGAGGTGCCGAGTTTCGGTGAAGGTGTGTCGGCACCGGCCTTTCTTGGCCTTCCAAGTATCCCGTTCACACAGATCAAGGCACAACGGGCGACGACTTACGAGATCGGCACACGCGGCCAGCGACCGGACTATTCATGGGACTTGGCTGCCTACCGGGCCGAGATCGACGACGAGCTGATGTGCTTCTATAGCGCGTTCGGAAATTGCAATGTGACGAACGCAGACAAGACTGTGCATCAGGGTCTTGAGATCGGTTTTGGCGTCGCAATCATTAAGTCAATTGTCGCAACCGGCCCGTCTCCAGATAAGCTCTGGCTTCAGACAGCTTATACGCTCAATGATTTTCACTTCGACGATGATGCGAATTTTGGAGACAATGAGCTGCCTGGAGCACCTCGGCACTACCTTCGGGCTGAGCTGCTCTACAAGCACCCGAGCGGCGTCTATTTTGGACCGAATATCGAATGGGTGCCGGAGGCCTACTACGTCGACAGCGCCAATACAGTGGAGACGGAAGCCTACGCAATCTGGGGCGCCAAGCTCGGCTTCGACAACGGCGGACCGGTCACAGCCTACATAGAGGGCCGCAATATTGTCGGACGAAGCCTACATCGCCAGCGCGAGCATCATCGACAAAGCCGACGCAACGAGCGCGCTGTTCGAGCCCGGCACAGGCCGTGCCGTCTACGGCGGTGTGCAGGTGAAATGGTGATGGCCAAGCATGCTCGAAGCCCGGTGCGCGCGCTCCCGCGCGCCTTGGTCTTGTCTCTGCTCATTTGGATGGCGCCTTCGGGCGCCATCCAGACAGCTCGCGCCGGCGCACCTGATACCGACAAGGCGGCGATTCTTGCTCTCATGCGCGAGAACTGGGATAAGCCCGACGCTAAGCTCGACGTCGATCCGGTTGTCGTCGAGGCGGGTTACGCCATAGCGGGTTGGACGCAGGCCGAGCGCGGTGGCCGAGCGCTTCTGCGCAAACGCGACGGCAAATGGGCCGTTGTCCTTTGCAGCGGCGACCCGCTCAAGGAAGCCACAAATATCGCCGCTGCCGGCGTTCCTCCGGAAGCAGCAGCACGCCTCGCAGGGCGGCTCGCCGATGCCGAGCGCGCAATTCCTGCCGGACGGCGCGACCTTTTTTCACGCTTCGAGGGCACCGTCACCATGGAAGATCATTCGAAGCACCACTGAGTGGCTTTGATGCCTCACGACCAGACGAGGAATGCAATGAAGAACGAAACCGCGATCGCCATCGTCGTCACCATCGCTCTCACGCTGATGGCCGCCACAGCGGCCATGGCCCACGTGACGCTCGAGACCACCGAAGCCCCGCGCGGCGCCTACAAGGCCGTCTTCAAGGTTCCGCATGGTTGTAGCGGATCGCCGACCACGGCCATCAAGGTCGAGGTCCCCGAAGGCGTTATCGGCGTGAAGCCGATGCCGAAGCCAGGCTGGACGCTGTCGATGGAGAAGGGTGCCTATGCGCGCACATATGACTATCTACCACGGCTCGAAGGTATCAGAGGGTGTGAAGACAGTGACCTGGAGCGACGGCAAGCTTCCGGATGAATATTTCGACGAGTTCGTGCTCTCCGCTTTTCTGACCGACGCGCTCGAGACCGGAGGCACCCTATACTTCCCGGTGACGCAAACTTGCGAGACGGGCTCCGTGACCTGGAACGAGATCGCCGCCGACGGGCAGGACCCGCACGCGCTCAAAGCACCCGCTCCGCTGCTTCGCCTTGCCGCCAGCGACGTCGCGCCCTTGCCCTCCATGGAGACGGTGATTTCCAAGACCGGCGATCTGACGATCGAAGCGGCTTGGTCGCGCGCAACGCCGGGCGGTGCGACCGTCGGCGCCGGCTACCTTCGCATCAAGAATTCGGGCTCCGCGCCGGACGTGCTGACCGGAGTTTCGTCACCCGTGGCCGCGAACGTCGAGATCCACGAGATGACGATGACCGACGGCGTGATGCGCATGCGCCAGCTCCCCGGCGGCCTCGAGATCAAGCCCGGAGAAACCGTCGAGCTCGCGCCAGGCGGCACGCACTTGATGTTCATGGGTCTCAAAGGCCCGTTGAGTGCGGGCGAGCGCTTCTTTGCAACGCTGAGCTTCAAGAACGCCGCCCCCGTAGAGGTCGAGTTCGCGGTCGCCCCAATCGGCGCCAACGGCCCGGACCACTCAAAGCACTGAAACAGGAGAAGCCGCCGGCCTCACGAAACGCTGCGCCCGACGGAGATTTCCGGGCTTCTGCGGATCACACGCAGCGAGAACAGTGAGAACACGATGACGTCGATGGCGGCGGTGAGCCCCCACAGACCCAGCGTCATCCATTGGAAGATGCTGAGTTGCAGATTGCCGCGGCCCCAGTCGATTGTCGCATATCCGAATACGATCAGCGGCAGCGCCGAGAACAGGAGATCGACCAGGATGCGCCGCTCTGAGCCCACCGGCTGGGCGATCGTCGCCACGGCCTGGATCGCGAGATAGACCAACGCCAAGGCGCTGACGAAGAAAATCTTCCAGGCTGCCATCTCCGGCGAGACTTCCGGGCTGCTCGGATGCCAGAACCAGACCAGGTACACGAGCAGGAACGTCGCCACCACGGCGAGCACGATATGGAAATTGCGACCCATTAGGCTTCCCGATGCAAGTTGAGCCTGCGTACGCCCTGCGGGACCCGCCATCCTGACCTCGAGTGGAATTGAGAGGAAACCGAAGTGCTGCCGAGGCAGGACAATACTTGATCTCGCGTCCGTTTGTCTGCGGGCCTGTTGCCGGCGCCGCCCTTCGTCCCTAACGAGGCGCGGCGGCGCCACGATGTCGGCCGTGCGCCGCTTCGGTGGTCCCGTGTTTTCATTTGGGAAATCAGACCAGGCGGCCCGGAAGAGCAGACGGGGAGACAGTAATCCGGAGTGCCGCCTGGTCGTCTTGGAGTGCGCGAGTACGCAACCACACAGCTCAGGCACGGATGCAACCAAGCATGGCGAAATGACAGGAAAGCGACGCCGAAGAGAGAGTGTGCATTCCGGCCATCCGTGCTACGGACCATCTGTACGCGACCTTTGGCCACGTCTGGCGCGAGGACTACACTCCAGACGGCATATGAGTTCCAACGCCTAAACTGCGAATTATACGGAGAAATAGGGCAAGCTGCGCCTTACACTTGCCTACAAAGAATCACGTTTTCTGTCACAATACATCGGGATGCGGGGAGCGAGACTGATCTGAGCGGGAACTGACTAGTGCGGGCGGTGGGTGGAATGCGGCAGGTGAGGGAAGCGCGCGCCAGCTACGCGGATGTGGGGAAATAGGATATGGCGCTCTTTCTAGCGGTCGCGAACCGTAAGGGCGGCGTGGGCAAATCGACGGTTGCCGTCATGCTTGCGCACGCTTTCAGTGTGTGGGGAAACAAACGCGTACTCGTGCTCGACGTCGACTCGCAGTGCAATGCCTCCCTCATTCTCATGGGCGGCGACGGCTGGCATGAGGCGCGCGGCGCGCACCGCACCATCGCCGACTACATCAAGGACCAATGCAATGGCTCGCATCGTGCACCGCCCGACTTTCTGATCCGTCAGGTCGGCGACGTGCTGGGCGAACAGGGGCAAATCCCGCAGCTCTCCGTGCTCCCAGGCTCCATCCTCTTGGATGATGTGCAGGGCGACCTCTTTTTGACCGAGGCCGGCCGCGGCGACAGCGTCGACACGCTCATGTTCCGGCTTCGTGCCAATCTCTGCCGGCTCCTGCGCCGCTTCGAAAGCGAGTTCGACGTCGTCATCCTCGATTGCGCGCCCGGTCTCTCGATGGCGACCGTCGCCGCCTTGAGCGTCGCCGACAAGGTCATCGTCCCATTCCGTCCCGATTACGTCTCGCAGCTCGCCGTCGACCGCGTAGCGCTCCTCATCGAGGAGAAGCAAAATCTCGACCAGCTTGCTGCGGTGCCGTTCGACAAGCGCCGCTACGTATGCCTCGCGAACTTCGTCATCGGCAGCGGCCGCGAGCGCTTGATCCTCGAGGAGATCGGCATCATGCATCCCCTCCTCGACGCCCAGCTCGCCTATCGAGAGGGCCTCGCCATCGCCTTCGACTGGCTCGAGCGGCGCTCGAGCGTCGAGGTCAAATACGGCAACGCCATTCACGACATCCGCGCCGTCTACAACGAAGTCAATGGATTCCTGTCTCCCTGAGGCAAGCAGGGACAAGTGGCACCATGACCAAAGCCCACCGACCCCCTCCCCAAGGAGAGCTCGTGACTTTCCTCCGCGACCTCTTGGTCGCGGAAGCCGGCCTCACGAGGACGGTCGCGACCCGCATCGCCGACCGCTGCGTGGAGGCGATCGACCGCCGCTACTTCGCGCCCACTGTGCTTGACGCGACGCGACCCGCCGAAGGCGGGGAACGCCTCTTGCTGCCGGAAAGGCCGTTCGACCCGTTTTCATTCGGCGCCGTGGCCATTCTCATGACCGAAGGCCGCGAGGCTTTGGCCGCACGCCTCAATCAGGTGCAGCGCGCCGAAGACCTCCACCTTCTCGCGCGCTCGCAGCGGCTCGCGATCGAGCCGAGCCTCTCCCGCCTCGAGGATCTGAGAGCAGCCATCATCGATAGCGCCGAGCGGCGCATCGCCGCCCGCCGTCGCGCCGCCGCGAGCTGATACGCTCCATCATCTCGGCAAGCGACAGCCGCCCCTCATGGAGCGGTTGTCATAGCCAATTGAGAGCTTGTCCTCCGCCGCCCGCTCAATATGCGGTGACGAGCTGCGCCAGGCGGTGCACCTCGTCGACGCGATGCATGAACACGTCGCGCATGCTGATGATGCCGGCGAGCTGCTTTCCCTCGGCGACCGGAAGATGGCGAATATGCCGCTCGGTCATCACCTTGGAAACCTCGGCAAGCGTATCGTCCGGCGAGCATGTGATGACGTCGTTGGTCATCAGCGCCGAGACCGGGAGCGCGCGCAGGTCACCACCATGCGAAGCAATCCCGTAGGCCACATCCCGCTCTGAAATGATGCCGTCCACCGATTGCCCATCGCGGCTGACGATCATGGCGCCGATGCGCTGCTCCTGCAGCCAATGCGAAAGAACTTCGATCGTCTCCGTCGGCTTGATCGTCCGCACCGCAAGGCCTTTTCGCTTCAACACATCCGCAACTTTAGCAACACCTGACTTCATTTTTTGGTACTCCCTCCAGAACGATGGAGAATGCCGCATATATGTCGTGAGGCAGCTCACGACGAAGCGCGGAGCTGAGTAATCGCAGCAATGATCTCTTGCGCGAGCCCCGCAAGACCAGACTGAACTCGTACTCTTAGAGCCTGGCTGCCGGAGGTTGGCGTTACGCACTACGGGTCGCCGTCCACCGTGAGCGGGACCGTGTCCGCCGAACATGCCGGAATTGTGTTCGCAACTCCGTGTCCTGATTTTATGCCGAAGATTTGTGCTCCGGAGCAACAGATGCGGCGCACTCGCCCTGCTCGCAGCATGAGCAAGAGTCCGCGGCCTGGTTGCGTCACGCATGCCGTCCTTGCGCAGCAAAAACTTCACGGTCGCCCACGCTGCTCCGCAAGTGCAGTGCAATTCTCGGCGCTGCCGCAGAGCCTTACCGTTTCGCCGTGTCGACACAGAGCGACATGATCGCGAGCCCGATCGGGCGACAGGAATTCACATCGAGCGTGCCTCGAAATTTTGCAGCTGCCTGACGCGCGGCGGCACAATGCCGCGAGCCGATCTCCTCTTCGAAGCGCAGATATCTCACGGCCCGGAATAATTCAGCACGCCACGCGTTGTCGCGTCGCATTGCGATCGGTGGCGTTTCGCACCGGTGATGTCGCGGGTGCACACCGCGTCCTCATTGTCGCTTCGCACCACGCTTTGGACGCAATGCCGTGACATTGAGCCGCTCGCATTCAGCCGCAATTGTTCCACTCAACCGTCTCGTCACTTCCGCCGCGCAAGCGGGCTTCGAATGCAAGCCCGTCGCCTGCAGCGAGCGCGACAGGGCAGCGCGGTGGCAACGAGTAGCTGTCTGTTTCGTGCAAGTGGTGTCGGGGGGCATCCATCATGAGCAAGAGCGTAAAGCGCGGTGAGGAAGCCGCTACTCGCGGTTCAGCGCTCTGGATGGTTATCGGTCGCAGACTGCAAATTCGCCGCGCGGAGCTCAATGTCACCGTAGAGCGGGTCGCCGATGAGCTCTGCATTCCGTCACGCATCTACGCGGCCTATGAGGCCGGCGTCATCGAGACGCCGGCACTGGTCCTGAGCCAGATAGCCGATCTGTTCGACGTTCCCGTCTCCTGGTTCTTTCAGGACGTCGACTTCGGCATCGAGGACGACGAGGAGCCGTTGGACGACGGCGATTCACCCGGGATCTTCACGGTCGCATCCGAGGACGAGCGTATCCAGGCGCTGAGCGAATGCTTCCGCAGCCTCGACCTCGAAAGCCAGCAGCATTTGCTGGCCATCGCCGGAGCGCTGTCGCAATCGAGCAAGGAATGGGGCCGCGACTGACGCCGCGCTGTTGCGTGCCCGCTCAGCGCATCTCGAGCCAGCAATATTCGTCCTGCAGATCGAAGGACGCAGTCATCGCCTCCACCGGCTCGTCGTCCGTATCGTAGACGAGCCGTTCCATCACCAGCACCTGCGCCCGGCTCGCGAGCGAAAGCGCGCTCGTCGCCGCCGCGGAAGCAGTCATCACCCGCATCTTGGCTTCGGCTCGCGCCAGCACCACGCCCCACGCCTGCGCAATCTCCTCGATTTCGTTCGGCGCCTCGGCGCGCCCGACATAGCCGGGAAAGCGACGGTCAGGCAGGCAGCGAAGCTCGTAGGCGAAAGGCCGCTGCTCGTGAAACCTGACTTGCTGAATGCGCACGATCTGGTCGCCCGGCTTGAGCCGCAACGCGGCTTGTTCCGAGGCCGAGGGTGAATTGAGCTTCGCTTTCCGCTTCTTGACCACCCCGCTCACCGGCGCGCCGTCGGCCCCGCGCATCGGATTGAACCGGCTGAGCGCACTGCTCCGCTGATAGTCTCGGATGAAAGTCCCGCGTCCCGGCTGGCGGACGATGAGCTTCTCGGCCTCGAGCACGCTGAGCGCCTTGCGTAGCGTGCCGAGGCTCACGCCGAGCTCCTGATAGAGATCGATCTCGCTTGGAATATTGCCGCCCGGTTTCCACCTGCCGTCCTTGACGCGCTCGAGCAGCGCGTCCCGGACCTGCATGTAGAGTGGACGCACCTGGAACGGCGCAGCCTCGCTCTGCCCGCCCGCTTCGAGGACCGCCCGTCGCAACGCGCCGTCGCCCCGCGCCGGCGCCACCTCCCCGCCGCGTTTGCCCTTGGCGGCAATCCGCGCCCGCGGCGCGCGCAAGTTGCGCACGAACGTGCCGCGCCCCGGCTGGCGGATGATGAGCTTCTCGGCCTCGAGCAGCCCAAGCGCTTTGCGCAGTGTGCCCAAGCTCACGCCGAGATCGCGGTAAAGATCGATCTCGCTCGGCAGGCTCCCGCCGGGCTTCCATCTGCCGTCCTTTATGCGCTCGACCAGCGCGTCACGCACCTGCAAATAGAGTGGCCGCACCTGAAACTTGGAATTCTCGCTCACCGCATACTCCCCGCATCCCGGACAGCGGCTTCAAGTCAGTGAAATGCCAAAGCTTAATGTGGAAACGCATCGGCATCCAGCGACTCTCGCTCCGCTCCGCCCTTCAGCGTCGCATAAGACATTCGCTCGCACGCGCGGAGCGGTGCGCACGAACGCGCCGTGAGGCGATCGAGATAGCGCGCGCGCTTTTCCGCCGCTCGGGCAACATCGCTAATCGGACAATCACAATACGGTCCTTTATTTCAATTGCTGCGGAATAAAAAAGATGCGCCCCCGGACCACACGCGCAACCAATTGAAATGAAACCGTTATCCAAATGCGATAGAAATTGCGCGTCACACGTCATCCTGCGCAGGTATTGATACGAATCGAGTGCTTGGTATCTTCACGTTGCGATTCGCGTTCAAGAGTAGCGTCCACAAGCAAGACGCCTTTCTGCGATCAAAATTCCGCGAGCAAGTTCCCGCCCGCGGAGCAGGGACAAAAGAAATCACTCGAGTGTAACGAGGCGCACGCCGCACCCGCGGCGAGCGCACGAGCGTGATTTTGCGTCGCCCCGGCAATCGCCTCTACGCGTTGCGTCGCATACCGCCTCACGAGCCCGCGGCCGCCTTCGCGACGCGCGGCGCACTCGGGAAGCAACGCCTGACGTACCCCGCGCGTGTAGAACACATTTTCCTCGGGCTTGCCGAGGTTACCGCCACGGAGAGGGCTGAATGTCCGCAACCTCACTGCCCAAGTGCGTCTTAGCGGCGATAAACTTCAAAGGTGGCACCGGAAAGACCACCGTCGCCATCGCGCTCGCCGAGGGCCTCTGCCATTTCCTGAAAAAGCGCATCGTCATCGTTGACTGTGATTTTCAGGGCAGCGCCTCGATCGCGCTTCTCGGCAGAAAGACCTTGAACGGCCTGATCGCCAGAGGCGCGACTGTCGATTGCCAGCTGCAGAAGCAGATCGACGAGGAGAAAGGGCTCCACCTGAGCACGATCGCGGTCAAGGCGCGCCACAGCGTCAAGGAGGCCGCGGGCCTTATCCATCTCGTGCCGAGCAATCCCGACATGCCGCGGCGCGAGCGAGAGATCCTGGCCTCGTTCCTCACCCAATCCAACATCCATGCCGCCTACGACGGCGCCTCGCGCAAGATCGCCGACCTCTTCCGCTCCCTTCTCGACGACTTCGACATCGTCCTCATCGATTGCCCGTCCGGATTGACGCTCTTTTCCGAGGCAGCGATCAAGGCCGCCGATGGCCTCATCATCCCGACGCTGCCGAACGAGATCTCGATTGCCGCGATCGATCATCTGCGCGCCGAGCTGTCACGCGCGCGCCCCGACCGATCGCTCGAGGATCTCTTGATCGGCACCGTCGTCTCTAAGCTTCGCCAGCGCGGGGGCGGCGATCACTACCGCTATCAGACGCAGTCGATCGAGAGCCTTCTCGATCGCGTCGCCCCCGAGTTCCAGATCCTGCGCCCCTACCTTCCCTACTGCCGCGAGCTCGAGGCGGCGACCTGGCGCGACGGCATCTCCGCGCCGATCAGCTTCGAGGATCACTACGGCCAGTCGTCGGCGAAGGTCGAGCAGCTCGTCCACGAGTTCGCCGGCAGGTGCGAGGCGCACATGGCGCGCCAACAGGTTGCGTGAGCTTTCGGCCATCGGGTCTCACATGCTGAACCATCGCAATATCAAGCCGCGGATCACTGTCATCGGCGTCGGCGGCGCCGGCGGCAATGCGATCAACAACATGGTCGCGGCCGACATCACGCAAGTCGAGTTCGTCGCCGCGAACACCGATATGCAGGCGCTGGCGAGCTCGCGCGCAAACCACAAGATTCAGCTCGGCGGCGCGCTGACCGAAGGCCTCGGTGCCGGCGCCAAGCCCGAGGTCGGCGAGGCCGCTGCCGAAGCCGCGATCGAGGAGATCGGCGCGCGCATCTTCGGCGCCCACATGGTGTTTATCGCCGCCGGCATGGGCGGCGGCACCGGGACCGGCGCGGCCCACGTCGTCGCCCGCGTGGCGAAGGATCTGGGCGTGCTCACGGTTGCCGTCGTCACCAAGCCGTTCGGCTTCGAGGGCAGCATACGCATGCGCAATGCCGAGGCCGGCATCACGGCGCTGCGCAGTCACGTCGACACGCTGCTCGTCATCCCGAACGAGAACCTGTTCCGCGTCTCGACCCGCAACACGACCATCGCCGAGGCCTTCGTCACGGCCGACGAGACGCTCTATTCGGGCCTCGCCTGCATCATAGACTTGATCGTCAAGGACGGCCTGATCGACCTCGATTTCGCCGACGTCAGGACGGTGCTCGCCGGCATGGGCACGGCGATGATGGGCATGGGCGAGGCGGTAGGCGAGAACCGCGCCGTTGCCGCGGCCGAGGGCGCGATCTTCAATCCGCTCATCGACGACGTCTCGCTCAAGGGCGCGAAGCATCTGCTCCTGTCGATCACGAGCGGGCGCGATCTCACGCTTTGGGAGGTGGACGAGGCGGCCAACCGCGTGCGCCAGGAGGTCGATCCCAACGCCAACATCATCGTCGGCGCGACGCTGGACGAGAGCCTCGACGAGCGCATGCGTGTGGCGATCGTAGCCTCGGGCATGCCGCGTTCGGCCGACCAGCTCGCCATCACTGACCAGAGCGCCGCCTCCTCGGCGCGCATTCAGAAGGCGCTTCCCGCCCCGGTGGTCGAGAATTTCGGCAAGCGCCTTGCGGAGGCGATCGGCGACCGCGATCCAGGGGCCAAGGCCCGCGGGCGGCGCAAGAGCGCCGACAAGCGCTCCGCGGCCAAGACCGCGACCGACGCCATCGCCGCCGCGCTCGCCCCCGATCAGGACGGCGGCACGCCCGCGGACGATGCCCCGCCCGCTCCGCAGTCGCGCGCCAGGCGCGCCGCCGGCGCAAGCCGCAGTCGCCGGACGACGGCAGTCGACGCCGCGACGCCGGCCGACCGCCGCGAGTTCTGGGCCGCCCAGACCGAGGAGCGTAGCGAGGCGGCGCCTCTCGCGCTGCCGGCGCCGCAGGATGCGCAATCCGCATCGATGCTGCAGGCCGCGCCCGCACGACCCGCCGGCCCGGCATCGGTGCACCCGATGCTTGCGTCGGCGCGCGCCCAAAGCGAGCAAGCCCGCGAGAGCTCTCTTGCACGTCTCGAGACGTCTCCGGATACGCGCGGGCCCGTGCCGCGGCCCGGCACGCCCGATCACTACGACCAGGAAGGGTACCGCTTCCTCGCCCAGCGCATGCGCCTCGCCGACAACGACAGCACGGACCCCGGCGCACCGGCGCCGCCGAGCCTTGGCCCGCCCGACCCGCGGCTTGCGGCGCCGGGCCCCCTGGTCGCCTTTCGCCGCGACGCTGAGCCAACCCAGCGCGAGACCAATCTGTTGCAGCGTCTCGCCGGGCTCATGCGCCCCCGCCGCGAAGCTTGAAGTTGCGTCGTTGCATCGAGTAGCACCGCACTCCGCCCCCTGCGCGGCGTGCGGCCTTCCTCTCCCCGCGCGCCACGAGCCGCGGGGAGAGGTCATGGGGTGAGGGGCGTAAATAAGCTTTGCGAGCAACGGGTCCGCATTCTGTTCATGCGTCGCGAGACCGTGCCTCCGAACGAGCGGCCGCCCCTCACCCCTACCTCGTCCCGCCGCAGACGAGAGAAAAGGCGGGAGCCTTCGCGGTCGGCCCTTGCTCAAGACCCGCTCCAAGCCCAAACTTGGCCTCGCAGAGCGCGGGCGCCCGGCACGCGTGAGGAGGGACGGATGACGAAAAAGCCGACCGAGGCTGCGAAAAAGCCCACCGAGGCTTCGAAGAAGCCGACCGATGGTTCGAAAAAGCCAAGCGATGCTCAGAAGAAGGCGGCCCAGACCGCCGCCGAGGAGCGCATCGCCCGCGCCGAGCAACGCATACGCGAGGGCAACGCCACGCGTGAGGAGATGATCGCCGACTGCGAGCGCCAGAAGCAGAAGCACGAGCTGGCGAAAGACATCATTGGCGCGCTCGCCTGGTCGCTGACGGCGATGGGCCTGGGCCAGAGCAAGCCGGCCTCGCCGCCGAAGCGCGGCAAGCGCTAGTCGCGCGGACCTGTTTCGAAGGTCACGGACAGCCCCACCGCCGGCTCGCAAGACGCGAACCGGCAGTATGGTCTGTCACCTAAGCAGCCTTAGAACGACAGATAGAGATTGAAGCCGCGCCGGCGCCTGCGCCGGTAGCCCCAGCCGCCGTAGTAGTTATTACCGTAGAAGCCTGGGTAGCCCCAGCCTCCGAAGCCCCGGTACCCGCGATAGCGCCGGCGGCGCCACCGTCTCGCCTGAACCGGCGTCGACGACGCAGCCGTCAAGGCGAGACCGGAGATCCCGGCAACACCGAGAGCAGACGTGCCGATGGAGCCGATCGACCCCACGGCATAGATGACGAGCATGGCCGCAATTGCGGTGCCGCGGATCAAGCCCCGCTTCACACCGGAACCCAAGGCGCGCGCCGAGCTGATCGACCGCAGCCAAAGCTCCTTGGGTCTCCCAACGGTAGTTGATTTCATCTCAGAGCCTCTCGCCCTCACATCTGCAACGCTCCCGGCGTGGCGTCACAGGAATGTAAGGCCCATTTGCGCGAACTCCGGCTCGCAATTGCCGGGACCGCGGGTTTCGTTTGGCTTCTCGGTAAAAATCGAGTCTCGATAAACTATGGCGGCCTCGTGAAAAACCGTGCGCCGCCACACTCTTGTAGCATGAACGCTAACCCACGCGCACCGTCATGACAAGCAGAACGCATCTGGATGAGGAGAGGTTCCTGAGTGAGCAATTCCCGAGCGCGCAACCCTGATTTACGCCGCACGGTCTTTGGCGCAGTGCAGCACGAACGCCCACGTGCCAATTGACATGGGAACGCGTGCACCCTTACGCGATTAGCAGAGAGCGCTGCGCAGATCTGGAGATCCGGGTTTGCACCGAAATTCTGTCAGATAAGAGCACATGCAGAAAAAGAATACCTACGTACTCGGCATCAACGCCTACGACCACGACGTCAGCGCCTGCCTGCTCCGCAACGGCGCCATCGCCTACGCGATCACCAAGGAGCGCATCACCCGCGAGAAGCATGACACCGGCTTCTTCCAGGAGGTCGTCGACTATTGCCTGAAGGCCGAGGGCATCGCCCTTTCAGAAGTCGATCTCATCGTGCGCAACTGCTACGTGCTCCCGATCGACGACATGGAGACACGCCTCGTCTACGAGGACATCCCCGAGTTCATGGATCACGCCGAGCGCGTGCAGGCGCAAAAGCATCCGCTTTATCGCGCGACGTCGGACAAGGTCACGACCGTCTCGCACCACCTGGCGCACGCCTACAGCGCCTTCGCCGCCTGCCCGTTCGACGAGGGCGTGGTCATGGTCGTCGACGGCGTCGGCAACTACGCGGCCGATGTCCGCGAGAAGGGCCAGCTCACCGAGGGCGTCAATCCGCTTGCCCGGGAATCCGAGAGCTACTACCGGTTCAAGGGCTCCGATCTCGAGACACTGCGCAAGGTCTGGCTCGAGCCCGTGCGCGGCTTTCTCTCCGATGAGTTCTACTTCATGCCGGGCTTGGGCGCGCTCTACAGCCGCGTCTCGAGCTACATCTTCTCCGACTGGAACAAGTGCGGCGAGGTGATGGGGCTCGCGCCCTTCGGCACACCCGGCAAGTGGAAGCCCCTGCTTGAGCTCAAGGACGGCGAGCTCGAGGTCCCCGAGTGGACCGTCGAGTTCGACAAGCCGTGGTTCGCCGAGAGCGACGAGAAATGGCAAGCCTGCTCCTTCATGCAGCACTGGAAGGATATGGCCTGGCGCGTGCAGGACGACACCGAGAAGGTCCTCCTCGACCGCGCCCGCTGGCTGCGTGAGACGACGGGCGCCAAGAACCTCTGCATCGCCGGCGGCGTCGGCCTGAACTGCGTCGCCAACGGGCGGCTCCTGCGCGAGGCGGGCTTCGACAATGTCTGGATTCAGCCCGCGGCCGGCGACGACGGCATCGCCATCGGCTGCGCCTACTACGGGCATCTGGCGATCCAGGGCCAGCCGCGCTCATACGTCATCAACGACGCCTTTTTCGGCGCTCCCTATTCCGAGAAAGACGTGCGCGAAGCCGCCGACCGGCGCCTCATTCGCCTCGAAACCGTGAGCAGGACTTGCGACGACATCTGCGCCGAGACGGCGAAGCTTCTCGCCGAAGGCAACGTCTTCGGCTGGTTCCAGGGCCGTTCCGAGTTCGGCCCCCGCGCGCTCGGCAATCGCTCGATCCTGGCCGATCCGCGCACGGCCGAGATGAAGGACAAGCTCAACAGCCGCGTAAAGCACCGCCAGGCCTTCCGCCCCTTCGCGCCGATCGTGCTCGCCGAGCGCGCGGGCGAGATCTTCGAGGGCAAGGGCGAATCCCCCTTCATGCTTCTCGCCCATCCCGTGCGTCCCGAATGGCGGGACAAGATTCCCGCCATCGTCCACGTCGACGGCACGGCGCGCATCCAGACGGTGCGCGAGGACCAGAACCCGCGCCTCTACAAACTCCTCCGCGAGTTCGACAAGCTGACCGGCGTGCCGGTGCTCCTGAACACGTCATTCAACGTCAAGGGCGAGCCCATCGTCGAGACGCCCGCCGACGCGCTCCATTGCTTCCTCTCAACCGGCATCGACTATCTAGCGCTGCATGACACGCTCTTCGAGAAGAGCCGCTTCCACCGGCTGCTGTCTCCGTTCATGCGCGCCTACGCCGACGTCTCCTCGATCGTCCGCACGGGGCTGAACGCCGAGTGAGCATTTGGCCCGGGTCAGCCCTTCAAGCGCCGGGAGCGACGACCATGGCATCGACGACCGCTGCGAAGTGACAGGACGACGCTGCCAATACGAAAGCGTGCCAAATGGCGTTGTGATAGCGCAGGCTTTCCGAGAGTAGAAAAACGATGCCGATGGTGTAGAGGCCGCCGCCGACCACGAGCAGGAGCAGCACTGAAGGCGTCACGGCCGCGGCGAGTGAATTCATCACCAGTGATGCCGGACCACCCGAGTGCAAGGCCGAGCACATAGAATGTCCGCACGAAGCGTCCCGGCCATATGAGCTTGGTGGCGGCTCCGAGCAAAGAGATGGTCCATACGACGGTGAGCAGCACAAGACCCGCTGCCCCCTCCATCTTGACCAATGCAAAGGGCGTGTAGGTCGCGGCAATCTTGAGGTAGATCGCTGCATGATCGCAGCGGCGCAGGACGGCTTTCAACCTCGGCCTGCTGACGAGATGATAGGCGGCCGAGCACCCGAAGACGGCGACCAGCGCGAGCCCGTAGATCGTCAAGGTGACGATCGATGGTGTCGGCAGGTGGTGGAAGGCGAAAGCGATGAGCGCCGTCGCCGCAACCAGGCTGGCGGTCACGCCGATGACGTGAAGGGAGCCGTCCGCCACGCGCTCGCCGAACGTGTACTCGGGAAAGCCTTTCTGCATGCGGATGCAGCCTTTAGTGACCACGAGAACCGGCTACCAAGCATCGATCCGAGCCGGTCTCATTGCAATTGTTGCTGCAAAAATAGGTGAACGGACTACAAAAAAAGCAGCCGCGAGAAGCGGCCGCTTTTCCCGCCGCAGGCCCCAAGACCAGCCTGCTGCGAATTTTCCACGCCGCAGCCTTACGACTTCCTGGCCTGGTCTGCCTCGACACGCCCGACAAGGGCGTCGAGCACTGCGAGCTTCGCCTGCTCGATCGACGCGATGGCATAGTCCACCGAGCACGCGGCTTCTGCCTCCAGCACTTCTGCGTAATTCTCGGCGCGCCGCGCGCCGCGGTCGTGCTTGCGCTGCGCCATGTTGGCTTTCAAGGTGTCCATATCGCCGGCGATCTTGGCTTTGAGTGCATTCCAGTTGCCGGTGATGTTGTCGCCGGCCGATTTCATATCCCGGTCCACCTTGTCGATCGCCGCCGACACGGCGGCGCGAGATTCCTCTCTGCGTGCCACGACCTTCTCATGCGCTTCCTTTTGCGCCGCCGCGACGGCGTCTTCCGCGCTTTTCGCGCGAGCAGCGAGGGCGGAGAGTTGTTCGGAGAGTGGCTTCACCATGGGTAGCCTCCATAAGAACAATATGAGCTGCTTGGCTTTGCGATTGGCTGACGGCAGGCCATGGAGAAGTAGGGCGCATGGCACGATGACCGTCGCCGGGGCCGACCCTCGTCCTTTGCGCGGCGGAGTAATAGTCCCCCATATGGGGGAAGTTCGCGCTCTGAACGCATGATTTGTCGGCATTCTTGAGCACCCTATGCTCAGCCGCCGCAGCGCGACATCGCCGATTGATTGATTCAAATCAACGTCGGCCGGACACCGCGCTCGCTCTGTCACAAGTGCGTAACGATGAGTGCTGCTCGCATCCCCTCGCGGAGCAGGTGTCGTCGAGACCAGCTCCGCTCCCCCCGTCCGGAGCTGGCAAGCGCAAGAGCCCCCGGAAGAGTTCCGGGGGCTCCTTTTTTGCGTAGGCTCTCGACCCTGCGCCTGGCCGGCGCACTCCCACGATCACGCCGTGCAGAGATTGGGTACGGCGACACGCGCGAAGAGGTGCGGTGCCGCCACCGTGCTGTCCGGGTAGGCGGCGAGGCTCGCCCGGAAGTCGGGATGCGTGAATGCGCCGCGAAAGTGAGCAACCGATTCCCATACGGCATAGTTGAGGAACATGGAGCTGCCGCCGACGGCGCGATGCAGCTGGGTCGAGATGAACCCCGGCTGCTGCTTCATCCAGTTGGCGTCCTGTTCCCAGGCCGAGAGCAGCGCGCTGGCGTCGGCAGGATCGACGGTGAAGGTGTTGATGAGGATCACGGGGGACTGCGTCGCATCGAGCTGGCGCTCGATCGGATAGGACGCATCGAAGTGCTTCAGCTGCAGCATGGAACCCTGCTCCATATTGACTATATGACATCATGTTGTCACTATGGACGCAGGATAAGCACACTACGACAACATGTTGTCAATTGGAGTCGTAGTCCTATGACCATGGACAGGCACACGTCTGCCGGCAGGGCCCTGACCGACCTGATCCTCGAGACCTTCCGGCTCAACGGCAGGCTTCTCGTGTCGGGCGACAGGCTGATCGCCGGGCTCGACCTCACGAGCGCGCGCTGGCAGATCCTCGGCGCGGTGCATTTTGCGCCCTCGCCGCAGCCTGTCTCCTGGCTCGCGCGCAGCATGGGGCTCAACCGTCAGGGCGTGCAGCGCATCGTCAACGAGCTCGAGGCGGAAGGCTTCCTCGAGTTCCGCCCCAACCCGCATCACCGCCGTGCTCAGTTGGTCGTCCTGACAAAGAGCGGCCAGGCTGCGTACGCGGCAGCCGAGCGTCTCCAGATCCCGTGGGCCAACGCGCTGGCCAAGGGGCTCCGCGCCGACGACATCGCAGCCGCGATTGCGCTGATGGCCTCGCTGCGCGAGCGCCTCGAGCCTGAACTCAGCGGCAATTCGGGAGACGACGACACCTGATCGCACCAGTCGCGAATTGCGAGCGGAGTGCGCTCGCAGCTCAGAGAGCCCGAGGTGATGAGTAGTAAGGGGAGCGGGGCGCGGGATTGCCGCGGTCGTCCGCATCGTGTCAAATCTAGGCGCACCGGCGCCCCGCCTTCCGAGCTTTGCGACGGGTGAAGCCAAATCCCGGCGTCCCGCGCCTCGATTATCCGCAGCTTCTCCGGTACCACGTTACCGCCGGCCATTGGCAGACGCGCCGGGGAGGCGGAGTCCGCGTACTCCGCACATCCCTCGACCTCGGACCCGCCCCTCGCCTTCAAGACGCCTCTAGAAGGCGACCCCAGCGGAGCGGGTGTGGCAACTCTACGTGAGGAATTGCAGACGGGGATTAGTTTCGGCTCCGCGGAGCAATGGCGGTCATTTTCGCATGGGC
Organism: uncultured Alphaproteobacteria bacterium; assembly: GCA_963716835.1. Taxonomy (GTDB): domain Bacteria; phylum Pseudomonadota; class Alphaproteobacteria; order Rhizobiales; family Hyphomicrobiaceae; genus Hyphomicrobium_C. The sequence continues at coordinate 171,595 of CAVQUQ010000005.1, read as the reverse complement.
GCGACCTCGTCCGCTTCTGGCCAGAAGCAGAATTGTCATCCCGCGCGGGAATATTCTGCGCCCTGCACGAGTCTCTCTGTCAACGCCCCGACTTTGGGGCTCGACGAAGAGGATAAATCGTCATGGCCGATCACAATCACGATGAAGACGGGTTTACCAGGCGGCACGCGCTCGAGTGCATGCTGTGGGCTGGTACGGGCGTGCTTTGGACGGTCGCAGCGGGAGTGCCGAAATCGCTTTCGCTGCTGGACCGGGCTGAGGCGGCCGAGGCCGCGGCCAGTGGCCTCACCTTCCTCCAGATCTCGGACAGCCACATTGGCTTCAACAAGCCCGCCAATCCGCACGCCATCGACACGCTGAAAGAGGCCATGGACCATGTGAAGGCTCTCAAGACCAAGCCGTCGTTCATGATCCACACGGGAGACATCACCCATCTCTCGAAGCCCGACGAATTCGACAACGCCGCGCAGCTCATAGGCAGCGCCGGTCTCGACGTCCACTATGTCCCCGGCGAGCACGACGTCGTCGACGAGGGCGTCGGCAAGGCCTACCTCGAGCGCTACGGGAAGAACACCAAGGGCAGCGGCTGGTACAGCTTCGATCAGGCGGGCGTGCACTTCATCGGCCTCGTCAATGTCGCCAACCTCAAGGCCGGCGGCCTTGGCGTCCTCGGCACCGATCAGCTCGAATGGCTCGAGGACGATCTCAAGGCGCTCAAGGATTCGACGCCGATCGTCGTCTTTGCCCACATTCCGCTGTGGTCGGTCTATCCCACCTGGGGCTGGGGAACGGACGATGCGGCGACGGCGCTCGGCTACCTGAAGCGCTTCGGATCGGTGACAGTTCTAAACGGCCATATTCACCAGCTGATGCAGAAGGTGGAAGGCAACGTCACCTTCCACACGGCCCGCTCCACTGCCTTTCCGCAGCCGGCTCCCGGAACGGCACCCTCTCCTGGCCCGATGCTCGTCCCGGCCGAGAAGCTGCGCAGCGTCCTTGGCATCACGAGCGTCGACCTACACCCAAGGCAAGGAGGCGCTGGCGATCACCGATACGGCGTTGGCCGACCTATGAAGACATTGATCGCTGCACTCGGCGCCGCGCTGCTCCTATCGGCCAGCGCGGCGCGCGCCGACGAAGTCGTCGTGCGCATCGAAAACTTCACGTTCAATCCGGCGGAACTGACCATTAAGCCCGGAACGACCGTCACATGGGTGAACGGCGATGACATCCCCCACGCGGTCGTCGAGGACAATGCCAAGTTTCACTCCAAGGCGCTCGACACGGACGAGAAATTCACCATGACGTTCGCGGACGCAGGCGAGATCGGCTATTATTGCAGTCTGCACCCGCACATGAAGGGCAAGATCATAGTTGGGCCCTGAGCAGACCCGATACCTCGGCAATGTGAGGCGCAATGGACGAACGACAGCGATTCAATGAGGTGGTCTTGCCCTACCTCGATGACGCGCTGTCGCTTGCCCGATGGCTGATGGGCAACGTTGCCGATGCCGAGGACGTGGTTCAGGACGCATGCCTGCGGGCCTATGCAGCAATCGGGTCAATGCGAAGCGGCAATCCGCGGGCCTGGCTGCTGACCATCGTGCGGAATACAGCCTTCACCTGGCTCGCGAAGAACCGACCGAAGAATCTCGTGGTGACCGACGACGAGCGCCTTTTCGAGCAAGCAGGTCTTGAGATGATCGACCAAACGGCGACGCCGGAGGCCGTCGTGATCGCGAAGGCCGATCACGATCTATTGGAGCGCGCGATCGAAGCGCTGCCGTTGGCCTTTCGCGAGGTGCTGGTCCTCAGAGAAATCGAGGAGCTGAGCTACCGAGAGATCTCACAGATCATGGCGATTCCGGTCGGAACCGTGATGTCACGTCTTGCGAGGGCGAGATCGTTGCTTATCCAGAGGATCGGCATGGCGGGCGCGGGAAAGGCAGGCGCCGCATGAGCAAACCAGCCTCTTGGACGTCGCGGGAGGAATCCCTCCTTCTCCTCAATGCCTATATCGATCACGAGCTTGATGCCGCCGCGGTGCTTGATGTCGAGCGCCGCATCGCCTCGGATGTGACCCTCAAAGCCGAGTATGATCGGCTTGTGGAGCTGCACGCGAGCCTCGCCACCCACCTGAAAAAGGACCTGGCCTCGGAAGCGCTACGCCGGCGCGTCGCTGCCATTGCCTCCAAACCGAACGGTTCCCGCGCCCCAATGGGGCTCGCTGCTCGCAGCTACGCTTGGCGGCAGATGGCGGCAGCCGCATTGGTTGGGGCATCAATTGCGATTGGCGCCACATACCTCAGCTTGGGCGGCGGCTCATCATCCGGCGAGATCGCGTCCCTCGTGTCAAATCACCAGCGGGCGTTGCTTGCGGCGGCGCCCTTCGATGTGGCCTCAAGCGATCGCCATACGGTGAAGCCGTGGTTCGACAAGAAGCTCGCCCTCTCGCCGCACATCGTCGATCTATCGGGCGAGGGGTTTCCGCTAGCCGGCGGGCGGATCGATCTCGTCGGCGGCAAAGCCGTGCCGGCCATGGTCTACCAGCGGCGCGAGCATATCGTCAGCGTCATCGCCATACCGCAACCCGGAGACGCGGATCGCGGCAATCCGCCGGCGCGCGCAACACGGGACGGTTACATTGTCTTGAGCTGGGATGGGCCCGATTTCAGATATTCGGCGGTATCGGACTTGGCGGAGGGAGAGCTCAAGGAGTTCGTCTCCAGCTGGCGGAAAAGTGTGGCGCAAAGGTAATTGACGATGTCCGAAGTCAGCTTCGGGTGAAAAGCACCTGTCTGATGTCCGGCCTGGAACGTCTGCCAAGTAGGAATGTTCAGCCCGAGCTCTAGCGGTGTGATGCCGGCTGCACGCTCGCGGGCAGCCCCTGCACACCCCTGCGCCGCCCGCCACACCCTTGCACCCTGCGCCCGTTTGCAATATCTCGGCGCCACGTGGCCACAGCTGCTCCCGGGAGATGGTTCCCGGCGCGGGCGCTAGCCAAAGTTCATCCCATTGAGGAGGACAGGAAATTGGATAGCGTACTCATCATCGGTGCGGGGGCTGCGGGCTCGGTCACGGCGCAGAAGGCCGCCAAGAACCGCGACGTTTTCAAGAAAATCCACCTAGCCTCGCGCCGACTTGCCTCCTGCGAGGCGGTCGCCAAGCGCTGCAAGACCAAGATCGACATCTCCCAGGTCGACGCCGACGACGTCAAAGCCACCGTCAAGCTGCTCAAGAAGGTGAAGCCCGACCTCCTGATCAACATGGCGCTCCCCTACCAGGACCTGGCCCTCATGGACGCCTGCCTCGAGACCGGCGTGCACTACATGGACACGGCCAACTACGAGCCGCGCGACGAGGCCAAGTTCACCTACAAGTGGCAGTGGCCGTATCACTCGAAATACAAGGCCAAGGGCATCATGGCCGTGCTGGGCTGCGGCTTCGATCCCGGCCAGTCGAACATCTATTGCGCCTACGCGCAGGAGTTCCTGTTCGACGAGATCGAAACGATTGACATTATTGACTGCAACGCCGGCAGCCACGGCAAGGCGTTCGCCACCAACTTCAATCCCGAGATCAACCTGCGCGAGGTGACCCAGCGCGGCAAGTACTGGAAGGAGGGGAAGTGGATCGACATCGACCCGCTTTCGATCTCGACCATGATCGACTATCCGGAGGTCGGGCCGGTTAAGAGCTACCTCATCTATCACGAGGAGGAGGAGAGCCTCGTCAAGAACGTCCGCGGCCTGAAGCAGATCCGCTTCTGGATGACGTTCTCGGACAACTACATCAAGCACCTCGACGTGCTCCAGAACGTCGGCATGACGCGCATCGACCCCGTCATGTACAAGGGCCATCCCGTGATCCCGATGGAGTTCCTGAAGGAGCTGCTTCCACCGCCCTCCTCGCTCGGCAAGGGCTACACGGGCAAGACGTCGATCGGCTGCATCTTCAAAGGCAAGAAGAACGGCAAGGAGAAGCGCGTTATCATCTATAACGTCTGCGAGCACACCCAGGCCTACAAGGAGACCGGCGCCCAGGCCGTGTCCTACACGACCGGCGTGCCGCCCGTCGTCGGCGCCATGATGATGTTCAATGGGTCCTGGACCGGGAAGGGCGTGTTCAACGTCGAGCAGCTTCCCTCGAAGCCGTTCATGGACGAGATCGGCAAACAGGGCCTGCCGTGGGTGATGCGCGAACTCAAGGCCGGCGAGCAGAAGGAGCTGTTCGCGGTCAAGACCTAGCTGGTGGCAATCGAGCCGCACACAACAAATCTGTCCACCCATTTCCTCATCCTGAGCTTGTCGAAGAGTGAGGAAATGGCCAGTCTCCCCACCTCATGGTTCGACCGGCTCACCATGAGGCCGAACCTTCCCCCCGTCGTCTGCGTGCCAAGAGATGCGCTTAGAAGCAATCCTCGCCCTCCTCCTCGTGCTCCTCGCCGGCTGCACGTCGGCAGCGCCCACGGTAGATCCGGCCGCGGCGCCGACCGAGGACGCGGCCACCCGCTCCTCGCCCGTAATCGTCGGCCGCCCGGCGCGCGTCTTCGTCATGGCCGGCTTCGGCAAGAATTGCGAGCCGGTCGCCGCGCCCGAGATCACCGTCACGGAGCCCCCTGAGAAAGGCGATGTCTCGTTCATCGCCGGTCAGGAGACGACGATCCAGTATTCCGCCGCCGGCACCTGCGTCGGCCGCAAGACGACGGGCACCGGCATCTACTACACGGCTCGCGCCGGCACCTCCGGTACCGACCGCTTCGCGGTCTCGGCCAAGCTCGCCTCGGGCGAGGTGGCGAACCGCGCCTTCGAGGTCCGCATCACCGAGTAGTCACCATTCTTGGGCGCCCCACTGGTAGCCGTCACACGGCGATGCCATATAGCGCCCTCCGAAGTGTGCCCGCTGAGATTTGAGTGACGATGTCCAACGCCGCCCCGAAGCTCCCCGTCGACATCCGCACGCCCGCCTACGTGCTCGACGAGGCACGCCTGAAAGCGAACCTCGCCACCGCGGCGCGCGTGAAGCGCGAAGCCGGCTGCAAGATCCTGCTCGCCACCAAGGCCTGGGCCATGCCGGCCGCCTTCCCGATGATGCGCGGCACGCTCGACGGCACGACGGCGTCGGGCCTGTACGAGGCGCGGCTTGGCCGCGAGGAGTTCGGCCGCGAGGTGCACGTCTATGCGCCGGCCTACACCGAGGCCGAGATCAAGGAGCTCACGCGTATAGCCGACCACATCTACTTCAACTCGCCCGAGCAGATCGCGCGCTTTCTTCCGATCGTGAAGAGCAACCCTGCGATCGAGATCGGCGCCCGCATCAATCCCGGCTATTCGAACGCCACCGTCGGCGGTGCGCTCTACGATCCCTGCGCGCCGTGCTCCCGCTTCGGCACGACGCAGGGTGAGATCGACAAGCTCCCGTGGGACGAGATCGACATCTTCCACGTCCACGCGCTCTGCGAGTCTCTGGCCGATGGCTCGGTCGGCCTGATCGAGCACGTGGCGCGCGAGTTCGGCGCCTACATCCGACGCGTGAAAACCGTGAACTTCGGCGGCGGCCACTTCATCAACAAGCCGGGCTACGACGTCGATAAGCTCATCGCGGCGATCAAGGCCTTCCGCGCCGAGTTCGGCGTCGAGGTGATCCTCGAGCCGGGCGCGGGTCTCGTCGTCGACACCGGCTACCTCGTCGCGAGCGTCATCGGCCTGCACCGGAACGAGAAGGACATCGCCATCCTCGACGCGTCCGCCTCGACCCACATGCCCGACGTGCTCGAGGTGCCCTACGTGCCGCCCATCTTCGGCGCCGCCGAGCCGGGCGTGCAGGCGCACGGCTATATCCTCGGCGGCAAGACCTGCATGACCGGCGACATCATCGGCGAGTACTCCTTCGCCGCGCCCTTGAAGGTCGGCGACCGCATCGTTTTCGGCGACATGATGCAGTACTCGTTCGTGAAAAATAATACCTTCAACGGTACGCCGCTTCCCGACATCGCCATCCTCGGCGAGGACGGGAGCTATCGCGTCATCGCGAGCTTCGGCTACGACGACTTCAGAAAACGGCTCGGCTGAGCGCACACCGAGGCAGATATGAGAAGACCCCTCACGCGTTGGCACGAGGGGTCTTCTAAGTTGTAGGGCCGCAGAAAGCGTTTGCGGCGCCTACTCCGCAGCCTCTTTGTTGAGGCGGCTTTCCGCGATCTTCGTCAGCTTCGTATCGGCGCCGAACTCTTCCTTGAGCGTGACGCCAAGGATCTTGGCGGCGTCCGTCATGCCGAGCAGGTTGGCCCATGAGATGAGCGTGCCGTAGCGCGTGATCTCGTAGTGCTCGACCGCCTGCGCCGCCGCGATCATGGCGGCATCGCGCGTGTCGGCGTCCTTGATCTCGCTCATCAGCTCCTCGGCTTCCTTGAGGATGCCTTCGATCGCTGGGCACTTGGTGGACTTGGGCTTCTGCTCGAGAAGCTTGAACACCTGATCGAGGCGTTTGATCTGCTCCTTCGTCTCTTCGAGATGAGCCGCGAACGCCGCCGAGAGCTGCTGCGAATCCGCGCCCTTCACCATCTTCGGCAGCGCCTTCACGATGTGGTTCTCGGCGTAATAGATGTCCTGCAGCGTGTGCAGGAAAAGGTCGTTGAGATTTTCGATCTTCATCTTCATTCCTCCGGAGGGTTGTGGCGCGGAAACGCCCCCTACCGCGCATGGTTCCTAATGCGGGCCAAGAATCTGACGCCTTTGATCCGACGCCTCAAAGAGACGCGAACTTCGCCAGTCCTTCGCCGGTCCGCGCCAGACACGAGAGCCCCGTTGACGACGTCGTGAGCACCGTCCATGTCCCGGCCGGCGAGACGAAGAATTCGAGGATCGTCCGCTCGGAGACGACCTCGACCTTCTCCTGCGTCTCGTTGCGATTGCGCTTCAGGAACTCGACGTACTGGGACCTCTTGGCGCAGACGGGCCCCTCCGCCGCGACAGGCCCGGCGGCGGGCAGCAGAAAGGCAAGCGTCAGCAAAAGCGGGCTCAGTCGCATCGCTCATTTCCTCAACCGATTGTCAGCTTGTCCCGTTAACGCCCGGGAGCGGCGGCGAGTTCCGCCCTGTCCGACACGCCCCGAAATTGCGTCTTCAGGCGGCCGCGAGTTGCGCTATTATCGCGCCCGCCGAGGGGACGGCATCAAGCGCGACGCCATCATGTGCGAACGCATCACGTGGGGAGTGACAGTCTCATGAGATGGATTGTGCCGCTCATCTTGACGCTTGTCGTCGCCCTAGGCTTCCTCACTCCCGCCAGCGCCACGATCCAGGCCGAATCCTGCTGGGAGCCCGACATCGAGTATCCGGTCCCCTGCGACGACGACGAGGATTGAGTGATAATTTCTGACTAGAGCGCTGCCATCTTGGAAATCATTCCTCGGCTGCCCTTTCAGCTCATGAAGCTATCTGGGCCGCAAAAACCGACCGCTCTCAGCATCCGGTAAGACCGCAGCCTGAAACGCGGGGACCGCACGCCCGATAGATCGGTCGTCCCCACGTTTCAGCGATTGCAATCAGCGGACGCCAGCTCAATTTCTCGGCGCCCGCTGGCAGACTGTGCGGATTCAAGCTCTATTGCGCGGACCGCTCCTTTGCCCGCGCAGCATGCTCCGCCATGCTGGTCTTGCAGCCGTCCGACAATTCGGTCGTGTGCCCTTCGAGGCAGGTACGCATCAGCCCCTTCCCCTTCTCAACCGTGGCACAATATTTCTGAATTTCCGTTGCGCAGGCTTGCCAGTGCTTGCCCTTGCCAGCAGCAGGTGCCGCGTCGGGGGACTGAGACTCGGCGGGGGTCGTAGCAGTCTCCGCAAGTGCCGGCATGGGGGCGAGGCAAAGTAGTGCAAGTGCAATTGCTGATTTGATTCTCATTGGAACTCCCTTGCTTTGCTGCGACACCGAGGCAAAAGCCGTTGCGACGCGCGGAGCGAGACGCGTATCGACCGGCCCGTGAGTTCGGCATCACGTTTACCGTCGAAGAACGGCGCACCATGTCGCGATCCGTCTCTCGACTCTTCCCGTCGCTATCCGCCCGCCGTTTTCCAAAGCAACCGGCCTGAGCATGAAAACGTGTGTCCCGAGATACGCACCTGACAGAGATCCGCGCCGCCAAAGCGTGTAGATGGATTGCCTCGGATCGTGAGTGATTGTAAGGGGAGTTGGCGCTCAATCAGAGCTGGCATGGCAGTGCCAGTCGGAGTGCTGGGGGACGTCAAATGCACGACGCTAGCCAATCGGTGACGTGTGCCACGAGCCTGTCAATGTCGCGGGCCCGACAGGGTTGGATGTCGACGGCAGGGCTGGCCGCACTGGTTGCGGGATGCGCGAGCTCAGGTCCCCTTGGCAGCGAGGTGCTGACCACTGGCAGCCTCAAGCCCGATACGGCGCGCGTTGTCATCTACCGCACGTCCGCATTCGGACTAGCGATTCAGCCCGACTACCTCATCGACGGAACAAAGGTTGGCGCCAGCCAGCCAAACGGCTTCGTCGTCTGCAACCTCGCGCCGGGCCGTCACGAGGTCTCGGTTGCCAACGCGTCGCTCAACGTCAACATCTTCGGCGGATCAGATAAGGCAACTCTCGACCTCCGCCCCGGTACGACGACCTATCTGCACGCCCAGCCGCAGGTGGGTCTGACGATCGGTTTGGTGACGCTGTCGGAGGTCACGGCCTCGCAGGGCGCTGCGGACACGGCGAGCTTGCACAAGCTCGAGAGCACCTGCACTTGAGCTGAGCGGCCTCAGCCCAGCGCAGCTTCGCCCGGTTCAGACCTGCTTTGGTTCGTCGGATCATTCCGCGGTAGAGGGCTTGGCCGTCTTTGCCGCCTCCTCGACCAGGAGCGTGCGCCCGAACGCAATCGCCGCCTGATCGCCCAACGCCTGAAGCAGAGCCTCGGTCGCTCCGGGCAGATGATCGTCTTTTTCGCCCGGGTCGACGCCCAAAACGCCGCGCGGCCCGTCCGCTGACCCGATGGGTCGGAAATGATAGCGCGCATTCGGCATGGTGCCCGTGAAGCGCCCGGCGGGCTGACCTTCCTTGAAAGCCCAGCGGGCGGCGGCCCAGTCCGGCATTGGCAGCGTGTCCTCGGGTGGCCAGCCGCCTCGGATCGTCAGGTCCTTGCCGTCGCTGAGAAGAATAATGGAGCTGCCCTTCACCGTCTGGGCCGCGTGCTTGGCGAGGACCCAGACCACGTCGTCGAGCTTGCCCGCGGCCGATAGCTTGCGCGAGAAATCGTAGAGCGCTTGCGTTTCGGTGGCGCGCTCGAAGATGGCGTCGGTTCGCTCGCGCAGCCGTCCGGCGACACCGCCCGTCACCATGGCGACCGCGAGGAAGATGAACAACGACACCAGCTCATGCGGCTTGGCGACGGTGAAGGTCAAGGTCGGCTCGATGAAGAAGAAGTTGTAGGCGAAAAACGAGAGGATCGACGCGCTGATGGCAGACCCGGTCCCGAAGCGCAGAGCGCAACCCAACACGCCGAGCAAGTAGAACAGCGACACGTTGGGCAGCGGTGTCACCCTCGATAGTCCGACACCGGCCAACGTGGCTGCCGCCACCGCCACCGATGACGAGAGGAGCACGATCGCCACCGTAGGCAACTGCGGCGCCTGCCAGCTCCATTTGCGGGGCTGATCGTGTGAGATGACGGTGACCGCGATGTCCTTGGCGCCGGCAATGAGCGCGTCCGAGAGCGATCGGCCCGCGAAGCGCGACAGCCAGCCAGACCCCGAGCGTCCGACGACAATCTGCGTGATGTTGTTGCGCCGTGCGTAGCGAAGGATCTCCGCCACCATATCCTTGCCCGTGACCCGCACGATGTCGGCGCCGAGGCGCTCGGCGAGGCGCAGGGCCTTTTCCGAGCGCCGCCGCGCGGTCCGCCCGGCCGCCTCCGGCTTGACGGATTGAAGCTGGAGCGCGACCCACGGCGATTTCAGCGCGGCCGCCATGCGGCTCGCGGTCCGCACGACCGTCTCCGACCGCTCATCGCTGCCGACGCACACGAGCAGGCGCTCCGCCGTCGGCCAGGCGCCCTCGATGGCGCTCTGGCGAAGATGCGCGAGCATCTTCTCGTCGACGCGATCGGCCGTGTGGCGAAGCGCGAGCTCGCGCAGGGCCGTCAAGTTGCCGGGCTTGAAAAAGCGGTCGATGGCCCGGCGCGCATTGTCGGGCAGATAGACCTTGCCTTCGTGGAGCCGCTCGATGAGCTCATCGGGGGGCAAATCGACGACGACGATCTCGTCGGCTCGCTCGAGAACCTTGTCGGGCACGGTCTCGCGCACCGTCACGCCCGTGATGCGCTCGACGACGTCGGTCAGGCTCTCGAGATGCTGAATGTTGAGCGTGGTCCAGACGTCGATGCCGGCGCGCAGAACCTCCTCCACGTCCTGATAGCGCTTCGCATGCAGCGAGCCCGGCGCGTTCGAGTGCGCAAACTCGTCGACGAGCAGAAGCTCCGGACGGCGCGCCAGCGCCGCCTCGACGTCGAACTCCATGAGCGTGTGGTTGCGATAGGTGACCGGCCGCCGCGGGAGCACCTCGAGCCCCTCGAGCATGGCTGCCGTCTCGGAACGACCATGCGTCTCCACGAGGCCGACGACGACATCGACGTCTTCGGCCTTCTGCGCCCGCGCGGCGGAGAGCATCGCGTATGTCTTGCCGACACCCGGTGCCGCGCCAAGAAACACCTTGAGCTTGCCGGTCTTCTCCTTTCCGGCAAGCTCGAGAAGTGCTTTCGGCGACGGGCGGCGCTCGTCGGTGGTGTCGGTGCCTCTGGCCATGCCCTATCCGGAGCCGCATCCAAGCCCGGCGTCAAGTGGCAGGTTGAGGCGCAGGAGGTTAACGCGCGGGCCGCCGAGGACTCCAAGCATCAGGTCGTTCAAACCTGCTTTGGTTCGCGGATTATTTCGCGGTAGAGGACTTGGCCGTCTTTGGCGTCGCGCAGCGCTTTGAGCGTGCCGGGATCTCGCAGTCTACGCGCCACGCAGGCCAGCGCGTTGAGCTGCTCGCCCTTGGCAGACGACGGAAGCAGCAGCAGGAACACGAGATCGACGGGTTCACCGTCGACGGATTGAAAGTCGACCGGCTGCTTGAGACGAGCGAGGATGCCGAATGGGCTTGTCACTTCTGCCAGCCGGGCGTGGGGAAGCGCAATGCCATTGCCCATCCCAGTCGATCCGAGCTGCTCGCGCTTCAAGACCTCTGCCGAAATCGTCTCCGCAGGTATTTTAAGCTCAGCGGCCGCAAGACGCGCGAGCTCCTCCAGCGCGCCGTCCTTGTCGGGTGCGCGCAGGCTCGCGATGACATCGTGGGACGACAGGAAGTCGGTGATATTCATTTCAGGTCCGAATTCATATGCAGGATTCTCGCTGCGCTACTCAGGCTCCCGCAGACGATAGCCCACGCCTGTCTCCGTAAGGATGTAGGCGGGAGAATCGGGTTGCGGCTCGATCTTTTGGCGCAGCTGCCGGACATAGACGCGCACGTATTGCGAGTCCGCCGTCGGATCCCATAGCTCTCGCAGCAGAAAGTTATGCGTCAAGACCTTGCCGGCATGCTGCACGAATAGCCGCAAGAGGTCGTACTCTTTCGGCGACAGCTTGACCTCCTCGCCGCCCATTTTGACGATCCGCCGCACCAAATCGACGGAGAGGTCTCCCACCCGGAATATTGGGCCGCTCGCCGTGGCTCTGCAGTTGATGGCGTAGGGCGGCGCGAATCCGGGCAAGAAGCTCATTCATGCCGAACGGCTTCGTCACGTAGTCGTCGGCGCCGAAATCGAGGGCCTCGACTTTGGCCGCCTCGTCGGCACGGCTGGACAGCACTACGATCGGCACGCCCTCATTCTGCTCGCGCATCTTGCGCAGCAGGTCCAGGCCCTGAATGTCGGGAAGACCGAGATCGAGTATGATGAGATCCGGCTTTTGCGAGATCTGCTCCAGAGCGACCTTTCCGCTTGGCGCGTCGATCACCTGGTAGCCATGCGCGCTGAGGCCCATCCGCAAGAGCTTGCGAATGGGCGGCTCATCGTCGACGACCAGCACCTTGAGCGAAGGCGCACTCATAGGGCGTCCTCCCCGATGGTCGTTGCGGCCGGCACCGGCAGCCGGATCGTGAAGACGGCGCCCGAGCGATCGGCGCGATTTGCGGCCATGATCGTGCCCTCCATGATCTCCACGAAGCCTCGCGAAATCGCCAGCCCGAGCCCGGTGCCTGCGCGAACGTGATCGCCCTTCTGCACCCGGTAGAACTTGTCGAAGATGCGCTCGAGGTCATCTTCCGGGATGCCGGGACCTTCGTCCAGGACCTGCAGGCAGACCTGGTTACCATCGCGCCACGCCTGCAGACGGATCGTGCTGGCAGCCGGCGCGTATTTGGCCGCGTTGTCGAGGAGGTTGAATAGGACCTGCTCGAAAAGGACGGCATCGACCTTCACCATCGGAATGTCAGCCATCAAGTCGACGTCCACCTTGTGCTGTGCCAGAATTTTGTCGGCGCGTTTGAGCGCAGTGGCGACCAATTCGCTCAGATCATGAAGATGAGTCTTTGCCGAAACCGCACCAGCCTCGAGCTTCGTCATGTCGAGCAGGTTGGCAATGAACCGGTTGAGGCGCTCGGACTCGTCGATGATGGTTGCAACAAGATCGGCCTTTTGTGCCTCGTCGAACTTTGCCGAAAACTCCCTGAGTGCTCCGGCCGCTCCCAGGATCGAGGAAAGCGGTGTCCTGAGGTCGTGTGAAATCGATGTCAGCAGGGCTGTCCGCAAGCGCTCCGTTTCCACCGAGCGTCTTGCTCGCTCGACGTCTTCCACCAGGTGAACGCGCTCGATTGCCAGTGCGCCCTGGTCCACCAGGGCGTCGAAGAGACGGCGCTGATCGGGGGTCAGGAGCGGTCCCGGCTTATCGCTGTCGATACCTACGACGCCGACCAAGGCCCGGCCGGTCCGAATAGGCAGAAACAACCGCTGCGCGCCTGGAAGGGTCTCCGCGCCTCGCCCGGCCGCACGCTCGTTCTTCCAGGCCCATGTCGCTGCGGCCAAATCCGACTCGGCGAGAGTATCCTCAGGAGGATAGCCCGCCTTGACTGCGATCGAGCCGTTGTCAGGCAACAGAAACACGACACGGACCTTGAGCATCGAGGCGATCTGGTAGGCCGTGGCCCACAGAACGTCATCGAGAGTGCCGGCGCCGGCCAGCTTCTTGGTGAATAGGTACAGGGCCTCGGTCGTGCTGGCTCGCCCTACGGCGATCAGGGCCTGGCCGCGCACGCGGGCCGCAACGTTGGAGACAACGATCGCGACGATGCTGAACGATAGGAAAGCCGCCACATTGGTGGGGTCGGTGATTGTGAACGTGAATATAGGGGGCAGAAAGAAGAAGTTGTAGCAAAGCGAAGCCGCGACGCTCGCCACGAGCGAAGGCAGCAGACCATACCGGACCGCGACCGCAATGATGCCGGTCAGAAATACGAGGTCGACGCTTTCGACGCCGATCAGCGGCCGCGATAGCCAGGCGAGACCCAACGTCATGAGCACGGCCAGCAAAGCGACGCCGTAAGGCAGGGCATCGAAGGCGGCGTCGTCTTCCGCAGCGCGAACGGTCTTCTTCGGCAGGGGTTCTGCGGCGATCTCGTGTCCGGCGATGACTTCGACGCTGATGTCGCCCGCGTTCCGGATCAGGTCATGGACGACCGATCCGTTGAGAATTTCGAACCATCGCGAGCGCTCCGATTTTCCGATGACGATGCGGCTGACGTTGTTGACGTGCGCGAATTGCAGCAGGTCGTCGGCGATGTGCCGGCCGCTGCCCGGAACTGTCACGGCTTCGCCCCCGAGGCTCTCGGCGAGCCTCAGCGTGTCGGCAATGCGATCGCGCTCTTCATCAGACAGCCGCAGCGTATTGCGCGTCTCGATCGTTAGCGCCGTCCAGGGAGCGTGCAACCGGTCGGCCAGGCGCTTCGCGTAGCGGACAAGGCCCGCGCATCGCCGATCCTCGCTGATGCAAACGAGAATGCGCTCCCCCGCGGCCCATGGGCCCGGAATGGCTTTGGCCCGCATCTGCGTGACCAATTCTCTATCGACCCGCTCCGCCGTGCGGCGCAGCGCGAGTTCGCGCAGAGCGGTCAGATTGACGGGCGAGAAAAAGTGATGCAGCGCCAGGCGCGCTTGCTCGGGGATGTACACTTTCCCTTCATTGAGACGCTGAATCAGATCTTCGGGCGTGAGATCGACGAGCTCGACGTCCTCGGCGCGATCGAGAATCCAATCCGGCACGGTCTCGCGCACGCGAACGCGGGTTATCTGAGCCACGACGTCGTTCAGACTTTCGATGTGCTGAATGTTGATCGTCGTGTAGACGTCGATCCCCTCGTCGAGCAGTTCCTCGACGTCGAGGTAGCGCTTTGGATGCCGGCTGCCCGGCGCATTCGTGTGTGCGAGCTCGTCGACAAGTGCGATCTTTGGCCGGCGCGCAATCAGGGCGTCGAGATCGAGCTCCTCGAGCGAGCGCCCCTTGTACTCGACGCGCTTGCACGGGACGACTTCGAGACCCTTCATCAGGGCCCGTGTCTCTTGCCTCCCGTGGGTTTCGACCACGCCAATGACGACATCGACGCCCTCCTTCGCCTTGGCGCGGGCGGTCTGCAGCATCTCATAGGTCTTGCCCACGCCCGGGGCGGCACCGACGAAGACCTTGAGCCGGCCCTTCGCACTCTCCTCGCGCCGCGAAACCTCGAGCAGAGCCTCAGGCGACGGCCGGGCTTCGCGGTCCTGTCCGTGATCCGGCATCGAATTCCACTAGCCAGCATGCGACGAGCATTCTCTAATTACTTCGAGGCGATGCCGTCGAGTGCCAGATTGAGAGCTAATACGTTAACGCGGTACTCACCCAACAAGCCAAACGTGCGGCCCTCTACGTGTTGCTCGACCAACTGGCGCACACGGTCTTCCGGCAGTTTCCGGGCTTTGGCAACCCGGGGCACCTGAAAGAGAGCCGCTTCCGGAGAAATGTGCGGATCGAGACCGCTGCCGGTCGTCGTCACCAGATCGATCGGAACCGGAGCAGACGCGATTCTCCTGCTTCAGTTTCTCGACATCGCCCGTGACGCGATCGATAAGGGCCTTGTTGGTCGGACCGAGGTTCGATCCCATGGAATTTGCGGCGTTGTAGGGCTGGGATGACAGTCTTCGACGGGTCGGCCGGATCCGGACCGATCGTGGCGGACGGCCGGCCATGGAAATAGCCGTCGCTCGTGAAGAACTGGCCGATCAGCTCCGATCCAACCACCTTGCCGTCGCGCTCGATCAGGCTGCCCTGCGACTGAGTGGGGAAAGATCGCACCGGCAAGCCCGGTCATCGCGAGCGGGTACGCCGACGCCGGTAATGAGCGTCAAAGCAACGACGAGTACGATCGCCGGGCGGATTTCTCTCAACATGATTTCTTCTCCTCAGGCGAGGTGCAAGGCGTTGACGACCAGGTCGATCGCCTTGATGCCAATGAACGGAATGATCAGGCCGCCGACGCCGTAGATCAGCAGATTGCGACGCAAGCAGCGGGCCGGCGCCGATGGCGCGGAAGGCGACGCCCTTCAGCGCGAGCGGGATGAGCGCGATGATGATCAAGGCGTTGAAGATGATGGCCGACAGGATCGCGCTCTGCGGGCTGCCGAGCTGCATGATGTTCAGGGCCTGCAGCTGCGGATAGAAGGCGACGAACATCGCCGGGATGATGGCAAAATACTTGGCCACATCGTTGGCGATCGAGAACGTCGTCAGCGCGCCGCGCGTCATGAGAAGCTGCTTGCCGATTTCCACGACCTCGATGAGCTTGGTCGGATTGGAGTCGAGGTCGACCATGTTGCCGGCCTCGCGCGCGGCGACCGTTCCGGTGTTCATGGCCACGCCGACGTCCGCTTGGGCGAGCGCAGGCGCGTCGTTGGTGCCGTCTCCGCACATCGCGACGAGCTTGCCCTTGGCTTGCTCGGAACGAATGAGCCGCAGCTTCTCTTCCGGCGTTGCTTGAGCGAGGAAGTCGTCGACGCCGGCTTCCGCGGCAATCGCGGCGGCGGTCATCGGATTGTCGCCCGTGATCATCACCGTGCGGATGCCCATGCGGCGCAGCTCGGCAAATCGCTCGCGGATGCCACCCTTGACGATGTCCTTGAGATGCACGACCCCGAGCAGCTTCCCGTCCTTGGCAACGGCAAGCGGAGTGCCGCCGGATTTCGCGATTGACATCCGCGATCGCATTGATCTCCCGAACCGCCTCGGCGCTTACCGCCGGCTGTAGCGCGCGGGCCGTCGAGTTCCCCGAAGTCGCAGGTGCGGCGTTGAGATAGTCGAGAACGGCGTCCACCGCCCCTTTGCGCACCCACGAGCCGTCGACGTCGACGCCACTCATGCGGCTCTGCGCCGTAAACGGCACGAAATGGGCTTTGATCTCCGCAACGTCACGGCCGCGAATGCCGTATTTCTCCTTGGCCAGAACCACGATGGAACGTCCTTCCGGCGTTTCGTCCGCGAGCGACGCGAGCTGCGCCGCATCCGCCAGCTCCTGCTCGCTGACCCCGCGCGCGGCTTTGAACTCGGTCGCCTGCCGGTTGCCGAGCGTGATGGTGCCGGTCTTGTCGAGGAGCAGCGTGTCGACGTCGCCGGCAGCCTCCACCGCCCTGCCCGACATGGCGAGAACGTTGAAGCGGACCAGGCGATCCATGCCGGCAATGCCGATGGCCGACAGCAGCGCGCCGATAGTGGTCGGAATGAGCGTCACGAACAGGGCCACCAGCACGACGACGGAAATTGACCCGCCGGCGTAGGCCGCATAGCTCGGGATGGTTGCGGTCGCGAACACGAAGATGATGGTCAGGCCCGCAAGCAGGATGTTGAGCGCGATTTCGTTCGGCGTCTTCTGGCGCTCGGCACCCTCGACGAGCCTGATCATGCGGTCGAGAAAGGTCGAGCCTTGCGCCGCACTGATGCGCACGATGATCCAATCCGAAAGCACCTGCGTGCCGCCGGTGACCGCCGAGCGATCGCCGCCGGATTCGCGAATGACCGGCGCGGATTCGCCCGTGATCGCCGAACTCGTTGACCGAGGCGATGCCCTCGATGACCTCGCCGTCGGACGGGATGATGTCGCCCGCTTCCACGACCACGACGTCGCCGACCTTGAGACTTGTGCCCGGAACCCGCTTGTAGTTCTTGGGATCCGAGCCGGACATCAGCTTGGCTTGCGTCTCCGTGCGCTGCTGGCGCAGCGAGTCGGCCTGCGCCTTGCCGCGGCCTTCGGCGACTGCCTCTGCGAAATTGGCAAACAGCACCGTGAACCAGAGCCAGAGGATGATCTGGAACGTGAAGCCCAGATTCTCTTTTCCGGTAACCAGGTCGCCAATGAGGATGACCGTGGTGAGTAAGGTTACGACCTCGAGCACGAACATGATCGGATTCTTGATCAAGGTCCGCGGGTCGAGTTTCACGAAGGCCGAGCCGATCGCCGGCCATACGATCTTCGGGTCGAGCAGTGCCGATACAGGCATGCGCTTGCGGATATTTGTGGTTTCCATCGAAGTGACTCCGAGGTGAATTCGATCAGAAGAGCGTGCCAGCGGTCATCGCGAGATGCTCGACGATGGGTCCGAGCGCGAGCGCGGGGAAGAACGTGAGGCCGCCGATGATCAGGATCACGCCGACGTGAGGCCGACGAACAGGCCGCCCGTGGTGGGGAATGTGCCGGCCGACGGCGGAACCGTCTTCTTCTCCGCCAGCGAGCCCGCGATTGCCATCGCCGGAATGATCATGAGGAAGCGGCCGACGAACATCGCGATAGCCCCGGTGGTGTTGTAGAAGGGCGTATTTCCGGTGATGCCGCCGAATGCCGACCCGTTGTTGCCCGTGCTCGAGGATGTAGAGGTAGAGGATCTCCGAGAAACCGTGCGGACCGGGATTGGCTATTGAGGCGATCGCCGAGGGAAGCACGGTCGCGACCGCCGTCCAGCCGAGGTACATCAGCGGCAGGATCAGGATGGCGAGCATCGCCATCTTGACCTCCTTCGCCTCGATCTTCTTGCCGACGTACTCGGGCGTGCGCCCGACCATCAGACCGGCAACGAAGATCGAGATGATGACGAAGATCAGCATGCCGTAGAGACCTGCGCCCACGCCGCCGACGATGATCTCGCCGAGCTGCATGTTGATCAGAGGCACCATGCCGCCCAGCGCCGTGAAGCTGTCGTGCATGGCGTTGACGGCGCCGCAGGAAGCCGCAGTCGTGATGACCGCGAACAGGGCGGAGGCCACGATGCCGAAGCGAACCTCCTTGCCTTCCATGTTGCCGCCGGTGAGACCGAGCGCATTGAGACCTGTCGTGCCATTGGCCTCGGCCCAGTAGGCGAGCGTGACGCCGGCAAGGAACAGAACGCCCATCACCGCAAATATGGCCCAACCCTGACGCTGGTTGCCGACCATGCGGCCGAACACGTTGGTGAGCGCCGCGCCGAGGGAGAATATCGAGACCATCTGCACGAAGTTGGAGAGCGCAGTCGGGTTCTCGAACGGATGCGACGCGTTGGCATTGAAGAAGCCGCCGCCGTTGGTGCCGAGCATCTTGATCGCAACCTGCGACGCCACTGGCCCGACGGCGATCGTCTGCTTGGCGCCTTCGAGCGTCGTCGCGTCGACGTAGGAGCCGAGCGTCTGCGGCATGCCCTGCCAGACGAGGAACAGCGCGTACGGTATGCAGATCGGAATGAGGATGTAGAGCGTGCAGCGCGTCACATCGACCCAGAAATTGCCGATCGTCCGGGTCGAGGCGCGCGAAAATCCGCGAATGAGAGCCACGGCGAGCACGATGCCGGTCGCCGCCGAGAGGAAGTTCTGATGCGTCAGGCCGAGCATCTGCACGAGGTAGGACAGCGTGCTCTCGCCGCCGTAGTTCTGCCAGTTGGTATTGGTGATGAAGCTGATGGCGGTATTGAAGGACAGCGCTTCGGGCACTGCCGTCATTCCCTGCGGATTGAAGGGCAGAGCGCCCTGAACGCGCAGCAGGAAATAGAGGATGAGGAAGCCGCCGACGTGGAAGAACAGCATGGCGATCGTGTAGGTCAGCCAGTCCTGCTCTGTGCGCTCGTTCACGCCGCCGAGTTTGTAAAGACCGACCTCGACCGGCCGCAGGATTGGGGAGAGAAACGTACGCTCCCCGTTGAACACTTGTGTCATGTACCAGCCGAGCGGCTTCACGAGAGCCACGACGGCCGCGCAAAAGAGCAGAATTTGGATCCAGCCATTAAGGGTCATGATTTGCCTCTCAGAACCGCTCGGGCCGCAGCAGAGCGTAGACCAGGTAGACAAGCAGCCCCGCAGTCACGAGGCCGGCAAGCGCGTAATCGAAGATCATGGAACCCTCCCTCAAAGCCGTTCGCAGGCTATCGTGTAGGCGACCGCTATTGCGAAGAGACCGAGGCCGAGAGCCAGGAAGATAAGGTCCAGCATGGGGTGATCCTTATGCGATGAGCCGCGTTGCCTACACCGATCACGTCGGTTGGGGCGCGGCATTGATAGGGCTCAAGGGTATGCAGGAAGCCCTTTTCCCGCTCGATTGCCCGGCGAGTAGGTGCCACCCGCCGCATATGTTTTCGAGACGGGGACGCGCCCGCGCTTATATGAATCTCATAAAGATGCCGGGTTATTGCGACACGGAAGTATCAGAACGCCTTTGGCAGTAATTAAGAATGACGAGCTCACAAGTGCGCTGCCGACGGGGTTATCTCGGACGTGGGCGATACAGATGCTTCGCCGATCCGCGGGCCATGGCGGTCGCCTAAGGCCATCGCACGCTTATGAGATCCCTATACGGCCGTCGCTCCATCGCTCTCGTTTCTAAATGCGAACTCGCGCATGTATTCCGCGCGGCCGATCTGGTCCGCATCTCCTCGAAATCGGAGGTGCTTATGAGAAGCGTCACAAGATCCTCGAGTCGGTCGGCCCTTCAGCTGGCCAGGACGGATTGGCATCACCCGTTGCTGCCCTTCGCCTGCGCACGCTGGTTGGAATTGAGGTCGCTGGCGGAGCGCTCCCGGGCGATTGCTCAGAGCGGCAGCCCGCGGACCGAGCGTCGCCGCCCGGTCCCGAACTTCCACAAACCTGCACATGGCCGTGAGCGCTAGCCGCGGAAGACCAGGCACGGCGGTCCTCGCTCTGTTGTGGGCCGCATCCCTCAGCCTGGTGGCCGTGGTCGCAGTCATTGCGCTCTATGCGATGTCAATTGAGGTCATCAACAGATGAACGCCACAAGCATCTCTCCCAATCTTCGTCCGCTATCGGAGATGCCATCCCGCGCCGGCACGCGGTTCATCACTGTCGGGCTGAACGCGTCCAAGCAATGGATCGTCAAAGACAACCAAGGACGCCTGGGCGGCGTCTTCCGCTCCGGCAAAGCCGCATTGCGATTTGCCCGCGATGAAGCGAGCACGCTCCACTGCTGCATCGTCATGAGCAACGACGCCGTCGAGCTCGCGTGTCTGTTGCGCTCCTAGCGTGCCAGAGGCGCCATGACCCATCTTCGAATTTTTTCTGCTCCACAATACTGACGGGTGAGACCATGCCTCTTGCCGCATTCAGCCAGACCCGACCGATCGATTATTCCATCCTTCACAACGTCAAGCCGACCGGTCCCAGCATAGGCTTCTACGCCGGCCGGCCGATTCCCGAATCGATCATCGACGAATTTGGCCGGCGCTTCGTCTACGCGGGCATTGCGCCGCGTCGATGGAACGGCCAATTCGATGGCGATGCGCTCGGCCCCGGCGAATTTATCGTGCAGCCCGGGCTCACCTATCGCATACATCGAGCTCGATAAGTGCGACCCGGCTAGACCGCCTCGTAACGGCCCGTTCGCGTCAGAGGTTCAACGTCGCCCCGGTCAGCTCGTTGATGGCCTGCATGGAGGTCTTGAGCATCGCCTTCTTGCCGGAAGGCATGCTCGCGACATGAACCCGCGCCGAGACCGGGATGCCTTTGTGCGCATCCTGGACCTGCTGCGCGAGAATCTCGCTCATGATGTTGGTGAATGCAGTGATCGCCCGGTCGATCATGTCGCCATCGGCGAGCGATCTCGCCTTCAGCTCTCCCAGTCGGGCCAGCGTCGATGTCGGGCGGATCGCGTGCTTCAGCGCCATGGTCCTTGCCGCCGTCACGGTGGGCAGCAGTCCGTTGCGCTTGAGATCGAGCCTGCCGTCGTCGTCGAGAAGGAAGCGCCCCAGCACGCCGATCGGCGGATACCAGTCCTTGGCGAAAGAGGCCATGGCCGCGATGAACGCGGGTGCGGCTTCCGCCCGCGCGAAAGCGAAGTCGAATATGCCGTTCGCCAGCGCGATATCTCCATAGACGGGGACGCCGTCGAAGAAGATATCCGCGGCCAGCGTGTCCTCGAGGCGGGCGTGACTGACCCAATCTGCGATGACCTGCTTCCAGATCGTCTCGCTATGCCGGCACCCGGGGTTCTTCGCCATGACGCCGCCGGCGCAATAGGGAATGCCGACCTCGTGCAGGATGTCGGCGATATGCCCCCCCGCTTCCGCGAACCAAAGGTCTTCTGCGCCGCCCGGCTCGCCGGTTGCATAGACGATGGCATTGTCCTGATCCGCACTCAGGAGACTATCGCCGCGCCCGGCTGATCCCAGGACGAGGACGGCGTAGGAGCACGGCGGCCGGCCCTTGCCGGCCGCCACCATGCGCTGCTCGGCCATGGCCGCGGCCCTGGCCGTCAAGCCGCGTATTTCGGCACTGATGATGCCTGCGATATCCGGCGGCTCGATCGCCTCGCTGGCCGAGGACGCAACGACATGCGGAAGATTGGCCCAGGCCCGGCCGAGGTCCGCAACCGTCTGTGCGGCGTCGATCCCATCACCCAGGACAAGAGCCGACGTCACGCGATGCCGAAGCAGGTCCTTGGCCGATATCGTGCCGACGATTTCTCCGCTGCGATTGACGACGCCCAAATGCTCGACGTCCATGCGGCACATTCTGCCGAGCGCGCGATAGAGAAAATCGTCCTCCGCGATGCACGGCAACGGCTGCAGCTTGACGTCACGCAGCGTCGCTGGACTCCCCTGCGCTCCAACCGCGGCTTCAACGAGATCGGCGGCTGTGACGAAGCCGGGGGGGCCGCCGTCGTACGTCACGATCACCAATCCACCGGAAGCCCCGTCGACGACTTTCCGCGCAGCCTCCCTGACGTCGGTCGACGGATCAGCGAAGGCCGGCGCGCGGCTCGCCACGTCTCGCACACGGTGGCGATAGGGGTAGCTGTCCACGGCGGCGATCGCCGGCGCTGCAGTCACCGCCTGCCCTGGGGATATCCATCCGCCGGCTTGGTGCAAGCGCTCCTCGCCTGGAAGATCGCGCGAGGCGAGCTCAGCTTCGGCGAGGGTCCGAATGCCACGCGACCTGAGCCGAGGGACCAATCCTATGAAGACCTGTGCGGCGGCGAGCGCGTCCGGGAATGCCCGATGGCGCCTGATGATCTCGACGCCAAGCCAATCGCAGAGGGCGCGCAAGCCATAGCTGGCCAGGTTCGGATCGGCGAGGCGCGCCAGCGCGCGCACATCGAGAAATCGCGGCACCTTCCAGGTGAGACCAGCCCGCGCATATTCGCGATCGATGACGGCAAGGTCGTAGCCAATGCTGTGGCCGATGACGACCGCCCCGTCGATGCGCTCCTCGAAGGCCGCAACGACATGCCGGAACTCTGGCGCGCCCCGCAAGTCATTCTCGGTCAGGCCATGGATTTCCGACGCTGACTGAGGGATCGGACAAGGCGGGTGGATGAACTGCCGCAACCCGCCGTCGTAAGCAACCTCGAGCCCCCGTATTCTGAGTACGGCGATCTCGATTATTCTCGCGGTCTTCGCGTCGAGCCCCGTGGTCTCCGTGTCGATCGCGACGGCATCGAGAGAGATCAGCGGGGTTGCGCTCGAATTCACGGCAGTCTCGATCCCGGCAAGGCGGTCGTCGTCCGGATTCTGCAAGCTGAGAGCCGGCAGAAGCCGTGACTGCCCCAAGCAAGTCGCCGTTGCGAAGGCTTGGAGCGGGCGAAGGGAATTGAACCCTCGTATGCAGCTTGGGAAGCTGCCGTTCTACCATTGAACTACGCCCGCTTGCGCCCAACCGATAGCACGGGCCCCGGCGCCAGAAAAGCCGAGCCGCAGGCCGCCGCCCCGCGTGCGGCCCCTACCGAGCGAAGATGTGCACTTAGGTCCCGAAACGAGACATCTGAGGCGAGCGAAGTGCCCGCATGTGCTCCCTCTTCTGCCCAAATATAGGCACAAGTTGCGCGCCTTATGCAGCTCTCCTCCGCGCCAAGAGTGGGTGGCCGGCGGATGTCGGGGGCCTCGCGTCCAAGATTGCGTTAGCGGCGTCTAAGTTTGCGTTGTTGAATGTGCGTAAGAGGGAGCAGAGCCATGGTCGGCGCGTATTTCGGGGCAGTTACCGTATCGATTGCGACGCTGGCAGCGCTTCAGAGCGCGCCCGCCGTCTCCGAAACAATGCAACCCATCACGGTCGCCAGTCTTGCCGGAAGCTGGGCCGGGCAAGCCAAGCTCATTCCCGCCTCGGGACCCGCCGAGTTCTACAAGTGCATCATGACGTATGCGCCGAACGTCGACGGCTCCGAGGTGAAGCAGAACCTGCTCTGCAAATCGCCGCAATTCACGAAGTTCGACGCCGCCACCCAGCTTTCGATCGCGGGTGAGAAGGTCACCGGCAAGTGGCAGGACGCCGTGTCCTCGATGGCCGGCACCGTGCGCGGCACGACCAAGGACGGCGGCTTCGACCTCGTCCTCGACAGCAGCTACTTCCAGGCCAAGATGCTGGTCGTGAGCACGGGCTGCGAGCAGTCCGTGAAGCTCGTCCCCATCGACACGACCGACATGAAGGAGATGGCGGTCACGCTGCGCCGCTGCTGAGCCAATTCCACTCGCCGAGGGCGCACGCAAAAAGGGCGCCCGCATTTCCGCGAGCGCCCCATACGCACAACAAGCTAGTGAGAGATCAGCTCTCGATCTTCCTGATGCTCTTCAGGATCTCGCGCAGCATCGGCGCCTGATCCGTGTCGCCCTTGGGCGTCGACCAGTAGGTCAGAAGCAGGATCTTGTCCGGCGCGACCCCGATCACCGACAGGCTGACGCTGACATCGCCGTCCTTGTCGGTCCCCTTCCAGGCCACTTCCATCCCCTTCATGCCGTTGATCTCGAACGGCGCCTTGGTCTCGTGTCGACGTGTCGAGCTGTCACGCCCTCGTCGGCGAGGTACTGCACCGTCTCTTTGAGCGACTCCTCGAAGTCCATCATGCCCGTCACCTCGAAGGCGACGAACATCTCCTCGTCGTCGGACGTCGCCTCGACCCAGCCGTCATCCTCCGCCGGGCTCCACGCGTCCGGCAGCGTGACGATGACCGCGGGGTTGTCGTTCGGGAGCTTGAATGTCTCGGCGGCGGCGGCCTGCGAGAAAAGGGCAGCGAAAAGAGCCGGTAGCAGAAGCGATTTCATGAGCTGGCATTCCCTGAGTTGTGGGTGCCGCTCTCTAGCATCGAGTGATTAAGCGTCCGTAGCGAGCCTCGGTTAACACGCAGCCGGTAGCGCCGCTACCGCGTTGTCACACTCCCGTCGCTAAACCTTTGATCCCCTGTCGCGAATCATCCGTACCAACCGGCCCATCGGATGGGGCGAGAGCCCCGATAGGACGCGAGAGGATCGATGGTCCAGCGCCGAGATCCGCGCCATGACGGAGTCATGCTTCCGCGTCATGGCGAAGCCGTGCATCTGCATCGCACCGGCCCATCGCGGCGCGAGGTCATCGCCGGCGCTGCCGGGGCCGCCGTCGCCACCGCGCTCTCCGCGGCCCGTGCACCCGCGCTGCCGATCTCGCCCTTCCTTCGCCCGCCTCCGGCATTGAGATCGCCACTGGCTTCGTCTTCGAGGACCGGTCCGGCACCGGCATTCGTCAGCCCAATAGCCCCGGCCTTTCGGACGTGATGGTCTCGAACGGCCGCGAAGTCGTGCTGACGGACGGTGCCGGCCGGTGGACGCTCCCCGTCGCGGAGGGCGACAGCATCTTCGTCATCAAGCCGCCGCGGTGGGCCACGCCGCGGGGCGCGGGCGGCACGCCGCGCTTCGCCTATCTCCATCGAGCCTCGAGGAACGCCGGCCGAGCTGGGCCTGCGATTCCCCGCCATCGCACCCACGGGACCGCTGCCGTCATCGATCGACTTCCCGCTGAGCCGCTGCGAGGAGCCCGAGCGCTTCGACGTGCTGCTCTTTGCCGACACGCAGCCCGGCAATGCGGCCGAGCTCGGCTACGTGCGCGACGACATCGTCGCGAGCGTGCTCGGCACCGACGCGGCCTTCGGCATCCATCACGGCGACGTCATGGGCGACGACCTGTCGCTCTTGCCGCGCTATCTCGACATCCTCGGCACGACCGGCATTCCCTGGCACCACTGCCCGGGCAACCACGACTTGAACCTCGACAGCGCCGATCCGCGCTTCGCCTTCGAGACCTGGAAGCGCACCTTCGGGCCGCCGCACTACGCATTTCAGTATGCGGGCGCGACCTTCATCCTTCTCAACAATGTCGAGCCCCTTGCGCCCGGCGATGCTCCGCCGGGCGGCGCGCCGCTATCGCGGACGCATCGGCGAGGCCCAGCTCGCCTTCGTCGACAACGTGCTCCGCCACGTGCCCGAGGATCAGCTCGTTGTCGTCTCGATGCACATTCCGCTCGTGAGCTTCAACGATCCCGAGAGCGCCACCGACACGACCGCCGACCGGAGCGCCCTGCTCGAGCTTCTCAGCCGCCGCCCGCACACCGTGAGCTTCGCCGGCCATTCGCACACGACCGAGCATCATTACCTGGGGCCCGATCATGGATTCGGCCGCGCCGAGCCGCACCATCATCATGTGCTGACCGCGGCCTCGGGAAGCTGGTGGGGCGGACCGCTGGATCACCGCGGCATCCCCGTAGCCGAGAGCCGCGACGGCAGCCCGAAGGGCTTTCACGTGCTCTCCGTCGACGGCAACCGCTACACGACGCGCTTCGTCGCATCCGGTCCCTCGCAGGGCGAAGAGATCCGCATCGTGCTTCACTCCCGCTCGGACGGGCCAACGTCACGCGGCGTCTGCGGCTGCCCGCTTGCCAAAGCCGCGCTGCCGTCGCTCGAGGTCGCGGCCGACGTCTTCGACGGCGGCCCGCGCACGATCGTCACCTGCGAGATCGAGGGAGCGGGGCGCGCACCCGTCGCCATGCAGCGCGCAGTCGTGCCGGACCCCTTCATCGTCGAGACGTTCGCGAAGAACCGCGCGCTGCACAAGCCGTGGGTCGCCCCCGCGCCCTCCTCGCACCTCTGGACCGCGCCGCTCGCGGCAGAGCTGGCGCCCGGCGCCTACCGCCTCGTGGTGCGCGCGACCGACGAGTACGGCCGCGCGCACGCAGCCCAAATGGTGCTCGAAGTCACGGCTTAACCCTCCCCGCAATTGATCCGGGGCAGCGACGACCCGGCGATAAACCGGGACGCGGGTGAGGAGGAAAATCCTTTCGATCTCGGTCCGAAACACATAGCTTCCCGCCCATGGCCCCTCCCAAGACCCCCCTCCTCGCCACCGACTGCGTCGTGCTCGACCCCAAGGGGCGCGTGCTCCTGATCCGCCGCGGCAACCCGCCGTTCAAGGGCGGCTATGCGCTGCCCGGCGGCTTCGTCGACGTGGGCGAGACGGTCGAGGACGCCTGCCGCCGAGAGCTCATGGAGGAGACCGGCGTCAAGGCCGGCCGCCTGACCCTGGTCGGTGTCTATTCCGACCCCAAGCGCGACCCACGCGGCCACACCGTCTCGGCGGTTTTCCTCACGCGCGTCCGCGGCGCCAATGCCAAGGCCGGCGACGACGCCGCGGCCGTCGAATGGGTCGACCGCTGGCGGCGCCTGCCGCTCGCCTTCGATCACGCGCTCGTCCTGCGCGACGCCATGCGCCTCGCCAAGCGCAAGGGCTGACGCGGCGGCACTAGCCTTTGACGTCCAACGCCGCTTAACCGTGACTGAGCCTGTTCCTCAATATGCTCCCTCGGCTGGCGCAACTCTGTTAGAACTAAGCACATTCTCGCCATCCCCGCCGAATGGGGATAAGAGGATCTGCCCATGGAACCGATCGAGAAACCTGCAGCACCGCTTGAACCGCAACCGGACCGGACAGCCGTTTGGTGGCGCGGCCTGTACATGTTTGTCCTGATGCTGGCCTTTGGCTTCAGCCAGAGCCTCTTGGCCCTGACCGCCATTGTGCAATTCTTCTGTCTCCTGTTTGCGCAGGAGCCGAACCGTCCACTTGTACAGTTCGGAAAGTCCTTGTCGGCGTGGATGGCTCAAACTGCCCGGTTTCTGACCTGCGCGGCCGACGACAAGCCCTTCCCGTGGTCCAACTGGCCGCCGGCCGACTGAACCGCGCCGGTATCGAGCAATGCCCCACACAGCCGCAGCCACCAAATCCTCGGCTCGCCCCGAATGGGCGAAGGCGCGCCGCGTCGTGGTCAAGATCGGCTCGGCGCTGCTTGCCGACCGCGAGACCGGCAAGCTCAAGGCCGAATGGCTGCGCTCGCTGATCGACGACGTCGCCGCGCTCGCCAAGGCGGGGAAGGACGTGGTGCTCGTCTCCTCGGGCGCGGTCGCGCTCGGCCGCCACAAGCTCGGCCTGCCGAAGGGCCCGCTCGAGCTCGAGCAGTCCCAGGCCGCGGCCGCCGTCGGCCAGATCGGCCTCGCCCACGCCTACCAGGAGATTGCGGGCGCGCACGGCCTGACGACGGCGCAGATCCTGCTGACGCTCGGCGACACCGAGGAGCGCCGCCGCTACCTCAACGCGCGCCACACCATCGAGACGCTGCTCGCGCTCAAGGCCATCCCCGTCGTCAACGAGAACGACACCGTCGCCACCGCCGAGATCCGCTACGGCGACAACGACCGCCTCTCCGCGCGCGTCGCCAGCATGATGTCGGCCGATTGCCTCGTGCTGCTCTCCGACATCGACGGGCTCTACACGGCGCCCCCGAGCGAGGATCCGCGCGCCACCCACATTCCGCTCGTCACCGAGATCACCGGCGAGATCGAGGCCATGGCCGGCGACGCCGGCACCGAGCTGTCGAAGGGCGGCATGAAGACCAAGATCGAGGCCGGCCGCATCGCGCTCGCCGCCGGCACCAACATGGTCATCACCTCGGGCAAGGTCCTCCACCCGCTGCGCGCCATCGGCGAAGGCGCGCCGTGCACGTGGTTCCTCGCCCCCTCCGATCCCGTGACCGCGAGAAAGCGTTGGATCGCGGGCGCGCTTGAGCCGCGCGGCACGCTTCACATCGATGCCGGCGCCGAGAAGGCCTTGTTCTCCGGCAAAAGCCTCTTACCTGCGGGCGTGAAACGCGTCGACGGCGCCTTCGACCGCGGCGATGCCGTGATCATCCGCGCCGCCGACGGGCGCGAGCTGGGCCGCGGCCTTGCCGCCTATGCACGTGCCGACGCCGAGCGTATCCTCGGCAAGAAGTCGTCCGAGATCGCGGCGATTCTGGATTACGAAGGCGCCCCCGAGCTCGTCCACCGCAACGACATGGCGCTGAACAGGAAGTAGACGTGAACCGGCCCGAGAAAATCGACGGCAGCACCGCCGAGCTGATGCGCGCGATCGGCACGCGTGCCCGCGCCGCCGCGCGCGAGCTGGCGCTCGCTTCGGCCGAATCGAAGAACGCCGCTCTCCGCGCCGCGGCCGCGGCCCTGCGCCGCGACACGCCCGCGATCCTCGCCGCCAACGCCAAGGACATCGCCGCAGCGAAGCAGGCCGGCCGCCCGGCCGCCTACATCGACCGCCTGCTGCTCGACGAAGGCCGCGTCGCCGCCATCGCCAAGGGCCTGGAAGAGATCGCCGCGCTCGCCGATCCGGTGGGCACCGTCCTCGCCGAGTGGACGCGCCCCAACGGCATGAAGATCCAGCGCCTGCGCGTGCCGATCGGCGTCATCGGCATCATTTTCGAAAGCCGCCCCAACGTCACCGCGGACGCCGGCGCGCTTTCTCTCAAGGCCGGCAACGCGGCGATCCTGCGCGGCGGCTCGGATAGCCATCACTCGAGCACGGCCATCCATGCCTGCCTCGTCGCGGGCCTGAAGGCGGCGGGTCTGCCCGAGGCCGCGATCCAGTACGTGGCGACGACCGACCGCGAGGCCGTGGGCCTCATGCTGAAGGGCCTCGACGGCTCAATCGACGTCATCGTGCCGCGCGGCGGCAAGAGCCTGGTCGCGCGCGTGCAGGAGGAGGCGCGCGTGCCGGTCTTCGCGCACCTCGAAGGCATCTGCCACACCTACGTCGACAAGGCTGCCGATCTCGACATGGCGAAAGCCGTCGTCTTCAACGCCAAGCTGCGCCGCACCGGCGTCTGCGGCGCGACCGAGTGCCTGCTCGTCGACAAGGCCGCGCCGGCTGCCTACCTCGCCACGCTGGTCAAGGCGCTGCTCGACGGCGGCTGCGAGGTCCGCGGCGACGAGGCGACGCAGAAGGTGGACCCGCGCGTCAAGGCCGCGGCGCCCGACGACTACGGCCGCGAGTTCCTCGACGCCGTCATCGCCGTCAAGACCGTCGACGGCGTCGATGGCGCGATCGAGCACATCGCGCGCTTCGGCTCCCAGCACACCGACGCCATCATCACGTCGGACGAACGCGCCGCCGAGCGCTTCCTCGCCCGCGTCGACAGCGCCATCGTGCTCTGGAATGCCTCGACCCAGTTCGCCGACGGCGGCGAGTTCGGCTTCGGCGGCGAGATCGGCATCGCGACCGGCAAGCTCCACGCCCGCGGCCCCGTGGGCGTCGAGCAGCTGACGAGCTTCAAGTACGTCATCCGCGGCACCGGCCAGATCCGGCCGAAGTAGAGTGGCCAGAGCTCCATACTTCGTCGTCATGCCCGCGACAGGCGGGCATCCGTCCAAGCTGGCAGTGGGGCATGTCATTGGAAGCTTGGATGGATCGCCGCCCTCGCGGCGATGACGGAATCGGGATCGGTCGCAGCTCAATCGGCGAATGCCCTCAAGCCAACGCCTCATGGTTCGACAAGCTCACCATGAGGCTATGGCTAGTTGCTTCGCCTGATTGCACCCGAGCCCTTCATCCTGAGCCTGTCGAAGGATGAAGGGCGAGGATCAGACATCGCGTGCAGGCTCCACAAGCTGGCCCTACGCCGCCGCGTGCTCCGACAGCACGTCCTCGATCGTCTGCTCCAGCATATCGAGCTTGAACGGCTTCAGAAGATAGGCGCTCGCGCCGGCTGACTTCGCAGCCATGATGTTTTCCGGCTTTGCTTCGGCGGTCACGAGAATGAAGGGAATGTCCGCCGTGCGCGGATCCGCGCGCACGTGCTTCAGAAGCTCGAAGCCCGACATCTCGTCCATGTTCCAGTCGGAGAGGATGAGGTCGTAATCCTTGTCGCGGACCTTCTCGAGCGCGCGTATGCCGTTGGCCGCCCCGTCGATGTCGCTGAAGCCGAGCTGAACCAGGAGCCTGCGGATGATTTTCAGCATCACCTCGCGGTCTTCGACGATGAGGAGCTTCAAGTCGTCTCTGGTCGCCATCAGCTGTCCAGTCTGCGACGCCGTAGTCGCAACAAATCGCATTTTTCTTGATCGCAGCCGGGGCTTGCGCCGGGCTGACGCCGCGGCGGAGGGCATGGAATAA
The DNA here is from genome assembly GCA_963716835.1 of uncultured Alphaproteobacteria bacterium. Classification (GTDB taxonomy): domain Bacteria; phylum Pseudomonadota; class Alphaproteobacteria; order Rhizobiales; family Hyphomicrobiaceae; genus Hyphomicrobium_C. The sequence continues at coordinate 140,836 of CAVQUQ010000005.1, read as the reverse complement.
GTGCCGAGCCCGCCTTCGGTTCCTCCGTTTACACCCTTTTTTGACGACGGTTCGCCAAGCTTCACAAAAGCCTCGCTGCCTACTTTTGAGCGTCACCAGCATAGTGTTTAGGCACCGCGATGGGCGCGGGGGAAAGCTTTCCGATCATGCATCCATCAGAAGCCCGATCCGCTTCCGATGCCGCCGGACCGTCCGACGCCGACGCGCCAGAGCTCGTCCGCCGCTACGCCGGCCACGCCACCGGCGTCGCCCATCAGATTGCCGACGTCACCTGCAACGTCGGCGAGCTCTCGCAGCGCATGAAGAAGCAGGTCGCGCTCTTGGGCGAAGTGCGCAGCAAGATGACCGAGCTCAGCACCGAGAACTCGCGCGTTGCAGATGGCGCTCAGACCAGCCGCCGCGTCGCCGAGCAGGCGAGCTCCGAGATTACCCAATCGGTCGGCATGGTGCGCGCCTCTATCAGCAGCATCGACGATCTCGTGCGCACGGTTTCCGAGGGCCGCGAGCTGATCGCCTCGCTGCAGCAGGCGCTCGGCAAGGTCTCGCGCGTCACGGAAGGGATCGAGGCCATCGCCCGGCAGACGAACCTGCTGGCACTCAACGCCACGATCGAGGCGGCGCGCGCCGGCGAGGCGGGACGAGGCTTTGCCGTCGTCGCCTCCGAGGTCAAGGCGCTCGCCAACGAGACCGCGAAATCGACCAAGGACATTTCCGCCACCGTCGCCGACCTCGAGATGCAGGCGCGCCGGCTCATGAACCAGGGCGAAAAAAGCGGTGATCTGGCCCGCTCGGCGAGCTCCGGCACCTCCACGATCACCGAGACGCTGGACGCCGTCGAGGCAACCGTTCGCAACATCCTGTCGCAGACGACGAGCATTCTCGATTCCACGGCGGCGATCGACGAGCGCGGCCAGGTCCTGTCGAAGATCGTCGAGGGCCTGTCGGCGGATTCCGGCCAGTCGACGGAAAATCTCGAGCGCATCGAGGCGCGTGTCGGCAACCTGCAGGCCGCGGGCGAAGCCCTCCTCGAGATCACGGCCCACTCCGGCGTCGAGACGGCCGACACGCCTTTCATCAGAGAGGCCATGCGGCTCGCGGGCGTCGTCGCTCAGGCGATGACAGACGCCGTCGACAGAAGCATGTTGAGCCTCGACGATCTCTTCGACCGCAACTACCGGACCATCGCCGGCTCCAATCCGGAGCAGGTCGAGACGCGCTGCGTGCGCGTGCTGGACGAGATCCTGACCCCGATCTACGACCAGGCCTTGAAATTCGACGACCAGGTCGTCTTTTGCATGTCGGTCGACGAGAACGGCTTTTGCCCGACGCACAACACCAAATTCTCGCACCGCCAGGGGCAAGATCCGGTTTGGAACGCCGCCAACTGCCGCAACCGCCGCTTTTTCAAGGATCGCGTCGGATTGAGCGTCGGCCGCAATCGCAAGCCGTTTCTGGTTCAGGCCTATCAGCGCGATATGGGCGGCGGGCGCTTCACGCCCATGGTCGACGCTTCGGCGCCGATCATTGTCAAAGGCCGCCACTGGGGCGGGCTGCGCCTGGCGTACGCGTTGCGCCTGCGCTCGTCTTGATGCCGGCGGACAGTCGTCGCGCAAGCCACTCTTCGTAACCCTGGCAGACGATTGGCATGCGTAAGCGTTTTGCCGGTGCTTCGCCCGGCTGGCGTTCCGGGCTAGGCTTCCCGTCAGTCTGCTCCTTCTCTCCTCATGGGCTGAATGACGCCTCGCCTTGCTCTCCGCCGCTTCGGCTCGCTCGCCGTCCGCACGCCGCTGGCACTTCCGGGCCAGCGCATCGGCATCATGGGCGGCTCATTCAATCCGCCACACCCCGGACACGTTGCCATTTCCGAGACGGCGCTGCGCCGCCTCGATCTCGACCGGCTGTGGTGGGTCGTCACGCCGGGAAATCCTCTGAAGTCGAAGGACGGCCTGCCGCCACTCGCAGATCGGATCGCCGCCTGCCGCGCGCTTTTGTCGGACCCGCGCATCGAGGTGACGGGCTTCGAGGCCGACCTCGGCAACCCTTACACTGCAGCGACGCTGGCCTTCCTCAAGTCGCGCTTTCCGCGCACCCATCTTGTCTGGGTCATGGGCGCCGACAATCTGGCCTCCTTCGATCGCTGGCAGGACTGGCGCCGCATTGCCGCGCTGATGCCGATCGCCGTCATCGACCGCCCGCAATGGCGCCTTGCGGCCTTGGCCTCGCCGGCAGCACATGCCCTTGCCCGCTACCGCATCGCCGAAAGCGCGGCCGCATCGCTTTGGCGCCGGCACACGCCGGCCTGGACCTATCTCGGCACGCGGCTAAGTGACTTGTCCTCCTCACAAATTCGAGGACGCGGCCGCCCCGAGCAGCGCGCAGCGCCCGCTAACTCTGTTTGCGCTGCCGTCCTTAGGGTATTGATGACCACCCACCTCAAGCGTATCTTTCACATTGCGTCGAAACGACTCTGTCATTCTGCGGCCAAGTAACTGGACGAGTTGTAAGAGCCCGTAACGTAGCAACCGCATACGGTTTGATGAGGAAAGGACATTCACCAAAAGATGCGAACCGCCGCTGAGGGCGCCCGCAGGGGTGCGCCTCCCGCCGAGTTTTTGCCGAACGGCACCAGCTCGGATCATATTCTCGGCCAGGTCTTGCACTGGCTCGACGAAGCCAAAGCCGAGAAGATCGTATCGATCGATCTCGCCGGCAAATCGTCCATCGGCGACCACATGGTGATCGCCACCGGACGCACCGACCGCCATGTCGGTGCCATCGCCGATCAAATCCGCAAAAAGCTGAAGGACATCGGCATCGGCAAGGTCCGTGTCGAGGGCCTCGAGGCCTGCGACTGGGTCCTGATCGACACGGGCGACATCATCGTCCACGTGTTCCGTCCCGAGGTTCGCGAATTCTACAATCTCGAGAAGATGTGGCAGGCCGACCGGCCTGTTGATCACACGGCGCACTGAGCGCCGCGCACGCTAAGAGAGGCGAAGCGGGCACTTCGGTGATCGCACCGAAGCGGGAGTGTTTGAGTGCGCCTCACGATTGCCGCCGTTGGCCGTCTCAAGGACGGGCCCGAGCGTGAGCTTTACGCGCGCTATGCCAAGCGCTTCGACGACGTGGGCCGCGCGCTCGCGCTTGGCCCCGTGCAGCTCGCCGAGCTGCCCGAATCGCGCGCCGCCAAAGCCGATCTCAGAAAAGCCGACGAAGCCGCGCGCCTGTTGAAGGCGGCAGCGGGCGCAGAAGCCGTGGTTGCGCTCGACGCGCGCGGCAAGGCGATGACGAGCGAGGCGCTGGCGAAGTGGATTGCGGCGCGCCGCGACGGCGGCACCAAGATGCTCGCCTTCCTCGTCGGCGGACCGGATGGCCATGGCGCGGCCGCGCTCGAGGCCGCGACCCTCACGCTCTCGCTCGGCTCGCTCACGCTCCCGCACGGTCTTGCACGCGTCGTGCTCGCCGAGCAGCTCTACCGCGCGGCGACCATCATCGCCGGGCATCCCTATCATCGTGAGTGAGGCAGACGGCCTGACCTCTCACTCCTCGCCGCGCAGGAGCCCGGTGAAGCCCGTCACGGCGAGCGAGGTGAGCACGAGGCCGATGATCATCTCGATGACGCCGAGCCCATAGAGAACCCCGCCCCACGTCACCTTGAGCGACGCCCACGGCTCCCCGCTCCCCTGGCCCGAGGCGCCGGGCACCAGCGCCGCGAGGTTCGGCACGGCAATGTCGCCGATCGGCTCCCAGCGGATGTTGGGCCGCCAGTGGTCCTCATACCCGAAGGAGACGAACGGCACGAAGACGTCGAGCGAATAGGCGAGCGCGTTGAACTCCGGGTACGAGCGCGCGAAGGCCTCCTGCGTGTAGGCGTCGCGGTTCGAGACCACGAACACCGTCTCGTCGAGGCACCCCGGCTCGCGGCATTGCGCCGCCGCCCACGACCAGACGCCGGCGAAGGCGACGATGATCAGCGCCATCCACAGCACCGTGCGCCACGGATTGAGCCCGTAGAGCGCAAAGAGATCGAGAATGCGCCCCTGCCAGCGCTGCCCGGCCGTCGTCGAGTGGCTTCTGAGCTCGCGGCGGCGGCGCGCGATGGTGATCGTGCGCGCGTCGTTGTGATAGCCCTGCGCCGACAAGCGATGCGCGAGCTGCATCCACGCCTGCGGCTTGAAATGATCCGAGAGGTCGCGGTCCTCCTGCGCCTCGAGCCACAGCACGCGCCGCGCGCCGACGCGCGCGTCGCGGTCCGCAGGCGCGCCCGCCTTGATCTCGGCCCCGGCCGGGTTGCCCAGATGCTCGTAGGTGAACCCGTCGAGCACGAGATGATCGATGTCGCGCCCGTCGCGGCTCCGCCCGCGCAAGCCCGGACCCGGCGGCCACGTGGCCGCATAGTCGGTAAAGGATCCGACGCTCGCCCGCGACAGATCGACGATGCCGAGCGGCCGCTCCTCGGCCTTGGCCGGCAACTCGAGGCGGCCGATCTTGGCATCGACGAGGCTCAGCGCGATGTCGTTGAGCTTGTCGTTCGTATCCTCTTGCGCGCCCGGAGCCGCCGGAGCCGTGCGGCTCTCGGGCGACAAGGCGACGCTGACCAGCCGGCTTCCCGAGAGATCGCACGCGCCGCGAATGCGCGCCTGATCGAATATCAGCGCGCCCGTCGTCTGCAGACCGTTGTTGAGCTCGACGTCGCGGTTGAAGGTCGACCCGCTGGCCAGCAGCGCCGCCCCGCGATCGACCCTGAGCGTCGCCCCGCGCAGCCGGAACTGGTTGCCGATCTCGACCGCCGGAAATCTGAGCAGGCCGAGCACCGTTGCGCGCGACAGGAAGCAGCCGCCGCGAATGCGCGCCCCGTCCGCGCGCACCGCGATGTCGGTCCCGAACAGCCGCGTCTCCGTGAGACGCAATTGGCCGTTGATCTCGGCCCCCGGGCAGACGAGCTGACCGACGAGCTTCGATTTCGCCAGGTTCCAGTTGCCTCCGATGCGGATCACGTCGGCGCCGATCGCCGTCTCTCCGCCCCAGATCTCGGCGCCCTCGGCCCGGAACCCTTTCCCCACGTCCGCGCCCTCGAGCCACACCGAGCCCGCGATGCGCGCGTTCGAGAGGTTGATGCCCTGTGCGACATTGATCCCGCCCGCAATGATGGCATTGGGCGTCGCCGCGACGATGAGCCCGTCGGCCGAGATCTGCCCGCCGATGCGGGCATTGTTGAGCTTGATGCTGCCGGTGACGTTGGCGCGGTCGAACAGCAGGTCGCCGGTCACCCGCGCGCTCTCGCCGTTGATCGCCACCCCCTCCTTGCTGATGACCGCGTCCTCGGCATAGATGCCGGCCCCGAGCTCGCCGCGCGGGAAGGCAATCTCGCCCTTGACCTGGGCCCGCCTGAGGATGAGCGGCCCCGTGAGCCGGATGCCCGCCGCGAGCAGCGCCGATTTGCCGTCGCCGATCTCGGTGCCCTCGATGGCGAGCGCCCCGCCGACGTCCGCGCCGCGGATCTGCACCAGGCCCTTGATCAGCCCGCCGCCGAGAAAAATGCCGTTCTCGATCTCGGACCGGTCGGCGATGATCGAGCCTTCGATCGTGCACGAGTGAATGCCGAGCCGCTTGAGCTTGGCGTCGCGAAGCAGCAGCGCCCCGCGATCTCCCCCGCCCTGCAGCCGCGAATGCCAGAAGAGCAGCGGCTTTTCGATATCGCAGCCCTCGAGATCGAGGCAGCCGTCGATAATCGCCTTCTGGATGCGGATGCCCGCTTCGCGTACCGTCCAGCCCTGCCTGGCTTCGAGGATCAAGTCGCGCACGATCGCCGCGCGCACCGTGTGACGCTTGAGGTCGGCGGGCTCGCCGCGACCCGCTGCGAGCACAAGGAAGCGCTCGGCCTCATTGAGGTCGTCGGGCGCCAGCGCGTTCATAAATGTCCCTCGGCTGCGGGTGGTCGGAAGCTCCCAAGGGGCCAAAAAACGGCTAGGTTTGTGGCGGCTCCATGGCGGATGCCGCGGCCCCTCTTTTTGTTTGTCAAATTGCTGATCGCAGAGAAGGCTAGTCTCGACAAGCCGCGCCACGGCGGCCTAGAAAGCCACGGTAAGTGGGCCGATTGTGAGCTCATGAGGACGTGGACCGCACGAGCGATCTGGGTGGGGCGAGTAGGGGAGGCCAGCGATGTCCACAGCTGACGGAGCAGCGTTTGTCGGCGGCCCCCTGGCGAGGGCCGCGCCGGCCACGGGATCTCAGGCATCGGCATCACCGGGCACTGCCGCGAGCGCAGCTATCCCCGAAATCGACGTTCTGAAGCCCGACAACGCGCGCGGCCGCGAGCGCTTCATTCCCGTGACGAGCTTCGCGCTGATCGACAGGCTCACCGTGCCGCATGCCTGGCCGCCGGGTGAGGCGAAGGCGGCGCGCCGCTTCTTCCGCTACCTCGACTACTGGCGCCGCCAGCAGCACAACGCGGCGCTCATGCAGCTCCTGCAGGACTACGAGCCGTTCAGCCCCGACAGCGATCTGCTCGTCACCCGCCGCTTTTCCGAGGGCGAGCGAGACACTCTTCAGAAGCGCGTCGTCGACGAGGTCGAGCGCATCCTGAAGCAGGCGAACTACGTGCGCATCGATCCCACCGACGTCGCGATGATCCTGACCAAGGAATCCCACTACGGCCTCGATCTCATCGTCGACTTCTCAGCCTTCGAGGAATGCCTGATCTACTATCGCGGCGCCTCGACGCGGCGCGACCAGCGCCGCGTGCTGCGCAAGTTCATGCGCAAGGAGGAGTTCGACGTTCCGATTTTCCAGCGCCTGTTCCTGCTCTTCAAGCTGAAGCCGTTCGACGCTGCCGTGCAGGACGGTGATGCAGGAGCAGAAGCTGTCGCGCCGCGAGGCCGAGAAGATCGTCGCGCCGCCGCCGCGCTATCCTCCCGCCCGCCGTCAAGGACGAGAACATCTACCTGAAGCTGTTCAAGAACATCCCGCGCAGCGATGTCGAGATGGTGTTCCCCAACACGCGCGTGAAGTTCCGCCTGCTCGACAAGCTGCGTCTCGGGCGCCACCGCCGGCGGCGGCCTCGGCGTCGGCGCCTTCGGTGCCGCCGGCAAGATCGCGCTCCTCGCCACCAATCCGATCGCCGCGGCGGGTGCCCTCGTCGGCCTCGGCGGCATCGCCTTCCGCCAGGCCGTCAACTTCATGAACCAGAAGCAGCGCTACCTCGTCGTCATGGCGCAGAACCTCTACTTCCACTCCATGGCCGACAATCGCGGCGTCATGATCAAGCTCGCCGACCGCGCCGCCGAGGAGGACGTGAAGGAGGAGATGCTTCTCTACAGCGTGCTGGCGAAGGAGACGGCGCAGCGCAAGGACCTGCCGGCGATCGATGCCGCGATCGAGCAGTATCTGACCTCGAGCTTCGGCGTCACCGTCGACTTCGACCTCGAGGACGCCCTCGATCGCCTCATCGCCGACGGCTTGGTGAAGGAGGAGGCCGACGGACGCCTCGTCACGCTTTCCCCGCGCGACGCGGCGCAGCACCTCGACGCACGCTGGGACGTCTTCCTCGACAACCTCGACGTCGGCGATTCTGAGGGCCAGGAGCTCGAGGGCAAAGCCGCCGCGCCCGCAACCCCCGGGCCGATCGTCTGACGCACCTTGTTCCCGAGCTTCGCGCTGAACCGATAATTGACATGGCTTCGCAGCGGCTCCGTGCCGAAATCGCCGACCGTGCGCTTGCGGAGAGGATCGCCGTCCGCGCTCCAGGATCTGGTCGAGCCGCCGCCCGACGCACTGACCATCTTCGAGGAGCGCGCGCGCGACGGCGCACCCGGCTGCTGGCGCATCGAGGCCTATTATCCCGCGTCCCGCGACATGGCCACGCTGCACGCCGACCTCGAGACCGTGATCGGCGAAGCCGTGCCGCCCTTTGCCGCCGCTCCGATCCCGGATCTCAACTGGGTGGCCCTCTCGCAGGCGGCCCTTCCGCCCGTCAGGGCCGGGCGGTTCACGGTCCACGGCAGCCACGATCGCGGTCGCGTGCCGCAGGGGCCAGGCGCCATCGTGATCGAGGCCGGCGAAGCCTTCGGCACCGCGCACCACGCGACGACGCGCGGCTGCCTGATCGCCATCGACCGCCTGACGCGGCGCCGGAGTTTCAAGCGCGTCCTCGATCTCGGCTGCGGATCGGGAATCCTCGTCCATCGCCGCGGCGCGTGCGTTGCCGCGTGCGCGCATCGTCGCCGTCGACATCGACGAGCGGTCGGTCGCGGTCGCCGGCGAGAACGCGCGCGCCAACAGGCTCGGCCGGCGGCTCGAGCTCGTCTGCGCCTCGGGCGTGGACGACGCGCGGGTGCGGCGCGGCGTCCCCTTCGATCTGATCCTGGCCAACATCCTGGCCGAGCCGTTGATCAGCCTCGCCCCCAAGTTTCGCGCCATCACGAGCGCGGGCAGCACGGCCGTGCTGTCGGGCCTGCTCAACCATGAGGCGCCCGCCGTGATCGCCGCCATGCTGGCGCAAGGCTTCGCGCTTCTCTCTCATCGCCGCCTCGGCGGCTGGTCGACGCTGATGCTCCGCAAACGCGCCGTTGCGGGCGCTCCCCGACGCGCATAAACAAGCAGCCATGTTCCAGACCTTCTCCGCCGTCTCCGATCCCGAAGCAGCCAAGGACCGTGTCAAGCGCCTGCGGGCGCTGATGGCGGATGAGGGCCTCGATGCCCTCCTCGTTCCCCGTGCTGACGAGCATCAGGGTGAATACGTGGCGCCCTCATCCGAGCGCTTGCGGTGGCTGACCGGATTCTCGGGCAGCGCAGGGCTGGCTGTGATCGCCCGCCGCCACGCCGCTCTCTTCGTCGACGGTCGCTACACCGTGCAGGCACGCGCCGAATGCGACGCGAGCATTTTCGACTTGCCCGGGCTCGCCCACACCAAGCTCGCCGAGTGGCTGACCACGAAGCTCAAGCGCGGCGACGTGATCGGCTTCGATCCGTGGCTGCACACCGTCGCCGAGATTGCCCGTCTCGGGGCGGCGCTCGACGCCAAGGGCTTGAAGCTCAAGCCGACGGCGCGCAATCTCGTCGACCGCGCCTGGGGCAAGGAGCGCCCTGCGCCGCCGTCAGCGCCTGTCCTCGTCCATTCCATGAAGTATGCCGGTCGCGCGCCCGACGCCAAGATCGCCGACATCCAGAAGTCTCTCAAGGACGCGGGCCAGGACGCCGTCATCCTCACGCTGCCCGATTCGATCTGCTGGACCTTCAACATCCGCGGCGCGGACGTTCCGCACAATCCGGTCGTCCTCGCCTTCGCGATCGTGCCCGCAGCCGGCAAGCCCGAGATTTTCGTCTCCCGCGACAAGCTCGGCCGCGAAGCGCACGCACACCTCGCCGCGGTCGCGAAGATCAGCGATCCGAAAGCGCTCAAGGCCCGCGTCGCCGCCTTGCGCAAGGCCGGGAAGAAGGTGCGCCTCGACCCGGACCGCTCCGCCTGGTGGCTCGGCCGCGCCCTGGGCCTCAAGGCGTTCGCGCGCGGCCACGATCCCTGCCTGCCGCTGAAGGCGGTCAAGAATGCCGCCGAGATCCGCGGCGCGCGCGCGAGCCACGTGCGCGACGGCGCGGCGCTTGCCCGCTACCTCGCCTGGCTCGACCGCGAGGCCGGCGACCGGCACCGTCGACGAGATCGCCGCCGTCCGCGAGCTGGAGGCCGCTCGCGCTGGTACGCAGGCGCTGAAGGAGATCGCCTTCGACACGATCTCGGGAAGCGGCCCCAACGGCGCCATTGTCCACTATCGCGTCACCGAGGCCACCAACCGCAAGCTCGCGCCCGGCGAGCTGTTCCTGGTCGATTCTGGGGGACAGTATCTCGACGGAACCACCGACGTCACGCGCACCGTCGCCATCGGCCAGCCGAGCGAGGAGATGCGCGAGCGCTTCACGCTCGTGCTCAAGGGCCACATCGCCATCGCCACCGCGCGTTTCCCCAAGGGCACGCGCGGCATCGACCTCGACCCGTTCGCCCGCCGCGCGCTATGGGAGCACGGCCTCGATTTCGATCACGGCACCGGCCACGGCGTCGGCAGCTATCTTTCCGTGCACGAGGGGCCGCAGTCGATCTCGCGCGCCGGCATGGCCGCTCTCGAGCCCGGCATGATCTGCTCCAACGAGCCCGGCTACTACAAGGAAGGCGCCTACGGCATCCGCATCGAAAATCTCGTTCTCGTGAAGGAGCCCGAGAAGCCCGCCGGCGGCGATCGCGAGATGATGTCGTTCGAGACGCTGACGCTGGTCCCCATCGACCGCCGCCTGATCGCGAAAGAGCTGCTGTCGGCGGACGAGATCCGCTGGCTCGACGCCTATCACGCACGCGTGCGCGAGGTCATCGCGCCCGAGGTCGACCCCGACACGCGCGTCTGGCTCGAGGCCGCGACGAAACCGATCTGAGCATATATTCCCTAGAGATCGCGCAATCACTCGAGGTGCACCAGCACCTGTTGCAACTGAATCACTCGCATACGGAGTAGTTGTCGAGACAGCCGATTTTAAGAATTTAGACAGCACCTTACGGCGAATATCTACTACAGTTTCTACGTTGTGATTCGAACGGCGCCCGCGGCCCAGCGCGACGCCGCCCGCGGATCTCTCAGGAGCCTTTTGGGCTGCCGGCCGGCGCGCGTCCGCGTGCCGGAGCGAGATCCTGTGTCACTTTTTGGTTCATTGGAGCCAATCATGCTCGCGAGCAGCGACCTGCCCGCGCCTAGCCTCGTGCCGTTGATGCGCTATCGCGACGTCTCGGCGGCCATCGAGTGGCTATGCACGGCGCTTGGGTTCGAGAAGCAAGTTGCCGTCAGCGACCCCGACGGCGGCGTCTACTATGCACAGGTGACCTACGGCAACAGCCTGGTCATGCTGGGCAGCGTGCGCGACACCGAGCTCGACAAGCTCATGCGCCAGCCCGATGAGGTCGGCGGCATCGAGACGCAGAGCTGTTACCTGGTGGTCGAGGACGCCGACGCCCATTACGCGCGCGCCACGGCGGCCGGCGCCGAGATCGTGCTCGACATCAAGAGCGACGGGCTCGGCCGGCGCGGCTATTCCTGCAAGGACCCCGAAGGCCACATTTGGAACTTCGGCACCTACAATCCCTGGAAGGGCCCGTCCCTGCCGGCGACCGCTGACGAGGCGCCGGAAAAGCGCTCCCTGCGGCGATCGGCCGTGGCAGCGATCCTGGCCGCATGCATTTTGGCAGCGCTTGGCGCGGCCTGGTGGGCCACGGGCGTCGATTTGCGCCAGTACGCCAAGCTGACGCCGCCCGCGCCGCAGCAGGCGACGCGCAGCGCTGACGCCAAGCAGGCGCCATCCGATGAGGCGCTCCGAGAGAGCATCGCCAACCTCAGAGCGGCGAAGGAAGCGGCCGAGCTTGCCGCCGAGGCGGCGCGCAAGGATCTCACCGACGCGCAGGCGGCACGCGTTGCCGCCGAGACTGCGAGCCAGGCCGCACGCGCCGACATAGAGCGCGAACGCGCGGCCAAGGACGCGGCGCTCCGCACCGTGCAAGACATGGAAACCAAGCTCACCATCGAGCGCAGCGCCAAGGACTCGGCCGGCCGCGCGGCGACCGACGCCAAGCTCGAGCTCGAGAAGGAGCGCATGGCCAAGGAAGCGCTCGAGCGCGCGGTCCGCGAGCAGAAGACGCGCAAATCCGAGCGGCAATCGAGCCTGGAAACCCCGGTGCCGCCGATCGCTGCCGAGCCTTCGCCGGCGTCCCAGATCGAGACCTCGGCGACGCAGCCGGCAGCTGCCGAGACCGGCGAGCCGCCGAAATCCTCCTGGTCGGTGGCCTCGGAGGGCGTCTCCACGTCGGCCAAAGTCGAGGCCGAGACAGGAAAACCTCAAGCCGAGACGCGCGTAAAGCCGCGCGTTATCCGCAAGCGCGTCGCGCAGGCGGCACCGACCATCCGCTACAAGCCGACCTACGTCACCGATCTTAGCGACGTACCCTGGCCGTACAATATCTGGTATCGCCAGAAACGCTGACCAGAGAAGCGCTACGAGCCTCAGCGTCGGCCTGCACATCCTCCGCATCGGCGACTCCCGGTTCCCTGCGGAACAGCGCCGCGCCCATGTGCGCGCAATCTAATTCCTTAGCTCGATCTGGATCGGCTGGCAGGAAACCGCCGCGGCCCGCACGCATACCGGCGCGACCGCGCAGGGAAGCTTTGCGTCGCCGACGCCCTGCCACCTGGCCCAACCTTTAGGACCTGGTCATGCGACATACGGCGTCGGCCCTCGTTGTCTGCGGACTGCTGATCGGCGCCGGCGGCGCGGCGGCGCAAACCGCTGAACCGATCGGCGAGGCCGTTCGCGTCGTCAATCTCGTGACCGCCGAACTCGCCCGCGACACGCGCAGCTTGAGGAGCGGAGACGAGGTTCGCCAGGAGGAGATCATCGAGGTCGGTTCCGACGGCGCAGGCGAGCTCGTGCTCAACGACGACACCCGAATTGCCCTCGGCCCCGGCTCCCGTCTCGTCCTCGACAAATTCGTCTACGACAGCGACCGCAAGGGCTCGATTTTCATCAAGCTCGCCAAGGGGACGCTGCGTTTCGTCACCGGCCTCGCCGAGAAGCCGGCCTACGTCATAAAGGTGCCGGCGGCGTCGATCACGGTGCGCGGCACGATCTTCGATCTCTTCGTCGAGAGTAGCGGCACGTCCTGGCTCTTGTTGCAGGATGGCGGCGTGCGCGTCTGCACGGACGGCGGCACCTGCCGCGATCACAGCGAGCCCGGCAAGCTGATCCAGATCACGGCCGCAGGCATCGGCGTGCCGGCGCGATGGTCGTCGCTTCCTGGCGCCGAGCGCATCTCCTTCGACAGCGCGTTTCCCTTCGTCGTCGAGCCGCCGTCGATCGATCGCAAGCCGAGATTCTCCCGCGACCAGATCATCGGCGCGCTTGCGAAGCCCGAGAGCCCGCCTGCTAAAGAGCCAAAGGAGCCCGAGCCCAAGCCGCACAAGAAGGACCGCGACCAGGAGAAGTCGGCAAAGAAGAAGGACTTCGACGAGGCCAAGAAAAAAGACGATGACGACGATGATGACGACGACAGGCGGAGCTCGAAGCACGACCGCAAGAAGAAGTCGCTCTTTGAGCGGCTGCGCGACAATGACAAGGATGATGATGGCGGCCGGCAATCGTCCGATCGCGGCAGCAAGGGCCGCCGCGCCGATCGCGATTGAGGGCCCGACTATGGGCTTGTCGTGGGCAGGCTAGGCGGCCGGCATCCATTTGCCGGCGACGTATCCGAACGCAACCGCGTCCGGGTGACGGGTCGCCGACTGGCGCAGCTCTTTTTCCGCCACGATCTTCGTGATTTTGCGTCGCAGCTTTCCGTCTAGGACAGACGGCTTACGGTATCCGCTGAGCAAGAACACCGTCTTCCCGCACAACACCACCTTAGGGCACGCCATGGTCTCCTCCAGGAAACTTTGTCGCCGCTGGTGCTGGGTGCGTTGAGTGCGCCCAAATCGTTGCCCTGCGGCCTGGACCATAGGTTCGTCACGAAAGGAGCAGAATTGCTCCCCCGAGAACCACCCGCATCCGGCGGCATTTCGCCATGCCGCCGCCTTCAGCGAGGCCACTATTGGCCTCTTTTGTGTCATTATTGCGACTCTGCCTAAAATTTCCGCGGAAATCAATAGATTCCGACTTGACAGGCTGTGCAAAGATTCGGCGGCCGTTCACCCGACGAGCTTCAGCCACTCGTCCTCGGAGAGCACCGTGACGCCGAGCTCGCGGGCGCCTTGAGCTTGGAGCCCGCGTCCGCCCCGGCGACCACGTAGTCGGTCTTCTTCGACACCGAGCCGGCGACCTTGGCGCCGAGCCGCTCGGCCTGCGCCTTGGCTTCCGGCCGCGTCATGCGCTCGAGCGTGCCGGTGAACACCACCGTCTTGCCGGCCACCGCCGAGGATGTATCGACTGCCTCGAGCGGCTGCGGGGCGACCTCCTCGAGCAGATCGTCGACCACGGCCACGTTGTGCGGCTCGGCGAAGAAGTCCGCGATCGCCTTCGGCCACCATCTCGCCGATGCCCTCGATGGAGTCGAGCTCGCGGAAGGCTTCCGTGTCGGTCCCCTTCGCGGCCGCAACGAGCCCCGACCGGAATGCCTCGATCGTCCCGTAGGCGCGCGCCAGCACCTTGGCCGTCGTCTCGCCCACGTGGCGGATGCCGAGCGCGTAGATGAAGCGGTCGAGCCCGATCTTGCGCCGCGCTGTCGATGGCGCGGAAGAGCTTCCTGGCCGACTGCGCGCCCCAGCCTTCGCGCTCGAGGATCTTCGTCCCGTGCTTGCGCCTCGAGCGTGAAGATGTCCGCCGGCGACGTGATCAGCCCGTCGTCGAAGAAGGCCTGGATGTGCTTCTCGCCGAGCCCCTCGATGTCGAAGGCGTTGCGCGAGACGAAGTGCTTCAGGCGCTCGACGCGCTGCGCCGGGCAGATGAGGCCGCCGGTGCAGCGGCGCACGACGTCGACCTTGCCCGTCTTCTCGTCGACCTCGCGCACGGCGTGGCTGCCGCAGACCGGACAGTCCGTGGGGAAGTTGAACTTGCGCGCGCTCTTCGGCCGCTTCTCCTCGATCACACGCACGATCTGCGGGATGACGTCGCCGGCGCGCTGCACGACGACCGTGTCGCCGATGCGGATATCCTTGCGCGCGATCTCGTCCTCGTTGTGCAGCGTGGCGTTGGTGACGACGACGCCGCCGACCGTGACCGGCTCGAGCTTGGCGACCGGCGTCAGCGCGCCCGTGCGCCCGACCTGGATCTCGATGTCGCGCAGGATCGTCGTCGCCTGCTCGGCCGGGAACTTGTGCGCGATCGCCCAGCGCGGCGAGCGCGACACGAAGCCCGAGCCGCTCCTGCAGATCGAGGCGGTTCACCTTGTAGACGACGCCGTCGATGTCGTAGCCGAGCGTCGCCCGCTGCTCGCCGATCTTGCGGTAGTAGGCGAGCAGCTCGTCCGCGCTCTTGCAGAGCGCGCATGTCGGCGTTGACCGGCAGGCCCCAGCGTCGCATAGGCGTCGATCACGCCGGCCTGCGTGTCGGCCGGCAGCTCGGAAACCTCGCCCCAGGCATAGGCGAAGAAGCGCAGCGGCCGCGACGCGGTGATGTCGGGATCGAGCTGGCGCAGCGAGCCGGCGGCGGCGTTGCGCGGGTTGGCGAAGACCTTGTCTCCGGCTGCCGCCTGCTCCTCGTTGAGCTTGCGGAAATCGGCCGGGCGCATGTAGATCTCGCCGCGCACGTCGATCGCCCGCGGCACGCCCTTGCCCTTTAGCTCCTGCGGGATGTGCGAGATGGTCTTCACGTTCTGGGTGACGTTCTCGCCTTCGGTGCCGTCGCCGCGCGTTGCCGCCTCGACCAGCTTGCCGTGCTCGTAGCGGATCGAGATCGAGAGCCCGTCGATCTTCGGCTCGGCCGTGAACGCGAGCGGGTCTGCGGCCTTGAGGCCGAGAAAGCGGTGCACGCGCTCGACGAAATCGACGACGTCCTCGTCGCGAAGGCGTTGCCGAGCGAGAGCATCGGCACGCGGTGGCGCACCTTGCCGAAGCCGTCGACCGGCGTCGCGCCGACGCGTGCCGACGGGCTGTCGGCGCGCACGAGCTCTGGGTAAGCGCGCCTCGATCGCCTCGTTGCGCCGCCGCAGCGCGTCGTACTCGGCGTCCGAGATCTCGGGCGCGTCGGCCTGATAGTAGAGCTTGTCGTGATGCGCGATCTCCGCCGCGAGGCGCTTGAGCTCGGCCGCAGCCTCGGCCTTGCCGAGCTTGGTGACGGGAGCGGGTTTCTTGTCCTTTTTCGCCATTGCCTTGCGCCGGTCTGCATGCCTTCCCGGCCATCAATAGCCGGGGCGCCGGGCAAATCGCAACGCTCGGCGAGCGGCCGGCCCATCAACATGAGACCAAGCGCACGAGACCTGGGAATTCAATCGGGGAGTGACTTAGCGGTTAAGCGGGAAAGCTGCCCTCAGGTCGGGCCGCCGAGCGAGAACTTCGGCACCGACTTCCAGGCCTTGGTGATCCAGGATTCGCTGTCCTGGGCGGGCGCGAGGCCGTCCGACTTCAGCAGCGCGTAGGCGTCCTTGTACCAGCGCGAGTTGGGGAAGTTGTACCCGAGCACGGCGACGGCGGTCTGCGCCTCGTTGCTTGACGCCGAGCGCCATGTAGCACTCGGTGAGCCGCATCAGCGCCTCCTCGACGTGGGTCGTCGTCTGGTAGTCGGAGACGACCGTCTTGAAGCGGTTGATGGCGCCGGCGTAGTTCTTCTGCTTGAGATAGTAGCGCCCGACCTCCATCTCCGACGCCGCGAGCGTGTCCTCGGCGATGCGGATGCGGTTGTCGGCATCCTGCGCGTACGTGCTGTCGGGATAGCGCGTCTTGAGGATCTTGAGCTGCTCGAGCGCCTTGCGCGTCGCCGTCTGATCGCGGTTCGGGCCGTTCATCTGGTCGAAGTAGGCCGACGCGATGATGTGGTGGGCGAGCGGCGCATCCTTGGTGCCCGGATGCATGACGGTGTAGCGCTCGGCCGACGCGATCGCCTCGGGCAGTCTTGCCGGCCTTGTAGTAGGCGTAGGCCGCGAGCACGATGGCGCGGCGCGCCTCCGGCGAATAGGGATGCGAGCGGTCGAGATCCTCGAATTTCTTGGCCGCGTCCTCGTACTTGCCCTTGGTCATCAGAGCGTCGGCGTCGGCGTACATCTTGTCGGGCGGATCGGGATTGAGGATGGCGGTCGCGTCCGAGGATGCGCAGCCGCCGAGCGCCGCGAGCGCCAATCCGACACGCAACCGCGATTGCGAGCCGGTCTGCCACCCATGTGCGCCGAATGCTCATCCGAACCCTAACTCTCCACCCGGAACGCTCGCCCGACTGCGAGGGATACGAAATCCCTTAGCACACGAATCGATGCACCTGAAACCGTGATATCCCCTGACGCGGAGAGCTCCCACCCTGCGATAGGTAAGCCCATGAATGTGGTTGATATTGGGCCTTGAGAGTGAGCGCCGAGACTTCGTCCAGGCCCCGAGCTGGTGCAGGACCCGATGGGTCACGCCTCGCATCGGCGCGCGCTCGACCGCCCTTGGCGAGCCAAGGCCGAAAACCACAAACGGCTGGAAAATTCGCTGCTTACTCGCCGGCGGCCATCGGCGCGATGCGATCGAAGGCGAACGGCCTCGCTTCGCGCACCCGCGGGGCCTGAGCCACGGTCCAAGCCGACGTATCCTCGAACAGCGCCTTGAGCACCAACGAGTTGAGGCGATGGCCGCCGCGCACCGAGCGGTAGGCGCCGAGCAGCGGCAGACCGGACAGGCTGAGATCGCCGACCGCATCGAGCATCTTGTGGCGCACGAACTCGAGCGGGTCGCGCAGACCTTCGCGGTTCATGATCCGTTCGTCGCCGATGGCGATGGTGTTGGTGAGGTTGGCGCCGAGCGCCAGACCGGCCTTCCAGAGCCGCTCCACGTCGCTCATGAAGCCGAACGTGCGGGCACTGGACAGCTCGTTGCGGAACACGCCGGGGCTCATTTCGAAGGCCAAGCGCTGGCGGCCGATGAGCGGCGTGTCGAAATCGATCTCGACGTCGAGATGGAAGCCGGAGTGCGGAACGATCTCGCCCCAGCACTCGCCTTCCTCGACGCGCACCGGCTTCAGAACCTTGATGAAGCGGCGCGGAGCAGAAAGATCGCGCAGTCCCGTCTCGTCGATCGCTTCGACGAACGGCGCTGCGCTGCCGTCCATGATCGGGACTTCTTTGCTGTCGATCTCGATGATGCAGTTGTCGACGGAGAGGCCGCGCAGTGCGGCGAGAAGATGCTCGACAGTGCCGACGGTGATGCCGTGCTCGTTGCCGATGACGGTGCAGAGTGTGAGGTTTTTGACGTTTGAGACTTTGGCGGGAATTTCGGCGGCGATCTTGCCGCGCTTCGTAACCAGGAACCGGAGACCGGTATCGGCTTCTGCCGGGTGGAGGACCACCGAGACTGGCGCTCCACTGTGCACCCCCGTGCCCTGGAGCTCGATTTCATGAGCAATCGTCGTCTGTCGCGCGCCGATGAATCGATTCGACATTCTGCGCCGTCCCTCGCCTTCCTAGGCTTCGCTGCCTGGCCCTATCCAGACAACTCGCCACCCCCAAGGCCCTAGCTCGCTCCCCCTGTCGGGGCTGTCCCTTTTTCGATTCTGATCGGCCTCAGTTTGCTCTTCGGCAAGCTAGAGACCGTCGGGACAGTGCGAACTCGGTCGTTAATGTTCGTAAACGATAACCCCCGTGTGTGGGCGGTACAAATCACGGTTTCTTACCGTCTGTTACGGGGAGAAATATTGCTCCCGGACGCAGCGCCTACGGAGCTTTTTGGCGCGTGCCGCTACTTGTTGTCTCTGCGGAAAAACACCGGCAATTCAGCCTCTTGTTGCGGGTGCGCTGTGTCGGCGCGTCCGCTGCTCTCACTATAGCGGCTCCGCTGCGGAGCTGCACTCCTCGGATCGAGAACCGGGTCGCCATAGCCCTGCTCGCCGCGCGGTCTCGGCCGCGAATCACTTTCGCCGAGCACACGTCCAGCGATTCGTTCGAAGAGACCCTGCCGTCGCGGCAGGTCGTGCGTCGGCCAGGCACCCTCCCCGGCGGGCGCGCTGCCGTAATCGGCCTCCTCGCCAGCCATCGCGTGATAGGCGCGCTGCGCGACGGGCGGGAAATCCCCAAGCTCGGGCATCCGCCGCGGCGGGCGGCGGATCTCGTGCGGCGCCGACGGCGAGAAGCTGCCCCCGCTTGTCTGCTCCGGGCCGTGGCCCGCGGGCGGCAGCGGCGGCGGCGCATGCATGGTCGGCAGCTGCGGCGGCCCCGCTTCAATGAGGACGTTGCCGGGCGCCTGCCACGTCTCGCGCACGCGGCTCGACGGCTCTTCCACAGCGCGGCGCTGCGACTCGGACGCGCTATAGCGCGGGCTGTGAGTGCCGCTCTGCAAAGCTTCGGTCAAACGCCGCTGCATTTCGTCGACGAGCTGCGACTGCTCGCTGACCGGAGGCGGCGCATAAGGCGTGGCCCCAGATGCCGCCGCCGGCTTGGACGCCATGCGGCCCGCGACATCGACTTGCGGCGCCGGCGCGCTCCGCGCGCTTGTTTCGGCCGGCAGCTGCGCCGAACGCGCCGGAGCCGGGGCCTTCTCAGCTGCAATCTGCGACAGACGATCCGCCCCGCTGACGCGGGCCATGCCCGAGGCCACGATCGACACCCGCACCCGGTCTCCGAGCGAATCGTCGAACGTCGCGCCGACGATGATGTTGGCTTCGGGATCGACCTCCTGGCGCACGCGGCTCGCGGCCTCGTCGACCTCGTAGAGTGTGAGGTTGGGTCCGCCGATGATGGACAGAAGAAGGCCTTTCGCGCCCTTGAGCGTGACGTCGTCGAGCAGCGGATTGGAGATCGCCTCCTCGGCCGCGATCGTCGCCCGCCGGTCGCCGGAGGCTTCGCCCGTACCCATCATCGCCGTGCCCATGCCGCTCATGACGGTGCGCACGTCGGCGAAGTCGAGATTGATGAGGCCTTCCTTGATGATCAGATCGACGATGCAGGCAATGCCCGAATGCAGCACCTGGTCCGCCATGACGAATGCCTCGGCGAACGTCGTCTTCTCGGACGCGATGCGAAACAGGTTCTGATTTGGGATCACGATCAGCGTGTCGACGGAATTCTTCAGCTCGGCGATGCCGGCCTCGGCGACGCGCATGCGCCGTGCGCCCTCGAACAGGAACGGCTTGGTGACGACGCCGACCGTGAGAATTCCGAGCTCCTTGGCGACGCGCGCAATGACGGCCGCAGCGCCGGTACCCGTGCCGCCGCCCATGCCGGCGGCGATGAAAACCATGTGCGAGCCCGCGACCTGGGAGCGGATCTCCTCGACCGCCTCCTCGGCCGCCGCCTCGCCGATCTCCGGCCGCGAGCCTGCTCCGAGGCCTTCGGTAAGCGTGACGCCGAGTTGCAGCCGGTGCTGAGCGCTCGACGCCGCGAGAGCCTGGGCGTCCGTGTTGGCGACGATGAAGTCCACACCCATGAGGCCCGACGCGATCATGTTGTTGATCGCATTGCAGCCGGCGCCGCCGACACCAATGACCGTGAGCTTCGGCTTCAGGTCCGTGAGACCTGGCAGCTGCGTTCTGATGGTCATCCTGTCCTCGCGTTACCCGAGACCCCGGCGTCCCACGCCACGAGCCCCATCCCCCTCAAACCTCGGCCAGCTTCGCCCCCGCGAATGCCCGGCCCGGCTACGCGACTGGAACTAGAACCCTTCCTTCAGCCAAGTCCCCACACGCTCGAGATATCCGTGCGCGGCCCGGTCTTTTCCTTTGAGCGCCATCGCCCCCGCAATCGCCGACGTGTCCGCCAGCAGGAGCCCGATGACGCTCGAGAACGCAGGGCCCGACGCGACAGGCGGCAGTCCCGATACCGTTCTTGGACGCGCGACACGCACCGGGCGGCCAAGCTCGCCCGCCAAGAAGTCTGCCATCCCGGCGAGCTGACTGGCCCCCCCGGTCAAGACCACACTCCCGCCGGCGTGAGCCGCCACCTCGCATCCCTCTATTCGATTGCGCAGGTGATTTGCGATGCCCTGCACCCTCGGACGAATGATTTCCGCCAGTCTTGCCTTCGTCGT
This sequence comes from uncultured Alphaproteobacteria bacterium, assembly GCA_963716835.1. Lineage (GTDB taxonomy): Bacteria > Pseudomonadota > Alphaproteobacteria > Rhizobiales > Hyphomicrobiaceae > Hyphomicrobium_C. The sequence continues at coordinate 120,176 of CAVQUQ010000005.1, read as the reverse complement.
ATGCCCCACAACGCCCTCCTCCTCGCCCGTCGACGGGAAGGAGATGACCTCGTGCTCATCCGATTGAGCGCTGACCAATGTGCCATAAAGCGCTTTGATTCGCTCGGCTTCCGCAAGGGGCGTATGCAACGCACGAGCGATATCAAGGGTTATGTGGTCGCCGCCGAGCGGAGCCGCGTCGGCAAACAGGAAGCGTCCCTCGGCGAACATCGCCAAGGTTGTAGTGCCGCCGCCGAGATCGATCGCGGTCACGCCGATGCGCCGTTCGTCCTCGGTCGTCGCGGCGAGCGCGCTGGCAAACGGCGCCGGCGTGAGGCTCGAAGCGGCGAGATAGCAGCGCTCCACGACCAGCAGGAGATTGCGCACCGGCGCTTCGTCCGCCGTCACCGCATGCAGATCGGCGGCGAGGCTGCGCGCCGCCATGCCGCGCGGATCGCGCGTCCCCGGCGCCCCGTCGAGCCGGAGCCCGATCTCGTTCATGTGGACAAGCGTCCGCCCGTCGCGCTCGGCGTAGACTTGGCCCGCCGGCGAGCAGCCGGACGAGATCATCCTCGGCAACGACGCCGCCCTCGACCTCGGTGGTGGCGGCGAAATTGAGCGACCGCAGGCGTCCGCAGGAAACCGAGACGCGGACCTCCTCGAGCATGACGCCGGCCATGCGCTCGGCCTGGGCGATGGCGGCGCGGGTGGCCTGCTCGGCCTCGTCGAGGTCGATGACGACGCCGGATTTGATGCCGCGCGATCGCTGGTGGCCGATACCGAGCACGCGCACGGTGGGCTCCAGGGCACCCCCGGCGCGCGCCTCCTCGTCGACCGCCGCGATCACGCAGACGATCTTGCTCGTGCCGATGTCGAGGACGCCCGTCACGCGTCTGGGCACCCCGCCGATCCAACCTCGCTGCAGCACGTCTAGCTCCTCGAGCCCATTACGAGCCCGTCTTCGCTGCCGGGCCGGCGCCCGGCGCAGCTTCTGCCGCGCGCACCGTGACGCGACCGGGGGCCCTGAAGTCGATGATCGAGCCCTCGCCCGAGATAAGCCGCGCCAGCTCCGGATTGCGGGAGATCGATTCGAGCACGTGGGCCTCGCCGTCGGGCGGCATCTTGAGGGTCACTCCGCCCGCAAGCTTGAGCGTCCAGCGCCGCTCGCCGACCCGCTCCGCCTCGCTCAAGCGGCGCGCGATGTCGGGATAGCGGGCGACGAGCCCCATCAGCGCCGAGGCCTCGGCTGCTGCGCCCTCTCCCGAGATCAGCGGCAGATCGGGAAACTTGGCGCTGCCGAGACCCGTGAGCACGCGGCCCGACTCGTCGATCAGATAGCTGCGGTCGCCCCTCGCCCAGACGGCAAACGGCTTCCGCTCCGTGACACGCACCTCGAGCCGGTTCGGATAGACGCGCTTGAGCTCGGCAGTCGCGATCCACGGCAGGCGCTCGAGACGGTCTTTGACCGCTGCCGCATCGAGGCTCACGATCGATTTGACGTTGCCGAGATCGAGCGCGTTGAACACGTCGCGGTCGAGCGCGAACTGGTATCCGGTGAGCGAGACTTGATCGATGCCGAAGCCCGCTAACCGCGCAACGGCGTCGACATCGGGAAGATAGCGCGAAGCCGCATTCACGTGCCGTCCGCCGTAGAGCATGGCGAGGCAGGCGAGCGTGATGACGGCCGCAGCGATCATTCCGGCGACGCCCTTTTTGAGCCGCCGCCCGATCGGCGCGCTCTGCAGCGCATGCGGCGTGAGCGGCGCAAGCGCCGCGTCCTCGATCTCATGGTCGACGAAGATGGTGGGCGATTTCGGCCGCCGCAGGCGCGCTCGGGCCGGAGGATGATCGGCAACGGGACGGGAGAGCAGGGACGCTTGCAGCGCCTGCCAGGAGGATTGCAATACTGAGCCTACCTCACGCAACTCGCGTCCTCGACAATCCATCGCACGAGCTCGCCGAATGACCAGCCCGCATACTGAGCCAGCTCCGGCACCAGCGACGTTCCCGTCATGCCCGGCTGGGTATTGACTTCGAGGCAGATCAGCTCGCCGGTGCCGCCCGGAGTATCGTCGAAGCGGAAATCCGCACGCGACACGCCCCGGCAGCCGAGCGAGCGATGTGCCGCCAACGTGTATTTCCGGACCAACTGGTAAACATCCGGTAAAATTTGCGCCGGAAGCTCGTGCTTTGAGCCGCCGGGCGCGTATTTTGCCTCGAAATCGTAGAAGGCGAGGCCCTTGAGCGGCACGATCTCGATGACGTCGGTGACGAAGTCGCCGATGACGGCGCAGGTGAGCTCGCGGCCCGCGACATAGCGCTCGACCATGACGATCTCGTCCGGCATCGCCGCCCTTGCCGATCGCCTCAGGCGGCGCATTGGCACCGGGCCCGACGATGACGACGCCGACGCTCGAGCCCTCGCACACCGGCTTCACGACATAGGGCGGATCGATCGCGTGCCGGGCTACCGCCTCCCGCCGCGTGACGAGCCTGGCTTCCGCGACCGGCACGCCGGCGGCCTTCATCACCTCCTTGGCGCGCTCCTTGTGCATGGCGAGCGCCGAGGCCAGCACGCCCGAGTGCGTGTAGGGGATCGACAGCACCTCGAGCACGCCCTGCACGCACCCGTCCTCGCCGAAGCGCCCGTGCAGCGCGTTGAAGCAGGCCTCCGGCGCGATCTCCTTGAGACGCGCCGCGACGTCACGATCGACGTCGATCTGCGTGACCCGATAGCCCTCGCCTTCAAGCGCCGCCGCGACGGCCGCGCCCGACTTGAGGCTGATCTCGCGCTCGGCCGACCAGCCGCCCTTGAGCACCGCGACATGCTCGCGCGTGCGCGGCGGCGCCACGCCGAGCCGGCTCATGAGGACACCGTCTCGGCGAGCGCCTCGCCGACGGGCCGGCCCTCGCGTGGGATGCCGAGCCGGATGATCTCCCACTCGAGCGTGACGCCCGACTTGGCCTTGACGCGCGCGCGCACCGTCTCGCCGAGACGCTCGACATCCTCGCCCGACGCGCCCTTGTCATTGATCAGGAAGTTGCAGTGCATCTCCGAAACCTTGGCCCCGCCGACGCGATAGCCGCGGCAGCCGGCCTCGTCGATGAGCTTCCAGGCGCTGTGGCCCGGCGGGTTCTTGAAGGTGGAGCCGCCGGTGCGCTCCTTGATGGGCTGGTTCTGCTCGCGGTAGTCCGCGACGTCCTCCATCTCCTTGGCGATTTTTTCGGGTTCGCCCGGCGCGCCCTGGTACAGCGCCTCGGTGAAGATCCAATCCTCGGACACGCCGCAATGGCGGTACGTGTACTTCATATCCGCGAGGCTCAGCACATGAACGTTGCCCTCGGGATCGACCGCGCGCGCCGAATGCAGCACGTCCTTCGTCTCGCGCCCGTGCGCGCCCGCGTTCATCCTGAGCGCGCCGCCGATCGAGCCCGGAATGCCGCGATAGAACGAAAGCCCCGCGATCCCCGCATCGGCCGCGGCCCGCGCCACCTTGACGTCCGGCACGATCGTTCCGGCACGAATTCTGTGCCCGTCCTCGACTTTGATCTCGCCGAACCCGCGTCCCAAGCCGCACGACGACGCCCGGCACGCCGCCGTCGCGCACGAGCAGGTTCGACCCGAGCCCGATGACGAAGACGGGAACGCCCGCCGGCTTGTTCTTCAGGAAATAAGCGAGGTCGGCTTCGTCCGCGGGCGTGAACAGGACCTCCGCCGGGCCGCCGACGCGGAACCACGTGATGTCGGCCAGCGGCGCGCCCGCAACGAGACGCCCGCGCAAATCGGGAAGCGCGCCCTTGAGCGCCGCCGCAAGATCCGAAGCGCTCACATCGCGCCTCCAGCGCGGCGCGGCTCGGTCTCAGCCAGCCACTCGGGCAGTGCATGCGCCCACTCGGTCGAGTTGCCGGCGCCGAGGCAGATCACCATGTCGCCCTGCCGGCCGTTGCGCCGGATCAGCGCCACGAGATCGCGCGGATCGCCGATTGTCGTCACCGACGCATGGCCCGACGCACGGATGCCCTCGGCGAGCGAGCGCTGATCGATGCCCTCGATGGGTGATTCACCGGCCGAATAGAGCGGCGCCACGATGACGCTGTCGGCGGCGCGGAAGCAGTCGCAGAATTCGCGGAAGAGATCGCGCACGCGCGTGTAGCGATGCGGCTCGACGACGGCGACGACACGCCCGCGCGAGCCGGCCCGCGCCGCCTGCAGCACGGCGGCGATCTCCGCCGGGTGATGGCCGTAGTCGTCGATGATCTGCACGCCGTTCCAGGTCCCCGTCAGCTGGAAGCGCCGCTTGACGCCCGAGAACGCCGCGAGCCCGGCGCGGATCACGTCGTCGGCGATGCCGGCCTCCGCGGCGACCGCGATTGCCGCGAGCGCGTTCAACGCATTGTGCTGGCCCGGAATCGGAACTGTCCACCCCTTGAGGCTGCGCGCACCGCCCTTGACCCGCGCACCGAGCTCGGCGTCGAGCAGTGTCGAGCGCCCGTCCGAGCGCACGCCCCGGAGCACGAGATCGGCGCCGTCCCTGGTGCCGTAGGTCAGCAGGCGCCGCCCGTCGTTCCTGAGCCCGAGCCGGTCGATCATCTCAGCGACCACGGGATGATCGATGCAGGTGACGGCGAGCCCATAGAAGGGGATGTTGCGATAGAAGGCCTCGAACTCGCGATGCATGTTCTCGACCGAGCCGAAGTAATCGAGATGCTCGGGATCGATGTTGGTCACGACGCCGATCTCGGTCGGCAGCCGCGTGAACGTCCCGTCGCTCTCGTCGGCCTCGACGATCATCCATTTGCCCTTGCCGAGTCGCGCGTTCGATCCCCAGGCGTTGATGATGCCGCCCGTGATGACGGTCGGATCGAGGCCGGCGTTCTCGAAGATCGAGCTGATGAGCGAGGTCGTCGTCGTCTTGCCGTGCGTTCCGGTGACCGACACGGTCGAATAGAGCCGCATCAGCTCGGCGAGCATCTCGGCGCGGCGGATGATCGGCAGCCCTTTTGCGCGCGCCGCCTCGAGCTCCGGATTGTTCGCCTTCACCGCCGTCGAGATGACGACGAGGCGCGCGCCGACGAGGTTCACCGCATCGTGGCCGACGAACACGCGCACGCCCTTGGTGCGCAGGCGGCGCACGTTGGCGGACTCCTTCTGATCGCTGCCCTGGACGCTGTAGCCCTTGGCGAGCAGGATCTCGGCGATGGCGCTCATGCCGATGCCGCCGATGCCGATGATATGGAATGGCCCGATGTCGCGGGGTAGCTGCATGGCTCTACGTCCCTGTTCTTTGCCCGCCGGCCCCGCCCTTATGACCCCGGGGCAAGCTCACGGCCTTTTGCCGCTGGGACCCCGCGTCCGTCACGGCCTCTAATTTGCTCCTCGACCAGATCGGCGAGGCGGGCCACCGCGTCCGCACGCCCCTGCGACTTCGCCGCCCGCGCTGCCTTGGCGAGCGCCGATGGATCACCAGCGAGACGCTCGATCTCGCGGGCCAGTCTAGCCGGTGAAAAGTCCCTCTGCTCGATACACCAGCTCCCCCCCGATTCGGCAAGATTGGTTGCATTCTCAAGCTGATCGTTGTCAAGCGAATGCGGCAACGGCACGAGGATCGAGGGCCGGCCGATGACCGCGAGCTCAGCCACCGTCGACGCCCCCGCTCGTGCGATCACAATATGGCTTTCTGCGATCAGCGCCGGCAGATTCTTGAAAAAGCTGGCGACATCTCCCTCGATGTCGGCGGCCGCGAGCGCCTTCCTGGCCCGCCCCACGTCCTCCTCGCGCGCCTGGAGCGTCACGAAAAGCCGGCTCCTGATCTCGGCCGGAAGCATCGCCAAGCTGGGCGGAACGGTATCCGAGAAGAAGCGAGCCCCCTGGCTGCCGCCGAAGACGACGAGGCGGAGCGGCCCTTTTCCGTCGGGCGTGGCATAGGGCGTCTGCGCCGCCGCGATCACCGCGTCGCGCACCGGGTTGCCTGTGAGCCGGGCCTTGGCGCTGAGCGCCGGCGTCAGATACCGCGTCCGCTCGAAGGACGTGGCGATGGCACTCGCCCGCTTGGCGAGCATCTTGTTGGCGCGGCCCAGCACGGCGTTCTGCTCGTGGAGAATCGCCGGAATTCCAAGCATGCGCGCGGCGATCAGCGGCGGAAACGTCGGGTAGCCGCCGAAGCCCACCAGCGCCGCGGGCCTGATCCGCCGCAGCAGCTGCCAGGCCGCGAGCACGCCGCGCGACAGCACGACCGTCGTTCGCGCCAGCGCCGCAGGCGAGCGGCTCTTGAGCGTCGCCGAGGGAACCTGATAGACGCGCCGCGCCGGAAAGCCCGTGCCGTAGCGGTCGCCGCGCATGTCGGTCACGAGATCGACGGCAAGCCCCCGCCGCCCCAGCTCCTCGGCCAGTGCGAAGGCCGGGAACAGGTGGCCGCCGGTGCCCCCGGCGGCAAGCAGGACCGATCGTTGAATATCCGTCACCTGTGGGACTCGCTCATGGCTCCGACGCTATCGAGCGTCGCCACCAATCGGGGCTTTTTAAGGCGCTCGAGGTCCGGGCGTCGACGTGTCAACGCCAAAAGCATGCCGAGCGTCAGCGACACCGCGAGCATCGACGATCCCCCGGCCGAAATGAAGGGCAATGTCATGCCCTTGGCCGGCAGAAGCCCGACGTTGACGCCGATGTTGATCAGCGCCTGCAGCCCGAAAAGCAGCGAAAGCCCGATGATGGCGAGCCGGCTCGCGGCTTCCGGCTCCCGCGCCGACTGAACGAGTGCGCGCAGCACGACGAAAGCAAAGAGCGCGAGCAGGATGAGGCAGGCGATGGCGCCGTACTCCTCGGCGACGACGGCGAAGATGAAGTCCGTATGCGCGTCGGGAAGGGAGGTCTTGATCGTTCCCTCCCCCGGGCCGCGGCCCAGAAACCCGCCCTCCGCGAACGAGCGCATGGCGCGGTCGACCTGGCTCATGTCGCCGGCGACCGGCTTCAAGAAGCGGTCGATGCGCAGCGCCACGTGCGGAAACACGTGGTAGGCGGCGAACAGCCCCGCCGCGCCGAGCGCCGCGACAAGCCCGGCGCCTGCGATCGGCTGGCCGGACGCGAACAGCATGGCGAGCCACACCATGCTGATGAGCAAGGTCTGGCCGACGTCCGGCTGCACGACGAGAAGCCCCGCGAAAAGCGACGAAGGTGAGCGTCGCCAGCGCCAGCGCCGGCATGTCGGGACGCAGCCGTGCCTGGGCGAGCAGCCACGCCGAGACGACGACGAAGGCGGGCTTGGCGAACTCCGAAGGTTGTATCGAATGCCCGCCGAACGACAGCCAGCGGCGCGCGCCGTTGAGCTCGACGCCCGAGAAATAGACGCCGACGAGACCCGCCATCGACACCAGAAAAACCGCAAGCGCCAGGCGGCGCACGCCGAGCGGCGAGAAGAGCGACACGGCGGTCATCAAGAGCACGCCGGCAATCGAGAACAGAACGTGGCGCTCGACGAAGTAGTACTCGGCGAGCCCCTTCTTCTCCGCCACCGCCGGACTGGCGGCGAGCGAGAGCACGACGCCCGCGGCGACGATGACCAGGATTGCCGACAAGAGAACGTGGTCCACCGTGAACCACCACTGGGCGAGCCGGCTCCTGTCCGCGCGGCTGATCCTCATGGAGAGCTCAGGCCCCAGATCGATGCCGGGCAGCGCCGCGACGAGCTTGCGGAAGTGGTCGCCGCGAATCTCGAAGTTCTTGTACTGGTCGTAGGAGGCGCACGCGGGCGAGAGCAGCACGACCGGCTCCGCGCCGGCACTCTGCTTGGCGTCCCGCGCCGCCGCCGCGAGCGCCGCATCGAGCGTGCCGCAGCGCTCGAAATCCACCTTGCCCTTGAGCGTCGCCGCGAATTCCTCCGTCGCCGCGCCGATCAGATAGGCCTTGGCGATGCGCGGGAAGTAGGCTTCGAGCGACGTGATGCCGCCCTCCTTCGACTTGCCGCCGAGGATCCAGAAGATATCCCGCTCCCACGACGCGAGCGCCTTCTCGGTCGAGTCCGCATTCGTCGCTTTGCTGTCGTTGATGAAGAGCACGCGGCCGAGCCGGCCGATCTCCTCCATGCGGTGCGGCAGACCCGGAAAGCTCGCGAGCGCGGCCTGCAATGCCTCGGGCTTCCACACTCGAGACGATCGTCCGGATCACGCATCCAGCCGGTCCTGCAGCGCACGGATGGCCGTCAGCGCCGCGAGCGCATTCTGCGACGTTGTGCCGCCCGCGCAGCGAGCGCACGCCCTCGAGCGACGCGATCTCGACGGCATTGCCGCCGTCGCGCTCGCGCACAAAAAGCTTCTGGCCGATCGCAAATACACGTGCCGCGCCGGCCGCCGCCTCGTCCGTCGTGAACGGATAAAGCCGCCCGGCATCCGTCGCGCGCGACCATCGCCGCGTGTGAAATTCATCGTCGATGCCGAGCGCAGCTGCCTCCGCACCCGTCAGCGAGCCGCTCCTTGATCGCCGCGTAATTCTCGACCGTGCCGTGGCGATCGATATGGTCCGGCGTGACGTTGAGGATGACGCCGACCGTCGGCTTCAAAGTCGGCGTGAGATCGATCTGGAACGAGCTCATCTCGATCACATGAAAGCGATCCGCGCGCCGGCGGCTCGAGCGTCAGGATCGCGCGCCCGATGTTGCCGCCCATCTGCACATCGCACCCGAGCTCGCGCAGGAGATGCGCGATGAGCGCCGTCGTCGTCGACTTGCCGTTGGTCCCCGTGACCGCGATGAACGGCGCCTCGGGGCAGAGCTTGGCGCGTTCGCGCGCGAACAGCTCGATGTCGCCGATGATCTCGACGCCCGCCGCGCGCGCTTTCACCACGACCCAGTGCGGCTCGGGATGCGTGAGCGGCACGCCGGGCGCAAGCACCAGCGCGGCGAACGTCGCCCAGTCCGCCGTGGCAAGATCGACAAGCGGAATACCGGCCTTCTCAGCCGCCGCGCGGCCCGCTTCGCTGTCGTCCCAGGCGGCGACATCGGCCCCGCCCTCGAGCAGCGCGCGCGCCGACGCGAGGCCCGACCCGCCGAGCCCGAACACCGCAACCCGTTTGCCGCCGAAGGTGGAAGCGCGAATCATGCGCGGAATCTAGCCCGTTTCGCGCTTTTTCGCCCCGGCATCAGCGCAGCTTGAGGGACGCGAGCCCGATCAGCGCCAGCACGACCGAGATGATCCAGAAGCGCACGACGACCGTGCTCTCCTGCCAGCCCTTCTGCTCGTAGTGATGGTGCAGGGGCGCCATCCTGAACACCCGCTTTCCGGTCAGCTTGTAGGAGCCGACCTGGATGATGACCGACAGCGTCTCGAGCACGAACAGCCCGCCGACGATGGCGAGCACGATCTCGTGCTTGGTTGCGACCGCAATCGTGCCGAGCGCGCCGCCCAGCGCCAGCGAGCCCGTGTCGCCCATGAAGATCATGGCCGGCGGCGCGTTGAACCAGAGGAAGCCGAGGCCCGCTCCGATCAGCGCCCCGCAGATGATCGCCAGCTCGCCGGTGCCCGCGACATGGTGGATCTGCAGGTACGAGGCGAACCTGTAGTTGCCGATGAGATAGGCGATGAGCCCGAAGGTCGCGGCCGCGATCATGACGGGGACGATCGCGAGGCCGTCGAGTCCGTCGGTGAGGTTCACCGAGTTGCCGGCGCCGACGATGACGACCGCGCCCACGATCAAGAATGCCATTCCGAGATCGATGAGCGCCGTCTTGAAGAACGGCATGGCGAGCTTGCCCGCAAGCTCTTCCGTCGACAGCTCCATGATGATGAAGGCGGCGATCACGGCGACCACGATCTCGAGCGAGAGCCGCGCCCAGCCGCCGAAGCCCGAGCTCTGCTGCTTCGTCACCTTGAGAAAGTCGTCGTAGAAGCCGATGCCGCCGTAGGCGAGCGTCACACCGAGCACGACCCACACATAAGGATTGGAAAGATCGGCCCACAGCAGCGTCGCCACAGCGACGCTGGCCAGGATCATGAGGCCGCCCATGGTCGGCGTCCCCTTCTTGGACAAATGCGACTGCGGACCGTCCTCGCGGATCGGCTGGCCCTTGCCCTGCTTGATGCGCAAGAGATCGATGATGCCGGGCCCGAACAGCAGCATGAAAAGCAGTGCCGTGAAGATCGCGCCGCCGGTGCGGAACGTGATGTATCGGAAGACGTTCAGCGCATTGATCTGGTCGCTGAAGCTTACGAGCTCATAGAGCATGCCGTCCCCTCCCTGCGCGTTCGCGCGCCGCCACCAACGCAATTCGGTTCATGATTATGCCTCGGTCTTCACGGCCGCGAATTGCGCTTTGATCGCCTCGACGAGAGGTGCCATGCGGCTCCCATGCGATCCCTTCACCATCACGACGTCTCCCGGCTTGATGGCAGCAACGAGCGCCTCCCGGATTCCCTCCGAGCGCTCAGCCCACGCCCCTCTCTGGCCGGGGGCCAGAAGGCCGTAGAGATGCGCCATATTGGGCCCTGAGGCAAAGACCAAATCGACGCCTGCCCTGTCGACCGCCTCCTTGAGACCCTTGTGCAGCGCCGCCGCCTCGTCTCCGAGCTCGAGCATGTCGCCGATCACCGCAATGCGCCGCGAAAACCGCTCACGCGGCAGCGCCACGAGACCGGCGAGCGCGGCGCGCATCGAGGCCGGGTTGGCGTTGTAGCTCTCGTCGATGAGCAGCAGCTCGCCGCCGACAGTCCGCACGACTATTCGCGAGCCGCGGCCTTCGGGCGCCGTGATGTTGGCGAGCGGCGCGAGCGCCTTGTCGGAGATCCGCGCCTGCCGCGAGCAGCGCCGCGACCACGGCCAGTGAGTTCTGGGCGATGTGCGGTCCCGGTATCGCGACGCGATAGCTGATCTCTCTCCCGCCGGTCTCCACCACGACATCAGTGCCGTCCGCCTCGAGCTCGAGCATTGCCGGCTTCACGTCCGCACCCTGGTGCAGCCCGAACGTCACGATCTTCGCGCCGGCCTGGCGGGCGTGCTTCTCGAGAATGTCGCAATAGCTATTGTCGCGGTTGATCACCGCCGTGCCCCCGGGCTCGAGCCCGGTGAAGATCTCGGCCTTCGCCTCGGCGATGGCCTCGACCGACGGGAAGTAGGCGAGATGCACCGGCTCCACGGTCGTGACGATGGCCACATGCGGCCGCACCATCTTGGTGAGCGGCGTGATCTCGCCCGCGTGATTCATGCCGATCTCGAACACGGCATACTCAGTGTCCGCCGGCATGCGCGCGAGCGTCAGCGGCACGCCCCAGTGGTTGTTGTACGATTTCTCCGAGGCGTGCACGCGCCCGCAGGCGCCGAGACACGCCCTGAGCATCTCCTTGGTGCCGGTCTTGCCCGCGCTGCCCGTGACCGCGATGACACGAGCGCTCGCAGCAAGACGCGCGCGCGCCGCGCGGCCGATGGCCTCGAGCGCCGCAAGCGGATCATCCGTCCGAATGAGAGCGCCGTCCCGCGGCGCACGCACATAGTCCCGCTTGACGAGCGCAGCCACGGCTCCCGCCTTGAACGCGCTGGTCACGAACTCATGCCCGTCGCGCTGATCCTTGAGGGCAACGAAAACGTCGCCCGGAGCAAGCGTCCGCGTGTCGATGGAAAAGCCCGTGACCGCTCCCGCCGGCGCGCCGTCGGCCGTGGCGCCGGAGACGCGGACGAGTTCGTCGAATTCCCAGAGTTTGGCTGCCATGGGGATCAGGTCTGCTCGAGGGCCTGCCTGAGCACCTCGTGATCGGAGAAGGGTAGCACCCTGTCGCCCACGATCTGGCCCATTTCGTGACCCTTTCCGGCGACGATCACCACATCGCCCGGCCCCATCATCTTGACCGCCGCCCCGATTGCTTCGGCCCGGTCGCCGATCTCGCGCGCGCCGGGAGCCGCAGCCAATATTTCAGCACGGATTGCGGACGGCTGCTCGCTTCTCGGATTGTCGTCGGTGACGATCGTCACGTCGGCCCGCTCGACGGCGATCCGCCCCATCAGCGGCCGCTTGCCCCGGTCGCGGTCGCCGCCGCAGCCGAAGACGCAAATGAGCTTGCCGCGCGCGAAGGGACGTACGCTGTCGAGCGCCGCCGCAAGCGCTTCGGGCTTGTGCGCGTAGTCGACGACCGCGAGGCCGCCGTTCCTCGTGCCGACGATGTCGAGCCGGCCTTTGACGCCCTTGAGCGCCTCGAGCGCCCCGCGACGCTCGCTGCCGCCTCGCCCGCGGCCAGCGCCAGTCCGGCAGCGACCAGCGCATTCGAAACCTGATATGCGCCGACGAGCGGCAGCCGGATGTCGTACGTGCGGCCCTCGTGCGCGATCTCGAGGCGCTGCGCGAAGCCATCCGCGGAGAGACCAGCGAGCCTGAGCGTCTCGCCGCGCGCACCGACGGTGATGAGCCTGAGACCGCGCTTGCGTGCGGCGTCGACGACGTCCTCCGATCTGTCGCCATCGAGATTGATGACGGCCGGCTGCCCGGGCTCGAGCAGCTCGGAGAAAAGGCGGAGCTTGGCTCCGAGATAGCTCTCGATCGTCGGGTGATAGTCGAGGTGATCGCGGCCGAGATTAGTGAAAGCGGCCGCACTCAACTTCACGCCATCAAGTCGGTACTGGTCGAGGCCGTGCGAGGACGCCTCCATGGCGAGGTGCGTCACGCCTTCACGGGCGAGCCCCGCCAGCGTTTCGTGCAGCGTCACCGGATCGGGAGTCGTGAGCGATCCGTAGACGGCGCCGTCGGGCTTGACGATGCCGATCGTGCCGAGCGACGCCGCCTTGCGGCCGAGCGCGGCGAAAATCTGGCGCGTGAACTCCGCAACCGACGTCTTGCCGCTCGTCCCCGTGACAGCGACGATGGTCTTGGGCTGGGTTCCATAGAAGCGCGCGGCCATCAGCGCGAGCGCGCGCCGTGGCTCGTCTGCCCTGAGCACTGGCACACCGATGCTGTCTGCGAGGCTTGCCGACGTCCCGACCAGAACTGCCACTGCACCCTTGGCTGACCGCGTCGGCGATGAAGCGCCCTCCGTCCGCTTTCGATCCGGCGAGTGCCGCGAACACATAGCCGCGCTCAACCTTGCGGCTGTCCGCCGAGATGCCCGACACGTCTGTGCCGCCGCAGCCGGCGGGCGCCGCGATCTCGGGACCAATCAGGGAGGAAAGCTGCATCTCGCTCGGAGCCATAGGGTAAACGGCCGCTACGCTTCTTATTTTGCGCCGGGCGAGGCGTCAAACGCTGCCCGTCTTCCGGCCGCCACGGCCGCCGCGTCGGGATAGCCGACGGCTATCGAAACCAGACTTAATCGGCATTTCAGATCGCTCAACGGCATCACTAGGGTCTCCGTCAACCGCTGAGGTCAAACCCAAGCCGATGCCGACGCGGTCCACTCAAAAGCAACAGGAGACCCCCAATGAAGAAGCTCGCACTCGCTGTTTTCGCCGCCGCGCTCGCTGCCGGCAGCCTCCCCGCCCTCGCCAAGACCGACTGTGATGCCGGCTACAAAGGCTTCCTCGGCAAGATGTCGATCTACGTCGACAAGATGTCGGGCTATGAGCTCGCCGACGCCGTCCGCAAGTCCCTCGACGCCTACAATTCCTGCAAGGCCGGCGACGACTTCTCGCCCCATGGCGTTTGGGACCAGATCCTGGCCGACATGCAGTCCAAGGCCGGCAAATAACGGCCGCCTCCCCTCATGGGAGGTCACCGCAAGTCCTCTCGTGACGGCGGCCGGCACCTGAGTATCGCCGGCCGCCCCCGGCAAGCACCCGCTGAACAGAAGTCATTCGCCCGAGATTCCGCCTAACGTGTATCCAAAATCAAAATTCAAATCCGCGTTGGCGAAACTCGCGTAGTGAAAAATCGTATCTGAAACGGGCCACATTTGGTCCACCGTGAATCGAATGGTCCAGCTGCTTCGAAGCGGCAGAAATTGGATTCACGCACCTCCAAAGCACTCATACCAAAAAGGGAGTAAAATCCATGACTCGAAGCATGCTCGCTGCCGTGGCCGCGGCTCTCGTTACGGCCGCTGTTGCGACACCCTCGTTCGCGGCGACCGACTGCGACGGCGGCTACAAGACCTTCCTCGGCAAGATGTCGATCTACGTCGACAAGATGTCGGGCTACGAGCTGGCCGACGCGGTCAGAAAGTCGCTTGACGCCTACAATTCCTGCAAGGCCGGCGACAACTTCTCGCCGCATGGCGTCTGGGACCAGATCCTGGCCGACATGCAGTCCAAGGCCGGCAAGTAACGTCTACGCACGACCAGGCAATGGGCTCCTCGGCCTTGCGGCCGGGGAGCCGAATTCTCGTTTGCTGATCGCGAGGACGACCGCCATGCTCAATGCGAGATTGAGAATTAGGACGCGCTTGGCATTGGCCAGTGCCATTACCGTGGCCATAGCGGTGACATTTGCCGGACTGAATGTCGACGCCGGCGAATCGGACAAGAAAGTCGGGATAATACTTTCGCATTTGCCGCACGCGGACAGCGCTGAATATCGCGCCCTGCGCAAAATGGCAGGAAAAGCCGACGGCCACGTCCTCGAAATGACGAAATCGGAAATGTGGAATGTCCCCGCGGCCGAGGTCGACGCCCTGATTGCGGCTGCCGCCCGACAAGGCGTGAGCGTCACTCGGCTCGACGAGACCTGGAATCACACGCTCGCCCCAATGAAGAAGGGCGCGGAGATGTCCCCCGAGCAGAAGGCCAAGATGCACGAGATGACGGACTCGAAGGCCGCAAAGGGCATGAGCATGATGGCTCTCCCCGACGCGTCCGTGATGGAGCACGCGCTGACAAAAGACATGCAGCCAGCTGATCCGAATGCGCCGGCACCGGTTCTCGTCATCCCGTTGAGCGACACGCTCTCGGTAACTGCGCGGCGCACGGGAATTGCCAAGACCAAGGAAAACTACATCTGGCACGGTCGCATCGAGGAGACAGACGATCCCGTGACGCTTCTCTGGTGGCCTTCGGGCCGCCTTTCGGGCTCCGTGACCTACAAAGGTCATGTCTACGCCGTGAAGCACCTCGGCGACGGCATGCACGGCGTCATCGAGATGGCACCCAATGAGCTGCCGCCCGAGCACGCGCCCATGGGTCGCGACATGCAAGAGAAGATGAACATGAAGGAGGACCCGCTCGTCCACAAGGGCGACGCCAGCATGCTGCGCCAGGCGCCGAAACCCGAGAAGGAAACCGGCGGCGACAAGCCGGACCGGTCGAACACGAAGAACCTCGAGGACGCGCCCCTGAAGGAGCGCGCGCAAGGCGAAAAGCTTGCGCTCGCGATCGAGCAGCCGAAGGTCAAGAAGCGCAAGGTCGCAAGACATCGTCATTTCCGTGCTCGTGGCCTACACCAAGGCCGCCGCAAGCCACTACAGCAACATCGAGACGGACCTGATTGCGCTCGCCATCGAGGACGCCAACCAGTCGTTCCGCAACAGCGGCGTAGGCAATGTGCGCCTCGAGCTCGCGTATGCCTATGAGACGGACTACGTCGAGAAGGGCAGCCACTTCGATCACGTCTTCCGCTTCGCCGACAAGGGCGACGGCTACATGGACGAGGTCCACGCCCTGCGCGATCAATACAAAGCCGACGTCTCGGTCCTCATCGTCCACGACCCGCAAGGCTGCGGGCTCGCGGCCCAGGTTGTAGCCCCTGCCGACCGCGCCTTCGCCGTCGTGCATCACGAATGCGCGGCGACCACCTATTCGCTCGCCCACGAGATCGGCCACCTGATCGGCGCCCGCCACGACTTGGCTCTCGACGACGGCATGCAGCCCTTTCCCTTTGGCCATGGTTTCGTGGCGGGCACCAAGTGGCGCACCATGATGAGCTACAAGGAGAGCTGTGACGGCTGCCCGCGCGTGCCCGTGTGGTCGAACCCGGCCATCAAGATCCATGGCGAGCCGGCCGGCGACGACAAGGCCGACAACGCCCGCGTTATCGCCGAGCAGGCCGCCCGCGTCGCCGCCTTCCGCTGACCTTGCTACATTGAAGCCCTGCTGCGCAGCCTCACGGTGAGCTTGTCGAACCATGAGGCTCCGGCATCCCTCCTTCATCCTGAGCTTGTCGAAGGATGAAGGAGCGTCCGGCGGACGTCATGGCATCGTCACGAGCCGCAGTTTGGTCTCGTTGAACACCGCGAACGCCGCCTCGAGCCCCGCATGCGCCGCGGCGAATCCCGAATAGAGCGAGGCTTCGACAATCGCCGCCACGATCTCGTCTCGGCTGGCACCGGCCTCGAGCGCAGAGCGCACATGGGACCTGATCTCCGGGCTCGGAACCCTCAGCGCCGTGACGGCCGCGAGCCCGGCCAGCGGCCGCAACTTGAGTCCGGAGGCGCCCGGTGCCTGCCCCCGGTTGAGAAACGCGGCCACAAACTCGACCGCGTCGGGCGCTGGCCTCGAGGGGTCGACCTCGGCGAACACGGCCTCGCGTGATGTCGACTGGGAACCTTCGCACTCAACGCTCATCGCACCACCTTGTTGTCGTTCAGCCTTTGTCTGAAGAGTTACGTACCGGCGCCAGGACAAGCTTCACCGTCAGCAGGGCCGCAACCCCAAGCGCCGCGCCGATGCCGGCCACACAGGCCGCCCATCCGAAGCGGTCGAAGAGCTGGCCGAGGACCGCGCTGCCCGCAAGCCCGCCGAGAAAGTAGGACGCGAGGTAGATTCCGCTGGCCGCGCCGCGATTGCTCGACGCCGCGTGGCTGACGAAGCCCGTGGCCAGCGCCTGCGCGAAGAACGTGCCGACACCGACGAGCACCATTCCGGCGAGAACGCTCGGCAAATGGGGAAGGAGCATGAGCGGCAAGCCAAGCCCCGCAACTGCGAGCGCCGCCCAGAGAGCGGGCCGCGTGCCGAGCCCGCCGCGCCGCGAGACCTGCGAGCGGCGTCGTGACGATGGCCGGCAGGAACACGAGATAGATGACGCCGAGCTCCATCATGCCGACCGAGAGCGGCGGCCGCGTCAGCACGAAGTTGATGTAGGTGAACGTGCCGATGAACGCGAACAGGATGCAGAAGCCGATGCCGAAGCCGGCTGCGAGAACAGGGTTCTTGAGATGCGCCGTCCAGGCCGCCATCGGCGCCATGTCGGCGGTACCGTTCCCCGTCATCGGCGGCACGCGCTCCACCGTGAAATAGACGAGGATGGCGCCGAGCAGGTTCAAGGCCGCGAAGAGATAGAAGTTGGCGGCGAGCCCGGCATGATCGACGACGGCGGCGGCGATAAAGCGGCCGATGAGATTGCTCGCGACGTTGCCGGTGATATAGGCGGCAAACGCGCCTGCCGCCTCCGCGGCGCTGAAGCGCTCGCCCATGTAGGCGAGCGTCAGGCAGAAGGCGGTCGACATGGCGAGCCCCTGAAGCACGCGCAGGCCCGCGAACACCCAGATGTTGGGCGCAAACGCGAGCAGCGTCGTCGGTATCGCGAGCAGGCTGAGACTGAAGAGAATTCCGGCACGCCGGTCGATGCGCCGGCTCAGGAGCGCGACGCCGAACCCCGCCACCGCCATGCCGAGCGTGCAGGCGTTGACCGCGAGCCCCATGGCCGCGGGCGTCACGCCAAAGTGCGTCACGAGAGAGGGGAGGATGGCTTGCGCAGCAAAGAGATCGACGACGGTCAGGAACGCCGTAATCCCGATGACGATCGCGCGCAGGAAGCCGGCTGCTGCGTGGAGCTGCGCCATTTCGGCGTGCATTTTTGCTGTGGGCGCGTTCTCGTTCATGGGACTGATGCCGCGTTGGGAAAAAAGAGGCGCGGCGCGCGCCGGGGGAAAGACGGCGGCGCCGCGAGGGTGCCGGGAAGGGACGCCCGTGCCGGGGAGGAGGCCGGCCGTGGCATCTGCTTCCCAGCCTGTTCGTTACATGCCGTGCTCGTCGGGCTGTGCCGCGATGTCGGCCGAGATGAGCACGACGGGCTCCTTGGACGTGTTCTTCCACCAGTGCGACAGGCCGGCCGATTCGACCGACAGGTCACCCGTGTTGTGCACGATCGGCACCGCGCAGTGGCTCGAGTATTCCGTGATGCTGCCCGAGACGACGTAGATCAGGGCCGGGCGATCCTCGTGGCTGTGCCAGGCGACCTCGCCGCCGGGCTTGATGTCGAGGCGGCGCATGCGGAAGTTGCGGCCGGCAACGGCAACCTTCTCCTTCGACAGGTCGATCTGGCCGAGAAGCTTCTCGGTGACGTCCTTGTGCGCGGTCGCGCCGGGCTTCTGGCCGTCGGTGGTGACTTTGTCGGCCGGGCATTGGCCGGCATTCGCCGCGGTGACGCCGAAGGCCGCGGTGGCGGCGAGCGCAAGCGCGAGAGACTTGAGGGTGGTACGGGGGCTCATGGGACTTCTCCGTGTTGCAAAATGGTGCGGCCAATGAGCCGCGCTGACAGGGGCAACATGCGGGAGAAGCCGGACGACCTGAAATATCGAATGGGTTCGGTATCGATAGCTGCGGGCTATAGCGCGGGATTCTTTGGCCTTACTTTGGCGCCACCCCAATAGGGCTGCCGTCGGACAATTGGCCGCGGCCGCCGTGAACACATGCCCGGGACAAGAAAGCATTTGTCGCCAACCGCGAAGCAGAGCAACTTCTCCGTGTGCCGCCGTACTGCTTTCGATATCTCCGGCGGGAAACGCCGCTGCCAGGTTTCACGAATCAGGTTTCACGAACAGGAAAGAAGATGCTTTTCGACGGCTTGTCGTCCTTTCGATTCAAAGCCCAAAAAGAATGCCGGCGAATCGCCATCGCTTCGATCTTTGTGCTCACGGGATCGACCGCTTGCATCTCGGCTGAGAACGGTCTCAGCAATTATCTCCCGGGTTACTATGGAGACTTTGCCGTCGCCGTGGCGCCGGCACCGGGGCTCTACGTCTACGGCACCGTCTACGGTTACAGCGGCAGCCCAGAGGGACCGAAGCTCAACGAGAACGTGGATCTCGACGCCACGCTTTATTTGACGGGCTTCCAATACGTCACCGACCGCAAGCTGTTCGACGCGCGCGTCGCCATCGGCTCTTACACCGTTTTCATCAATGGCGACCTCGACGCGACCATCCCCACGTCCTCGGGCCCTGTCGATGTTTCCGATCACTCCGTGGGTCACGGCGACACAAGCATTTCGCCCTTGATCCTCTATTGGACGCTCGGCAACAACTGGTACCTGAGCGCCTACGAATCGATCATCATGCCGACCGGCCGCTTCGACAGCCGCGAGCCGCTCAACGTCGGCCGCAATTACTACAGCTTCGATTCCGTGATGCCGGTCACGTGGCTCGACGCCAAGCTCGGCTGGGAGGTCTCGCTTGTGCCGGGCCTGATGATCAACACCGAGAACCCGGAGACCGACTACAGGACGGGGACCGAGTTCCACATCGACGGCATGCTGAACCGCTACTTTTCTCAAACCTTCGCCGTGGGCCTGCACGGCTACGCCTACGCTCAGGTCGAGAGCGACAGCGGGAGTGGCGTCACGTCGCAAGATCTCAAGGGCTCCTCCCTCGCGCTCGGACCGGCGTTCCTCTGGGTCCCCTCGAGCCTCGGCATCAAGGGCAAGATCGTCGGCAAGTGGCTGCACGAGTTCGACGCCGAGAACCGCTTCGAGGGTGACATCTTGAGCTTGACCGGCGCCGTCAGCTTCTGAGGCACCGCGCAGGCCGATGAGCCGGGCGCGCCAGTCGCCGATCGGACCGGTATGTCGGCGTCAGAGGAACAGCTGCGCGAGGTCGATGCTCGAGGCCTCGCCCACCATGTCGATGTGAGCGTCGAGCCATTCCTCGGCGCGCAGCCGGCCCGTATCGCGCAGCCGGCACAGGAAGTCCCAATCGGGATTGAGCCTGGTCGCAATCCCGAGCTGCGACATCTCCGCGTCGTCGCGGATCGAATGGATGCGCATGCGGTGGTATTTCTTGCTGTCGAGCGCGCCTTCGTCGATGAGCCGCGTCACGAACTCGATGGCCCGCATCTCGCGCATCAGCGACGAGTTGAAGCTGATCTCGTTCATGCGGTCGAAGATTTCGGGCGCGGTGCGCGGCAGCTGCTTCCGCTCGATCGGATTGATGTGGACGATCACCACGTCCCGCGAGGCGCCGTGATAGATGAGCGGGAAGATCGCCGGATTGCCCATGAACCCGCCGTCCCAGTAAGCCTCGCCATCGATCTCGACCGCCTGGAACACGTAGGGCAGGCACGCCGAGGCGAGCACCACGTCCACCGACAGCTCGGGATTCTCGAACACGCGGATCTTTCCCGTGCGCACGTTCGTCGCCGACAGAAAGACCCGCGTCGCGCGGTTGCAGTTGGCAAGCTTCTCGAAGTCGACGACCTTGAGCAGCACGTCCTTCAGCGGATTGAAGTTGAAGGGATTGAGCTGATAGGGCGAGAAGAGGTGCGTCATGGCCTGGAAGGCGTGGAAGGTCGGCGAGAAGTCCGACTGGAAGCCGTAGGCCTGGAACCACTTCTCCCACGGCATCGTGCGCACCGGGCTGTAAAGCTCGCCGGCGCGTGAGATCTCGGTCCAGAACTCTTCGAGCTTGGCCCGCGCCCCCTCCATGCCGCCGATTGCGACGCCGTGGGCCATCACCACGGCATTCATGGCACCGGCGCTCGTCGCGCTTATCGCCTCGATGTCGAGCCGGCCATCCTCGAGCAGCTTGTCGAGCACGCCCCAGGCGAACGCGCCGTGCGCCCCGCCGCCCTGGAGCGCCACGTTGATCGCCTTCCGGCCGCTTCCTCCCCGGCCGCTGGTACCCCAGACATTCTTCTCTTGCATATTCACTGGGCGGTCCACCCGCCCTCGATGGGAAGCGCGGCCCCGGTTATGGAGGCAGCGCCGCCCGTGCAAAGGAACACGGCGAGGTCACCGATCTCCTCGGTGGTGACGAACTTGCGCGTCGGCTGTGCGTGCAGCAGCACGTCGCGGACGACCTGCGCCTCCGTGAGCATACGCGCTTTTGCCGTCTCCGGAATCTGTTTCTCCACGAGTGGTGTAAGCACGTACCCGGGGCAGATGGCATTGGCCGTGATGCCATGTTCCGCCGTCTCCAGGGCGACCGTCTTGGTCAGGCCCAAAATCCCATGCTTTGCCGCGACATAGGCAGACTTGTAGGGCGACGCCACCAGCGCATGCGCCGAGGCGACGTTAATGATCCGCCCCCACTTGCGGGCCTTCATCTCGGGCACCACGGCACGGATGGCGTGAAAGGCCGCCGAGAGGTTGATGGCGATGATCGCGTCCCACTTCGCGACCGGGAATGTCTCGATCGGCTCCACGTGCTGAATGCCGGCGTTGTTGACCAGCACGTCGACCTTGCCGAACGCATCACGCGCGGATTCCACCATGCCGGCGATGTCGGCAGGCTTCGACATATCGGCCGCCGAGAATCTGGCTTTGATGCCGAACTCATCTTCGAGACTGCTGCGCGTCGCCTCGATCTCGGCTGCGTCGCCGAAGCCGTTCAGCATCACGTCCATTCCGGCATTGGCGAACGCCCGGGCGATCCCGAGCCCGATGCCGCTCGTCGAGCCGGTGACAATGGCACTCTTGCCGGCAAGCGAAGGAAGGCCCAGCGGCGACCGCCGCAGCTCGACTCTGGTCACCTCTTGCATGGGAAATACTCCTTTTGGGGCGGTCAGTTGATCGGGTACTGGCGCTGGCTCGGCCACTGCGCGCGCGGCCATGTGCTGGGGCACTTCCGCAACCAGGCACTCGACATTAGGAAGAGGGGGGACCCGGGAGCTTGCGTCGGGGGGAGGAGCCATGCCCCCGGGTCCAGGCCGGCAGACGTGCGGGTAGGGGGGACGGCGTCTGCGGGCAATCCGGCATTCTGCGTAAACCGCCTCATGGCAGCCTCCTCGTCGCTGATCCGGCTTACTGTTTTCTGCTGCCGGTAACCTTGGCGGTTGACCAAGACTTGATCATCAGGTCTCGAGGACGATCCGTACCCGTAGAGTGGCTGGAGCTGAAATACCGATTGGATTATGATTTCATAGCGCGGGGCTATGGGCCGGCCCGGTCGCGATTTTCTGAGGTGGGCCGGTTACCGTCGGGGTTTGCTGATGGAAATGCACCAGGTGCGATATTTCCTGGCGGTGGCGCGCGTGCTGAATTTCACGCGTGCCGCTGACGAGTGTCATGTCGCACAACCCTCGCTGACGAGGGCCATCAAGCAGCTCGAGCAGGAGCTCGGCGGCGAGCTCTTCCGCCGCGAGCGCAATCTCACCCACCTCTCGGAGCTCGGCCAGCGCATGCTGCCCTTGATGCAGCAGTGCTACGACAGCGCGCTTTCCGCCAAGAGCCTCGCCACATCGATCAAGACCGGGGCCGTGGCCCCGCTCTCGCTCGCCCTGTCGGCGGCCGTCAACATCGCGCTCATGATCCCCTTCCTCACCGAGCTGGTGCGCGTGTTCCCCGGCACCGAGCTGCGCTTCCTGCGCGGCACCGGAACCGAGATTGCCGAATCCCTCAAGAAGGGAGACGCGGACATCGCCGTCGCCGGCCCCCTGGGCGAGACCTGGGACCGCCTCGACACCTGGCCGCTCTTCACCGAGCCATACGTGCTCGGCGTCGGCAAGGAGCACAAGCTTTCCAAGCGACCGAGCGTCGGCGCCGAGGAGCTCGCCAAGGAGCGCATTCTCACTCGCATCCACTGCGAGCACCTGAATGAAATCACGGGCTTCCTGAAGGGCCACCAATGCGAGGATGCTCCCCGCCACCAGGTCGTCTCCGAGCCCGACGTGGTGACGCTGCTGGAGGCCAACCTCGGCGTCGCCATCCTGCCCGCGAGCACCGCAAAGTCCGACAGCGTCAAGCTCGTGCCGATTGACGATCTCGGCATCAGCCGCACTGTAAGCGCCTACGGAGTTGCCGGCCGCCAGCGTTCGACCGCCGCGACGACCTTGATCAAGATGCTGCGCGCGGCCGACTGGTCGCGCTACGAGAAAACCGCCGAGCCCGTCAGTTCTGCAAAGACGTGAGCGCGGCGAGAATGTCTTCGATCTCCATCCGCCGCCGGAAATCGGGATCGACGAAGCGCGCCGCGATGATGCCGTCCGTCCCGATGACGAACGTCGCCGGGATGGGAACGAACCAGCCGTCGTTCCGCTGATACTGATCGACGCGCAGCTCGTGCAGGAGATAGAGCTTGCGCACCCGGTCGCCGAGCCAGATCACGAGATTGAGCGCCAGCGCATAGCCGTTGTTCTCGTCCTCGAGCACCAGGTAGGAATTGTCCGCGGCGACCTTGGAGATAAACTCGCCGCCTTCGGGCATGATTGACACGACCTGCGCGCCACGCGCTGCGATCTCGCCCAGCGCCTGCTTCAAGGCGGCAAGCTCGATCAGACAGTATTCGCACCAGTGACCCCTATTGAAGCTGAGGACCACGCGGCCCCTTCTCGAGCATCTCGTCAAGCCCGTGGATGCGCCCGGCCCCGTCGGGCAGCGCAAACGGCGGGATCGGCTCTCCCGGTCTCGGCGCGGCGGCACCCGCCTCTCCGGACCTGATCCTCGCAACTAGCTCGTCATAGGCCTCGGCGAAGGGTAGCGCATGCTCGCGCACCGCCACCGAGAAGGCTTCAAGCCTCTCGCCGAGCGGCGCCTCCATGCTGCAGATTCTCTTGAAGGCCTGCTCTAGGTCTTCCGCTTCAGCCACCGGTCAGCCTTCAGCTCCCTCGCGCAATCCGAACTGCGGCCAGAATATCATCGATTTCCATGCGCTTTCTGTAGTCCGGGTCGATGAACCGCGCCGTAACCCTACCGTCCCTGCCGACGACGAATGTCGCCGGGATCGGCAGCGTCCAGCTTTCGTTGCCCTGGTAGGGCGCCACGTCCCAGCCCGCCGCCGTCATGTAGCGGCGCTTTTCGTCGCCGACGTAGAAGGCGAGGTTGAGCAACAGCGCGTACCCGTTGTCCATGTCGCTCAAAATCGGGAAATTGGCGTGGACCGCAGCGCCGAGCTCGGAGGTGAACTTTTCGATCTCGGGGGTGATGGCGACCAGCTTCGCCCCGCCCGCCTTGACCTCTCCCTCTATCGCCGCCAGCGCGCTGGCGTTGATCCTGCAGTAGGGACACCAGTGCCCGCGGTGAAAGGCAAGGACCACAGGCCCCTGCTCCAAAAGGCCCGAAAGGGTGACGAGCCGGCTGTTCTGATCGGGGAGCGCGAAATCGGGCATCGGCTCGCCGGGCTTGGGCGCCTCTTCTCCGGCCCCGGCATCTCTCAGGCGCGCAACCATATGATCGACGACGCCGGCGAATTCCGGATTGAGCGCGCGCACGTCGTCGGCGAACGACTTGAGCCGTACGTTGAGCGGCGCATCCATGTTGCGGCAGCGCTCGGTGCTCTCCTCGAGCCTCTCCGCCAATGTCTTCTCGGCCATCACCGGCTCCGAAAATTGAGCCCTCGCAGGCTATCCAATATCACGTCGAATGGGCTCCAGGTCGAGCGGGTTCGCAATGTATTGCACGCATACTGATCTCAAGGTTTCGCCTTGGCCAACGCGGCCAATATGTCGTCGAGCTCCATGCGCTTGCGGAAGTCGGGATCGACGAAGCGGGCGATCACCAGCCCGTCCCCGCCGACCACGAACGTCGCTGGCAGCGGCACGAACCAGCCGTCGTTGCCGTGAAACGTCTCGAGATGATAGCCGCGCCCGCGCATCAGCTGCTTGACGCGCTCGCCGAGCCACAAGACGAGCCCGAGCGAAAGCGCGTAGCCGTTGTCGATGTCGGTCAGGATCGGCAGCATCTCTAAGGTCTCTGACCTGAGCTTGCCTACGAACGTCTGCCGGTCCGGCATGATGGAGACCACTACCCCGCCATGGGCCGCGATCTCGTTGTGGTAGGCGGCGATCGTCCTGAGCTCGATCCGGCAAAAGGGGCACCAGTGGCCGCGGTTGAAGCTGATGACGACGGGGCCCTTTCCGGTGAGCTCCTCGAGCGAGACCAAGGCTCCCGACTGGGCCGGCAGGATGAAAGGCGGCATCGCCTCTCCGGGCGCGGGCGCGGCCGTGCCGATCTCGCCGGCGAGCAGCCGGCCGACGAGGTCGTCGTAGGCCTCCGAGAACGGAAAATTGAGCTCCCGAAGCCGTTCCGCGTAGGCCGCAAGCCGCTCGTTGAGCGGCGCGTCCATGACGCAGATCTCCTCGAACGCCTCCGCCAGTGTGCTGGTCTTTTTCAATCTCTACGTCCCGATAAGTGAGCCGGCTGTTGTTTCTGTAAGGCATTGCAGTTGACCCTCGGCGCATAGCCAATGGCACTGTTGCTCGTTCATTTCTTCCGGCCCGCCGGGCTTCGGCGCCTATAGCAGCGCGGTAGCCGACGGTTCGGGGCCTTGAAGGCGCCGCTGGGACGCCGATCCATCCCTTATCCCAGCATTCGGGCAAGCGATGAAATATCGAGCACCTCCGGAATCGATAGCCCCCCGCTATGAGCCCGTGTGGCAGGGCCCGCATGCTGCAGGGGACCGGGCCGGCAAGCCGCCATAGCCGAGCGCTATCAAGTCCGGAGCCATTCGATATTTCAGCTCAAGGCCGCGGGTCGGCATCTTTCGGCGCAAGCCTCGGGCCGCCGCCCGAGCGAAGCCCAGAGATGGAGAAGCCAATGTTCAATCGCCTCGCAATCTTCGCCGCCGCGGCCGGCCTGTTTGTCGCCGTCGTCGCCCTCGCCACATCGCCCTATACCGCCCCCAGCCAGGCTGCCGCGACAGATGACGGTATAGTCCGCGTCAAGAGTGCCTACGCCATGGACGAGACCATCACCCGGCTCAAAGCGGACATCGAAGGCAAGGGCATCAAATTCTTCCTCGCCGTCGACCAGTCGAAGCTCGGCAGCGATGCCGGCATCAAGCTCAACCCCTCGACGCTCCTGATCTTCGGCAACCCGCCGCTCGGCATCCAGTTCCTGACCTCCAATCCCAACGCCGGGCTCGACTGGCCCGTTCGCCTGCTCGTGACTCAGGACGCGAGCGGTCAGGTCTGGGCGGTCTACACGGATTTCACCTGGATCGCGCACCGCCACGGCATCACCGACCGCGATCCGCAGTTCAAGATGGCGTCTGAGGTGATTGCCTCGATCACATCCAGCGTCGTCGCGAAATAGAAGTGATGGCAGGCCTCATGGTGAGCCTCATCCCGAGCTTGTCGAGGGGCGAACCATGAGGTGCCAGCGAACGGCCGTGCCCTTCATCCTGAGCTTGTCGAAGAGCCTGCCCCGGACTTGATTCCGGGATGAAGGGCTTCTGATTCTGGCTTTGCGTCCGGAGACCGCTTGAAGCCAGGCCTCACGCTAGCGCATCGACCTTCGCGGCGGCTCACCCTCCTCGGAAGTCGGGCTGCGGGCGATGACCCGCCCGGTAACAGTGGCGTTGATCCAAAGCCGCTTCCAGTAGCCATCATCCCCCGCCACCGCGAGAGCGTGGCCAAGGCGCGCACGCTGTCCCTCGGACAGGACATCCAGCATTCTCGCCCACAGAATATCGACGTTGTAGGTGCCGCGCATCTGATCGAGACAAATCGGCACCACCGACTGGATCGGCAGCCGAAGATCCGAGGCGATCGCGAGCAGCGCCTTGCCGATGGATTGCGCCTTGGGACTCTCTCCACGATCGAGGTTGTAAGGCGGAGCCCAGTCCAGAATAGGCTGCAGCTGGTCGATATGCGTTTGCACGGCAAGGACGGGGGGATAGCGGCGCTCGGCCTTGGCCGCGAGTCGCAGAGCATCGAGCACTTTACGATCTCGCCCGCGATCGCGGCCCACCGCGGAAGAAACCCATATCAGGAGATCGCAGTGCTGCGCCTGCGTCTTGAGGCCTTCGATGGCGACATCGTCCGCCTCGATGCCGGGACTGTCGACCAGCAACGCTTCCGCCACGCCATCGCGCTTGAACTCATACGCCCTCAGGCCTTTGGTCGGTGGCAGCGCGTCGACCTTGGCCTTGATCTCACGCAGGAGAGCGCTGATGAGGCTCGACTTGCCGGCAGCCACTTGGCCCGCAACCAGGATCCGCAATGGCTTTGCCGTCTCCTGCGGGGCCGCCTGGCCGTTCACTGTCGCTTGCGTCTCGGACTTCGGCAGGGCCGCGGATAAGGGACGCAGACGGCCGCTATAGAGGTCGATGGCAGCACGGCCCACGACCCGCACATAGGCAGCGGCGAGACGGCGGCCGAGCTCATTGCGGTCCAAATCGCCGAGCCGGCGCGACGTCTCCTCCCGTGTCTCGAACGTCCCGGCAGATGGTGGTTTCGTAAGATTCCAAAGGTCGTAGACCGCTTCCGTCACGCCGATGATCGATCGCCATTGGTAGATGGCCATGGCCTGTCCGACGGTGAGACTGTCGCCATGCGGAATATTCTCGCGCACGACCGGATCGAGCGCCTCGCTGACCCGCTTGGTGAGCGCCAAGAGCTCGGGGACGGTGAACCTCCACAGGGGATGGTCCTCGCCGGGAAACATGGACTGCCCAACCGCCTCGACCGTGCGCGTGGCGAGGGCAAGGAATGCATTGCGGCTGTTGAGCCTTCCCGGATCGACATCCTCGGCGATCGTCCGCACGACATCCCAGGCCTCGATCTCGCGCTCGGTCCAAAGAGGATCCGCGCGCCTGAGCTGCTCCCGCAGCTGGCGTCGATTAGCTGTCGCCTCCTTGAGGAGCGAGCGCTCCAAGCCATAAACCGCAAGCGCGAAGACGAAGGCGCCGGCTGCCCACTGCGGGGCGAACCGGTTCTCCCACAGCCAAAGCGTGCCGAGCACCATGAGCGAGCCGGCCGGCAGCGCGAGTGCCAGAATCAGCATCGCGGTGCGAAGGTAGCCAGCGGCCCGCGTCGCCTTGTTCATCCGGTTATTCTCGCTTACCCGCCGCTGACGCTCCGCTCACCCGCGTAATGGAGAGCAGAGCTCAGGGCATCCCTCTAGGCTGTCGCGACGCCCGCCGGACCATGCCCGCCGAATCTCTGGCGGAATGCAAAAGAGTACCATGCGCCTTTGCCGACTGCATAGGTCGTGCACTCCCTATCCCCATGGCCGGACAGCGCGATTGGGGAATCAGGCTCTTGGCCCCACGCCGCGGCGCCGTGGTATCCGAGGTACGGCTCCCTTCGGGCGATTAGTTGCCGTGACACACATTGGAGCTCGAAGACCGGGCCTCACCCAACGCGCACATCACGGGAGCCAGAATTCATCGCCCTCATGGGGCATGCGCCTGAGCGGATCCGCCGGCGCTTGCGGGTCGCAAGGCATAAACATCCGGCGACGAGACCAGCGTCTCCTCACGCATTTGCTGCGAAGCGTGTTTTTAGGGGCAGCTAAGGCTTCTTGGCCTGGCCGGCGTCACTGGCCTCCAGAGCGTTACTAGCTTTGCCTCGGTGCGCAGTCTTGCTGGCGCTGGTGACCTTGGCCGTCTTGCTGGTGCTGGCGACCTTGTTCGACTTTTTGGCAGTGACGGCCTTGTCTCCTTTGACCGTCTTGCCGACGCTCGCGACCTTGCTCGACTTGCTGGCGGTGACGGTCTTGCCTCCGTTGGCACTCTTACCGACGCTCGCGACCTTCGCCGTCTTGCTGGCGGTGACGGCCTTGTCGCCGTTGGCCGTCTTACCGACGCTCGCGACCTTCGTCCCCTTGCTGGCGGTGACGGTCTTGCCTCCGTTGACCGTCTTGCCGACGCTCGCGACCTTCGTCGACTTGCTGGCGGTGACGGCCTTGTCTCCATTGCCAGTCTTGCCGACGCTCGCGACCTTGGTCGCCTTGCTAGTGGCGACGGCCTTGTCTCCGTTGGCAGTCTTGCCGACGCTTGCGACCTTGGTCGACTTGCCGGCGGCGACGGCCTTGTCTCCGTTGCCGGTCTTGCCGACGCTCGCGACCTTCGTCGACTTGCTGGCGGTGACGGTCTTGTCTCCATTGCCAGTCTTGCCGACGCTCGCAACCTTCGTCGACTTGCTGGTGCCGACGGCCTTGTCTCCGCTGGCCGTCTTGCCGGCGCTCGCGACCTTCTTAGGTGCAACCTGGTCGCTCGCGGCTTTGCCGCCGTCGACTTGACTCGATTGGTGGCGTTGAATGTCTTCCTTCGTGATCTCGCCATCCTGCACGAGCGCCATGAGGCACGGAGTAGACAGTCCTTCGCCCACACCACGCATGCATTGACGAAGGGACGCGCTGCCCACGGCGTGCGCGCTGCAGTGTTGGAAATAGTCGCCTCTGCACGCGCTCTTGACCCGCTCGCTTGTCGCTTGCGCGGAGGAGGTCGACACGGCAAAAGCACAAAACGCTGCCGCTGCAGATAGGCATGCTGCAGAAGCCCGCGTACTAGTCTTCATCCACATATTCGCTTGTCCTGCCAGCCAGTTACGCTGATATCCAGGCATCGCAGTGCAAGGCTGCCACCATGGGAGGGCAATGGCAAGCGCGTTCTGCCCCCGCGTTCGCCAGATGACCCGCAATTTCCCGGTAGGAAAGAGACAGTCAAGGAGCCGTCGACGCCGCAGCCCTCGGACGACCAGCAATGAACACCGTCGACCCATTTGGGTAAACCGGTGAAAGAAAACCCACAGCGTTAATCGCGTCGGCGCTGTGCATCCGCAATGCTTGGGCGATATGATGATGAACGCCGTTGGCAACAAGCGGTTTCACACACCCCAGGGAGGCCGATTATGGATAGGATTAGGATGATCGCGGCGCTTGCAGTCGGTCTCGGAACGCTGGTCGCGGCCGGGCACGCGACGGCCTATAGCGCGCGTGTGAAGTCCGCCTGCAAGTCTGATTTCTACAGGTTCTGCCCATCCTACAAGCTCGACAGCCCTCAGCTCAGGGCATGCATGCGCTCCGCTGGTGGCAATATTTCGAGCCGTTGCATCGATGCGCTGGCTGATTCCGGCGAAATTTCGCGCAAGTATCACAGCAGGCTTCGCCAATAGCTGCGAAAGCCTTCTGTCGCGGCGCATGTGTCTTCAGAAGCGCTTCGGCGCCCCACTACTTGCAGATGCGCTTGAGCCCGTCGCTGCCGTGGCGCGCAAGATCGAGATGGAAGTGATCCTGGTGATTGCCGTCGTAGCCGGGCCCGAGCACGGTCATGAACTCGCGGCACCCGCCCTGATGCACATCGCGCAGGAAGGCCTGCTCGCGCTCGTCGCCGCGCCAGCCGCCCTTGACGGTGATCGTCCTCCCGTCCTCGAGCACGAAATCCTGAAATGTCGACGGCATTGGCATAGCCGTGCTCCGAGAGCCTGGCGCCGAACACGTTGTTCATCGGCCGGCAGGAGTAGGACCCCGCAACCTTGATCTCGACAAGCTGGGAGGCGAAGTAGTAGCGCGCCGCGGGCGCTATCGTCTCATGCACCCAGCGCTCGACCTGCGGAATCATCGGGCAGCGCAAGAGCGCGGCCGGCTTCAGCGCAACGCGCCCCTGATCGGCCGTCGACATCTCGAACGGATGCACGGTGCCGCAGTAGCTCGGACCGCCGAGCGCCGAGCGGGTCTGCAGGTACGGGAAGTTGCGCACCACGCCTGAGGCAATGCAGGCGTTCTCCTCTTCCTCGCGCCACGGCTCGTACTTGGCGACAAACGAAGGAGCTGAGCTGCAGCCTGGCAGAAGCACCGCGAGAACCACGGGCAATAGAAGAAGAACGCGACGGAAGCACATGGATGGGAAAACTAAGCTCGGTAAGGCTAACGGCCGGTGAATTTCCCATCTTCCCCAGGACGCAAGATGCGCGGCCTTTCAGGCCGATTTTGGCCGCGCGCGGGGCAGCGCCGGGGCGGCGGCGGATAATCGATGCGGGCGGCGTGTGTTGCGAATCGGCCGCCGGTTGCGTGACCGCAACAGCGAAGGTTATCCACAGGAACTGAGCATAACTTGCCGATTCTTACGGGACGGGCATTGGTTGAATTTGCTACTTTGAGCGTGTCCGGACAGTGCCGCATCGGCTCCGTGACGGTCCCGAGCATCGTTCCCTCGAGAGCCCGGGTCGCAAAGCCAAGCGGAGCGTGCTGCGTTTGCTGCCGGTCACTTGCGTGCGGTCTATCTTGTTCTTGTGTCGGGGCCCCGGCGTTGCGACACCGCTTCTCGATCGACATCCCCCACGATGGTCCCTCGATGAGAAGCGCATGGTGTTGCCGGGGCCTTTTTTTTGCGCCCCACACCCGCTAGCGCCCGCTTTCACTCCTGATCCGCGAGGAATGCGAACACCGCCTCTTTGAAGGTGCGGTCGCCGACCGCCTTCATGTGATCGCGGCCTTCTATGACGAACGCCTGCGCCCCGGGAATGAGCGCGGGCGAGGTCGGGTCCCGAGCCGCCGACGACGTCCGTCTCGCCGACCGCCACCAGAACCGGGCACGTGAGCCGGCCCAGCGCCTCGGCCGTGATCGGATCGCGCGCCGAGCGGATGCAGGCGGCAAGCGCCTTGAGATCGCTCTTGGTCTGCTCGGCGAAGGCGCGGAAGGTGCGCGCGGCCTGGTTCTTCACGTCATCGATGCTCGCCGCCTCGAGCGCATGCGCGATCGGACCTGTTCCCGCCATGCCGCGCACCATGTTGATGCCGAGACCGCCGAAGACGAGGCTCGCGACGCGGTTGGGATGATTGAGCGCGAGGAAGGCCGCGATTCGCGCGCCCATCGAGTAGCCGATCACGTGCGCCTTGGGGATGGACGAGATGGTCGAGCAGGCGGCGCGCGTCCTCGGCCATCAGCGGCGCGCCGTATTGGGCGAGCTCGTAGAGCTTCTCGCTTTTCCCGTGGCCCGCGGTTGTCGAAGGCAACGACGCGATAGCCCTTGGCCTTGAGATCCCCGACCCAGCCGGTCGCCGTCCAGTTCGTGGCGACGTTCGAGGCAAAGCCGTGAATGAGCAGCACCGGCGTCCCGCGCGAGCCCGCCTTGCCCTCGTCGATGAAGGCGATCTCAACGCCGTCCGAGCTGAAGCTCTCCATTGCCGGCCGCCTCTCCGCCTTATCCTTCGCGCATGCCGCCTCCCCTATCATTTCGGCATGCGCCCCGCTATGTTCCACCATCGCATCGAGCAATCGCAAGGCGGACGAGATGGGACGGCGACATGGGACATAGCATCGTGCCGCATCTGGCCAACGACCAGGGCGCCGAGAAGATCTTTGTCGGCGTGAAGGAGTTCCAGTGCATGGGCGCGCGCCCGCCCCACGACCATCCGCACGTCTTTCTCGACATGGGCGCCGACAGCCAGATCCTGTGCCCCTACTGCTCGACGCTTTACGTGCACGATCCGCGCCTGGCCGCCGACGAGAGCGACCCCAAGGGCAGCCTCGTCGAGCCCGCCGCAGAGCGGGTCTAGGGCGCCCCTGCGTCGCCGCAAACCTTGATGTCACCCCTCTCCGCCGCGCTTGAGTTGGACGCTCCCGACCCGGCGGTGGGTCTCGCACGTCGCGGGCCGGACAGGCTTGTGCTGATTGCGGGCGGCGGCATCGGCGGCCTCGCAACCGCCCTTGCCCTCGCTCAGCGCGGCATCGCCTCGCACGTGTTCGAGCGCCGCCCCGCTTTCGCCGAGGACGGCGCCGGAATCCAGATCGGACCCAACGGCACCAAGATCCTGGCCTCTCTCGGCGCCGCCGATCTCCTGCGCTCGGCCGCAGCGATACCCGATGCGATACGCGTCCTCGACGCGACCTCGGGACGCGAGCTGGCCCGCTTGCCGCTCGGCCGTTGGATCGCCGCGCGTCACGGCTCGCCATACTGGGTCGCGCACCGCCAGGATCTCCACGCCGCGCTCGTCGCCCGCGTCCGCGCCGAGCCCTTGATCGAGATTTCTCTTGGCGCCCCCATCAGCGCGGCCAAGAGCGACTCCCGCTCCATCACAGCGAGAACTGAGGATCACCGGTCGTGGAGCGGCGACGCCCTGATTGCCGCCGACGGCTTGTGGTCCGGGCTGCGCACGTCTCTCTTCCGATCGCGCGGCCTGCGCTTCGCCGGCAAATGCGCCGTGCGCGCCGTGGTGCCGATCGACGCCGTACCCGACCGCCTGCACCGCACCGAGGTGCATCTCTGGCTCGCGCCCGGCGCTCACGTCGTGCACTACCCCGTGCGCGCCGGACACGAGGTCGCCATCGTCGCCATCTTCGACGATCTCTACGCGACCAAAGAGTGGAGCACGCCGGTCGCCCCTGGGTGGGTCGCGGCGCGCACCACGAAATTTCCGGCCGCGTTGCGCGATCTCCTGGCGCAACCGGAGACATGGCGCAAGTGGTCGCTCTATACCTTGCGCGGACGCCAGCGCTACACGCAGGGCCGCGCCGCGCTGTTGGGCGATGCCGCCCATCCCGTGCTCCCGTTTCTCGCGCAGGGCGGCGTTCTCGCCCTCGAGGACGCAGTCGTGATCGCCGATTGTCTGGCCCGCCATCCCGGTGACGCCGCGCTCGCGCTGCGCGACTACGAGCGCCGCCGCCGCGCCCGCGTTGCGCAGGTGACGCGCACCTCGCGCTTCAATGGCCAGATCTATCACCTTGCCGGCCTCTTCGCGGCGCTGCGCAATCGCGCGCTCTCGCACGCTTCCGGCCGAGCGCATGATGGCACGCTACGATTGGCTCTACGGATGGGAACCTCCCCCCCTCTCCCCGCTCGCGGGGAGAGGGCCGGGGTGAGGGGCCGATGCAAGCACTGCGAAATGTTGCTGCCCCTCACCCTGACCCTCTCCCCACTCTTTGAGTGGGGAGAGGGAAGCTCACAACGAGTTGACGAACGCCAGCAGCGCCTCACGTTCCGCCTTCATGAGCTTGGCGTAGCCATCGCGCGCCGCTTGGGCCTCTCCGCCGTGCCAGAGGATCGCCTCCTCGGCATTACGCGCCCGCCCGTCGTGCAGAAAGAACGTGTGCCCGCTCACGACCTGCGTCAGCCCAAGCCCCCACAACGGCGCCGTGCGCCACTCGCGCCCATCCGCTACACCCTCGGGACGGTTGTCGGCGAGACCCTCGCCCATGTCGTGCAGGAGGAGATCCGTATAGGGCCAGATCTTCTGGTTCGACAGCTGCGGCTGTCCGTCGACGGTCCCGGTCGTAAACGATGGACGATGGCACGTCGCGCACCCGAGGTTGTTGAACAGCGCCTTGCCGTGCAGAACCTCGGGCTTGTCGGGTTCGCGCCGGCGCGGCACCGCGAGATTCTGCGAATAGAAGACAACGAGATCCATGAGGTCCTGGCCGAGCTCGAAGCCGCCGCTGCGCTCCGAGTTGCCGTTCGGCGCATCGAGACAAATCTTCTGCCCCGCAGTGCAGTCCCCCGACGGCCGCGGTGCGAGCGGATTGGAAAGCCCGATGTCGCCTGCCGCGGCGTCGGCGCTTTGCTGGCGGATCGACGGAGTGCCGGCCTTCCAGCCGAAGCGTCCGAGCGTGACGCGATTGTCGGCGAGCGACCACACTTCGTTCGTGCGCCCCGAGATGCCGTCCCTGTCCGCATCGTCCGGATCGGCATTGGCACGGATCGCCGCTTCCGGAATAGCCTCGATGAGCCCGAGGCCGATCATCGGCGGCGCGATGCGCGGCGACATCATCACCTTGGGATGCAGCGGGCCGTAGCCGAGCTCGGTGATCGAGTAGGACGGCTGCCTCAGCGTTACGGTCTCGCCGCCGGCGAGCGTGACCGGCACATCCTTGTACGCGATGTGCATGTGCCCTTCGCCGTCGAGGCCTCTGACGGCAACGTTCTGCAACTGGCCCCCATACGTGGGCTCGCCGATGACGTTGACGCGATGCTCGGCCAGAAGCTTGCGCTGCTCGTCCGTCTCCGGCGGAATCGAGAGCCTGAGGAACATCGACACCGCCTCCTCATCCGGCCAATTGGCCTGAGGCGGACGCCCGCGCCCGTCCTTCAAGTGACAATTCTGGCAGCCGCGCGCGTTGTAGAGCGGGCCCAGGCCGTCGGCGGAGGCCGTCGACGACGGCGCCGAGACCCAGAAGCGGCGGAAGATGGCATTGCCGATCTTGAACCGGCCTTCGCCCTCGAAGCCGATGCCGTGCGAGAAGTGAGA
The DNA here is from genome assembly GCA_963716835.1 of uncultured Alphaproteobacteria bacterium. GTDB lineage: Bacteria > Pseudomonadota > Alphaproteobacteria > Rhizobiales > Hyphomicrobiaceae > Hyphomicrobium_C. The sequence goes on along the minus strand of CAVQUQ010000005.1, from coordinate 85,245 downwards.
GAACGCATCGCGGTTGTCGATGCTCTCCTGCGACGTGGCGCTGCCGCCCGGGCTCTCCTCTCCGGGCTCGACATACGCTAGGTCCTTCTTGACGGCGGCCTGCGGAAACGCTTCCGCGCTCTGCCGCGCAACGCCCCGCGAGCTCGCGAGCCACCCGCCGGCAAGCGGAACGAGCCCGGCGACTATGATAGCGCCGGCCAGACGGCCACGCGGCCTTATCGCCTTCGAATTCAAGTTGCGGACCGTTGTTTCAAATCGCTCTCCGCGCCAATCGCGGAACCAGTGCGAGCCCCCGCCGTCCCTGCGCGGTCCGCCACGAGACTTATGCATCATCGCCAGGCATGCGACATGCGGTCTTTGATCTTTGGCAAACGCCCCGTCGAGGAATACCCCGACGGGCGAGTGCTTCCGGGCCGTCGTCCGAGCCGCTGCTCAGAACGCGATCTTCGAGCCTGCTGCGATCGAGCCCGAGAACTCAGTTGTCCCATCGGTATGCCAGCCAGTCAGGCCGTCAGTAGCTCAAGCTCGTGCGCAGTCCGAACACCGCTGCGTCTCCGACAGCCTTCCCGTTCTCGTCGGGAACATTGCCGCCGGGATTCCAGAAGTATTGGAAGTCGGGCTGCAGCGTCCAACCTTCGGCGATCTGGGCCGTGTAGACGATCTCGAGAACGCTCTCGTGGTTGAGGATCACGGTGTCGCCAGCGTCGGCCGCAAATCCCGCGGCATTGTCCGATATCCCCGTGTAGGCAAAGCCGATGGCGAAGGCATCATCGGGTCTGTGGGGAATCATACCGGTGAAGGTAAAGCCGCCCTCCGCATAGAAGTCGACCAGGTTGCGGTCCTCCGGCGCGCCAATGACGCGGGCGAAGAGGGAGATGCCCTTGGGATCGTCTCCCGGCACCCGATAGATGAGCTGGTCGATTATCCCATAGATCCCGTAGTCGCCGTCGATGATGCGGGCCGGGTTCCCGGTGACGGCGATGAGCCCGCCTCCCGAATCGAAGCGCAGGTCCTCGAAATCGCCGAAGTGATTCCAGCCGCCCACCGTGACGCGGCCGCGCAGTCCGCTCTTGTTGTATTCGTAGGAGCCCTCCGCCATGAGCAGCGGGGGGTCTTTCACCCGGAACTCGAGGCCGTGATCGTTGCAGCGTTGCGGGTCGCCGTCGCACGGCCCCACGGGATCGCCGTTGAACACGGCAACGCGCAGCGTCAGGTCGTCCGAAGGCTTTACTTGCACGCGCACGCCCGGTGTCGCCAGCGGATAAGCCGGGCCGCCGCTCGGCAGGTCGGCGGCTGTGATCGACGGCCAGCCCCATGTGCCGTTGATGAAGAAGCCGCCGCCGTCGCTCAGGAGAAACTCCGAATCGGCCGCGAGCTGACCGAACCTGATCGAGACCGCCTTGTTGAAGAAATCCTGCTCCAGATAGAGCTCGAACAGTCGTGTTGCCGGAGTAGCCTCGATATAGCTCACCGGCATCAAGCTGCCGAGGTTCTCGGCCGTTATGCTGGTGCCGTGAATCTGATACCCGTTGATGTGGAAGCACGCGCCTTTCCATCCGGCCATCTTCTGCAGATCTACGTCCGCATAAAGCTCGAGACGCCCGTCGTAGTAGGTATCCTGCTTCACTCCGCCGGAAGAATTTCCGAAAACTTCGCCGATATAGTTCGCCCCGACGAGAATTCCACGCTGGCCGAGCGCACTGCGCACCCCGCCAAGGTCGGCCATGCCACGCGGTAGCTTCGTCGCGATCGATCCCTCCGGAATTCCGCTGTCCGGAACCTCGTCGCAAGCGAACACTGTCCCGCTCATGGACACGATGGCGGACGCAAACGCGCCCACAAACAACAGCCTCGTCATTCCAGTCCCCCAACTTGGTCCCGGGGACCCGGAACCTTTACAAAAAAAATCTAGTTTCGGTCCGGCGCTCAGACAATCCCATAAGCTGCTCCGCGAGCACGAGACCGAAAACCTGACTCATATTTGCAACTATTCGACGGTCTCGCCGAACTGGAACCCTGCTTACTTCCTTGCAACGAGATTCTTGCCCAGGCCTACGATCGCGCTCTCGGCCTCACTTCGCTCCCACCTTCGACGGATCGTCGAGGCTGTCCGAGCCCTCGAACTTGATCGCCTTGAGATCGAGCGCAGCGATCGCACGCTCGAATTCCTTGGCCTGCGCGATGAGCCCGTCGATCGCCGCCTGCACGACGGCGTTGCCTTCGTCATTGCCCTGACCGATCATCTGGTCATAGGCTTCCTTGGTCTTTCCGCGCTCGACCAGCGTCGTCATGCGCTCCATGGTCTTGTCGAGAGCGGCGCGCACGGCCGCATCCGTCTCGGCGGACTTCGCCTTGATGAGATCCGAAACGCTGGGGCCTTCGATCTTGGATCCGTCGGGGCGCGTATAGCTGCCGACATAGACGTTCCGTATGCCGAGCGCGTCGTAGTAGTGCGAGTTGTACGTGTTGTCGGAGAAGCAGTCGTGCTCCTCCTCGGGATCGTGGATGAGGAGGCCGAGCTTCATGCGCTCGCCTGCGAGCTCGCCGTAGGACAGGCTGCCGAGACCGGTCATGATGGCCGTGAGTCCGGCCTTGCCGCCATCCTTGGAAAGCTCGGCGCGCGCGTCGCCCTTGGCGCCCCACTGCTTGACCATCCAGGCGAGATCGTCGACGAGAAGGTCGGTTGCGGCCTTGAGGTACTGCGCGCGCCGCTCGCAGTGGCCGCCCGTGCAGTTCTTGGTGTCGTAGTCGGTGGCCGGGCGATTGCCGGCGCCGGGGCCCGTGCCGTTGAGATCCTGTCCCCAGAGCAGAAACTCGACCGCGTGATAGCCGGTGGCAACATTCGCCTCGACGCCGCCGGCCTCCTGCAGCGTTTCCGAAAGCAGCTCAGGAGTGATCTTCGTCGTATCGACCGTCTTGCCGGCGATCTTGAGCGACGTGTTGGCGATCACGTTAGCTGCGTAGAGCTCGTTCTCGGGCGACTCGCTGCCATAGGCCTCGGCCACGTAGTCGATCAGCCCCTCGTCGAGCGGCCACGAGTTGACCTTGCCCTCCCAGTCGTCGACGATCTTGTTGCCGAACCGGAAGGCTTCCGTCTGCATGTAGGGAACCCGCGCGTCGAGCCACGCCTGCCGTGCTGCCTTGAGCGTGTCGCCGCTGGGGGTCTTGATCAGAGCATTGACGGCCGTCTGGAGCTTCTTCGCTGCCGCGAGCGAGTCGGAATACCCGGCCTCGGCGATGTCCGCATAATTCTTGATGACACCGGCAACTGTGGCCGGCTCCGCGACCGCCGCCTGACACAGGGCGCCGCCGACCAGAGCGAGCGACACGAGGATGGCACGCGAATGGATGAGACGAGACGTCACGAATGTTCTCCCATGTACAGGGGTCAAAGGCCCTGGAATAGGACATCGCACCGGCGACCAAATTCACCGAGCCCCGAGCGTCGGGTTGCGATAGCCGCAGGAGCCGTTTAGTCTAAATTGACGTCGCAAGTCAACAATGATAGCTGTCCAGAACCTGATCTGGAGCAGATGAACGGCCGCCGAGGCGCATCTGTCACAGTCGGCAAAAGGGCCTTTCTGAACCGCGATTTTCGCGGCAAACGGAGGCGGCCCTGACCGGGGGGCTGGGCGCAGGGGTAGGCTCTGGAATCTCCGAATATTGTGCTTGAGAGAAGGGTACGTTTTGGGAATTATGTACTAGAATGTATTGGTAATGCTGCCCCCTCTCGTCAGACATCGACAGTCTCCACGACCAACCGGACCTCCCCATGCGCCTGAGCAAAACAACAAACTATGCGATCCGGATCCTGATCGACTGCGCCCAAGCGGAAGGCAGACTCGTGAAGGTCGCCGAGATTTCCGAGCGCCGCGCGATCACGCCGCAGAACACGTTCAAGATCGTCCATCTCTTGTCGCGCGCCGGCTTCGTCCGCCCCGTCCGCGGCCGCCACGGCGGCGTGCGCCTCGCCCGCCCCGCAACTGAGATCCGCATCGGCGACGTCGTCCGCGCGATGGAGACGACGCGCCTCGATCTCGACAACGAGGGCGCGCGCTCGAAGGATCAGGCGCGCCAGCAGCTCGCGGAGCTGGACAACATTTTCGACTCCGCGCTCGAGGCCTTCATCAGCGTCCTCGACGGGCACACGCTGGATCAGATGACGAAAGCCAAGCGGGCTGAGCCGGCCTCGTCGCGCAAATCTGGTAAGCAGCCAGCGCGCACAAAGCCCGCGGCAAAATCCGCGAGCGGCTTCCGCCGTCAGCAATCCAACCTCGGTTGATCCAGCCCTACTGCAGCCCCAGGTGAGAGCCTCGGCGCGCGATGATCGCGCCTGAATTTGCTGCGCGCAGCGCCGTGCAAACCAAGCGCGTAGCGATCAAAAAAATCGCTCCCGCAGAAATGCACGCGGCGATGATTTTGAAAGCGCAAGTTTAGAACGTTTCAAAGCAATGAATTTGAATAATTCTATTGTATTGACCCAGGTCAAAACGCCCCTTGACTTGCTCTTTCGAACACGGTTGCTTGGCCTCGTGGGCCGCACTTGAAATCGGCCATTGCACTGCATCCTTTTCGGGGCCTTGAACCCCGACAATAGGAAAGACCGATGACCGAACAGAACTTGAGCGCACACTTTGCGCCCCGCGAGAAATCGCGGACCGAGCCAGTTCCCTCAGATCAGCTGTTCTCTACTGCCAACGACGCGGCGGGCCTTGCGTCCGCGCACCCGGGGAGATGATGCATGTCGCGCACCTATCGCATTTCGGCAATGTGCAGAAACGAGCCTTGCTCTCTGCGCCGGGAGGCAGATGCTGAGCGTCTTGTCGGGTTGGGCTTCCGCTATTGGGTTTCGGGATATCAATCGGGCGACATCAATTGCTGGGCAAACGCCTGGCAGATTTATGCCGATGCCTTGGGTCCGCGCTCTGCAAGAACTGCGATCACCGAGTTATCAGGTTGGGTGCGCGCCTTGAGCGCGGCGGCGCGCCGCGAGATCGAGGTTGTCTCCGGCCCCTGCGGCACTTTCTGCCGTGACGAGTGCCTCGCCGTATCCATGATTGCGGCCTGTCAGCACAACACCTGCCCGGCGATGAAGGCCTGCGCATTCGCGCTGATCGAAAGCTCGTTGATCGATGAGGTGGTCCATCATGCCGAGACTTTTGCCATCACCATGCGGAGCCTCGACCGGATCTTGTCTCCTGGATTGATCGTCAATGCGGCCGCGCTCTCGGCTCAGCCGCAGTCGGCTCTGATGCAATAACTCGCAAGCGGAATACCTGGCATGATCGTCTGCTCGTGCACCACCGTCTCCGACCACGACATCGAGCTCGCGCTGCTCGACCTGCTCAATCATCCGGAGGCGCCGATCCCGACGCCGGGTATGGTCTTCCGCCAATTGTCGCAGCGGATGAGCTGCTGCTCCTGCGCGCCGCTTGCTGTCGAGACGATCTACGCCAAGGTCGAGGAGCTCGAGCGCAAAGGGCTCGTGTGTCCTTATCGCAGCCTCTCGGCGCGCGAGAGCCTGATGCGCATCCAATTGCGCAACAAGCGCAGCACGACCGCCCCCGCGCCTGCCAGCAAGAGACGAGCCTGCAACGTCTAGAGCGGCCCCGCGTCGTTATTGCATCAATGAGCAAGGGTCGGCGCATGGCGCACGGCACGGGACGTCTCGGAACCGCGCTCCTTGCAACGGCGCTCGTCGCGAGCGTCGTCTCGGTCGGCGCAGGCCGTGGACGCGACTGCGGCAAGCACCGTGCGCAAGACCCACGCCGAGATGGTGCAAAGCGCCATCGACGGCCACATCATCCCGCGCATCTCCCAGCTCCATGACGCGACCGTGCACCTTGCCGAGGACCTCAAGACCTATTGCGCCGCTCCCGCGAGCGACGCCGAGGCAAGAACCCACATCGAGCAAAGCTTCCAGCGGACCGTCACCGCCTGGGGCGACATGGATTTCCTGCGCTTCGGCCCCATAACGGAAGCAAACCGCCTCGAGCGGTTCTATTTCTGGCCCGACCCGCGCGGCACAACCGAACGGCAGCTCCAGGCCCTCCTCGCTAAGCGTGACACGGCGCTCCTCGAGCCGGGCGCCCTGCGCGCACAAAGCGCGGCCGTGCAGGGCCTCGGCGCTCTCGAGTTTCTCATTTTCAACGACACGAAGCCGATTGGCGGCGACGACGACGAAGCGCGATACCGATGCTCGTTCGCGGCCGCCATTGCAGCCAATCTCGAGAGCTTGGCCGGTGAAATCGAGAACGGCTGGATCGCGCCGGATGGCTGGCGCACCAAGATGCTGACGCCTGGCTCCGACAATCCCGTCTACAAGGACGCTTCGGAAACCGCCCGCGAGATTGTCAAGGCCCTGCTCACGGGTCTCCAGATCACGCAGGACCGCAACGCCTTGCCCCGGCTCCAGGCGGCACTCGCCACGCCGCCGAAAAAGGTCCGCCTCGCCTTCGAGCGCTCAGGGATGAGCGACCGCTATCTCGCACAGCAGCTCGCGTCAATTTCCGCCTACTTCGACGCCACGGGGCTGCTCGCATTCGTGCCGCCCGAGAAGCCCTGGATGAAGGCTTTCATCCCCCGCGCCTTCGAGACGGTGGTTGCCGACGCGCCGCTCCTCTCGCGCGCGGAATCGGACGACGAAAAGATCACGCGGCTGCGCAAGATGCGCTTTAGCATCAGCGGCCTGCGCCAGATCGTGTCCCGCGAGCTGGCGCCCGCCGCCGACATTGTATTGGGCTTCAACGAGCTCGATGGAGATTGATCATGGCGGGAGAGATCCATGCTGATCGATAGACGCGGCTTTCTCGTTGGTTCTGCTCTGGCCCTGGCGGCCGGCCGCCATGCGCGCGCCGAAACGGCTCTCGGCGCAGAGACGGCCGACTTCATCTCGGCCTGCCGGCACGCGAGCGGCGGCTACGCGCTCGCCTTGCTGACGCGTGGCGGCAAGATCCTGCGCGAGATTCCGCTCTCCGCGCGCGGCCACGACATCGCCATCGACAGAGCGAGCGGCCGCGCCGTCGCCTTCGCGCGCCGCCCGGGCTTTTTCGCCGTCGCTTTCGATCTCGCGGGCCGTACCGAGCCGCATATCTTCGCGCCTGAGGCCGAGAGGCATTTCTTCGGCCACGGCGCGTTTGCCGATGGCGGCCGCCTGCTCCTGACGAGCGAGCACAACATAGAGAGCGGCGACGGGATGATCGGCGTCTACGACGTCGCGGCGAATTACAGGCGCATCGGCGAGTTCCCTTCCCACGGCGTAGGCCCGCACGAGGCGATCCTGCTCGCGGACGGGCGCACGCTCGCAATCGCCAACGGCGGCATCGCGACCGATCCGACGACGGGCCGGGAGAACATCGACGTCGACGGGATGGTGCCTTCCCTCGCCTTCGTCGACATCAAGACCGGCGATCTCCACGCCCAGCACCTGCTTCCTGACGACATCAACATGCTCTCCATCCGCCATATCGCCGCAAATTCCAAAGGCGAGGTCTGGTTCGGCGCCCAGTGGCAAGGCGGCCTCGAGAGCTCACCCGAGCTTATCGGGCGTGCCAGCATCGAGAAGCCGATAAAGATTTTCGAACCGTCGGAGCCGATGGGAACTGCGCTCAAAGGCTACATCGGCTCCGTCGCCATGAGCCGCGACGGCCGCGTCCTCGCCGCATCTGCCCCGCGCGCCGGTCGCATCGTCTATATCGATACGGAGCGGGGCACCTTGCGCTCCGAGACCACGCTTGCCGACGGCTGCGGCTTGGCGCCGGTCGGCGACGACGTCTTCGCGCTCTCGTCCGGCCTCGGTGCCCTGCAGATCGAGAGACCGGGCGAGACACCACTCGAGGTCATCACCGTTGCCGGCACCGAGTTCGACAACCATCTGCGCCTCGTCCGCTAGACCAAGACATCGTGCGTAGAGCTCGATGCCCCGCGACATGCGGGCCTCCGCGCCTGTCTCCAACGTAACAGCTGCTGACATCGTGATCGCGCACAAGGCCGCCTCGGCTCCGGCGCAGGGGCGCAAATGAGCCCACCGGTCGAGCACATCGCTCGCGCGGGCACCGGAGTCGCGACTGACGTTGCATTCGTTTTGGAGAATGACGCATGAGCAAAATCAAGTTCCCGTCGATCCTCGCCACCATCGCGCTCGCAGGAGTGGCCACGCTTGCCGCCTCGGCGCCGGGCATGGCTGCGATGGACGAACCGGTGAAGCCGAAGATCGACTGCACGAACCCGGCCAACAAGGACAAGCCGGCCTGCGCCGCACAGCACGGACAGCCTTCGGACGACCAGATCTACGAGTTCGGCGTACTGGAAGGCGAAGAGCGGCCAGTACAAGGAAGCACTCGAGGTGGCGGCGACGGCGGCCAACAAGGACGACCCGCGCATCCTGAGAGTGACTGGCTTCGCCACCCGCAAGCTCGGCAACGTCGACGCCGCGATGCCCTATTACAAGAAGGCGCTGAGCATCAATCCTGACGACACGCGCACGCGCGAATACATGGGCGAGGCCTTCATCACCAAGGGTGACATGGCCAATGCGCGCGAGCAGCTCGGCGAGATCCAGAAGCGCTGCGGCACGACCTGCGAGGACTACACGAAGCTCTCCGCGGCGATCACGGCCGTCGAGGCAAAGCGCCCGACCGGGAGCTGAGAAAGGACGACGAGAGAGGAATGCTCGGGGCGGCGGATCCGATTCGGCCTCTGCCGCCCCACACGCGCACCAGCGCAACTGATTGATAATTTTGCATAATATAAGGTTGCATCAGCGCACGTCGGATTCTGCAAGCTCCACGTAAGCCCTTTCGACTAATGGTTAAGCACTAAAGGCCCGTCGGTTGAGCGCTCCCTGAGCGCAAAGGGCCCGGCGCTCAGGCGCGCACACACGCTAGTGCATCGCGAAACTTAATCAGAGATCGCCGGTAGCGAGACATGGAGCCGCGCCCGAATACGGACGCACAGCCGAAGCCCACACCTGCGCCGCCGCCTTCCAAGGCGTTGCCCGTGCTGCCAGGCGTGACGAAGGTGGCTGCCTTGCTGCTGACCATGGACAAGCGGCTCGCCTCCCGCTTGCTCAAGCACTTCGACGAAGACGACATCAAGCTCATCGCGCAGACGGCATCCGATCTCGGCACTATCTCGAAGCCGGTATTGGACGCTCTCGTCGAGGAGTTCGCCAGCCACATGAAGAGCGGCGGCGACCTGATGGCCACCGCCGACGAGGTCGAAGAGCTGCTCATGGGCGTCGTGGCGCCAGAACAGATCTCCGAGATCATGTCGCAGGTGCGCAGCAAGTCCCTGCAATCGATCTGGGTGCGCCTTTCCGAAACGCCGGAGGCCAACCTCGGCCGCTACCTGACGAAGGAGCACCCACAGGTCGGCGCCCTCGTCCTCTCGCGTGCGGCGCCGGCCTATGCTGCCGCCGTTCTACGCCTGTTGCCAGCCCAGATGCGCAACGAGGTTATGCGGCGCATGCTGGCGATGAAACCCATCCAGGAGAGACCCCTCAAGCTGCTCGAGGAAGCCTTCAAGGAGGACGTGCTCTACAACACCCGCAACTCCGGGCCGACCATTCATGCCCGCCTTGCCGACATCATCAACAAGATGGACCGCAAGCATATGGACGAGGTGCTCCGCGATCTCGAAGCACACGCCCCGAAAGAGGCCGAGATCGTCCGCAGCCTCCTGTTCACCTTCGACGACATCGCCAAGCTCAACCAATCGGCTATGCTCGCCCTCTTCGATCAGGTGCCGCCCGAGCGCACGATCGTGGCCTTGCATGGAGCCGACGCGCGGCTCCGCGACCTTATCCTTGAAGCCGTGCCGGGGCGCGCCCGTAGGATGATCGAGCAGGAGATCGCGACCGGAAAGAAGCCGTTGACCAAGGAGATCGCAAAGGCGCGTCGCGCTATTGCCGACCTCGCCATGGAGCTGATGGAGAAGGGCGTCATCGACTTGAACGCCGAGGACGAAGAGGCGGAAGCCTAGCGGGCACTCGCACGTCTCCGCCCAATGCCGCGGAAAATGCAAAGGGCGCGCAGCCATCGCCGCGCGCCCTTGTCTTGAATTGCAGCTCGCGCACAGCGCAAGCCCAAATCCTTACTTCACCTTCTCCGCCGGCGAGCTGTTGGTCGGCGTGCCAGTGAGCGGCTCGCCCTTCTTGAAGGCGGTCTTCCTGAACTTGTCGCCGTCCTTCGAGATCTTGGTCGTCCAGCCCGTATCCCATGTGATGATCGCGGCCGAACCCTCTTCCTTCCAGGTGCCTTTCTGGCCTTCCTGCTGCGTCCCCGTCGCCGAGCCGTCGGCCGCAAGCATGATCTCAAAGGCTTTGCCAGTCGTATCCGCGACCTTCCACTTCCCTTCGAACTCGCTCGCGGCGAGTCCCGCCGTAGCCGTGATGGCAAGAGCGAGCAGGCCGGCCAAAGCCGTTGCCGTTGCTTTTCCTAGTCTGCGCATGAGTGCTTCCTCTCCTGAGTTGGTCCGGCGTTCTTGGATACCGCCGATACCGATTTCAACGTCGCCGAATTGGTCAAGGTTCCTGCCTACGCCAGCGCCGCCGCGGGCTCGACCTGAACCCCGCGCGCCTCGCGCTCGGCCTTCATGCGCTCGGCGACGAGGAATGCGAGCTCGAGCGACTGGTCGGCATTGAGGCGCGGATCGCAATGCGTGTGATAGCGGTCCGACAGATCCGTTTCCGAGATTGCCATGGCGCCGCCCGTGCACTCGGTCACGTTCTGCCCTGTCATCTCGACGTGGATGCCGCCCGCATGCGAGTCCTCGGCGCGGTGCACGTCGAAGAAGACCTCGACCTCTTTCAGGATGCGGTCGAACGGCCGGGTCTTGTACCCGTTGGCGGCGGAGATGGTATTCGCGTGCATTGGATCGCACGACCAGACGACGCACTTGCCCGCCTTCTTGATCGCGCGGATGAGCTTCGGTAGCTGCTGGGCGGCCTTGTCCTGACCGAAGCGGCAGATCAGCGTCAGGCGTCCCGGCTCGTCCTTAGGGTTCAGGATGTCGATCAAGCGCAAAAGGCCGTCAGGCTCGAGCGACGGCCCGCACTTGATGCCGATCGGATTCTTGATGCCGCGGCAGAACTCGACATGCGCGTGGTCGAGCTGGCGCGTGCGGTCGCCGATCCAAAGCATATGCCCCGAGGTCGCGTACCAATCGCCGCTCGTGCTGTCGAGACGCGTCATCGCCTGCTCGAAGCCGAGCAGTAACGCCTCGTGGCTGGTGTAGAAGCGCGTCGACCTGAGCTGCGGCGTGTTCTCGCTCGTGATGCCGCAGGCGCGCATGAAGCCCAGCGTCTCGGCGATGCGATCGGCGAGCGCCTGGTAACGATGGCCCTGCGGGCTGTCCTTGACGAAGCCCATGTTCCACTGATGCACGCGCTCGAGATCGGCATAGCCGCCCGTGGCGAATGCGCGGATCAGGTTGAGCGTCGCCGCCGACTGGCGGTAAGCCTCGATCTGGCGCACCGGGTCCGGAATGCGCGCTTCCGGCGTGAACTCCGGCCCGTTGATGATGTCGCCGCGATAAGACGGGAGCTCGACCGAGCCCCTCTTCTCCATGGGCGACGACCGCGGCTTCGCGAACTGGCCGGCGATGCGTCCGACCTTCACCACCGGGCTGCCGCCGGCGTACGTCAGCACGACCGCCATCTGCAGGAAGACGCGGAAGAAATCGCGGATGTTGTCGGCCCGGTGCTCGAGGAAGCTCTCGGCGCAGTCCCCGCCCTGCAGGAGAAAGCCGTTGCCGAGCGCCACATCGCCGAGCTGCTTCTTGAGCTCGCGCGCCTCGCCCGCAAAAACGAGGGGCGGGAAGGTTGCGAGCTTCGCCTCGACATCGGCAACCGTCCCGCTGTCGGGATACTCGGGCACCTGGACGATCGGCTTCGACCGCCAGCTCTCGGGCGACCACGCTGTGGCCATATCTAACCCTCCCTGCGCGGCCCGCCGGCGGCCCGCGCCACTTCAAAACGCATTTTCAGGGGCTTATAGGACAACTCCCCGGCCAAGGCCAGGGCAGACGCCGGCAGCCCTGACTATCCTCGTCTTTACCAAATGGGAGCGGCGGCCTCCCGGGGGAAGGCCGCCGCTCACGTATCGCAACTCGCCAGCCGTGTCCGCTACTCGGCAGCGCGGCGGCGGCGGCGGACCGGCGAGGCCGCATCGCCGTCGGGCGCGACCAGCACCTTCTCGGCTTCCGACTTCGCCTTCTCCTTGTCGATGAGCTCGTCGCGCTTGGCGGCCACCTTGCGCAAGCGCCTCAGCATGCCGCCCGTGCCGGCCGGGATGAGACGGCCGACGATGACGTTCTCCTTGAGGCCCTCGAGCGTATCCGACTTGCCGATGACGGCGGCGTCGGTCAGAACGCGCGTCGTCTCCTGGAACGAGGCCGCCGAGATGAAGGAGCGCGTCTGCAGCGACGCCTTCGTGATGCCGAGCAGCACCGGGGTCGCGGAAGCCGGGCGCTTGCCCGCCTTCTCGGCCTTGGCGTTCGTCTCCTCGAACTCGATGCGGTCGATTTGCTCGCCCTTGATCATATCGGTTTCGCCCACATCCGTGATCTCGACCTTCTGCAGCATCTGCCGGACGATGACCTCGATATGCTTGTCGTTGATGGTCACGCCCTGCAGACGGTAGACGTCCTGGATCTCGTTGATGAGGTAGTTGGCGAGTTCCTCCACGCCCTTGATGGCCAGGATGTCGTGCGGCGCCGGATTGCCGTCGTAGATGAAGTCGCCGCGTTCGATGTGGTCTCCGTGCTGCACGGCAAGGCTCTTGCCGCGCGGGATCAGATACTCGGCAGACTCCGCACCCTCGTCGTCGGGCTTGATGTTGATCCGCTGCTTGTTCTTGTAGTCCTTCCCGAACTCGACCGTGCCTGAGATCTCCGCGATGATCGCGTGATCCTTGGGACGCCGCGCCTCGAACAGCTCCGCCACGCGCGGCAGACCGCCCGTGATGTCGCCCGACTTGGCCGACGACAGCGGGATACGCGCCAGCACGTCACCCGCCTTCACGTCCTGACCCGGCTCGACCGAGAGAATGGTCTCGACGGAAAGCAGATAGCGGGCGTCGCCGCCGCGAGCGACCTTGATGTGCTTGCCCTTCGCGTCCTTGACGACGATGCGCAGGCTTCAGCTCGGCTCCGCGCGGCGTCGCGCGCCAGTCGACGATGACGCGGTTCGTGGTGCCCTTGACCTCGTCCGTCTGCTCGCGCACCGAGGCGCCCTCGATCAGATCCTCGAACTCCACCTTGCCGGTGGCCTCGGTGAGGATCGGACGCGTGTAGGGATCCCACTGCGCGAGCTTGGTCCCGCGCTTGACCTCGTCGCCCTCGTCGACATGGAGGCGCGCGCCGTACGGGATCTTGTGCGTCGCGAGCTCCTTGCCCGACTGGTCGACGATGACGAGCGACATGGTGCGCCCCATCGCGATCATGCGTCCCTGGCCGTCCTTGACCATGGCCCGGTTCTTGATCTTCACCTTGCCGTTGAAGTTGCTGTCGACGAACGACTGATCGACGAGGTTCGCCGTGCCGCCGATGTGGAACGTGCGCATGGTGAGCTGCGTGCCCGGCTCGCCGATCGACTGCGCGGCGATGACGCCGACCGCCTCGCCGATGTTGACGCGCGTGCCGCGTGCGAGATCGCGGCCGTAGCACTTGGCGCACACGCCCGTCTCGGTCTCGCACGTGAGCACCGAGCGGATGCGCACTTCCTGCACCTGCGCCTTCTCGATCGCCTCCGCGTGGCGCTCCTCGATCAGCTCGCCCGTCTTGACGATGATCGTTCTTGGTGCCGGGCTCGACGACGTCCTCCGCCGCCGTGCGGCCGAGCACGCGTGCCGCGAGCGACACGATGACCTGGCCTGCGTCGACGACCGCCTGCACGTTGATGCCGGCGTCGGTTCCGCAGTCCTCCTCGGAGATGATCGCATCCTGCGCCACGTCGACGAGACGCCGCGTCAGGTAGCCCGAGTTCGCGGTCTTGAGCGCCGTGTCGGCGAGGCCCTTGCGGGCGCCGTGCGTCGAGTTGAAGTACTCGAGCACCGACAGGCCTTCCTTGAAGTTCGAGATGATCGGCGTCTCGATGATCTCGCCCGAGGGCTTGGTCATGAGGCCGCGCATACCCGCGAGCTGCTTCATCTGCGCCGGCGAGCCGCGCGCACCCGAGTGGCTCATCATGTAGATCGAGTTGATCTGCTTCTCGCGCCCGTCCTTGTCCTTCTGGGTCGCCGAGATGCGCTCCATCATCTCCTTGGCGATCTGATCGGTGCACTTCGACCAGGCGTCGACGACCTTGTTGTACTTCTCGAGCTGCGTGATGAGGCCGTCGTTGTACTGCTGCTCGAACTCGCGCACCATGTCGTGCGTCTTGTCGACGATCTTGGTCTTCGTGTCGGGGATGAGCATGTCGTCCTTGCCGAACGAGATGCCCGCCTTGAAGGCGTGGTGGAATCCGAGCGCCATGATGCGGTCGCAGAAGATGACCGTCTCCTTCTGACCGCAGTTGCGGTAGACGGCATCGATCATTCCCGAGATGGCCTTCTTCGTCAGCAGCTGGTTGACGAGCGCGAACTTCACGCCCGGACGCTTCGGCAGCACCTCGCCGAGAATCATGCGGCCCGGCGTCGTGTCGTGCAGCTCGACGACCTCGTTGCCCTCGGCGTCGATGGCCCGGAAGCGGCCCTTGACCTTGGCGTGCAACGTCACGGCGCCGGCCTCGAGCGCGTGGCGCAGCTCGCCCACCGAGCCGAAAGCCATGCCCTCGCCCGGCTCCTTGTCGCGAATGATCGACAGGTAATAGAGACCGAGCACGATATCCTGCGACGGCACGATGATCGGCTGTCCGTTCGCTGGATGCAGGATGTTGTTCGTCGACATCATCAGCACGCGCGCCTCGAGCTGGGCTTCGAGCGACAGCGGCACGTGCACGGCCATCTGATCGCCGTCGAAGTCGGCGTTGAAGGCCGCGCAGACGAGCGGATGCAGCTGGATCGCCTTGCCCTCGATCAGTTGCGGCTCGAAAGCCTGGATGCCGAGGCGGTGCAGCGTCGGCGCGCGATTGAGCAGCACCGGATGCTCGCGGATGACCTCGTCGAGCACGTCCCAGACCTCGGGCTTCTCCTTCTCGACGAGCTTCTTCGCCTGCTTCACGGTCGCGGCCTGGCCGAGCGTCTGCAGGCGCGCGTAGATGAACGGCTTGAACAGCTCGAGCGCCATCTTCTTCGGCAGCCCGCACTGATGCAGCTTCAGCTCCGGTCCGACGACGATGACCGAGCGGCCCGAATAGTCGACGCGCTTGCCGAGCAGGTTCTGGCGGAACCGGCCCTGCTTGCCCTTGAGCATGTCGGCGAGCGACTTCAGCGGGCGCTTGTTGGCACCCGTGATCACGCGGCCGCGCCGGCCGTTGTCGAACAGCGCGTCGACCGACTCCTGCAGCATCCGCTTCTCGTTGCGGATGATGATGTCCGGCGCGCGCAGCTCCATGAGCCGCTTCAGGCGGTTGTTGCGGTTGATGACGCGGCGGTAGAGATCGTTGAGATCCGACGTCGCGAAGCGGCCGCCGTCGAGCGGCACGAGCGGACGCAGCTCGGGCGGAATGACCGGCACCTGGGTCAGGATCATCCACTCGGGCTTGTTGCCGCTCTCGATGAAGCTCTCGATGACCTTCAAGCGCTTGCCGAGCTTCTTCGGCTTCAGGTCGGTCGTCGCTTCCGCGATCTCCTGGCGCAGATCTTCGCGGATCTTCGGCAGATCCATGGCCATCAGCAGCTCGCGGATCGCTTCCGCGCCGATGCCGGCCGTGAAGCTGTCGGGACCATGCTCCTCGAGCGCGCGGTTGTAGTCCTCCTCCGACAGGAGCTGGCGCTCCTTGAAGGGCGAGATGCCGGGCTCGGTGACGATGTAGTTCTCGAAATAGAGCACGCGCTCGAGATCCTTCAAGCTCATGTCGAGCAGAAGGCCGATGCGCGAGGGCAGCGACTTCAGGAACCAGATGTGGGCGACCGGGGCCGCGAGCTCGATATGGCCCATGCGCTCGCGGCGGACCTTGGCGAGCGTCACCTCGACGCCGCACTTTTCGCAGATCAGGCCCTTGTACTTCATGCGCTTGTACTTGCCGCACAAGCACTCGTAGTCCTTGATCGGCCCGAAGATGCGCGCGCAGAAGAGGCCGTCGCGCTCGGGCTTGAACGTGCGGTAGTTGATCGTCTCGGGCTTCTTGATCTCGCCGAACGACCACGACAGGATGTCGTCCGGGCTCGCGATCGAGATCTTGATCTGGTCGAAGGTCGGGATCGGCGCTTGGGTCTTGAAGAGGTTGGTGATCTCGTTCATTCGCTCTCTCCTCGCGGGACGGGGGGCACGTCCCTAAAGATTCCGCATTCCAGCCCTCTCCCCGGAATCGGGGAGAGGGAACAACATGTCGTTATTCGGCGGCGGCCGGTGGCAAGCGCGGCCGTTCCGGCTGCAGCCTCCGGCTGCTGCTCGACGGCCGGCACCTCCGTATTCAGGAGCTCGACGTTGAGGCCGAGCGCCCGCATTTCCTTGACGAGCACGTTGAAGCTCTCCGGCACGCCGGCCTCGAAGGTGTCGTCGCCGCGCACGATGGCCTCGTAGACCTTGGTGCGGCCCGCGACGTCGTCCGACTTCACCGTCAGCATCTCCTGCAGCGTGTAGGCGGCGCCGTAGGCTTCGAGCGCCCACACCTCCATTTCGCCGAAGCGCTGACCGCCGAACTGGGCCTTGCCGCCCAGCGGCTGCTGGGTGACGAGCGAGTAGGGGCCGATCGAGCGCGCGTGGATCTTGTCGTCGACGAGGTGGTGCAGCTTCAGGAGGTACTTGTAGCCGACCGTCACCTTGCGATCGAACGGCTCGCCGGTGCGCCCGTCGAAGAGCGTCACCTGGCCCGAGCTGTCGAAGCCCGCGGCCTCGAGCATCTCGACGATGTCGGGCTCGCGCGCGCCGTCGAACACCGGCGTCGCCATCGGCACGCCGCCCTTGAGCTGCTCGGCGATGGCGACGATGTCGGCGTCCTTCGTGTTCGCCTTGATCTCGTCCTTGCCGTAGATCTTCTGCATCTGATCGCGCAGCGCCTTCGCCTGTCCGCTCTCGTGGAACTGCTGCAGCGCCTCGTCGATGAGCCTGCCCAAGCCGCGGCACGCCCAGCCGAGATGCGTCTCGAGGATCTGCCCGACGTTCATGCGGCGAGGGCACGCCGAGCGGATTGAGCACGACGTCGACATGCGTGCCGTCCTCGAGGAACGGCATGTCCTCGCACGGCACGATCAGCGACACGACGCCCTTGTTGCCGTGACGGCCGGCCATCTTGTCGCCGGGCTGGATCTTGCGCTTCACGGCGACGAAGACCTTGACCATCTTCATGACGCCGGGAGGCAGCTCGTCGCCGCGCTGCAGCTTGTCGACCTTGTCGACGAAGCGGCGCTCGAGGCTCTTCTTGGCCTCCTCGTACTGCTTGTTGATGGCCTCGACCTCGGCCTGCGCCTTCTCGTTGGCGAGACCGATCTCCCACCACTGGCTGCGCGGGATGTCGTCGAGGATGGCATCGTCGAGCTTGGTCCCCTTGCGGGCGCCCTTCGGACCCTTGGCGACCTCCTTGCCCATCAGCGTATCGCGCAGACGCGCGTAGACGTTGCGGTCGAGGATCTGCATCTCGTCGTCGCGGTCCTTGGCGAGACGCTCGATCTCCTCGCGCTCGATCGCCATCGCGCGCTCGTCCTTCTCGACGCCGTGGCGGTTGAAGACGCGCACCTCGACGATCGTGCCGGTGACGCCCGGCGGCAGACGCAGCGACGTATCGCGCACGTCGGACGCCTTCTCGCCGAAGATGGCGCGCAAGAGCTTCTCTTCGGGCGTCATCGGGCTCTCGCCCTTGGGCGTGATCTTGCCGACCAGGATGTCGCCCGGATTGACCTCGGCGCCGATGTAGACGATGCCGGCTTCGTCGAGGTTCTTCAGCGCCTCTTCCGAGACGTTCGGAATGTCGCGCGTGATCTCCTCAGGCCCGAGCTTGGTGTCGCGGGCCATGACCTCGAATTCCTCGATGTGGATCGAGGTGAAGATGTCGGACGAGACGACGCGCTCGGAGAGCAGGATGCAGTCCTCGAAGTTGTAGCCCATCCACGGCATGAACGCGACGAGCACGTTCTTGCCGAGCGCCAGATCGCCGAGATCCGTCGACGGACCGTCGGCGATGATCTCGCCGGCCTCGACCCGGTCGCCCACGTTCACCAGCGGCCGCTGGTTGATGCAGGTGTTCTGGTTCGAGCGCTGGAACTTGCGCAGACGATAGATGTCGACGCCGGGCTTCGACGGGTCGGTCTCTTCCGTGGCGCGGATGACGATACGCGTCGCGTCGACCTGATCGACGACGCCGGTGCGGCGTGGCGGCGATCGCGGCGCCTGAATCGCGCGCCACGACCTCTTCCATGCCGGTGCCGACGAGCGGCGCCTCGGCCTTGATCAGCGGCACCGCCTGACGCTGCATGTTCGAGCCCATGAGCGCGCGGTTGGCGTCGTCGTTCTCGAGGAACGGGATCAGCGCCGCGGCGACCGACACGAGCTGCTTCGGCGACACGTCGATGTAGTCGACCTTGTCGGTCGGGACCAGCACGACGTCGCCCGTAGAAGCGGCAGGTGACCAGATCCTCGGTGAGCTTGCCCTTGGCGTCGATCGGCGGCGTTGGCCTGGGCGACGTGGTGGCGCATCTCCTCCATGGCGGAGAGATAGACCACCTTATCCGTCACCTTGCCGTCCTTCACGCGGCGGTACGGGCTCTCGATGAAGCCGTACTTGTTGACGCGCGCGAACGTCGCCAGCGAGTTGATGAGGCCGATGTTCGGGCCTTCCGGCGTCTCGATCGGGCAGATGCGGCCGTAGTGCGTCGGATGCACGTCGCGCACCTCGAAGCCCGCGCGCTCGCGCGTCAGACCGCCCGGGCCGAGCGCCGAGAGACGCCGCTTGTGCGTGATCTCGGACAGCGGATTGGTCTGGTCCATGAACTGGGTGAGCTGCGACGAGCCGAAGAACTCGCGCACCGCCGCCGCCGCCGGCTTGGCGTTGATCAGATCCTGCGGCATCACCGTGTCGATCTCGACCGAGCTCATGCGCTCCTTGATGGCGCGCTCCATGCGCAGCAGGCCGACGCGGTACTGGTTCTCCATGAGCTCGCCGACCGAGCGCACGCGCCGGTTGCCGAGATGGTCGATGTCGTCGATCTCGCCGCGGCCGTCGCGCAGGTCGACCAGCGTCTTGATGACCGCGAGGATGTCCTCCTGGCGCAGCACGCGCATGGTGTCGGGCGCATCGAGCTCGAGGCGCATGTTCATCTTCACGCGGCCGACGGCCGAGAGGTCGTAGCGCTCGCTATCGAAGAACAGGCTGTGGAACAGGTTCGTCGCCGCCTCGATGGTCGGCGGCTCGCCGGGCCGCATGACCCGGTAGATGTCCATCAGCGCTTCTTCGTAGTTCGAGTTCTTGTCGATGTTGAGCGTGTTGCGGATGAACGGCCCGACATTGACGTGGTCGATGTCGAGGATGTGGAACTCCTTGACCTTCTGGTCCTTGAGCTCGGCCAGCAGCTTCGCATCGAGCTCGTCGCCCGCTTCCGCGTAGATCTGCCCGTCTTCGAGGTTGACGATGTCCTCGGCGATGTAGCGTCCCGCGAGATCCTCGGACGAGACGAGCACCTCCTTGAGGCCGCCCTCGGCGAGCTCGCGCGCCTTGCGCGCCGTGATCTTCTCGCCGGCCTTGGCGACGACCTCGCCCGCTTCGCGCGTCCATGAGATCGGCGAGCGGGCTCATGCCGCGCATCTTCTCGGGCACGAACGGCATCTTCCAGCCGCGCTTCGATTCCTTGATCGGAATCTGCTTGTAGAACGTCGACAGGATCTGCTCGTCGTCGAGACCCAGCGCATAAAGCAGCGTCGTCACCGGCAGCTTGCGGCGCCGGTCGATGCGAACGTAGACGATGTCCTTGGCGTCGAACTCGAAGTCGAGCCACGAGCCGCGGTAGGGAATGATGCGGGCAGCGAACAGGAGCTTGCCCGACGCGTGCGTGCGGCCGCGGTCGTGATCGAAGAACACGCCCGGCGAGCGGTGCATCTGGGTGACGATGACGCGCTCGGTGCCGTTGATGACGAACGTGCCGTTGAGCGTCATGAGCGGCATGTCGCCCATGTAGACGTCCTGCTCCTTGACGTCCTTGATCGACTTCGAGCCGGTCTCCTCGTTGACATCGAACACGATGAGACGCAGCTTGACCTTGAGCGGCGCCGAGTAGGTCATGTCGCGCTGCATGCACTCGTCGACGTCGTACTTCGGCGGCTCGAACTCGTAGCGCACGAACTCGAGCGTCGCGCGGCCCGAGAAGTCCGAGATCGGGAACACGGACTTGAACACGGCCTGCAGGCCGTGATCGTCTGGACGCCCGCCCGGCGGCTCCTTGACCATCAGGAAGTCGTCGTAGGAGCTCTTCTGCACCTCGATCAGGTTCGGCATCTCCGCCACTTCGCGGATCGACCCGAACTGCTTCCGAATACGCTTGCGGCCGTTGAACGTGTCAGCCATGTCCGCTCCTCATTTCACATGGGGCCGGGTGTCTGCGCGCCACCCGCCCCTTTCTCTTGCCTGCGCCAGGGTCGCCATCCCTCGCGCTATTGAATTCGTCTTGAAACGGCTCGCCGGAGGGCCTCTTCGCGGGCTTTTGAACCCCCTCGAGACCCTCCGGAGAACCGTCTTGTGCAGGCAGCAGTAAGTCAGGCAGTCAGGCAGCAGGACCATCGGCTTGCTTCCGACTGCCTGCTGCCTACTGCCTGACTGCCTTACTTGAGCTCGACGACCGCGCCCTGGTCCTCGAGCTGCTTCTTGAGCTTTGCGGCCTCGTCCTTGGTGACGCCTTCCTTGACGGTCTTGCCGCCGGCCTCGACGAGGTCCTTGGCTTCCTTGAGGCCAAGGCCCGTGATGGCGCGGACTTCCTTGATGACGTTGATCTTCTTGTCGCCGCCCGACTTCAGAATGACGGTGAACTCGGTCTGCTCCTCGACGGCAGCAGCAGCGACGGGCGCTGCAGCAACGGCAACGGCCGCAGCAGCCGAGACGCCCCACTTCTCCTCGAGCATCTTGGCGAGCTCGGCGGCCTCGAGGACGGTGAGCTTCGACAGATCGTCGACGATCTTGGACAAATCAGACATGTGAACTTTCCTTCCGGTTTAAGCCTTTGACAGTTGACGCGCGGACCCTTGTCCGCGCCGAATTGGATTGCCCATCGGCACTAAGCAGCTTCGCCCTTCGATGCCTTGGCTTGGATGACGCGTGCGAGCTTGGCTCCCGGCTCCTTGATCGTGCGGGCGATCTTTGTCGCCGGCGCGTTGAGAAGTCCGATGAGTTTCGCTCTGAGCTCATCCAGCGAAGGCAGGTCGGCGAGTGCTTTGACGCCGTTCGCGTCGAGGACGCTGGCACCCATCGCGCCGCCGAGGATGACGAGCTTGTCGTTCTCCTTGGCGTACTTGACGGCAGCCTTGGCCGCGGCAATCGGATCCTTGGAATAGGCGAGAATGGTCGGCCCCTTCATCAGATCCGAGATGCCTTCGGCGTTCGTGTCCTTGAGCGCGAGCTTCACCAGCTTGTTCTTGGCCACCTTCACACTTCCGCCCGCCTCTTTGACGCGTTTGCGGAAGTCTGCAGATTGAGCGGCCACCATGCCGGTGTTGTGGGCGACCACGACCACGCCCGTGTCTTTCAACACGCCGTGGAGCGAGGTCACGAGCGCCTTTTTTGCAGCTCTTTCCACCTGCTCACTCCTGGTTGCGGCGGGCCCCGAAAATGGACCTGCCGCGGGTTGCACCTTGCCGCACGTCTCAGGCCCGAAGACCCGATGATGCGACGCTCGTCCTGTCCCGACCGCAGCGCCCTAAGGCGGCACGGTGCTGACCCAGAAGGCTCAAACCGGCCTCTTCCCGAAGGAAGCGAAACCGGGTGGTCTCCCGTCTCATGAGGGCCCTCTCGAGGAGAGGCTTAGGTTCGGCCGGAAGAGATCCGGCCTCGCACCCACAATCTCGGACAGGTCCCTGGCCGGCGCTCTTTCGAGCGCTTGGACCGGGGCTCCCGCGGCGGCCTCCATGACGAAAGCCGACGCGGAATTCTTGTTCGCCAGCCTGGGCTTAGCCCTGTGGCTGGCTCGAAATCACGCTTCCCGCATCGATCTTGACGCCCGGCCCCATGGTCGAGCTGACCGACACCTTCTTGATGTACGTACCCTTGGAGCCGGCGGGCTTCGCCTTGGCGACGGCCTCGACGAACGCCCGGATGTTCTCGACGAGCGCCTTCTCCGTGAAGCTCGCCTTGCCGACGCCGGCGTGGACGATGCCGGCCTTCTCGACGCGGAACTCGACCGAGCCGCCCTTGGCGCCCTTGACCGCCCCCGTGACGTCCATGGTCACGGTGCCGACGCGCGGATTGGGCATCAGGCCGCGCGGGCCGAGAACCTTGCCCAAGCGGCCGACGAGACCCATCATGTCGGGAGTAGCGATGCAGCGATCGAAGTTTATTTGGCCCTTCGACACCGTTTCGACAAGGTCCTCCGCGCCGACGATGTCGGCTCCGGCCGCCTTGGCCTCCTCCGCCTTGGGTCCGCGCGCGAACACGGCAACCCGCGCCGTGCGGCCTGAGCCGTTGGGCAGATTGCACACGCCGCGCACCATCTGGTCCGCATGCTTCGGGTCGACGCCGAGGTTCATGGCAACCTCGACCGTCTCGTCGAACTTGGCCTTGGCGCGCGACTTGACGAGCTTCACCGCCTCGTCGACCGCGTAGGCCTTGGCCGGATTGATGCCCTCGCGCCCCGCTGCATTGCGCTTGCCGCCTGCGACGCGCGCCGCCTTGATCGCCTCGGGAGCGATGTTCTTCTTCTCTTGAGCTGCCTTTGCCATGGGTTACTCCACCACCTTAAGGCCCATGGAACGGGCGGAGCCGGCGATCGTGCGCGCAGCCTGATCGAGGTTGTCCGTATTCAAGTCCTTCATCTTCAACTGCGCGATCTCGCGCACCTGCTTCATCGTCACCTCGCCGGCGACCTCGCGGCCCGGTGTCTTCGAGCCCGACGTGGTCTTCGCCGCCTTCTTCAGGAAGAAGGAGGCTGGCGGCGTCCGCATCTCGAAGGTGAAGGAGCGATCCGAGAACACCGTGATCTTGACCGGGATCGGCGTGCCCTGCTCCATGTCCTTCGTCTTGGCGTTGAACGACTTGCAGAACTCCATGATGTTGACGCCGCGCTGGCCGAGCGCGGGGCCGATGGGCGGCGAAGGATTTGCCGCCCCAGCCGGGACCTGTAGGTTGATGTAGCCGTCTATCTTCTTTGCCATAGTTTCCCCTTACGCTTACGGGAAGCTTAGCTTCCCAGGGTTAGCGGTCCGCGGGCCCGCAAGTTGGACGGGCCCTCCCGCACATCTCCGCGAGCATCACCGGATTGCCCGGCCCCTCGCGGCGCTGCGGCGCTCGCGCGCCGCCTTCTCCAATGCGCCTCATCAGCGCCCGAAAAATCTCATCTCAAGGTCTGTCCCGCACTCCCGCACAGTTGCGCCGCGCCCCGTCAGGCCGGCACCTTCTCCACCTGCCCGAACTCGAGCTCGACCGGCGTCTTGCGCCCGAAGATCGACACGCCGACCTTGAGCCGCGAGCGTTCGCCGTCCACTTCCTCGACCTCGCCCTGGAAGGACGCGAACGGTCCGTCCACAACCTTCACCTGCTCGCCCACCTCGTAGATGATCGAGGGCTTCGGCCTCTCGACCCCTTCCTTCTCCTGACTGAGGATGCGCATGGCCTCGTCGTCGGAGATGGGAATCGGTTTATTCTCGGCTCCCAGGAACCCGGTCACCTTGGGCGTATTCTTGATGAGCACGAACGCCGCGTCGGTCATTTCCATGTTCACGAGCACGTACCCGGGAAGGAATTTGCGCTCCGCCTGCACCTTGCGGCCGCGCTTCACCTCGATGACATGCTCGGTGGGTACCTTCACGTCTCCGAAGAGGTGCTCGAGCCCAGCGGCCTTCGCGCGCTCCAGGATGGCGTCCGCCACCTTGCGCTCGAAATTCGTATAGGCGTGCACGATGTACCAGCGCTTGGCCATTCTTAGACCGTCTCTATTGCTGCCTTCGCCACGAAGGACTTCTAGACCCAACGCCAACTGTGACCGCCTGTCAGCGACTGACGCCAAGAACCAGGTTGATCACCCGGCCAAGCACCTGGTCGACCGTAAGAAAGAAGAGCGACGCCAACGTCACCATGACCAGCACCATGAGGGTTGTGATCCACACTTCCTTCCACGTGGGCCAGGTGACTTTGGAGACTTCTTGCCTTACCTCTTGGATGAATTCGAACGGATTGAACTTCGCCATCAAAACATGTTCCCAGGCGCCATGTGACATGTTGCCGCACCGCCGTCTTTTGGGTGCACAACACCAGCCGATCCGGCGCCCTCACCTCGGATCCGCTCCAAACTGATGGCAGGGGTGGAGGGTCTCGAACCCCCAGCCTTCGGTTTTGGAGACCGACGCTCTGCCAATTGAGCTACACCCCTGTCGCGCGCCAATTGCACGCAAGCCTCACACGGGGCCGGCATCCTTAGCCGAACTTTTGCCCTTTGTCACTTGTCTGTGGCGCCCTCGCCTCAACTCGTTTTCTCGACCACCACGGCGGTCCCGTAAGCCAGCACCTCCGTGACCGCGGCGGCGATTTCATTGGCGTCGTAGCGCATGGCCAGAACGGCGTTCGCACCCATCGCCTCCGCGTTCCGGATCAGGAGATCGAAGGCCTCCTGGCGTGTCTGCTCGGCGAGCTTCGTGTAGACCGAAATATTGCCGCCGAAGACGATCTGGATCGCGGCGCCGATGTTGCCGACGATGCTCCGGGACCGGACGGTCAGGCCCCGCACCACGCCCAGGTGGCGCACGATGCGGTACCCCGGCAGATCATTGGTCGTTGTGACGATCATCCGGCAGTCCCCGTGCCCCGATTTCGGATAGGCAGGACGAACGAGGACCCTGCCCGCCCATCGGGATTCTTTTCGTCACAGGCCGATGTCACGAAAGATATTCGCCGCCGCAATTGGGGAAGACAGACTTGTCTAAAGTGATTTCCGACCTATCGCAATAGCAACGAACAGGAAAAAACTGGTTAGGTGGAATTCTCGTTCAGAAGCCACGCGCGATAGGTCGACGCAAACTGGGCCGTAAGTCTGGCGTCCAGATCATCCATGGCTTGATCGATAGCCACGCCGAGCCACCCATTGCCTGCGTAGGCCATCGCCGCAAATCTGGGCCGCGACGCCAAAACGGCGCCCGTCCCCGCATCGATCAACTCGGCACTCGCAATAATCATCGGCGCCCCGCCGACGACCACACGCCTCGCTGCCGACGGTACGTCGAAAAGGTGAATCGTCACCTCGAGCCGCACGGGCTGCATTCCCCGCTGAAGTTCGGGCTTCAGGGCCTTTTCAAGCGCCGCCTTAAGGCTCGCTGCTGCCTTCGTCCTGACGAACGCTTGCGCTTCAGGCGACGCGGCGATATCGGCATACTCGCTGCCTTCACCGCTGGGACTTAAGCCGGCTGACGTGGACTTGATCTTTGATGGCCCCTGGTCGGTCGGCGGTCGCGACTTGACGTATTCGTCCTCGGCATTAGCCCACACAACGTTCGCGTCGGGCGCAATCTTCACATTTACGCTGTCGAGGCGAAGCCGGGCCGTGGCATCCTGACCAAGTGGGCTCGGCGGGATCGTCGCACAGCCAAAAAGACCGGCGGCAACTGCCACCGCAAATATCCGCCCCGCCCAGAGCATTCCAATCCCCGAAAATTCAAAAATGAACTGCAATCAGAATATCAGGGGTGGTTATCGCAAACCACGGAATATCTATTGGCTTTCCGGCCGGCGATCGGGAAATGCGATCGAGACGCAAAAACGCCACACCTCTGCGCGGCAGCGCTCGAGCGCAGCGGCGGTCTCAGGAGGCGGGAGGTGGAGCGGGTGATGGGAATCGAACCCACGTATTCAGCTTGGAAGGCTGCTGCTCTACCATTGAGCTACACCCGCGCTTCTCGATGCGACGACGAGCTGATCTGGGACGGCTGCAGGACAGGCATGCGTCTGCGCAGACCTTCCGACCCTTGGCGCTCGGTGCGGACGCAGTGATAATCGCTTTGCGCGAAACTGTGAAGCCCAACGCTCCCTCCCCCACGGCAGTGAGCAAAAGTTGCCAAACTCCCGCGCCAAACGTCTCTTTTTGCTTGCCGCCGGAGAGTACATGCATCTGAGACGCGTCGCGCGCGGAGACAAAGCTTGTCTCGAGATCCGGAGCAACGACAGGTGGGTCGGCCTTGCCGCAGCCCTGGAGCTGGCAGACCCGGGTGTCGCGGCGGCTGATCGCGCCCGATGGGCGACCGATCTCGTCGCCTTCCTGGGTGCGCCGCAGGCGTGCGCGCCGGCGTCGCGCACGCCGCGGAGAAGCTCGCCGCAAATGAGGATGGGGCTCGCATTCTCATGCCGTTCGAGCCGCGGTCGTTCCGCGACTTCATGCTTTACGAGCGCCACGCCATCGACGCGGCGCGCGGCTTCGTGCGCGCGTTCATGCCGCGTCTCCACCCTCTGACGCGGACCTATGAAGCGTTGACTGGCCTCGACTTTCCAAGCTTCAAGCCGAAGCCTCTCTGGTACCGCACGCCCGTCTACTACATGGGCAACCACCTGGCGTTCGTCACGGACGGCGCGGCGATTGCGCGTCCCCCCTACACGCAAGCCCTCGACTACGAGCTCGAGCTTGGCTTCGTTCTCGCCCATAGCCTGCTCGACGCCAGCGCCGAGGAGGCCGAGCAGGCGATCGGCGGCTTCGTTGTTCTCAACGATTTCAGCGCCCGCGACATTCAGCTCGCGGAGATGGGCTCGGGCTTCGGGCCGCAAAAGAGCAAGCACTTCGCCAATGCCATCTCATCGGTTGTCGCCAGCGCAGACGAGGTTCTTCCCCGCTGGCGATCGCTTGCCTGTAGCGTGCGGATCAATGGCCAGCTCGTCGCCGAGCCGACATCGGCCAACCCGCACTGGTCGCTGGGCGAGGTCCTGGCGCATGCGTCGCGCTCCGAGCGGCTCTACGCGGGCGAGCTATTCGGCACCGGCACATTTCCCGGCGGCAGCGGCATCGAGACCGGACATTTCCTCGCGCCCGGCGACGTCATCGAGCTGGCGATCGACGGCGTCGGCACGCTCACCAACACGATCATTGCTGAATAGCTGAATAGGAGACTCTTCTTGAAGGTCATCGATCTTTCGAAGCCCATTGCCTTCAATCGCGCCGACCCGTTCTTCATGCGGGTCAAGGTGAAGCACAAGCCGTTCTGGGCCGCCAAGGTTCTGGTTCGTCTCTTGGGCCTGCCGTTTAAGCTTATGCCGAAGGACTTCGTGGGCTGGGCCGACGACACGATCACCAAGATGGGCGTGCACGCCACGACCCACATCGATGCGCCGTGGCACTACGGGCCGGTCTCGGCGGGAAAGCCGGCGCAAACGATCGAGGAGATCCCGCTCGAGCGCTGCATCGGTCCGGGCGTCGTGCTCGACATGACGCACAAGGCCGACAACGATCCGATCACGGTCGCCGACATGGAGGAGGCCGCGGCCAAGACCGGGGCTTCCATCGGCGCGGAAACGATTGTGCTCATTCGCACCGGACGCGACCGCTTCATGGGCACGAAAGACTTCTGGAAGACCGGCACCGGCATGAGCGCGGCGGCGACCCACTGGCTCCTCGACCGCGGCGTGACCGTCACGGGCATCGATCAGTGGGGATGGGATTTGCCTTTTCACGCGCAGATCAAGAAGTCACGCGAGACGGGCGATCGCTCGATCTTTTGGGAGGCCCATCGCGTGGGACAAGAGCGCCCCTACTGGCATATGGAGCAGCTGACCAATCTCGGCGCCCTGCCCTCGCATGGCTTCGAGGTCGCCGTGTTTCCTTTGAAGATTGTCGGCGCGTCGGCCGCCCCGGCCCGCGTCGTCGCCATTCTCAGGGATTGAGGTGGACGCCTGCGGCGTCTGGCTGGTGGAGGGGGCTGGATTCGAACCAGCGTAGGCGAAGCCAACGGATTTACAGTCCGTCCCCTTTAGCCACTCGGGCACCCCTCCAGCACTCCGTCCAGGATTTCGCCGACGAGCCCGCGCCACGGGGCCGTCCGTCCCAGTGCTCGGGTCAAGCCAACGACCAGCAAGCCGGAATTGCAAACGAAATCGCCCCGCGCTCAGCCAGAGCGGCAGGGCAACGGCGTGGTTATCGTCAGGGCGCCTCGCGATGTCAATTGGAAATGCGCCCGAAAGCACCTATGGCTTCGGCGCACGGCAGTAACCTGAATTGCGCCGACCACGAAGCGGGAAGCGAAGGCGCCATGAAGCCTCACGTGAAACAGAAACAGAAGTCCGCACGCCGCGGCCGGGGCAAAAGTCCCAAGCCGCCCGCCCGGCGAATCGAGGACGACGGCATCGTCCGCCTGTTCGGCATTCACGCCGTCGAAGCCGCACTCCGCAACGGCCGGCGCCGCCTTGCTGCGCCTGCTCGCGACAGAGAACGCCGCGCGCCGCCTCGCCGACGCTATTGCCTCGAGAAAGATCGAACCCGAGCCGGCCTCTCCGCGCGACCTCGACAACATGCTCGGCCCCGACACCGTGCATCAGGGCGTGCTGCTGGAAGCCGAGCCCTTGCCCGAGCCGAGCCTCGACGACCTGGCCCGGCGCGCCGCCCAAGGCGCGCCCGTCGTGATCCTCGATCACGTCACCGATCCGCACAACGCTGGC
Source organism: uncultured Alphaproteobacteria bacterium (assembly GCA_963716835.1). GTDB lineage: Bacteria > Pseudomonadota > Alphaproteobacteria > Rhizobiales > Hyphomicrobiaceae > Hyphomicrobium_C. Next base: position 56,390 of record CAVQUQ010000005.1, on the reverse strand, counting down.
GCCGTGCTGCGCTCCGCCGCGGCGTTCGGCGCGGCCGGTCTCGTCATGACGCGCCGCCACAGTCCGCCCCTCAATGGCGTGCTCGCGAAATCTGCCTCCGGCGCTCTCGACCTCGTGCCGGTGCTGCTCGTCCAGAATCTCGCGCTCACGCTCCTCGATCTCAAGGCGCAGGGCTTCCTCGTGCTGGGGCTCGACGGCGAGGCCACCGCGCGGCTCGAGGACGAGACCTTCGCTGGCAAGACCGCCATCGTGCTCGGCGCCGAGGGCAAGGGCCTTCGCGAGTTGACAGGCGAGACCTGCGACCGGCTCGTGCGCATCGCCACGCCCGGTACGCTCGCGAGCCTCAACGTCTCGAATGCCGCGGCGATCGCGCTTCACGTCGCGGCCACGAAGCGCACGGATGGCGCACAATGAAAAAGGGCGGCACGAGGTGCCGCCCTTCAAGCCAACAGCTCGCGGCCGAAGCCGCTGAGCCTAAACTCTGATCGCTCAGTCGCAGTATGTCGGACGCCAGCAGGTCCAGCGGCCGCCGCGGCAAACATAGTCGCCCCAACGGTTCTCGAAGCAGTGGCGATTGGTCCAACCGCACTGCTCGGGGCCCGGATAGCACCCGCCTTCGCGGGCGTAGTAGTAGTCGCGGTCACGCGCGTGTCCGATTGCACCGAGCACGCCGAGGCCGATGATGCCGGCGGCAACGCCGGCGGCAAAGCGCCCGCCGTGACCGGCTTCCGCAGGCTGGATCGACGAAGCCGAGACACCGGCCATCAGCGCGAGCGCCATCAGCGAGTGCAGGAATTTCTTCAGCATGGGTATCTCCCCATCAATGCCGCATGAGCGAGCCGTTCGCGAACACCAACGCTCCCGGACGGCCCGAGTTCTACTGAAAAACCATGGAAGACCATGACGTATGAATACGGCGTGAACGGGGTGTGATTTCAGCAAAATAGCGGCCCGCCGAAGGCGAGCCGCTATGCAACGCGAGAGTATATTGACGCGTCTTTACCAGTGACGCCGGTGGCGATACTGCGGGCGTATGTACCACGCGCGATTCATGTAGTAGGGCCGCGGATAGCCCCAGGCCTGATAGTAGGGCGGCAGCACGATCACCGGTGAGCAGCACGCGCGGCGGAAGCGCATCTCGGCAGCCGGACGCCAGTAGCCCGAGTTGTAGTAGGGGTAGTATCTGCGCGGCTCCCAGCGGTACGCATAGGGGTCCGTCCCGTAGTACGTGGCATACCGGTGGCGGTAGCGCGGATAGTAGCCGACATGCACGACGTCGCGGACCTCGCCGTAGCCGTAGGGGGCATGGCGGTACCAGCGCGCTTCGGCGCCCTGAGGCAGGGCGAGACCGATCGCCGTGAGCACGGCAAAGAGGGCGATGCGTGAACGCATACTTAACTCCCGGTATTACGCAACTCTGACAACTATCCGTAAGGATTGCAGAAAACAGATAAGATTGCTTTAAGCGACCCCCAAAACGCGAGTGGGCCGGCCGCCGCTACAGCGAGGCGGAGACGCGGCTGAGAAGTGGCCGTCCCCCACCCTGGCCCAACGTCGCGGAGCAGTCTATATAGTCGCGCTTCGCTGCGTCGCGCGTTCCGCGAGCGGCAGGAGTTCTGTGCAGCGCCGGCTTAGCTCAGTGGTAGAGCAGCGGTTTTGTAAACCGTTGGTCGGGAGTTCAAATCTCTCAGCCGGCACCAGACTTCCTCGGCCGCGCCACAGTTCTCGGGCGACGATGCCCGAGCAGTAGCAACCTTCGAAGCCGGAACCCGCAACAGGGATGTCATGGCCGAGACGCGAAGCACGCCAGTCACCGAACGAGTGAACCTTGGAGCCGCCCTCGCACGCCGGCCGCGCGCACGTTCCGCCCAGCGCCTCGCTCTTGTGCTTTTCATCGCTGCCTTGTGCGCGGCAAGCGCCGCCGGAACGAGCCGCGCCGCCGGCCCGGACGGCAAGCCCTACGACGACAAGCTCATGCGCCTCGCCGAGATCATGGGAGCCGTGCACTATCTGCGTGAGCTCTGCAGCGCCAACGAGGGCCAGCTTTGGCGCGAGCGCATGAAGGAGCTTCTCGATGCCGAAGGCAGCTCCGCGCTCAGGCGTGCGCGCCTCACGCGGAGCTTCAACCAGGGCTACCGCAGCTACAATCGCACCTACGTCACGTGCACGCCGTCGGCGCAGAATGCGGTGAACCGCTTTCTCTCCGAAGGACTGCAAATCTCGGAGGGCCTTGTAAAAAGCATTCCCTGAGCCGCACGCGCTCGCCCGAAGGTTTACTGTGAATTGTCGGCACATCTTTGCACCGCCGACATGCGTGCTAGGTGTAGATCTCACTCTGCGGGCACGGGACGGGCAGGGGCTCTCTGGGGGAAGCCGCAACTGGGGGACGAAAAATGCAGACGTCGGACTTTAAAGACTTCGCGGACAGCGACGACCTGAGCTTCAGGGCCTTGAGCCTGATCCTTGCCGCCTGGGACGAGGGCACGGAAAGCGGCGTCTCGCAGGAGCAGATGGCATATGCCGCGCTCTTCACCGCCTTGACCGATCTCGTCTCGCTCTATGGCGAGGACGCGGTGAAAAAGCTCGCTCAGGGCCTCGAGCGGCGCATAGAGATCGGTGAGTTCACCCTCGATCGCCAGGTCCAGTAGACGCGAGCTGACGGCGAATGGCGGCCCATAGCCGGGGTTCCGGCTAGCGCACGATCTTCCACACCATCTCCGCCACCAGCAGCACTCCGAAGCCGACCAGCAGCACGCCGGCGATCTTGTTGATGCGCCCGAGCTTGGCCGCGTCGAGCCGGTGGCGGAAGCGCCCGATCAGGTTCGACAGGCCGATCCACCAGGCGAGGCTGCCCCCCATGATCGACGCGACCATGGTTAGCGCGTCGACATTGCTGCGCACCTCGACGAACGTGCTGACGCCGCCGAAGATGGCAAATAGCCCGAGCACGGCGCCGGGATTGCTGATCGTGAGAAAGAACGTCTGCGGGATGTCCCAGGCGTAGTCCCAGAGGGATGCGTTGCTCTCATAGTCGGGATGGAGCGTCTCGAGCCGCGGCGGCGAGAAATAGAGCTTTGCTCCGAACCCGATCAGCGCCAGGCCGCCGATGATCTGGATTGCGGGGCGGTGGTACAGCAGAGCGCCTGAGATGGCCCCGACCGAGAAGCTCGCGCAAAGCGCAATCAGGCCGTCGCCGAGCACGGCTCCGAGCCCGGCCGCGATTCCGCCCCAGAACCCGCGCTCGAGCGCCCGCTGCACGCACAGCACGTTGACGGGCCCCACCGGAGCCGCCACAAGAACGCCGATGATGATCCCGACGGGGATGATCAGGAGATTGGGGATCAGCTGCACGTGCGCCACCACGAACGCTCAGCTGTCGCAAGGCAGGACATCACACCTCAGTTGGAAAAGGATCGGGCGAGATCAAGGTCCACGGGGACAAGGCCTCCCCTGATTGGCGAGGTGTGGCAGCGCTCCGGTACGCCGGCTCACGGAGCCGGCTGCTCCGTCCGACGATTGCCGGCGCACATGCGCTTCGGGGCGGGCCCACTCTTATTGTCATTGGTAATCGCCGCTATCTCCGTTGTCCATTGCGCCGGCGCCCTTAGGGCGAGCCTACGCGGTTGACAAACCTGCGTCCGTCGAGACCCCGAAATCACAGCCGAAGCCGGCCGGACCCTTCACCGGCAAGCTTCCGGCCAACGTCGCCGAGATGCGCGACGGCATCCTGGCCGCGGCCCATACCGGCTCCATCGAGGAGCTCAAGACCGCGATCGAATGGAACGAGCTGCGGCCAGACTTCGGCGACGAGGCCGGCAGCGATCCCATCGCCTACTGGAAGCGGATCTCGGCCGACGGCCAGGGCCACGAGACGCTCGCCGCACTCGCCAACATACTCTCGCTGGCCCCGGCCGAATTGCCGATCGGCAAGGACCCCGAGAACAATGCCGTCTATGTCTGGCCCTATCTCGCCGAGATGCCGCTCGATAAGCTCACGGCCTCCGAGGAGGTCGACCTTTACCGCCTGATGCCGCCCGCGGCGGCTAAGGCCATGCGGGACAAGAAGAAATGGACCTGGTGGCGGCTCGCAATCGGCGCCGACGGCACCTGGATTTCATTCCGAAAGTCCGAGTGAGGCAATAACGCCCTGGAACAATTGTTGTTTCACCACTATTTCAAGGGCCGGGTTCACGTCCCTGAGCAAGCGAGATAGTAGTGAGAGCCCGAAGAGGCGTCGGGCGGGTGTAGTGCTCGGCCGGTTCTCGGCCCTGGGTTCAGAGGCACAGAGGTCGCGTCATGAAGTTGCGTAGCGTAGCGTTGGCAATGATTGCCGGCATCGGTCTCGCAGAGCCGGCGTCCGCACAGGGGCTCAGCCAATGGGGCATGTGGGGCGAGCCGCAGCAGAGCTACAAATCGAACCTCGGCATGGTGCCACCCAAAGCTGTTGCCTTGGCCACTGGCGGTGCCCGCCCCGAGATTTCGCCGCAAGCGCCTGAGACGGTGGCATTCCCGAACAGCTACGAGACCGGCTCGATCGTCATCGATACCGCCGGCCGCCGCCTCTACTACACGCTCTCCGCGAGCGAGGCCTACAGCTACCCCGTCGCCGTCGGCAAGCAGGGCTTCACCTGGACCGGCGTCGAGAAGGTCTCGAAGATCGAGGACTGGCCGGATTGGATCCCGCCCGCCGAGATGCGTGCCCGCAAGCCCTCGCTGCCGCTGCGCATGACAGGCGGCCTCAACAACCCGCTCGGCGTGAAAGCGATCTATCTCGGCTCCACGCTTTATCGCATCCACGGCACCAATGACGCCGAATCTATCGGCGAGGCCGCCTCTTCCGGCTGCTTTCGCATGCACAACGAGCATGTGATGCACCTGTCGGGGCTGGTGAACGCCAACACGACTGTTTATGTGCTGAAGCGCCTGCCGAAGGGCGCCCCGGCCACGCCGCCCGAGGTCAAGACCGACCCTGCGGCAGCCAAAGAGCAGAAGATCTGAGCTGAGACGGCTGAGCCTGGCGGTCCGCACGCATTCGCCGGCGCGAACGCACGGGCTCGACCCAAGGCAAACGACGACCGACGGTCCCGATTTTAGGCGAGCGGGGCCGTCTCCTTACGCGCGACGACCGGGATTGTCTCCGGATTGCAACGACTTCGATAGGCGACCAATTCTGCTAGTGGAGCGAGCTTCGGATCAGGTGGTGCATGGGCTGCAAGTCCCTTACAATGCGATTCTGACCACTTCGCAGACAAGCCCCATCGGAACGAAAGAGGTCAGGACATGAGCAGTGCAATCTCACTCGAGCTTCTGGCATTCAACCTGAAGCTCCTCGGCCGTCAGCGCCGCAAAGACCTTCTCATCAGCGCCGGAAGACCGGAAGACAAGAAGCGCATGCTGCCGGCGATCCGGCGCATTCTGACATTGGACGTCGATCTCTACGCGACGCCCGGCACCCACCGCTTCTTCGTCGAGAACGGCGTCAAGAGCACCGAGATCCACAAGATCACCGACAGCCGCTCTCCCAACATCCTCTCCTATCTCAAGGCCAATCGCTTCGACCTCGTCATCAACGTGCTCACCGGCGACGACGACTACGACGAAGTCTCCGATGCCAAGCTCATCCGCAAGCTCTCGATCGAGAACGGCATCCCGCTCATCACCGATCTCGAGGTCGCCATCGCCACCCTCGAGCAGATCATCATCGACGCCGAGCGCGGCACCTACCGCTACCGCCTCGCCGACGACAGCGAGCCCTGGAACCTGCGTCTCCACTTTCTGCAGGCCGCCGAGCGCATGGGCGGTCTCTCCAATCACCACGCGCACTTCGACAAGGCCTACCTGATCACGCACGAGAACCTGCGCTTGAGCCAGGTCGACATGCAGAAGAAGTGGGAGCTCTACCGCTACCTGAAGGAGAACTACACCCACGACGACCTCGTCGAGCGCATCTCACGCGGCGTCGAGGCCATGATCCAGCAGGGCGTCACCTATTGCCGGACGATGGTCGACGCCGACAGCACCGTCGGTCTCTTGCCCATGAAGGCGGCGCTCGAGGTCAAGAAGCGCTACGCCGACCGCATTCTTTTCGAGGTCGGCGTGCAGCCGCTGCAGGGCGTTCTCGATCCCGCCTCTTTCGAGCAATACGCCGAGGCCTGCGAGCTCGCCGATTATTGCGGCGGCCTTCCCTCGCGCGACCGCCCGAAGCCCGAGAAGCATCTCGACGTCATCCTCCAGCTCGCCAAGAAGCTCGGCAAGCCGGTCGACGTCCATATCGATCAGGAGAACAATCCGCTCGAGAACGAGACCGAGCTCCTGGCCGCAGAAGACCATCGAGCATGGCATGCAGGGCCGCGTCTTCGGCGTGCACGCAATTTCGCTCGGCGCCAAGGAGGAGCGCGAGCAGGACCGCATCATCGAGAAGGTCCTTGAGGCGGACATGGGCATCATCATCTGCCCCTCGGCCGCGCTCAGCATGAAGCAGCTGCCGATGACGGCGCCGCTTCACAACTCCATTGCACCATTCGTCAAGCTGCGTCAGGCCGGCGTGCGCACCTATCTCGGCGTCGACAACGTCCACGACCTCTTCATGCCGATGGTCGATGGCGACATCTGGACCGAGTGCCGTATGTTGATGGAGGCGTGTCGCTTCTACGACATCGACCAGGTCGCCGAGTGGGCCTGCGCCAAGCCGATCGCGAGTGGCGGCAAGCGTCAGGCAGGGCAAGCGCCGCGCGCCGGCAAGAGCGCCACAGACGCCGCTCTTGCTGCCCGCGAAGCGCTCGCTGCAGCCGAGCCGTCGAAGAAGCGCGCCGCGGGCGGTCGCCGCCGCGGCTGATTGCACGCAATCGCGTGGGAGTTGCATGAGAATTGCATGAGGTGCGGGAGCCGCCTCTCGTCGAGGCTTTTTCGCTCAATTCATGCAGAGATGTGATCCGTGACCGGCACCAAATCAGCGCCTCTACCCGACCGCGGCGTCGTCTCTGTGACTGGCGACGATGCCGGCAAGTTCCTGCAGGGCATTGTCACCAACGACATGGCGCTGCTCGGCGTCGCGCCCGCGGTTCATACCGGGCTCTTGAGCCCGCAGGGCAAGATCCTCTTCGACTTCTTCATCACCAAGAAAGACGGCGGCTACCTGCTTGAAACACAGCGCGCGACACGCGGGCGACCTCGTCAAGCGCCTCGCCATCTACAAGCTCCGCGCCAAGGTCGAGATCAAGGACGTGAGCGACGATTACAGGGTTTTTGCACTTTGGAACGGCTCGACCCCCCACGTCGGGCGAAAGCGCCGCCATAGTCTCGTTTCCCGACCCACGTCACCCCGAGCTCGGCACACGCATTCTGGCCAAAGCGGAGCACGCCAGCGATGTCGCCTTGGCGACCAACGGTCTCAATGCAACGGCCGAGGACTACCACGCGCACCGCATAGCGCTCGGCGTCCCCGAGGGCGGCAAGGACTTTGCCTTCGCCGACACGTTCCCGCACGAGGCCCTCTTCGATCAGCTCATCGGCGTGTCCTTCACCAAAGGCTGCTTCGTCGGCCAGGAGGTCGTCTCGCGCATGGAGCACCGCCGCATCGCGCGCAAGCGCGTCGTGCCCCTCGTCGGTGAGAGCGCACTGCCGGCAACCGGTACCGAGATTAAAGCCGGAGACGTGTCCATCGGCACGCTCGGCTCCGTTGCCGCCGACCGCGGCCTCGCCCTCCTGCGTCTCGACCGTGCGGCGGAAGCAATCGCCAAGGGGCTTCCCTTGTCGGCCGGCAACGTGCCGGTCAAGATCGTGCTGCCGCCATTCGCAACGTTCACGCTCGAAGCCCAGCCCGCATCCGCCTAGCCGGCCGCTGCATCCACTCGGGCCGCGGCGAATTGGTCGAATGCCTCGACGGCGTGGCTCGCATACATGACTGAAGGGCCCGCACCCATATAAATAGCGAGCCCGAGGGTCTCGAGAATTTCCTCGCGCGTGGCGCCTCGCTCGGCCGCCGCCTTGGCGTGGAACGCAATGCAATCGTCGCAGCGTGTCGCAACGCCGATCGCCAGCGCGATCAGCTCCTTGGTCTTCGTGTCGAGTGCATTGGATTTCAGCGCCGCCTGAGCCATCGCGCCGAAGCTTTTCATCACCTCCGGCGTGCCCATGCGCAGCTCCTTGAGCGGCGCGCTGAGCGTGCGGGTGAGATCGGGCCAGTCATTGAGCATCTTTTCGCATTCCTCCAGAGCCGGAATTTCTGCGCTTATTATATTAGTGACATCTACATTAGACAATGCTAATATACATAGATGAGAGGAATTGCCACACGCACATCGTTTGACCTCGAGGCGAAAGCGGGCGAGGCGGCCGAGCTGCTGGCTCTGCTCGCCAACGCGCACCGCCTGCTCATCCTCTGCAACCTCATGCGGCACGGGGAAATGCAGGTGGGCACGCTGGCAGAGACTATTGGGCTGAGCCAATCGGCTCTCTCTCAGCATCTCGCCCGCCTGCGCACGGACGGCCTCGTGGCGACGCGCAGAGACGCCCAGGCGATCTACTACCGCATCGTCGATAAGCGGGTGACGAAGCTGCTCAAGGCCCTCGAGTTCGTCATCTGCAAAGACTTGAAGTGAAAGATCAGTTGCTATGCCGTTACCATCAATCTCGCCCAAGGAAGCCAAGGCCCTGTTGGACCAGGGCGCTGTGCTGATCGATATCCGTGAACCCGCGGAGCGCGCCCGCGTCCGCATTGCCTGCTCGGAGAGCGTGCCGCTGTCTCAGCTCGGCTCCGCCACGCTTCCCGCAAAGACAAGGGCCATCGTCTTTCATTGCACGAGCGGCATGCGCACGCAGGCGAACGCCGCGGCGCTTGCGGCAAAAGCGTCGTGCGATGCGTTTGCGCTCGAAGGAGGCCTCGACGCCTGGCGCGCCGCCGGCCTGCCGGTAACGGTCGACCGGTCGCAGCCAATCGAGATCATGCGCCAGGTCCAGATCGCTGCCGGAAGCCTTGTCCTGCTCGGCGTTATCCTCGGCATGCTCGTCGCTCCCTACGGCTACGCTATCGCCGCCTTTGTCGGCGCCGGCCTCGTGCTCGCGGGCATCACCGGCTCCTGCATGATGGCCAAGCTGCTCGCGCTCATGCCCTGGAACCGGCGACCCGCTTGACGCCCGGCGCCCACCGCGCCAAATCAGCGCCATGTCGAAGAGCAGCAAATCGTCCCCGCCGACGCGTTGTCCGTGGGTCGGCATCGGCGATCCCATCTATGAGCGCTATCATGACGAGGAATGGGGCGTGCCCCATGCCGACGACGTGCGGCTGTTCGAGAAGCTCGTCCTCGAAGGATTCCAGTCCGGCCTGTCGTGGCTCACTATTCTGAAGAAGCGCGACAACTTCCGCCGCGCCTTCGATGGCTTCGACGCCGCGCGGATCGCCCGCTACGGCGCCCGCGAGCATGCGCGCCTGATGGGCGACGCCGGCATCGTGCGCAACCGGGCGAAGATCGATGCCACCATCGACAATGCCAAGGCCTATCTCAAGCTGCGCGAAAGAACGTCTTTCGCCGCCTTCCTGTGGAGCTTCCTCGAGGACGGGCCGATCCAGAACAAGGCTGAGAAAATGTCCGACTTAAAGCCCGCGACGGACGTCTCGAAGCGCATCTCGAAAGCGCTCAAGGTCGAGGGCTTTCGCTTCGTCGGGCCGACGACGGTCTACGCTTTCATGCAGTCGGTGGGCATGGTCAACGACCATCTCGTCTCCTGTCACAGGCACGCGCCGTGCGCCAAGCTGCAGCGCGCATTCAAGCCGCCGAAAGTCTGAGAACGCGGTCATGACGAGCAGCAACGACGGCTCTGAAAAGAATCCCCCGCGTGCCTGGCAACGGATGCTGTCGGGCCGGCGCCTCGATCTCCTCGATCCCTCACCCTCCGACATCGACATCGAGGACATCGCCCATGGTCTGGCACGGCTCGCGCGCTGGAACGGCCAGACACAGGGACCGCACGCCTTCTCGGTCGCTCAGCATGTCGTCGTTGTCGAGGAAATCGCGGCCGCCCTCAATCCCGGATGGCCCTCCCGCTGGCGCCTCGCGGCGCTGCTTCACGATGCGCCCGAATATGTGATCGGCGACCTGATCAGCCCGTTCAAAACCGCAATCGGTCTCGACTACAAAGCCTTCGAGGCAAAACTTCTGGAGGCCATCCACCGCCGTTTTGGCGTCCCCGTGCCGCTGCCGCCCGAGGTCGCAATCGAGATCAAGCGTGCCGACCGAATTGCCGCATTTTATGAGGCCACCGCCCTCGCCGGCTTCGCCCGCGAGGAGGCGCTGCGCTTTTTCGGTGGACCCGGTGGAATAGACGGCGACCTAGCCCGTTGTCTTGCGGGGATATGCTCTCTGCCGCCAGATGCGGCCCAGCGTGCTTTCCTTGCTCGCTTCAGCGCACTCGAGGCAGCAAACTAAGTGGACCTTTTTGTCCATCTCGCTCGCGATGTAGCCAGCGTTTATTCCGCGGCGCTTCGGAAATCTTTTGAAAAGCCGTGTTCCGAAAATCGCCATGATCCCCATCTCTAGCTCACCTGAACGGGAGCTGAATAAAATGACCGCAGACGCAAATTTAAAACGCAGACACCGTGAGGCCATTGACGAGGAACCGGCGATGCCCGCCCACACGCCGCGCAGCGAAGCCGCGGCGGTCGGTATCGGGCTCAACGCCGCAATCGTCGCGGTGATCGACGACGAGCCGGTCGCGCTGGTCGTTCGTGACGAAGGCGATGGCGCGACGGAAGGCTTGCCCTTCGGTCCCTTCTCACCCGTCGAGCACAGAACGCTCGAGGGCGGCTTGAGATCCTGGGTCGCCGAGCAGACCGGCCTCGACCTCGGCTACGTCGAGCAGCTCTACACCTTCGGCGATCGCGGACGGCACGCCGAGCCCGGCGACGTCGCTCCCCCCATCGTCTCCATCGGCTATCTGGCGCTGACTGAGGCGAGCCACGCGCACGAGATCCAGCGCGGCACTTGGCGGAGCTGGTACCACTATTTTCCGTGGGAGGACTGGCGCAAGGGACGGCCCGAGCTGCTGACGGCCGAGATCGAGCCACGCCTCAAGGAATGGGCCGAGCGCCCGGTATTGCGCACGTCGCCTGCCCGCCCCGTGAAGCGCGAGGACCGCATTCGCATTTGCTTCGGCCTCGACGGCGCAACGTGGGACGAGGAGAAGGTCCTCGACCGCTTCGAGCTGCTCTACGAAGCGGGTCTCGTCGACGAAGCGCGCCGCGACGGGCGCGAAGCGGCCCTTGCCTGGTCGCTCCTGCCGCGCTTCGGCACGCCGATGCGCTTCGATCACCGGCGCATCCTCGCCACCGCGATCGGACGCGTGCGCGCCAAGATCAAATATCGCCCCGTCATCTTCGAGCTGATGCCCGACAACTTCACGCTCTACGAGCTGCAGAAAACCGTCGAGGCGATTCTCGGGCCGCATCTGCACAAGCAGAACTTCCGTCGCCTCGTCGAAAGCGCGGGTCTTGTCGAGCCGACGGGCGAGGTCAAGACACAGACGGGCGGGCGTCCTGCCAAGCTCTTCCGCTTCCGTCGCGAGGTCCTGCTCGAGCGGCCCGCACCTGGCGTTCGCGTCAAGCCGGGTCGCAGCTGAGATTAAGGAGTCTGCCCGCAACATCGCGCTTGCGGGCAGACGCGCGTCGGGAACCGGACGCCCAGCCTAAAAGTTTTGCTACAGTTCTGGAAAATCCGAAGGTTATCGACTAAATTATGTGCGAGCGCGCTATGCTCGATAAGAGCAAAACGCGGGAATGAGACCGGCGCAGCTCGCCGGTTCTTTTCAGGCTCTACATATACTCGACATGAGTATATGCGACGAGATGGAGGACAAGTCAATGGCGCTTGCTGGAACACCTTTCGCCGGTGGGCCGCACGAAGACGAGTCGATCTCCCGCGCGCCTGCGCGAGGTCGCGATGCCCTCGCTCGAGATGACGCCTGCCATCCTGCGCGAGATGGAGCCGCTCTACGCGCGCGTGAAGCACGTCGTCACGCCGATGGAGTGGCTGCACTATGCGCCGCTGATCAAGGCCATCAACGAGCTCAAGAAAGAGCGCAACGCCGTCATCCTGGCGCACAACTACATGACGCCCGAGATCTTCCACTGCGTCGGCGACTTCCGCGGCGACAGCCTGCAGCTCGCCAAGGAGGCCGCGCGCACCAAGGCCGACGTCATCGTCCAGGCCGGCGTGCACTTCATGGCCGAGACCTCGAAGCTGCTCAATCCCGACAAGACGGTGCTGATCCCTGACCCGCTGGCGGGCTGCTCGCTCGCGGCCTCGATCACGGCGGACGACGTGCGCGCGCTCCGCGCCGCCTATCCCGGCGTGCCGGTCGTCACCTACGTCAACACCAGCGCCGCCGTGAAGGCCGAGTGCGACATCTGCTGCACGTCGTCGAACGCCGTGAAGGTCGTCGAGAGCCTCGGCGTCCCGCGCGTGATCTTCCTTCCCGACGAATATCTCGCCAAGTACGTGCAGACCAAGACCGAGGTCGAGATCATCGCCTGGAAGGGCCACTGCGAGGTGCACGAGCGCTTCACGGGCGAGGAGATGGCGGCCCTGCGCGCCGCCGACCCGGGCTTGAAGATCATCGCCCACCCCGAGTGCCCGCCTGACGTCATCGCCGCCGCCGATTTCACCGGCTCGACCGCGGCCATGATCGACTGGGTGAAGACCAAGCAGCCGCGCAAGGTCGTCCTCGTCACGGAATGCTCGATGGCCTCGAACGTCGCCGTCGAGGCGCCGAACGTCGAGTTCGTCCGCCCCTGCAATCTTTGCCCGCACATGAAGCGCATCAGCCTCGAGAAGATTCTCGAGAGCCTCGTCTACATGCGCCACGAGGTGACCGTCGATCCCGTAGTCGCCGAAAAGGCCCGCCGCGCCGTCGAGCGCATGGTGAACCTGACCAACTGAGCCCCGGGGAGCGGCCGCAAAGCCGTTCCCGCAAAGGGAGTTGCCGCGCCATGGCCTCTCAAGCCCCGAGCGACATGATCGCGAGCTTCCGCGACCCGCAGACCGAGCTCGGGCCTGGCGACGTCGTCATCGTCGGCGCCGGACTGGCCGGGCTGTTTACGGCGCTGAAGCTCGCACCCCTTCCGGTCACCATCATCGCGGCGGCGCCGCTTGGCGAGGGCGCATCCAGCGCCTGGGCCCAGGGCGGCATCGCGGCCGCTGTCGGCGAAGGCGACACGCCCGAGGCCCACGCGCGCGACACGATCGTGGCCGGGGCCGGCATAGTCGACGAAGCCGTCGCCCATACCGTCGCCGAGGAGGCGCCTGAGCGCATCCGCGACCTGCTCACCTACGGCGTGCCGTTCGATCGTGATCTCGAGGGGCATTTCGTGCTCTCGCGCGAGGCGGCGCACTCTGCCAAGCGCATCGTGCGCGTTGCCGGCGACCGCGCCGGCGCCGCGATCATGAAGGCGCTCGTCGCCACCGTCCGCGCCACGCCGTCGATCCGCCTCCTCGAGCACTACGACGCCGAGGATCTCATCGTCTCGGGCGGTCGCGTCACCGGCGTCCGCCTCATACGCTCCGAGGCGCGCGGCAATGGCACCTTCGATTTGCTTCCCGCAAGCGCCGTCGTTCTTGCGACCGGCGGCATCGGTCGCCTCTATGCCGTGACGACCAATCCCGCCTACGCCCGCGGTGAGGCCTTGGCCTTCGCTGCCCGCGCCGGCGCCGCAATTGCCGACGCCGAGTTCGTGCAGTTTCACCCGACCGCAATCGATATCGGCGCCGACCCCGCGCCACTCGCAACGGAGTCGCTGCGCGGCGAAGGCGCGATCCTCGTCAACAGCCGGGGCGACCGCTTCATGCAGCGGCTGCACCCTGCGGCCGAGCTTGCCCCGCGCGACATCGTCGCTCGCGGCGTATTCGCCGAAGTCGCAGCCGGACGCGGCGCGTTTCTCGATTGCCGCAGCGCTATCGGCGACAAGTTTCCAACCGCGTTCCCGACGGTCTATGGGTTCTGCATGGACGCCGGCATTGATCCCAGGACCGAGCTCATTCCGGTTGCACCGGCAGCGCACTATCACATGGGCGGCATCGCGACCGACTTGCGCGGACGCACGACCATCGAGGGCCTGTGGGCTGCGGGTGAGGTCGCCTCGACCGGCCTGCACGGCGCCAACCGTCTGGCCTCGAACTCGCTGCTCGAGGCCGTGGTCTTCGGCGCCCGGGTTGCCGACGACATCAGGCGGCTGGTGTCGCAGGCGCGTGCCGCGCCGATCGCCAAAACCTATCGCGTCGACGGTGACAGCACCGCGGACAAGATCCGGCGCACGGCGCTTGTCGCCCGCCTGCGCCGCGCGATGACCGAACACGCCGGCGTCATCCGCACTGCAAGAGGTCTCGAGACCGCGCTTTCCGTCTTCCGCGACATCGAAGAGCAGGCCGGCGCCGACAGCATGGTCGCCAATATGGCCGTCGCGGGACAGCTCGTCGCCGGCGCGGCCCTGCTGCGCAAGGAAAGCCGCGGCGCCCACTTCCGCGCCGACTATCCCGAGCCCAATCCCGCGCTCGCCAGGCGCAGCATCGTCACGCTTGCCGGCATTGCCGAAATCGAGACGCGCGGGCGCAAGGCAGGGAGCGCAACTTTGATTGCCGGGCTGCCTCTGTGAGCAGCGCCGCCGTCGACGTCCATCTTTCGCCCCACCTCATCACCAAGGCCGTGAGCGAGGCCTTGGCCGAGGATCTGGGCTCTGCCGGCGACATCACGACGGATTCGACCGTCCCCGAGCAAGCCCGCGCAAGCGCCCTCTTCGTCACCCGCAAGCCCGGCGTCATCGCCGGCCTCGATGTGGCGAAAGCTGCCTTTCATGCGCTCGACAGCAGCGTCACCTTCGAGGCCCGCGCGCGCGATGGCGAAGCCGTTCCGGCAAACGCGACGGTGGCGCGCGTCGCGGGGCACGCACGCGCCCTTCTCTCCGCCGAGCGCGTCGCCTTGAACTTCCTCTGCCGCATGAGCGGCATCGCCACGCTGACACGCACATTCGTGGTCAAGGTGCACGGCACCCACGCGCGCATCGTCGACACGAGGAAGACGACGCCGCTCCTGCGCGCCTTCGAGAAGTATGCGGTGCGCTGCGGCGGCGGTGCCAATCACCGCGCCGGCCTCTTCGACGCCATCCTGATCAAGGACAATCACATCATCGCCGCAGGCGGCATCACCTCGGCGATCACGGCCGCGCGCGCACGTGCAGGTCACATGGTGAAGATCGAGGTCGAGGTCACGAGCCTCGCCGAGCTCGAGGAAGCACTCGCGCAAAAAATCGACGCCGTGCTTCTCGACAACATGACGCCCGGTGAGCTCCGCGAGGCCGTGCGAACCGTCGCCGGTCGTGTCGTCACCGAGGCCTCCGGCGGCGTCACCCTCGAGACCGTGCGCGCCATCGCCGAGACTGGCGTCGATCTCATTTCAGTTGGCGCGCTCACCCACTCGGCGCCGATCCTCGATCTTGGCCTTGATTTTGAACGCCCGAAGACCGCTTAAAGCCTTGCTCTGAAACCATTTCTTTCAGCCGGCGTTAATCCGCGGGTTGTATGGTGCGCCGCGCGGATGGCTTGAAATCGCCCTTGCCCGCACACATCTGGGAGACGCGGGAAGCCCGCTTCCGACGCTTCTCGACCGAGGAGGGGACTGAGATGATCAACGGTATCGTGATCTGGGGCTTGGTAGCCGTCGGAGCATCGATGCTCGCCGGTCTCGTCGCGGGTTGGAAGAACCGCGACTACTCCTTCTGGATGGCGTGGTGCTTCCTGGTGCCGCCGCTCGTTCTTTGGCTAATCGTGATGCCGAAGTTCAAGGGACCGCGTCCGCGTCAGCCCAAGCTCGATGCGCTCGATCGGGAAGACTCGCTTCTCTAGTAGAGCGCTCTCAGCCCGACAGCTTTTCCCTGATCGCTGCCTGCGCGGCCGCGAGGCGCGCAATCGGCACGCGGAACGGCGAGCACGACACATAGTCGAGCCCTGCGGCGTGAAAGAACGCGACCGACGCCGGATCGCCGCCGTGCTCGCCGCAGATGCCCATCTTAAGGTTGGGCTTCGCCTTCCGGCCGCGCGCCACGCCCAGCTCCACGAGCTCTCCTACGCCCCCCTCATCCAGAGATACGAACGGGTCCTGCTCGAAGATGCCGCGCCCGGCATAGTTCGTGAGAATGGGCGCCGCGTCGTCGCGGCTCAATCCCAGGCTCGTCTGCGTGAGATCGTTGGTGCCGAATGAGAAGAACTGCGCGCCCGCCTCGCCCTCCGCCAGCTCGCCGGCCTTGAGCGCCGCGCGCGGCAGCTCGATCATCGTCCCGATCTCATACGCAAGCTTGGCCCCCGTCTCCTTTTCGACAGCCCCGGCCGTCTTGCGGATGACGTCCGCAAGGATGTCGAACTCGCGCCGGTAGGCGACGAGCGGGATCATGATCTCGGGTTTGACCGCCCGCCCGCCCGTCTTGGACACCGCGATCGCGGCCTCGAAGATCGCGCGCGCCTGCATCTCCGTGATCTCGGGATATCGGATGGCGAGCCGGCAGCCGCGGAAGCCGAGCATGGGATTGAACTCTGAAAGCTCCGCGATGCGCCCCTTGAGCCGCTCGACCGGAATCTTGAGCGCCTCCGCCACGCCCTCGATCTCGCGCTCGTGGCGCGGCAGGAACTCGTGCAGCGGCGGATCGAGGAGGCGAATGGTGACCGGCAGCTCCTCCATGATCTCGAACAGCTCGACGAAGTCGGCGCGCTGCATGGGCAGGATCTTGGCCAGCGCCGCCCGCCGTCCCGCCTCGTCTGATGCGCAGATCATCTCGCGCATGGCGAGGATGCGCTCGGCATCGAAGAACATGTGCTCGGTACGCGCGAGCCCGATGCCTTCGGCGCCGAAGTTGCGCGCCTGGCGCGCGTCGCGCGGCGTATCGGCATTGGCGCGAACCTTGAGGCGGCGCGCGCCGTCGGCCCATTGCGTGAGAAGCGCAAAATCGCCCGAAAGCTCCGGCTGGCGCA
The DNA here is from genome assembly GCA_963716835.1 of uncultured Alphaproteobacteria bacterium. Lineage (GTDB taxonomy): Bacteria > Pseudomonadota > Alphaproteobacteria > Rhizobiales > Hyphomicrobiaceae > Hyphomicrobium_C. The sequence continues at coordinate 39,384 of CAVQUQ010000005.1, read as the reverse complement.
TCGGTACGGCCCCCGCGAACACCCGTCCTGTCGCGCCGTCGATCGTGATCACGTCGCCCCGGTTGAACGTGCGTGCGCCGATCCTCATCGTCCCGGCCGCAGCGTCGATTTTGATCCCGCCTGCACCCGAGACGCACGGCACACCCATGCCGCGCGCCACCACGGCCGCGTGGCTCGTCATGCCGCCGCGCGCCGTCAGGATGCCGGCCGAGGCATGCATGCCGTGGATGTCCTCGGGGCTCGTCTCGACGCGCACCAGGATCACCTTGTGCCCCTGCGCCTTCATGGCCTCTGCCGTATCGGCGTCGAAGACGATCTCGCCCGACGCTGCGCCGGGCGACGCGGGGAGGCCGGTCGCGATCATATCGTTCTTTGCCGTGGGATCGATGGTCGGGTGCAGGAGCTGCGTGAAACCGGCCGGATCGACGCGCAGCACGGCTTCCTCGCGCGTAATCACGCCCTCGTTCGCGAGATCGACCGCGATCTTGACCGAGGCCTCGGTCGTGCGCTTGCCCGAGCGCGTCTGCAGCATCCAGACCTTGCCGTTCTGGATCGTGAACTCGATGTCCTGCATGTCGCGGTAGCGACGCTCGAGCTTGTCGAAGATCGAGACCAGCTCGGCAAACGCCTTGGGCAGAAGCGTCTCGAGCGACGGATTGTCGTCGCCCGCGTCGATGCGCGCTGCTTCCGTCAGCGACTGCGGCGTGCGGATGCCGGCGACCACGTCCTCGCCTTGCGCGTTGAGCAGAAACTCGCCGTAGATCTCCTTGATGCCGGTCGACGGGTTGCGCGTGAAGGCGACGCCCGTGGCCGAGGTCTCGCCCATGTTGCCGAACACCATCGCCTGCACGTTGACCGCCGTGCCCCAATCGTCGGGTATTGAGTGCAGCCGGCGGTAGGTGATGGCGCGCGCGTTCTGCCAGGACCCGAACACGGCCGCGATGGCGCCCCAGATCTGCTCGCTCGTATCCTCGGGAAAGGGCTTGCCGAGCTCGGCCTCGATCGCCTCCTTGTAGCTCTCGATGACCGCCTGCCAGTCGTCGGCCTTCAAGTCCGTATCGACGCTGAGCCCGTTCAGGTTCTTGTAGTTGTCGAGGATGTCCTCGAACACGCCGTGATCGATGCCGAGCACCACGTCGGCGTACATCTGGATGAAGCGGCGATAGCTGTCGTAGGCAAAGCGCTCGTCACCCGCGCGCTTTGCGAGGCCCTTCACTGTCCTGCTGTTGAGGCCGAGATTGAGGATCGTATCCATCATGCCGGGCATCGAGGCGCGCGCGCCCGAGCGCACGGCGACGAGCAGCGGATTGCTCTCGTCGCCGAACTTCGCGCCCGCCGCCTCGCCGATCTTGGCGAGCGCCGCCTCGACCTGCCCCTTGAGCTCGGCCGGAATCTGCCGTCCGCGCGCATAGTAGGCGTCGCAGACCTCGGTGGTGATCGTGAAGCCCGGCGGCACGGGCAGCCCGAGGCTCGCCATCTCGGCGAGATTGGCGCCCTTGCCGCCGAGCAGCGCCTTCATGTCGGCGCCGCCTTCCGCCATGCCCGCGCCGAAAAGATAGACCCATTTCGGAACCGGTGCCTTGGGGGCTTCCGACCGTGACATGCTGTGCCGCTCCGCCGTTCTGGGATCCGGGCGCTGGCGGGTACCCGCCGATTTGCATGAGTGGCATAGCAGCCCTGAGAGGCCCTTAAAAGCGTAGGCCAAATTGAGGGTAATCGGTCGCACCGGATGCGGCTTTGCTGCGGCCATCGCCGCCTTTGACTGACGGCATCTCTTCGCGCACTCTCCGCCCACTTTTGCAGCCGCCGTGAGGACCATCGATGACGGACCAACTGCCAGCAGTCCTCGCCCGCCTCGAGCGCAATTTCGATGCCGGTCTCGAGCGCCTGTTCGACCTCTTGCGCATCGAGAGCGTGTCGACCGACCCCGCATTCAAGGGCGAGTGCGTCCGCGCCGCCGACTGGTGCGCGAAGGCCTTGGGCGACATCGGCATCGAGGCCTCCGTTCGCCCGACGACGGGCCACCCGATCGTCGTCGGCCACGACCGCACGAAACATGCGAAGGGCACGCCGCACGTGCTCTTCTACGGCCACTACGACGTCCAGCCGCCCGACCCGCTCGATCTCTGGACGAAGCCGCCGTTCGAGCCCCGCATCGCGAGCGACAAGACCAATGGCAAGGTCATCGTCGCGCGCGGCGCCGAGGACAACAAAGGCCAGCTCATGACCTTCCTCGAGGCCGCGCGCGCCTGGCGGGAGGTTGCGGGCGAGCTGCCGATCAACGTCTCGGCGATGATCGAAGGCGAGGAGGAGTGCGGCTCGCCGTCGCTACCGGGCTTCTTCAAGAAGACGGCGCGCGAGCTCAAGGCCGACCTCGTGCTCGTCTGCGACACGGGCCAATGGGACAAGGACACGCCGGCGATCACGACCATGCTGCGCGGGCTCGCCGCGACTGAGGTGATCGTCAGCGGCCCAGCGCGCGATCTGCATTCGGGCATCTACGGCGGCCCGGCCATGAACCCGATCCGCGCGCTCGCGCACGTCTGGCCGCCATGCACGACAAGAGCGGCAAGATCACAATTCCCGGCTTCTACGACGGCATCGCAGGCCCCCTCGAAGAAGCAGCTCAAGCAGTGGCGCGAGCTCGGACAAGGCGCCAAGCAGTTTCTCGCCTCTGTCGGTCTCTCTGAGCCCGCAGGCGAGAAGCGATACTCTGCGATCGAGCAGCTCTGGTCGCGCCCGACCATCGAGTTCAACGGCATCACCGGCGGCTACCAGGGGGCGGGCTCGAAAACCGTGATCCCGGCCAAGGCGTCGGTCAAGATCACCTGCCGCCTGGTGCCGGGCCAGGACCCGGCCAAGGTGCTGGCCGCCGTCCACGCTTTCGTCCGCGATCATCTCCCGCCCGACTGCAAGGCCGAGTTCATCGGCACGCACGGCAGCGCCGCGATCGGATTCGATACCGCGGCACCTCATTTGCAGGCCGCGGCCAAGGCGCTCGAGGAGGAATGGGGACGCAAGACCGTGCTCATGGGCTCCGGCGCCTCGATCCCGATCGTCACCTCCTTCAAGAGCGTGCTCGGCATGGACAGCCTGCTCGTGGGCTTCGGCGTCGACGATGACCGCATTCACTCGCCAAACGAGAAGTACAATCTCTCGAGCTTCAAGAAGGGCGCGCGCAGCTGGGCGCGCATCCTCGCCGCCCTCGCAGAGAAGAGCAGCTGAGTCAGGGGAAATGATCGATCGCTCCACGTTGAGAGTCGCCGGCCTCGCTCTTATTGCCGTCGCCTCGCTGTCGATCTTGGCCCTTGCCCAGCGCGACGACCGCGACGGCTCGGCGCAGAGCGGTCGCAATGTCCCGGGCGAGTTCGACTACTACACGCTCGTCCTCTCCTGGAGCCCGACGCACTGCTCGACTCCCGAAGGCGAGCGCGACGCGCAGCAATGCGGCCGCATTGACGGACGCCACTACGCGTTCGTGCTGCACGGGCTCTGGCCGCAATATGAGATCGGCTATCCCGAGAGCTGCCGCACCAGGATGCGCCCCTACGTTCCCCAGGACGTCATCGACGGCATGCTCGACATCATGCCGAACGGGCGGCTCGTCATTCACGAGTACCGCACGCACGGTACCTGTTCGGGCCTGGACCCGAAGGGCTACTTCGAGATGTCGCGGCGCTTGTTCGAGAAGGTCAGAATTCCATCCCGCTTCGTCAATCCGTTCGAGTCCCAGTTCGTGACCCCGGACGATTTCGTGAGCGAGCTTGTCGATGCCAACGACGGGCTCACCGCCGACATGATCGCGGTCTCATGCGGCGGCCCCGGCAACCGCCTGCTCGACGTGCGCATCTGCTTCACCAAGAACGGCGGCTTTCGCGCCTGCGGCTCGAATGAGGAGCAAGGCCGGTTGTGCCGCGCCGGACGGCTCCATGTTCCCCCTGTCCGCTCGACCAAGACAGGTCCCATAGAGCCCGATGAGCGCCGCCTCGTCAGGCCGTCTCAACCTCCTGCGGGCCCCCGCGTATACGAGGCGCCGCGCCGTCGCGAGTGAGCACGCAGCGCCGCGTAGCCTGACATTCCCGCAATGCCGCGATGTCGTGCATGAGCACCCGTGATCTGTGGATAACGCCGCCTCCGCCACGGCATTGCCCTACTCCCGCCTTGCAGCCACGGGCGGAGCACCGCTAATTGAACATTGCGTATTGCGTCTCGTGCTGCGTCTTGATCCCGATAGTGAGATCGCCATGCACGGACTCGCAATTGACCACCCGTCAGCATCGGTTTCCGGCGGCACAGGTACGCGCACGTCCGTCCCGGCAAGACGTCTGGGACTGGCGAGCAAGCTCGCCTGGTGCACCGCCGGCTTCCTCATCGGTGCGGCCTTCTGGCATGTCATCGGCTTCTGGAGCTTCATCTCTTACGTCGTGCTCGGTGGTCCGGGACCTCAAGCGACTTTCGCCTCGGCACGCCCGCTAGCCGTCGCCAGCATCGATCAGGTGCGCACCAGCGCCACGCCCGCGACCGGCAGCCGCCCGTCCTGCATCACGCTGGCCCTCGATCGCGCGACGGGTAGGACGCGCCGAGAGCCTTGCGACGCGACGGCTCCGCCGCTCCCCCACGTGGCTGCCTCGCCGCGAGAGGATTTGGCCCTGCTTCCCGGTGAATCGTCGCCCACGATTTTGCCCCATTCCACGCCCGGGGCCGCGGCGTCATCTCGGGCCGACTAGCAATCGCCTCGCATCTGCGTGTCCGCCACGCAACGCTAACGTTGCGAAATGGCTCGTTTATCTGCAGAAGCCGCGCATAGCTTGGGAAAAACGCGGCCCCCCGCCTGAAAGCTGCCCCGAAACTGAGCTACCTAGCGGCGACGGTTCTGATGGGCTCTCAAGCCCAAGTTTCACGGGAGCCCGCAATATGCAGCTAGCTGCTGGCCAATGCTGGACTTATCGCGCGCCTGAAGGCTTCGAGGCCTCGCGCCTTATCATCGGTGCAATTGTTACCTTTGACGGCAAGCGCAGCATCATCTGCTGCAGCGTTTATGGTGCGCCGCGCCGCCGTCCGGACGGCAATATCGAGACCGTCATGATCCCCTTCCTGCCGATGACCGAGCCGGCCTTCCGCGCCAGCATCGTCGCGCCGGCTGGTGCCGCGGAGCCGCCGGAAATGTTCGCCAAGAAGCTGCAGGAGTGGAGCGACGATCCGCGCGGGCTATCGACGTTCACGGTGCCGTTCGAGGGTTTTCTCGACCGCATGATCGCCATGCAGATGGCTGAGATCGCCGGCCGGTCGGCGGCCTGACGCCTCACGCCGTTGCGTCCTCTCGGCACCTTCATCCCAAATCTGAAAGCGGTTCAAGCGGTCCTGCGAAGGCGCTCGCTGTTGCGCAGGCGCTCGGCCTTCCAGGACCCGGGCGCGAGCGCGATGTAGCCGATGCCGGGAGCCGTGACCGCGCCGCCGTCGAGCTTCGTCGGATCGAGGCTCCAGCGCTCCGCGAGACGCATGACGTGGTCCTCGGTCGGATAGAGGATGATCTCGCCGCCCGCGTCCCCTTTGCGTCCCCTCACACCCCTGAACTCGAACAGCCTGATGCCGAGTGCCCGCTCCTCGCGCGTCGTCTTTCCCTTTCTCCAGATAACGCCCTCGTCCCCCACCGCGAATGCGCGCACGAGGCGGCCGTCGATCACGCGCGCCCAGGCGTAGAAGTCGATCGGGGGGTAGCTGAAGAAATACTGCACCTCTGCAAAGCGACCGGCGAGCCCGAGCAGCAGCGGCGTGCATTTGTCGACGAACGAGCGGCCGACGGGATGCGGCAGCGAAAGCCCGACGACGAACGTCCACCCGTTCACGGGCGGCGAGACGAAGACATGGTCGGCGCCGAGCCTGTCGTCGTAGACGGTGCCGATGCCGGAATTCCAGTTGCAGGGTGCCGGCGCAACGAGCCCGAGCTCGTCCGCAAGTCCCAGCGTGTCGCGCGTACGCACGGCGAGCCACGCCATCTTGTAGCCGAAGGCTGCAGGCCGGTCGGGCTCGTCCCTGAACAGCACCCGTCCTTGCGCCATATGCGGCGCCAGCGCGTGCGCGGCCACCGCAACCGTCAACGCAATCATGATGGCAATCGTCAAGACCACGTGCCGCGCCGCCCCCTTTGCCCGTCTCAGCAATTAGAACCCGTAGCAGAGCACGATCAAGCGCCTGCCTGTGAGACCTGGGGAAAATTGGGTGGGACAACCGCGGCCCATGGCAGCGGGGTGACGGCACAACGGGTCACGGCCGGCCTGCGGCCCCGAGGTAAACGAGGCCAGCCTGCGTTCCGTTCGGCAGCGGGGTCGAGCCAACGGGAGCCGCAAGGCTGGCCTCTGGACGAGCTGGATGCGACATGAGAGAGGGCGAAGGCGCATCCACTCGCTGATTGGCCGAGCACCACGGCACCAAGGGCGGTGAGCAGGGCCAATCAATCGCTGTCGTGACGGTCGGGACCGTACGAGCACAAGGTGACAGGGTGGTGACAGGGATATGAAGCTTGCGCGGCGATCTATCGACAGTTCATGACAAAAAATGAACCGGAGTCATTCCGGACCCCGGTTCGCCGAATGCGGCCGATTGGTCGCCAGCCTAGGGCAGCACGACCTTTGCCGAGAATACGAAGCGCTCGTCGCAGAGGCCCTGGCTAACGCAGCTCCGTGCCGCTCGTGCCGACGACGTCGATGTCGCGTATCCCAGTAGCGGAAGTCGAACGTGAACTTCTCGACCGCGAGGGAGAGACCGACGTTCCAGTATTTGTATTCGTCTTCGGTTGGTGCCGCCGACGCTGAAGCCGTCGCTGCTATCGCCGTAGACGCTACCGTAGGTACCGCTGATGGTCGGCGTAAATTTCCGAACTGCGGGAAGCGTGTAAGCCGCGACGCTCTCGATCGTGAAGACGTCGCCTGTCTCGAAGGTATAATCCGGCGACCAATAGAGGGTCGTGCCGGTCGACCAGATTCTTGATCCAAGGCGAAGCCAAGCTGTAGCCGGCCTTGAGCTCGACGTAGTCGAGATTGGCCGAAGGCGCCGTCGTTGCCGTGCCCGGATACCAGTAGTAGATCGCGCCGAGATCGAATGTGACCGGACCCCAGATCGGCTTGATGCCGCCATAGAGATCGATCTCCGCCGAGTTCCATCGCAACGATCGCGAAATCGATGTTTGAGCCCCAGATGCCGGCATAGACGATGCCGTAGCTGACATCGACGGCCGCCTGGAAACGCCGGATCCTCGAAGCGTCTGCGAGACGCCGCGGAATACGTAGTCGCTGGTTCCGCCGAGTGTAACCGAGTAGCTGAACTTCCGGCCTTCCTCCGCCGGCGCATCCTTGATGCTGTAGCCGTCGGCAAGAGCGGCGCCGCCAAACCCCAGCAGCATAACGCCACTTGCCGTCAAGTACGCGACCGACCCACCCAAACTTGCTCATCACTTCCGTCCCTCACACACTCGCGACGCTCAAGCTACATCGATACGTCGAGCTGACATCAAGGCAGATTGCTTGAGATGCATCAACGCTCAGTGAAGCTCATGCACATTCGATCGACAAGAATCATCGTGCAGTGCAAAACTTATTGCGTTCCCCTCAGTGACCGATGCGCCACTTTGCCCATTCCACGGGCAAAAAAAGCGAAGGGGCCACGCTGGGCCCCTTCGAAAAAGATCACGCGATTTCCGTCTGAGCTTATGGGAGCGTTATGCTCGCCGAGAAGACGAACCGCTCGTCAGCCTCGGTTGATCGTCGTGTCCCAGTAGCGGAAGTCGAAGGCCCACTTCTCGACCGCAAGTCGGCAAGACCTGCTCGCCGGCAGATCGTTGTTCGTATCCCAGTAGCGGAAATCAAACGCCCACCTTCTCGACCGCAAGCTTGAGACCGGCATTCCAGTAAGAGTACGACATCCTCGCCAAGGAAGCAGCCCAGCCCGTAAATGCTTCGGTGTATCCGTAGAGACCGCTGATCGTCGGCGTGAAGATCCCGACCGCCGGAAGCGTATAGGCCACCGTGCCTTCGATCGATCCGGTCGTCTTCCGTGAGTCGCCTTATTGCGGACTGATCCGGCGTATAGTAGCCCGTCACGCCGATCGAGAGATTCGTAATAGGCGTCGCCGACGCGCGCAAGCCTTAAACTCGACGTAATCGAGATCGCGTGCTGTCTGAGGTCGCCCTTCGCGCCGTAGATATAGTACCAGACGGCGAGATCCCAGCTGATGGGGCCGGTCACGGGACGGATGCCCGAATAGATATCCTGCTCCCATGGGCCATAGGTATCGAAGCTATCGATGTTCGACGTCCAGAAGCGCGGCGTAAGCAGTGCCCAGGATGCCGCCCGTGTTGTAGTCGAACTCGAGATACGAGTTCACCGTCGGATCTTCGCCCGTGTACGAGATGCCGCGGAACATGTATTCGCTGGCGCCCGTGATGGTCCAGGAACACGAGAACTTGTCGTCAGCGAGAGAAGGCCCCGAGAGCGCCATCAGCGCGATGCCCGCCGTCCGCCAGCGTGCCAAGAAGTGTGTTGGTCTTACGCATACTCACTAATCCCCCGTTACCCTTTATGCGTCCCGCAGTCGCCAAGGCAGCTTGCTAAAGATGCATGAGCCACTACACAATCTCACTGGGAGTGAAATCACAAGAACGGAGGAGTTGTGCGGGCTGCTTTGCATCCACACCGTGACCAAATGGTCACGCAATAGTCACAACAAAGACAATGGCGGAGCCCCGATTGGGGCCCCGCCTTGGGGAAGATCACTCGATTTTACGTAAGCGTTAGGGAGCGTCACAGCCGCCGAGAAGAAGAACCGCTCGTCCGAATTGTGGTTCCTCTGAGCATCGGTATCGATGTTCGTGTCCCAGTAGCGTAGGTCGAAGGTGAACTTCTCGACCGCGAGCTTAACGCCGGCGTTCCAATAGGTGTACTGGTCGTCGCCGTTCCAGTAGCCAGTATCCGAGCGCGGCGTACGTAAATTGAATTGTTGTCGGCATCAGAGAAGCCGATCTGGCCGCTGAGCGTCGGCGTGAAGATCCAGCACGCGGGCAGCGTATAGGCGAGGTTGCCTTCCACCGAGATGTTTTCCGGTGATGCCACGTCCTGATCCGGAGTCCAGTAGACGCCACCGCTCAACGTGAAGTTCTTGAACGGAGTGATCGATGCGTAGACCTTGAATTCCACATAGTCGGTGTCGGTCCAGCTGATGCCGGTTTTATCGGGGTCCTTGGTGGCGTAGGTGTACCACAGGGCCGCCAGGTCCCAACTGACCGGGCCGGTCACCGGCCGAATGCCGAGATAAACGTCCTGCTCGAACGGACCCAGGCAGCCAGAGCAGTCGCCCGTGTCGATATTCGAGGTCCAAAGTCCCAGGTAGGCGATGCCGTAGGTGAACTCGAGGTACGAGTTAACCGTCGGATCGCTCTGCCGTGTACGAGATGCCGCGGAAGAGATAGTCGCTGGCACCCGTCACCGTCCACGTGTAGCCGAATTTGCGGCCCTCTTCAGCGGGAGCCGCCGGTGCGCCGTAGCCGTCTGCATGGGCAGCACTCGTAACTGCCATCAGCGAGATGCCCGCCGTCCCGAGCGCGCGGACGAGTGTGTTCCTCTTAGCCATAGTCTGTTACCCCGTTGTCCAGCCTGCACACTCGCCACGCGTACCCAGGTTCAGACGATCGTGTTGTCCGTACCGTTCGGTGATTCGCGTTTAGAAGCAAAGGGTCACGAGGGGCTTGTTGCTGAAACTGTCACCAAAGAGCAACGCAACGACAGTTCTGATGCTTTTTTGACCAGCTTGAGCCAAGTTTTAGGGGCGGCCGTGGCCTAATTGATCCGCCTACAAACGACGACGGGGCCCCGTTTGGGGCCCCGTCTTAGCGGAAGGCTGCTCGGTTTTTGATTTCCTTACGGGAGCGTTATGGTCGCCGAGAAGACGAACCGCTCATCGCGAGAGATTGTTGTCGATGTTCGTATCCCAGTAGCGCAAGTCGAACGTCCACTTCTCGACCCCGAGCTTGACGCCGGCGTTCCAGTACTCGTAGTCCTCGTCGCCTAGCCAAGGAACCAGCGCCGATCGCGAGTCTGGTGCGCTGAGTGCTAGCCATAGCCGCCGCTGATCGTCGGCGTGAAGATCCCGACAGCTGGAAGCGTATACGCCGATAGTGCCTTCGACCGTGTAGGTCTCCTCGGTCGCGATAGCCGATGAGTTGACTGCTCCGGCGTCCAGTAGCCCTTGACCCCAAGCGTCAGGTTCTTCACCGGCGACGTGCTCGCCGCAACCTGGAACTCGACATAGTCGAGGTCGCCGACGTTCAAGTCACCCTTCGCGCCGTACGTAGTACCAGAGCACGCCGAGATCCCAATTGACGGGGCCGGTAACGGGACGAATTCCGACATAGATAGTCCTGCTCCCAGGGGCCATAGGTATCCGCCGCTATCGATATTCGACGTCCAGAAGCGCGTAAGCGGTGCCCAGGACGCTACCCGTGTTGTAGGTCGAGCTCGAGGTACGAGTTGACCGTCGGATCATTTCCCGTGAACGAGATGCCGCGGAACAGATAGTCGCTGGCACCCGTGATGGTCCACGTACACGCCGAACTTGTCGTCAGCGAGAGACGGACCCGCGAGCGCCATCAGCGCGATGCCCGCCGTGCCAAGAGTGCGGACGAATGTGTTGGTGCTCACCATTGTACTCTAACCCCCGTTATGTCGCCCGCGCGCTCGCAGCAGGCGTACGCTATTGTCGATTGCCGTGACGTCCAGAGCGCCAGTGGCCTCAACAAAACCCGACTGGAGCAGTATCTACAAGCGCGAATGGCGTGCTCCCCTTGCCTTGACGGAAATGTGTCGCCAACCCGCAACGTTCTGGTTCTTCTGGCCAATCCTTGCCCACCCAGCGCCTAAGTGCGAGGCACCCACCACGCAAAAATGCGCCACAGTTCTGGGCGCCACGCCGATATTTTACGCAGAGCTAACCTGAGACCCATGCCTGCTCGGGACGGGAAGACAGCCTGCCCCGCGCTCGATTACGCTTGCTGCCCGGAAAATCACCGAGAAGGCTCTCAAAGGAGCGTCATCCATGCCCTCGCCGGGCCAAGCTGAAAATAGAACGGCACTCATCACGGGGGCCGCGCGCCGCATCGGCCGCGCCATCGCGCTCGATCTTGCGCGCCACGGCTGGCGCGTCGCGATCCACTACCGCCGCTCGAAGAACGACGCCGAAGCGCTTGTCTCCGAGATCAAGGCCGCCGGCGGCGTCGCCGCGGCAATTCCGGCGGACCTCGCCAAACCCCAAGACATAGAACGCCTTGTGCCGCTTTGCTGCGACGCGCTCGGGCCTCCCGTCTGTCTCGTCAACAACGCCTCCGAGTTCCTCGTCGACACCGTCGCCACCGTCACGGCGGAGACATGGGACACGCACCTCGACATCAACCTCAAGGCACCCGTCTTTCTCTCCCGCGCGCTCTACCTTCATCTGCCGCAAGGCGCGACCGGCAACGTTATCAACATCATCGATCAGCGCGTTTGGCGGCTGACGCCCGATCTCTTCTCCTACACGATTTCCAAGGCCGGACTCTGGACGGCGACACGGACGCTGGCACAAGCGCTTGCGCCCCGCGTCCGCGTCAATGCCATTGGACCTGGCCCGGTCCTGAAGAGCATCCATCAGACGGAAAAGGACTTTGAGGCCGAGGTGCAGTCGACGCTTCTCAAGCGCGGGCCCACGCCGGCGGAGATCGCCGCCGCAGTCCGCTTCATCCTCGATGCGCCGGCGATGACGGGCCAGATGATCGCGCTCGACGGCGGACAGCATCTAACCTGGGGAGAAGGTGAGCGCCCCTAGTAGCAAGTGCTGGCTATCTCGCAGCGTACTGCCACAATTCCTCCTCCTGGCGCCCCAACTCGCGCCCCAAACTTCGGCGACCTCTGGAAAACTCGGCGCAATGTCGATTCGCTTAACCGGACGTTAACGTTAAGGCCCTAGAAACCTTTGGCAGGTTTTGTTGGGCGCTAGTTGGCGCCGCGTAAAAATGGGGTGTCCCATGACCCGCCGCTTTGGCTTTCCGCTTGCTGCAGCCGCAGCTTCGATCGCCATTCTTCCATTTTCGAGCCCGCTCCTGGCGGCCGAGCTCCCCCCGATCAGAGCGTCCGACAGCAACCAGGTCGCCGAATGCGCGACCCCTGGCCGCCTGATGGTCTATCTCAAGTCGCGCAACGACAAGTTGGATGCGAAGTACGATATCTTGGCGACCGAGTACATGCGCCACGGCGAGGCGCTCGGGCTGCGTTGGGACTATGCCTTCTTCCAGATGCTGCTCGAGACCGGCTACCTCAAGTACACGGGCGACGTGAAGCCCGAGCAGAACAACTTCGCGGGTCTCGGCGCGACCGGCGGCGGCGTCCGCGGCGAAAGCTTCAAGGATGTGTCGACCGGTGCCCGCGCGCACCTCGAGCATCTCTTGATGTACTCGGGCCAGAAGGTCGAGAACCCCACGGCCCAGCGCACGCGCGATGTCCAGGACTGGGGCGTGCTCACCTCCTGGCAGCAGGGCATCAAGGGCCCGATCACGTTCACGCAGCTTGCCAAGCAATGGGCGCCGGGAACGAAGGGCTATGCGAGCGACATCCAGACCATCGCCCAGCGCTTCTTCGACGGGCCCTGCAAAGGGGAAGATCCTCAACCCGAGCTCGTCGCCGAAGCGCGCAGCCAGACGGCAACCGTTCAGACCGCTTCGAACAAACCTGCGAAACAGAATGCCGTCGCGACCGACGAGCAGCCGGAAGCTCCCGCCGCGGCAGCCGACCAAGAGGTCAAAGGCAGCGATCTCGCGCGCCGCGCCGCCGACACCGCACGCGCCGATGGCACGACGATCCGCGCCGGGCTCGGCGCGACCGCGCTCGCGACTGCGGGCGACATGGGCGCGGCGAGGCCGCCGGCGGCAAAAGTCACAGCGACTGCAGCTCCGGCAGCCACTGGCGCGCCCACCGCACCTGCCACGCAGGCCGCAACCGCTCCCACGGTAAAGATCCTCAATCCCGCAGCTGCGCCCGAAACGACGGAAAATGCCGCGGCCGGCAGCATGCCCGCCAAGGCCGCTCCCGCAAAAGCTGAGACAGCCGCGAAGACGGCCGCGTTGAAGGCGGACACTCCGCCGAAGACGCCGGCAGCCAAGGATGAGGCGCCCGCCAAGGCGATCGAGACCGCCTCCGTCGCCGGCGCCGCAAAGGACGCGGTCAAGGTGGACAAGAAAGCGGCTCCGAAATGCCGCGTCTGGACCGCAAGCTACGGCGGCGCCAAGGCCATCATCATCAAGGCGATCGCCGACCAGACGACGAACTACACGGTTCTCGACGTGAACGAGGGCGCCGAGAAGCGCGAGGCCGACGCCTACATCAGCGCCTACGCCAAGGGCGGCGAGAGCGTCGGCGAGTTCACGAGCCAGACGCAGGCCCTCGACAAAGCGTTCGAGCTTTGCCCGGAGGGCTGAGAGCCGGGCGCGTGCCGCCACAAAACATCGCAGTGCGTGCGTTGACCTTCGGCCGTCGGTTCATGATTGACCGCATCCATCGCTCCGCCGCCGCCGCGAGATGCCGAGCTCTCATCGGCCTCGCTGCCGTGGCATGCGCGATCGCGAGCGCAGGGAACGCGCTCGCTGCCGGTCCGCCCGAGATCAGGATCTCCGCGACCAATCCCGTGCCCGCCTGCGTGACGCCCGAGCGCCTCATGGCGTTCGTGAGGAGCCGCAATCCGGCGCTCGATCCTCGCTACAAGAGCCTCGCCGCCTACTACAAGCTGCATGGCGAGGCGTGGCGCGTCCGCTGGGACTACGCCTTCTTCCAGATGGCGATCGAAACCAACTTCCTCACCTATCGCCGCCCCGACGGGCGCATGGGCGACGTCGATCCCAAGCAGAACAACTTCGCCGGCATCGGCACCACCGGCGGCGGCGTGCCCGGCGACAGCTTTCCCGACGTCAAGACGGGCGTGCTCGCGCAGATCCAGCACCTCGTGGTCTATTCGGGCGAGACGATCGAGGCGCCCGTAGCGCCGCGCACGCAATTGAAGCAGGAGCACATTCTGCTCAAATCGCGCGAGCTCAACCGCCCGGTGCGCTTTTCCGATCTCGCACGCCGCTGGGCGGCCGATCCCAAGTACGGCCAGTCGATAGAGTGGGCGGCGGAAAGCTTCCGCGCCGAGCACTGCCGCGGCAAGACGGAGCCTACCGCCAAGGAAGCGCTCCCCTGGGCGTCGAAAACTTCAGCGCCGTTAGCGAGAGAACCAGCGAGAGCCCCGGCTGCGGCCCCGAACGCAACGTCTTCGACGCGGGAGCCGGACCGCGCCGCCTCGCCCGTGCGTACGATTTGGACGCGCGACCAGAGGCCGAGCGTACCGCCCAAGGTTGCCGCTTCCGTCGAGAGGCCGCAGCCGCCTCAAGCTGCCGGGAACAAGCCGGCGGCAACTCCCGCGGCGCCTGCCGGCAAGCCGTCGCCTGCATCGACCGCGCAAGCGGCGCCGTCAGCCGCAGTCGCGAGCGCGCCGCAGCCGGCTCCTGCCGCTGCGACAGAGCCGGCGAATGCCCGGCCGCGGCCATCGAGACAGCGGCTGCCCTTCCCGCGCCTCCCGCTCCGGTTGCCGAGCCCTCATCCGCAACCGACGAGCCTGCGGCGCACTTCGCGCTGCTGTCGCCGCCTGCGATGCTGACGTTGCCGCCTCCGTCGCAAGCGACATCTGCCGCGCCGCAACCGCCAGCCGTTGTGACCGCAGCAACCGCAAAAAAGGATGACGAGTCGAAGCCGGCCTTCGATCCCGCCGCGCATCCCCCGTCCGGTCTCGGCGTCAAGCCGCCGCCCTGCAGCATCGACACCGCGAGCTTCAGCGGCGGCAAGGCGGTACTGATCCGGGCCGAAGACGAGCGTAGCGTCCGTTTCATCGCCGTATCGGTGCTCGATGGCTTCGAGAAGTCGATGACGGAAAGCTTCATCAGAACCCGCGCCGAGGGCGGCCGGTCCCTCGGGGAGTTCCCGAGCAAGGAAGCGGCCCTCGACAAGGCCCGCGAGCTCTGCCCGAGCCCCTGAGACCGCGCTTTGGCGGGTCAGCCCTTTTGCGGCAGGGTGACATTAAAGCCCCAGCTGAATTACTTACCAAGCCGCGTTAAATATCGTGCGCGATCTGCCGTAGTGCACGCGGCCCGCATACTCTAGCGTCGACAGGCCTTACAGGCCTGACCGCTCGTGGCGAGGCGGTTCGATACTCGCAAGACACTCAAAATCGTCGCACTTGTTCCCTAGGGAACAAACGAGACTTGGCGATTGTCCTACGCCCAACATGGGGTCGCCAGCAATTTCAATGGCGCGAGGAAGTGATGCTTACGAAAGTCGATCCGGGCCCGCGCGAGGTGCGCGGCGCCTCGGCAGCTGGCGTTGAAATTCTCTCTGTTACCAGCGCCGTCCCCGCCTTCATGGTGACGCAGGAGGAGGTCGCCTGGCGCGCCCAGAAGGTCTACCCGCAGTACGCCCGCCTCGACGCGCTCTACACCAACACCGGCATCGACACACGCTACGCGTGCGAGCCGCGCGAGTGGTACCTCGAGCCGCGAAGCTGGGAGGAGCGCACCGCGTCCTTCCAGCGCCATGCGATGGACCTGCTCGAGAAGGTCGCGCTTTCCTCGATCGAGGCAGCCGGGCTCGTTCCAGCCGACATCGACGTGCTTGTCGTCAACACCATCACCGGGCTCGCCGTGCCGAGCCTCGAGGCGCGCCTCATCAATCGCTTGCCCTTCAAGCCGACGGTCGAGCGCCTGCCGATCTTCGGCCTCGGCTGCGGCGGCGGCGTCGGCGGCCTGGCGCGATCCGCCCGCATGGCCCAGGCGCAGCCGGGCTCACACGTGCTGTTTCTCACCATCGATCTTTGCTCGCTCTGCCTGCGCGTCAACGATCCCTCGCTCGCCATGTTCGTCTCCGCGGCTCTGTTCGGCGACGGCGCCGCCGGTGTCGTGCTGCGCAGCGGCGGCGGAGGCGGGACGGGAGGCATCGCCGGCCGCGGCCGCGTCGGTGCGAGCGGCGACTACTTCTGGAGTCGGGACCGAGCACATCATGGGCTGGGCCATCAAGAACGACGGCTTCGGCGTCGTCCTGAGCCCTGAGCTGCCGACCCTGATGCGCGAGCGCCTCGGCGAAGCGCTCAATCGGCTTCCTCGACGCCAACGAGCTGACGCTCGAGGATTTCGACGGCTTTCTGTTCCATCCCGGCGGCCGCAAGGTGCTCGACACCGCCGAGGAGGTGCTTGGCGTGCCGCGCGCGAAGCTCGAGCATTCCTGGGGCGTGCTGCGCGACTTCGGCAACATGTCGTCGGCGACCGCGATCTTCGTGCTCGAGCGCGCGATCGCGTCTGGCGCCCGCGGACGGCATTTGCTCGCGGCCTTTGGCCCCGGCTTCTCGGCTTATTTCGTCGTCCTCGACCTATGACTGGGCCGGCATCGGCGCGCGCGAAATCAGGTCGTCGACGCCGCGCGTGCGCGTGAGCTCGGCAATCATCGATGCCAGGTGAGGCACGATCGTCAGCGCTTCGACGCTGATTGCACGCATGGGTCTGCTCTTGAACGCGAGATGCGCCGCTCCCGCCCATCGGAATTGAGGGCCGAGCCGGCGAAGCTCGCCCCGCTGATAGGCTCCCGCTCGTTCGCCGGCGAGAACGGCGCGCGCCGCCCTGAGCCCCGACGAGAGCGCGAGCGAGGTGCCGTCCCCCGTGTACGAGGGAATGACGGCGAGCTGGTCGCCGACAGGATAGACGCGATCGCCGATCGCCTCCCGGCGCATGTACCCGAACGGAATGGCCGAGATCGCAACGGGCTCCTCGGCAAGAAATCGCGCTCCGCTGATGAGGTCGCCGAAGTGCGGTGATTGAGCCGCGATCCAGTCGAGCTGTTGCCGCCAACTGCCATCGGTCTCCTTCATCAGGGCGCGATCCGCGAGCCAGGCGATCGCCACCGCGCCGCCCTCGACAGTGCACGCCCCCGCGTATCCGCCCCGGTAGCCGGTGAGCTGCACGACACCGGCGAGAAGATCTCTCGCCGCCCGCGATGGCTCAAACTGAATCTTGAACGCCGTCAGCGACCCGCGATCGCGCGGCAAGCCTCTCACGTTGTGCTTGCCCGTCGCGAGCGCGACGCATTTCGCCTGCAACGCCCGCGCGCCGAGCCGCACCGTCACATGATCGTCGCCCGCGTCGAGACCCGTCGCCGTTTCCCCGCGCAGCACCTCCGCGCCTGCATCCTGCGCCAAGCTGAGCAGCGCTTCGTCGAGACGGCACCGCGAAAGCCCCGCCGCGGCGAACGGAAGAGGAGCCGTTGCTGCGCGCTTGCCGGAAGCGAGACGAAAGGTCGTGATCCGCGACGCCCCGCAACTGGCAAGGTCCAGTCCCAGGCGCTGAGCGAGCTGCTGGCCCTCGCGGCTGTGGAAGTCGCCGCAGACTTTCTGATGCGCCCCGCGCGTGCGCTCGATGATGGCTGTCTTGAGGCCATGCCGAGCAAGCTCGAGCGCAAACGCAGCGCCGGCGAGACCTCCCCCGACCGAGATGGCATCGAAGCTCCCCATGCCTCGACTAGAGTGCCGAACCTTGAGGAGAACAAGGCAGCCGGCGGAGAAACTTTGCGGTCTCAGTTAACCTGGTTTCTGACTGTGGCTCATCCACCGCGCCGCTTTGCAAGCGCAGCATCCTCGAGCACGATTTTGTAGTAGAGCACCGCGCTCCAGACGGCCGCCATGATCGCCCCCAGCGCGGGCGCGCCGAACACCATCGGCAGGAGCAGCGTCTCGGCGATCGTAACCATGTAGTTGGGGTGGCGGACCCACGAATAGGGTCCCTTGCGCACAACTGGAGCCTTCTCGAGCGTGATGATGCGGTGCGTCCAGTAGGGACCGAGCGTGCCGATGACCCAGTAGCGGGCGACCTGCAGGACGAGGTAGAGCGCGAGCAGCGGCCACACGATCGGCGCGTCCGCAGGAATGAGGAAGAAGATCGCGGCGATCCAGGCGAGATGCGTGATCGCGACGACGGGGTAGTAGTCGCGCCCCTCCTCGTGCCCGCCCTGCGCCAGGAGATTGCGCGTATTGCGCGCCGAATAGAGCTCCTCCGCGCCGCGCTGCAGCAGCAGGAGCAGCGCCGCAACCTGTGGCCAGCCGAACCAATCGAATGACATGAGTGTTCCCGCCTAGTCGCTTGGGGCGAGATATTTGAGCGCCGCCGACGACACGGCGCCACCCACCACGCACGGGATGCCGAGCTCGACCTGCCCCATCGCCGCCGCGCCGATGCACCCGAGACCGAGCACTGTCTGGCCGGCCGTTCCCCACCAGGCGAAGTTGCGCTTGCTCTCGGGCCCCTTCGCCTTGAGCTGATCGATCGCGGCCAGCGCATCCTTGCGGATCCTGCCGGTCTCGAATGTCTCCGCCGCCTCGATGACCTCATGCAACGGCTTTCGCACTTCGAGCGGCTGATTGTTCATCTCCGCCGTCAGGACGTCGAGCAGCTCCTTGTCGCGAGATGAATTGCTGGCGAGCGTCCACTTGGCCATGGAGCCGATCGTGAGCCGCTCCACGTTCTCCTTGTCGTTCGACCAGACGAGCGCCTTGAGAATGTGCCGGATCGGCTCTGGCGAGCCCGTCGCGAAGTAATAGCCCCAATGCGCGTCGATCACATAGGAGCCGTCGTCGAGCGGCAGCTCGTTGAGCGTCTTGCCGTCGCCGAAGAGATATTTTCGGATCACCACTTGCCGCGCCGGCATGCGCTCGACGAAAGCCGAGAGCGTGCCCTTCCAGTCGGGCAGGCCCGAGTAGGCGATAGCGCGCACGAGCACGATCTGGTCCTCGGGGCGCATCGGGAACATGAGCGCGATGATGCTCTCGGCCTTGTCGGGGTTCGAGCCGATGACGCCGGCGATGAAGCCGATGTAGATGCCGGCCTGGTCGAGATCGCGGAAGAGCCCGAGATCTCCCATCGCTCGCACCGCATCCGGCAACCGCTCCGGCTGCGGGTGCGCACGGTAGTCGTTGATCCATTTCAGGATCATCTCGGACTTGGTGAACTCGGGCTGCGGCGAAGCCTTCGCCTTTTCCTTCTTGGCGTACGCGGGCGAGAACGCCAGCAGCGCCGCCAGGAGAATGCCTGTCAGGGTTCGCATGAGCACTTCCCCCGCGCTTGGGATGCGCGCCAACTCGCCTCGATCAATCGCGGATCCGGCCGTTACCCTCGGGCCAGACACCAGTCGGATCGAGCAGCCTCAAGGCCGATCGCCCGGTTGCAGAAGCCCCGCGAGATGAGGGCCGCTCGCCAATGGCGGAATTGTGGCAGATAAGCAAATCATGCACGCCCCGCCAGCACTTGCTGCGGGGCTCAAGCACCTGATGGGCCTGACCGGACTTGTCTCTAAATTGAGCTAATTCTGATAGGGTGCTTGGCCGCCGTGCGGACCGATGGCGGAATCGAAGAAGAAGCCGCTATCGAACGGACCCGAGGGATTGCCCTGACGCACGGAGTCCGGATCGATGAACTTCCACAGGGACCCGGTGCCGGCCGTGTCGTAGGACTTGTACGAGTAGCCGCCCGGTCGCCGATAACGGATGACGCCCTTGAGCGGCTTCTCGCCATTCTGGGCATACTGCTTCTTTTGTGCCGCCGCTGCCGGGTCGGGGCTGACGAAGAAAGCGCCCGCGCACGCGGCCGCAATCGCCACCGCGATCAAACTGGAAAGCGCACGCGCCATAATCCTATCCTCCGCCAATCGCTTAGGCTCTGAGCTACAAGCCAAATCATCCAACCAAGATAGTCAACGCCGGAGCCCCGTGAAAGGGTTCCCCACCCCTAGGGTGCCGTTCAGCAGCCGGGTGTGCCGTCATTGACACGTCTGCTCGAGCGTCCAACCCTTGACCCGGCACGTCTCGTTGCCCCTTCGGTCTGTGCTGCATACCCGCTTTGGGTAACGTTTGTATGAGCAGTAATAGTCGGGAAACAGGAAACCCTCGTAGCCGCGTGCGGGTCGGGAGCCCGTATCATAGGTCTCGGAGTAGTATTCCTTGACGAACCGCCGCGCGTCCGCTGGGCCGGCGGCGAGCATCGGCCCGGCGGCACATCCGAAGGCCAAAGTGATCGCCAGTAGGGATTTCCCGCTGCTCTTCCGGATCATGGCGCCCTCCCTTATTGGGCCGGCGGCACAATAGCCGCCAAAGGAGCCCCTGCGGACCGGCGCAAGCAGATGCCGGCTGATTGTCGTCCTTTACATGGGAGCAGGCGGCGGCGCGCACAACGCCCGGGCGGGAGAACGATCGTCGGCAATGCTCCGATCAGGAGCCGCGCAATTTCGCTGCCATCACCGCGATCGTGCGCTGGTAGACCTCGGCCTTGTTCCACTCCTTGATGACCGCATAGTTCGCCGATCCCGGCTCCCAGGACTGGCCGGCCTGCCATCCATGGCCCTTGAGGAAGCTCGCCGTCGAGGCCAGCACGTCGGGGATGCTGCTGACGAGATTTCTGTGTCCGTCGCCGTCGAAGTCGACCGCGTACTTGACGTAGGGCGTGGGCAGGAATTGCGTCTGGCCGATCTCGCCCGCCCAACCGCCGCGCAGTTGACCGGGCGTCATGTCGCCGCGCTCGACGATGCGCAGCGCGTCGAGCAGTTGCCCCGTGAAGAACGGCGAGCGGCGGCAGTCGTAGGCGAGAGTCGCGAGCGAGCGGATGATGGAGAAGCGCGCGCCCGTGTCGGCGCCGTAGTTCGTCTCGAGCCCCCAGATCGCGACCACGACCTCCGCCGGCACGCCGAATTGCTTTTCCATGCGATCGAGCGTGGCCCGGTGCGCGCGCATGCGGGCGCGGCCCCTGCCGATCAGCGCCCCGCCGACGCGGCGCGCATAGAACGCCTCGAAGCTGAGCTTGAAGGAGTGCTGCGATCGGTCGAGGCGGATCACGCGCGGATCGTAGGAAACTCCGCCGAGCGACGAGGCAATCGTGCCTGCGGAAATTCCCTGTGCCGCGGCTCTTGCCTTGAACTGCGAGAGCCAGCTGTCGAAGCCGCCGGCTCCACTGCCGCATTCACGGGTCATGCCCGCCGGACGGCATCGCCGCAAGCATCAGGCCGAAAACGATCATCGCCGCAGCCGGTGCTCTCACGTGAACCACACTATCCTAATGCCCGAGAATCCAACCCGCGCCCAGGCCGCCCGGCGCGAGCACGACACCCGCCCATACCATCGCCGAGACGAGGCTGGCGATTCCAAATTGCAGGAGCGGCATCTCGCAGATGCCGGCCACCAGCGGCGTCAGCGAGCGCAACGGCCCCATGAAGCGCGAGACGAAGAGGCTGACCCAGCCCCAGCGCTCGAAGAAGGTGTGGCCGCGCCGGAGCAGATCCTGATTGCCGCGCAGCGGCCAGTACTCATGCAGCCTGTGCTCGAAGAAATAGCCGAAGCCGTAGGACACCCAGTCGCCGAACGACGCGCCGAGCCCTGCGGCGAGCCACAGTGAGAGCACGTCGACGCCGCTTGCCCCGAGCACCGTCGAGGCTGCGATGAGGATGATCGTGCTCGGCACGAACAGCGAGATGCCGACGATCGACTCCGCCATGGAGATGACGAAAGCCATCGGCAGCGCGTAGGCCTCGTTAGCCCTCACGAACGACAGGAGCCCGTCCCAGAGCCCGTCCATCAGCGCCTCTCCTTGAGCCGGGCGCCGATGGGCGCCGTCGCCTACGGCTTAACATGGAGGGCGTGAATGTGGGCGATGTGACGCGTGCGGATCCTTAAGGCAGCGAAGGGATGGTGCTCACTTGCTGTTCGCGAGGCGCTGTTCGAGGACCGCGCGGCACGCGGGCGAAAGCTGATCGATGTGCGACGTGAGGCAGCAACGATGCGCCCCTGACCCGGCGTGACCCCGGCCAAAGACGTTGGTAGTCCGTCTGGCAAGCTTCGCGTGCGGCGCGCCTGTCTTGTGCCGCGGCCTTCACCGTAAGCGCGGCTTGGCATGACACCGCGACGGCAAGCCGGCCCGCTTTCCGCTGTTGACCTGCAGTATTGCGGCGCTGCATGTGCCGTCCGGCGATCACGCCCTCGAACCGCATCTCGTGGTTGAAGAGCTTGCGCGGCTCAAGTCTGCATCCAAGAAGCAGCCGTCGGGCATCGCCAGCGCCGCGCTTGCCCGAGGCAGCGGACACTCCGGGATTCGACACGAAGCTGCCTGAGCTATCGGATGGACCGGATCGGTCATTGGCGGAATAGCAGAACGCCTTGACGGCAGCTTTGCGGAGGCGTGCACTCTAAGAGCCGCCGCCCCGGGGCCGGAGTGCGGGGTCGACCGTCAGGCTCATACGCGGATCCGAAGGGCGCGGCAGGAGCCGCAGCCATGGATATCATAGACACACCGCACCCAGCGCCCCCGTCAGCCACCCCTTCCTTTGGCGCAGCCGAGATGGGCGCCATCGCCCATCTCTACCGCGGCGAGGTCTACCGCAGCACCATCTGGCGCACGCGCCTCGACAACACGACCAACTGGGCCGTCGCCACCATGGGCATAGCGCTCTCGGTTTCCTACTCCAATAGCGCCGCGTCACCGCTCCCGCTGCTGCTTGTCGGCCCGCTACTCATTGTGTTTCTGATTTTCGAGGCGCGCCGTTACCGCTATTTCAATGTCTGGCGGGCCCGCGCCCGCTGGATCGAGAGGCACTTCTACGCACCCCTCCTGCGCGGCGAGAGCACGCTGCGCGACGACGGCTGGAATGCAACGCTCGCGCGCGACTATTGCGAGCCGCGCCATCACATCAGCTTCGCTGTCGCGATCGGGCGGCGACTGCGGCGCACCTATATGTGGATCCTCGGCATGCAGGTCATTGCCTACTACGGCAAGATTGCCATTCACCCGACCCCGCTTGCGAGCCTTGACGAGCTTTGGCAGCGCGCTGCCGTGGGGCCGATTCCCGGGGAGCTCATGGTGCTGGCTGGGGTGCTGTTCAACGGCGCCTGGATTGCTGTCGCCATTGTGACCTACTTCCAGGACCGCGCACGCCACCGTCGCGACGCCTCTCGCGTTGCGATGGGTTAAACGTGTTTAGAGGTGGTCCAACGCTGTCAACCCCTTGCGCCGCTTGACGCGCATCGCTGCCCGGCCAATGTTTGCCCCATGCCCAATGAGGACAAGAGCGACGCGCCGGCCGCCACGGCTTTGGCGGCGACGGCGCCAGGCACGCCGCGCAAAGCCGGACCCGACGTCATCGCCTCCTATTTGAAGACGCTGACCTCGGGCCCCGGCGTCTATCGCATGCTCGACGAGAAGGGCGACGTGATCTACGTCGGCAAAGCGCGCAACTTGAAGGCGCGCGTCTCGAGCTATGCGCGCCTGACCGGCCAATCGAACCGCATCGCCCGCATGATCTCCCTCACTGCGGCGATGGAGTTCGTCTCCGTGCGAACGGAGGCCGAGGCCCTCCTCCTCGAAGCGAACCTCATCAAGCGCTTCCGCCCGCGCTTCAACGTCACGATGCGCGACGACAAGTCGTTCCCCTATATCCTGATCCGTCGCGATCAGGCGGCGCCCCAGATCCTGAAGCACCGTGGCGCGCGCACCGTGAAGGGCGATTACTTCGGTCCCTTTGCGTCCGCCGGCGCCGTCAACCGCACCATCAACATGCTCGAGCGCGCGTTCCTTCTTCGCTCGTGCTCCGACAGCGTCTACGAGAGCCGCACCCGCCCCTGCCTCCTCTTCCAGATCAAGCGCTGCGCAGCGCCGTGCACCGGCGAGATCGGCCTCGAGGAGTACGCGTCCCTCGTCGAGGAGGCGCGCCGCTTCTTGAAAGGCGAAAGCCAGACCGTGCGCGAGATGTACCAGCGGCTCATGCAGGAGGCCTCCGACAAGCTCGACTTCGAGACCGCCGCCAAGCTCCGCAACCGTCTTTGGGCTTTGGCCCATGTCACCTCCGATCAGGTGATCAACCCCGAGGGCGTCGAGGAGGCGGACATCTTCGCGGCCACGCAGGAGGGCGGCAACACGTGCGTGCAGGTGTTCTTCTTCCGTGTCGGCCAGAACTGGGGCAACCGCGCCTACTTCCCCAAGGCCGATCGCTCGCTCTCCGTCGAGGAGGTCTTGGACAGCTTCATCGCCCAGTTCTACGACGACAAGCCGGTGCCGCGCCTGATCCTCGTCTCGCACGAGATTCCGAACCGCGAGCTCCTCGCCGAAGCGCTCTCGACCAAGGCCGAGCGGCGCATCGAGATCCGCGTCCCGGCGCGCGGCACCAAGTCCGGTCTCGTCGAGCACGCGCTGACCAACGCCCGCGAGGCGCTCGGACGCCGGCTTGCCGAAGGTGCCTCCCAGCGCCGCCTGCTCGAGGCCTTGGCCGAGCGTCTCGAGCTCGCCGAGGTCCCGCGCCGCGTCGAGGTCTTCGACAACAGCCACATCATGGGCACCAACGCGGTCGGCGCCATGATCGTCGCCGGACCGGATGGGTTCGTGAAGAACCAGTACCGGAAATTCAACATCCGCTCCGCCGATCTCACGCCGGGCGACGACTACGCCATGATGCGCGAGGTGCTTTCCCGCCGCTTCAAGCGTCTCGTCACAGACGAGACTGCCACTCTTGCTCCGACCGCAGGCGATACCGAGGGAGAATTACAAACTTCCCCTCTCCCCTTGCGGGAGACGGCGGTTCGCCATGACTTACGAGCGGACGCAAGTAAGTCATTTGGCGAACCGGGTGAGGGGAAGACCGCGCCCGTTCCGCAGGACGAAGGCCCCCTGACCCCGCCCGTCTCCCCAGGGGGAGAAGGAGAAGCGCCCCCCGACGCCGACGAGGACACGACATTCCCCGATCACCCGGATCTCGTGCTGATCGACGGCGGCGCTGGCCAGCTCGCGGTCGCCTGCCAGGTGTTCGCCGACCTCGGCGTCCGCGACATTGCCGTCGCTGGCGTCGCTAAAGGACCGGATAGAGACGCCGGCCGCGAGCATTTTCATCTGCCCGGCCGGCCCGCATTCATGCTCGAGCCGCGCGACCCCGTGCTCTACTTTGTGCAGCGTCTGCGCGACGAGGCCCACCGCTTCGCCATCGGCACGCATCGCGCCAAACGCGCGAAGTCGCTCGGCGTCAATCCTCTGGACGAGATTGAAGGCATAGGGCCGACGCGCAAGCGCGCGCTTCTGAAGCACTTCGGCTCCGCTAAGGCAGTCTCACGTGCCGGCGTCGACGACCTGAAGGCGGTCGAAGGCATCTCGGCCGAAATGGCCCAGAGGATCTACGGCTTCTTTCACGAGCGCGATGGAAAGTAAATTCGGGTTTGGAAATACTAAAATAAATTCATTTGCTCAGCGGCGTGAATTAGAATTGCACTGGCAATCCGCCATTATCGAAGTATGAATCTGGTCGCACATCCCAAGAAATGACGCCGACGAATAAGAGCGCGCTGGAAAGGGTGCGACAATATGCATGAACTGCGTCTAAATTAATTGCCGTCAATTGCTCAAATAAAATAATTCATCAACTAAAGCCTGCCAGTCTCACCTAGCCTTTGAAATCGCGGACTTAGCTCCGCCGGCTCCAGTGCAATCTTCAGAGTTGCCGCTGGAACGCCAGCAATGTTGTGGGGACGGCTTTAGATGACGTCGAATGTAAGCGTACTGGAACGCACGCCGCAATCACCGCGCAAGGACGCCACCCTGCGCGCCGAGAAACCGTCGAAGCCAATTCGCGCGCCGAAAAAGCAGGCTCGCGCGACGCCGGTTCTCTATATGCTTTCAACGCAGAAATACATGAGCCCGTTCGACATCAATATGGCGATCAACTCGGGCTACAAGGTGATTATGCCTTATGACAACGTAACGCTTGCGGACATCAATCCGTTGGTGCAGGACGCCATTTTCTCGCGCCCGCCGCAAAGCGCGCCCCGCACGGGCTTCTTCATCGGCGGCAAGGATATCAAGCTCGCGCTCGAGATGATGGTCGCCGCCAAAGCCGCCATGGTGCCGCCGTTCGAGGTCTCTGTCTTCGCCGATCCCGGTGGATCGTTCACCACGGCAGGTGCGATGGTCGCCTGCGTCGAGCGCGTCCTCAACAAGAACTACCAGCGCTCATTCAAGGGGCTTCGCCTCGCGGTGTTCGGCGCCGGCGGCGTGGTCGGCTTTGCCTCTTCCGTTCTTGCGGCGCTTGAGGGCGCCCGTGTGCGCGTCGTCGCTCACGACAGCGTTGACCACCTCTTGAAGCTCGCCTTCATCGCCAAGGAGCGCTTCGGCGTCCGCCTCGAGCCGGTCCTCGGCGACACCGACTTTGCCAAGACCAAGATCATCCGCGAGTCGGATGCGATCTTCTCCGCCGGTCCCGCGGGCGTCGGCGTCGTCACGAGGAAGCAGATGGCGCGCGCCTCGAAGCTCCTCGTTGCCGCGGACGTCAACGCCGTGGCGCCTGCGGGCATCGAGGGCATCGAGCTCAAGATGGACGGCATGCCGCTGCCGGGCAGCAGCGTGCTGGGCGTCGGCCCCCTGGCCATCGGCGACATCAAGTACAAGACGCAGGCGGGCCTCTTCCGCCGCATGCTGACGACAGACAAGCCTGTGAATATCGACTTCCGCGACGCTTTCATCTTGGCGCGGCAGCTGACGAACGCGGCGGCACGGCCGGGCAAGCCCGATCCCGCCTGATCCCAGGTCGACCCCTGGCGCCCGCTCGCGGCAATGCAAGCGGGACAAAACAAAAAAACGGAGCAGGAGGTTTCCCTCCTGCTCCGCCGTCGATATGCCATAACAAATTGACTGCACTAGATGTTTTGGACGAGGCTACCGACGCGACCCTAGCATTAGCCCCAACATAAGCACGGGCGACAAACTTCGACGTCCGCGAGGCTTGAGCAGGACGCGTATAGTCATCCTCGGCCTGCCACTGACCACCCTTGGTCCACGGCGCGGGACGTCACGGTCGCTGGGTGGCTTTGGTGATTTTCCAATAGCTGCCTTGCGCTCCATTGACGGCGACAAGCCTGGTGCGGTCCTCCGGCTTAACCAGCCCCGAGAGAATGTCGTAGATGTCGGCGATGATCGACGTCGAATCAGCAAAATAGGAATGGCCGAGGAAATCGGTGTCGACCTCCGAAGAATCGACTGTGGTCACTCCGGGTACGACAGTGAGCGAAGCACCCGAGTCTCCAGCCCTCACATAGCCGTGGAACTTCTTGGAGGCCTTAAGCGCCCAATCCTTCGAAGACGCGTATAGGGTCACCGCCTGCCCGTCGCCGATGAGTGCTGGGGCAATGTCCCTCTTGAAGACGTCGGCATCGATATCGGGGGCCGCCAGTATCACCTCTTTGATCCGCGCCTTGACGTCGGGAGCCTCCCGATAGACGTCGGCCACCGCCGTGGTGAGCGCCCGATTTCCCATGCTGTGGGCGACGAGATAGATTTGCTCTGCGTTGGAGGTGCGGCCGAACTCTATGATGAATTTCTTGAGATCCGATCGGGCGTACTCGATGTTCGAACTCATCGACCGGATAGCCGAGATATGTTCCTTGCGACGGCCAGCTGAAGAAGACGGGGGCGCCATCGAACTTCAGGTCGTAGCTCATCTGAGCCGTTCGACGTGCCGCGTCCGCGAACGTCACATTGTAACCGTGAACGAAGATGAAGGCGCTCTTACCCTTGCTCGCGGCAACCTTGGCCCCGATATCCCTATAGAAGTCGCTCGCGCTCTGCTTTTCGACATTGGCCAGAATAACATGCTTGGCCGGGTTCTCGCTGAACTCGAGCCTGATATACGATGGGCTTTCGAGCTCGCCGACGCGGTGGTCCTTGGGCACGGTGACGTCGCAGGTGCCGTAGGTTATGGACCCGCGATCGCCGACATATGCTGCTCCAGGGGTCTTTCCGGCACCCTCCTTGCGATCGGTCGCATAAAAGATCTTGACCGTGGAATAAGGCAGGTCGGGGCTTGTCTGGCCGCTGCCAGACGTCGGCGGCGGGCTGCGGACAACGCCGCGCGACTCGCCGACGGTGGCTTTACCGTCATCAGTCTCTTCTTGCGTCGGAGACTCCATCGACCGCGACTTGCCCGTCTCTTCGTGGGTGCCTTCGCCATCCTTGTTGCGCTTGGCCTTTTGCGGCTCTTGCGCGCGCCGAGCTCTTTGCTCTTCCATTTCTTGCATCTTGCGGAGAGCCTCGGCCTTCTCGGCTTCTTTCTCCGTTGCCGCTTCGGGTAACTTTGACTTCTTCGCCTGCTTCTTGTCCTTGGGAGGCGCTGCTGTTGCTGCCACCTTCGACGCAAGGACGACCGTTACTGTCGCCGGTCCCTCGCCAGCGCGAGCGCGCATCACCCTGAGCGTGGTCCCGGCCCCCTGATCTTCGGCAAATTTCAGGAACGCCTCGGCGCTCGTCGCCGGCTTGCCGTCAACGCTCACGATGATGTCGCCTGGACGTAGGCCGGCTTTGGCGGCCGGTCCCTCGGGGGCAGTCGAGACAATGATGAGGCCGGACCGGAGCGACAGTCCCTTGGGAAGTTTCGTCGATGGGGTGACCGTTTTGACCGTTGCGCCAAACCAGCCGGTCTCCTTCGCGTCCAGTCCCGACGTCAGGGAAATGCTAAAAACAAGAAGCCCCGCAAGGAGGCCAGCGAGCGCGCGCATAGGATACCCCAAGAGCTAAAATATAGACCGAACCACTGCATGATCGTCCTCGAACTTCGCTTTTGTATGATCGACCAACACGGCGCGGGCGAGTAGCCTGGGGGGCGCTTGGCGATTTGGCTGCGGGTCTCTTGGAGCGTGAGCGTCCGCTCCGCAAAAAAGTTGGGCCAACGTGGAATAAAAGCAGATCAGCCAAACCATTTGCGAGCCGATCTTTCGACACATTCTCCGAAGTACTTTCTGGCCGGGTAGATACATCCGAGAGACGCCCTCCCGAGGGCTCCATCCGACCCATCTCGCCGTCCATGCCTTTGATGCTTCGCCCGAAGCGGCATATCCCGAGCAAGGCGGACTGACAGATCAGGACGCACCAGAACCTTACACTTCTGACGGGCTCGTCCGTTAGTGGAGGCAAGCATGAGAGCTGGTCATCAGCGGCAGTGGGCCGAGATCCTGAACAACGCTCGCGATATCGACTTGGATGGCCTGACGTTGGATGTCGAGCCGGATGACAGGATCGGCTCAACTCTGCCGAACCGTTCCAAAGCCCGGCTTAGAAGAATGCTCGTGAGCGTCATATTGGCGGCGGGCATTACCTGGACTGTCGCGAGCGACCCAGAACGAGCCCAGGTCTGGCTCGCATCCGCAAAATCTTTCCTTGAGACCGTCGTCTCGAATGCCCGCGAAATTGCCGAGCGGGCAGATCGAGAGCGAGCGGCACTTCATCCGGACATGTCGAATGCGTCCGCACAGACCGCCGAGTCGATCGCACCGCTTGCGCCAATCGAGCAGGCGACGACATCCACTCAAGACGAGAAGGGCTCTCCCGGCGCCGGTGAAAATCTCGCGACCGGCTCGATCGGGACTGTCTACGCCGATACGCCCGAGCCAGCAGCGGAAGCCCAAGACAGAAAATCCCAAGAGGGTGCACGCGATTGCAGCCGGTCTCAGCCCCGAATTGCCAAATGTCCTTCTGTCGCGACTAAGCGAAGCCGACCTGAAGAATGCTGGATATGCCATAAAAACGGCACTCGCCAAGACCCCGGACGATGCCTCTTTTGCCTGGCCGCCAAAGCCGTCGCGAGAGCAAGCCCTCTTCGAAGTGCGCTTCGCAGCGGGTGCGTCTCAAGGATGCCGCAGATACTTTGTCACGGTCACGAAGGACCGCTGGTCCTCGACGTCGGCCGCAGTGGAGAAATGCGGAGACGCCATCCCTCACTCCGGCTAATCGGGCCGTCGACCAACTCGCAAACTGCAGGCGCGCACGTGGCGCCTTTCGAGCTCTTCCATGCCTTCACTCGTCGGGGAAACTTGAAGCTTGGGTGGTGGACGTCCGCTCAGGGTCATTAGCTGACCTCAAAGTCCTCGCGCGCGACGTCCGCTATTGCCTCAGGCGCCGACGACGGCTCGGTCATCGCTGAGCGTCGGCTTTGGGCCACGAGCTGACATTAGGCTCGCCCAAGGTTGGCGCGGGGGCTGCCCGACGGCGAGAAGGTGAACTGGGGACGAGGCCATGGCGCTCGTCGCGACGTCAATACGTCAGGCAGCGGCGACCCAACGCCCCGACATGTAACCGAACGCCACGGCGTCGGGGTCGCGCAGCACAGCCTCGATCAATTTATCCGGGGCGTCCAGCTGCACAGCTGTGCCGGTCTTCCTTTCGGTACGCGCACCATTGAGTAGAACGAGCTTCTTGCCCTGCAATTCGATTTTCACGAACGCCATTAGACCTCCTAAGTCCGTGTCCTACGGCTGAGCCGAGCTGTGATTCTCAGCAGTGATCTTCGTGTAAAGCCGCTTTATTGCGCCAGTGTGACGTACGCAGGTGGATGATTGCTACAGATCAGGTTCGCAACTGCGAATAGCAGGCTACCTACGAGCCACAGCAACGAGATACAGCACCTCGCGCAGTTTGTTTGCGATGAACAGGTGCCTTGTTGTTGCCAACATCTGCTCCCGTCTAGAGATACATCACGCGGGACTGGTTCGCTTGCGCGCAGTCGGTTTGCGCGTGTTAGCGTGTATCAACGCTTCCGCAGCAGCCGCGTCATGCCACGCTCCGATCCGTGCGTCCTTGTCAGTCAGAAACGTAGCATTGAGGAAGAAGCGCTCTAGCTCCGCTTTCAGTCGATCGGATAAGGCGAGTTCATCTACACAACCCTTTGCGCCCTCCCAACTCGGCGCAAGAATGAGACGCGGATTGTTGACGCGTGACGTCGCCCCCTTCTGGTCGACATCAAGGAGCGCAACGCAGCGGCAAGGAAGTACGACGCCGGGATAGCTGCCGTGAGTGTGAAGACATAGGCCATCGATCGGATCACCGTCATCGCTTTGTGTGCTCGGGATAAATCCCCAGTCGAATGGGTAAGTCACGCCTTGAGACAGAGTGCGTGAGATGGTGAATATCCCATCGACTTCATCGTATTTGAACTTGATGGATGATCCGCGCGGCGTCTCGACCACCATTCGGACGCGGCCCTTTTTGTCGAATGGCGCAAGGGCTGAAAGTGGCATGTCGTCTTGTCTCCACAGGTGAGAGACCCCGCCATGTGTGTATCCTATTTCGAAAGCGGCAGGCGGAGAAGGTGTCGCCCGGCATCCCTGGATGAAGGCGGGGATGTCGCGGATGGGTGGCCGCCGGGGCGTTGCGGACATCCGGGTTGTTTCAAGCTATTTTGATACTGAATCCTTATTCAACATCGCGATCGCTTCCTGCACCGTCGTCATGAATTGCGCGGGGAAGATGATGGTAGAATTCTTTTCGACTGCGATCTCCGCCATGGTCTGGAGGGTGCGAAGCTGAAGCGCCACGGGATGTTGCGTGATGATGTCGGCCGCTTGGCCGAGCTTCACTGCGGCCTGGTATTCCCCTTCCGCTGCAACAATCTTCGCCCGGCGTTCACGTTCGGCCTCGGCTTCCTTTGCCATGGCGCGCTGCATGTTGTCGGGGAGGACGATGTCCTTGATCTCAACCGCCGTCACCTGCGTGCCCCATGGCTCCGTGTGCTTGTCGATAACGTTCTTGATCTGCTCATTGATCGCAGCGGTATGCGAGAGAAGCTGATCGAGGCTAAACCGTCCAACGACGTTGCGCACGGTCGTCTGGCTGATCTGATTGATCGCATCGGAGACATTCTCAATCACGATCACAGACTTCTCCGGATCGGAAATGTGATAGAGCCACGGCCGCGATATCCATCGAGACGTTGCCCTCGGTGATAATCTTTGCGACGCAATTTGCATCGTGACGGTGCGCAAGGATACGCGCATCATCTGTTGGATGGGGACAAAGATGAGCGTAGTTCCGGGCCCGCGTACGCCCTCAAATTTTCCGAGACGAAATACGACGCCGCGCTCGTACTGCCTCAGCACCCGAAGCGCGGCGAAGAGGTAGAATATTGCCGCGACACCGAGGATAAGAAAAACTAGCGATGCCATGCGAGCACTATCACATGCATCAGAATGGGGGTCGAGCGGATCCTTGCCGCTGGGTGCCTGACACCAGTTTGCGACAGTTAGGCTGCGCCGCATGGCGCCGATCCACGCGGTCAGAGCGGGCGACCCGTGATACTCACGCCATCGATTGATCGTGCGAGCGCCACCTTGAAAGCCGCCGGCAAGCACGGCGCGTTCGGTTGCTGCGGTCATATTTCGCTCCTTCCTAGGTGGCGAGGTCTGGCGATGATCGGGTTTGCTTTCGCCGGTAAACGTGTGTTCATTGGCCGCTGTTGGACGGCCCCCTTAATTGGCTGCTCTGCGGTCGTCCTGCAAGCGCTCGGCGGCCCTGCTGAGGTGGAAGGACGCTGGCGCTTCGCCACATTGCATCGCAAGCTGGTGCATGTGAATGAATGGCCGCGCCTTGCGCAGGGAGACTTGGTGAATGGCAAGGCAGTACAGCAACGGCGGACGGCAAGCTTCCGGCGCCTTCGCAAGCCCCCCGAGAGGCATGCCGCCGCTCGGCAAGAAATCCATGAAGGAAAGGGTCGGCGCGCTGCGCAACCTGCGGCCGTTCCTCGTCATGGTGTGGCGTACGAGCCCGCAGCTCACCGCAGCGTCGCTTCTCCTGCGACTGGTGCGGGCGCTGCTGCCGGTGGCGACGCTCTACGTCGGCAAGCTGATCATCGACGACGTGGTGCGGCTCGTCCAATTGCCCGACCGGCCGCCGTCGTTGCAGGAGTGGCTGGAGAGCGGCCAGCTGAGCTGGCTCGGCCTGCTGCTGGGCATCGAGTTTGCGTTCGCCGTGCTGGCCGACGTTCTCGGCCGCGTCGTTTCACTGATCGACAGCCTCCTGTCGGAACGCGTGTCCAACGCTTCGAGCGTCCGCCTCATGGAGCATGCGGCCACGCTCGATCTCGAGGATTTCGAGGACGCCGACTTCCAGGACCAGCTCGAACGCGCGCGCCGCCAGACCAGCGGACGCATGACGCTGATGGGGCAGCTGTTCTCGCAGGCGCAGGACATCGTGACGGTGGCGAGCTTTGCCGCCGGCCTGATCATCTACGCGCCGTGGCTGATCGTTCTCTTATTCGTCGCGCTGATGCCGGCCTTCCTCGGCGAAGCGCATTTCAACGCGCAGAGCTATTCGCTCGACTATCTGCGCACGCCCGAGCGCCGCGAGCTCGACTACGTTCGTCAGACGGCGGCGAGCGTCGAGACCGCCAAGGAAGTCAAGATCTTCGGCCTCAACGGCTTTCTGATCGACCGCTATCGGCGCCTGGCGGCGGAGGCCTACGCGGCCAACCGCAGGCTGGCGCTGCGGCGTGCCGGCTGGGGCGGCGTCTTCACCGCCATCGGCACCATCGGCTACTATCTCGCCTATGCCTACATCGTGTGGCGCACGCTGGCCGGCCAGTTCTCCATCGGCGACCTGACGTTCCTCGCCGGCTCGTTTCGCCGCCTGCGCAATCTTCTCGAAGGGCTGCTGTCGGGCTTCTCGACCGTCGCCGGCCAGGCGCTCTATCTCAACGACCTGTTCTCCTTCTTCGAGGTCGAGCCGGAGATCCACTCGCCCGACAACCCGCTGCCGTTCCCCACGCCGATCCGCGAAGGCTTCGTGTTCGAGAACGTCGGCTTCATCTATCCGGGCGCCGAGCGATGGGCGGTGCGCGATCTCAGCTTCACGCTCAAGGCCGGCGAGGTCCTGGCGCTGGTGGGCGAGAACGGCGCCGGCAAGACGACGTTGGTGAAGCTTCTGACGCGCCTCTACGATCCCGACGAGGGCCGCATCCTGCTCGATGGCCGCGACCTGCGCGACTACGACCTCGACGCCCTGCGCGGCAATATCGGCGTCATCTTCCAGGATTTCGTCCGCTACAACCTCACCGCCGCCGACAACATCGCCGTCGGCAGGATCGGAGCGCGCGACGATCGCGCGCGCATCGAGCAGGCGGCCCGGCGCAGCCTGGCCGACGACGTGATCGCGAAGCTGCCCGCCGGCTACGACCAGATGATCGGCAAGCGCTTCAAGAACGGCGTCGAGCTCTCCGGCGGCGAGTGGCAGAAGATCGCCATCGCCCGCGCCTACATGCGCGAAGCCCCGGTGGTCATTCTCGACGAGCCCACGGCGGCGCTCGACGCCCGCTCCGAGTTCGAGGTGTTCCGGCGCTTCAAGGAGCTGAGCGAAGGCAAGACGGCCATCCTCATCTCGCACCGCTTCTCGAGCGTGCGCATGGCCGATCGAATTCTGGTGCTGCAGGACGGCAAGGTCGAAGCGTCGGGGACGCACGAGGAGCTCGTCTCCCAGCCGGGCCGCTATTCCGAACTCTTCGAGCTGCAGGCCGCAGGCTATCGCTAGGGCGCCGCCGTCGCTTATTTTGTCTACTTCGGGTCATGAGCGGACCTCGACCTACTCCGCAATCACGTCGGCTAAACTCCCAAGAGCAGACGAGACGTCACGCGTCGGCGAGGTCCGCTAAGGGCCAATACCGGAAGTACAGCCGAGTTGGTATTTGCCAAATTCTCCGCGCAAATCATTCAGGGCGGCACTGGCTGTGATTCTCCGGCAAAGCGTGTAAACGGGCGCACAACGAGCGGCTGGCAGCCATTGACGGCTTGAACCGACAGGTTTCACGTCATGATCACGTCGCCAGTAAAGCCGCGTTTACCTGCAGATCTTCCGATCAAATCAGCTCTCGGTCTTCGGTCGATGACCTGGCCAAATTCGCCCTATAGCAAGATGAAGAACGCAAGCGATGCTGCGGCCATCACAGCCGTTGCCGCCCAGCCCCAGATGGCCATGGAGCGTGACAGCGTAAGTCGCCCCATGACCCTCGAATTGCGGACGATCAGCATCATTACGGCCATGAGCGGCGCGGCGAG
The DNA here is from genome assembly GCA_963716835.1 of uncultured Alphaproteobacteria bacterium. Taxonomy (GTDB): domain Bacteria; phylum Pseudomonadota; class Alphaproteobacteria; order Rhizobiales; family Hyphomicrobiaceae; genus Hyphomicrobium_C. Next base: position 4,421 of record CAVQUQ010000005.1, on the reverse strand, counting down.
CACCCCGTTGACCACCGCGGCCCAATAGAGAGCGCGCACCGGATCAAGTCCGACGAAGTTAAGAGCGGCGCCGAGAAGTGTGGCAACCGCTATCGTTGCGTAGAAGGCACGTGCATCGTTGGGTCGGGCGTCGAGGCTACTCGCCCAGCCGAACATCTCGCTAACCGCATAGGCCGCCGATCCTGCCAGCACCGGTACTGCCAGCAACCCGGTGCCGATGATACCGGCGGCGAACAGCGCAAACGCGAACTCACCGGCAATCGGCCTCAACGCCTCCGCGGCCTGGGCCGAGGTTGCTATTTCAGTAATTCCGTGCGCGTGCAGTGTCGCCGCGGTTGCAAATACGATCGCCAGCGAAACGAGCGAGCTGAACGCCATCCCAATAATCGTATCGACGCGGATCCGGGAAAGTTCCGCGCCCGCTGTCTTCGGCGACACGCAAAGCGGCTTGGCATGGTGGCGGTGCTGCTCCTCCACTTCCTGTCCTGCCTGCCAGAAGAACAGATAAGGGCTAATGGTGGTGCCGAGGACCGCCACAATTGCCATTGCGTACGCTCCGGTTGGCTCGACGCTAGGAACGAAAAATGACTTCAGCGCAGTGACCCACGGCACATCGGCAACGAAGACAACAGCGACATAGGAGAACAGTGAAAGCGTCGTCCATTTCAGGACAGCAGCATACCGCGGATAGCTTAGCCACACTTCGAGCACGATACAGACTACACCGAAAAGCAGCGTGTAAAGCTGAACCGGCCCGCCGACCAACAGTTCGAGCGCCGCCCCCATAGCGCCGAGATCTGCCCCGAGGTTGATGATGTTTGCGACGAGCAGCAACGTCACAACGCCTCTAAGCAGCCAGGGCGGATAATGCCGCCTTAGATTGTGCGCGATGCCACGACCAGTGACGCTGCCAATTTCGGCTGCAATCTCCTGAATAACAACCATTAGGGGGAAACTGAACAAAAAGGTCCACGACAGCCCGAAGCCAAACTGTGCGCCAATCTGACTATGCGTTGCGATCCCACTGGGATCGTCGTCTGCCGCTCCGGTGACGAGGCCAGGACCTAGCCGTCGCCATAGGCTCAACAGTGGCGAGCCGTTCGGCGCTTCGGGTGCTTCGCTCATGACCTCAACTAACTCGAGTTGGCACCCTCAAGACCGCGATAGCTGATACGATCTCGAACCGAGAACGGCACTATCGGCTACTTGGTGAAACTTACGCATAAAGGGAGGGAGCGGGCGGCCCGCCAGTACGCGCCGCTTGCCGAGAGACGTCGCTTGCGATCTCGATAGTCTACTCGTGGCGTCGCATCCAGCCCGTTTTTTGCAACACAGGCGGGGGATCTCTATTGAAAGCGTTGTAGGTTTCCGCTTCACCCTCAGCTACAGATGCCCAAGAGTTAGCATGACTAGTTCCGAGGTGGGCCATGAGCGGAAATCTCGCCACAGTCCCACAATAAATGCAAACATATCATCGCAATACATGTGCAACGAGGCACCGAACTATCGGTACTTGACTTTCCGCGGTCCGCGCCGACGTTCGACGCGCAATATTGCCCGCGAGCACTGCGAGGAAAAACTGAGGGAACTTCAAAATGCTACGCACAAAGCGGGTTCGCTACAAATGTTGCGCCGTGGCGATCTTCATTGCCCTTTCGCTGATATCGGCCGCACCGAGAGATGCGTGCGCCGAAGATCCGGTCGAGCCATCGCCGGAGAAAGGTGAGGCGTTGGCGCAAAGGTTGTGTAGTGGCTGCCACCTGATCGAGGACAAAGCCAGCAGTGCCATGCCTGTGGGCATCCCGACATTTCGCGCCATCGCGAACCGGCCTGGGCAAACGGGCCAGCACATCATGGGCGTGCTAATGCAACCGCATCCGCCCATGCCTGACATTCACCTTTCGAGGGAAGAAATACAAAACATAGTCTCCTACTTAGAAACGCTGCGCACCGATAAATCCATCCCGCCATTGCTGCCGCCGACGAAGTACGGGCCCAAACCAAAATACCCTGAGCCATCTTGATGTGACGCAAGATGGAGCCCCGTCAGTATGGGCCGTGCAACGCCTGGGACTAGCAACGGTAGGCGAGCAAAGGGATGTTGCTATGCGTCAGGACCTTGGCCGCGGCGACACCGCTTACTTCTTCGCCTGTTCCTGATCCGCGCTTTCAAGCGCGGCCATGCGTGCCTCCAGGTCTCTCAATGTGGTTTTGAGCAGTTCCTGGATTTCGGTCCGCACCGGCGCATCCCAGGGCAGCCCATCCGGGACCCGACGCTCTTGCCCCTCAGCGATCCGACTCTTCACGTCCGCAATGCGCCGGCTCAGCCGGGCGTATTCGTCAATGCTTTCACGCATAGTGACTTATTAGCGTGCGGCAACGCGCGTATCATTGAGCAGAGTCAAACTCCACTTGTGGATTTGCCAGCGGCAATCAGCTTTCGAGCACATCGCGCAGAGCGCGAGCGAGGTCGGCCTGTTTGTAGGGCTTGCGCAGCACCTTCAGGTCGCTTCCTGCCGGGTCTTGCGCGGAAGCGAGTTCGGCATCGTAGCCGGACGTGAGCAGAATCCTGACCTCCGGATAGCGCTCCTTGGTTAAGCGGGCGAGCTCATAGCCAGTGACGCCACCCGGCATCACAACATCGCTGAAGATAAGATCGATCTTTTCGCCGGTCTCGAGCACGGCGATCGCGGCGGGACCGCTGTCGGCTTCGAGGGCGCGATAGCCAAGGAGCCTGAGACGATCGAGCGATAGCGTGCGCAGATCGGGGTTGTCCTCGACAACGAGCACGGCCTCGCCGGCAGCTACGGATGCTTCTTTGGCTTTGTGCGCGCCGGCGCGAACTGGATTTGGGGCGACGCGCGGCAGAAAGAGATTCACCGTGGTGCCACGGCCCAACTCGCTGTCGATCGAGGCATTGCCGCCCGACTGTTTCACAAATCCATGGATGCTGGCGAGGCCAATCCCCGTGCCGCGCCCGGCGGGCTTGGTCGTGAAGAAGGGCTCGAAGGCACGGGCCGCGACCTCGGGCGGCATGCCCGATCCAGTGTCCGACACAGCGAGGCAAACATAGTCTCCAGGCGCAAGACCGGATTCGCCCGGCGCATTGCTGGCACGAACGATCACGTTGCAGGTTTCAATCGTGAGTCTGCCGCCATGCGGCATGGCATCACGTGCGTTGATGGCAAGATTGAGCACGGCGTTCTCGATCTCGCTGGAGTCGGTGCGCACGGTCCATAAGTCGGAACCTAGAGACGTCGTGATATCGATAGTCTCGCCCAGAGACCGGCGGAGCATGTCCATCATATTGAGGACTTGCTCGTTGAGCCTCACAGTTGTGGGCTCGAGCTCGCGTTGACGTGAGAAGCCCAGGAGGCGGGAGGTGAGCCGGGCGCCCATTGCCGCCGCGTCGTTGGCCCGGCGCACAAGCTTGCGGCCATCGTCCAAGCTGGCACAACCCTCAAAAAGCTCGTGGTTGCCGATGATGACGGTCAGGAGGTTGTTGAAGTCGTGGGCGATACCGCCGGTGAGCTGGCCGAGCGCGTCCATGCGCTGTGCTTGCCGGAGCGCCTCAGATTGCTTCACCTGCTGTGTGATGTCGCGGACGAGCTTCATGAGGCCAAGGACATTGCCGCCCGGATCGCGGATAATCGTGGCGATGATCTCGCCCGGGAAAGCCTCGCCGTCCTTACGACGAAAGTTCACCAGGAGCGGATCGGCCGCGCCAACGGTGCCCGGTGCATCGAGCCCACGCCTGATTCGGCTCATGCGCGCGTAGTCGTCTTCGCTTGCAAAGATGATGTGGGCGTCTTTGCCGATCAGCTCTTCGGGCGCATAGCCGAAGATCCGCGTGACGGCGGGATTGACGAGGAAGACGCGGTGGCACTGGTCGGAGATGAGGATGGCTTGTGGCGCATCATTGACGATCGCCTGGAACAGCGTCTGCTGCCAGGCGCTCGCAGACTTCGGCCTGCCGCTGAGCGGTCAGGTCGTGGACGATTCCGGCAAAATGACGCTTGCCGTCAATCTCGTACTCGCTGACCGAGAGATGCATCGGGAAGGTTGTGCCGTCTTTGCGCCGGCCCGTGACCTCGCGGCCGATGTCGATGATCTTGTGCTGGCCCGTCTGACGATACTGACGAATATAGCTGTCGTGCTGGCTCTGGTAGGGCTCGGGCATGAGCATCCTGACATTCTGCCCGATCAGTTCGGCAGCGGTGTAGCCGAACAACCTTTCGGTCGCGGGGTTGATGCTCTCGACGACGCCGGCCGCGTCGATCGAGATGATCGCATCGGCGGCCGACCGCAGCATTTCTGCAAGGTGGTGCAGGGAGGCTTGAGGCGCGGATTTCTCGAAACCGTACGTACTCATGACGACCCGGCCCTAACGCCAATTCTCGTCCCAACCGTACGTATCTCGC
>CAVQUQ010000004.1:0-15289 GCA_963716835.1 uncultured Alphaproteobacteria bacterium | reverse complement strand
TCCTCCCCAGCCTAGCATCCGGACTGGAGCCTATCGAACATGAGCGATCCCTCGGAACAAGCCTGCCGGGTCATACGCGCCGCTGACACCTACGACGGCAAGCAGGGCCTGACCTATTTCTGCGGCATTGCCGCCGAGACCGTCGGGTCGAAGGGCATCTGCATGCACCTGCTCACCATCCCGCCGGGCGGCAGGGCGAAAGCGCATCTGCACGAGAGCCACGAGACGGCGATCTACGTGCTCGAGGGCGAGGCCATCGCGCTCTATGGCGATCGCCTGCAGCATCATGCCGTCACTAAAGCGGGCGATCTGTTCTACATCCCGGCCGGCGTGCCGCATCTGCCGATCAACATGAGCGACAAGCCCGTATCCGCGGTCATCGCGCGGACGGATCCCAACGAGCAGGAAAGTGTCGTCCTGCTGCCGGAGCTCGAGGTGTTCGCCGAGGAGGCCATCGCGCGCTTGAGGGCCGCGGAGCGGGCATTCTCAAAATAAGCGTTGCGCCTACTCGCCGGCCCCGCGCGGCCGGGTTCATCAAGCTCGATGCGCCGCGGCTGACGACGCTAAAGATTTGGAACGGCGCAGGAAGGCTTCTGCCGACCGCGAGCAAAAGGGCGCACTTCGATAGTTCGTTGCGCGCTCCTGTTGCGTGCTTCTGTTGCACTCCAGCCACGATGACACTGCAACCCCCAACTATCGTGACGAGGCCCGATACGCCGCGCGGCTCACTCGTTCTACTTGACGTCAGAACGTCATTTTGATTCCTTTTTGGAGCAGCGCGATGTTCGCAAAGGTTTTTCGAAACCTGGCCGGTGCTGTCGCGATATTCTCAATTCTGGCTGGATGTGCTCACCAATATCCAGACCCGGTCGTTGTTGACGGCGCCCCGCCTCAAGCCGTAGCCGAGCCTTACAGGACCAACGGCATTCTAGAGTTCTGCCAGCAAAACGAATGGGTCTGCATTCTGGCCGGGCTCGCCGCGTTTGGCGCCACGGTCGCCATCATCAGCCATGCGGGGCATGACAGCGACTCGCAATCGCAGTGACGTGGACGCGGCTGCGGACGCTCGGGTTGCGGAACAGGGGATCTTGCCGCCCTCACAACACTTCGAAGACGCTGTATATCGGACCATTGGCCAGGCGATGGCCGATGCCGATCGCGAGAATGCGGTTGATCCAATCGTATTGCGCGGACGCCGTCTCGAATGCGGGATTGATGCGGAAGTAATAGCTCGCCGGATCGACCACCTCTCCCTTGTCGATCCGCTCCATGACCTCGGGCGGACCGCAGCGCATGCCCTTGTATGTCATGCCGATCAGCGCGCCGTCCGTTGTCTTTAGGACGAGGCGAACGTCCAATGTCGTCGAGCCATCGCTGCGGACCATCTGCCAGTCGCTGCCGCCATCGAGCACTTCGCCAGATAGCCGCTCGCCCTCGAACGAGCCCCCGGGAACCACGCCGATGCGGCGCACTCCGCCCGGCACGGCGCCGACAACCTGCAGCTTTCGAACGTCGAGGCGCATCACGAACAGCGGCCGGGTGCGCACGGATTTGAGGCTTTCGGGCAAGTCGTTCGTCAGGCTCGTTACCATCGCGCTTCTCTCGCTAAACGTAACCGCCGTTCGCCCGTAATGTCTGACCGTTGACCCAGCCGGCATCCGGTCCGGCGAGAAAGCTCACGACGCCCGCGATCTCCTCGGGCGTGCCGAGCCGCTCGAGCGGCGCCTGCCTGGCGATCTGCTCGATCAGCTGAGGCGTCTTGCCCGTAAGGAAGAGATCGGTCGAAGTCGGCCCCGGCGCAACGGCGTTGACGGTGATGTTGCGGCCGCGAAGCTCCTTGGCCAGGATGCTCGTCATCGCTTCGACGCCTGCCTTGGTCGCCGCATACACGGCATAGGTCGGCGGGAGCGAGCCGACAACGCTCGACGAGAGATTGATGATGCGCCCGCCAGCGCGAAGCCTCCTCACGCCCTCGCGAAGCCCGTTGAATGTGCCTTTGAGATTGATGGCGATCATGCGGTCGAAGGCGTCGTCGCCCGTGTCCATGATGTTCGCCAGCGTCATGATGCCAGCGTTGTTGACGAGGACGTCGATGCCGCCAAACGACGTCTCGGCGGCATCGAACATTTTGCGCACCGCTTCGGGATCGCCGACGTCACCCTTGAACGCGACGGCGCGTCCGCCTGCCGCGGCAATCTTGGCCGCGAGCGCCTCGGCCGGCGCGGCGCTTTGCGCGTAGTTGATAACGACGGCAAAGCCGTCATCGGCGAGACGCGCCGCAATTGCTGCGCCGATGCCGCGCGATCCGCCGGTAACGATTGCGACTTTGCCTTGAGGATTGGCCATCGATGCTCCTCGTCCTTCGGTGATGCTGGTCGCGCCAGTGCAGAAGCTAGAGCCGGAGGGTGTCCGCGCGATAGAAGAATTCGAAGCCGGCGCCTGCGAGAACGACAAGGGCGCCACCGGCTATAAGGACGCAGCCGAAGGCGGGCTGTATCGTCGTCGGGGAACGCCGGGGGCCTTAGCGCCGGGGAGGGGGAGGGATCGATGGACACTTTCTTCGGCTTCTTCGACGGTCTCGCCCAGCAGGGCCTAAGTGCGATCCTCGAAGCAGCCCTCATGGGTCTGCTCGCGGGCGCGGCCGCGCTCTTTGCGCGAAGCTGGGTCCGGCGCGGCAAAGTGTGGGTCAAGGGCGAGGAAGGCCATACCTGCATGTCGCCATTGATCCTGCTCGTCGGCCTCTTGTGCGCGGCCATGGCGGCGGCGTGCCTGGTGCTGGGCCTTCTCGATCCGGAGCTCTCTTCGCGAGCGCGGCCAGCTCATTGCCTGGGCCGGGCTCGTCGGTGGCTTTTCGCTGGCCTTCCTGCTCATCCTGCCGTTCTCGCGCCACGCCTGGGACTGGGACCGGGAGAGCCTCACCTGGCGCGGCGCGTGGCGCTCGGTCTCGATGCCGTGGCAGGACATCGCCCGCGCCGGCAAGAGGTGGGATGGGCAGTGGTTCGTGGCGGACGCACGCGGCAGGAAAATATACTGGTCGCCCTACACCCTCGAGCACGAGGCGTTGCGCGAGGCGATCGCAAGGCGGCGGCCGGATATCACACTTCCCGCTCCCTGATGCTCATGGGAGCACTGGAGGAATTTGCCGCGTGACGCGCGCCTAACTATGCTGGGCTGCGACCCTGAGCGACAGCGAGCTCGACGACGGAGTGCGCAGATGACCGGAAACGAGGAGCCGCCGCCCGTTTCGACGCCGAGGGTTCCCTATCTGCTGCGGTTTCTCGGGCTCAATATGGCGCTCGGGACGGCGATCGGCGCCGCATTCGTGTCCCTGATCCTGCTCGCCAATGTTGCGGGCTTGAAGGATCTCATCGCGGGCTCCGGCCAGCCGCTCCTGCCGCTGTTCCTGCTCTACTTCTTCAACGCGCTCACCTTCGCGAGCGTCGCCATGGGGGTCGCGATCATGAGATTGCCGTACGGGCGCTGAGGCGGCGGCGCGCAATCGGCGGCAATGGGTTTCGCGGCTTGCGCAGCCAGCCCAGCGTGCGAGCTAGAACCACATGTCCGCGACGCAGCGTCCGTCGCGGCCAAGGTCATCGAAGCTTTGAAGTCCGTCGAAATGATCGACGACGATGGCGCCCACCGCGTCGGGCTCGGCGAGGCGCAGATTGACGGCGATGCGGCGGCGGCCGTCGTCGCCGGGGGCGGTCGCGCGCCAATAGGCGACGCAGCCGCAGTCGGCACAGAAATGAAAGCCGAGCGTCCGGCGTCCCCGGCCGTAAACCCGCGTGGGGCCCGACACGCGGATCAGTTCGTCTTCGTAGTCGTAGGCCCAGAGCACGCCGTAGCGCCGGCAGACGGTGCAGTTGCAGGCCGTGGCCAACTCTGGCGTGCCTGCAAAACTCCAGCGGACTGCGCCGCAATGACAAGAGCCTTCAAGCATCGAGCCTCCTTGACCTTGACGTGCCATGATGACGCGCCATATGCCGAAGCAATTGCACGATCGTCGTGCCCGGCAATATCCAGGGGTGCCCAATTAGCACAGGTCGCGGACGGCAAAACGCCTCTTTTGCGGCTCATGGGACCCAGGCGCCGGTTTCGACGTTAAAGGAATGCCATGAACATCATGAGATTGCTGCTCGCCGTGTTGGCCTCGACGATCGCGCTCACCGCGGCGGCGCATGCCCGGGGCGTATGCACGTCAGACGGCTACCTCAAACTGTACAGCGGCGACCGGGTGCCGACGCCCGCGTGCCAGGCTGGCCTCATGGGCCGGGTGGCGCGGAGCCACGGGCTCAAGGTCTCGGACGCTCAGATCCGACGCAATCCGCAGGTGCGGGAACGCGTCTGCGAGCGCGTCGGTTACGGCGGCCGCCTCGTGATCGCCTGCCAGCTGATCGACCGCTACTAGCGTCGCCGACGATGGCCGGACCGCCTGCTGGCACAATGACGCAGCCGGCGTGAGGCCGGCGGCGCGTGCCCTGTCTCCCACGGAACAGATCGCAAGCCCTTTGATCGCGCACATGGGCGCCCCGACCCGGGCGCACCCGCCCATGGGTCAGCACATCGAGGGATGATCCATGGCGCAGATGAGGAATGTCAGCGGAACGGCTTTTGTCGTGGCCGAGTACCGCTCGGAAGAGAACGATGCGGCGCGGCCGCTCTATCGCGACACCATCGTCAATCTGCTTCTCAACGACGAGAGCCGGCAGGCCGCCGCGCGGGCCGCGATCGGCTTTCCGCTCGTCAAGGAGATGGTCAAGATCAGGACCCGGTACTACGACGACATGCTCGAGCAGCAGATTGCAGCGGGCTGCCGGCAGGTCGTCCTGCTGGGCGCGGGTCTCGACACGCGCGCCATCAGAAAATCCGCGCCTCATGTCGCCTATTTCGAGATCGACGACGCGGAGACGCTGGCGCTGAAGCAGGCCTGCTTCAAGCATCACGGGCTCTCCGCCGACGTCGAGTTCATCGGCGGGAACTATGTGACGGACGGGCTGGTCAACCTCTTGAGCAAGAGCCGATTCGATCCCGACCTTCCGACCTACGTCATCTGGGAAGGCAACACGATGTATCTGCCCTTCAGCGGCAACGTGACCGTCATGGAGGAGCTGCGCGACACCGTGGGCCGCTTCCGCGTGTCGTTCGACTACTTCGCCCAGGCGATGATCGCCAAAGCCACGGGCGAGCCCGGCTTGACGCAGATGGTCGAGAACTTCGCCAGCATGGACGCGCCTTGGATCACAGGCTTCGACAACATCGGGGCCCTGGCCGACGAGGTGGAGCTCAAGGTGATCGACAATGTCACGACCGGCGAGCTCTATCGGCGCTACCGGCCGGACGCGACGACGACAGCTCCGGCGTTCGGGCCCTACTATTCGATCTGCACGCTGGGATCGCGGTAGCGTCAGTTCGAGGTGCGCGAGGCCGCGACCAGGACAGGCTCCTTGCGGTAGAGGTCAGGGAAGAGGCGCTCGAGAGCCGCGACCTTCGGCAGATCGTTGATGACGATGTAGGCGTAGGTCGGGTTCAAGGTGAGGAAATCCTGGTGGTAGTCCTCGGCGGCGTAGAAGCTCTTGCCCGGCTCGATCTTCGTCACGATGCGGCTTCGGGAAGACCTGCGCCTTGTCGAGCTCGCCGATATAGGCCTGGGCGATCTTGGCCTGCTCGTCCGTCGTCGGGAAGATCGCCGAGCGATACTGCGTTCCTGAATCGGGGCCCTGGCGGTTGAGCTGGGTCGGATCGTGCGCGACGGAGAAGTAGATCTGCAGGATGCGCCCATAGCTGATCTGGCGCGGATCGAACGTCACGCGGACGGCTTCCGCGTGGCCCGTCGTGCCGGTGCCGACCACCTGGTAGCGCGCGGTCGCCTTGTCGCCGCCCGCATAGCCGGAGACGGCGCTGGTCACGCCCTTGACGTGCTGGAAGACGCCCTGGACGCCCCAGAAGCAGCCGCCGGCGAGGAGCGCGACTTCGGTGTCGGCGGCTGGGCGGAGCCTCGGCAACGGCCGGCGGCGGTATTTTGCGCGCTTCCTCGGCCGCGGACGACACGCCGCTCAAAGGCAGAAGATTGCCGATGACAACGAGCGCGGCCGCGGCGGCCGACGCAATCCCAACAAGGCGCAGCGGCGATCGTGATGTCAGCATCGGTGGCTCCGTTCGGGCAAGCGGCCAATCGAGGGCTGCCGGAAATACCGGCAACGCATGTGCCGATATACGTCGTCCGCGCGGGGCGAGTTTCAAGGTGCACGCTCGGAAGCCCGATCAATCAGAATATTATGATATTCCGACTGAACTCGCGTCTCTAAGATAATCTCCGCGCATTGCTACCAGCCAGTCCTTATTTCTTATGGAGTTTTCAGATGGGAACATTGTCCACCCTCAGCAACATTCAAATCGATCGTGCCGCCGCCTTCCCGAAGAAGTTCGCCGACAACCCATTTCGCACACTGGCTCTCGGCGAGATTCAGCACCGCAACGCTGCTCTCGATGCCCTCTTCTATGACGTCGGCATTGTCGGCGCCGACGAAACGCCCAATCTCGCTTTCTGGCTCGCGCGCGAGGGAGCGATCATCGTTGTCCCGCCGTCCGATAGAGGCAAACTGCGCGTTTTTCTGACGCTTCGGGACTTCTTCCGGGATGGCGGGTCCGTGGCGGCGCTCGCCGTAGCCGGCGTCGGCAGCTCCGCACTCGGTGCCGCCGCGTTCGCGCGCAATGTGGCAGACGCGCTCGACAAGCCGGTCGCGGCGGTGGTTTCCGGCTACGGTCTGGCCGATGTCTTGACCGAAGCCGTGGGCGGCTTCTTTTGGTTCGGTGGACTGAACAGCCTCAGGCATCTGTTCGAACCGCTCGATGCCGTTTCGAAGATGTTCTCCGAAAGCGAACGGTCGCTCGAGCTCGCCGAGGGGGCTTTTTGGACGCGCACAAGCAAGGACACGGAGACGGTTGTCGCGCTGCTCAAAGACGAGCGTTTCACAGCGCAGCTTCTCGTGGGCCATTCCAAGGGCAACCTCGTGATCTCCGAGGCGCTCTATGCGATCGCAGCGGAAGACGAAGACCAGGCAAGGTCGCTGGCAAATCGTTGCCGGATCATCACCATCAGCGCCAAGATCGGCATGCCGCGCCTCTTCCACGACGTGATCGATGTCATCGGCGAATGGGACTGGTTCGGCGCGCTCAATTCACGCCCGGATCTTCCAGCCGACTACGTCGTGCCAAGGGCCTGGCACAGCACGAACCCGGACTTTCCGATGGGCATGGGCATCGACGTCACCGCAACATTGCACAAGGTCCTGGCAATGCGCCCATCGACGCAGGCGGTCCGGCCCTTGAAGAATGCGTCTGAGATTTTCGACATGCCGCAACGCATGACGGCAGCCATGCGAAGCCTAACACCGCAGGCTGCAAGGACGGTTTGACCGTATTTCCTTTCTTTGGCTCAAATCCTGGGGAAGGATCGGACCCCGTTCCTTCCCACCTCCCAGCGGACCTCCGTCCCGAATGACCCGCTCCTCCCTCAACCGCACGCTGCGCCGCGCCTATGTCGTGCTCGGGCTCGTGCTGGCGCTATCTCTGGCCTCGAAGTTCGCCGACCAGATACCGGGCCTTGCCGGAACGCCGCTCGCGCCGCATCGCGGCGGGCGTCTACGACTATCTCAAGGACATGTCGCTGGTGCTGGTCACGGTCGTCGCCGCCTACCTCGCCAACGTGTTCCAGAAGCGGTCGAAGTTCGTCGAGAGCCTCGAGGAGGAGTGGCGCGGCATCGTGCGCACCAAGTCGGCGCTCTACACGTTCTGCGAGAAGCAGTACGCCTCGACCGACGACTATCTCGCCGCCTTCTGCCGCATCAGCGAGACGATCGACAACATGCGCATCGTCTACTGCAACGCCGGCGAGACGGCTGAGCTCGTCGGCCTCTATCCTTATGCGCCGCTGCACGACATGCGCCGCGCCCTGCAGTCGATCGACCCGAGGAAGCGCAGCGAAATCCCGGCCGAGGAGAAGAAGCTCGTGCGCGACGCCATCCTGCAGTCGTTCTATGCGCTGCGCGAAAACTTCCTCGAAGAGCTCGATCTCGACGAGCCGGCGCACCCGCTCCTCATCTCGGGCGGGCGGCGCCTCAAGCTGCCGGGCGCGACGCGCGGGGCGAGGGCGCGGCAGGAGCGGCAAAGGACGCGCCAGGACAGCAGCCCGCCGCTCCGGCCCGACATCGAGACGCTGCTCGCCCGCCTCTACGACCGCGAGCAGGAGACGCTGGCGCGAAGCAGCGGCGGCCGCGACGGCCAGCCGCGGGGCTAGATCAGGCTTAATGCCACCGGCTGGCGGATGGCCCGCCAATGTGCTACGTCCCGGCCAACATTATTGCGCCGCACAATGGCGGCCCGCCGGAACACCCATGGACATCAGAAATATCGCCATTATCGCGCACGTCGACCACGGCAAAACGACCCTCGTCGACGAGCTTCTCAAGCAATCCGGCTCGTTCCGCGAGGGCCAGCGCGTCGCCGAGCGGGCGATGGATTGCAACGACCTCGAGCGCGAGCGCGGGATCACCATCCTCGCCAAGTGCACGAGCGTCGTCTGGAAGGACACGCACATCAACATCGTCGACACGCCGGGCCACGCCGACTTCGGCGGCGAGGTCGAGCGCATCCTCAACATGGTCGACGGCGTCATCGTGCTGGTCGACGCCTCGGAAGGCCCGCTGCCGCAGACCAAGTTCGTCGTCTCCAAGGCCTTGAAGCGCGGGCATCCGCCCGATCGTCGCCATCAACAAGATCGACCGTCCCGACGAGCGCCACCTCGACGTGCTGAACGAGGTGTTCGACCTCTTCGCCAATCTCGACGCCACCGACGAGCAGCTCGACTTTCCGGTGCTCTACGGCTCGGGCCGCAACGGCTGGATGGCGCTCGACCCGGCCGGGCCGCAAGGACAACCTGGCGCCGATGTTCGATCTCATCGCTCAGCCACGTGCCGCCGCCGACGGTCGAAGACGGGCCGGTGCGCATTCTGGCGACGACGCTCGAAGCCGATCCCTTCCTCGGGCGCATTCTCACCGGGCGCATCACGTCGGGCGTGCTCAAGGCGAACCAGCAGCTCAAGGCGCTCACCCGCGACGGCAAGCTGATCGAGAATTTCCGCGTGACGAAGGTGCTCGCCTTCCGCGGCCTCGAGCGCGTGCCCGTCGACGAGGCGGAGGCGGGCGAGATCGTGGCGCTCGCCGGCATGAGCGAGGCGACCGTCGCCGACACGCTCTGCGATCCCTCGGTCGAGACGCCGCTGCCGGCACAGCCCGTCGATCCGCCGACGCTGTCGATGACGTTCCGCATCAACGACGGGCCGTTCGCCGGCCAGGAAGGCGACAAGGTGCAGAGCCGCGTCATCCGCGACCGGCTGCTCAAGGAAGCCGAGCGCAACATCGCCATCAAGGTCACGATCTCCGAGGACAGCGATGCCTTCGACGTCGCCGGCCGCGGAGAATTGCAGCTCGGCATCCTGATCGAGAACATGCGCCGCGAAGGCTTCGAGCTGACCGTCTCGCGGCCCAAGGTCGTGTTCAAGACCGACCCCGAGACGGAGCAGAAGCTCGAGCCGGTCGAGGAGGTCATCATCGACGTCGACGAGGGGCACACGGGCGTCGTCGTGCAGAAGCTCGCCGAGCGCAAGGGCGAGCTGCTCGAGATGCGCCCCTCGGGCGGCGGGCGCACGCGCATGGTGTTCCACGTGCCGACGCGCGGGCTGCTCGGCTACCAGAGCGAGCTCCTGTCGGATACGCGCGGCACGGCGGTGATGAACAAGCTGTTCCACGACTACGTGCCGTTCAAGGGCGAGATCGCCGGGCGGCGCACGGGCGTGCTGATCTCGAACGCGGACGGGGAGGCGGCGGCCTACGCGATCTTCAACCTGCAGGACCGCGGCCCGTTCATGATCGGCGCGCAGACGCGCGTCTACGAGGGCATGATCGTCGGCGAGCACACGCGCGACAACGATCTCGAGGTCAACGTCGTCAAGGGCAAGAAGCTCACCAACGTGCGCGCGTCGGGCAAGGACGAGAACGTGCTGCTCGTGACGCCGATGAAGCTCACGCTCGAAAAGGCCATGAGCTACATCACCGACGACGAGCTGGTCGAGGTGACGCCGAAGTCGATCCGGCTGCGCAAGCGCTGGCTCGACCCCAACGAGCGCAAGAAGCAGGAGCGCCGCCGCGAGGCGGAGCGGGAAGCCAGCGTGGCGTAGAGCCTGCCGAACGTCCGGGGCAGGCGGAGCGACGTCGCGCGTGGGCCGAAAGCAAGCATCCCCGAGGACGCAAAGCGGGCAAGTCTGCCGCTCAAGCAGCTACCGCAAGGCAGGAGTAGGCGGCTCCGGCCCACGTCGTCGCGGGCCGAACACGCCTCGACGATCCGCCCGTCATTCGTAGAAATCGAACTCGTCGCCTTCGACGTCAAATTTCTTTCTGATCAATTCGATGCCGTCGCGTATTTTTTCAGCGGCGTTATCAGCACCCAGAGCTTCTGCGTCGAGCATGGCGTGCATGAGGAGACGGGCCAGCGCTTGAGCGCGGGTCCTCTTGTCTGCGAACGCGCTTGCCGTCGCATGCCCCAGGTTAAGCGGTTGTTGGAACGTCATTTTTTCAGTCCACTGACCAGTAGAGTGCGGTGAAAGTCTCAAACACTAGGACCCGCCGATAGGCTCGGCATCTCCCATTTGGGATATGCGCCGCCGGTAATTCCCCGCCGGCGCCATGATCATTGCGAGCACGGCGCGCCGCGCCACCTTGTCATTGAACAGTCTTGGACTGATGGGTAGGCTTGAAATCATGGGTTTTGAACGCGGTTCGTCGGCACTCCCGTGACCCGTCCGCATTGCGCTTAGAGAGTTTCATGCATGCCGGTCTTGAGGGAAGAGCGCATTGAGCTTGTCATCGATCGCATCTACGAAGCGGCCACTGAGCCGACACTGTGGCGGGAAGTCCTCAACGAGGCGGCAGAGGCACTGGGCGCGGCAGGCGCGGTGCTCTTCAGCTTTCCGCAAACTCCCACTCTCGGGGCACATTGGTCGCCGGGAATAGACGACCTGGTTGACTGGATTTTTCGCGACGGCGCCCATCTGCACAACCCACGTCCCGAGCGCGCGATGCGTTTCTGCTCGCCGAAACAAGCGGTGACAGAATCCGATCTCTTTACGCGCTGGGAGCTCGAACATCTCCCGTTCAACGCGGAGATGGCAGGGCGGCTCGGTTACCGATGGGATGCGGGTGGGATCGTCGGCGCCGTTGACGGCGTCCCCTTGTTCTTCACGGCCCAGCGGCGCCAACACGACGAGGGATTCCAACGGGCCGAGCTGGGCGCGATCGAAGCCCTGTTTCCGCACATCGAGCGCGCCGCGCAGATCTCCTCGCGCCTGTCTCTGGCCCATGGCGACGGAATGCTTGCGGCGTTCGATGACATGGCATGCGGTGGCGTGCTGCTCGACTTCCTGGGCCGCGTGAGCCGAATGAACCGCAATGCGGAGCGCATGCTCGAGCCCGAGCTCGGCGTCATTGCCAGCCGCCTTGTCGCTCATCGCAGCGATACCAATGCCGCCCTGCAAAAGCTGATCGGAATGGCCAGTCAAGGGACCGTGGTGCCGGCGCGCGCTCCTGAGCCAGCCGGGCTTCCCATACCGCGACCAGGCAAATCCCCCCTGCTGATATACGCGATGCCCGTCAGGGGCTCTGCGTCCGATATCCTGCGGCCGGCCAGAGCCATTCTGGTCTTGATCGATACCCATGCGCGCCGGGGCGTGCCGGAATTCATTCTTGCGCAGTCTTTCGGCCTAACCCCCGCGGAGGCCCGGATCGCGCTGGCTCTGAGCGAGGGAAAGGACCTGAAGGCGATCGCGCATGACAACAGCGTCAGCGTGGGCACGGCGAGGACCCAGCTGAAGGTGCTCATGGCAAAGACGGGCACGCATCGTCAGGCGGAGCTGGTCGCGCTCCTTGGCCGAATGGCTTTGGGGCCTGGGCCCAATGGGTCCTTCGTCAAGGTGTAGCGTCGCAGGCCGTCGAGCCGCATGTGCTTCGGGTCGTCTTCGCCTGGCCGGACCGGCGGGGACGGGCGACGTTCGGTTCCGGGGACTCAAGTCCCCGACGCGTGCGGCCCCCCTTCATATCCTCCCAAGATCGATCAACTTGCGATCTTGGAGGAAATACATGCGCGCATCGAACACCTACATTTTTGCCTTATCGGTTATCGCCGGAGCCGCGGCCGTCATGCTTGCGGGCAAGCCCGCCGCAGCCTGCGGAGCACTGCACGGGCCCACCTGCGACGCAACTTGCAGCCGACCGCACGTCATAAAGGTTGCAGAGACGGCGCAACTGACCGACGGCGAGATCGCCTACCTCTACCTGCAAGCCAATCTCTTCGAAGTGGAGACGGGCGAGCTCGGCGCGGCGCGCGGGACCGCCGCCGACGTCAAGAAGCATGGAGAAACAGTGGCAACGGAACACCGCGGCGTGGTCAAGATGTTCGAGGGACTGCTGCTCAAGCGCGGCATCAAGCCAACGGCACCCGCGAGCTCGGCCGCGAACGTCGACCAGCACAAATCGATCATGGACGATCTCAGCGGCCGGCATGGCCCCGACTTCGACCGTGCCTATCTCGAACGTGAGGTGGCCACGCATCGCGCCGTCATCGCAGCCCTTCGCGGCGTTCTTCTCCCCGGCGCCAAGGACCCGGAGGTCGTGGCTCACTTCAACGCCGTGCTGCCTGCCTTCGAGCACCACCTCGCCATGGCGGTGGAAGCGGCGAAGAATGCCGGGGTCACTGTCGCGAACTGATGGAGGACTCGGACGGCGCATCGTCCGCCGCGCTTCAAGGCGGCTCAACCAAGCTGCCGAGCTTGGCCGCGTCGACAATCGAAATCGAGCGCGTCGAAAGGCGAATTGCCCCCTGGCGCGCAATATTTCGCAGCACGCGCGAGACGACTTCACGAGACGAGCCCAAGTGGTGGGCGACCTGCTCGTGGGTCGTCTCCATCACTTGGTTGCTCCCGCTGCGACGCAGAAGGAAGGCCGCGACCCGCTGCTCGAGCCCCAAGGAAGCCGTTTCCTCCATCAGTGTCATGAGCTCGAAGAGCCGCGTGGCAAGGGCCTCGAATGTAAATCTCTGAAGAGCCGGCTCAGTCAGATAGAGCTCGCGATAGGCGTCGCCGGAAACGATGGCGACCCGCGTCTCGGCCTGATCGGTCTCGACCCAGGCGGGGTAGGCCAATCTTGAGAACAGACAGTTGAGGGCCAGGACGCAGGACTGGCCCGCATCGACCCAATAGAGGGTCCCCTCGCGCCCGTCGGGGTTTATGTAGTAGACGCGGAGCGCGCCGCCCTCGACCAGATAGACCCCGCCGACCTCGTCGCCCCGCTTGATGACCTGCGCATGCGGGGGCAAAGAGACGTGGCGCGTCGCGGCAAGGAGCCGGGAACGGCCGGAATCGCTCAGCTCAGACTGAAAGGCGAACTCGGCAAGTGGCGCGCGATCCGACATGCGGCGGACTTTACACGGCGCACGGGAGGCTCCGCAAACCTCCCGCACAAGCCGAAATCTCGAGACCTGCCCCAAGTGGGCCGTCCTCAGACCGTGACCTTGCCAAAAAGGCGGGCTAGAGTATCTGCCTCAACAGGTGGGACGTGCGTGGGAGCGTAACGATGGCCGAGGCGACAGCAGCGAGCGGCGCGGGCGAAAAGTCCGACAACAAGCCGGAGACGATCGTCTACGCCGCCAGCGGCGGGCGCAAGACCATATTCTCGTTCGTGTTCCTCATCCTGCTGCCGTTCTTCATCAGCCTGCCCGCCATGTTCTTCATGCGCATCAAGCACGGCCTGTTTTTCGACGCGATCGGGCTCGTGATCATGGCGGTGGCGTTCTCGATCGTGATGCTGCTGGTGCTGATCGAGCTTCTCGCCTCGATCCGCACGCGCGTCGAGCTCGGCCCCAACAAGGTCAAGATGACGCTGCCGTCGGGGCGCGGCCCGACGCCGATGCTGTTCTACAAGACGTACGAGATCCCCTACGACCAGGTGCAGTCGGTCGAGACGCGGCGCGAGGTCTACGGCGGCTCGCTGGTGCCGGTGCTGCTCAAGGGGGCGCGGATCATCACCAAGGACGGCAAGTCGATCCCGATCGGCTATGTCAGCGAGGCCAACGTCGACCCGGCGTTTCCCTTCCCCGAGATCGCGAAGAAGATCGCCGATCGGGCGCGGCTGCCGCTCATCGACCGCGGCAACGTGCGCCGCTCGTTCCGGCGCAAGTATCTCGGGCTCAAGTCGGGCGGCGTCAACGAGGTCGACACCGTCGACGAGGCGCAGATCGCGACGCTCAACAAGAGCCACCACAACGTGGTGATGGCGCTCGTCAGCGCGCTCGTGGTGCTGATCGGGATCGGCGTCGTGCACGATCTTCTGGGCGACACGCCGATCGGCCAGACGGCCGCGATGATGACGACCGCTCCCGCCAAGGCGCCGGCGAAGAAGTAGAGCGTCGCCTCTCGTCGTCGTCATCCTCGGCGCGCGAGCGCTTCTTGCGCGACGCAAGCCGGGGATCCAGCGCAAGGCTCGTCGCAGACACAAGAGATATCGAGCCTTCGGCGCTTCTTGTGCTGGATCCCCGAACGGCCTCGGCTCTACGGCCTCGCCCGTTCGAGAATGACGGACGGCGGTCCTGCAGGACGGCGCGCGTCAGTTGACGTAGATGTTGACCTGGTGACGGCGGCGGCCGCTGTAGCCGGTGAGGAGAGCGAGCACGCCGAAGATCACGAACGTCGGGCGGTCGATCACGCCCGAGATCAGCGTGTCCCAGACCCAGGGCGCCGTGGACGAGCTCACGGCCGCCTTGGCGGCGGCGAGCGAGGAAGGCGCCAATCCGGCCCAATGCTGGCTCATCGGCGTGGCCATGAACGGCCCCGCGCCGGCCAGCATCGGCGTCAGGTCCGCCACGAGCGCAATGACGGCTGCAAGCAGAAACAGACCCGACAGAAAGCGGTAGACGGCCATGGCCTCACCCGGCGGTATTGGTGCCTGCAAATGAGCTAAGGCGCTTCCCGGCGAATCACAAGGGCGAGCAGCGCGCAAGGCCGCCTGGACGTTGCCGGCAAGCCCCAGAGAGCGCCCGTGATCCTTGGGTTGCCAGCCGAGCGCTTCCCGCTATAGTGCGCCGCTTCGCGATTGCCGGAGGGATGGCCGAGTGGTTGAAGGCGCACGCCTGGAACGCGTGTAGGCGGGCAACCGTCTCGTGGGTTCGAATCCCACTCCCTCCGCC
>CAVQUQ010000003.1:0-298810 GCA_963716835.1 uncultured Alphaproteobacteria bacterium | reverse complement strand
ACCACTACTACGAGCACTCAGTTGTCTCTTTTGGAAAAATTTGGCTCGCACGCTTTGCTGGTTCGGGTGACAATGATTGCCACTCAAAACCGCGGCATTAATCTTGGTTGGGTCATCAAGGGCAGTGCAGAAATGTCAATCGGTGGCCGCGCGGTTTCCAACGCGCCGTTCGCCAACGCCAATCTCATGGGCCGTGGAACGCGATTTACCATCGATCTCGCGCCGCACACGGTCTCGCAAGTTCTGGACATTGACGGCGAGACACTGGCGACCCAAGCCCGGGCCATGTTCGATCAGGAGTTTCGGAGCGACTTGCTCGCGACGGAGGTGAGCTTAATCGGACCCGCTGGAGCGATGCTGGCTCGAAGCACAGCAAGCGTACTCAACGAAATCCAACTTCTGGCCGCCGCGTCACTCAGCGACTTGGCGATTGCCAGCTTCTCGGAGCTGATCGGAAATCTCGTGCTGGCAACCATCTTGGCCCCTCTACCGACTGCCGCAGCCGATGTTTCAGCACCTGTTGTCAGTCGGGCTCGCGACTACCTTGCCGCACACGCTCACAAACCGATAAGAACTTTCGAACTTGCACAGCATCTGGGTGTCAGCACGCGTGCGCTGCAGATTCGATTTAATAAGACGTACGGCCGTACGCCGCTGCAATACTTGATTGAATGCAGGCTCGAGAATGCACGCACCCGGTTATTGTCGGCGTATGCTCTTGACACCGTGACCTCCATTGCTTGGGAGTGCGGTTTCATGCAGCCGAGCGTTTTTTCGGCACGGTACCGGGCACGATTTGGAGAGCTTCCCTCGCAAACGCTGAGACGTAGCCGATAATACTTCCGTCGTTTCCGCGACTGTAGCAGTTCAGGCTTCCGCACAACGCTTCGTCTTGAAGTGTCGCGATCAGCCCGCTCTCGTCGCTGCTGATGATGGGTTCGTCGATCATACCAAGCGGTCCTCCGTTGTAGCGACAGCCTAGCGGCGTGAGTACCGCAGGCCAACTTTCTAGGATCTTACCCTCCCTTGCATGCAACTCGCGGCATACCCGTTCGAGATCGTCAACGTGGCCTGCATCTACTGCACGCGCAAAGGCCGCCACCAGCGCTCAACGCTGATCAAGCATCACGGCAGTCTGCCAACGACTAGACTGCTCGAATATGTCGATTGCGAGCCAATGAGCAAAAAGCGAAATACCACTTTGATATCTGTCGCGCCCCAGCAAGTAACTGTCGCGCCGCGCCAAGTGCGTGGCTGCTGTAGTGAGGCATAAGCCGGCCACAGATTTTCCGTGCGCGTCCATTGTACGGATCGTACAATCGACAGAGGGGGACGAATGTTGCAAGGCGACGCAGAAGGCTCTCCAGCTGCAGCCTTCTTTGCCCTTCTCTCTCCGCAGGCCCTCCACATCTCCTCCAGATGCTAGAAAACAACGACAATAATCCCGCATCCCAACAAGCTCGTTGGTTTTCGCTTCTCCGACCCTGGCTGGCGTTACTCCTTGCGTCCACTACGTCGGCGACACTCGGCGGTATGACAATTTACTTTGCCTCGTCGGCAACTGCTAAGAGCTGCTTGGTAGAAAACATTAAAGACCATACGAATTGGGTCTCAGCCACGTTCAAAAACTGGCTCGATACCAAAGCTACCGATACATCGGGCCCAGACAGCAGCTGCGCGTCCTCTTCAGCATCGGAAGATCGGCGTGCTTTGCGGCCGGCACCTTACAAGGACTGGGTTTCACCCACTCTCCTCCGCGAGAAGCTCGAAGAGCAATCGAGCAATCTCGCGAAGAAGTATGAAGGTTGGGTTTCCCCTTCTGAGCTAGCAGACAAACTGCAGAGAGAGCAATTGCTGACCGAGCTGAAGTACAAAGAGTGGCTGTCTCCGCAGGCGGTCGCAGATCGGCTTTCGGAACGGATCAGTGAGGTCGAGGTATTGCAGCAGGAGCTGCAGCAAACAAAGGCCGATCTTGAGCAGACCAGCCAAGCAATGCACGCAGCGCCGACGGAGCTGCAGGAAGCCAATGCTAAGCAGCGTTTTGATGAGGCCGGCGATGATCCGTGCAAGAAACTGCAATACGCAATGTGGCAATCATCCTGTTATCTCGGACCCATAGACGGCCTGATGGGCTTGGAGGCCATCCGAAGTGTCAACCAATACTTTGGTTCCTTTGGCGCTAAGGCGCCTGGCCGCAAGTATTTCTGGAAGAATTTCAGCAATCTCGATGACCCGGTCACCCGGGGCAAGATACACGCTCTGTGTCAGAGCGACCTTCAGCTGAAGGGGCAGGTTTGCTCCCCCGCTGTGGACCAGCGGGACCTTCGCGACAGCACGGGTACGGACCTCGACGACAACTCCATTGATCCAAAAGGGCTCATTAATCGGAATGTCGGTTCCTGGATTATACGTGGCCGTTTTCCGACCGACGGCCTCGGAAAAACAAGCATCCGCCTCAAGTGGCAACACGGCGCCAAAATTCCATCTCTTCAGATTCTAAGTGTCACGGGCAGCGTACAGTGCGTCGAGATCAGAGAGGCAGATGGTCGAGATCTCGGCGGGAAAAGCCGCGACCAAAAACAATGTGATGATCCTGGGGAGTGGTTTCGAGCGACAACTTCCAAACTCAATGCGAATGAACTCACTCTCGACATAGAACGAAAACCAAATAGCAAAGACCCCAATTACTTCCTATTCCTACTGTGGCCCATTTGAGTCATACTTTCGAAGCTCCTCGTTAATTGCGCTTTAGTTCGCGGCCACCCCAACCATAGTGTGCAGGCACGTCGAATCTGCGCCAATTTCCGACGGGTCCACATCCCTATCCCCCGCATCTTCCACCGAGCATTCTGCGCGTGCCGAGTCGCTGTCGTGCGCTCAAGCTCGCTGGCACGTCGGCATCACGGCGCTCCTCTTGTTGTTGCCTCAGCGCCGGCTCGACAGACAACATTTGCTCATTCCGCCTACACGCCATAAGATGGCCATTACGGCTTGTAAGGATCGTTGACGGGGTCACCACCACCGCAGAAATGATTGAGCATGTCGCAGGCCTGCCTGCTTGACGTGTGGTCCCGCTTTCCTCACCCGAGGACGGCGCAGCGTTTTCTTTCGACGTGTATGCGCGAGGGGGCGCATCATGAATTCACAAGGCAAAAGGGGTGAGTCAAACATCGAGGAGATTGCGGCATCAATCCTGCGCATGATTGCCGACAGCGCTCCAGCCACGCCGAATAAGCTCTCGCCCGCGTCCGCTCCACCGCCGCCAACGACGGGAGCACGGACTGATCTCGATAGTCAGTTCGACCTCCCGGCGCTTGTCCGATCACTTCATTCACTCGCGGATCAAATCTCACCCCAGACGGGGGCATCCGACCTGAACGGCCACCGCATCATAGCCCAAAGCGTTCCAGCCACGCCGAGCGTGCTCTCGCCCCCACACACTCCGCCGCCGCCAAAGACAGAAGCGCGAAGCAATCACGATGGCGCGTTCTACGTTCCCGCGCTTGTCCAGCCCATTCCTTCACACGGGCATCAACACCCGCCGCAAAACGGGGCATCGAACCTCAACGGACACCACATCGATTGGCCTCAGCATCCTGAGCGTCGCTCGCATGAAAGTCGCGAGATGCCCTTCGATCGCCGGCGATCCAACTCGGAACAAGCCAGCTACAATCGGGCGCCCAATGGGGCAGCGGGATTGTCTGCACTACCTTTGCGTACGACCGAGGCCGACTCGCGCCAAGGTTCATTCCCGGCCGGTGGAAGCGGTCTGGATAGCTCCAGTCGATTGCTCCAACCCTCCCCTCTCTCACCACGGCCCCCCGACATTCCGAGGCAAGCGGTTGCGCACACGGACGCGCTCGGTATGGGACCGATGGGACCATCGCGGGCGGATGTGCAGTCGGGCATCCCCATGAATGCTGTGTCTCCACCGCATGCGCCGACAAACAGCTTCGGCACGCCCATTATTCCGACCCAGTTCCGGGCGCCGGAAGCTACGCCGACCGCTCCCCACACAGGCACACCGAAGGAGCTGCAAGGGCGGACGGAGACTGCTAGCAACAAGGCGAAACCCGAGGATCTCTCCGAGAAAGCCCTGGTCGAGCTTCTACGCCCTCTCTTTAAGCAGTGGCTCGACAGCAATATGCGCTCCGTCTTTGAGCGGGCTCTTCGTGTCGAGATCGAAAGGGCCAAGAACAGGAAATAGTAGGTAGGCCCGCGCGGCGGCGGCACGACCTCCTCGCGCGCGAGCACGATCGCGCACGACATCCGCTACTTCTCCTCACCTGACGCGAACACTAAGGACGTCAAGAATTGGGGCCGGTGTCAGTGTCTAAGCAGACATAGAGCGAATGTCTGTGAGCGAATGTCTGTGCTTTGCCGCTTCTGACCCATCGCAGACGTCAGCGGTCGTAGGTCGTCATGTCTGGTCTCGGTGTTGAAGCGGACTGGATCTGTGACGCACCACATCATTTCACGACACGAGGGGCGGAAGCGTATTGGACTATCCACACAACGCACAAGCTAACAGCTTGGGCGCGCAAAGCTTTGCAAGTGAAGTCGTAGCCGAGCGCTGGGGGACTGGGGGTCGGGAGTTCAAATCTCCCCGCTCCGACCAATAAAATCAAGAGCATTGCCGGATCAGCTCAAGCCCGAAAATCCCAAAGGGACGCAACCGCGCTGGAGCCGCGAGGTTCCGCAGTGACGTGCCTAACGCGGGTCCCTGGCCCCGCTCGCGGCCTCGTATTCAGGTATCCTCTTTCAGGAATTCCGATAGGCGCACGCGCCGATAGCCTGGGGGCGGCACCGCCGCCGAGGCTTCTAGGATCGCCGCTTCCGACCGCACAAAGCGTTTGGGCCTGATCGGATTGGCCCGGGCCCAGTCGATCTCGAACGCCTCGGCAAAATAGGCCGCAATCTCCGCGTCATCGAAGATCAACGAGGCGTCGCGATTGAGCGTCACGCCTGGCTTGCTCCAGTTGTGGCTGCCGATCAGCACGCGCTTGCCGTCGATGATCATGCCCTTGGTGTGGTGGTCCTCGATTGAGCGCAGGCGCTCGCCGATGTCGACCTCCTTGGACTTGAAGAACCACGCGGCATGCGTGGGCGCGGAGAACTTAGATCCGCCCGCTCGGAGCAGCACGCGCGCGTCTTCGAGCGTCTGGAGCTTCTGCGTCAGCGCGTCGATCAGCTCGTCGATAAAGCCGCGATCGATATTCGGGTTCGATCGCATGCTGATATAGGGAATCTGGAACAGGAGGCTTTTGCGGGCGGAACGGATGAGGCCGAGCACTGCCTCCGAGTAGACGGCACCCTCCTCGTCCGGCGTCAGAAGCGGTGTCACCCGCACCCTCTGTTCGAAGGTGCGCGGCTTGAGGATGCGATTGGGCGGTCGGCGCTCCTCGATCGGTGCCTCCTCCACCGCAACGTCGACAAGACGGTCGCTCGCCTCCCTCGCGCGCGGAACATCGCCTCCGCCGAGATCCCGCGAGCGCTTGAAGTCCTGCAGGATATGGTTGCGGAAGCGCTGGGCGAGCGTGGGATTGCGCACCACGACGTGCCATTCGCGATTCCCGGGGAGATCGACCTCGTCTGCATTCTCCCGTTGCTCTTCGGTGATGATCGGCTGGCTCGATCGCATCTTCCAGTTGCCTGACGAAAGCCAGAAAGTATCGTCTTGGCGCACTGTCACCTTGATGTGGTAGGAATTGAGAGATGAGGCCGGCTACGCCCTCGGGAGCCACGACGCGCTCGAACCGGTCCTTGAATCGTGTCTTCCAGCGCTTGAACACGGCAGCCCGCTCGAACTCTCCGTCGCCCTCCGTCTCGGTGAAACTGGCATTGTCGAGCACCATGCTGAGCGAGCACCCGTCGTCCAGGCGGGCCTCGATTGCGTCCTTGATGTGGCTCCCGTGGAATTCGTACATGGCCGACACCATCCGGCCATTCGCCCCATCCAGAAAGCCCTTGAGCTCGTCCCAGGAATATTCCGGGCCGACGTGCGCGCGCACGAGCATCGGCTCGTTCACCTGTGCGAACGAGAATCCAGGTCCGGTACGCGCGTCGTCGTCGTAGCTGATGCTATCGACAGATTCGACGATCGCCTCACTTTCGATCAGCTCCGTTACGTCTGCCGGCAGGTAGCGCACGGGGACACCGCGGTACTCGGCAGGCCCGCGCGCGGTGACAGCCTTGAGCTGGTCAGCCGCCACCGACGCGGCGATGAAAACCTGATCGCCGATCACGCCGCCCTCGTCGGTGAAACCGACCCGGGCGGCGATGACGCCCTCCGGCCGCTCGCTCCAGAATGCCTTGACCGCAGTCTCCGCCTCTGCCGGACCAGCCGCAGCGCCCGCAACGGTGACAGTGCCGGTGATCGGCTGGCCGAGGCTCACGGTGATGGACAGAGGTAGAGTGACCGTGACGGCGCCACTCGGGCTTCCCGCGGCCGGCGGCTGTCCCTCTGGCGCTTGCGGCTGCGCCGGTGGCTTCGGCTTGATCGGGGGTATCGTCCGCGGAGGGAAGGTCTCGACCACAAACGGCGCATTCCAGCGTTTGCGCTTAATGTAGTCGTTGAGCACCGACGCCGGAACGGCGTAATTTGCTTCCTGATACAAGCCCGCAAAATGCAGTCCGGCAGCCTCTCCGGTCTGCATATTGAACACGCAGGATCCGGAATTGCCGCCGAGCGTCGTGCAGTCGTGACGCGTGGATGCGCTTTCCGGCCCCATCGTCAGGCCGGGCGCCGCGCGTTTGACGTCATAACGATCGCGATACAATCGCTTCATCAGTTCCTGGTCCGGAATCACGCGCTTTGGCGCGCGTGCCGGATAGCCGACGACCACGACGGGGACGTCTTTGCCGATATCTTGGGCGGCGACCTTGATCCGATCAGGCCGCGTCCCGTCGGTGCGCCGGACGATGCGCAGGAAGGCGATATCGGGACCGGACTCGGGCTCTATGTAGAGCACCTCCTTGATTGCGAATACCCGCGCTTCGTCGGCGGCGAGGTCGTCGAACTCGTGCAGGGTGTCGAACGAGCACGTGATCGCCCGCCCACCCACCCCGCGGCTGAAGACGAAATTGCCGCCGTCCCATCGCGCGATCAGGCTCGCGACGTGGCGGTTCGTGACCACAATGTCCGTATCGACCATCCAGCCTGTTCCGACGAAATCGATGTTCGGGAACTCGGTGACATCGATCCGTCCGATAAGGGGCATGAGCGGCTGCAGTCTTTGCCGCTCAGCATTGAGGTCACGAATGAGGTCTTCGGCCTCCTCGCCAATGGCGGTAACGTTTTCGACGTCGAGCCAGTCGTCCTTCACGAATAGGACGGGCCGCTCCTCGCTGACGATCGTCTCAGCTACAATCTCATGCGTGCTCGGTTTAGGCAGTCCGGCTGCCTCGCGCCGCACGGTGCCCTCAAGCATGACTTCCGGGATCGCCTCGGGCTCCGCCAGCAAGCGTTCGTATCGCTCGCGGGCCTTGGGACGGCGCGCGAAGAGGCGACGAAGAAACTCATCGTTGTTTTGGCTACGAGATTGCTCGTGATGCACTTGCTCCGATCGCACGACCATAGCCTCCGTTCACGTATCAAGACTGAGCTGCGGTGTTAGGTGCCTGCCTCCTCGAGGACGAGCGCCCCTTCCCCGAGCATGTCTCCGTCGAACCGATGTTCGGCGATCAACTGGCGCACGTGACGATCGACGGTTGCTCGCCGTGTCGCAAAATTCCCCGTGGTATCTATTCTCGAGAGCGCCGCGAGCTGCTCCTCGAACGTGGGAAGCCGCAGGGCTGCACGCACCTGACTGGGCGAGCCGCGGCCTTGATGGAACATGTCCGAGACCCAGATCGCGAGCTCCGCTCGGCGACCTCTGAGACCATACGCGTCGGCGAAACCTCGGAGCCTTCTTTTCATGATGTCGACCGAGACTCTGATCGTCGTCGCCAGCATCTCAGGGTCTCGTCTCGCCCAATCGATGAATCGGGCGGACGTCGCGACCTCTCCGTTTTCCACGCGCGTGTCGGTGAGATTGAGATAGGACATGAAATCGGGAAGCTGCGTCTCACGATGTGCCGCGCTCCACACTTCGCGCTCGAGCGAGACGGGAGCTCCGCTTGCGCTGCGGCGCGCCACCTTTCCCTCGCTCAGCACGAGATCCGGGAAATAAAACGACGCCGCCGGCAACTTCAGCAGCTCGCGCATCAGCAAGATCAGGTTCTCATTGGCCGTATGCGCCGCCAGTTGGTAGAAACCCCATGTGAAGCGGGCGCGGTCCCATGCGTTGACGACGATGTGGCAGCCTTCGCTCTCCCCCATGGCCGTGGGCCATATGAAGTGCGCCCAAAGGCCGACATTTTGTTCTTCGCGCATCCTGTCGTAACGGATGTCTCCGCTGTAGCAGCCAAGTCCACGGCGGGTGCCGTAGACCGTGACCTTTCCGGTGTAGACGCGGTGGCCATCTGATTGATCGACGGCGTAGTAGCGGGTTCCGCGCTCCTGAGGCTCGCCCTGGGGCTCGACTTTGAAGGTCACCGCAGATGTCGGCGGCGCCAGCGCTTCGCCCGCGCCGCCCTCCGTTGCCTCGGGTTCCGTCTCGATTTCTGGCGGCAAGGCCCTGAGCCAATCCTCTGGGGCGAGGACAAATTCGGCGCTATCGTCGTCTGCCGCGTCGGACGGCGTCTTGTAGGTTTCCGCTCCACCTGCCATTTGCGCCTCCTTTACAACCGAAATGGCGCCCTGAGCTCAGCTCGTGCCCGGTGTGACCGAGAGCCCGCTGCCTGGCCCGCTTGACAGGTGCTAGCTCTGCAAAATGAAAAGTGATCGCCGCCTCCGGGCAGATATCCGGCGGCACCAGAATCTAAGGTGTAAGGGACAACGAAGATTGCGAAAGGCGCGATCGCGATCGCAAGAATGCCCGTGAATTGCAAAAGAAGCACTTTCAACACGATGTGCTCTCAAATAAATCCGAAACATAAACACCGTGGCGCCCAATCATGAGAGGTCGGCGCGCCACATGAAAACATTCTGCGTGCGGTGGTGCTCCGTTCCTACTTCCGGGGCTAGCCACACGTCGAAATTCAATTTATTCTAACATTATTCTTCGAAAGGCAGATTGTCCAACGGATCAGACGCGCGAGCCATTTGCTTTTTCGCCGACCTCAGCCAGTTGAAAGAGCGCAGGAGGGGGTAGTTATGATTTAACATTGCTCGGTTATTTCCAGCGCAAGGCATTGTCGAGCGCACTGCAGCATTTCGAGCATCACTCCTCTCTATCATGACCATCGTTCGCGGCGCGCCGCGGCACCCGCTAGATCGCGGAGTGTCGAGCTCGGTAATCCTCGCCGTTAAGGCGATCACATTCAATTGATTGAGACGATAGTTTTCCAATTCAGGGACAAATCATATGCCGATTACCGTTGCGGAACTACAGCGCTTGATGCGCGATCCGAACACGCCCGAGGAGCAAATCCGCCAGTACTTCAAGGCCAATCCGTCGACGTCGCGGCCGTTCGCACCATCGATTATTCCCGATCCCGCCAAAGTCACTGTTGCGGCGCCGAGCGACGCCGCAGAAGGCCAAGTGCTCTCGGATTGGGCCAACAGCCTTGCACGATTGCGGCGCCAAGACATCTTCCGCGACCGCCTCGCGCGCGGCGATCGCAGGGCCGTGCTCGTATCGGAAGGTGACTCGTGGTTCCAGTTTCCAATCTTCCTCGAGGACGTGATCGACCAGCTGGCGGCTCGCTACAACATCTGGAGCGTTGATGCCGCGGGCGACACGCTCCAGAACATGGTCCTCGACAATGCCGAGTATATGCAGGCGTTGCGAAGGAACGCCGGCTCAGTCAAGGCCTTCCTGTTCTCAGGCGCCGGCAACGACGTCATCGGCGAAGATGCAGACGGCAGGCCGGTGCTCGCGAAACTGCTGCGACCCTACCAGGTCGGGAAGCCTGCCTCGTGGTATCTCGACACGGAGGCTTTGGCGCGGACGCTGCGTTTCATCGAAGACTGCTATCGCAAGGTGCTGACCAATGTTGCGGCAGAGTTTCCGAGCCTGCCCGTGCTTTGCCACGGATACGACTATGCTATTCCCGGCGGCCAGCCTGGCGATACACGGAACCCAGCTTGGGCTGCGCAAGACAGATGGCTGGGCAAGACGCTTGTCCGAAGCCTCGGCATTCGTGACGGGGCGCTTCAACGCGAGATCATCAAACTTCTGATCGACCGCCTGAATGATCGGATCCGCGGGCTGTGTGGCGCCAATGTCCCCGGGGGAGCCTTCCGCACGGCCTGGCACGTCGATGCGCGCGGCAGCGTAGGCCAGATCTCGATGTGGGCCGACGAGTTGCACCCAACGGACCAGGGGTTCTCGCGTGTCGCAGCAAGGTTTGCAGCGGTCCTCACCGAGGCCGTTCCAGCACATGAAGCCGCTGCTGAGGGGGCAGTAGTCGCAATCTCTCCGGAGAGACCCGCTGTTCATCCCGGTGATGACGCGGACGTCGATCCTTCGGAGCGCGCGGGCGATTGGCAAGTGCCCGCTCTGGAGGCATCCGCCTGGCGCCTCGCCAAGTCTTTGGTTCGCCTGCGCGAGCAGATTAACACGCGCTTTCCCACCCGAAAGAAAACTGAAGACGGCTCGATCGGGGACGCGGCACACGCGTCTCGCAACTCCGATCACAATCCGTGGGTTAGGGACGGCGGAATGGGCGTCGTCACGGCAATCGACGTCACCCACGATCCGACGACCGGCTGCACGGGTGATTTCCTGGCCGACACGATCCGTGCCAGTCGCGACAGCCGCGTGAAATACATCATCTGGAACCGGCGCATTTGCAGCTCGTCCAGTATCGGAGGTGCACCGGCCTGGTCGTGGCGCCCCTACAACGGAGCCAACCCGCACAACAAGCACATCCACATTTCGGTGAAGTCGGACAAGCCGTCGTATGACGATACATCTGACTGGACGCTTGCAGCGCAGGAGACCGCGGTCTCCCCCGCAGCCAGCCGACCCGTTCTTGCTCTCAAGTCGGTTTCCAATCCACAGGTCCGGACTGCCTTGGGGGGACTGGAAGCTGAGGCCGCAGCAGCGCCGCCCGTTCGCCTCGTCACTCCGGGTGCAGGAGGCGCTGCAGGTGAGAGGTCACGCTCGCTGGAAAGAATAGTGGTCAAAGGCAAAGGCGATCCGATCGAGCGTCGTCTGTCGCGGGGCGCCCTTGAAACCGTTTTCGGAGTCGATGACCGGGTTCGCATTCTCGACACCGAGCTCGATCCTTGGCGCATGATCTGCTCTCTGCGGATGCAGGGCGCAAATGGAGCCGCCATCGGCACGGGCTGGTTTGTCGGTCCGCGTTCGATCCTGACGGCGGGTCACTGCGTCTTTTCAAATCACTTCTTCGGCGGCTGGGCCGAACGGATTGAGATCATTCCCGGACGCGATGGAAGCAGGATGCCTTACGGTACGCTGACAAGCACTCGGTTCAGCTCTGTGGACCGATGGATCGAACAGGAGGACCCCGACTTCGATATCGGCTGTATCCACCTCGATGCTGCTCCCGCGGACAATTTGGGTTGGTTCGCTGTTGCCTCGTTGCCCGGCTCGGAGCTGCAAGGCTACCTGGTGAATGTCGCAGGCTATCCCGGAGACCGGGACATGGGTGTCAATCTCTATCACCACAAGAACCGCGTGCTGAGCGTGGGCGACCGTCGCATGTTCTACGACGTCGATACCTACGGCGGTCAAAGTGGCGCGCCCGTATGGATCCACGAGACCGCGAACAGCCCGCCGGTGGCCGTCGGAATTCATGCTTATGGTGTCGGCGGCTCGCCGGCCGGGTTGATGGCGAATTCGGCACCGCGTATCATCCCTGAAGTCTTCGATCAGATCACCGCCTGGGTGAAAGCCGACGGAGGATGGCCGACAGCTTGACGACAAGGCCGATCAAGGTTCGGGTCGTAGAGGGAGACGGCACGCCCGTCTCCCAGGCCATAGTTTCGGTCATCGAGAGCACTGTGGCCTTCCCCGAGGTTGCGCTGCTGCCAAATTCGGCCGGAATAGTTGTTTTGAGTATGCCCTTCGAGGCAGAGTTCAAAGTGCGCGCAATTGCCTCCGACGGGCGCTGGGGTGACGCCGTCATAACCGGCTCTGCGCGGTCGAATGAAACTCTTGATATCGTAGTGGGCTAGTGGCTAACGACCTGGCACGCATATCCACGCTTGCCGCGCCCAGTCCTAAGTGCTCTCCGTCTTATGTCTTATGCAGCGTCCATCTCATTCATTGCTGCTACGGTTGCTGCCCAAGCGCGGGAACAGGACACCGGGTCGCCAGTCATCGACGACTAAATCTCCCCGCTCCGACCAATCACATCACGAAGTTAGATGCACGCGAGAGCGACCGCGTGCTCGGCGCCGAGCCCGCGATCGCGCCATCCGGATCAATGCAGATAATTGTGCACCTTCATCGCGACGCGCGCCATGAATCGCTGCGCAACCTGCTCACCGTGCCGGACATGCTCGGTCCAATGTTTATGACGGTGTTCGCCCTCCGCGGTGCGATTGCTGCGCTTCTGCGGCGGCGCTTCCGTCTGCTTCACCGGCTCTTTCTGCACCTCTGAGTCCAGAATGGCCGCAACGCACGGCTCCGACAACTTGTCGAACGCATCCGTCATGCACTCGCGCAGCGCGTCGCTACCGACTTCATATTGGCTGCAGTGCTTCTGATAGTCGCCGCGGCAGGCGTCCTTCACCGCCTGGCTGACCGCTGACGCGCCGTGTGTCGAAGCGGCCCACAGGAGGAAAGCCCCCATCATCAGGATAGGTTTGCGCATGTCGACCACCTTTCTTTCGAAGTGACGGGATCATCCGCCCGATTGGGTCGTGAATATGACATCGCAGAGTTGCGCAGCAAGTGCAGCGCTCCGCATTAAAATATGACAATCGAGATGACGTGCGAGGCGTCATATTGCTGCGGGCTGCAAGCGGCGCAATCTCGCGTCGCACCCGCTTCGCCCTCTAGAGGGCGTCGAGCCGCAGCCATCGCCTCCGGCCGCGATCCCGCTTCACCACCCGCCCATGCGGCTGATCTTCGATCCCTCGAGCGTGAGGTTATACATGAGCCCCTTGGGGTCCAGGATGAAGCCGATCACGGGGCTGCGGATGCGGTTGGTATCGATCGAGCCGCCGACGCCGACCGTCACGATCGCGACCGATCCATCGACGCCGACCTTCCAGCCGGCCTTGCGCTCAAAGCTGTCGAGCGCCTCGGGCGTCATGAACATGATGATCACCGAGCGCGTCTGCACGCCGAGCTGGAAGCCGATCGAGGCCGAGATGATATTGTAGTAGCCGTCCGTGCGCCCGCGGATCCTGAGCGCGCCCTCGCCGTATTCGCCGCCGATCCCCATGCCGGCCTTGACCACCGTCGGGAACACCAGGATGCCGACCGCCTCGCGCGCGAGCTGCCGCGCGCCGCCCACCTGCAGGTAGAATTGGTTGAGTGTGGCGTTGACCGCCGCATCGATCTCGGCCCGCGAGTCGGCTTGCGCTCGCGGCGCGGCGGCCGCGATCAGCAATAAAGAGACGAGCGCGGTGAGGTGCGATCTGAGCGTCATTCATCGGTCTCCCTCGTGATCCCCGGGCTTCGCCTTGGACGGCCCGTGTGGCGAAAACAGGGATGTTTTGCGGCCTCGAGGTGCCCCGCGACGCCCTAAATCCGGGCCCGACGCGACGCGCGGTCGGCTCGCGGTCGAGAAAAGGCCAGATTTGATGGAGTGCTCAAAGCTCTGGCACCGGCGGCCGCGATCAGGCAATATTCCT
Source organism: uncultured Alphaproteobacteria bacterium (assembly GCA_963716835.1). Classification (GTDB taxonomy): domain Bacteria; phylum Pseudomonadota; class Alphaproteobacteria; order Rhizobiales; family Hyphomicrobiaceae; genus Hyphomicrobium_C. The sequence continues at coordinate 284,994 of CAVQUQ010000003.1, read as the reverse complement.
ACATAACAACAGGAAAAATTCCCGAGACCTTCGGCGGGTTCGGGGCCAAGGGGCGGACAAATGCTGTTGCGGTCATGCGTCCTCGTAGCTCTGCTTGTGCTCGGCGGCTGCGATGCCCCGAGTTCTCAGAGCGCCGAGACCCGCGACGAGCCCAAGACCCCGGTCGCCGTCATCAAGACCGCGGCGCTCGCGCCGGCCGAGATCGCCCGCAAGGTCGAGGGCGTGGCGGCCGTCATTAACCCGGATGCCCTTCTCCAGCTCGACGCCGACCTGCGCTCGGCTGTGATCGCCTCCGAGTTCAGCAAATCTCAGCTCAATCGCGCCGAGACGCTGATGCAGACGAGCGTCGCCGTCTCGAAGCAGACCTACGAGAACGCGCAGCGCCAGTCGGAATCGGACATCACCCACCTCCACCTCCTGGAATTCCGCCTGCGTCAGGTCTGGGGCGATGACGCGCCGTTCCTGTCGACTGAGAGCCGCCGGCAGCTCGTGGGCGAGCTCTCCGCCGGCACCCGTGTGCTGGTGCGCATCGATTTTCCGGATTCGTACAGCTCAGCCCCGCGCAACATCCGCGTCGCCCCTTTGAGCGGCGGCGCCGCGACCCCCGTCGAGACGATCTGGGTGGCCCCCGCCGGCAATCAGTCGATGCCCGGCGTCTCCTACTTCGGCTTGATCCCGGCGGGTCCCGGCTTGCGCCACGGAGATCGCGCGCGCGTCGTGGCCGATGCCGCGTCCGAGCGCGCCGGACTCATCATTCCGAATTCGGCGATCATCGTCTATGCCAGCGAGGCGTGGTGCTTCGTCGAGACCGAGCCGCAAAAATTCGAGCGCCGGCCCGTGCCGCTCGACTACCCCGTGGACGATGGCTACCTCGTCACCGCGGGCTTCGAGGCCGGCAACAAGATCGTCGTCCGCGGCGCCTCGACGCTTCTCTCGCGCGAGGTCGCGCCCGACTTCCAGGGCGAGGACGACAATGATGGCGACGAAAAGCCGAAGCACGAAAAGCCGTCAGCGTCGGCCGCCTCCTCGCCGATCGCCGCGCATGCCTCTTCCGCGCCAGAGGCGCAAGCCGACTAGGCGCCCTCATGAATGCTCTCATCCGATGGTCGATACGCTACCGCGGTCTCGTGGCGGCGCTCTCCGTGGTCTGGATCGTCGCCGGAGCGATTTTGGCGCTGCGCGCGCCCCTCGATGTCTTCCCCGAGTTCGTCCCGCCGCAGGTGACGATCCAGACCGAGAGTGCCGGCCTCGCGCCCGAGCAGGTCGAGCAGATCGTCACCCGTCCCATCGAGGCCGCGGTCAACGGCGCTCCGGGGATCGCCTCGATGCGCTCCGAGTCGGTCTACGGTCTCTCCGTAATTCTGGTGACGTTCGAGGAAGGTGTCGACGCCGTCGATGTGCGCCAAGGCATTTCCGAGCGCCTCGCGACGTTGACGGGTAAGCTCCCCGCTCGGCGTCGAGCAGCCGAAGCTCACGCCGCTGACGTCGAGCACCATGGACGTCATCAAGATCGGGCTCGTCTCCGACACGGTCGATCCCTTCACGCTGCGCGACATCGCCGATTGGACCGTGAAGCCGCGGCTTCTCGCCGTGCCCGGCATCGCCCGCGTCAGCGTCTACGGCGGCGCGCTCCGCCAGGTCCAGATCCAGCCCAAGCTCGACCGGCTCACGGCCCTTGGCTTGACTGTGAGCGACGTCATGAAGGCGGGCCGCGAGGCGCTCACCCTCCGCGGCGGCGGCTTCATCGAGACCGCGGCCCAGAGGATCACGCTCGAGACGCCGCCGCCCGGGCCCGACCCGCAGGCGATCGCCCAGACGCTCGTCACGATGCAGAACAACATGCCGATCAAGCTCGGCGACGTGGCGACCGTGACCATAGCCCCCGCGGTCCAGGTGGGCGAGGCGACGATCATGGGCCGCCCGGGCGTTCTGCTTACCATCTCCGGTCAATTCGGTGCCAACACGCTGGAGGCGACGAAAGCGACGGAGGCCGCTCTCGCCGAAATGACCCCACCCCTTCGGGCGCGCGGCATCGAGATTTATCCGACGCTGCACCGGCCCGCGACCTTCGTCGAGCGCGCGCTCGGCAACCTCGAGCGCGCGCTGTTGCTCGGCTCGGCGTTCATCCTCATCGTGCTCTACGCTTTCCTGCGCAGCGCACGCGCGGCGCTGATCTCGTTCCTTGCCATTCCCGATGTCGCTGCTTGGCGCCGTCGTCGTGCTCGCCTGGATGGGACAGTCGCTGAACACGATGACGCTTGGGTGGCTTCGCGCTCGCGCTCGGCGTGCTCGTCGACGACGCCATCATCGACATCGAGAACATCATGCGCCGCTTGCGGCAGGCGAAGAGCGCCGGCCGCACCGATTCGTTCGGCGTCATCGAGGAAGCTTCGATCGAGATCCGCGGCTCCATGCTCTATGGCACGCTGGCGGTCATCTTTGTCTTCCTGCCGGTGCTGTTTGCGGGCGGCGTGCAGGGCCGCTTCATCGGACCTATGGCGCTGACGTTCATCCTCGCCGTGCTCGCCTCGATGATCGTGGCATTGACCGTGACCCCGGCGCTCTGTGCGCTGCTCCTGACCGGGAAGGAGCACACTGAGGAGCCGCGACTGCTCGCCCGCCTCCGCGCCGTGCAGGCCTGGGCGCTCGAGAAGGTCCGCAACACCTGGGGTAAGACCGTTGCCGCGCTTGCGCTCGCCGCCGCGGCCGCGGCGTCCGTCGCGCCGTTCCTGCACAGCGAGCTCATCCCGCAGTTCCGCGAGGGCCATTTCGTCGTGCAGATGTCGATGGCGGCCTCCGGCACCTCCGTCGACGACGTCATGGCCATCGGCATCCGCATTACGAACAAGCTGCTTGATTTGCCGTTCATCGCCACCGTCGGCCACCAGATCGGCCGCGCCGAGTCGGGCGAGGACACCTGGAGCCCCGACCGCAGCGAGTTCCACATCGAGTTGAAGCCCGTCCGCGCCGAGACCGAGGAGGAGGCCGAGGACAAGATCAGGGCCGCGCTCGAGGCATTCCCGGAGATCCACAGCGAGACCATGACGTTCCTCGGCGACCGCATCAGCGAGACGTTGAGCGGCGAGACGGCGCAGGTCGTGATCAACGTGCTCGGAACCGATCTCGAAGCCATCGAGCGCGCCGCCACTGCGATCGAGCAGGCGATCGGCTCCGTCCCCGGCCTGACGGACCTTCGCATCCCGAAGACGGCGACGGTGCCCACGCTCTCCATTCGTCTCGATCCGGTGCGTCTCTCGAACTACGGGCTGACGTCGGAGGACGCGCTCGATTCCGTCCAGACCGCCTTTGCGGGCACGACCATCGGCCAGACCTACGCCGGCGCACGCACCGTCGACACCGTCGTCATCCTGCCCCCCGCCGCGCGCAATCGCCTCGACGAGCTCGAGACGCTGGTGGTCGGCAACACGGAGACGCGCGCGCTCTTGCGCAACGTCGCCACCATCAAGCTGAGCCAAGGCCGCTCCAACATCCAGCACGAGGGTGCGCAGCGGCGCGTCGCCGTGACCTTCAACGGCGACGACTCGCGGTCGCTGCAGGACGTCGTCGCGGACGTGCGCGAGCGCGTCGAGAAGCTCGCTCTGCCGAAGGACGTCTACCTGTCCTATGCCGGCCAGGCCGAGGAGGAGCGCGCCGGCCAGATCCGCCTCGCTACGCTGACCGCGATCAGCACGCTTCTGATTACGATGGTACTCGCGCTCGCCTTCCGCCGCCGGGCGCTTGCCGCCCTCGTCCTCATCAATCTACCGTTCTGCTTGATCGGCTCCATGGCGGCGATAGTGGCGAGCGGCATAGGGCTTACGCTCGGCAGCCTAGTCGGGCTCGTCACCGTGTTCGGCATCGGTGCCAGAAACTCGGTGATGATGCTGGCCCATGTCGAGCATCTCGTCGACGAGGAAGGCCACGCCTTCACGCCCGAGACCATCCGCCTCGCCGCGTCCGAAAGGCTCGTGCCCGTCTTCATGACGGCGCTGATGGCGGCGCTCGGGCTTGTGCCGCTAGCTCTCGGCCTCGGCCGTCCCGGGCACGAGATCGAGGCGCCGATGGCGATCACCGTGCTCGGCGGCCTGACGACGGCGACACTGCTCAATCTCGCTGTGCTTCCCGAAACGCTTGCCCGCGTCCGCGGCTATCTCGGCCTCGACCGGCCTAAGGCTGGTCCGCAACCTGCCGCTGCTCCTCTCCCAGCAGAATAGGGAACCCCAGCCTCATGGTGAGCTTGTCGAACCATGAGGCCGCTGTGAGAATAGGAATCCTCAGAAAAGCTTGAGGCCTGGCGGCAGCGGCAGTCCGCCGGTCACCTCGGCCATTTTCTCGGCCATCTTGCCCTCGACCTTCCCCTTCGCGTCGGCGGCGGCCGCGACGATCAGGTCTTCGAGGATCTCGGCTTCCTCGGGCTTCAAGAGGCTCGGATCAATTCTGACCCGCTTCACGTCGCCCTTGCCGTTCATGGTGATCTGCACGAGCCCGCCACCCGCCTGACCGGCGACTTCGAGCGCCGCCAGCTCCTCCTGCATTTGCTGCATGCGGGACTGCATGTCCTTGACCTGCTTCATCATGCCCATCAGGTCCTTCATCGGCTCTCCTTTCGTAAGGCAGCAGGCTTGCCTGCTGCCCGCTGCCGTCTATCCATTGCCCACCTTGTCGTCGTCGCGTCCGCCCGCGAGCGGCCGCACGGAGGCAATCTCGGCATCCGGAAACGCCTCGAGCACCGCCGCGACCGCCGGATGGCGCTTCAAGGCCTGCAATTCCGCCGCCTCGCGCTCGCGCCGCACCTGTCCGATCGTCGGCTCGCCCTGGGTCTTGGACAAGACGACGACCCAGCGGCGACCGGTCCATTTGTTGAGCTTCTCGCGCAGCTCGTTGGCGATCTCGGACGGCGCGCCGGGCAGAAGATAGAGATCGATCGCGCCTGCCGCCCCGTCGAAGCGCACCAGGCTCACGTGCTCCTCGAGGTTGACCTTGAGCTTGGCGTCGCGGCGCTGCCCGACGAGCGCGACGACGTCGCCAAACGTTCTGAGCTGCGCCGATCCGGCATCTGCCGGCGCCCTGGCTTCTGGCGCCGGATCGTCGAGACCCTGGTCGACATCGAACTCGGGCTCTTCGGCGCCATAATCCGCCTCGGACATCGCCGGAGCAGCGGCCGCCTCATTCAGCGGGCCCCGGGCGCTTGGAGTATCAGCGGCCGGCGCACGCTCACGCCGGGGCGCCGTCACGGCCTCTCCGCCGAGCGCCTTGATGATCTCGTCGGGCGGCGGCAGGTCGGCCGTGTAGGCGATGCGGATCAAGACCATTTCGGCGGCCGCGAGCGGATTGGGCGCCCGGCCCGCCTCCTCGAGACCCTTGAGCAGCATCTGCCACAGCCGCGCCAGCAGCGCGATCGAGAGCCGGTCGCCGAGCGATTTGGCCCGGCGTATCTCCTCGGCCGACAGCCCCTCGCTTGCTGCCTCGGCCCCGATCGCCTTCACGCGCGTGGTGATGTGCACGGCTTCCGCGAGATCGGTGAGGATCTGGCTCGCGTCCGCGCCGTCGTTATGCAGGCTCTGGAGGCCCTTGAGCGCGTCGGCCGTCTCGCCGCCGACGAGGTGCTCGAGGAGATCGAAAATGCGCCCGCGATCGGCGAGGCCGAGCATGGCGCGCACGGCCGCGGCCGTTACCGCCCTGGCGCGTCCCGTGCCGAGCGACGTTGCGATGGCCTGGTCGAGGATGGAGAGCGCATCGCGCACCGAGCCCTCGGCCGCGCGCGCGATCATGGCGAGTGCGTCCGGTTCGGCTTCGGCGCCTTCGTTGGCAACGATGCGCGCCAGGTGCTCGGCGAGCCGAGGAACATCCACCCGCCTCAGGTCGAAGCGCTGGCACCGCGACAGCACGGTCACCGGCACCTTGCGAACTTCGGTCGTGGCGAAGATGAACTTCACATGCTCGGGCGGCTCCTCGAGCGTCTTCAAGAGCGCGTTGAACGCACCCTTGGAGAGCATATGCACCTCGTCGATGATGAAGACCTTGGTGCGGGCGATGATCGGCCTGTAGCGCGCGCTCTCGATGATCTCGCGCATGTTGTCGACGCCGGTGTTGGAGGCCGCGTCCATCTCGATGACGTCAGGGTGACGGCTCTCCATGATCTCGGCGCAGTGGCGCCCGAGCGTTGGCATGTCGATCGTGGGCGCCGAGACGGTGTCGGTCTCGTAGTTGAGCGCGCGCGCCAGAATGCGCGCCGTCGTCGTCTTGCCCACACCCCGCACGCCCGTCAGCATGTAGCCGTGCGCGATCCGCCCCGACGCGAAGGCGTTGCGCAGCGTCGTGACCATGGCCTCCTGGCCGATGAGGTCGTCGAACGTCTGCGGGCGATACTTGCGGGCGAGCACGACGTACGGCTTCGCCGGAGCGTCCGTGCCCCCGCGCTCGCCTTCGCTGCCTGCCGCCTTCTTTTTCGCCATGGCTTTCCGAATTGGGATCGGTTCGGCCCGCAGGGCCCGGGAGCGTCTTGGCGTAGCCAAGCTTCGCTTGGACGCGACCCGGCACGAGTGCCGCCCCCGCGGAGCGCCAGCGTGCCCCTTGGCACGCGAAAAGGCGCGTGAGCGATATAATAGAGAGGCTGGCGAACGACCCGCGTCCTGATCGTTAGGGCTGCTTCCTTCCGGACCTGACCCGGTTGGCGAGGGATGCGTCCGCCGCCAACCTCCCGAGGGGAATATGGCCGGTTGGGGAGGGGGTGACAAGCCATGGCGGCTCAGGCCGCTGGAACGCCCGGGCGCACAGTGCGCAGCGAATCGCCAAAGCAGCCTGCGGCCGAAGCTCGCACGATGCGTGTCAGCAAGCCGGGTTCATGCGACCAAGTACAATTCGCCAACGCGATTTTGGCGAGCCGGCATGCATTTTCTGACCTCGCGCAACAATTATTGTGCACCCACATGACAATTTGCAGCTCGCCGTCACAACGGTTTGCTAGTGCTGCGCTGAGCGCCTTTGTCAAGGTACTGAGGAATGCTACCTTTGCACATGCGAAGCGCGCTTGCTTTGCCTCACGCTTAGACGTAGTGGACTGTTGTGCGCTGCGGGGTAATGCATAGAGCGGAATTGCTGGACCCGGAATGTGTGCCGGACCGCATGTGGGTCGCTCGAATCCCTGCCAGGCATTCCACAGTTGGAGCCATGCATGGCCGTCCGTCGCCTTCACCCTGAGCAGCCGCATGGCTTCGCGTTCTCGCCCGAGAACCTCGCCTGGGCCAAGGAGACCATCTCCAAGTATCCACCGGGCAAGGAAGCGTCCGCCGTGATCCCGCTCCTTTGGCGCGCCCAGGAGCAGTGTGGCGGCTGGCTGCCCGAGCCGGCGCTGCGCGTCGTCGCCGACATGCTCGGCATGGCACACATCCGCGCCTACGAGATCGCGACCTTCTACACGATGTTCCAGCTCTCCCCGGTGGGCTCAAAGGCACACGTCCAGGTGTGCGGCACGACGCCGTGCATGCTGCGCGGCTCGGGCGCCCTCATAGATGTCTGCAAGCGCCGCATCGCCGAGCATCCCCACGAGCTCTCGCGCGACGGCGCCTTCTCCTGGGAGGAGGTCGAGTGCCTGGGTGTGTGCGCCAACGCGCCGATGATCCAAATCTCGAAAGATACGTATGAGGATCTGACGCCCGCGCCAGCTCGAGAAGATCCTGGACGGCTTCGCCCAAGGCAATCCGCCGAAGCCCGGCTCGCAGACCGGCCGCCAGACGTCGGCGCCGGTCGGCGGCCCGACGACGCTGCGCGATCCGGCCCTCTACAACGGATCGACCTTGGGCGCGTGGAAGGCGCGCTTCCCCGAGCTCGAGGGTAAGGGTTAGCCGCGCCATGCTCCTCGAGGACAAGGACCGCATCTTCCGCAATCTCTACGGCCTCCATGACTCGGGCCTCGCCGGAGCGAGAAGCCGCGGCGCCTGGGACGGCACCAAGTTCTTCATCGACAAGGGCCACGACTGGATCATCGGCGAGGTCAAGACGTCGGGCCTGCGCGGCCGCGGCGGCGCGGGCTTCCCGACGGGCCTCAAGTGGTCGTTCATGCCGAAGAACGATGCCAGGCCCTCCTATCTCGTCATCAATGCCGACGAGAGCGAGCCCGGCTCCTGCAAGGACCGGGAGATCATGCGCAATGATCCCCATCTCCTGATCGAGGGCGCGCTGCTCGCCTCCTTCGCCATGCGCGCGCACACCTCCTACATCTACGTGCGCGGCGAGTTCATCCGCGAGCGCGAGCGCCTGCAGGCCGCGATCGACGAAGCCTATGCCGCCAAGCTCATCGGCAAGAACAACGTTCACGGTTGGGATTTCGACCTCATCGTCCACCACGGCGCCGGCGCCTATATCTGCGGCGAGGAGACGGCGCTGCTCGAGAGCCTCGAGGGCAAGAAGGGCCAACCCCGGCTCAAGCCGCCCTTTCCGGCCAACGTCGGCCTCTACGGCGCGCCGACGACCGTCAACAATGTCGAGAGCATCGCCGTCGTCGGCGACATCCTGCGCCGCGGCGGCAACTGGTTCGCGAGCCTGGGGCTCCCCAACAACACCGGCACCAAGCTCTTCCAGATCTCCGGCCACGTCGAGCGCCCCTGCGTCGTCGAGGAGGAGATGGGCATTCCGCTGCGCCAGCTCATCGACGACCATTGCGGCGGCGTGCGCGGCGGCTGGAAGAACCTGCTCGCCGTGATCCCCGGCGGCTCGTCGATGCCGCTCATCCCGGCCGATCTCTGCGAGTCGCTGACCATGGACTTCGACAGCTTGTCGAAGCTGAAATCCGGCCTCGGCACCGCGGCCGTCATCGTCCTCGACAAGTCGGACGACGTCGTCAAGGCGATCGCCCGCATCGCCTATTTCTACAAGCATGAGAGCTGCGGCCAGTGCACGCCCTGCCGCGAGGGCACGGGCTGGATGTGGCGTGTGCTCGAGCGCATGAGCCGCGGCGAAGCCGACAAGAGCGAGATCGACAAGCTGTTCGACGTGTCGAAGCAGATCGAGGGCCACACCATCTGTGCGCTGGGCGACGCGGCGGCCTGGCCCGTGCAGGGCCTGATCCGCCACTTCCGCCCCGTCATCGAGGCGCGCATCGACAAGTATCAGCAAACGCACCGGGACGCAGCGGAGTAGGAACGGGAGCCTATGCCAAAGCAGCTCATCATCGACGGCAAGCAGATCGAGGTCGAGGACGGCATCACGCTGCTGCAGGCCTGCGAGCAGGCCGGCGCCGAGATCCCGCGCTTCTGCTACCACGAGCGCCTGTCGATCGCCGGCAACTGCCGCATGTGTCTCGTCGAGGTCCAGGGCTCGCCCAAGCCCATCGCCTCGTGCGCCATGGGCGTCAACGACCTGCCGCCGAACAAGGACAACTCGCCGAAGCAGATCTCGACCAAGAGCGCGACCGTGAGGAAGGCGCGCGAGGGCGTGATGGAGTTCCTGCTGATCAACCACCCGCTCGATTGCCCGATCTGCGACCAGGGCGGCGAGTGCGATCTCCAGGACCAGGCGATGGCCTACGGCGTCGGCGGCTCGCGCTATCAGGAGATGAAGCGCGCCGTCGAGGAGAAGTACATCGGCCCGCTCATCAAGACGGCGATGAACCGCTGCATCCACTGCACGCGCTGCGTCCGCTTCATGACCGAGATTGCCGGCGTCGAGGAGCTCGGCGCCATCGGCCGCGGCGAGGACATGGAGATCACGACCTATCTCGAGCGCGGCATCCTCTCCGAGATGAGCGCCAACGTGAACGATCTCTGCCCCGTGGGCGCGCTGACGCATCGGCCTTGGGCGCACAACGCGCGGCCCTGGGAGCTGCGCAAGACGGAGAGCATCGACGTCATGGACGCCGTCGGCTCCGCCATCCGCGTCGATACCCGCGGCTCGGAGGTCATGCGCATCCTGCCGCGCAACAACGACGCCGTGAACGAGGAGTGGATCTCGGACAAGACGCGCCACGTCGTCGACGGCTTGAAGACGCAGCGTCTCGACCGTCCCTACATCAGGAAAGACGGCCGGCTCGAGCCCGCGAGCTGGACGGAGGCGCTGGGCGTCGTCGCCGCGAAGCTCAAGGCGGCGAATCCGGCGCGCATCGGCGCCATCGCCGGCGACCTCGCCGGCGCCGAGGAGATGTTTGCGCTCAAAGACCTCTTCTCGCGGCTCGGCGCGCGCAGCTTCGACTGCCGCCAGGATGGGGCCCGCCTCGATCCCGCGCTCGGCCGCGCCAGCTATCTCTTCAATTCGACGATCGAGGGCATCGATCAGGCCGACGCTATCCTCCTCGTCGGCACCAACCCGCGTCTCGAGGCGGCAGTCCTCAATTCCCGCATCCGCCACCGTTGGCGCCAGGGCGGCCTCGCCGTCGGCCTCATCGGCGAGAAGGCCGATCTGACGTATCCTTACGAGCACCTTGGGCGCCGGCTCCCAGACGCTGGGCCTCGTCGCCGCCGGCAAGGACGCCTTCGCGAAGGTTCTGAACGACGCCAAGCGGCCGATGATCATTGTCGGCGCCAAGGCGGCCGCATCCGCTGATGGTCAGGCGGTCCTCGCCGCCGCGGCGCGCATCGCCTTGGCCGCGATGGCCGGCAAGGACGAGAGCTGGAACGCCTTCAACGTGCTTCACACCGCGGCCTCGCGCGTCGCCGGCCTCGATGTGGGCTTCGTGCCCAAGGAAACGGGCTTCGATGTCGCCGGCATGCTGACCGCCGCCGGCAACGGCGGCATGGATCTCGTCTACCTGCTCGGCGCCGACGAGTTCGACATGGGCCGCCTTGGCGCGACCTTCGTCGTCTATCAGGGAAGCCACGGCGATGCCGGCGCGCACCGCGCCGACGTCATTCTCCCTGCCGCCACTTATACGGAAAAGAGCGCGACCTATGCCAACACCGAGGGCCGCGTGCAGATGACGGCGCGCGCTTCCTTCCCGCCGGGCGACGCCAAGGAGGACTGGACGATCCTGCGCGCGCTCTCCCCGCTCGTCGGCCACACGCTGCCCTACGACACGCTCGCCGCCCTCCGCGCGGCCATGTACAAGTCGGCGCCGGTGCTGGCGCGGCTGGACGCAGTGTCGCCAGCCGGCCGCGAGGGTCTTGCGGCGCTCGCCAAGCTGACGGGGTCGCTCAAGGACGAGCAGTTCCAGTCGGCCATCAAGGATTTCTATCTGACGAACCCGATAGCGCGAGCGTCCTCCGTCATGGCGGAGATGAGCGCGCTGAAGAAGGCGAGCGCGCCGGCCCCGAGCCGCGTCGCCGCGGAGTGAAGAGGCGGGCCTGATGTCGGACGAGACGCAGCAGATGTTGTGGGACTACGGTCTCTGGCTGGCCATCACGGTGGGCTGGAGCCTCCTGGTCCTCGTCGGCCTCCTGATCTGCGTCGCCTTCCTCCTGCTCATGGACCGCAAGGTATGGGCGGCCGTGCAGATGCGCCGCGGGCCCAACGTCGTCGGCCCCTTCGGTCTTTTGCAGTCGTTCGCCGATCTCCTGAAGTTCGTCTTCAAGGAGCCGATCATCCCGTCGGGCGCCGACAAGGGCGTCTTCCTCTTGGCGCCGCTCGCCACCGCGACGCTCTCGCTCGCCGCCTGGGCCGTGATCCCCGTCGCCGAGAACAGCTGGGGCAAATGGGTCGTCGCCGACTTGAACGTCGGCATTCTCTACCTGCTCGCCATCTCCTCGCTCGGTGTCTACGGCATCATCATGGGCGGCTGGGCGTCGAACTCGAAATACCCGTTCATGGGCAGCCTCCGCTCCGCGGCGCAGATGGTGTCCTACGAGGTCTCGCTCGGCTTCGTCATCATCACCGTGCTGCTTATCGTCGGCTCGCTCAACCTGACCGCGATCGTCAACGCGCAGCAATCGGGCGTCGGCGCCTACTTCGGCCTGCCGCGATCGATGCTCGACTGGTATTGGCTGCCGCTGTTGCCGATGCTGGCGATATTCTTCGTCTCGACGCTGGCCGAGACCAACCGCCCGCCGTTCGATCTCGTGGAAGCCGAATCCGAGCTCGTCGCCGGCTTCATGGTCGAGTATTCGTCGACGCCCTATCTCTTGTTCATGCTCGGCGAGTACGTGGCCATCACCACCATGTGCGCGCTGACGACGATCCTGTTTTTCGGCGGCTGGCTGCCGCCGCTCGACGTCTGGCCGTTGAATGCAGTGCCCGGCATCTTCTGGTTCGCCGCCAAGGTCGTGTTCGTGTTCTTCATGTTTGCGATGGCGAAGGCTATGGTGCCGCGCTATCGCTATGACCAGCTGATGCGGCTCGGCTGGAAGGTGTTCCTGCCCTTGTCGCTGGCGATGGTCGTGGTCGTCGCCGCAGTGCTGCAGTTTGCTAGACCGGCATAAGAAAGGCTTACGCCGTGCGCATCGCCCAAGGCATGAAATCGCTCTTCCTCGCCGAGTTCGTCTCGGCGTTCTTCCTGGCGATGCGCTATTTCTTTGCGCCCAAGAAGACGCTGAACTACCCGTTCGAGAAGGGGCCGCTCTCGCCGCGCTTCCGCGGCGAGCACGCGCTGCGCCGCTATCCCAACGGCGAGGAGCGCTGCATCGCCTGCAAGCTCTGCGAGGCGATCTGCCCCGCCCAGGCGATCACCATCGAGGCGGGCCCGCGCCGCAACGACGGCACGCGCCGCACGACGCGCTACGACATCGACATGGTGAAATGCATCTACTGCGGGCTGTGCCAGGAGGCCTGCCCCGTCGATGCCATCGTCGAGGGGCCGAACTTCGAGTTCGCCACCGAGACGCGCGAGGAGCTCTACTACAGCAAGGAGCGCCTGCTCGCCAACGGTGACAGGTGGGAGCGCGAGATCGCGAAGAACCTCGCGCTCGACGCGCCGTACAGGTGAGGGGCGGATGGCGCTGACGGCGATCTTCTTCTACCTCTTCGCGGTGCTCGCGATCGCCTCGGCGACGATGGTGATCGTCACCAAGAATCCCGTGCACGCCGTGCTGTTCCTGATCCTGACGTTCTTCAACGCGGCCGGGCTGTTCATCCTTCTCGGCGCCGAGTTCCTGGCGATGATCCTGGTCATCGTCTACGTCGGCGCCGTCGCCGTGCTGTTCCTGTTCGTCGTCATGATGCTCGACGTCGACTTCGCCGAGCTCAAGGCCGGCTTCATCAAGAACGCGCCCGCGGGCTTGTTCGTCGGCGGCATCGTGCTGGCCGAGCTCGTGCTCTTGTTTCTTGCCCGTGGCGTCGCCGTCGGCCTCGCCAAGGCGCCCGGCGCGCCGACGCCCGCCGCCATCTCGAACACCGAGGCGCTGGGCCAGATCCTCTACACGAAATATGTCTACTTCTTCGAGGGCGCCGGGCTCGTGCTGCTCGTCGCCATGATCGGCGCCATCGTGCTGACGCTCCGTCATAAGCCGGGCGTGAAGCGCCAGTCGATCGCCGCCCAGGTCGCGCGCGGTCCCAAGACGGCGGTCGAGATGGTCAAACTGGGTTCCGGGCAAGTCGTCGTGCCGGAGGCACGCACAAGAACATGCCCGAGTCCGGCGAGCGCAAGAAAGCGCCGGAAACCGTGGACTGAGGACGTGACGCGAAGGCCGGCGCGAAGCGCCGGAAGCGAGAAAAAGACGGGAAGAGGGAAGCGGGGAGGCGGATGGAGATCGGACTTGAGCACTACCTGACGGTTGCCGCGTGCCTCTTCACGCTCGGCATGCTCGGCATTTTCCTCAACCGCAAGAACGTCATCGTCATCCTGATGTCGGTCGAGCTGATGCTGCTCGCCGTCAACATCAACTTCGTCGCCTTCTCCCACTTCCTCGGTGATCTCGTCGGCCAGGTGTTCGCGCTGATTCGTGCTGACGGTCGCCGCGGCGGAAGCCGCCATCGGCCTCGCCCTCGTCGTCGTCTATTTCCGCAACCGCGGCTCGATCGCCGTCGATGACATCAACATGATGAAGGGCTGAGGCGCGCAATGATCTACACCGCGATCGTCCTTCTGCCGCTGCTCGGCGCCCTGGTTGCCGGCCTCTTCGGCCGCGTTATCGGCGACCGGGCCTCCGAGATCGTCACCACCGCACTGCTGATGATCTCGGCCGTGCTCTCCTGGATCGTGTTCGTGCGCGTCGGCTTCGGCGGCGAAACGGAGCGCGTACATCTTTTGCGCTGGATCACGTCGGGCGAGCTCGACACGGCCTGGGCGCTCAAGATCGACACGCTGACGGTGGTGATGCTGATCGTCGTCACGACCGTCTCCGCGCTCGTGCACCTCTATTCGATCGGCTACATGGCGGAGGACGACAGCCGCCCGCGCTTCTTCTCCTACCTGTCGCTCTTCACCTTCGCCATGCTCGCGCTGGTCACGAGCGACAACCTCCTGCAGATGTTCTTCGGCTGGGAAGGCGTCGGCCTCGCCTCCTATCTCTTGATCGGCTTCTGGTACAAGAAGCCCGAAGCCAACGCGGCTGCCATCAAGGCCTTCATCGTCAACCGAGTCGGCGACTTCGGCTTCGCGCTCGGCATCTTCGGCCTGTTCGCCGTCTTCAAGACCATCAGCCTCGACGCCATCTTCGCCGCGGCGCCTTCCGAGGTCGGCAAGTCGATCCTCTTCCTCGGCTACGAGGTCGACACGCTCACGCTGCTGTCGCTGCTGCTCTTCATGGGCGCCATGGGCAAGTCGGCGCAGTTCCTGCTCCACACCTGGCTGCCCGACGCCATGGAAGGCCCGACGCCGGTCTCCGCGCTGATCCATGCCGCGACCATGGTGACCGCCGGCGTGTTCATGGTCGCGCGCCTGTCGCCCGTTTTTGAGCTGGCGCCCACCGCGCTCGAGGTGGTGACGGCCATCGGCGCCATCACCGCCTTCTTCGCCGCCACCGTCGGCCTCGTGCAGAACGACATCAAGCGCGTCATCGCCTATTCGACGTGCTCGCAGCTCGGCTACATGTTCGTCGGCTGCGGCGTCGGCGCCTATGCCGCCGGCATCTTCCACCTCTTCACGCACGCTTCCTTCAAGGCGCTGCTGTTCCTCGGCGCCGGCTCCGTGATTCACGCCATGCATCACGAGCAGGACATGCGCAAGATGGGCGGCCTCGCCAGGAAGCTGCCCGTGACCTGGGTCATGATGCTGATCGGCACGCTGGCGCTGACCGGCGTCGGCATCCCGCATCTCGGCGGCTTCGCCGGCTTCTATTCGAAGGACGCCATCGTCGAGGCGGCTTACGCGGCCCACACGCCGTCGAACTATGCCTTCTGGCTGCTCGTCATCGCCGCGTTCATGACCTCGTTCTACTCCTGGCGCCTGATGTTCATGACCTTCCACGGGACGACGCGCGCCGATCATCACACCTATGAGCACGCCCACGAGAGCCCGCTCGTCATGCTGATCCCGCTTGGCGTCCTTGCCGCCGGCGCCGTGCTCGCCGGCATCGTCTTCCAGGGCTGGTTCATCGGCGAGGAGCGAGCCGAGTTCTGGCGCACGGCGCTCTACGAGGCGCCGGGCAAGGACATCTTGCACCACATGCACGACGTGCCGCTCTCCGTCGCCTGGGCGCCGACCATCGCCATGCTGGCCGGGCTTGGGCTGGCCACGCTCTATTACGTCGTCGCGCCGGGCCTGCCGGCGCTCACCGCGCGCGTCTTCCGGCCGCTCTACCTCTTCTTCCTCAACAAGTGGTACTTCGACGAGCTCTACGACTTCCTCTTCGTGCGCCCCGCATTCCGCTTGGGCCGCTTCCTTTGGAAGAAGGTCGACGGCTCGATCATCGACGGCCTGATCGACGGCACCGCGCGCGCCGTCATTTGGGGAACGGGGAGGGTCGTGCGGCTGCAGACCGGCTACGTCTACCACTATGCCTTCGCCATGCTGATCGGCGTCGCCGCGCTCCTCACCTACTTCATGCTCGCGGGAGGGCCGCGCCCATGAACATCGCCGGCGCTCCCATCCTCTCGATCGTGACGTTCCTGCCGCTGGCGGGCGCCATCTTCATCGCCTTCCTGTCGAAGGAGGCGCTGCAGAACATCCGCTTCGTTGCGCTCTGGACGACGCTGATCACGTTCGTTGTCTCGCTCGCCATCTGGCTCAACTTCGATCCCGCGAGCTCGGGCTTCCAGTTCGTCGAGGAGCGCGACTGGCTCGGTGCCATCAAATACAAGATGGGCGTCGACGGCATCTCGATGCTGTTCGTCATCCTGACGACGTTCCTGATGCCGCTCTGCATCCTCGCCAGCTGGGATGCGATCGAGGATCGCGTCAAGGAGTACATGATCGCCTTCCTCGTCCTCGAGACGCTGATGATCGGCGTCTTCTGCGCCCTCGATCTCGTGCTCTTCTACCTCTTCTTTGAAGGCGGCCTGATCCCGATGTTCCTGATCATCGGCGTCTGGGGCGGCCAGCGCCGCGTCTACGCGAGCTTCAAGTTCTTCCTCTACACGTTCCTCGGCTCGGTCCTGATGCTGCTCGCCATGATGGCGATGTACTGGCACGCCGGGACGACCGACATCCCGACGCTGATGACGACCAAGTTCCCGCCCGACATGCAGTGGTGGCTGTGGCTGGCCTTCTTCGCCTCCTTTGCCGTCAAGCTGCCGATGTGGCCGGTGCACACGTGGCTTCCCGACGCGCATGTCGAGGCGCCGACGGCGGGCTCCGTCATCCTGGCCGGCATCCTCTTGAAGATGGGCGGCTATGGCTTCCTGCGCTTCTCGCTGCCGATGTTTCCCGATGCGAGCGCCGCGTTCGCGCCGTTCGTCTTCGCGCTCTCCATCATTGCCATCGTCGCCACGTCCTTGATTGCGCTCGCGCAGGAGGACATGAAGAAGCTCATCGCCTATTCGTCGGTCGCCCACATGGGCTTCGTGACCATGGGCATCTTCACCTTCTCCCAGCAGGGTGTCGACGGCGCGATCTTCCAGATGCTCTCCCACGGCCTCGTCTCGGCCGCGCTCTTCCTTTGCGTCGGCGTCATCTACGACCGCATGCACACACGCGAGATCGCGGCCTACGGCGGGCTCGTCGAGCGCATGCCGCTCTACGCGGCGGCCTTCATGGTCTTCACCATGGCCAACGTCGGCTTGCCCGGCACCTCGGGATTCGTCGGCGAGTTCCTGACCCTTCTCTCGGCCTTCAAGGCCAGCACCAACGTCGCCTTCTTCGCCACCTTGGGCGTCATACTCTCGGCCGCTTACGCGCTTTACCTCTACCGGCGCGTCATCTTCGGCGTGCTCGAGAAGCCGGCGCTCAAGGCGCTCGCCGACTTGAGCCCGCGCGAGATCGCAATTCTCGCCCCGCTCGTTCTCTTGACGCTCTTCTTCGGCTTTTATCCTGCGCCGCTCCTCGACGTGACAGCCGTCTCGGTCAAGAAGCTTGTCGCCGGCATCGAGGCATCCGGCGCAACCAAAGCCGCTGAAGCTCCAGCCGTGATCGTGAGGAAGGACTGGGCGCGATGACCGAGCTCATGGACTACGCCCCCGCGCTCCCCGAGATCATCCTCGCCGTCGGTGCGATGGCGCTTCTCATGTTCGGCGCCTTTCGCGGACCGGGCAGGGAGAACAGCGAGGTGCCCGGCTGGCTCGCAATCCTGATCCTGGCCGCCGCCGCCGTATCGATAGCTCTGCAGGAGCCTGGCACCCAGCGGCTATTCAACGACGCCTTCGTTGTCGACGGCTTCGCGCGCTTCGCGAAACTGCTCATCCTGGCGGGCTCCGCGGCAGCGCTCCTTCTGTCGTTCGACTATTTCCGCCGCGCCAAGACCGCGAAGTACGAGATCCCCGTCCTCGTGCTCCTCTCCGTCGTCGGCATGATGATGATGGTGTCGGCGGGCGATCTCATCGCCCTCTACCTGGGGCTCGAGCTCCAAAGCCTCGCGCTCTATGTGCTCGCCGCCATCCGGCGCGACGACGTGCGCTCGAGCGAAGCCGGCCTCAAATATTTCGTCCTCGGCGCGCTCTCCTCGGGCATGCTGCTTTACGGCGCCTCGCTGCTCTACGGCTTTACCGGCTCGACGAGCTTCTCTGCCATCGCCAGCGTGGCCCACGGCGATGGAGCCGCCGCCAACATCGGTCTCGTCGTCGGCCTCGTGTTTCTCCTGGTCGGGCTTGCCTTCAAGATCTCCGCCGTCCCCTTCCATATGTGGACGCCCGACGTCTACGAGGGCGCACCGACCCCGGTGACCGCGTTCTTCGCCGCCGCGCCCAAGCTCGCGGCCATGGCGCTGCTCGTGCGCGTGCTGGCCGGCGCCTTTCCGGCAATGCACGTCCAGTGGCAGCAGATCGTCGTCTTCCTCTCCCTCGCTTCGATGCTGCTCGGCGCCTTCGCCGCCATCGGTCAGACCAACATCAAGCGCCTGATGGCCTACTCCTCGATCGGGCACGTCGGCTTTGCGCTCGTCGGTCTCGCCGCGGGCAGCGTCGAAGGCATCGAGGCCGTCCTCGTCTACCTCGCCATTTACCTCGTTATGACCATCGGCGCCTTCGCCTGCATCCTCGCCATGCGGCGCGGTGACGAGATGGTCGAGGACATCGGCGAGCTTGCAGGCCTTGCCGAGACCAACCTGCCCATGGCGTTCGCCCTCGCCATGCTGCTCTTCTCCCTTGCGGGCGTGCCGCCTCTCGCCGGTTTCTTCGCCAAGTTCTACGTATTCGCCGCGGCCGTGAAGGCGGGCCTCTATCCCTTGGCCGTCATTGGCGTGCTCGCGAGCGTCGTCGGCGCCTTCTATTACCTGCGCATCGTCAAGCTGATGTTCTTCGATACGCCGAAAGAGAAATTCTCTCCCGTCGATCCGTACACGCGGTTTTCTATAGCGGCCGCGGGGCTGTTCGTGCTCTTCTACGCCGTGTTCCCGTCTTTTCTCGTCGACGCGGCGGCGGCGGCGGCAAAGTCTTTGGCGCTGTAATCCTGCTTTTTATGCCGCACTCCGACCCGGTGCCCAGCCTGATGCATCGTACGCTCCGCTTGGCGTCCGTGGATTCGACCAATGCCGAAGCCATGCGCCGTGCTGCGGCAGGCGAGACGGGACCGCTCTGGATCCTGGCTGAAACGCAGTCCGCGGGTCGCGGCAGATCCGGGCGCCACTGGTCGTCATCCTCCGGCAATCTGTACGCGAGCCTCCTAGTGCGCCTTTCGACGCCTTCGCCCAAGGCCTATCAGCTCTCGCTCGTTGCCGGCGTCGCCGTGATCGATGCCATACGCGCCACCATGAGCTTGGCCGCCGACGCAACACTTTCTCTGAAATGGCCGAACGACATTCTTGTCGGAGCAGAGAAGACGGGCGGCATTCTCGTCGAGAGCAGCACCGGCGCTGGCGGGCTCGTGGCCGTAATCGGCATCGGCATCAACCTCGTCACGCATCCGCTCTTGCCGGATCGCCCGGCGACCCACCTCGGCGCACACGGGATCGCACCCGATGCCGAAACCCTGCTCGCAGCGATTGCCCCTCAGCTCGCGGCATGGCTCGAAGTCTGGGCCGAGGGCAGCGGCTTTTCAGCTATAAGGGAGGCTTGGCTTGCGCGTTGTGGTGCATTAGGGCAACGGCTCGGGATCAATACGGGTCGCGAGAGGATCGAAGGCACCTTTTGCGGCGTTGACCATGACGGCGCACTCCTATTGCAAGACGACAGCGGCCGCGAGCGGCGATTTAGTTTCGGGGATGTGACATTAGCTTTTCCGGCCTCAGGGCAGGAACGCGGTGGAGTGTGAGGAAACGCGTGGTTGCCGATGGCTGACAAGAAAGGCTCGCGAGGACGGGCCAAGGCGGAGGACGAGCTTGTCTTCCTGGCGCTAGGTGGTCTCGGCGAGATCGGCATGAACGCCTATCTCTACGGGATCGGCCCGCCCGATGCGCGCCAATGGCTGATGGTCGATCTCGGCATCACCTTCCCCGAGGGCGAGGACGACCCGGGCATCGACGTCATCCTTCCCGATACGCGCTTCATCGAGCAGGAGCGCGGCGCCCTTCAGGGCATCGTCATCACGCACGCGCACGAGGACCACATCGGCGCCGTGATCGATCTCTGGTCGCGCCTCGGCGCCCCCGTCTACGCCACGGCCTTCACCGCAGGCATGCTGAAGTCGAAGCTCGCCGAGTACGGCGGCGCCCTCAACATTCCGATCAAGGAGGTGCCCTTGGACGGGCGCTTCACAGTCGGCCCGTTCGACATCGAGCTTGTGTCGATGGCGCATTCAATTCCCGAGAGCAGCGCGCTCGCCATCCGCACGCCGCTCGGGCTCGTCTTTCACACCGGCGACTGGAAGCTCGATGCGACGCCGGTCATCGGCAAGCCTGCCGACGACTCCCGCCTCGTGGCCCTCGGCGACGAGGGCGTACTGGCGCTCGTCGGCGATTCCACCAACGCCATGCGCGAGGGACGCTCGCCCTCCGAGCGTGACGTGGCGAAATCGCTCGCAACCATCATCAAGGATGCGAAGCACCGCGTCGCGGTAACGACGTTTGCCTCGAACGTCGGCCGCGTCAAAGCCGTGGCCGACGCGGCCCGCGCTGCCGGCCGCGAGCTCGTCGTCGCGGGCCGTGCGCTCCACCGTGTGATCGAGGTCGCGATCGACACCGGCTACCTGCCGCAGGGCTTCCGCTATCTCGATCAGCAGGAGTTCAGTCATCTCTCGCGCTCCGACATCGTGTGCCTCTGCACCGGCAGCCAGGGCGAGCCGCGCGCCGCCATGGCGCGCATCGCCGAGAACGAGCACCCCGAGATCTCGCTCGACAAGGGCGATCTCGTCATCTTCTCCTCGCGCACCATCCCGGGAAACGAGAAGGCCGTCGGACATATTCAGAATGCGCTCGTGCGCATGGGCTGCGAGCTGCTGACGGACGGCGACGCGCTCGTCCACGTCACCGGCCATCCGCGCCGCGACGAGCTGCGCCAGCTCTTTGCCTGGACACGCCCCAGGATCGTGATCCCGATGCACGGCGAGGCGCGCCACATGAAGGCGCACGGCGAGCTGGCGAAGGAGAGCGGGGCGGCCGAGGTCGTGAGCGCTTACAACGGCGAGATGGTGCGCCTCGCACCGGGACCCGCGCGCATCATCGACGACGCGCCCGTGGGCCGGCTCTTCCGCGACGGCCGCCTCATCATTCCTTCGGAGGAAGGCCCCGTCCGCGAGCGGCGCAAGCTGGCGATCGTCGGCCTGGTCGCCGTGGCGCTGACGCTCTCGCGCCGCGGCGAGCTTCTGGCCGAGCCGCAGATCGTGCTCGACGGCGTGCCGCAGCAGGATGTCGACGGCGAGCCGATGTTCGATATCGTCATGAGCGCCGTGGAGGGCACGCTCAAGAGCATTCCCGCCGCGCGCCGCCGCGATCTCGAGCTGGTCCACGAGGCCGTGCGCCGCGCTGTCCGCTCCGCCGTCGCCGACGCCTGGGGCAAGAAGCCTATTGCCAAGGTTCTGCTCACCGTGATCGAAGGTAAGGGCTAGTTGCCCCGGCTCTCCCCTACTCTCGCGAGTGGGGAGAGGGGATGCATCTTCGATCGATGAATAGAGAGACGCTCGAGATGATCGGACGCCTGAACCACGTTGCCATCGCGGTCAAGGACCTCGCCGCCGCCACCGCCATCTACAAGAACGCGCTCGGAGCCCAAGTGACCGATCCGCTGCCGCAGCCCGAGCACGGCGTGACGGTGGTGTTCGTCACGCTGCCCAACACCAAGATCGAGTTCCTGGAGCCGCTGGGCGCCAATTCTCCGATCGCCAAGTTTCTCGAGAAGAGTCCCGACGGCGGCATTCACCATATCTGCTACGAGGTCGATGACATCCTCGCCGCGCGCGATCAGCTCAAGGCCCAGGGTGCGCGCGTGCTCGGCGACGGCAATCCCAAGATCGGCGCGCACGGCAAGCCGGTGCTCTTCCTGCACCCCAAGGATTTTTGCGGTACTCTGACCGAGCTTGAGCAGGCCTGACGGAAGTGGGCAGCCGGCAATAGGCAGTCGGGAACAAGCAGGTCATCATCACCACTGCCCACTGCCGCTGCCCCTCGCCTAAGCGTAGGAGCCACCGATGACCCTCGCCCTCGGCATCACCCTCTACATCATGATCTGGTGGATGACGCTGTTCGCGGTGCTTCCCTTCGGCGTCAAGACGCAGGGCGAGGAAGGCGACGTCGTACCCGGCACGCCCGAGAGCGCGCCCGTTCGACCCCGGCTGATTAAAACCTTCCTGATTAACACCGTCGTCGCGGCACTGGTCTTTGTACTCGTATGGGGAGCGCTCGAGTACGACTGGCTGGGTCTCAGGGGACGCGGCGCCTAACCCGCCCACGCTTTAGGCGGCGTTGCGCGTCCATCACACAGGGCCAACAAACGCAAAGAGCAAGGCGAATGCCTTGCTCTTGCCAACACCCAGTACAGACCTTGGTGCGGCGGCGTGTCGTGACGCCGTCCGCGTTTTTTTAGCCTTCAGTTCCGGACGGTTGTCCGCCCGGTCCGTGGCTATTCTCTCCCTAGACTTGGGCCCCCAGCCATCGTGTTCATTGGCTACGCACCCTTGTCACTTGACGGCGGCACCATAGCCGAAGGGCGGCGCTATGTCACGGGCCTGCCGCGAAAAAAATACTCGGTGCCTAAAGTATTTGCAGCCGCGGCCTGAGACGCGAAAAACATCAGATTGCGGGCGCAACCATCCGTTGTCCCCCTTACCGAACTTGCCAGCGGGTACGTGTTTGATTGCCCTTGCCGTCAATCCTCGGTATTCACGGGCGCCGGCCGGTCGAGCCAGTCATAGGGGGCTTCTGCGGGGCCCTTTTGCTCGGGGAACTCGGGCGGGCCCGGGTGAAATGCTCGCGGTCAGCTGAAGGCAACAAGCAAGGTCCCATGCAGCTTTCCCGATACTTCTTGCCCGTTCTGCGCGAGACGCCAAAAGAAGCCGAGATCATCTCTCATCAGCTTATGCTCAGGGCGGGCATGATCCGCCAGACGGCCTCGGGCATTTATTCTTGGCTGCCGCTGGGTCTTAGCGTCCTGAGGAAGATCGAGGCCATTGTCCGCGAAGAACAGAACCGCGCGGGGGCTGTCGAGCTGCTGATGCCGACAATACAGTCGGCTGATCTTTGGCGCGAAAGCGGCCGCTACGACGCTTACGGCAAGGAGATGCTGCGAATTACTGACCGCCACGAGCGGGATATTCTTTTCGGGCCGACGGCGGAGGAGGTGATCACCACCATCTTCCGCGACAGCATCAAGAGCTACAAGGACCTGCCGAAGAACCTCTACAATATTCAATGGAAATTCCGCGACGAGATCCGCCCCCGCTTCGGCGTCATGCGCGGCCGCGAATTCCTGATGAAGGACGCCTACTCGTTCGATTTGACGCCGGAAGCCGGCCGCGCCGCCTACCAGCGCATGTTCGTCTCCTATTTGCGCACCTTCGCGCGCATGGGGCTTTCCGCCATTCCGATGGCCGCCGAGACCGGGCCGATCGGCGGCGATCTCTCCCACGAATTCATCATTCTGGCCGAGACCGGCGAGAGCCAGGTCTTCTGTCATAAGGATCTGATCGAAGGCGCCGTGCCGCCGGCCGATCTCGATTACTTCGCCGATCTCGAGCCGATTTTCAAAGCCTGGACATCGAAATACGCCGCCACCGACGAGATGCACGACGCCGCCCGCTTCGCCAAGGAGGTGCCGGAGGCCAAGCGCGTCTCGGCGCGCGGCATCGAGGTCGGCCATATTTTCTTCTTCGGCACCAAATACTCCGATCCCATGGGCTGCCGCGTCCAGGGGCCCGACGGAGTACAGGTGACGCTGCAGATGGGCTCGTACGGTATCGGCGTGTCGCGCCTGGTGGGCGCCATCATCGAGGCGAGCCATGATGAAGCAGGCATCGTCTGGCCGGTCCCGGTCGCCCCGTTCGAGGTGGCCCTCGTCAATCTCAAGGCCGGCGACGCGGCAACAGACAATGCCGCGACCGACCTCTACATGAGGCTCAAGTCCGCCGGCATCGAGGTTCTCTACGACGACACGGACGAGCGCGCGGGCGCCAAGTTCGCGACCATGGATTTGATCGGCATCCCCGTGCAGCTGATTGTCGGCCCCAAGGGCGTGAAGGCGGGCGAGATCGAGGTCAAGGTGAGGAAGTCCGGCGCGCGCGAGACGCTGCCGCTCGAAGCCGGCTTGAAGCGCGTCGTCGATCTCGTGACGAGCCAGCGCGTGCTGGCGTGATGGGATTTTTCCTTTCCCGCGAAGCGGGAGAGGAGCGGAGGAAGTGAAGCGCATGGCATCGCCGGTGGATACCAGGCCGTTTGCGCCTTTTGAATGGATGCTGGCCTCGCGGTACGTCCGCGCCCGCCGCAAGGAAGGCTTCATCTCCGTCAACGCGGCGGTGTCTTTCCTCGGCATCGCGCTGGGCGTCATGACCCTCATCATCGTCATGGCGGTGATGAACGGCTTCCGCAAGGAGCTGTTCGCCAAGATCCTCGGATTGAACGGTCACTTGGCCGTCTATCGCGTCGCGCAGACGTTCACCGACTACGACGACATTGCGGCCAGGCTCGCGACTGTCCCCGGCGTCAAGAAAGCCATTCCCCTGATCGAGGGCCAGGTCATGGTGTCCTCGAACGTGTTGGCCCTCGGCGGCGTTGTGCGCGGCATTCGCGAGGCCGACCTCAAATCGATGCCGCTGATTGCCAACAGCGCCGTGTTCGGCTCGTTCGACGGCTTCGACAGCCAGACCGGCATTGCCATTGGCATGCGGCTCGCCAATTCGCTGCGCGTCAATGTCGGCGATACGCTGACGCTCGTCTCTCCGCGCGGTGCGGCGACGCCGTTCGGCACGGCGCCGCGGGCCAAGCCCTATGTCATCTCCACGATCTTCGAGCTCGGCATGTCCGAGTACGACAAGACGATGATCTTCATGCCGCTCCCCGAGGCCCAGCGTTACTTCAACAAGGCGAGCGAGGTCGACGTGGTCGAGGTCGTGGTCGCCGACCCGGAGCGCGTCAACGAGTACAGCAATGGAATGCGCGCCGCGGCTGGCCCCGCCATCAGCATCACCGACTGGCGCCAGCGCAATGAGACGTTCTTCACCGTGCTCGCCGTCGAGCGCAACGTGATGTTCATCATTCTGTCGCTGATCATCCTGGTGGCGGCCTTGAACATCATTTCCGGTCTCATGATGCTCGTCAAAGACAAGGGTCGCGACATCGCCGTCTTGCGCACCATGGGTGCCACCAAGGGCGCGGTGATGCGTGTCTTCCTCATCACCGGCGCCTCGATCGGCATCGTCGGCACCCTGGCCGGCCTGGCCCTCGGTGTCCTCTTTTGCAGGAACATCGAGTCGATCCGCCAATTCGTGTCCTGGGCGGCGGGCACTAGGCTGTTCGATCCCAACATCTACTATTTGACCCGCCTCCCGGCCGAGATGAACCTCTTCGAGACGGGGATGATCGTTTTGATGGCGATGGCACTCTCGGTGCTCGCCACGCTCTATCCGTCGTGGCGGGCATCGCGATTGGATCCCGTCGAAGCACTCCGCTACGAGTGAGGACGCCAAGTTGGACGCAACGCCGAGCACGCCGGTTCTGATCCTCGACGATCTCCGTCGCTCGTTCCATCAGGGCACGCGCGAGATCAACGTTCTGACGGGTGCGTCCGTGTCGCTCGCCAGGGGCCAGTGCGTGGCCCTCGTCGGACCGTCGGGCTCGGGCAAGTCGACCCTTCTGCATGTTGCGGGGCTGCTGGAGACGCCGGACTCGGGCCGCGTCATCGTCGCCGGCGTCGACTGCGCAGCCCTCGATGACGGCGCACAGAACGCGTATCCGCCGCGCCGAGATGGGCTTCATCTATCAGTTCCACCAGCTGCTGCCCGAATTCTCGGCCCTCGAGAACGTCGCCATCCCGCAGATGATCATGGGCAAGAGCCGCCGCGCCGCCGAGGCGCGCGCAACCGATCTCTTATCCTCGCTGGGCTTGAGGGAGCGTCTCGATCATCGCCCCGCCCAGCTTTCGGGCGGCGAGCAGCAGCGCACGGCGATCTGCCGCGCCCTTGCCAACAAGCCGCGGCTAATTCTCGCCGACGAGCCGACGGGCAACCTCGATCCGAGAACGTCCGAGCTCGTCTTCCACGAGCTCATCGGCCTCTTCCGGCACGAGGGCGTCGCGGCCTTGATCGCGACCCACAATCTCGAGCTGGCGCGGCGCATGGACCGCGTCGTCGTGTTGTCGGGCGGCCTCCTCGTTGAGGTCGAGCCGAGCGCGCTCCGTTAGCCATATTTGCGCGCCGAACGCCGCACACTGACAGCCCGTGTTTCACCGGGAACAGCATTTCCCCTTGGCGCCCCATAAATAGAGTTTGGGGCCAATGCTAGGGCCCGCGGCAGAGGTGGGAACAGCCCGTCAAAGCCCGCGTTTGATTAGGGATCAAGGAGGAGGCAGACATGCCGCTAGACAGACAGGTTATTGGATCTGCCGCGTTTGCGGCACTCGCGCTTGCCTCGGGCTCGGCTCTTGCCGCGTCTGACCCGACCGGCGTTTGGGTAAACGACACCGGCCGCGGCGCCATCGAGATCAAGCAGTGCGGCGAAGGCTTTTGCGGCCACGTCGTATGGGTCAAGGACCCGACGGATACCAAGGGCTGCGGCCGCCAGATCATCGGCGACGCCATGCCGTCCGGCCCGGGCACCTGGGACAACGGCTGGATCTACAGCCCCGAGAAGAAGAAGAAATATGACGTCGAGCTGAAGCCCCTCGCCGACGGCAATCTGCGCGTCACTGGTTATGCGGGCACCAAGCTCTTCTCGAAGAAAATGATCTGGACGCCGGCGCCTGCCGATCTCGTCCGCTGCGGCAACGAGCAAACGGCCGCTGTTGCGCCGGCCGCCGCTCCCGCAGCCGCCCCCGCTGCTGCGGCCGCTTCCGCACCGGCGACCGTGACCAAGGCGGCGTCGATCGAGGAATTGAAGCTGCGTTCGAAGACCGCGCCCGCCGAGCAGCAGACTGCCGCTGCGACGCCGGCTCCGGTGGCCCCCGCTGCCGATGCCAAGGCTGCGCCGCAGGCTCCTGCCGCAACGCCTGCCCCCGCTGCGCCCGAGGAGGAAGTCGCCGAGGAAGAGTCCGAAGGCGGTCTTGCCGAGAAGCTCGGCGAGTTCATCCAGAAGGGCGCCGACGGCACCTGCAAGCTCGACCTGCCCTGGGTGAAGGTCGACTTCAAGTGCGACGGTGAAAAGGGC
The DNA here is from genome assembly GCA_963716835.1 of uncultured Alphaproteobacteria bacterium. Classification (GTDB taxonomy): domain Bacteria; phylum Pseudomonadota; class Alphaproteobacteria; order Rhizobiales; family Hyphomicrobiaceae; genus Hyphomicrobium_C. The sequence continues at coordinate 257,878 of CAVQUQ010000003.1, read as the reverse complement.
GGCGCAAAGGGCAAAGAGTAACAGTCATTAGTTTGCGAAAGGGGCGGCGAGCATCAGGCTCGCCGCCCCTTTGCGTTCGTGAGATTGCGAACCTCAATTTCATTGAGGCGCTGAAGTGAATCGCGAACAGAGACCCACGCAATACGTCATCCCGGCGCAGGCCGGGACCCACGACACGCCTCCACGAAGGTGCGGGTGACGGGCAGTGAGACGGCCCGCGTCGAATGCAATTTTGTCGGAATGCGCTGATGAACCTTGCGTGGATCCCGACCTTCGTCGGGATGACGTTAGTGCAAGGCCAGGTACTGCCTGCCCGCGCTCAGAACCACCCGAATGCCTTGAGTGCGAGCGCCACGAGGCTCAGCGCCCCCACCCACAGCGCCGCGCGCGACCAGAAATCACGCCGCGCGGTCTCCTCGGCGAGCGCCTTGACCGTCTCCTCGTCGAGACGCAGGCCGGAGCGCGCCATCTCCGCGAGCCCGGAGGCCGCGCGCTCGGCTTCGGCGATGAGCGCCGGCACGTCGGAGAGGATCTTGCCGAGCGTCGCCGCGCCTTCGCCGGCCTTCCTGATCTGGCCCCGGACGCCGAGATTGTCCTCCATCCATTGCTTGGCGACCGGCTCGGCTGCCGTCCACAGATTGAGCGACGGGTCGAGCGCGCGCGCCACGCCCTCGACGATCACCATGCTCTTCTGCAGGAGGATCAGCTCGGGCCGCGTCTGCATGTCGAAGACTTCGGTGTAGGCGAAGAGCTGGCCCAGGAGATCGGCCATCGAGATCTCCTCCGCCGTGCGCCCATGGATCGGCTCGCCGATGGCGCGCAGCGCCTGCGCGAAGACGGAGACCGGATGATGCGGCGGCACGTAGCCGGCCCAGTAGTGCACTTCCGCGGCGCGCGTGTAGTCGCGCGTGATGAGGCCGTGCAGGATCTCGGCGAGGAAGCGCCGCTCCTTGGCTCCGAGCCGCCCCATGATGCCGAAGTCGACGGCCACCACGTTGCCGGCCTCGTCGACGAACAGGTTCCCCTGGTGCATGTCGGCGTGGAAGAAGCCGTCGCGCATGGCGTGCGTGAGGAACGAGCGCAGCACGACGAGTCCGAGCCGCCTTAGGTCGTGGCCCTTGGCGCGCAGGCTCGCATGATCCGAGATCGGGATGCCGTCGATCCAGTTGGTCGTGAGCACGCGCTTTGCCGTGCGCTTCCAGTCGACCTCGGGCACCCGGAAAGCTTCCTCGGGCTTGATCGTGTCGCCCATCTCCGAGATGGCCGCGGCCTCGAGTCTGAGATCCATCTCGAGCTCGGTCGTGCGCGCCAGGTTCTCGACCACGGCGACGGGCTTCAGGCGCCGCGTCGGCGCGTGGAAGCGCTCGATGAGCCGCGCGGCGAAGAAATAGCTGTCGAGATCGCGGCGGAAGCGCCGCTCGATGCCGGGACGCAGGATCTTGACCGCCACCTCGCGGCGGCGGCCGTTCTCGACGCGTCACGGCCTTGTGCACCTGGGCGATGGACGCGGCGGCGACCGGCGGCCCGAACTCGACGAAGTGATCCTCGACGCGGCCGCCGAGCGCGTCCTCGATGGCGGTGCGCGCTTCGGCGTCCGAGAACGGCGGCAGCTTGTCCTGGAGATTCTGCAGGTCGCTCGCGAGCTCGGGCCCGATGATGTCGGCGCGGGTGGCGAAGAACTGCCCGGCCTTGATGTAGCTCGGCCCGAGCGAGGTCAGCGCCCGCGAGATCCGGGTCTCCTTGGGCTTCCCGGCATTGAACGGCGCGGCGATGAGGCTCACCGGCAGCGTCGCCAGGCGCGCGAGCCGCAGCGCCAGCGGCACCTTCTGGCCCTTCGGCACGAAGCGCACGCCGTGCTGGGCCAGCACGATGCCGGCCTTCGCGAGGCGGAGCGTATTAGTGATAGCGTTTGCCATTCCGGCCAGCGGTACCGGCCCCGCCTGGCCCTGGCAAGCCGCGTTTCCGCACGTCGTTGACGCTGATTGACCAGCTATGTGAATAGCGGGCACTACAACCCATATCCGGCCTTGGGCCGACCGACTCACCTATTGTGGATAGCAGAGCGTCGGCCCCCTCACCCGTTCGCGCGGCTGACACCGCGCTCACGACCTCTCCCCACTGGGGAGAGGTGAAGGCGGGGCCGCACGTCCTTCACCTCTCCCTGAGGGAGAGGTCGGGCCGGTGACGAAGTCGCCGGTCCGGGTGAGGGGTTACGACGAGGCGAAAAGGATGCGAATGGCCGAGCACCCGACGGAACCTCTGTTCGTGCACCTCAAGGTGCACTCGGCCTACTCCCTGCTCGAAGGGGCCTTGCCGATCGCCAAGATCGCCAAGCTGGCCGAGGCCGCCGGCATGCCGGCCGTGGGCATCTCCGACAGCAACAATCTCTTCGGCGCCCTCGAGTTCTCGGAGAAGCTCGCGGCCTCGGGCGTCCAGCCCATCGTGGGGTGCGCGCTCAACACCGATTTCCGGGACGGCGCCGCGCCGCAGGCCGGCGCCTGGCGCGGCGGCGGGAACGAGCCGCAGGCGCGCCCCGCCGGGCCGATCGCGCTCTATGCCGCGAGCGAGACCGGCTACGCCAATCTGATCAAGCTCTCGAGCCGCGCCTTTCTCGGCCCCGATCCCGCCGAGCCGTCTCACATCAAGATCGACGCGCTCGAGGAACATGGCCAAGGACTGATCGCGCTGACCGGCGGCCCGCAGGGTCCGATCGACACGGCGTTGCGCGACGGCCAGACGGACCTCGCGCGCGACCGCCTCCTGAAGCTCATGCGCACGTTCGGCGACCGCCTCTATATCGAGCTGCAGCGCCACGGCTTGCCATCCGAGGCGGACGTCGAGCCGCGGCTGATCGCGCTCGCCTACGAGCTCGGCTTGCCCGTAGTCGCCACCAATGAGGTCTATTTCGCGACCCCCGACGACTACGAGGCGCACGACGCGCTGCTCTGCATCGCCGAGGGCCGCACCGTCGCCGAGGACAATCGCCGCCGCGTCACGCGGGCGCACTACTTCAAGACCGCCGAGGAGATGGCAGAGACGTTCGCCGATCTCCCCGAGGCGCTGGAAAATACGATCGAGATCGCCAAGCGCTGCGCCTTCCGCCCCAAGGGCCGCGCGCCGATCCTGCCCCGCTTCGTCGAGACACGGGCCGGAGCGAGCTTCGAAGAGCTGCTCGGAGCCGAGACGGCCGAGCTCAAGCGCCAGGCCGAGGAGGGGCTGCGGACCCGCCTCGCGGCGCAATCGCCGGCCCCCGGCTTCACCGAGGAGGATTACTGGCGCCGCCTCGCCTTCGAGGTCGAGATCATCGCCAAGATGAGGTTTCCGGGCTACTTCCTGATCGTTGCCGACTTCATCAAGTGGGCGAAGTCGCACGGCATCCCCGTCGGTCCGGGCCGCGGCTCGGGTGCGGGCTCGGTCGTCGCCTGGGCCCTCACGATCACCGACCTCGACCCGCTTCGCTTTGGCCTTCTCTTCGAGCGCTTCCTCAATCCCGAGCGCGTGTCGATGCCCGACTTCGACATCGACTTCTGCCAGGACCGGCGCGACGAGGTGATCCGCTACGTCTCTCAGAAGTACGGCGCCGACCGCGTCGCCCAGATCATCACCCACGGCAAGCTGCAGGCGCGCGCCGTGCTGCGCGACGTCGGCCGTGTGCTCGAGATGCCCTACGGCCAGGTCGATCGGCTCTGCAAGCTGATCCCCAACAATCCGGCGAACCCGGTGACGCTGAAGGAGGCGATCGAGGGCGAGCCCAAGCTGCAGCAGGAGCGCGATTCCGAGCCCGTCGTCGCCCGCCTGCTCGAGATCGCGCAGAAGCTCGAAGGCCTCTACCGGCATGCGTCCACGCACGCCGCCGGCATGGTGATCGCCGACCGCCCGCTCGACGAGCTGGTGCCCCTCTACCGCGATCCGAAGTCATCGACGCCTGTCACGCAGTTCAACTGGAAGATGGTCGAGGCCGCGGGCCTCGTGAAGTTCGACTTTCTTGGGCTTAAGACGCTGACCGTGCTCACCAAGGCCGTCGAGCTGGTCAAGCGCGGCCGCGGCATCGACATCGATCTGCTCGCGCTGCCGCTCGATGACAAGGCGTCCTACGAGCTGCTCGCGAAAGCCGATACGGCGGGCGTGTTCCAGCTCGAAAGCACGGGCATGCGCGAGAGCTTGAAGCGGCTCAAGCCCGATCGCTTCGAGGACATCATCGCCATGGTGGCGCTCTACCGCCCGGGCCCCATGGACAACATCCCGACCTACATCAATCGCAAGCACAACGAGGAGCCGGTCGATTGTCTGCATCCGATGCTCGAGGGCATCCTGCGCGAGACCTACGGCGTCATCATCTACCAGGAGCAGGTGATGCAGATCGCCCAGGTGATGGCCGGCTATTCGCTCGGCGACGCCGATCTTCTGCGCCGTGCCATGGGCAAGAAGGACAAGGCCGAGATGGCGAAGCAGCAGTCGCGCTTCGTCGAGGGTGCCCTGAAGAACGGCGTCAGGAAGGACGACGCCATCTACATCTTCGAGCTGGTCGACAAGTTCGCGGGCTACGGCTTCAACAAGAGCCACGCGGCGGCCTATGCGCTCGTGAGCTATCACACGGCCTACATGAAGGCGAACTTCCGCGAGGAATTCCTGGCCGCCTCCATGACCCTCGACTTCGGCAACACCGACAAGCTCGCCATGTTCGCGGCCGAGGCCAAGAAGAGCGGCATCCGCGTGCTGCCCCCTTGCGTCAACGCCTCCGAGGTCGAGTTCCTCGCCGAGCCTCCGCGTCCTGCCGGAGGCGGGCAAGAAAAAAGCGCGGAACAACGCGGCGCCATCCGCTATTCGCTCGCCGCCTTGAAGAACATCGGCGCGTCCGCCGTCGAAACCATCGTCGCCGCCCGTGCCGCCAAGGGACCCTTCCGTTCGCTCGCCGATTTCGCCGCGCGCATCAACACCAAAGCCGTGAACAAGCGTGCTCTCGAGACGCTGGCGGCGGCCGGTGCCTTCGATGCCTTCGAGCCGTCTCGCGCGCTCGTCCATGCCAACGTCGAGGGCATCATGGCACTTGCGAACCGGCTCGCGGAAAACGCGGCCCTCGGCACGAGCGATCTTTTCGGCGGCTCGAGCGACAAGGGGCCGGCGCTCGACATGAAGCCTGCGCAAACCTGGACTCCCATGGAGCGTCTGCAGCACGAGTTCGACGCCGTCGGCTTCTTCCTCTCCGGCCACCCGCTCGACCAGTACGAGAAAATTCTTGGCAAGCTCGGCGTGCGCCGCTACGTCGAGTTCGAGGCCGCAACCGAGCGCGGCGCGGCCGCGGGCCGTCTCGCCGGCATCGTGATCTCCGCGCGCGAGCGCCGCTCGCAGAAGGGCAACAAGTTCGCCTTCGCCATGTTCTCCGATACGAGCGGTCAGTTCGAGGCGGTCGTGTTTTCCGACACGCTCGCGCAATGTCGCGATCTCTTGGAGCCCGGCACGCCCGTCTTGCTCGCGGTCGAGGCGGAGCGAGACGGCGAGGCCGTGAAGATGCGCGTGCAAAGCGTCGAGGCGCTCGACAAGGCTGCGGGCACGCTCGAGCAGGGCCTGAGAGTCGTCCTCGATCCGGCCCTCGTCGGTACCGAGCGCGCCAACCTCGCGGCATTGAAGTCCGAGCTTGTTCAGGCGCTGCGACCGGCGCGCAAGGGCGGAGAGGTGCGCATCGTGTTGCCGCTTTCCGATGCGGGACGAGAGATCGAAATCTCCATGCCCGGGCGCTACGACGTCTCCCCCTCGGTTGCGGGCCGCGTATCGACTGTGGCGGGCGTCATTGAAGTTGTGGAGATTTGAGGGTAAGAACGCACATCCGCGCTCCGCTGGCCCGAGTTAATATGCCGCGTTGCGGGAACCACATTTTGCCACCGGCGTTTGCGACCCATGCTCGAAGCAATGGGACAGTTTGGTCAGTTTCTCTTGCGTGCTGCGTCGCTCGGCGACGATACGTGCGCCAAGTTCAGACGCATTGAAGGCAACGGGCGCGCGCCCGTTGTCTGCTTTTTGCCGTGGTGCATGCCCTACCGCCTCGCGCAAGGTATGGGCCTCGTGCCGCGCGATTTTCTCGTCTGCTACGAGATGCCCGGCGCGATCGTGAGCTCTGAGCCGGATCTCTGCATCGACGCCATGCGCCGTCTCGCCGACGATGCCGAGGCGGCCGTTCAGCGCGCCAAAATCGATCCGCGCCGCCTGATCGTCGTCGGTATGAGCATGGGCACGGCCGTCGCCACCTATTTCGCCAATCGATTGGGTGCCAGGCTATGGTCGATCGCGTCGGCCGACCGCGGTGATCTCATGCTGTGGGAGAGCCCCGCCGCGCGTGTGATCAGGGACCGCGCGGCAGAGAAGGGCTACGCGCTGAGCGATTTCACGCGTGCCTCGCACGGCTATCATCCGATCGACAATCTTGACAATCTCGCCCCACGGAGCCGCTTCGTCATCGGCCTGCGCGACGAGGCCGTGCCGCTGCCGCGGCGCGAGGGCCTGGTCAACGCCGTGCGCCGCGAGATGCCGCATGCCGAGATCTCGTTCCTCGACGCCGGCCACATCCAGACACTTGTCACGAGTGTGCGCGGTGGCCTCGCTCCGGCCCTGTCTGAATGGCGCCAGTCCGCCTGAGCCAATCAGGGCTCCGGCCTCCAAACCCTGTTCAGCCTCCGGTGGCGTGCACTTTGCCGGTTCGTCGGCTAAGGTCGGAAGCGTGAATTGGGCGAGAGTTCCGGGCGCGAGGCGAGGGGGCGAGCAATGTTTCCGATCGGCGACGACAACAGCGCACGCAGGAGCTTTCCGGTCGTCACAAGCGTCCTGATCGCGATCAACGTTGCCGTCTTCCTCCTTGAGCTCAGCGCCGGCGACGCCTTTGTCGAGAAGTGGGCCTTCATCCCCTCCCGCTTCAACTCTGAACCCGCTGCCGATGCCTTCACCGTGATCAGCGCCATGTTCATGCACGGCGGCTGGCTGCACCTCGGCGGCAACATGCTCTATCTCTGGATCTTCGGCGACAACGTCGAGGATCGCCTCGGCCCGGTGAGATTCACGATCTTCTATTTTCTGGCCGGCATTGCCGCGACCTTCGCCCAGTTCCTGGTCAACCCCGGCTCCTCCGTTCCCAACGTCGGCGCGTCCGGAGCCATAGCCGGCGTTCTCGGCGCCTATATTCTCATGTTCCCGCAGGCCCGCGTCGATGTGCTGCTCGGCCGCCAGGTGGTTTCCATGCCGGCCTTCATCGTGCTCGGCTTCTGGGTCGTGCTCCAGATGGTGAGCGGGGTCGGCTCGATCGCCGACACGGCCCAGACGGAGCAGGGCGGTATCGCCTACATGGCCCACGTCGGCGGTTTCGTCGCTGGCGTGCTGCTGGCGTTGGTCATGCGCGGGACGGGCCCCCGCACGACGGCATGATCCGGCGGGCCGGCCGCCCCGTAAGCCCGCTGAGCTGTTCCGGCAATTTTTTATGGTGAACGCCGTATCGCCTTACGGCCTACAACCAATGTCATCTTCATCGTTGAAACTTCAGCCGTGACAATGGCCCGTCGAGGACTATGATGACTTCGTTCGGGGTGTGAGGAACCTGCGGCAAGTTGAGACGGATCCTCGCGAAAAGTGGTATTGTAACAGGGTCACGAAGAGGGGTGGCGGGGAGATTGGGGTAGCGTATGCGTAGGTCCCTGCGCACGGCACACTCGGCCATCTGGCCTGTTGCGACCATTCTGTTCGCGACGGCTGCACCGGCCAAGGCCGATGTGACAATTGAAAGCGACGGTGCCGATTCTTCGCGGCATACGATCGTCATATCGGGTGAGATCGATCTCAAGACGCTGACGGACTTTTCGCAGGCGATCGCCGACAGGCGCATCGTGAGCAGCCCGTCACGTCTGGTGGAGCTCGCGTCTCCGGGCGGCTCTCTTTCGTCGGCCATGGCGATCGGCGGACTGGTCCGCGAGGGCCGCTTCGACACGAGCGTCGTCGCTCGCGGCAAATGCTACAGCGCCTGTGTGCTCGTCCTGGCGGCCGGCGTGCATCGCACCGTGACGAGCGGCAAGGTTGGCGTGCACCGGCCCTACTACGACAGAGGTCTCTACACGCCCGGCGCTCCCGCGCGCGAGGAGGCGGGCTACGGTCCCGTAACCGACGGCATCCATGAATACTTGGCCAGCATGGGCGTGCGCGACGCGCTGATGGACGCCATGATGAAGGTGCCGTCGAAATTCATGCGCCACCTGACCTCGCGAGAGGTCGTGACCTACGGGCTCGACAACTCCCATCCCTGTGAGGTCGTGCAGGTTGCAGCGCTTGAGCCCAGCGAGGCGGTATCCACCGACGCCAGTGTTGAGGAGGTAAAACCGGCACGCAAGGCGCAAAAGGCAACGGCACGCACGAAGAAGGCGCGCGTCGTGAAGAACCAGCGCCCTGTGCGCAACGAGAGGAAGGCTCAGCGCCTGACCGGACCATGGGGACGCTACGCGGCGCTGCCCCCGGCATCGGCCTCGAAGCGCGAGCGCTGGAACGGGCGTTAGTGGCGCCACCCTTTCAGGCGTGTGGTGATCGGATCTAATGCGCGAGCGGCTTAGGGCCGCCAGGGCTGCTGCGCAGCCGGCTCGTCCTCGTCCGCCTTTTCCTCGGCACGCGCGATCTCGCGCACGAGCGCAAACAGCGCTTCGCGGACGCCGAGGCCGGAAACCGCCGAGAGCACGAGCGGCTTCTTGCGGCAGGCCTTCTTCAGCGCCTCCGACTTCTCCGCGATCGCCGCCTCATCGAGCGCATCGCATTTCGATAGCGCGACGATCTCTTTCTTCTTGTCGAGCCCGCCTCCATAAGCCTTGAGCTCGTGGCGCACCGTTCGATAGGCCTCGGCGACGTCGTCGCCGGTCGCGTCGACGAGATGGAGCAGCACCTTCGTGCGCTCGACATGCCCGAGAAAGCGTGTGCCGAGCCCCGCCCCTTCGTGCGCGCCTTCGATCAGGCCCGGGATGTCGGCGAGCACGAAGTCCGCGTCCCCCGCCCTGACCACGCCGAGATTGGGATGCAGCGTCGTGAACGGGTAATCGGCGATCTTCGGCTTGGCAGCCGAGACCGCGGCAAGAAAGGTGGACTTGCCGGCATTCGGCAGTCCGACGAGGCCCGCGTCGGCGATGAGCTTGAGCCTGAGCCAGATCGTGAGCTCCTCGCCGGCGAGCCCCGGATTGGCGCGCCGCGGCGCCTGATTGGTCGAGCTCTTGAAGTGGGCGTTGCCGAAGCCCCCGTTGCCGCCGCGCGCGATGACGGCGCCGGTCGCCGGGCTTCTTCAGCTCCGCGAGCACGGTCTCCTCGTCCTCGGCCAGCACGACCGTGCCCGGCGGCACCTTGATCAGGCCGTCCGCGCCGTTCGCCCCGGCCCGGTTCTGCCCCATGCCGTTGCCGCCGCGCCCGGCCTTGAAGTGCTGCTGATAGCGGTAGTCGATGAGCGTATTGAGGTTCTCGACGCAGACGACGACGATGTCGCCACCCTTGCCGCCGTCACCGCCGTCCGGGCCGCCGAACTCGATGAACTTCTCGCGCCGGAAGCCCACGCACCCGTCGCCGCCGTCGCCGGCCTTCACGTAGATCTTGGCGAGGTCGAGGAACTTCACGCCGCACGCCTCCAGAAAAGCGATATGACCGGCCGGCGCCGCTCATAGAGCAGCGTGTCGACCTCGGCGCGTCGTGCTTCGCACCATGCCGTGCATGGGCCGACGCGGCGGAATCCGAGTTTGGCAATGACGCGCGCCGACGCCGGGTTGTCGACGAAGTGGCAGCACGTGAGCCGCCCGAACCCTGCGCTGCCGAAGCAGTAGCGCACGAGCGCCTGTGCGGCTTCCGTCGCAAAGCCGTGTCCCCACCACGGCTTGCCGATCCAGTACCCGATCTCGGCCGACCCGTCGCTGGCCGGCATGTAGCCGACGGCCCCGATCAGCTCGCCATTGAGCTCGACCGCGCGCACGAACTCACCCGGCTCGATCCCCCTCAGCCACTGGTGGGCGAGCGGCTCCGAATAGGGGTAGGGAATGCGCGCCGTCATGCGGGCGATATCCCAGTCGCCGGCAAGCTCGGCGATGCGCGCGGCATCGTCGTCGTTGAGCTCGCGGAATTTCAGCCGGCGCGACTTCATCTCGCCCCCCGTTCGACCCTGGACGCGATCATACCGGCGACCTGCGCCGGGCCAAAGTGCTCGATCTCGTGCCTCGGGGTCGTCATGGCTTGAGGGCTCGGCTCGAAGACAAAAATCCAAAAACAAAAGGGGAGATGGCGAGCCATCTCCCCCGAAATCTAGGCTCGGCCGGATGGCGTCACTCGGCTGCGGCGGCCTTCTCGGGCTTGACCGAAATGAAGATGCGACCATTGCGCTTGGTCTCGAAGTGCACCTGTGCCCTCCTCGACCGCGAAGATGGTGTGGTCGGTGCCGATGCCGACGCCGGTTCCGGGATGCCACTGCGTTCCGCGCTGACGGCAGAGGATGTTGCCGGGGATGACGTGCTCGCCGCCGTAGCGCTTGATGCCGAGGCGCTTGCTGTGTGAGTCGCGGCCGTTCTTCGTTGAGCCGCCAGCCTTTTTCTGGGCCATGGGGGGAAATCCTTGAATAGGGCGCTCGGCGCCGGGTCTATACGCGCGTCTCTTAAGCGGTGATGCCGGTGATGCGGATCTTCGTCAGGTCCTGGCGATGCCCGCGCTTGCGGCGCGAATTCTTGCGCCGGCGCTTCTTGAAGGCGATGAGCTTGGGCCCCCGCGTCTGCTCGACGACCTCGGCCAGGACCTTGGCGCCCGACACGAGCGGGCTGCCGACCTTCGGGTCGCCGGAGCCGCCGCCGACCATCAGAACTTCTGTGAATTCGAGCTTGCCGCTTTTTTCCCCGTCGAGCTTCTCGACGGTGAGGACGTCGTCTTTGGCGACGCGGTACTGCTTGCCGCCTGTCTTGATGACAGCGTACATGGGTTGCCTCTTTCCGCGCGTTTTCGCGCTCTGGGTCTGGTCCGCGCCCTGTGGCGCCGCAGAAATTCTGCGGACTTTTGAATAGGTTGGCCGAAATCCGGCCGGAGCCTCGGGCAGCGCTCTTAACGCGTGCCGGGGTGAGCCGGCCGCGCCGGCGACCTATATCGCGGAGAGTGCCTGAAAAGTCAATAAATCCCTGGGCCTGCCCCGAGGGGAGGGAAGGGGATAGCCTGACAATGCCGCATGCTCAGCTATAAAGTTGCAGTCAAGGCGCTGGATGGGCCGGTTTCCTGATCCGCGCTGTTGTGACATGCACCGGATTGGCCAGCCGAGGGACCCTCCTCGGCGGCCCGTGAAGGGATCGTTCGCATTGGCGGTACGGATGAACGGACAGGGTCGAGGAGCGCAATGAAGGTCTGGAGCAGGGAAGCCGTGGCGCGCGACTTGCCGGTCGCGAGCCTGTTGTCCCTGTCGCATCTCAAGGTCGCGCTGATCTACCTGGCGGCGTTCACGGTGCTCGACTGGGTCAGCTACGTGCATCCCGCGGCCGCGCTCGGGATTACGCCGTGGAACCCGCCCACGGGGCTGAGCTTCGCCCTTGTCCTGCTCTTGGGCCGCGAGTTCATCCCCTGGCTCTTCGTCGCGCCGTTCGTTGCCAACGCGCTCGTGATCGGCCTGCCGCTGCCGCTCTGGGTTCACGTCGCGGGCGCCTTGATCGTCGGTCTCGGCTACAGCACGGCGACGGCGATCCTTTCGATGCCCGCGCTCGCATTCGACCGCACGCTCTCCTCCAAGCGGTCTCTGATGCTCCTGATTGCGGTTGCTGTCGTGAGCGCGATTGCCGTTGCGGTGTCCTACGTCGCACTCCTCGTTCTCTCCGGGGCCATCGATGCCGCCGAGACCATTCCGGCCATCATGCGCATGTGGATCGGCGACATGATCGGCGTCACCGTGCTGACGCCGTTCCTCTTGATCCTGTTCACGCGTCGCCGCTTTCTCGTGCCGTCATGGGAATTCGCGGCGCTTGTCGTCTTTCTCATCGCCTCGCTCGCGGCCGTATTCGGCTTGGCCGAGGCGTTCGGATTGCATCTCTTCTATCTCTTCTTCCTGCCTGTGGTCTGGACCGCCGTCCGCTTCGGATTGGAGGGCGTGACGTCGGGCCTCGTGCTGACGCAGCTTGGCCTCATGGTGGCGATCCATATCGCCGGCGTGAGTGCCAATGACGTGACGGCGTACCAGGCGCTGATGGTTGTCCTCGCCTTGACCGGATTGGCCATTGGCGCCGTCGTCAGCGAGGAGCAGCGCGCGCAGCATCAGCTGCGGCTCAATCAGGAGGCGCTGGAGCGCGCGGCGCGTCTCGACACGATGGGCGCCTTCGCCGCCACGCTTGCCCACGAGATCAATCAGCCGCTGACCGCGATTGCCAACTACACCCGGCTCGCAAAGCAGGCGGTCGAGAGTGAGCCGCCTGACACCGCGACGGCGGCGACCGCCGCGCAGCACGCGATCACTCAGGTCGATCGCGCCGCTGAGGTCGTGCGGCGCCTGCGCGATTTCATCAAGCTCGGACGCAATGAGACGGCACTTCTTGCCGTCTCGGATTTGATCCGTGAGGCCGCGACCCACTGCCGGCCCGAGCTCTCGGCGCGCGGCATCGAGCTCGACGTGCGATTGGCACGCGCTCTTCCCGCGGTGGTTGCCGACAGCTTGCAGGTGAGGCAGGTTCTGGTCAATCTCGTGCGCAACGCGGCCGAATCCATCTCCGCGGCACGTGGGAGCACAGGGCGTATCGTGATCGAGGCCAGCCTCAACGACAACGGTCGCGTCGTGATCAAGGTCCGCGACAACGGGCCAGGCTTCGATCCCGACGTGCTGGACAAGGTGCTGACGCCCTTCACGAGCACGAAGGAGACTGGCTTGGGGCTTGGTCTTGCGCTCGCCCGTTCGATGGCCGAATCCCACGGCGGGCAGCTCACGATTGAGAGTACGCCCAGCGGCGCTGCCGTCTCGTTCACACTCGCTGCCGCAAAATAGAAGGACGCATTGCAATGACCGTGGCCCTGATCGACGACGACGCGGCAGTGTTGCACTCCATGCGCCTCTTGATCGAGAGCCGCGGGATCTCGGTGAGCTGCTACGAATTCGCCGAGGCATTTCTCGACGGCTATTCTGATCAGCACCCCTCCTGCATCGTCGCCGACGTGCGCATGCCGGGCATGACCGGGCTCGAGCTGCAGCGCGAGCTCAAGTCCCGCAACGAGAAGTCGCCGATGATCCTCATCAGCGGGCATGCCGATGTGTCGATGGCGGTTGCAGCCTTGAAGGAAGGCGCATTTGATTTCTTCGAGAAGCCCTATGACGGCCAGCGCTTGGCGGCGAGCGTCGCCGACGCCGTCGAGAAGGGACGCCAGCGCAACTCCGAGGTCGACGAGCGCATCGATGTCGCCGAACGTATTCGCATGCTGTCGCCGCGGCAGCGTGAAGTTCTCGATCTCGTCGCGTCGGGCATGTCGAACAAGCAGATCGCGCTCAAGCTTGAGATCAGCCCACGGACGGTCGAGACCTACCGCGCGTGGGTGATGGAGCGTATGGGCGCCGCCAACGTCGCCGACCTTGTGCGCAAGGTGAGCAGCATCGGGCCCAACCCCGCAAAGTGATCTCGTAAGCGGTTGTATTCCGCAGCGCGCGCGGCCGCACTTCGATGGCGGCTGCCTGCCCACCGCGTCCATTTGTCCGCCCCGAGCTTGATACCGATCAAGTCGCTTTCGCCGGTGGCGATCGAACCTCTCCCACGGGATTCGCGGCCGCACAGGGAGCCTCGCTCATGGTGCGCCCTGCGAGCTGGCTCGGCGGGAAGGGGGAATAATGATCGATCTGGATTTGGTTGCGACGGCTCCGGTGACGGAAGCGCCGTTCCCCTATTTTCTTGCAAGCGGTGTCCTCTCGGTCGGCGCGCTGGTCGAGGTATCCGGCGATTTTCCCGATATCGGTCAGCCCGGCGTCTTCCCCCTGAAGGAGCTGACATATGGTCCGGGCTTTGACAGGCTCATCCGGGAAATCAGAAGCCGCGAGCTCGAGGAGATCCTCGAAGCGAAATTCGACGTCGATCTCGCCGACAAGCCGCTCATGATCACGGTGCGCGGCCATTGCCAGAAGAAGGACGGGCGAATCCACACGGATTCGACGGACAAGATCGTCACCTGCCTGCTCTATCTCAACGACACCTGGAGCCAGGAAGGCGGCCGGCTGCGCCTCCTGCGGAGCGCCGACGACATCGAGGATATGATCGTCGAGGTTCCGCCCGACGGCGGCACGCTGGTCGCATTCAAACGCACCGACAACTCCTGGCATGGCCATCATCCCTTCGAGGGGCCGCGCCGCTACGTCATGTTCAACTGGGTCCGATCTGAGGCCGCGCTGAAGAAGAACATCGGCCGCCACACGCTCTCCGCCCGCTTCAAGCGCTTCAATCCGTTTACGCGCAACGACGCTCGCTGAGAGAGGCCCACGTCAGGATTGAGCCATGGATCAGTTGACGCCGCCACCCCCCGCCGCCCGCCAGTTCATCGAATGCCTCGACCGCTCCACGCATGTGCGCCAGCCGTTCGACTACTGGCTGCTCGCGGATGCGCTGCCCGAGCGGCTTCTTGGCGGCGTCGTCGGCCTGCCGTTCGCGCCGCCCGGGGGCGCACTCTTTAACGGCAAGCGCGAGGCCAACAATTCGACGCGCGTCTACTTCGATCCCGGGAACCAAGAGCGCTTCCACGTCGTGCGCGAGGTGACCGATGTCTTCCGCAGCCCGCAGGTCGTCCGCCGCCTCGAGCAGCTGACGGGACGAGGGCTCTCCGAGGGCGCGCTCAGGATCGAGTATTGCCAGGATGTCGAAGGCTTCTGGCTCGAGCCGCACCTCGATCTCGGCGTCAAGCTTTTCACGATGCTGATCTACCTGTCGGGCGAGCCGGAGCTGTTCGACGCCGGCACCGACATCTACGACGCCTCAGCCGAGCACAACCTCGTGGCGACCGCGCCCTACGAGAAGAACAAGGGGCTGATCTTCATTCCCGGAACGAGCACCTGGCACGGCTTCACGAAGCGGCCGATCCGCGGCGTGCGCCGCTCGCTCATCGTCAACTGGGTGACCGCAGAGTGGAGGGCGCGCCACGAGCTGGCGTGAGGCGACGCAAGAATTCTTCCCGGACTTGGCCATCGATGCACGTCATCGGTGGCCGCTTTTTTTTGGCGTCGAGCATTTCAATTGTCCGTTAGCGCCGTGAGGCGCATCTTGAACGGCAGCGCCCAAGCCCACAGTTAGATCTCGGGCCTGTCTGCGCCCCGTGTGAGGCTCACCTGAAGATGTTGGACGTGCTTCCACGATCTGAGCTCGAGCCCATCCCGGTGCTCGACACGGGCCCCGGTTTCCCGATGGAGACGCTTGCCGCCCACGAGGCGCGTGCTCATGCGCTCCTCGATCTCGCGACGGCGGCCATCCCGTCAGCGGCCCTGCGCCAGCTCGACAAGGTCTCCCGCCGCTGGCTCGAAAAGTGGGAGAACGAGCACCTCGCTGAGATCGACGCCATCGCCAAGCGGCTCGCGCGGCCGGGCGCCTATTTCTTCTCGGTTAACTACGAGTGGGGCTGCACCTGCCGCGTGTCCGCCTCGCCCGACCAGAAGAGCGCGCGTCTCATTCGCGTTCTCGACTGGAAGACGCCCGGTCTCGGAGAGAACTTAATCGCCGCGCGCGTGAGCGGCGCCGCCGGCCGCTATGTGACGCTGACCTGGCCCGGCTACACGGGCGTGCTGACCGCCATGGCCCCAGGACGCTTCTGCGCCGCGCTCAATCAGGCGCCGATGAGGAAGGCCGTCGGTTTCTACGTGCTCGACTGGGCCGCGAACCGCCGCCGCGTCTGGAAGATGCCGCACCCTACGCCGGCGCACCTCTTGCGCACCGTTTTCGAGCGCGCCGCGACCTTCGCCGAGGCGAGAAGCATGCTGATCGCCGAGCCGATCTCGACGCCCGGCATCTTCTCTCTCGCCGGCTTGAAACCCTCCGAGACCGCCGTCATCGAGCGCACCGAGACGGAGGCCCGCGTCCACGATGGCGCCAACGTCGCCGCCAACCATTGGCAGGCACCGGGATGGCGCGGCCGGTCGCGCGGCGAGCAGAGCGCGGAGCGGGCCTGCCTGCTGCACTGCATTCCGCCCGAGCTCGACGCGGATTTCGGTTGGCTCGTTCCGCCCGTGCTCAACCGTCATACGCGCCTGGTAATGGTCGCGGACGCTGCGGCGGGACGACTCGTCGCACAAGGCTACGAGGATATGGCGCCTGCCACCCAGCCGCTTATGATGGCGGCCTGACGCGGGGCGGACTGTTCTCCAGGGAACAGCTCGCCGGGGACCCTGTCGGCTAATTTGTCATGATGAACATGCGCATACCGACGCTGGAGGACCCTTCATGAACCAGGAACGAATTGATCAGGCGCTGGAGCGGGAGCAAGTCCGCGCCATCAGCGGTTTCTACAACCATTTCATAGCCTTCGCGGCCGTAATCGCGGTTCTCGTCTGCATCAATTTGGCAACCGGCAGCGCCTTCTGGGTGCACTGGGTTGTTCTCGGATGGGGCATCGGGATTGTGGCCCACGCCTACTCGGTCTTCGTCAAGAAGCCGCAGCGCCTGGCCGAGCTCAAGGCGCGCCAGTCCGGCTCCGCCCCCAATCCGACCTGACGCATTCGTCTCGACGCTCTGTCGCCTTGTCCTGACTCTGTCGAAGGATGTAGGCCACAATGACTAGAACAGCCCCTCGATCTGGCCCTGATCGTTGAGGCGGATCGAGTCCGCCGCCGGCACCTTGGGCAGGCCGGGCATGGTCATGATCTCGCCCGTGATGACGACGATGAACTCGGCGCCTGCCGAGAGCCTGAGCTCGCGCACGGGAATGACGTGCCCTCTCGGCGCCCCGCGCTTCGCCGGATCGGTGGAGAACGAGTACTGCGTCTTCGCCATGCACACCGGCAGATGGCCGAAGCCCATCGCCTCGAGCTCCTTGAAGCGCGTCTCAACCGCTCCATCGCACGAGATGTCGGCCGCCCGGTAGATCTCGGTCGCGATCGTCTTGACCTTGTCGCGCAAGCTCATGCTATCCGGATAGAGCGGCTTGAACGCCGCCTTGCCGGACGCACACATCTCGACGACGTGCTGCGCCAGCGCCTCCGTCCCCTTGCCGCCGTCCGCCCAGTGCGTGCACATGAAGGCGCGCGTGCCCATGGCCTCCGCCGCCTTCATCACTTCCTGGATCTCGGCGTCGGTGTCGGTGATGAAGCGATTGATCGCCACGACGGCGGGAACGCCGAATTTGCTCACATTCTCGATGTGCTGCTTGAGGTTGTCGCAGCCCTTGTTCACGGCCATGACGTTCTCGTTCTTCAAGTTCTCCTTGGCGACGCCGCCGTGCATCTTGAGCGCGCGCACGGTGGCGACGATCACGCAGGCTGAGGGCGCAAGGCCCGCCTTGCGGCACTTGATGTCGAAGAACTTCTCGGCGCCGAGGTCCGCGCCGAAGCCCGCTTCCGTGACGACATAGTCGGAGACCTTGAGCGCGCTCTTGGTGGCCAGCACCGAGTTGCAGCCGTGGGCGATGTTGGCGAACGGGCCGCCGTGAATGAACACCGGATTGTTCTCGAGCGTCTGCACCATGTTGGGCATCAGCGCGTCCTTGAGCAGCACGGTCATCGCGCCGTCGCCCTTGACGTCGCGGGCGCGCACCGGCTTCTTGTCGCGCGTGTAGGCGACGATGATGTTGCCGAGGCGCTTCTCGAGGTCCTTGAGATCGCTCGAGAGGCAGAGGATCGCCATCACCTCGGAGGCGACCGTGATGTCGAAGCCGTCCTCGCGCGGGAAGCCGTTCGACACGCCGCCGAGCGAGTTGACGATCGAGCGCAGCGCCCGGTCGTTCATGTCGAGCACGCGTCGCCACTCGACGCGCCGGCTGTCGATCCCGAGCGCATTGCCCCAATAGATGTGATTGTCGACCAGCGCCGAGAGCAGGTTGTGGGCGCTGGTGATGGCGTGGAAGTCGCCCGTGAAGTGGAGGTTGATGTCCTCCATCGGCACGACCTGGGCGTAGCCGCCGCCGGCCGCGCCGCCCTTGACGCCGAAGCACGGGCCGAGCGACGGCTCGCGCAGGCAGCACATCGCCTTCTTGCCGATGCGGTTGAGCCCGTCCGAGAGGCCGACAGTCGTCGTCGTCTTGCCCTCGCCGGCGGGCGTCGGGCTGATGGCGGTGACGAGGATGAGCTTGCCGTCAGGGCGGCCCTTGAGGGATTTGATGAATTCGAACGAAAGCTTGGCCTTGGTCGTGCCGTAGGGGACGAGCGCGTCCGCCGGAACGCCGATCTTCGCGGCGACCTCCGCGATCGGCTTCATCTTTGCTTCGCGCGCAATCTCGATGTCGGACTTGACCGTCACGGGCGTTTCCCTCTCGTAAAGCGTTTCTCGTGGCGCCGTCTGCGCGGGCCCGGGCTGCGGAGCGATATTGGCGGGTTGCGGCGGCTTCGCCAAGCGGGTCGCGAGAAAATGGACACGATGACGCTGCCGAGCGGTTAATGCTGACCGGCCCGCGCGCGTGCAGGTGCGAAAGGGGGCGCCGCCGTCGCAACTTTGCGCCATGTCGCGGGGTTAGTAATGGCAGGAAATAACTTTGCCCTTACCTTGATCGCAGGAGCGCCCAATGCAGGATTTCAGCCTCGACCGCCTGAGCCTCGCCCCCAATCCCGACCTCTCGCGCCGTCATGTACTCGCAACGACGCTCGCGACCGGCTTTGCGCTCGCAGTGCAACCCGTCGCAGCCCAGACGATGATCACGACCGACGCAACCGGGCTCGAGGCGGGCGAGGTCGAGGTCAAGACGGCCGACGCCGAGATCCCGGCCTACCGCGCCATGCCCGCGGCCGGGGGGCCCTTCCCGGTCGTGCTCGTCGTCCAGGAGATCTTCGGCGTCCACGAGCACATCAAGGACGTCTGCCGCCGCCTCGCCAAGGCCGGCTACTACGCGATCGCCATGGAGCTCTACGCCCGCCAAGGCGACGTCTCGAAGCTCACCTCCATCGACCAGATCATGCCGGTCGTCGCCAAAGTGCCGGACGCGCAAGTCATGAGCGACCTCGACGCCGCGGTTGCTTTCGCCAAGGCGAGCGGCAAGGGCGACACCTCGCGTCTCGGCGTCACGGGCTTCTGCTGGGGCGGGCGCATCACGTGGCTCTACGCGGCGCACAATCCCGACGTGAAGGCCGCCGTCGCCTGGTACGGCCGCCTCGTCGGCAGCGCGAGCGCGAACACGCCGCGCAATCCCGTGGATATCGCCGCCGATCTCAAGGCCCCCGTGCTTGGACTCTACGGCGGCAAGGATCAGGGCATTCCGCTCGACACGGTGGAGAAGATGCGCGCCGCCTGCAAGGCCGCGGGCAAGACCTGCGAGATCGTCGTCTACCCGGAAGCGGGCCACGCCTTTAACGCCGACTACCGCCCGAGCTATCAGGAAGCCGCGGCGAAAGACGGCTGGACCCGCCTCCTCGCCTGGTTCAAGTCCCACGGCGTCGCGTGACACGAATAGGCAGTTGGGGGAATGGCTAGACTATCGGCGCTGGCGGAGGTGAGCTACACAGGGCGCCCGTAACTATTTGCGTGCGCCCCGCCATGCCGATCGACAAGACCGCCATCGATGATCTCGCGACCGTGCGCGACTGGCTGCGCTTTGCCACGAGCCGCTTCACGGCCGAGAATCTCGCGTTCGGCCACGGCACGTCGCGTGCCGTCGACGAGGCGGCCTACCTCATCCTGCACACGCTTCATTTGCCCGTAGACGAGCTCGATCCCTGGCTCGACTGCCGACTGACGCGCGCCGAACGCGGCGAGGTGGCCGCCATCATCGACAAGCGCATCACGACCAGGAAGCCCGCGCCCTATCTCACCAACGAGGCCTGGATCAAGGGCCACAGCTTCTATTGCGACGAGCGCGTGATCGTGCCGCGCACCTATTTCGGCGAGCTCTTGGAGGACCGGCTCTCCGCCGTCGTCGCCGACCCGGATGCGGTGGAAAGCGTGCTCGACCTCTGCACCGGCTCGGGCTGCATCGCCATCCTCGCCGCCATGACATTTCCGAATGCCACCGTCGACGCCGTGGACATCTCCCCGGACGCGCTTGCGGTCGCCGAGCGCAACGTCGCCGAATACGGCCTCGAGGACCGCATCCATCTCGCCCGGTCGGATCTCTTCGCGGCGCTCGGCGACAAGCGCTACGATCTCATCCTGTCGAACCCGCCTTACGTCTCCGCCGAGGCCATGGCCGCGTTCCCTCCCGAATACCGCGCCGAGCCGCCGGATCGCGCATGCCGGCGGCGGCGATGGCATGGATCTCGTGCGTCGCATCCTGGAGAGCGCCGGCCGCCATCTCACGCCCGACGGAGCGCTCGTCGTCGAGGTCGGCACAGGCGGCCCCGTTCTCGAGCGCGATTTCCCGCGTCTTCCGTTCCTCTGGCTCGCGACCGAGGAGAGCGAGGGCGAGGTATTCGCCCTGCCCGCGGCATCCCTTAGGTAGAAATCCTTCTGGAACCCTGGGGCGATCTGCCGATTAATGTCGGGACGACCGAGGACCGCCGCGAGACACCCGCATGCCCGCCAGAAGAGAGCTCCCGCCCTCCCTCGAGATCTTTGCCACCGTGGCGCGCCGGCCGCGCTTCTGCTGCGGCTGCGTCTGCCTTTCGCGCGAGGATCGCCGGCGCGCCCGCCGCGTTTTCAGGATTGTCCACGTCGTGGAGGACAGTTGGGAAGACGACCGCCGCACCCTCTGGCAGCGCACGCGCCGTCAATTTCGACGGGCCGCCCGCCGCGGGGCGGCGCTTTTCGCCCCGCGCTCTTGACAGCCGTTCGCGGCCGATGACCATGCCCCGAAGCGGCAGCGAGTCCGCGAACGGGGAGCGCCATGCGCCTGGGGCCAGCACTGATTGCCGTTGCCTTTCTTCTGTCGTCCGCCGCGCTGGCAGAGGACGTCCCCATCGTCATCAAGTTCAGCCACGTCTCGGCGCCTCAGGCGCACAAGTCGCGTGCCGCCGAGCACTTCAAGCAGCTCGCCGAGCAGTACACGGGCGGCAAGGTCAGGATTGAGCTCTATCCCAATTCCCAGCTCTACAAGGACAAGGAGGAGCTCGAGGCGCTGCAGCTCGGTGCCGTGCAGATGCTCGCCCCGTCCGTCTCGAAGCTGGCTCCGCTCGGCGTCAAGGAGTTCGAGGTCTTCGATCTCCCGTACCTGTTTTCCGGCTACGACGCACTGCGCAAGGTGACCGACGGGCCGATCGGCAAGGAGCTTCTGGCCAAGCTCGAGGCGAAGGGCATCCTCGGCCTCGCCTTCTGGGACAACGGATTCAAGATCCTCTCCGCCAACAAGCCGCTCATTGCGCCCGACGACCTCTTGGGCCTCAAGATGCGCATTCAATCATCGAAGGTGATCGAGGCTGAGATGATTGCGCTCGGCGCGCTGCCGCAGGTGACGGCGTTCTCGGAGGCCTATCAGGCGCTCTCGTCGGGCGTCGTCGACGGCACCGAGAACACGCCCGCCAACATGTTCACGCAGAAGATGCACGAGGTGCAGAAGCACGCGACGCTGACCAACCACGGCTATCTCGGCTACGCGATCCTGACCAACAAGAAGTTCTGGGAGGGCCTGCCGCCCGATATCCGCGCCGCGCTCGAGCGTGCCATCGCCGAGACGACGCCCTTGGCCAATCAGCTCGCCAAGGAGGAGAACGACGAGTCGCTCGTCGAGATGAAGAAGCTCGGCACGACGACGTTCCACGAACCGACGCCGGACGAGATGAAGGCTTGGCGCGATGCGCTCATCCCCGTGCAAAAGGAGATGGCCTCCCGCGTCGGCCAGGACCTCATCGACCGCATCGCCGCCGCGACGAGAAAGTAGATTGTGTCCGAAGGGAAACCTTATGTTGTCCATTATCCAGCCGCTCGGCCGCATAAGGCAGCATCCTACGTATTGCCGTGCCGGCTTTATAGCTGGTTCGACGCTGTGGTGGCACGGTCAGCGGCCGCATTTGACTCCTACGCGGTAAGCTCGCCAAGTCGATGTCGCAGCTGTTCGAACGAGAAGAAGCCGCTTATCGTTGACTCGCAAGTCTCGAGAGAGCACCTCCTAGACCGCAATGACCATCGCTGTTGTTTATGCAACTGAAGCTGCGGTCCCGAAGAAGTGCTGCGCATCTCAGAGCGGGGCGTCTGTGCTGAGAACTACCGGTAGACTCTTACTGCTGACTACGGCGCAAGCTTCCAGTCTGGGGATCAATCACAGACAACCACGTATCTTGCCTACTGAGAACTCGTTTGATCCTCGGACTACAACAGGGAGCGATACATTAATGTAGGGGTAACTCCGAGTGTTTGGCCGGGTCGCTGGAACGATCCTCACGCACTCGTCGAAGTGGCAATCCGTCGGACGAACTGATCGCTGGTTGTGAGAAGTGACAACCACCAAGAAATGATTTGCGGCAGATATGGGCTCTGACCCACTCTCCCGCGCAAGCGGGGAGAGCGGGTAACAGGCGATTGAGGGGGAAGTCCGATGCCGCTGCGCCTGCTCGACAGGCTCGAGGAAACGATCATCGCGGCGCTGATCGCCGCGTCGACCCTCCTCATTTTCGTAGCCGTCGTGCAGCGCTACGGCCTCTCCAACGCCGCCCATCTCGCCGGCTGGGCGAAGGCGCAAGGGCTTGACTGGCTGGCCGGCTTCGCCAAGGGCCTCTTCCACCTCTTCAACGCCGTGCGCCTCACCTGGGCGCAGGAGCTCGCCATCTTCATGATGATCTGGATGGCGAAGTTCGGCGCCGCCTACGGCGTCCGCACCGGCATCCATGTCGGCGTCGACGTGCTCGTTGAGCGCCTGCCTCCCGACCGCCGCCGCGTGCTCATCCTGATCGCGCTCGCCGCCGGCGCGCTCTTCACCGGCATCGTCGGCACGCTCGGCGCCCGCCTCTGCTGGCACATCGCCGAGATGGGCCAGACCTCGGCCGTGCTCGAGCTGCCGATGTGGGTCGTCTATCTCGCGATCCCGCTCGGCTCCTACCTGATGTGCTTCCGCTTCCTGCAGGTGGCGTGGACACTTCCTGCAAACCGGCGAGCTGCCGAAGCACGATCCCGGCCACGTCGAAGGCATCGCGTCCCCATCGCGCTGGGACCGCGCAATGAGCGCGTTGATCATCTTCGCCTTGCTCGCCGCGCTCCTGCTCACCGGCATGCCGGTGTCGATCGCCCTCGGCCTCACCGTGCTGACGTTTCTTTTCACGCTGACATCCGTTCCGCTCGACGCCGTCGCGCTCAAGCTCTTCACCGGCATCGAGAGCTTCGAGATGATGTGCGTGCCGTTCTTCATCCTGGCCGGCAACTTCCTCACCCACGGCGGCGTCGCCAAGCGCATGATCCGCTTCGCAACCGCCATGGTCGGCCACTGGCCGGGCGGACTCGGCATCGCAGCCGTCGTCGCCTGCGCGATCTTTGCCGCCGTCTCGGGCTCCTCGCCCGCGACCGTCGTCGCCGTTGGCTCGATCCTGATCCCCGCCATGACCGCCCAGGGCTTCCCGTTGAAATTCGGGGCGGGCGTCGTCGCCTCGTCGGGCGCGCTCGGCATCCTGATCCCGCCCTCGATCGTCATGGTGCTCTATTCGCTGGGCACGAGCGGCATGCACGTCACCGGGCCTGCGGGCGAGAAGGTCTCGGCCGCCTCGGTGGGCGCGCTGTTCATGGCCGGCGTCATCCCCGGCATCCTGCTTGCGATCCTGCTCGGCCTCACGACCTTCCATCGCGCCTGGAAGAACGGCTATCCCCGCAGCACGCGGGCCACCTGGGGCGAGCGCGGCCGCGCCTTTGCGGACAGCTTCTGGGGCCTGGCGCTGATCGTCATCATCATGGGCGGCATCTACGGCGGCCTCTTCACGCCGACAGAAGCCGCCGCCATGAGCGCCGTCTACGCCTTCGTCGTCGCCGTCTACGTCTACAAGGACCTGCGCGCTCGCCGACGTGCCGCGCGTGCTGCTCGCGTCCGCTGCCATGAGCGCGATGATCCTCTACATCATCACCAACGCCATCCTGTTCTCATTCCTGCTGACGCACGAGCAGATCCCGCAGGCCATCGCCGACTGGATCGTCGCCCAGGGCTTCGGCTGGATCTCGTTCCTCGTCATCGTCAACCTCTTGCTGCTCGCCGCCGGCTGCGTCATGGAGCCGGCCTCGGTCACGCTCATCCTGGCGCCGATCCTGTTCCCGGTCGCCGCCAAGCTCGGCATCGATCCCGTGCATTTCGGGATCATCATGGTGGTCAACATGGAGATCGGCATGCTGACGCCGCCCGTGGGGCTCAATCTCTATGTGACGAGCGGCATCACGAAACTGGGGTTGACCGAGACGTCCAAGTCGGTGCTGCCGTGGCTCGCGACGATGCTGGCCTTCTTGGTGCTCGTCACCTATTGGCCCAGTCTCTCGCTCTGGCTCCCGCGCACGCTCGGCATGCTGTGAGACAATCAAAGTGCGGCCGCGCCGTTAATGCGCGCGAAAGCATAGGCGCAACGAAAACCCTCGCACAGCGTCCAAAACCGAGGCGGGGTTCCTTACGTAACATACAGCAGGCGTAGCGAGCGTCATGAATTGCACGCAAGGAGGATTAGTCATGACCCGCACTGAGCTCCCGTCTGGGACGGCCTTCGATGCCGCCGGTGCCAGCATCTCGACGCTTGCGGCCATGCTCCACTTCCACCGCACGGGCGAGCGCTGGAAGCCTCGTCTCGTCGTCGCGAACGACCACGCCGCGCATAGCCGCCGCTGGCGCCCGCGACCCGTCCTTCGCGTCGTTCCTGTGTGTGAGCCGCAGATGCGCGCCTGAGCTGCGCGCTCAGCCGAACGCGCCCCAGTGGTGCGAGATGCCGGTGCCGATCTCGCGCACCAGCTCGTAGGCCTGCTCGAGCGGCTCGAGGATCTCCGTCTCGATGCGGCCGTAGTCGTCGATGCCTTTGGGCAGGTACGTTGCCTGCTCGGTGAAGGCCGCCGCATCGTAGGCAGCCGTGGATCGGCGCGGAAACGCCTGACGCATGACCGCCACGACGTCAGGGATCTCGAGCGCCAGCGCCGAGCGGAAGATCTCGTCGTGCGAGACCTCGTTCGTCGGCGTGAAGCGCGGCAGCTGCGCGGCGAGGATGAAGATGCGCATGATCAGCGCGAGGCGGATCGCCTGCAGGAGATCGAGCTCGAGCCGGTGGTCGTCCGGGATCTTGCCGCCCTCGAGCCCGATATCCTCGAGCATGCGAATGCAGGTCGATGGCGTCGAGACGCAGGTAGTGCGCGAGGCCGTTGATTTGCCGCGCGCGATCGTCATTGAGAAGGCGCGACGCCAGCGTCTTGAAGGCGCCCTCGAGGTGCGGCTCGCGGCCCCAGGAGGCGCGCGACGCCCAGAAACCGGCATCGAACGGGATAGCGTTGGCGCCGACCGCATTGAGGCTCGAGAGCTGCTTGGCGCGGGCGATCATCTCGATCAGCGGCCTCAGGCGCGGTGAGCGTTTGGCGAGCTCGACGAAACGCTCGCGCTCCGAGCCGACCGCGGCGCCGAGGCCTGCGACCACGTTCGCCACGTAGCCGAACTGCTGCAGGATCGCGTTGTTGGGAATGGCGCGCATGCGTGCGGGGTCGGCGCCGCCGGAGGCGTGATCGCCCTGGCGCTTCACCGGCCGCGAGCCGGTCTTGAACAGGAGATTGGCTCCGAACGCGCCGAGCAGCGCGCGGTAGCCGGGATGCGCGAACAGGTGCTGCTGATAGCCGCGCAGGCGAAGCTGGAAGTCGAGCGACAGGTTGACGTCGGTGTAGAACGGATCCTCGCCTTCGCCGGGGTCCTTGCCGCTCATGACGATCGTGGTCAGCGCGCGCGCCGCGAACGCCTTGTTGCCGAAGAACAGGTAGCCGTCGCCGCCTTGGAAGCTCGTCTCGTGCTTGAGCGGTAGTCCGTGTCGGAAGAAGCGCCAGCGGGATTCGCCGGAGAGCACATAGCGCAGGCGGCGCCGCAGCGGCCCGGGGTGCGCGCCGCGCCCCATGCTCTCGCCGTGCGTCGAGAAGATCAGCGTCTCGACGCCCTTGAGGTCCGCCTTGTGGACGACGTCGGCAAGCCCGTGCTGGAGGCGCTCGTGGGCGAGGCCCGCTGCGATCTGGCCGATGAAGCGGCCGGCGTCCGAGTATCCGGTCTGCACGCAGAGCCGTCCCGCGCCCGCGCACGTAGTCGCGGTAGGCCTCCTCGGCGAGCAGGCGCTCGATCAAGCGCGAGCCCGTCTCGAGCGCCGCCGGCGTCTCGAACAGCGGCGAGATGTCGACATTCTTCTCGACGCCGAACAGCTTGGCGAAGAAGACCGCGATGAGAATAGTCGCCGGGCTCTCGCACTCGGCGATCAGGTAGCGGATCGGCGTGTCGCGATCGACGTGCTTTACGATCTGCGCGGCGAGCGCGAACTGGCGGATGGCTGTCGCGTTCTCGAGATCGAGCGTCTCGAAGTTGACCGCCTCGGGCTTGGCCGTGCGGATCATCTCGACGATGCGCGCCAGCGCCTGGCGCTCGGTGAGGTCGCGCGTCCACGGCTCGTGCACGAAGGCGCGGAACGCGTTGTTGATCTGCACCGCGTTGACGCGCAGGTGGATGTGCGAGGTGCCGAGCCCCGTCGCCTCAAAGAGTGCCGCGAGCGCCGCCACGGCCTGCTTTGCCTCGGCGCCTGGCACCGCATCGATCAGGGAATCGAGCAGCGTGACGATCGGCTCGGTCGTGACCAGATTGTAGCTGTCGCCGCGCGTGATGACGTTGGCCGCTTCCGCCAGCGTGAAGCCGTCGCTCCCGATCCGCTCCAGCGCCTCGATATGCTCGTCGACAGCCGCAATCGCGAGATCGAGCTTGCCGGTGATCTGGCGCGACAGGCGTTGCACCTCGCCGCCATCGTCGATCACGCCCTTGAGCGCGAGGAAGCGGTCGCGGATATCGTCCAGCGACGTGCGCTTCTCCCTGAGCCGGATGAGCAACGAGAACGTCCACTTGATGTCGGTGCGCCCGTCGAGGTCGTAGCCGACCCACGAGGCGATCGTCGCGAACGCCGGCTTGAGCTTGAAAGCCTTGTCGCCGAAACGCTCGGCCGCCGTCTTGAAGAAGGCCGCCGCGAGATCGACGTAGGCGTCGCGCAGGTTCCGGATCGACTTCTGCACGCGCGGTGCTCGTAGTCGAGCGTCAGCGGCGCGTCGGGACGGTGCGGCACGCCGATCGTTTGGCCGTTGGCGCTGCCCGCGAGCGCGATCTTCGTCATGCGCTCCGATAGCGCTTCCGACAGGCCGAACGTGGGGTGTGCCGTGAAGACGATGCCGGTTCGGGCCCGGCTCCAGCGCTCAGCAAAGCGCTTGAACGTCGCTTCGTCCTTGCCCTCGCCGCCGCTCTCGGCGACGAACTTCGCGAACTCGGCCCGCGTCGTCGCCTCGTCGACGAAGCCGATCTGCTCCCTGAGGCGCAGCGCGCGCTGCACGCAGGCGCGGTCCATGAGCCGCCCGGCGAGCGTTTTCAGCTCGTCGAAGCTCGTATGCCCCGCCTCGAGCTCGCGCGACAGGTTGAAGGCGACGTTGACAATCGGATTGAGCGACGGCTGATCGGGGATCTCCGAGCGCAACGCCTTGAGCTCGTCCCGGAGCTTGAACTCGTCGAGCTTGCCGCGTGCCTTAGTCAATGGCTGCGCCACGTTGCTGTTCTCCGCTCACCACAGAACGACGGCTTCTTGCAACTCAACTCCTGCATCACAGCCGAGAATCGGCCCGGCAGGCGCCCTCTCGCACCTGCCGGGTCGCTTTCAGCCAGCTCGCCCGATCACGGGCAAGCACGGCTTCCCGCTTAAGCCGCCTTGCTCTTCGACGACAGGACCTTCTGCATCGTGTTGCCGATCTCCGAAGGAGTGGGAGCGATCGCGACGCCGCAGCTCTTCAGGATGTCGACCTTCTCGGACGCCGCCTCGCCGAACGCCGAGACGATGGCACCCGCGTGGCCCATGCGCCGGCCCTTCGGCGCCGAGAGGCCCGCGATGTAGGCGACGACCGGCTTCTTGAAGTGGTCGCGGATGTAGTGGCCCGCTTCGGCCTCCTGCGGACCGCCGATCTCGCCGATCATGATCACGGCATCCGTGTCCGGGTCGGTGTCGAAGTGCTCGATCACGTCCTTGAACGACGAGCCGTTGATCGGGTCGCCGCCGATGCCGACCGAGGTCGAGACGCCGATGCCGAGCGCCTTGAGCTGCGCGGCGGCCTCATAGCCGAGCGTGCCCGAGCGCCCGACGATGCCGATGCGGCCAGGGAGGTAGATGTGCCCCGGCATGATGCCGAGCATGGCCTTGCCGGGCGAGATCGTGCCGGCGCAGTTGGGACCCGTGAGAACCATGCGGCTCTCTTTCTTGTAGCGGCGCATGTAGCGCTTCACCCGGATCATGTCCTGCGTCGGGATGCCGTCCGTGATGCAGACGCAGTATTTGATGCCGGCGTCGGCCGCTTCCATGATGGCGTCGGCCGCGAACGGCGGCGGCACGAACACGATCGAGGCTTCCGCGCCCGTCTCGTCGACCGCGCCCTTCATGGTGTTGAACACCGGGCGCCCGAGGTGCGTCGAGCCGCCCTTGCCGGGCGTGACGCCGCCGACGACGTTGGTGCCGTAGTCGATCATTTCCTGGGCGTGGAAGGTGCCGATGCGGCCCGTGAAGCCCTGGACCAGGATCGGCGTGTTTTCGTTGATGAAGATTGCCATGTGTCTTTCCTCCGTCAGGCCGCTTTAGAGGTCTTCGCAGCGGCAACAGCCTTCTGCGCGCCCTCGGCCAATGTCTCGACGCTGATCATGGTGAGGCCGCTCTGATCGATGATCTTGCGGCCCTCCTCGACGTTGGTGCCGGCGAGCCGGACGACGATCGGGATCTTGATCTCGAGCTCCTTGATCGCGTCGACGACGCCCTTGGCGACCCAGTCGCAGCGGTTGATGCCGGCGAACACGTTGACCAGGATCGCCTTGACGTTCTTGTCGCGCAGCACCGCCTTGAACGACTTCGTCACGCGCTCGGGCGAGGCGCCGCCGCCGATGTCGAGGAAGTTGGCGGGCTCGCCGCCGGCGAGCTTGATCATGTCGAGCGTCGCCATGGCGAGGCCGGCGCCGTTGACGATGCAGCCGATGTCGCCGTCGAGGCCGACGTAGGCGAGGCCGCGGTCGTTGGCGTAGGTCTCGCGCGGGTCCTCCTGGCTCTTGTCGCGCAGCTCCGCGATCTGCGGCCGGCGGAAGAGCGCGTTCTCGTCGAAGCTCATCTTGGCGTCGAGCGCGACGACGGTCTTCTGCTTGGTGATGACGAGCGGGTTGATCTCGAGCATGGTGGCGTCGAGGTCGCGGAAGGCGCGGTAGGAGCCGAGGATCGCGCGCTCGAGCTTGCCGACGAGCTCCGGCTCGACGCCGAGGCCGAAGGCCACCTCGCGCGCCTGGAAGGCCTGCATGCCGACCGCGGGATCGACCTGCACGCGGATGATGGTGTCGGGCTGGCTGTGCGAGATTTCCTCGATCTCCATGCCGCCGGCCGCCGAGGCGACGACCACGATGCGCTCGGCGCGCGCGGTCCATCACGAAGGCGAGATAGATCTCCTTGTCGATGTCGGTCGCTTCCTCGATGTAGAGGCGCGAGACGAGCTTGCCGGCGGGGCCGGTCTGGATCGTGACGAGCTTCTTGCCGAGAAGCCCCTCGGCCGCCTGCTCGATCTCGTGGTCGGTCTTGCAGACCTTGATGCCGCCGGCCTTGCCGCGGGCGCCCGAGTGGATCTGCGCCTTGACGACCCACCTCGAGCCGCCGATCTCGCTGGCGCGATAGACGGCCTGCTCGGGGCTGTAGGCGAGCCCGCCGCGCGGGACCGGCACGCTGAACTTCGAGAGAAGCTCCTTCGCCTGGTACTCGTGAATGTCCATCTTCAACCTCCTTGGGGGGAACTGCTGTCTTTTGCGGCTTGTTATTTCGCGCGGGCGGCCTCGGCGGCCTTGATGGCGGCGGCGGTGGCGAGGAGGTTCTTGGCCATCTTCTCCGAAGCGGCGTCGATCATCTTGCCGTCGAGCGAGGCCGCGCCCTTGCCCTGGGCCTCGGCTTCCTTGAGCGCGACGAGGATGCGCTCGGCGCGTTCGACTTCGGCTGCGGTCGGCGAGAACACCTCGTTGGCGAGCTCGATCTGCGAGGGATGGATCGCCCACTTGCCCTCGATGCCGAGGGCGGCGCCGCGGCGGCAGGCGGCCTTGTAGCCGTCCGGATCGTAGATGTCGCCGAACGGCCCGTCGATCGGACGCAGGCCGAAGGCGCGGCAGGCAACCGTCATGCGCGACAGCGCGAAGTGCCACTGGTCGCCCGGGTAGTCGGGGTTGAGGCCGCCGATGACGACGGTGCGCGCCTTGTTGAAGGCGGCGTAGTCGGCGACGCCGAAGTGCATCGCCTCGAGGCGGCTGTTGGCCGACGCGATGGCTTCGACGTTGGCCATGCCGAGCGGCGTCTCGATCAGCGCTTCCGTGCCGATCTTGTTCGGGAGGCCCTTGGCGACCTCGATCTGGCTGACGATGCGTTTCGACCGTATAGACGTCGGCAGGCACGCCGACCTTCGGGATCGAGGATGGTGTCGAGCTTGGAGCCGGCCTGCTCCACGATGTCGACGACGTCGCGATACATGTAGTGCGTGTCGAGGCCGTTGATGCGCACCGATACGCTCTTGCCGGCGGCCTTCCAGTCGAGGTCGTTGAGCGCCTGGATGATGTTCTTGCGGGCCTGCTCCTTGTCGGGCGGAGCGACGGCGTCCTCGCAGTCGAGGAAGACGTAGTCGGCGGCGCTCTTGTGCGCGCGGTCGATCATGGTCGGGTTGGAGCCCGGCACGGCGAGCTCGGAGCGCTGCAGGCGCTGCTTGCGGAGCGGGTAGAGAGTGTAGCTCATCGGTACGTTTCCTCAGTTTTTCATTCGTTTCTGGTGCGCGGCGATCCTTGGCTCGGCCGCTGGTGGGCGCGAGACCTTGCGGTCGATCGAACGTCGAAGCGCGGCGCCCTTGTAGGGCGCCGCGCCTCTCGTTCAAGCTGCCTTGGCTTTTGGCGTCTCGCGGCTGGTCGCCGACTTGGTGGCGGTCTTGCTGAAGTACTCAGCCGCCGCGCCGGTGCCGGAGCCCATCTTGATGTTGACGCCGCAGTCCTTGAGCGCCATCTCGACCGCAAACAGCACGCCGCCGATCATGCACCTCGTCGAGCGCGCCGAGGTGGCCGATGCGGAACACCTTGCCGGCGACCTTGTTGAGGCCGACGCCGAGCGAGGTGTTGTAGCGGTAGTAGGCCGTCTTCACGACGTTGGCGCTGTCGATGCCTTCGGGCACGAGGATCGCCGACACCGTGTCGGAGTGCCACTTGGGCTCCTTGGCGCAGAGCTTGAGGCCCCAGCCGTCGACCGCCGCGCGCACGCCCGTCGGCCAGGCGCGTGTGGCGCGCGAAGACGTTGTCGAGGCCTTCGGCGGCGATGAGGTCGAGCGAGGCGCGCAGGCCGCGAATGAGCTGCGTCGCCGGCGTGTAGGGGAAGTAGCCCTGGTCGTTGGTCTTGATCATGTCCTCGAACGAGAAGAAGCAGCGCTCCATCTTCGAGGACTTGTGCGCTTCGAGCGCCTTGCTGCTGACGGCGAGGATGCCGAGGCCGGTCGGCAGCATGAAGCCCTTCTGCGAGCCCGACACGCAGCAGTCGACGCCCCACTCGCCCATGCGCATGTCGATGCGAGCCGACCGAGCGAGACGCCGTCGACGAACAGGAGCGCCGGGATGCTTGGCGGCATCGAGCGCCTTGCGCACGCCGGCGATGTCGCTGGTGACGCCGGTCGCCGTCTCGTTGTGCGTGGCGAACACGGCCTTGATCTCGTGGCTCTTATCCTTGGCGAGGATGTCGGCGTACTTCTCGAGCGGCACGCCCGTGCCCCACTCCTCGTCGCACAGCACGACCTTGAGGCCGAGCCGCTCGGCCATGTCGACCCAGAGCAGCGAGAACTGGCCGAAGCGGCTCATCAGAACCTTGTCGCCGCGGTTGAGCGTGTTCGAGATCGCCGCTTCCCAGGCGCCGGTGCCGGACGACGGATAGATGAAGACGCGGCCGTCCTTCATCTTGAAGACCTTCTTCAGGTCCTCGAAGATCGGCAGCGTGAACTTCGGGAACTCGGGGCTCGCGCATGTCTTCCATGCGGATGTCCATCGCCGACGCGCACGGCCTCGGGAATGTTGGTCGGGCCGGGGATGAAGAGATGCGGCGTCACAAGATTCATCGCGTTTCCTCCAGTGTCAGTTGCGCGTTTCTTTGTTGGTCCCAACTTTGACACTTAGCCGTTCGCGTGTCAGCCGAAACCATGAGCAAGTTCGTCGCGGAGCGGATCGCGAAGCGGGCTGCCCTCTGCCGTACCTTGATAGTGCGTTGCGGTATTGCCTGAAATCTCCGCACCTCGTCTCCCAGTGATGCGGTGCGCGGACGTTTAATCGCTTCTTAACCGCGCGCAACACCCGCTTGGCGAGGAAACGATCTCTGTCGGGTGGGCTGATCGAGTGCCCCAGAGGGTAGTCGAAAAACTACCCACCCCTCGCTCGGGTGCGGCGGCAACCCGAAGCTCACGAGCGTCCGTCGCGCTGCCCCTGCCGCGACATGTAGAGCGCCACCGCCATCGCGCGGTTGTTGACGTTGAGTTTGTCGTAGAGATTCTTGAGATGATACTTGACGGTGTTGCGCGAGATGCCGATGCGCGACGCGATCTGCAGGTTCGACCAGCCGTCGGCGAGCGCTGCCAGCAGCTCGCGCTCGCGCACCGTCAGCACGTCGAGCGGATCTTTGCTCAGCGCGTCGATGTCGACGTAGGGAAAGCAGACGCGCCCGCGCGCCACCGACGAGATCGTCTCGAGCAGAACCGGCGGCTCGTCGCTTTTCGAGATGAAGCCCCACGCGCCGGCCTTGATGGTGCGCCGCAGCACGTCGCTCCCCGGCTCGCCGGTGTAGACGATCGTCCGGACCGGCGACTGGCGCTTCTTGAGCTCGGCCAGCACATCGCCGCCCGTCATGTCGGGAAGCGCCCAGCCGATGACGGCGATGTCGACCTTGTTCTCTTCGATGAATTTGAGGAAGGCCGCACCTGTCGGCACCGTCGCCTACGACGTCGAAGCGCCCGTCGCGCGCGATGATGTCGACGAGCCCCGTGCGGATGACGGGGTTCTTGTCGGCAATCGCAATTCTCTGGCGCACTTCGCTCGGCATTGTTTCGAATCTTGGGGATGGATGGCGCACGGTAGAGGTTAATGTCCGGCCCCCGAGTGTAGCGCCGGCCGAAGTCCCGCTGCTAGCGCCGCCCCAGAAATAGCGCGCAAACGCTTAACGAGGCGTGCGGCCTCAGAAGTGGACCCGCACCGAAGCCTATCCTGCCTCACGCTGGGCCGGAGCGCGCATAGCGGCGCGTCGCCGAGATGAGCTCGTGAACCATGCCGGGCTCGGTCATGGCATGACCGGCATCCGGCACGATCCTGAGATCCGCCTCCGGCCACGCCTTCTTGAGATCCCACGCGTTCTTGATCGGCGTCACCATGTCGTATCGTCCGTGCACGATCGTGCCCGGGACATTGCGAAGCCGATCGGCGTTCAAGAGCAGCTCGCCGTCGCGCGCGAAGAAGCCAGCGTTCTTGAAATAGTGGCATTCGATGCGCGCGAACGCCAGCGCATAGGTTTGCACCGAGAAGCGCTTGATTCGCTCCGGGTCCTCGAGCAGCGACAACGTCGTCCCCTCCCATACGCTCCACGCGGTCGCCGCCTCGAGCTGGACCCTGGGATCGGGATGCGTGAGCCGTCTGTGATAGGCTCCGATCATGTCGGCGCGCTCGTCCTCCGGGATCACGCGCTCGAAGGCTTCCCAGGCGTCCGGGAAGATCCAGCTGCAGCCCTCCTGGTAGAACCAGTCGAGCTCACGCCGGCGCAAGAGGAAGATGCCCCTGAGTATCAGTGAGATGACGCGCTCGGGGTGCTTCTGCGCATAGGCGAGCGCCAGCGTCGAGCCCCACGAGCCGCCGAACACCTGCCAGCGCTCGATCCCGAGGTGCTCTCGCAACAGCTCCATGTCGGCAACGAGATGCCATGTCGTGTTGTGATTGAGCGAGGCGTTGGGGATGGATTTGCCGCATCCGCGCTGGTCGAAGAGAATGATGCGGTAGTGCTTGGGATCGTGAAAGCGGCGCATCGTCGGGTTCGAGCCGCCGCCTGGTCCGCCGTGCACGATGACCGCCGGGATTCCCTCAGGCTCTCCGCATTCCTCGTAGTAGATTTCGTGACCGTTGCCGACATTCGAGCCGGCCCTCCCGGTACGGTTCCGTCGTCGGGTAGAGTGCATACCGCTCGCGCGCAGCCATGAGGTTTCCATTCGGCGATGGGCAAAAGGCCTGCACCCGGCACGTTGGGTGCGGCCAAAAGCTTCGGATTGTACCAAGATTGACTCCGCCGAGAGTTGGTCATGAAGTTTTCAGTATGCACACGACGTAGTCAATCGCTCTAACGCTTTTGTCGCCGCTGAAATCTCATTTCTCGATCGATAAGTATTTCTCCTCCGGGAACACGAATGTCGCGGACGAGCTCGAGCACATGACGTCCGGGTGCAGGTGTCAGGAGCGTCACAAAAATTGCCGTGAACATGGCGGCCGGCAGTCCGAGCGCCGCCGCAAGCGCGCCGTCGAGCCCGATCATTCCCGCTTCGCCCGCGATAATGGCCAGCACGGTAACACCGAATCCGGTCGCAATGCCGGCAATCGCCCCGAAGGCATTGATTCGCTTCCACCAGATCGAGAGCACGAGGACCGGAAATGCCGTCGACGCAGTGAGCGCCAGAGACCATAGCATGAGCCGCAGGGGATCGGTCGGCGCCGCGATGGCGAGAACGCCGCCGAACACCGCCGCCGCCATCAGGCTCAGCCGCGACACGATGAGCCGCGCGCCGGCCGACGGCGGCTGCCACGACAGTCCGTACACGATATCCTCGGCCAGCACGTTGCCGAGCGCAACCGCGACCGCGCCCGCTGTGGCGAGCGCCGCCGCGATGGCGCCTCCGGCGGCGAGATAGAGCACGGCGGAAGGCAGCTCCGCTGCAATCGGCAGGCTGAGCAGCACGGCATCCCGGTTGAAGCCGAAGCTGGCGATGTTCGGCCGTTTTGCCTCGGCCTCGAGCGTGGCCATGCCGAGGGCTTTCATTTCGGCAAACCAGTCGGGAATCTGCACCGGCCCCGTGGCCGTCACGATATCGATGACGAAATCGCGCATGAAGACGGCGACTGCCGCCAGCGTCAGCATGATGACGCCGAACAGGAGCGTCGCCCATCCGAGCGACTTGCGCGCTTCGTACACGCCGGGCGTCGCGGCCACGCGCGGCAGAAGCCACGGCGCGCTGGCGACGCCGGCGAGCGCCGTGATAGTCATGATCACGAAGGCGAGCGGACCGACGCTGCCGAACGCATCGGCATAGCGCTTTGAGATCACCGACAGCCCTTCGGGCGGCATATCGAAGGCGAGTGCCGGCGGCAGGATGATCGGCAGCCCCTGCGCGGCCTCCGCCCGCCCGAGCGCGCGCAGGATCGGCCCATGCGAAAGCTGCGGCAGCGGCAGATTGGTGACGAGCACAGCCACGATCGTGACCGGAACCATGAGCGCGATCAGCGAGGCGATGCTCTGCGCTGCCGTTGACCACGAGAGAGAGCGCATGCCCCCGGCAACCAGCGTCAGGATCATCGCCGTCACGAGAAGCGCGACGGTGACGGCCACGGGCGCATTGATAAGCCATGACGCGGCAAACGCGCCCATGCGGATCTCGCCCGCCAGCATGAGCAGCATGGGCACCGTGAGCAGCGCCCCTGCCGCGATGCGCAGGGCGCGGCTCTCGAAGCGCCGTCCGAGGTAGCTCGGGATCGTGAAGGCGCCGAACTTTCTGAAGAAGGGTGCCAGCATGACGGCCATGACGACGAAGCCCGCCAATCCGCCGACGACGAGGCACAGCGCATCGAAGCCGATCAGGAAAAAGACGCCCGTCAGTGCCAGGATGCCCGTCGCGCCCATCGCGGTCTGGGCAAGCACGAGACCGCTGTAGAAAGCGGGCACCCGCCGGCCGGCTGCGAAGTAGTCGAGCGGCTCGCGCGTGAACGCTGCCAGTCCGATGGCGGCATAGAGGACGAGCGGTCCCGCGAGCATGGCCGTCTGCAGCGCCAGGGACGGCACACCGAGGCCTTCGAGGATGAGGGCCATAAGGGCGAGCGCGACGAACGCGCTCATGAAGATGCCGAAGTAGGTGCCGAGCCTCGGATTGACCACGCGAGCCCGGTGCGAGAACGACATCGCGCTCACCTTTGCTTCAGAGCTGCGCGCGAGCAGGCATCAGGTGTCTTCATGCGCGCCGTGCCAATGATCGATGGCGTCTTGCCGGTTGACGAAGCTCGCGACCGTAATGACGGCGATGAGCACGAGTCCGTGCAAGGACAGGAAGTAGCCGAGTGGGAAGCCCATGAACCGGCTCGAGTTGAGCGAGCCCGCATAGAGCGGCAGCACGATCATCACGGCCAGAAACGGCACCAGGCTCGCCAGCATCTGCCATTTCGTGTGCCGCCAGTAAGGCTTGCGCTCCTTGCGCTCGATCATGACCGCTACCCCTCAATTCTCCCGATTCCCGGGATAAGCCCTCTTGGTCCATTGCGGGCGAGTTGTGGTCGGAGTGAGGCGACCCGGCCGCGCGGGAGAAGGCGTCCCGTCTTAACCAAGCAAAACTCATAGCGCACCTGATGGGGCAATCCCGCGATTGCCCGCTCGCCCCGCCTCCCCTAGCCTCGCCCCGTGGTCATGGGGAATAGGAGCAGGCGCATGAAGAAAATCCTTGAGGAGTTCAGAGACTTCGCGATGCGGGGCAATGTGATCGATCTCGCCGTCGGCGTGATCATTGGCGCCGCCTTTGCCCCCATTATCACGACGCTCGTCGAGAACATCGTCATGCCGCCGATCGGCTACATCCTGGCCGGGGTGGATTTCAGCAGTCTGGCGGTGACGCTGCCGACCCCGACCGGCGACGGCGTGCTCATCAAGTATGGCATGTTCCTCAATGCCATCATCAAGTTCCTGATTACCGCGGCGGCAATTTTCCTGCTCATCCGCGCCATCAATGCGTTCAAGAGGCCGGCGGCGGCCGCCCCCCCTCCGCCGACCCCATCCGAGATTTACCTCAAGGAGATCCGCGACGCGCTCGTCAAGAAGTAGACGACCGTGCGCTGGCCGTAGCGCTCTATGACGTCAGGGCGGCCCGCCGCGGCGTGCCTGCGATGGCGCTCTTGAAGGCCATGTAGCTGTGATCGATTCGCCTCGAGCGCCCGTCGCGCCCGGCAATATGGGCGACCGTTGCCGCGGCGACGCGCGACAGGGCATCGGCGATGTCGGCCGGGAATGGCATGAAGATGACGCCGTGCGACTCGCTCAGCGCACTGCGGATCATGGCGTCGTGCGCATTGGCTTCCCAGAGGCTGACGCGGAATTCTTCCGCCGCCGCCGCGGCGAAAGCCGCCTTGTCGCCGGCGCCGAGGCCGTCCCAGGTGGAGAGCCGGACTTGAAGCGAGAGCGCGGTGCCCTGGCCGTTGAGGCCTGTACCGGTGGCATGGGCTGCAGATCTGTGGAGCCCCATCGCCATGCTGTGCAGCGTCCCGCCCCACTCGGCAAACGCGATGGTTCCGTGCGAAAGGGCTTCGGTCACCTGTTGCGGCTCGAGCGCAACCGCCTCGGCGCCAAGCGCACGCGCGACGTCCGGCCCGAGACCGGGGGCAAAGATCTTGCCGCCTTCGAGATCGGCGAGGCTTGTCACGGCACGCTCCGACCACAGCGGCGGCGAAGCACCTCCGTGGCCTGCAAGCAGCGGCTTGAAGCCGGCCTCCGCACCGAGCTCGTCCCACAGGCCCTGTCCGCCGCCGACCTCGAGCCATGCGGCGAGATCGTGGGGTGCGAGGCCCGTGTCGCCCGGGAGCCCGGCGAAATAGGCGAACGCTGCGTGCTGCGAGAGATGCTGGTGCGCGGTCCCGTGCGCAAGATCAGCCGCCTGCCCGTCCGACGCCGTCCTGAGGAGAATGCGATAGCGCCCGTCGGTCAGCGCCTCGACGCGCCGCGCGAGGCGCCGTGCGCTGTCACCGTAGCCCTTGCCGTTGTCGGCCCACGGCATGGCGAGCTCGAGCTCTTTGATTCCGCTTCCGATCGCCGGCGTCGCGATCGCCTGGGAAGCCATTGCTTCCTGAGCCGCCGCTGCGGTCGCTGCCGTGGCCGCAGCCGCGACGCTGCCGGTCGTCTTCAGAAACTCGCGACGGTCCATGGGTCCCCTCCACGCGGGATCACGTTCATGCCTCATATCAAAGCCCAACGGCGAACGAATGACAACGCCCATTGGCCGTCCACTGACGTCCCCCCGGCGCCGCACAAGGCATTTCCGGCGGCAAAATCCGGGCCGCGGATTAACCGGCCATTATCTAATGATGCCTACGGTACGCCGAGATTGCCACTGAAAGTGATTTCGAGATGCTGGCCGGAGTCCTTGGCAAGAGCAAATCCGACTCGCTGCTCAGCGAGTATGCGGCGCGCGTCGGCGACGCCGTTTTGCGGCAGCGCACGCGCCTCGCCGAGCATAAGGCGCGCATCGAGATCGAGCTCGCCAAGCGGGTCAAATCCGAATTCCTCGCCAATATGAGTCATGAGCTGCGCACGCCGCTCAACACGGTGATCGGCTTCTCCAAGCTCCTTTCCGACCACGGCAAGCAGAAGCTCACCGACGCGCAGATCGTCCAGTACGCCGAGCTCATACGCGATGCCGGCGACCATCTGCTCTCGGTCATCAACGACATCCTCGACATCACCAAGATGCAGGCCGGTGCCTATGCGCTGGAATCGAATGAGGTCGATCTGATCGACGTGCTGCATTCCTGCACCGAATCCGTGCGGACGGCGGCCGACATCGCCGGCATCACGCTGCGCGAGAACATCGCCTTCAATCTGCCGCCTGTCCGAGGCGACGACGCCAAGCTCGCCCAGGTCTTCAAGAACCTGCTCAACAACGCCATCAAGTTCACGCTGAAGGACGGCGAGGTGGTCCTCAAGGCGTTCCGGCAGGGCGATGGCGGCGTCATCGTCTCCGTTCGCGACAACGGCATCGGCATGACCGATGAGGAGGCCCGCGTCGCCGTGTTGCCCTTCGGTCAGGTCGACGGCGGGCGTACGCGCTTGCGCGAGGGCACTGGCCTCGGCCTCCCCATCGCCAAGGCGCTGGTCGAGCTGCACGGGGGCAAGCTCCTGATAACGAGCGTCAAGGGCAGGGGCACAGAGATCACCGTGAGGCTGCCGCCGCGCGAGCAGGTGTCGGTCGCCGAAGGACGTGACGCCGTATACGGACGCGGCCCCGCCGCTTGAGGCAGGGCGGCGACGGGAATGCACCGAAGAAGGACTAGGGCACGAGCATGCAGCCGGCGACATCAACGAACGAGCGTTCCGCTCCCCTCTACACCCCGCGCTCGTTCGGACGCATTGCTTCTGTCACGGGCTCGAAAGCGGTCGTGCTCCTCGACAGCCGCCGCGACGATGACCCGCGATCCAAGCACGAGCGCCCCGAGATGGGCACTCTGCTGGCGCTCGATACCCCGACCACGGTCGTGCTTGCGATTGTCTCTGCCCTGAGCGTGCCGGTGCCCGCCCAGGGAACCGAGAACGAGATCTGCATCGCCGAGATCGGCCTCGTCGGCGAGCTCACCAAGGATGCCAGCGGCCGTTCCGTGTCCTTCAACCGCGGCACGACGCTTTATCCCTCGCTCGGCGATCGCGTCCGGTTCGCGACCAAGCACGAGCTGGAGCTCACCTATGCCGCCAATGACGGCAACGCGGTGCGCATTGGCACCATCCGCCAGGATTCATCGATCCCGGCCATGATCCGGGTCGACGAGCTCCTGGGCAAGCACTTCGCCATTCTCGGCACCACGGGCACCGGCAAGTCTTGCACCACCGCCCTCATCCTGCGCGCCATTCTCGAGAAGAACGCCAACGCCCACATCCTGCTTCTCGATCCCCACAACGAGTATGCGACGGCGTTCGGCGAGCGGGCCGAGGTGATCTCTCCGCGCAATATGCAGCTCCCCCTGTGGCTCCTGAACTTCGAGGAGGTCGTCGAGGTCCTCGTCGGCGAGTCTCGAGCGCAAAGCCGAGGTCGAGCTTTTGCAGGAGCTCATTCCCCTCGCCAAGATGCGCTATCACAGTGGCCGCGCCGCCGAGCCGCAGAAGCTGCGCCGCATGAGCCTCGACGCAGGGCGCTTCACGGTCGACACGCCCGTGCCCTACCGCGTCTCAGATCTCATCGGGCTCATCGACGAGCGCATGGGCAGGCTCGAGAACCGCAAGGATCTCGCCCCCTATCGCCAGCTCAAGACGCGCATCGAGACCATCTCGCAGGACGGCCGCTACGCCTTCATGTTCGGCTCGGTCACGGTCTACGACTGCATGTCCCACGTGCTGTCGCGCCTGTTCCGCGTCCCCGTCAACGGCAAGCCGATCACGATCGTCGAGCTGACCGGCCTGCCCCCCGAGGTCGTCAACGTCGTCGTCTCGGTGCTCTGCCGCATGGCCTTCGATTTCGCGCTGTGGGGCGAGGGACAGGTTCCCGTCACGCTCGTCTGCGAGGAGGCGCACCGCTACGTGCCGCTCGAACCCCGCGGCTGG
Source organism: uncultured Alphaproteobacteria bacterium (assembly GCA_963716835.1). Classification (GTDB taxonomy): domain Bacteria; phylum Pseudomonadota; class Alphaproteobacteria; order Rhizobiales; family Hyphomicrobiaceae; genus Hyphomicrobium_C. Next base: position 217,071 of record CAVQUQ010000003.1, on the reverse strand, counting down.
CTTCGAGCCCTGCAAGCGCGCCATTGCCAAGATCGCCAAGGAAGGCCGCAAGTACGGCGCTTCGCTGTGCGTCGTGACCCAGCGTCCGGCCGAGATCGATCCGACCATACTTTCTCAGTGCAACACCGTGTTCGCCCTTCGCATGTCGAACGAGCGCGACCAGGAGATCGTGACCTCCGCGCTCTCCGACACCTCGACCGGCCTCTTGGAGTTTCTGCCCGCGCTCGGCCACCGCGAGGCGATCGCCTTCGGCGAGGGCGTGTCGCTCCCCGTTCGCATCAGGTTCGACGAGATGCCGGCGCATTTCCTTCCGCGCTCGACGACGGCGCGCTTCTCCGAGAAGTGGCAGAACTCCGTCGGTGATGAAGGCTTCCTCGACTCTGTCGTCGAGCGCTGGCGTGCAGCGGGCGTCTGCGGCGGCGTCGACGCTGCAACTCAAGCCCAGATGTTTGCCGACACGGTTCAAATCCCGACCGGGGCACCGCAGCGCCGTCCCGAGCTCGAGCAGCCGCCCGAGAGCCGCTATCAGCCTGCCGCGCCGGCTCGCGATTCCAATGCCTCCGCCCGCACGGCCGCCCAGGCTCCGTCAGCGGCTCCCCCGCGCTCGATGCAGCCTCCGCCGAAGTCCGATATGCCGCCCGCCGGCGAGCAGGCGCCCGTGCCCGGCTCGCAGAACACGCTCAACGCGCTCCGCGAGCGTCTCATGCGCCCGTCAACGCTGCGCTGAGATGATCATCACGCCGCCTTGGGACGCTTCTCCTCGACTTGGCCGCCGGGCGGTGCGGTCTCGTTCAGCACCATGAGCAGCGGCGTCAGCCCCTCGACATCGATGATCGGGAAGATTTCGATGTCGCGGCGCGCCTGCTCGCTCCACCCGGCGATCGTGAGCGCCCGCTCGGCCTTCGAGAACAGGCCGTGATTGCGGATCGGCGTCGCCTTGCGAATGAGATCGTCCTTCTCGCTCTCGGCCCCGCTGTCCGTCTTGCCGATCTTCGCTAGCCACGCCTTGCGGATATCGGTCAGATCCGTGTCGCTGGCTTGGCCTTCCTCATGCTTGAGCTTCTGCAACTCGCTCCTGCCGACACGTATCGGGCCAAGACCGGGCGCTCGCTCCGGCCAGCGGACCTGGCCCATGTCGGCGAGCACGCCGGCGAGCTGGTTCATGGCGAGCGCCTTGGACGCCTCGACCTTGTCGTCCTGATTGCAGCTGTAGAGGTTGGGGATGACCAGATAGGACGCCCGCTTGTGATGAATGAAGTGGCGCCTCACCCATTCGAGGTCCGTCCCGCCCTCGACTCTCTTTATAGCCGTGTCCATGGCTTCGCGAATTTGGCGCGCTTCCATGCCCGAGAAGCGACGGCTCGCCGGCGGCGGCGGATTGAGCATCGCCAGCACGAAGAGCCCGAGATCGACGCCGATGGTGGCGAGGAGCGCGATCAGGTCGCGTCCCGTGATCGGCTCGCCCTCGCTCGTATGCACGAAGGGCTCCTTGCCGCCCGAGGCCAGATAGCCGACGAGACCCGACGTATAGGCGCCGATGTTCTTCCAGAGGTTCTTGACCGCGTTGGCGACGCCGGCCGGGCCCTCGCTGAAGGCGGCGTCGCGCAGTTTTAGCTCGGCCGGCTGCTCGGCCTGGTCGGCTGCCTGGGTTAGCCGTTGCGCAAGTGTCGGGTCATAGCAGGAGAAGCCGGGTTTCTCCGGCGCCACCGAGACCGAAGAGGCAAGCGCCCGCATCTCGGCCGCCGTCGATTTGCCGAGCTCGTTCGAGCGCGCCGCGATGCTGCGCGCCTTGCCGCGGATATCGGAAGCCTTGGCCTCGAAGGCCCGCTGGCGCTCCTCGACCGTCCCGCCCTCGAGCGCCGACGCGCTCTGGCGCAGCGCCTCGACGTCGGCCTGCACCGGCTCGAGCCAGGACTTCGTCATGCCGTCGCGGAGCGTGGCGACCGAATCGCGCACCGCGCGCCGCGCATTGTAGAGCGGCCCCCGGCCCGCGCCCGACGAGGTCCCGCAGCTTCCGCCGCTGGTCTCCTCGCGCGCCATCTGGCTTTCCGACCACGAGACGACGTTGTCGAGCTGCGAGCGGACCGCGTCGAGGCGCGCCGCCACCGCCGCGCTCGCGTCGCGGGCATCTTCTTGCAGGCCGGAGAGTCCGGTCCGCGTCGCCTCCTCGCCCGAGATCAGGCTCCACCAGAATCCGTAGCCGAAGCCGATCGACCACACGGCGAGGAAGACGTAGAGCACGAAGGTGACGATGCGGTCGCTCGCTTTGCGCTTCTCGCCGAACGTCTCGCGCAGCATGAGCCACATGAGGAAGGTCAGCGCCACGACGACGCCGATGACGAGAACGTCGTTCGAGATCGAGAGACCGCCTTCGCTCGGCACGGCCGGCGTCGACGAGACGCCGACGATGAAGTCGCGCATGCCGTGCCAGGTGGCGTAGCCCGAGAGCGCGAGCAGCATCAGCGATGCGATGCCGATCAGCGTGTTGCGGCCGAAGATGTAGTCGGTTGCGCGCGCCGCGCGCTGTCTGAGCGTGGCGTTGGTCTCGGCCATGGCGTGGTCCCCCCAGCTCGGCTTGTCCCTGCAAGTCTAGCTACACGAGAAGCGCGATCCTGTCGTTGCGATTTGGGCCACACCGGGCCGTCGCCGCATCTTGGGGTGGCTTGGAATTATCGCGGCTACCCGCGGCAGGGCCGTGCGTCGACGTTGGCGCTCCAGCCCTTTTCCGCTTTCGTGAACTTCGTCGACTTGCTCTTCGCCAACGAGTAGCGCGCCCACGCGGTTCCGTACTCGAACGCCGTGAAGTCGGCCCACGACCTGATGGCTGCGCGCGTCGCCGCATCCTTTGTCGCGCCGTCGCCGTAGCCCGAATGGAAGTGATCCTTCATGCAGAGACGTCCGCCTTCCTTTTGCAGGTCGTGCGAATAAGCAAAGCCCGTATCGTCTGCGAGCGTTGGCGTGCTGACCAGAGCGAGAGCCGCGGCCGCGATCGAGATGCGCGTTGCGATGTGCATGGATGTTTCCCCCCGTGTGAGCTTATGCGCGAGTACAGCCGATGCGTCGCGGATCGGCAAGCAGCGCCGCGCGATGCGCGATTGAGAGTCCGATGCGCCACACCGCTGCGACCGAGCCACACGCGTATCACGGAGTATTACTTGAAAATAGTTCGCGTGATCAGTCTTCGCGCCGATGATTCAAGATGAATCGTGTGATACTTTACTTGCAGTGCTGCGTTTGGATTCCACTTTCCTATGCCCAAGGAGCAAGCATGGATCTGCAAGAACTACGACTGAGTTGCCTGAAGATGGCCTACGAGCACGGCGGAAAGTCCGAGGCGCTTCTGTCAGCGGCGAACGCCCTGATGGATTTTATCCTGAAGGAACCGCCGGTTGCCGAGGTCAGCACGCCGGCACCTCAGCCTGTTGCGCCTGAAGTCATCGCGGCGTGCGGTACCGCACTCCAGATGCCGGAAGGCGGAGACCTCGCCCAGGCCGAGCCGGTTATCCCCGAGCCCGCACCTGTGGTTGAGGCCGTTGCCGTCGAGGAAGCAAAAGTCGAGGTAGAGGCGCCTGCCGCCGAAGCCGCGCCTGTTGCTGAGGCCGTGGCCGAAGCGGCCCCAGCCGAAGTGGTGGAAGCCGTTGCTGCCGAAGCGCCCGCTGCAGAGGCGCCTGCGGTTGAAGCACCGGCCGCCGAAGCGCCAGTGGCTGAGGCCGCCGTCGCTGAGGCTCCTGCCGCTGAGGCCCCCGCTGCCGAGGCACCCGTAGTCGAAGCAGCAGTCGAAGCTGCCCCGGCCGCGGTCGAAGCCGCTCCAGTCGAGGCGCCCGCCGAAGCTGCGTGTGAGGCGACAAGCGAAGCTCCGGCAGTTGCTGCCGAAGCACCTGCGAGCGAAGCCGAGGCACCCGCTGCCGAGGTCGCGCCCGTTCCAACGCCAGTAAACGGCTCCGCTCAAGAGCATCCTGCTGCGTAACCCGTCGGCCCACCGCGCACGGGGCGCGCCCGGCGTTCCGCCAGATCTTCTTCTCTCAGTAATATTTGTCGCTTCGGTTCGGTGACACCCGCTCGCTCAAACTGGGGCCCGACGTTATGTCCGGCCCCTTTTTTGAGAGCTCCCCAAGCTCCCGCAATCTGATCGCCGTGCAGGGCACAGCCCGGTGGCACGCCGCAACGAGCACGCGAACGCGCGCCGTCGCACGCGGCTCGGTCTCGCGGCACTCAGGCCGTCACTTCTTGCGGAATTTGTCGAGGCTGACGATCTCGGCGCCGCCGCTGTTGGCGGGCTTCTCCATCTCGGTCTTTTCGGCGGGCGCCTCGGCTGACGTGCTCTTGCCCGGCGCATTGGCCGCGACCGGCGTTACCGACGGAGACTTGCCGCCGATGACGGAGGTTGGCGGCAGCGACGATGGCGCTTCGCCTGCGCCGGAGGGCGACGCGGCGGGTGCTTCGCCCGTGTCCTGCTCGGTGCGCGACCGCCGCGGGCGCGACGTCTTGCGTGTCTGTCCGGCCCGGCCGGGCCCCGTTCGCGAAACTCCCTCGATGCCGTTCGACTGCGCGCGCGCATCGGGGCCGAGGCTCGGATCCTCGAACTGGAGGCCGAAACGCACCGACGGGTCAAAGAAGACCTTGATGGCCGCGAAGGGAATGACCAGCCGCTCGGGAACGTGATCAAAGGTGAGCTTCACTTCGAAGCGCTGCTCTGTGACCGTAAGATCCCAGAAGCGGTGCTGCAGCACGATCGTCATCTCGCGCGGATACTTCTCCTTGAGCCGCTTCGAGAGCGAGACACCCGGCGCTTCCGTGTCGAACGAGATGTAGAAGTGATGGTCGCCTGTAAGCCCCGACTTGGCGGTTTGGGCGAGCACGGTGCGTACCACGCCACGCATCGCCTCTTGCGCAAGGCCTTCATAGTCGATCGTCGGCTCGGCCGTCATTCCGTATCGCAGGTCCCCGATCGCGCCCCGCATGCCCCCGGGGTCTCGAGATGAGTGGAGGGCTTCTGTTGCCCGGTGCCCTCCGTACCGCGCCTTGCTCGGCTAGGAACAAGGACTTTCAGTTCAGACCTTCACGCTGCGTTACGCAGCGAGAGCGGTCTCAGCATAGTTGTCATTGGCAACTATTCTGAATGACCCGATGACGGTGGTATCATGCCGAGCGAAAGCTAAACCCTTTACACCCTCGTCGATCCTAGTTCGCCCCCATCAGATGCCCGCGCCGGAATGGATGCGGTCCGCTTCGGGCCGCGGCGTGCGCGGGCATGTGGTGGAGGCGCCGGGTACTGCCCCCGGGTCCGAACGGCTTATTACGGTCGCGTTTATCGCCATAGCCGGACGAATCCGACCCGCTCAATATATGCTGGGCGCGAGCGAAATAAAAGTGCTCAGGGACTCCGGCCCTTCGCTGGCTAAGTGGTGAACTGAACGCTAACAATCGGCATCGCTCAAGGCCGGGGAGGATAAGTGTCCGGGACAGTCGTTCGTGCGAATGCGGTTGCGCCGTTGTTTAACCAACACGCCCTCTATGTGCCGAGTACGCCTTGGCATCCAGTCAGCGCCCTCGCCGTCACCTTCATCGCCTGCACGATCCCGTTCCTCGTCTACGGCGGCGTCCTCGTCCTCGCCGCCATGGCGGGTGGCTCCGAATCCGATGTCGCCCGATGGAGCGACGAGATGGCCTCGCTCGCCTCACCCGTCGGCATCGCGGTCGCGGCCCTTTCGCAACTGGCGTCGATGGCCGTGATATGGGCGGCAGCGGGGCGCGGCAATATGCGCCGCGAGGTGCTGCGCCTCGCTCCCCCGAAGCCCTCGTGGGCAACCTGCGTTATCGGCGGGCTCATCCTCGTCGCCGCTGTCGGCGCCTTCGAGCTCTTCCTTTATGGCGTCGCCGGCTTCGACCCCTTCGCCGATTCGAAGTGGCTGCGCGATGGTCTCGCGTCTCCTTACTGGTGGGGTACGGTGTTCATTGCCGTCGTCCTGGCGCCTCTGTGGGAGGAGATCGCGTTCCGCGGCTTTCTCTTATCCGCTCTGGCAAAAAGCCGGCTCGGCTACTGGCCAGCGGCCGTGATCTCGACGGCTTTATGGACGGCCCTCCACGCGGGCTATTCTTATGCCGGGTTGGCGAGCGTATTTGTCGCCGGGCTGGCTCTGTCGTGGCTCATGTGGCGGCTGGGCTCGCTCCGCGCCGCCGTCGTTGCCCATGCCACTGCCAATGTGGCGGCGCTCCTGTTCGCTTACTTCTTTGCTCCCGCCGCCTGACCGCCGGCCTTTAAGCCGCCCCGGAATCGCTTACACTAGTCCCATGCAGCAATATCTGGATCTCCTGGCCCGTGTCCGCACCGAAGGCGTGCGCAAGTCCGACCGCACCGGAACGGGCACGCTCTCCGTCTTCGGCCATCAGATGCGCTTCGATCTCGCGGCAGGCTTTCCGCTCGTCACGACCAAGAAGCTGCACGTCAAATCGATCATCCACGAGCTGATCTGGTTCCTCGCCGGCGACACCAACATCGCCTACCTCAACGCCAACGGCGTGAAGATCTGGGACGAATGGGCGGACGAGTACGGCGACCTCGGCCCCGTCTACGGCAAGCAGTGGCGAAGCTGGTCCGTGCCCGAGGGACGCCCGGTCGACCAGATCAGAGAGATCGTGGAGACGCTGAAAACAAATCCCGACAGCCGGCGCATGATCGTCTCGGCGTGGAACCCGGCCGACGTCCCGGACATGGCGCTGGCCCCCTGCCACTGCCTCTTTCAGTTCTACGTCGCGCCCGACGCGAGCGGCACGCGCCGCCTCTCCTGCCAGCTCTACCAGCGCTCGGCCGACGTCTTCCTCGGCGTGCCGTTCAACATCGCGAGCTATGCGCTCTTGACGATGATGATGGCGCAGGTCACGGGCATGAAGCCGGGCGAGTTCGTCCACACCTTTGGCGACGCGCATCTTTATGTGAACCACCTCGAGCAGGCCGACGAGCAGCTGCGTCGCACCCCGCGCGCGCTCCCCCAGATGAAGATCAATCCGGCGGTCACCTCGATCTTCGATTTCCGCTATGAGGATTTCGAGCTCGTGGGCTATGAACCCCTCCCGCACATCGCGGCCCCGGTCGCGGTCTAGCGGTCGCTCATTCGGGCGCAATCGGCTGGTAACAAGAAATCATGTTGATCTCCCTCATCGTCGCCGTGGCCGAGAACGGCGTCATCGGCCGGGGCGGCGCGCTCCCCTGGCGCCTCTCGTCCGATCTCAAGACCTTCCGCCGCCTCACCATGGGCAAGCCCATCATCATGGGCCGCAAGACGTTTCAATCGCTCGGCAAGCCGCTCGACGGACGCGACAACATCGTCTTGAGCAGCGATCCCTCCTTCGAGCCCAAGGGTGTCTCCGTCGTCGACAGCCTCGCCGGCGCGCTGACGCTGGCCCGCATCCTGGCCGCGACGCGCGGCGCGGACGAGATCATGATCATCGGCGGCGCTGACGTCTTCCGCGAGGCGCTTGCCCTCGCCGATCGCATCTATTGGACCGAGGTCAAGGCAGCACCCGAGGGCGACGTTTACTTCCCCGCGCCGGACATGAGCGAATGGAGCGAGGTCTCGCGCGAGGACCTGCCGCGCGGCCCCAAGGATGACCATGACGCTATACTTAAGGTGCTCGAGCGAGCACACCCCGCAAAAGACTCTGGCAGCGAGGCCACTTGAAGCCCGACTTCCCTAAACCAATGTTCCGACGGCGGGTTTGCAGAGCCCGGGGCCCTAGCCTATAAGCGGGGTTGATTTCTCATCCGGAATTGGGCGCGGCGCTCCACAAGCTGCCGCGCAGCCGAAAACGGCATTTCCGGCCTTCATCCCTAATCGAGAGGCGATCCTAAATGCCCTGGAGCAATCAAAGCGGTGGCGGCGGCGGTTGGAAAGGCGGCGGCGGCCCCTGGGGGCAGGGGCCGGGCAGCCAGCCCCCCGACCTCGAGGACATGCTGAAGCGCAGCCAGGATCGAGTAAAGCAGGTGATGCACGGCGGCGGCATTCCCGGCCCTCTCATTTTCCTCGCTGCAGCCGCGGCCGTGGCCGTCGTTGCCTGGTACGCCTTCTTCTTCCGCGTCAACCCCGACGAGCTCGGCGTCGTCATGCAGTTCGGCAAGTTCGTGCGCCAGGAGCCTCCGGGCCTGCACTTCCGCTTGCCGTACCCGATCGAGGAGGTCGTGCTCCCCAAGGTCACGCGCCAGAACATCATCGAGGTCGGCATGCGCTCGGCCGGCGGCGGTTTCGAGCGCGGCTTCGGCGGCACCCAGGATGTCAAGGAAGAGAGCCTGATGCTGACGGGCGACGAGAATACCGTCGACATCGACTTCGTCGTCTACTGGCGCATCAAGGACGCGGCGCAATACCTGTTCAACATCCAGAACCCCGACAACACGGTGAAGGAAGTGGCCGAGAGCGCCATGCGCGAGGTCGTCGGCCAGTCGAACATCCAGCCGATCCTGACCGAAGCGCGTCAGAAGACCGAGGCCGCTGTACACGACCTGATCCAGAGGACGCTCGACAGCTATAAGGCCGGCATCCAAATCGATCAGGTGACGCTGCAGAAGGTTGACCCGCCGTCCGAGGTGATCGACGCCTTCCGCGACGTCCAGGCCGCGCGCGCCGACAAGGAGAAGCTCCAGAACGAGGCGTTCGGCTACGCCAACAAGGTGATCCCCGAGGCGAAGGGTGAAGCCGAGCGCATTCTGCAGGCCGCCGAGGGCTTCAAGCAGCAGACGGTCGCCGAGGCGCAAGGCCAGACGGCTCGCTTCCTCAAGGTCTACGATGAATACAAGAAGGCACCCGAGGTGACGCGGAAACGCATTTTCCTGGAGACGATGGAACGCGTCTTCGGTGGCACCGACAAGATCATTCTCGACAGCAAGTCCGGCCAAGGCGTCGTGCCCTATCTCCCGCTCGACCAGCTGCAGAAGAAGAAGAGCGAGGGAGGGAACTGAACATGCGCATTTTTCTCGCCATTCTCTTTGTCCTCTTCGGCGCCGCCGCGGCGGCGCTCTATGCCTCCGCTTTCATCGTCCATCAGAATGAGCAGGCGCTCGTTCTCGAGTTCGGCAAGCTGAAACGCGTCGTCCAGGAGCCGGGTCTCAACTGGAAGATGCCGGTCGTCGAGACCGTCGACATCTTCGACAAGCGAATCCTCGACCTCGACGCCGCATCGCAGGAAGTCACGGCTTCCGATCAGAAGCGCCTCATCGTTGATGCCTTCGTGCGTTACAAGATCGTCGATCCGCTAAAGTTCTACCAGACGCTCCGCTACGAGGGCGCGGTGCGCTCGCGCATGGGTCCCATCACCGAATCCGCGCTGCGCCGGGTCTTGGGCGGCTCGACCTTTCAAGACTTGGTTCGTGACAAGCGCGAGGATCTGATGAAGCAGATCGCGGCCCAGGTGAACCACGAGGGCAAGGAGTTCGGCCTCGAGGTCGTCGACGTCAGGATCAAGCGCGCCGACTTGCCCGAGCAGAACCTGAAGAGTGTTTTCGATCGCATGCGCGCCGAGCGCCAGCGTGAAGCCGCCGAGTTCCGCGGCCAAGGCACAGGCGAGGCCAATCGCATCCGTGCTACAGCGGACCGCGAGGTGACCGTCATCAAGGCCGAGGCGACGCGCAAGGGCGAGACCCTTCGCGGCGAGGGAGAGGCCGAGCGAAACAGGATCTTCGCCGACGCATTCAACCGCGACCCGGACTTCTTTGGCTTCTACCGTTCGATGCAGGCCTATGAGGAGGGCCTCAAGTCCGGCGACACACGGCTCGTGATCTCCCCGGATTCGGAGTTCTTCAAGTACTTCTCTGATCCAAGTGGAGCAGCCGCTCCCAAGCAATGAACGACCTGCTCGTTGCCTTCGGCCTGGTGCTCGTCATCGAGGGACTGCTCTGGGCGGTCGCCCCGCAGTTCGGCCGCAGCCTGCTTGCCACCGCGGCCGCCACGCCCGACGGGCAGTTGCGGACGGCAGGGTGGGTCGCCGTCGCGGCTGGCGCGATCATCGTTTGGCTAATCCGGGGATAGGTCGCTGGTCTCGATTGCCTTGGCGCTTTGCCCAAACGGGCGCTCGGGCTTGGGCGGCAACTTCCGGATTTTCTGGATTGGTCTGCGAGTTCGGACTTTGTCCTGCGACACGGGCGACCCGGCTCACCTTTATCAAGGTGCGTTGACAGCCGCCGTGCAATGTCCACACTTTGCGCCGATATCGAAGGGCGCGGCGCAGACTATCGGCGGTACGCCTTCCCCTTCCCCAAGGAGTGAGACCTCATGGCGACAGTGTTAGGACAGAGCCTCATGCATGGAGCCCGAGGCCTTGTCTTCGGGCTTGCGGCATTGGCGCTGTCCCATCCCGCGCTCGCGCAGCGCGGGCCGCAATCGGTCGCGCCCATGGCCGAGAAGCTGATCGACGCCGTCGTCAACATCTCCACGACCCAGATTGCCAAGGGCCCCGAGGGCGTGCCGCTGCCGAAAGTTCCCAAGGGCTCGCCCTTCGAGGATTTCTTCGAGGACTTCTTCAACAAGAAGAATGGCCGCGTCCCGCCCTCCGAGCGCAAGGTCTCCTCGCTGGGCTCGGGTTTCGTCATCGACGGCAACGAAGGGCTCGTCGTCACCAACAATCACGTCATCGACGGCGCCGACGAGATCGTCGTCAATTTCCACGACGGCTCGAAGCTGAAGGTCGACAAGGTGATCGGCCGCGACACCAAAGCGGACATCGCCCTGCTCAAGGTCACGCCGAAAAAGCCGCTGGTCTCCGTTGCCTTCGGCTCCTCCACCGACATGAAGGTCGGCGACTGGGTGATGGCCATCGGCAATCCTTTCGGACTGGGCGGCACGGTCACCGTCGGCATCATTTCCGCCAAGCAGCGCGACATCAACGCCGGGCCCTACGACGACTTCCTGCAGACGGACGCCGCCATCAACAAAGGCAACTCAGGCGGTCCGCTCTTCAACATGGACGGCGCCGTCATCGGCGTGAACACGGCCATCATCTCGCCGACGGGCGGCTCGATCGGCATCGGCTTTGCGGTTCCGGCCGACACGGTCACCGCAGTCGTTGATCAATTGAAGCAGTTCGGCGAGGTGCGCCGCGGCTGGCTCGGCGTCAAGATTCAGTCGATCAGCGAGGACATCGCCGAAAGCCTGGGCGTCGCCGAGAACACGGGCGCCCTCGTCGCCGGCGTCACGCCGGACAGCCCGGCGGCCAAGGCCGGCGTCGAGGCGGGCGACGTCATCTTGAAGTTCGACGGCAAGGACGTGACGACCATGCGCGGCCTGCCGAAGCTCGTGGCGCAGACGCCGATCGGCAAGACGGTCGAGCTCGAGGTGCTCCGTCAGGGCCAGAAGAAGACGCTCTCCGCCGCCGTCGGTCTCCTCGACGACGGGGACAATATCCCCGAGCCGGCTGTGGCGAAGGAAAAGGAAGAGCAGAAGTCCCCGGCGACCTCCGTGCTGGGCCTCTCTCTCGAGCCGCTGACCGACGAGCTGCGCGCGAAGTTCGGCTTTGATCCCAAGGTCAACGGCGTGATCGTCACCGAGATCGATCCGGTGAGCCCCGCCGCGTCCAAGAACATCAAGGTCGGCGACGTCATCCTCGAGGCGCAGCAGGAGCCGGTGAAGGCGCCGTCCGACATCGAGGCCGGCATCGACAAGGTCAAGAAGACGGGCGGCAAGACGGTCTTGCTGCTGGTCGAGGACGCCAAGGGCGACACGCGCTTCGTCGCCGTGCCGTTCTGAGCATCGCTTGTGTCTCCTAGCGCTGCGTATTTGAGCGCGTATCCCCGTGTGTGACCTCTCCTTGAGGAGGCCGAGCCTTGTCCGATCGTCACAGCATTCTCGACACCATCACCGACAGCCTGGCGCCGGTGCACCGCGACGGCCACAAGTTCGTCGCCATCGCCCTCGCCGTCACCTTGCTGCTTTTCTTCATCTGGCCGGCGCTGGGCTGGATCGCCGCCCTCGTCACCCTCTGGATCATCTACTTCTTCCGCGATCCCGATCGCGTGACGCCGCTGCGCGACGGCCTCGTCGTCGCCCCGGGCGACGGGCGCATCTCGGCGATCGAGAAGATCCGCCCGCCGGCCGAGCTCGGCATCGGCGACGCGGAGCGCTGGCGCATCTCGATCTTCCTCTCCGTGTTCGACGTGCACATCAACCGCGCCCCCATCGCCGGGCGCATCGTGCGCTCCCTCTACGTGCCGGGCGCGTTCCTCAACGCCGCCCTCGACAAGGCCTCCGAGGAGAACGAGCGCCGCGCCATCGTCATCGAGACGCCGTCCGGCGTGACGGTCGCCGTGGTGCAGATCGCGGGCCTCGTCGCGCGGCGCATCGTGACGTTTTTGGGCGAGGGCGACAGCGTCGGCATCGGCGAGCGCTTCGGCCTCATCCGCTTCGGCTCCCGCGTCGACACCTACCTGCCGCCGGGGACCTCCGCCTTGGTAAACGTCGGCCAGCGCGCCGTCGGCGGCGAGACGGTGCTCGCCGACCTGAAATCGAGCGAGCCGGAGCGGGAGGCGCGCCGCAGCTGATCCGATGCTATAATGCGCCGGGCATTCAGCGCCGAGGAAGCCAGCGATGGATCCTGTAGTTCCCCAGCTCGAGCAGGAGACCCGCCGTCGGCGGCGGCGGCGGCTGTTCAGTCACGCGCGCATCCCCGTGCGCATGCTGGTGCCGAACTTCTTCACCCTTCTCGGCCTCTGCGCCGGCCTCACCGCCATCCGCATGTCGATCGAGGGCCGCTATGAGTTCGCGCTCGCCGCGATCGTCTTCGCCGCACTCCTCGACGGCATCGACGGGCGCATCGCGCGCCTGCTCAAGGCCTCGTCGCGCTTCGGCGCCGAGCTCGACAGCCTCGCCGACTTCGTCAACTTCGGCGTCGCGCCGGCCTTCATGATCTTCACCTGGGGTCTTGGCGACCTGAAGAGCTTCGGCTGGATCTGCGTCCTCGTCTTCTCGCTCGCCTCCGCTCTGCGCCTTGCCCGTTTCAATGTCGCCATCGACGACGATCGGCCCAAGTGGCAGTCGAACTATTTCATGGGCATGCCGACGCCGGCCGCCGCCATCGTGGTGCTGCTGCCCATCTATCTCGAGCACTTGGGGCTCGATCTGCGCGAATCGGTCTTCCTCATGCACCTCGTGCTCATCTACGTGCTCGCCATCGCCTTCATGATGGTGTCCACGGTGCCGACCTTCTCGGGCAAGCTCATGGGCGAGCGCATCGGCCGCGAATGGGTGCTGCCGATCTTCATCGTCGCGGTCGGCGTCGTCGCCTATCTCGTCACCTATCCCTACCGCACGCTGACCGTCGCCTCGCTCGCCTACCTCGCCGCGATCCCGCTGAGCTGGCGCCGCTTCCACGACAAGGAGCGCGACGCGCTCGCTGCTGTCGGCACGCCCGGTGCGGCCCCAAGCGCACCTCCGCGGCCGGCCCCCGACGCCACCAACACGCCGGAGAGTGCGAGCGCCGCCGAAGGCGGCCGCGTCGTCGAGATCCGCACCGGCGAGCCGAAGCGCTGACGGCCGCCAGTGTGCGCGCAGCTGCTTCGACGGCGCGTCGCCTACTGTGGAGCGCACGCGTCGAGACGCTTGCGAAACGGGGGATCGCACTCCCAGTCGTTCCCGGAATCGCTGAGATGACCGTTCGCCGGTATGTTGAGCGCGACGCAAGAGTGAGCCCTTTCTTGAACCCCCGTGCGCATTTCCAATCCTCGCCCGATGCGTCGAGGTAGCCATTTTCCGGGATCACCACGCGCGCACATGCATCTGGATCCTGCCGCAAGGTGCGCTGGCATCGCAGCTCGTCGTCGGATTGCCCGAGAATGCTCGCTCCTGCGGTTTTTCGGCATCGAGGCAGGCGATGATGACGGCGCGGTAACCGCGATCGCATTCCCAGCCCCGCCCATAGGGCGAATCCAGCAAATAGGCGTTCGGCGGCACTTCGATGTGGATACAGCCGCTGGCTTTCTCTCGAAAGCCGCGATCACATACCCATCCCCGCCCGTACGTCGAGCTCACCAGGTAGGCGTTCGCTGGCACCTCGATGGCCGCGCAAGTTTCCCCCACCTGCCGGTAGCCCCACGTGCATTGCCAGCCTTTGCCGTAAGCGGACGTCACGGCGTAGGCATTCGTCGGCACCGTAATGGCGCGATGCATTCCTCTTTGACGGCACGGTAGCCGTCATCGCATTTCCAGCCGCGTCCGTAGGGCAGAGTGTGGGCATTGGGCGGAATGTCGACGGCCGTGGTCTGCGACAGCGCAGCGTCGGGATAAAGATGGAGCAAGAATGCGTACGCGAACATTGCAGGTCATGGGCGGGTCAAGTCTCGATCAAGGCGCGTGCTCGGCGCATGAGTTTCTTGTGCTCGTCGTGGTGGCAGGTAGAATAAGCCGTTCATGGATTCGCGTCTTGAGACATGATATTCTTCATCAATGCGCTACCATAAAGTGACATCGATCACCGAGGCTGAGGCAGACTTCATCATCAAGACGCCGTCGTTGTCACTCAACGAATGTGTCGTCATTGAGCACTTTGGCAAATGGTATGACGTCCGTCGCATGACGGACACGGAGCTTACGGATTTCTGTGATGATTTGCACCGTTCGCGCCTCGAGGAATTGCCGGCAGGACTCCTAAATCCGCATTAGGCCGTTCGCGGCATTTTGGTTGCCGCCTCCTTTACTTGCCGAATTTGCCCTTCTCGGATTTTTGTTTAGAAACGACCGACGAAAACGACGTCGCGGTGACGCCCGTGACGCTTTTTCGGCTGCCTTGGGTTTCTTCTTTTCACGATTGCTGCGTTGTTGCCGATCGGCCATGAGAATGTGCCTCTAGTCTTGCGTTTCAACGGTGTCCGAGTCGTCGGGGCGCGTATCCGCCTCGCTAAGGCGCTCGAAGTCTTCGAGCACATTGGCGATGAGCTTGCGCCGGCGCGGATCGCGCCCGGCAGCCGTCGCAGCAAATAGGCCAAGCAGATAGCGAACCTTGTCGGCGGCTTCCGGCCATGTCGCGGCAGGTGCCGCAAGAAGCTGCACTTCGAGCTCCGCCTGCCGCTGCCGGAAAGCCTGCTCGTCGGCCGCAACCGCGGCGAAGAGCCGGCGCAGCTCCGTCGCCTTTTGCGCCGCCATGCCACGATGCTGATCGAGCGCTACCGGCTTTTCAGTCATCGCGTCGCCTTGGCCTTGCGATCGGGAGCGGTCGCTGGGAATGCTGTCACGGGTTCGGCGTCGCGACGAGGCGAGCGGATAGTCGGGGCTCGCGTATAGTCCGCGGATCCCGTTCGCGTCGAAGCGCTCCTCGTCGACCTCGAGATAGGCGCCGACCAGAAGCTCGGCCGGCAGCTCCTCGATCGCGTAGCGAACGGCTTCTGCAGCTGTGCCGAAACGCTTGTAGGTAACGGGTTGCCGCTTCGACAGCCGGCCTCGCGTTGGAAAGAGCTCTGCCTCCGCGGCGTAGTTGAAAGTGGCCATGTCACGCTACCTCTGTTGCCGTGCGCTCAATTGACCAGTGGCCTGAGATCACGCGCCGCCGTGGCTCGCAGCTGAGGAAAGCCTGACGATCTCGCTTTCCCGCGCGACCCGCTCGAACAATTCCGCCGCGGACTTGATTCGGTACAGGAATTCCCCGCCTTCGCGCGGCAGGCGGCGAACGATCTTGTAGCTTCGCGACGAGGCGGGCATTGAAAGCTTCGCAGGAGAGAAGCTCACCTCCTGCCCGATCTTGTACTTGTGCTCTGTCTGCTTCGACATCCATACGCTCCGATTGTGAGACTTGAGTATGCCGCCTCTAATAGAAGCGTTCTCGTTCGATACGCGCGTTCTAAGGCGGCAAGCGCCGGCACGCCGCATCCGCGCGCTATTTGGCGATCGCCGCGATATCCGGCTTGAGCGCGAGCACAGGCAGAGCGCGTTGATCGTCGACATCGGCGCCGGGCAGAAGCCCGGCGGCGACGACCGCCTGCGCGGCGGTCTTCGTCCTCGCGTCGGCTGCGATCTGCATCTCGTGCCAGATCTCGTTGAGCCCCTGATCGAGGAGCGCCAACGCCGAAGCGCTAAATCCTTGGGGATGTCCGTTAAAGGGTGGCACTGCGCTCCTCCTTGACTACAGGCGGGAGCGCGACGCGTCTCTCAGCCACCAGCGCCTGCGGCAATTGCCGTTCCGGTGATTAAGCCACTATGCACGTTGGCGGCGCCTATGTCGATGAAATGCTTCGCAGTAGCAGCAAATGCGGGGCGCCGATTTCGCGAAGCCCGTGCGACATTTTTTATTTTCCTTGTAGTCGACGCATTTCACGCCTATATGCGGTCATCGACTTTGGCCGGACGACCGGGCCGCTACGCCTTGGCTACGCCAGGCGCACGTTCAGAACCCCCCAAAAATCGACAAGCAGAGCTGGCGCGCGCGCTTCCGCGCGGGTGCCAGCTCGTGAGCAATCATGCATGGATCAAAAAAGGAAACTCCATGGATAAGGGTACCGTTAAGTTCTACAACGACCAAAAAGGTTTCGGCTTCATCGCTCCGGACAACGGCGGCAAGGACGTGTTCGTCCACGCGACCGCCCTTGAGCGCGCTGGCATGCGCAGCCTCTCTGAAGGCCAGAAGGTGTCGTTCGACACCCAGGAAGATCGCCGCACCGGCAAGATCGCAGTCGCCAACATTCAGGCTGAGTAGCGATCTCAACAGCGCACCGTCGCCCCGCTTAGTCGGCACGAGTGGGTGCGCCACGAGCTTTTCGGAGCCGCTCTCTGCGAGGGCGGCTCTGTTGCGTCGAGCGCTACGTTGCGTTGAGCGCTACGAAGCACCTGCGCGGCCAAAAACGCGTTCTGCGCGGTGGAGAAAAATTCCATTGATCGAGACCGCCGCAACGTCCGCCGCTTGCGTCCGCGAGACCGTCGCCCTGCAACTCTTGCGGCGCGTGCTGCTCGTATTCCGCCGACTGGCCCCGTTTCACCACCGAGGACGACGACGCACTCGGGCGACTGCCGCGCGAGTACATCGATGCAAGCCTTTCGGGCATGCGCTGCAATGGTGCGCGCTGCTCAGCCCTCGCGGGCGAGGTCGGAGTCTCGACGTCGTGCGCCGTCTACGCCGATCGCCCCGACGTGTGTCGTGCCTGTGAGCCTGGCGACGACGCATGCCGGATGGCACGATTGGAGCACGGCCTGCCGGCGCTCATGGCCTGAGGCCCGCATTTACGTGCCGCAAAAACCCTGATACTTGCATAATTCAAAAATTTTTGTACTATAGTAGAATGACCGAAACCGACGCCGTAACGGCTTTGTCGGCGCTCGCCCACGAGCACCGCCTCCGCATCTTTCGTCTTCTTGTCAAAGAAGGCCCCTACGGTGTGCCTGCCGGCGAGATTGCCGAGCACGTGGGCATCAGCCCCACCAGCACCTCCTTCCATTTGAAGGAGCTCGATCACGCCGGCTTGGTCACGGCGACGCGCGAGGGCCGCTTCGTGCGCTACGCCGTGCGCGTCGAAGGCATGCGCCGGCTGCTGACCTATCTCACCGAGGACTGCTGCCGGGGTGCGCCGGAGCTGTGCGGGCGCTCCCGTCACCGCGGCCCGCACCGTTTGTAAGTAAGGGAGGTTCAAAAATGACAAACCAACGTCCGTTGAACGTCTTGTTTCTCTGCACCCACAACTCCGCGCGCTCGGTCATCGCCGAGAGCGTGATGAACCGGCTCGGCATGGGCCGCTTCAAGGGCTTCAGCGCCGGCAGTCATCCGCGCGATAAGGTGCATCCCTATGCGCTCGACCTCTTGCGCCAGCTCAACTACGACACCAGCAAGCTCAGAACGAAATCGTGGGAGGAGTTCGCTGGACAAGGAGCGCCGGAGCTGGATTTTGTCTTCACCGTTTGCGACGACGCCGCCGACGAGGTCTGCCCCGTGTGGCCCGGCCAGCCGATGAGCGCCCACTGGGGCTTGCCCGATCCCTCGGCCGCCGAGGGCACTGAGGCAGAGCGCCGCTTCGCCTTCGCCGACACGCACCGCATGCTCTACCAGCGCATCAGCATCTTCACCAACCTGCCGCTGGTGTCCCTCGACAAGCTCGCGCTCCAGAAGCACCTCGACGAAATCGGGCGGAGCAAAGTCCCCGCGCCGGAGAAGGCTTGATGCGTGGCGCTTCCCTGGAACAACGGCTCGGTGCCGAGTGTCTCGGCACCGCGGTCCTCCTCGCGACGGTCATTGGCTCGGGAGTTATGGGCGAGCGCCTCGCCGGCGGCAATGAGGCGCTTGCCCTCCTCGGAAACACGTTGCCGACGGGCGCCATTCTCATCGTCCTCATCACCATGCTGGGGCCCATCTCGGGCGCACATTTCAATCCCGCCGTGACGATGGTCTTTCTTCTGCGTCGTGAGGTGACCCTGAGCGAGTGCGGCGCCTATGTGCTTGCCCAGGTGATCGGCGCTCTGATCGGCGTCATCGCTGCCCACACCATGTTCGACCTGCCCCTTCTGCAATTGTCGGCCAAAGTTCGCAGCGGCGCCGCGCAGGGCTTCGCGGAATGGGTCGCGGCCTTCGGGCTGGTCGCGACGATTTTGCTGACGCTCAAGGCGAGGCCCGAAGCGGTCGCATCCTCCGTCGGCCTCTACATCACCGCCGCCTACTGGTTTACGGCATCGACATCCTTCGCCAATCCCGCCGTGACCCTGGCCAGGGCATTCTCCGACACGTTTGCGGGCATCAGGCTGGCCGATGTGCCGCTGTTCATCGCCGCACAGATCGCCGGCGCCGTTTGCGCGTTCTGGGTGAGCCGCTGGCTCACCCGGGAGCCTAGATCGGCGCCGCTGCAGGCTCGCTCTCCCTCGCCCGCGCAATGACGCGCAGACCGGCTGCCGTCACCCGGATACTTGACCGCCGCTCCCAGGTATTGCTTTCTCCGGTCATCGAGGGAGACCGAAAGCATGACTGACACTCTGAGCGCCTGGGCGCCCCGCATCCTGAGCGTGCTGCGCATCGTGGCGGCGGCCGTCTTCATGGTCCATGGCAGCCAGAAGCTGTTCGGCGTCCCGCCGTCCGACCATGGCAGCCCCGAGCTTCTCTCGCTGATGGGGCTTGCCGGCATCCTCGAGTTCTTCGGCGGCGCGCTGCTCTTGCTTGGCCTCTTTACGCGCCCCGTCGCCTTCCTGCTGTCGGGCCAGATGGCCGTCGCCTACTTCATGGCGCACGCGCCGCAGAATTTCTTCCCGGCCTTGAACGGCGGCGACGCCGCGATCCTCTTCTGTTTCGTGTTTCTCTATCTGGTGTTTGCCGGCCCTGGCCCCTGGAGCCTCGACGCCGCCCGCGACCGGACTTGAGGATCGGCGAAGGCCGCTCGATCGCCGCCGGGATTATCACGATCGGAGCATAACGCGCGGCCCGTGTTTGCGCGCTGAGCGGCGATTTTCGAGCGCCGCTTGCTCCCGGTTTTGTTTGATCCGTATGCCAGATCCTTAATGTCTCGCCCCTACTCTGAGCGCGCTGGTCGCCCCTGAGGAGTATGCGATGCCAACCAGATATGTGCTCTCCGAGAGCGCCACCTCCGCCGCCTTCGAGCGCCGCAAGGAGCCGCGCCGGATGGTCTTCAACGTCGCCGCCGAGGTCCGCGCGCGCGAGCTTGGCTCGCCCCTCATGTGCACGGTGCGCGATGTCTCGGACTCGGGCGCCCGCCTCGAGATCGATCGCGACAACCCGCGCGCCGCCGAAGCCGCACCCCTTCCCGAGCGCGTCGAGATCTACTTCTGCACCGAGAGCAAGCTCATGCCGTGCCGCGTCTGCTGGCAGGACGGACGCCACTTCGGCGTCGAGTTCGTCGACTGCAAGTGGGACGACACGAGCGAGGCCCCGTCCGCGGCGAGCTGACCACCCGCCGCCACTGCCTGCTGTCTCTTGCCCGCTGCCTACTCCCGACTGCCCATCCCGCCCTGGTTTTCTCGCCGATCACGCTGCGATTGCGCGCTCTTTCGGCAACGCTCCGCGACAAACAACATCCTTAACGCGAAAACGCTGTGGGCAGCTTCTGCGGGCAACGCCTACAAATAAGCGTTGCCGCAGCGGTTTGTTGGTTCAGTCACATGTCGAGTGATTTGTTTTCCTATTGGCAGGGTCCCGTCACCTGGTTCGAGCGCATGTGCGTGGCCTCGATGGTGGAGCAGGGCCATCGCCTGACCGTATATACCTATGATGACATCGACGCGCTGCGTGGCGCCGGATTGCCGGCCCGTATCGAGGACGCGCGAAAAATCCTCCGCCACGACAAATTCTCCGAGAAATTTCAGATCGCCGACCCTTCGCACTTCACCGATCATTTTCGCTTCGAAGGTCTGGCCCAGGGCGCGGGAACTTGGATCGACCTCGACGTGCTCATGCTCAAGCCTCTGCCGGACACGCCCCATCTCTTCGGCCGGGAGAATGTGAACCTCGTCGGCAGCGCGCTCTTGCGCCTTCCGCCCGACTCCCCGTTTCTCACCGATGCCGTGGCCTTCTATCGCCGCCGCCCATTCTACCCCGTCATTCCGACTTGGCCGTTGAAGCGGCGGTTGCGGCGGAGCATCAGCCACTTCCGACGCCTTCTGCTTGGGCCAGCGGATAAAGACCGTGCTTGGGCCCGATGTGGTCACTTGGCTCACGGCGAAGCACGGCATTGATCACCTGGCGAAGCCGCCGGAGGTCTTCTTCCCCGTCGTGGTCACCCAATCCCGCCGGTTCGTCGTCCCCGGCGATTTGCTCGACGACGTCATCACGCCGCAAACGCTCGCGGTTCACGTCTTCGGCAAGGCGCAGGGCCTGAGCGTGCCCCCCGCCGATTCCTGGCTTGGCGTGCAGCGTCGGCGATTTGAGAGCAAAATTCGTGATTCCGAAGTCGAGGCCGGTGCGATCTACGTTCCTGCGAACCAGAACACAAGTCTCGCCCCTGTGTCCCACGCCTCGTCCTTCTGAGCGGCGCAAGGCTGCGAGCTGACCACCCGCCGCCACTGCCTACTGCCCTTCTGCCTATTGCCGATTACCCGTGCCCCGCGGAACAGCGCGCCGCGCGCGCTTCCGCCATGCTCCGGGTCCCTGAGGCATCGAGGCGGCGCGCCATGTATCACATCATTTCCGTCGGCATGAATTCCGAGCTCTTGGCTCAGCTCGACGATCTGCGCGAGGTCTATCCCGGCCAGAGCCGCAAGGACATCATCGCCAACCTCATCCGCGACGCGCACGCCAATGCCACCGGCTGGGGCAAGAGCGAAGCCAACGACAACAGGTCGCGCGAGAGCTTCAGGCCCGTCATCGGATAATTGCCGCGTCCGCTCCGGCGGATGATTGTCACGGCCATTTCGTTATCTGATGGTCAATGTTCACTGGGCGCAATTTTCGCGCATTTCGTTGCCTGCTCTCACCGGAGGATTACCGCAATGAAGAGCAAGACGCGTCTTATGGATGATTCCGCGGTCTGGAACGCCGAATTCACGAAACGTCTCGCCGCCTATCAGAAGCTGATCGACGACAATCGCGCGGCCGAGAAGAAGTTCGAGGCGGAAAAGCTGAGCGCATTCGAGGGGTTGCGGCGCGAGTGGCTGGAGAAGCTGAGAGAGCCGGAGGAGAAGCTGTTCGAGGTGGCCCCCATCCTCGCCGAAGACGTCGGCGCCATCCCGACGCGCCGCGCCGCCTACTCCGACCGCACGGCGGCGATGATGGCCAAAATCTCCATGCTCACCTACATTTCCTTCGAGGACGCCGACAAGAAGAAGATCCTCGATGGAGTCCTGACGCACGGGCGTGTGAAGCTGCTCGAGACCTTGGTTGCCGACGAAACGGAAGCCCTCGTCGCCGACACCGACAAATTCGTCGTGGTGGCGTTTCGCGGCACGACCAGCCGGCGCGACGTGCGCACCGACCTGCAGTCGCGCTTCAATGTGAAGCAAACGGAGATCGAGGGCCGCAAAGTCACCGTGTCCGTCCACTCGGGCTTTTACGCCGCCTTCGCCAAGGTCGAGGCGCCGCTGCGGGCGTTGCTCGAAAAGACCGGCGACAAACCCATCTATCTCACCGGCCATTCGCTCGGCGGGGCCCTCGCCCTCATCGCCTCCGCGGCCCTGAGCGGAGACGCCGCGCTCGGCGACCGCATCGCCGCCGTCTACACCTTCGGTGCCCCGCGCGTCGGCCAAAGCAATTTCGACGAGATCGTGAAGTCGCCGCACTACCGCGTCATCAACAGCGGCGATCTCGTCCCGCTCGTGCCGCCGACTTGGCTTCACCGCTACGCACACACGGGCATGCCGATCCTGCTCAAGAAAAACCTGAATCGCCCCCTACGGCGCAGCCCACGCCGGACCGCCGTCATGCAGGCGCTGTTGAGCCTCGTCCTGTGGCCGTTCACGCGCCGCCTGATGTTCATCGGCGCCCACGACAGCTCGCTTTACGTCGCCAACCTCGAGCGCATCGCCCGCTACCGCGGCAAGTGGACGTGAGCCGCGCCATGCCCGGGGTCAGCTAATGACCCGAAGCGGCTGTCGTCCGGCCCACCGGAAGCGGACAACGCATGCCAGATTTGTTCGATGTCGCTAAACAGCCCTGCTGCGTTCGACGTGCTGCGCCAGTTTCTCGAGGGTCTGATAACCGAATTCGACCGCGCCGAATCCGATACCCGCGTCGCGCTGAGACTTCGTCGGATGCAACTGTCGCAAAGTGATGACAGTCTTGCCGTCGCTCTGCTCATCGAACGTGATGGTGGTGCGGAATATGCCAGGATCGTTGTCTTTGTCGGCGCCATGATCGAACTCGATCAGGTGCGGTCTCTCGATGCGCCGGAATTGCATCCGACTCGGATATTGCTTGCCATCGGGAGCGATCATATCGAACCGCCATTCGCCGCCGACGCGAATATCCATCGACTTTGTCTCGATCCTGAAACCGGCCGGACCGAACCATTGGGGGAGATGGTGCGGATCAGCCCAGGCGGAGAAAACCAACTCTCGTGGCGCGTTGATCACGCGCGAGAGGACGATCTCTCGATCGAGCGCCCAAGTGGACAGGGGCGTTTCATTTTGACTTGCGTTTGCGGGCATTGGACTTCTCCACTTTCTTCAGTTTCTCAACGTACATTTCCAGTCGATCCAGTCGTTGCTCCCAGATCTCTCTTTGAGCCGCCAACCAAACCTCGATGGTTGCGAGAGCTTCCGTCTGCAATGAGCACGTCCTGACGCGCCCGGTCTTCTCGGACGCAACGAGGCCGCTGCTCTCTAGAATGCGGATGTGTTTCATCAGGCTCGGCAGCGCCATTTCGAACGGCTTCGCCAGCTCTCCGACGGATGCCTCGCCTTCGCAGAGGCGCATGACGATCGCACGACGGGTCGCGTCGGACAGGGCCCCGAAAACGTGGTCGAGTTGCATTGATTGGTTAGCCATGAAGCTAACTATAGCCGAGACACAAAATTGCGTCAATGAGTGTTAGCCAGACGGCTAACTAAAAAGTAGTGGGTGCAACGTCGTCGATCGAGTTCGCCAACGCATGATGAAGAGTGCGTCGCTGTGGAGGCGTCAGTCGTGGTCGAAGCGAAGATGGAACGTGAAGAGATTTCTACGTCCGATATTGGGCCCGAATTTTCGATCGATTTTCGGCAGGAATTGGCCCTTAGCAGACGAAGCCACGTCTTCGTGAGCGCCAGCCAACGCCACTCGGAGCAGAAACTAATCCCCGCTGCCTCTTGCCTCCCTTACGCTCCCCTCATCCGCTCCGCTGGGGTCGTCTTCTAGAGGCGTCTTGAATGCGAGGGGCGGGTCCGAGTCCTGAGGGATGTGCGGAGTACGCACTCCGTCTCCCTCCCGGAGCGTCTGCCCATTGCCGGTGGCAACATCGGTACCCGGGAAGCTGGGGCTAAGAGGGGTGCGTGACGCCGGATTTTGGCTTCTTCCGGCGCAAAGCTCGGCAAGCGGGGCGCCGGTGCGCCTTCCACATCCATTGCGGAATACCGCGGCAATCCCGCGCCCCGCTCCCCTACCTCATCACCTCGAGTCCGACGGACTGCGAGGCCGATTCGCATGCCCTCTAGCGCGCTCAGGCCGGGATGACAGGTGGAGCAGGCGTTGCCGCCGCGAGACCTAGGTGCAGGTTCCGGTTTTCCGCGATATAGGGCAGAACAAGCCGCGCCGCACGCTGCGGAGGCGGCACCCCGCGTCGACAAGCCCGCGCCAAAACGCTCGCCCCAACAACAGAAGTCCGGCAAGGAACAATGGAAAACCTCACGCGGGCCGGCTCCACGCGCGCCTGGCACTTCTTCGTACTCCTCTGCGTCGGCACGCTCTGGGGCCTGCAGCCGGCGCTGATCAAGTTTGCGGTCGGCGGCGCGCTCTCCGAGATCGAGACGCTGTCGGTGCTCATGCTCGCGATCGTTGCAATTCTCGGCGGCTATCTCGCCCTGCGCGGACGGATGATCAGCTTCACGCGCGCGACCTTGACCTTCGTCGCCGTCGCTGGCTGCCTCGAGTTTGCGGCGCCGTTCCTCACCACCTTCTGGGTAGCCGAGCATATCGATGCTGGCCTCCTGACCCTCATCATCGCGACGACTCCCATCTTCGCGCTCGTGGTCGCCGCGGCCACGGGCGTCGAGCCTGCGAGCCGCGAGACCGTGCTCGCCTGCTTGATCGGCGTCGCCGCGATGGCATTGATCGTCGTGCCCGAGAATGCATTGCCGAGCCGGGAGATGCTGCCCTGGTGCCTTGCCGCCTTTGGCGCCCCGATCTCCTATGCATGCGGCAGCACCTATGTGTCGCGCAACTGGCCGGCCGAGTTCGACACCACGCAGGCGGCCTTCGCCGGCGCGCTCGGTGCAGCCGTCATGCTGGCGCCGTTCTGGTTGAAGCCGCTCGCCGCCGGCACCATCGCCGCCAATCCATCTGGCGCGTCGTGGGCGCTCGGTGTCCTCGTCGTCGCCGTCATCCTCGAGATGATCCTCTACATGTACCTGCTGCGCCGCGCCGGGCCCGTCTTCACGAACTTCTCGAGCTTCGTCATGATCGCGTCTGGCTTCCTTGCCGGCATGGTGCTCTTCGGCGAGCGCCCCTCGATCTGGATCTGGATGAGCATGGGGCTGTTCGTGCTCTCGCTCGCGACGATCCTCCGCGCCCCGCGCAAGGAGGCGTCTGAGGCGCAGCCTGGCTAGCTGCGCCGCCGGCGCGCGAGAACGAGGAGGAGAAATCCGGCGGCGATCGTGCCGGCCCCGATCAAGGCCCACGTCCTGTCGTTGATCATGAAGCTATACGACGGATAGGGAAACAGGCCGCTGCCCTGACCGATCCACAGGGCGCCGCCCGCGATCAGTATGATGCCGGCGGCATAATGCGCAAACCGCATGTCCGTCGCTCCTCCCGTTGCCGGTCCCTGCCGGCGGCGATGTTAGCACCACTGCTGACGGCGCTGCCTCGCACGAAACCCAATGAAATGTCGCACGAAGCCTGCAGTTTCGAGAAAAAGTCGATCTTGAGCCGAAAGCCCATATCGCGTCTTATATTCTTGCTCATACGTGAGTCTGCGAGCCGGTACGCTACATGCAATCCAAGACAACGCGCACCTCGTGCTATCCCAAGTTGGAGCTCCTCTCCTATGTCCATAGCTGCTCCACTGTCGCACCCGGTGTCGGATGTGAAGGGTCGCATTGACTATCTGGACGGCTGGCGTGGACTAGCCATTCTCCTTGTGCTCGTCGGACACTTTTTCCAGGTCAATCACATCTATCTCGCTGTTCTTGGCGTCGACTTGTTTTTTGTCTTGAGTGGACGGCTTATGGGAGAAATCCTGTTCGTTCAAAATACGCCGCTGCCGAAATTCTTTACGCGCAGATTTACGCGAGTCTATCCGGGACTTTTCGTCTTTGTCCTGCTGGCGGCCGCACTATTTTATTTTACGTCTTTGCGTGTGGGTCCCCTGGCCGTGTTGTCGGCCCTGACATTCACACTCAATTACGCAGTCATTTACTTTCACCCCATGGGAATTTTCGACCATCTATGGTCGCTATGCGTGGAGGAGCACGCGTACGTTATCCTTGGCGTCATCGCCTATTTGCACAGGAGTCGCGGTATCCGAGCGCCGGAGGTGATCTTCGCCATTGGTATTCTTGCGATCATCAACGGCTTGATTCAGACTTTATATTTTGGGCGGGGATATTTCGAGGTGTTCTGGAGAACCGATGTGCAACTGGCGCCGATATTTATTGCCGCGGCACTGTTCATGTTTTTGCGGGAGAGAGACCTGAAGCATTTTCAGTGGCTCTGTCCGGCTTGCCTCGTCGTCGCCGTGTTGTGCAAATCGAATATCGCCGGCGCAAGTATCGCCAATAGCCTGGGGACGTTATTTCTGGCTCTCTCCATGGCCTCTCTGCACGATGCGCCGGCTCTCTTCAAGCAAATGCTGTCGTTTGCGCCGCTGAGACAATTGGGAATATGGTCATACTCGCTCTATTTGTGGCAGCAGCCCTTTTTCAAGCTGATGGGATCGGCGCCGACGCTTTTGCTGCTGGCCGCCGCCTTCGCTTTTGGCCTCGCAAGCTATTATTTTGTCGAGCGTCCGGCACGGACGTATCTGAACAAAAAGATTGGCGGTGGTTATTCGCGCCAAGCACGAACAGCGGCGATGCCTTAGGGCGGCCATGCTGTGCAGGTCGCCGATTTGATTTCGCGCGAGACCGCGTGGCGCGCAATTCCACTCCGTTATGTCAGCCCGGCGTCAAGGCGACGTTGCCCACGGCATAGACATCCTCAGGGCAACCATGGGCCGGGCACACGCTGATCCCTGGCGCACGGCAATCTCGTCCGAACGGACCCGGCTTGGTGTGCTGGTGCCGCCCATGCTATGGCGACCCAAACACACCTTGCACAATGGATCGCTCCCATGGCCCCGAAGACACCCACCCGCACCGAGACCGACACCTTCGGCCCCATCGAGGTCGCGGCCGACAAGTACTGGGGCGCGCAGGCCGAGCGGAGCCTCGGCAACTTCAAGATCGGCTGGGAGAAGCAGCCGGCCCCCGTCGTCCGCGCGCTCGGCATCGTCAAGCGCGCCGCCGCCGAGACCAACATGGCGCTGGGCCGCCTCGACCCGAAGCTCGGCGAGACGATCGTCAAGGCGGCGCAGGAGGTGATCGAGGGCAAGCTCGACGCCCATTTCCCGCTCGCCGTCTGGCAGACGGGGTCGGGCACGCAGTCGAACATGAACGCCAACGAGGTGATCTCGAACCGGGCGATCGAGATGATGGGCGGCGAGATGGGCTCGAAGAAGCCCGTCCACCCCAACGACCACGTCAACATGAGCCAGTCGTCGAACGACACCTACCCGACGGCCATGCACATCGCCGCCGCCGAGGAGATCGAGCACCGGCTGATCCCGGCGCTGCAGAAGCTGCGCAACGCGCTGAACGACAAGGCGCATCAATGGAAGCGCATCATCAAGATCGGGCGCACGCATACGCAGGATGCGACGCCCCTGACGCTCGGCCAGGAATTTTCGGGCTATACGCAGCAGGTCGAGAACGGCATCCATCGCATTCAGCAGACGATGCCGATGCTGATGCAGCTCGCCCAGGGCGGCACCGCGGTCGGCACCGGGCTCAACGCGCCCAAGGGCTTCGCCGAGATGGTGGCCGAGCGCATCGCCGCGATCACGCACATGAAGTTCACGAGCGCGCCGAACAAGTTCGAGGCGCTTGCCGCCCACGACGCCATGGTCATGACGCACGGCGCCATCAACACGGTCGCCGTGTCGCTGTTCAAGATCGCGAACGACATTCGGTTGCTCGGCTCCGGCCCGCGCTCCGGGCTCGGCGAGCTGGCCTTGCCCGAGAACGAGCCGGGCTCGTCCATCATGCCGGGCAAGGTGAACCCGACCCAGTGCGAGGCGCTGACGCAGGTGTGCGTGCAGATCTTCGGCAACAACGCCGCGATCACGTTCGCCGGCAGCCAGGGCCACTTCGAGCTCAACGTCTACAACCCCGTGATGGCCTACAACTTCCTGCAATCCGTGCGGCTCATGGCGGACGCGGCAGTGAGCTTCACCGACAACTGCGTCGTCGGCATCGAGGCGCGCGAGGACAACATCAAGGCCGGGCTCGACCGCTCGCTGATGCTCGTCACCGCGCTGGCGCCCAAGATCGGCTACGACAACGCCGCCAAGATCGCCAAGACCGCGCACAAGAAGGGCACGACGCTTGCGCGAGGAGGCCGTCGGCGGCGGCTATGTGACGGATGCAGAGTTCGACTTGATCGTCGACCCGAAGAAGATGATCGGCCCCGATTGAGAGTGCGGGAGGGCTTTTGACCGGCTGGGCAGCTTCGGCTAGAGTGCGCATGGTCTATGCGCATTGGAGACGTGCATGCAGGATGAGGCTCCTGCGCAAGAAGAAGGCCGTAAACGTTTCGGTCGACGCCGAGCTTCTGGACGAGGCGAAGGCGGCCGGCACTAACATTTCTGCCGTGCTCGAGAGATCGCTTCGGGAGGAATTGCGGGAGCGCCGATGGAAGAAATGGCAGGAGAGGAACCGCGAGGCAATCGAAGCGAGTAACGCCGAGCTGGACAAGAACGGCATGTGGTATTCGCCGGACTGGCTCCGCAAATGATGCGCTTTGATGTCTGTCCGGGCGGAAGGGCCGGGGGTTGGCGGGCGAGGACGGCTCGTCGTGATCCTGCAGCACCAACACTTCGATGGCCTGGCAACAATCATGGTCGCGCCCTTGTTCACCGCGCAGGAGCTTCCCGCAATTGAGCGCCTGCGGCCAACGGTCAGCGTTGGCAGAAGGCGATACCGCGCCGCCGTCGATCGGATGGTTGCCATTCCCAAGCGTCAGCTCGGTGCGGCGGTCGCAAATGCTGAGACGGCGCGCTACGAATTGCTCGGCGCCGTTGACCTTCTGTTTTCGGGGTTCTGACCCATGTCGGCCGAGATCATCAACCTCCGCAAGGCGCGCAAGGCCAAGGCCCGCAGCGACAAGGAGAAGCGCGCCGAGGAGAACCGCTTGAAGTTCGGCCGCACGAAAGCCGAGCGCGAGAAGGCCAACGCCGGACGAAGCCCTCGCGTCCCGCCGCCTCGAGGCACACCGGCGCGACTCTGGCTCCGATGACGACGGCGAGCCGCCGGCATGAGGGACGAGCCGCGCCAGCTCATGTCGCGCCCCGTCAAGCGGTCGTTCTCGATTCGCGGCCACCGCACCTCGATTTCGCTCGAGGCCGCATTCTGGGACGCGCTCCGCGACGCCGCCCTTCGCGAGGGGATCTCGCTCGCCGCCCTTGTCGCCAAGATCGACGAAGGGCGCGGCTCGGCCGGCCTTTCGAGCGCCGTGCGCATCTGGATCTTGGGCTACTTCCGCGAGGCGAGCGCCGCCGAGAGCTACGACGGCGGCAACCGCGACTGAGAGGCGCGCCTGGCTAGAACGGCGTCGACTGGAACGGCCGCCACTCCTCGGCGGGCTTTTTCCTGCGCGCGGGACGCGGTGGCGCCACGGCCTCTGCGGGGACCGCAGCCTCGGCGCCCGGCGGAGGGGGAAGCGGCTCTTGGACCGTGGCATCCGACGCCGCATTGGTGCCGAGCGAGTCGTCAGGTCCCGAGGCGGCCTGCGCGCCACCGTCTTCTGCCGCGGGGGGCGGCATGCCTGCCGCCGGCCTCGGCGGCGGCGGAGGAGGAATGGGCGGCGCCTGCTGCTCCGGCGGGCCAGCCGCATCCGGAGAGGGAGCTGTCCTCGCTCGTTCCGATTCGAGCGCCTTTTGCTGCTCGATCTCCTGGCGCGCGCGCGACTGATCGAGCTTGCGCAGACGCTCGAGCTCGTCGACGTCGCGCTCCATCTTGCGCACTTGGAGTTCCCGCTCGAGCGCCCCCGTCGTCACCACCGGCTCGAGGCTCGCGAGCGTGCTGAGCTTGCCGACGTAGACGACCGTGACGGCGGGAAGCAGCACGCGTTCGCCCGCGGGATTGGACGGGCGGACGACCTTGGGCTCGATCTGCCATTCGCTGTCGATCTTCATCGTCGCGAGCTCGATCGCCGTCACGAAGGTCGAGCGCCCTTCCGCGCTTTCGACCTTGACCCTGCCGAGCTTCATCGCTCCGTCGCCGATCTCGATTGGAATGGCGATCTTTCCGAGCTGGAGCTGACCTGCCTTGAGCGCGCTCTTGACCGCCTGAGCGAGCGCCTCGCCCCCTGTCGGGCCCTTGCCGGCAAGCGCCGCCTCGGCAACCGCCGTCACCGCGCCGGGCGACATGCCCGACAGCGTCGTATCGCCGAGCGCCACCTCGCCCTTGCCCTTGAGGTCGCCGATGAGTGCCGCCGGGGAAAGCGCGCGCCCCGCGAACTCGAGCGACAAGGCCGCGACGTCTCCGCGCGCGGCTGCATTGGCCGCCGCCGCGCCGCTCGATACGTCGATCCGGAGCGAGCCGTTGAGCGTGATGCCTGCCGGCGCCTTTTCGAAGTCGAGGCGCGACGTGAGCTTGCCGCCGAGCGCGCTGCCTTCGAGGCTTTCCACCTTGATGGAGCCCGGCGCGAGCAGAACCGCGAGACGCGCGTCGGTGACGGTGAGGCCCGGCTCGAGCGCGAGCGCATTCACGCGAACCGCGACGCGGCCCGAAACGCCGTCGACGGTCGCGAGATCGAAGAGCTGTTCCGGCCACAAGCCCGGTGCCAAGTCCGCCGTTCCCGCGACCCCTGTTGCCGGTTGCGGTGTAGCCTTCCCTTGTGCCGGCGCCGGAGAAGGCGGCCGCGCCGGTGAAAGCGCTGGCTGCGGCTGGGATTGAGCGAGGATCGGCGCCAGGAGGCCCGTGACGGAGGCCGCGTCGACGCTGAGGTCCGCCGTGACCGTCCGGGCGCCGCTCTCGCCGTCCTTGAGCGTCATCGATCCCCGGACCTTGGACGCGCCGATCGCAAGATCTTCGGTCGCGAGCGTCAGGGCTCCGCCTTTCGAGCGCACCGAGACCGAGCCCGCGAGAGCTGTATCCGCCGCGCCATCTCCGATCCGAAGCCCGGCGATTGCGAGCGCCGACCGAGAGTCGCGCGCCGAGATCTCGACCGTGCCGGAAAGATCGGTGGTACCTGTCGCAGGCATGGCCACGCGGCCGTTGTAGTCCGCCGAGAAATCCTCGGAGGTGATTTGCAGCAGAGACAGCATGCCTTTCGCCGGCGTGCCTGCGGCCTTGAGCACAACGCGGCCGGGTTTCGCAGCGGAGCAATTCGGAGCTTGTTGCTTGGGCGGCCGGCGAGGTCGCGAACAGCTTCTCCACGCCAGGGGCATCGAGCGTCGCAGTGATGTCGATCGGCTCGCCTCGCCAGTTCCCCTCGCCGCCTGCAAGGCGGATCAGCGCCGTCATCCGGCCGCCATTGACCGTTCCATCGACAGAGAGATCGGCCGCGCCTTCGGCCTCACCGGAAAAAGCAAGAGAACCGGCGAGCCGCAACGGCGCGAGCTTCGCCAGCCGCTCTGCACGCGCCCGCTGATCCTTCTCGAGGTCGAGCAGGTCCAGGAACGCAAGGGTCGCGGCTGGCGTGGGGGCATCGATGAGGCCGCGCATGGCGCCGCGCGCCCGCGTCGTGACATCGGCTGCCTGCCCCTCGGCCTCGACCACGAGCCCTTCGGGAGTTGCGAATTTCAACACCGGGAGCGAAAGCACGCCGTGGTCGATACCCATCTCGAGCTCGACGTCGCGCAGAATGCGAGCCCCGTCGGTGATCTCGCCGGCGCTGAGCTTCACCATCATGTCGGCGCCCGCGGGGTCGAACAGGCGGGTCGGGGCCGTCGCTTGGACCTCCTTGCCGTCGACGGCGGCGTTCGCGCCGGCTTTTCCAAGCGAAAGAACGCTCTGCAGCGCACCGGCGCCGAGGATGCCGGATCGGAATTGAGCGGCATCGATGCGTGTGCCTTGCAGCGACAGCGCGATCTTCTTTCGCTCGCCGAGTTCGTATCTCACGTCGCCGGAAAGCGGCATTCCCGCGAACTCGGCCGTCGCCTCGGTCAGCTCAATTTTGTTGTCGCCGAGTGCGAAATGGCCGTCGAGGGCGAACGGTCCGTCGGTGCGCCCCTCGCCGATGGTCTTGTGATGAAAGCCCCAGCTGAGAAACCGCATCAGGCTTTGCCCGGCGACGGCGAGCGTTCCGTCGAGCTTCGGCACCTTCTGGCCGGGCGTCAGAACGCCGTCGAGCTGGAGCCGCGCCCCGCCCGGCAAATTGGCGCGCACGCCCTTGAGCTCGAGCGGTCCGTTCGTCCGCGAAGCCGAGAGCCGGACGTTGCTCACGGCCTCGCCGCCGAGATTGAGCTGGTCGAACTCGAGCGCCGCGTTCGTCTCCGCTTCCACCGGCAACGCGGCCGCAAGCCCTTCGAAGAACCCGCGCGCCGCCTCGAGCGGTACGGCGTCGCTGCTTGTCCCCATCAGCACGTCGAGGTCGAGCCAGCGCGAGCCGAGGCTCACGTCGAGGCGCATTTTCTCGGCCCAAGCGAGTTTCGCGGAGCCTGTGATGAGCTGCGGCGGACCGCCCTGATCGAGCGTGACGGTGACGTCGTCGAGACGGAAGCCGGCGCCGTCGCCATCGAGCTTTGCCCTGAGATCGAATTTCGGGCGGCCATGGGCATCGACGGCCGGCGCCGTCAATTGCAGCTCGGGAGCGTCGAGCGCGGCGCTCCCGTCTCCTGACGGCGAAGCCTTGGGCTCGCTCGGCGGAGGACCCGTCACGACCGGTGGCGGCTCAGGTGCCTTGACGGGCGCCGCCGCCGCGTCGATCCCGCCATTTGCGGCTGGCTCGGGAGCGAGCGAGACTTTCGCCGAAAGCTCGCCGTTGAACCGCGGCCGGCCGCTGAAGTCGCTCAAGCGCCCGTCGAGCAAATAGGAGTTGCCGGATTCCGGCGCGTCGACCGAGGCCTTGAACCGGATGTCGCCATTGTTGTCCCGGCGTGCCGTGGCGACGCGCACGGCCCTTGCCGCGCCGGCCCACTTGAGAGAGCCCCGGAACTTGAACGGCCCCTCGAGCGCCTCGGCCATGAACTCGCCGTTGATCGCCTCGAATTGGGCAAGCTCGCTCCTCGCCGGTGTGCTGATCGAGATCACGCCGTCGACGATCTTCACCGACTGCAATGCCACGTCCTTGGGCACCAAGGGCAGCGTGCCCGCGTTGAACGCGAGCGAGCGCCAGTTGCCTCCCCCTTCGCGGTCGATGGCAAGCTGAATGACCGGCCGGCGCAGCTCGACTTGATTGGCTTCGATCACGCCGCGCAGGAGTGGCGGGACGGAAAGCCACATGGTGAAGCTTTCGACGCGGAAGATCGAGTTGCCGCCCTCGCCGTCGGTGTCGGAAATGCGCACCTTCTCGAAGCCGATGTAGGGTGCCGGCAGCAGGTGCAGGTTGACCGCGCCGCCGACCCGCACGTCGCGCCCGAGCACGCGCGAGGCTTCTTCCTCGAACACGCCGCGGTAGCTGTTCCAGTCGACGAAATAGGGCACGGCAAACAGCACCGCGAGTGCCGTGATCAGAAGACCGCCCAAGTAGAGTAGTGCGTTGTTCATTCGCGGTTTGTCAGCTCAAGAATACCCGTCGTGCGGGCAACTGTTTACGCGGCCGGCTACGCTGCTGGTCTCTGGATCCCCACCGTGACTGGGACGCCGCAATTCGTGCTGCGGTTCTCTCTGGCGTCGCCGGAAATCCGGCCGCCGCCTGTGCCCGGCGCACCATAAACTATCAGTGCCAGCCAGTGTGAACCTGAATTGGGGCTTTTTCTGTTGGAATGCCACCCCTCAGGCGATCGAATAGGTGCCGGCAGCGCCTATATTTTCTGGTGTGGGTGGCGCAACCCGCCCGATTGCCGGCCCATCCCCGGTGCTATAGTTGCAGCTCATGCCCGAGAATCGCAAACAATCCGCGAACACGATACCCAATGCTGCGCCGGACGACGGCGGAGATCTGCCCCCGTTCGATCTCCCGGCTGTGCCTGAGCCGCGTGGGCGACCCTCCATTTCGGAGCGCGCGCGCGCCGCCTCCATGCCCGCTTATCTCACGGGGCTCAACGACGAGCAGCGGGCCGCGGTCGAAGCCATCGACGGTCCCGTGCTCGTTCTTGCAGGCGCCGGCACCGGCAAGACGCGCGTGCTCACGACCCGCATTGCGCACATTCTGGCGACGGGACGCGCCCAGGGCCATCAGATCCTGGCCGTGACCTTCACCAACAAGGCCGCCCGTGAGATGAAGGAGCGCATCGGGGCTCTCGTCGGCGGTGCGGTCGAGGCCATGCCCTGGCTCGGCACGTTTCATTCGATCGGCGTCAAGATCCTGCGCCGCCACGCCGAGCTTGTCGGTTTGAAATCCGGCTTCACGATCCTCGATACCGACGATCAGATCCGGCTCTTGAAGCAGGTCATCGAGGCCGACGGTCTGGACAAGGACCGCTGGCCGGCGCGCCAGCTCGCGGGCCTGATCGACAGCTGGAAGAACCGCGGACTGACCCCGGCCAAGGTACCGGCGGGCGAGGCCTATGGATTTGCGGCCGGCAAGGGCGCGACCCTCTATGCCGCCTATCAGACGCGCCTGAAGGAGCTCAACGCGGCGGATTTCGGCGACCTCCTGCTCGAGACGCTGCGCCTCTTTCTCGAGAACCCGGACGTGCTCGCCGACTATCAGCGCCGCTTCCGCTACATCCTCGTCGACGAGTACCAGGACACCAACGTCGCCCAGTATCTCTGGCTCCGCCTTCTCGCTCAGGGCTCGCCCAACATCTGCTGCGTCGGCGACGACGACCAGTCGATCTACGGCTGGCGCGGGGCCGAGGTCGACAACATCCTGCGCTTCGAGAAGGATTTTCCGGGCGCCCGCGTCATTCGCCTGGAGCGCAACTACCGCTCCACCGGCCACATTCTTGCTGCCGCCTCGGGTCTTATCGCCAGGAACAAGGGCCGCCTCGGCAAGACGCTGTTTACCGACGGCGAGCCCGGCACGAAAATCACCGTCACCGGCGTCTGGGACGACGAGGAGGAGGCGCGCTCCGTCTCGCGCGACATCGAGGAGCTGCAGAAGCAAGGCCACCGCTTAAACGAGATTGCGATCCTCGTCCGCGCCTCCTTCCAGATGCGCGCCTTCGAAGACCGCTTCGTGACCACGGGGCTTCCCTATCGCGTCATCGGCGGCCCGCGCTTCTATGAGCGCGCCGAGATCAAGGACGCCATCGCCTATCTCGAGGTGACGGCCAATCCGTCGAACGATCTCAAGTTCGAGCGCATCATCAACGTGCCGAAGCGCGGGCTCGGCGACACGAGCGTCGAGCGGATCCACGTCCTCGCTCGTGCACGCGGCGTTCCTCTCTTCCGCGCCGCGCGCGAGATCATCGAGACCGAGGAGCTGGCCGGCAAGGCGCGCAAATCGCTCTCCGACCTTGTCCATTCCTTCGAGCGCTGGCGCGGCCTGATCGACGCCATGAAGCACACCGAGCTTGCCGAATTGATCCTCGACGAGTTGGGCTACACGGGCCACTGGCAGGCGGACAAGAGCCCGCAGGCTCAGTCGCGTCTCGAGAACCTGAAGGAGCTTGTGCGCTTCATGCACGAGTTCGAGACGCTCGAAGGTTTTCTCGAGCACGTGAGCCTCGTCATGGACACCGCGCAGGGCGACGACGGCGATCGCGTGAGCCTCATGACGCTCCACGCCGCGAAGGGCCTCGAGTTCGACACGGTGTTCCTGACCGGCTGGGAGGAAGGGCTCTTTCCCCATCAGCGCGCGCTCGACGAGAGCGGCGAGAAAGGGCTCGAGGAGGAGCGGCGTCTCGCCTACGTCGGCCTCACGCGCGCCAAGCGGCTGGCAAAAGTCTCCTTCGCGCAGAACCGGCGCAACCGCGGGCTCTATCAGTCGGCGATTCCCTCGCGCTTTGTCGACGATCTGCCCGAGGAGAACGTCGATGTCCTCGAGGCCAAGAGCCCGTTCGGCGGCAGCTATCAGAACTTTCCCAATCCCTATGGGCGAAGCCGCTTCGACGAGGCGGAGACGACGTTCCGTTCGACCTACGACACGCCCGGCTGGCAGCGCGCAAAGACCCAGTCCGCGCAATGGTCGCGCGATGCGAGCGCGAGGCCTTCGCGCGCCCCTGTCACGATCGAGGGCCAGATCATCGCCGCCTCGTCCGCGAGCGGCGCCGGATTCGAGGTCGGAGCGCGCGTCTATCACCAGAAGTTCGGGCCCGGCACGGTCGCCGAGGTCGACGGCAACAAGCTCACGATCAACTTCGATCACGCAGGAAGAAAGCGCGTCGTGGACAGCTTTGTTCAGCGCCCATGACGCCTGTCGCATTTTGGTAACACTGAGAAGACTCCCAAGGACGAATTCAGAATGGCCGCGCACGCTGATTTAGCGTAACAAATGCGGTAGCAGATTTTTGGGGGCACCTGCGGCAGTGCAAATCCGTTGAAATACCGAGCCGACATCGACGGATTGCGTGCGGTTGCCGTTCTCCCGGTGGTTTTCTTTCATGCCGGCTTGTCCGCCTTCAGTGGCGGGTTTGTCGGCGTCGATGTCTTCTTCGTCATCTCAGGCTATGTCATTGCCCTGAGCTTGCTCGAGGACATTCGTCATGACAGGTTTTCCATCCTTGCCTTCTACGAGCGGCGCGTACGCCGCATCTTTCCGGCGCTTGTTTTCACGTTCGCGGCGACGTGGATTGTAGCCTGGTTCCTCTTGTTACCGGAACACTTCCTCGATTTTTCGCGAAGCTTGCAGGCCTCCGCGGCCTTTGTTTCCAACCACTACTTCTGGAAAAACTCGGGCTACTTCGACAACAGCGCCCTCCTGCGGCCGTTGCTTCATACATGGTCGTTGTCGGTCGAGGAGCAGTTCTACATTTTTATGCCGATAGCGATGTTCGTCGTCGCCCGATACCTGAGGCGGCGTTGGGCGCTGGCGTTCGTGCCGGTCATAGTTGCTTCCCTGGGACTGAGCATATATGCGACCACAAATGCGCCGACGGCCAATTTCTTTCTGTTGCCGACGCGTGCTTGGGAATTGCTGCTTGGCGTTTTGCTTGCGCTTCGACCGCCGCCGGCCGTCAAGGGCATCGTGGCGGAGCTGCTCGCAATCCTGGGCCTGGGTCTCATAGCGTTTGCCGTCCTCGTCTATACCAAGGCCACGCCTTTCCCGGGTCTCACAGCGCTCGCCCCTTGTCTTGGGGCAGCGTTGATCATCTACGTGGGAACGAGTGAGCGCACGAGTGTCACGCGGCTTCTGTCATGGCAGCCGCTCGTATGGATCGGGCTCATCTCCTATTCGCTCTATCTCGTGCATTGGCCGATCGTGGTGTTCACGCGATACGTCACATTGCTCGAGCCGACAGTGCTGCATGTGCTTGCGATCATCGTCGCGAGCATTGCGCTTGCGGCCTTCTCGTGGCGCTTCATCGAGCAGCCGTTCCGCCACCCCAAGGCACGTGTTTCCCGGCCAAGACTATTGACGGGTGGAGTGACCGCAATGGCGCTGGCGGCCGGAGTCGGTTTTGGAGGCGCCATGGCCGCCCGGGCTCCCTGGCGCTTTCCTGATCTGCCGATGGCCTTAGGTGCCACCGCCGATTTGTGGATCAGTGGGACGTGCTTCCTTGCCGACAATCCGGATTATCGGCAATGGGATGCAAAAAAATGCACGCGCACGACTGGCGCTCCGGTAAACGCCCTCCTCTGGGGCGATTCCTTTGCCGCGCATTATGTTCCGGGCATTCTGGCGAACGCAGGCATGATGTCGGCCAACGTCATGCAATACACGTCAGCCGGATGCCCGCCTGTCATCGACTACTATTCCCACGCGCGCTCGCGCTGCCAGGAGTTCAATAGGCACGCCTTCGAAATCATCAGGCAGCATGACATCAAGATCGTGATTCTCGCCGCCCGCTGGACAGACCTTGAGAGCCGCGGTCTGGACATGATCCAAAGCACGATTGATGCATTGGCCCAAGCAAAGGTCGACATCTGGCTTATCGGTCAATCGACAGAGTTTGCCGCTGCCGCCTGGGTGATTGACTACAAGAAGGGCCATGGTCCGAACGGCGTCGATGCGTGGCCACTAGCCATCGACCGCGGGATCAACGAGCGCCTGCGCAAGGTCGTAGGCGGCAAGGTCCACTTCATTGATCCGCTCGACTATCTTTGCCGCCAAGAGGGCTGTGCCTATCGTCAACAAGGTCGGCTCTTGTACGCCGATTACGGGCATTTCTCGGAGCTGGGCAGCTCACTTGCGGTCAAGGCCTACTTTCCGCTGTACCAGGGCGAGAGGGAGGTCGGCTCCGCGCCGACACCACAAGTCGCTCGCCCATAACCACGGCCGACTAAGTCAGCCGCCGGCAACCTTGACCACGAGATAGCATGGCCTGTAGCGGCGCGTGACGACGGTGATGCGTGCGCCCACCGGCACGGGTGGCTGGCCTTGCGTGCTGAGGAAGAGGGCGAGTCCGCTGTCGGTGATGAGCTCGGCGGAGTTCATCCCCCAAGCCTTCACCACGCCGCTGAAGGTGTGGGTCCCTGGCTCGAAGGGGTCGAGGTCGTCCATACTTGGTCTCCCAATGATCCGCTCCGGGCTGCCCTGGAGCGAGAGGAGCTTTTTCCTGGCTGCGCGAAGGGGCGCTTCACATTATCCCAACGTCGCAGTTTAGGTGACGGTTAGTCAGGTTTACGCCTTTCCCGTGTCAAGGGGACGAAGCGCACCGGGATTATCGCGGTGGAGATTGTAGTCCCGTCGGGCTTTTTTTCGATGACCCTGAGGTCCTGATCCAAGCTGCCGACCGGGATCACCAGCCGTCCCCCCGGCCTTAATTGCTCGACGAGCTGGGCCGGAATGTGTTCGGGCGCCGCCGTGACGATGATGGCGTCGTAGGGCGCATGCTCCGGCCACCCCGCGTAGCCGTCCCCGATCCGGGTTTTGACGTTGTCGATCCCGAGCCGGCCGAGCGTCCGGGCGGCCTCGAGGCCGAGCGGCTCGATGATCTCGATTGTGAAAACTTCCGCCGCGAGCCGGGCAAGAACGGCAGCCTGGTAGCCCGAGCCGGTCCCCACTTCCAATACCCGGTGGTGCGGCTCGAGACGCAGAAGATCCGTCATCAGCGCCACGATATAGGGCTGGGAGATCGTCTGCCCTTGGCCGATGGGCAGCGGCCGGTTGCGGTAGGCCGCTCCTTTTCCTCCTCGGGCACGAACTCCTCACGCGGCACCGACCGCATTGCCTCGAGCACGCGGGGATCGAGACTTCGAAGACCGGCTTCCTCCCCGGCGGAGGCATGGAGACGTTCGATATCCTCGACCATCTTCAGCCGGGCAGCGGACCTGTCGTCTTCCGCATGTGCCACCGCGATCAGCCCCATGAATGCCAGGACGACACCCGGCCACAGTGCCATTTTCCAATTCCACCCGATGGATCTCGCCGCGCTCGGGACGGCGCCAAATGTCATGCCCTCGAGCACAAGCTCGCCGCAGACTTCGACATCAATTCGACCAAGTCGTTGCCAATAGGTCGTAGGTGCGGGTCATGAAAGCCGAG
Organism: uncultured Alphaproteobacteria bacterium; assembly: GCA_963716835.1. Classification (GTDB taxonomy): domain Bacteria; phylum Pseudomonadota; class Alphaproteobacteria; order Rhizobiales; family Hyphomicrobiaceae; genus Hyphomicrobium_C. The sequence goes on along the minus strand of CAVQUQ010000003.1, from coordinate 177,597 downwards.
GGAGCCGAGTATGGTGTTCAACCGTAAGCCTGATCCTACCCCAACTCCAAATCCACCCGAAATACCAGCGCCCCAGGTGAGGCGTCTCGATCGCACCGCTGGTATCGAGCGCCAGATCCACGCCGTTACTCCTGCTGCCGATGCGCAGTCCGTGATCGGCAATGATCTTTCTATCGAGGGTCAGTCGATTACGGTGCGCTGCAAGGGATCGCTCAAGGTCCTCGGCAACATCGAGGCCGACGTCCACAGCAAGGAGCTCGAGGTCGGCAAGGAAGCGACCGTTCAGGGCTCGATTGCCGCCGATACCGTGAACGTGTTCGGCCGCGTCAGCGGTTCCATCCGCGGCGCCCATGTCGTGCTGCACGCGAGCGCCGCCGTCGAAGGCGACATCCACAGCGGTCTCTTGTCGATCGAGCAGGGCGCGTCGTTCGACGGCCGCTCGCGCCGCGTCACGAACCCGGCCGAGATCGCCCCGCAGCTCGAGCGCAATTCCCCGGACGGTCTCGCGTTCGCCGATTGGGACCGATCCAAGCAGGCTCCATTCCTGAATAAGCATGACCCGCGCATGAGGGGGTGAGCCGGGCGACCTGGTTCGCCCCCCTCGCCGGCAATCGCGAAGCGCTCCGGCCTTGACAGGCGGCAGAGAAGCGCGCTTCAGCACTTGGCGATGAACTATCGCCACGCCTACCACGCCGGAAATTTCGCGGACGTCCTGAAGCACGCCGTGCTCGCGCTCGTGATCGAGCACTTGAAGCAGAAGCCGTCGCCGTTCCGCGTCATCGACACGCACGCCGGTGTCGGGCCTCTACGAGCTCGGCGGAGAGCACGCCGAGAAGACGGGCGAGTGGAAGGAAGGCATCGGCCGCATCTTCGGCGCCGAGCTGCCTCTGCCCGTGGCCGAGATCCTGGCTCCCTATCTTTCCGTCATAGCGGACGAGAACGCCGGCGGAAAACTCGAACGCTATCCGGGCAGCCCACTCATCGCGCGCCGTCTCCTGCGCCGCGGCGACACGCTGATCGCCAACGAGCTGCATGAGGATGACGGCGCAGAATTGAGGCAGCTATTCGCGCGTGATCCACAGACGAAGGTGATGGCACTCGACGGCTGGACGGCGCTGAAATCGCTGCTGCCGCCGAAAGAACGGCGCGGCGTCGTGCTGATTGATCCGCCTTTCGAGGAGGCGGGCGAGTTCGAGCGCATCGTGGAAGGGCTTGCGAACGCGGCGCGCCGCTTTGCGACCGGCACGTTCGTGATTTGGTATCCGATAAAAGACGCACGCGCCGTCGCGCGTTTCCACCGCGAATTGGCGCAAGCTCGGCCTCGCCAAGCTCTACATGGCCGAGCTCTCTGTTCGCGCCGCGCCGTCGCAGGGCGAGCTTTCCGCAAGCGGACTAATCATTCTCAATCCTCCCTACACGCTGCCTGCGAAGCTCGGCGTGCTCGCTCCGTTTCTCGCCGAGCGTCTCGCGCAAGGCAGAGGCGCGAGCTGCAGATTGGAATGGCTCTCGCATGATCAAGTCACATCGTTGTGATGCTGCAGCGAGTGCCTGCTTTGCATGCGCCGTTGGGTCTTGCGCCGCCGGGAAGATTTCTGGATACTCCGCGCGCTCCGGCGCCTATTGGCCCGGTAGAGTGAGTTGAGCTCGATCTGAAACGTTTCGCGCGCATGCATTTTGTTTCACCCGCGCACATCGATCCCCGACCTCGGACATGATGGCCTCGGAGCCCTGGCGCGAGCGTGCCCCGCTCACGTCGGTGAGTTGATTGTTTGGGGCATCTATGGAGACTGGAAATGCGGCAGACCGGTACGGTCAAGTTCTACAACGATCAAAAAGGCTACGGCTTCATAACGCCCGACGGCGGCGGCAAGGACGTGTTCGTCCACGTGACCGCGCTCGAGGAGTTGGGCATCAACAATCTGAGCGAAGGTTCGCGGATTTCCTTCGATACCGAGCCCGACAAGCGCGGTAAGGGGCCCAAGGCAGTAAATCTGCAACCCGCGTCCTGAACGCGAGTGAACCGCGGCGCATCAGCGTCGCTGCGAGGCCACGAACAGCGGAAAACTGTTTGTGGCCTCGAATTTTTTGTGCACTGGCGATGGGCAGTGGCTGCAAAGTCGGGCAGTCTCAAGAGGTTTGCTGCCGAAATTCCAGGGAGAGTTCCATGTCCAATGTCATGCGCGCGGCGATGGCTGTTGCAGCCGTTGCGGGTCTTGCGCTCTCGTCCGTGTCGGCCGAGGCGAAGTCCTGTGTGAAGAAGGGAGCGATCGGCGAGGCCGGCGATCAGGCGGGCGCCAAGTTCCAGGTCGACGAGGCATTGCTTCAGGCCGTCGACTGGGGCGCCTGGGCCTCGTGGATGGCATCGGGCACCACGCCCGGTTACACATTCGGCCCGCGCAGCTACAGCTGCAAGAAGGGCGGATCGTGGGGCTGGACCTGCCGCGGCTCGGCGACGATCTGCAAGCTCTGATAATTTTCGGCGCGCTTTGCGAGAGGTGCGCGGGTGTAGAGATGCCGAAGCCGCGCCGTCGTCCTGACGGCGCGGCTTTGTTGTGAGCAGTCGAATTCGCGGAGACGTGCGCGGCGCGACGGCACACCCGCGCGCGCAAGAACTCAGTTTCCGCCAAAAATGCTGCGGAAGATTCCGATCACCATCAGGAACACGAAACCGCTGCCGGCGCCGGCAGCGGCCTGATGCACGATCGCCATCGGCTCCATGCCGGCGGCGAAGCTTGCCTCCGGCAGCACGAAAAGCGTTGTCAGCAGGGCGCCGCCCACGCCGCCGCCGATGAGACCGGCGACCGCGTTCCCCAATCCGCCGAGGCTAATTCTTGCTGAAGATTGCTCCCGCGATGATCGCTCCGATCACGCCGCTCACGAGATGCACCACGAGCGTTGTGATATCGACATTTTCCATAGGGTCCTCCACCTAGATCTGCAGCGGTCTCGAAGGGCGCGTTTTCTTATGCATTCCCCGGCCGCCGGTTACATACGCCACCGGGGGCGACGGATATATTACAGTGGGCCGGGGGTGGCGCTATCTAAGCCACGGCTGAGGCCGCCTGAGCGCGCCGAAAGGCTCGCCGACGTGATCCTTGTGTCACACGGGGCGGAGGAGGTGCTCGTGAGGGCCGGAAGTCGTAATTGGGACTTATAGCCTTTTCCGGACTAAGTGGGCGGCGCGAGGAGCCCGAGCGATCCGACAGTCGAAAATCAGACGTCCGCGGGCTCGATCGGTGATCGCTTCTCGATTGATTCGCGAATGGAGCGGGTAAATGGCGATTCGCCCCATTTTGAACTGAATTCACGGGCGCTTTCCGCCTCGGCCGGGCGGCGAAAGTGTAGCTTTCGTGGCTGTTCGTCTAGATTTCCCCCAAATGTTTGCATACCAGCCCACAATGTTGCCGATCACCCTAGGCATACTGAGCAATGGCCGCTATAGCAACGTCGAGATCGGTCAAGACTTAGCCGAGTTCACGGAGAGCATTGAATGGGTCCCGTCACCAGGTTTGCCGCCGCTGTAGGCTTTGCAGGAGCCGCCGCGGCGCTCTGCGCATATCCAGCCGAAGCGGGCTGCAAGCGCATGGCCTTTTCCGTCAACGACTACGGCAAGGATGGTCCGACAAAGGATTCCCAGGACCTCCTCGACAAGCACATCGCGACCTGGGCTGCCGAGCAGGGCATCGAGAAATACACGGTCGGCAAGAAGGACGTCTCCTGCGAGCTGTTCCTCAACCTGATCGTCGTCGACGAGCACACCTGCACCGCGCGCGCCACCGTCTGCTGGGGCGGTGACAAGCTACCGGGCTCGGGCACTCAGGAGGCGAAGAAGAAGGACGGCGAGAAGACCGCGGCCAAGACCGATGCCGCGGGTGATGGCTCAGCCGCCGCGAAGCCCGAGAAGTCGAAGGACGCCAAACCCGCCCACGAGGCAAAAGCCGCGGAAGCCACGCCCGCCGCGTCACCGGCGAGCGACGACAAGCCGGCCGCGACACCGGCCACGGCTCAGGTCGAGACGGGTGCTCTTCCGCTCACCAACAAGCTTGCCGACACGGCCAGCAAGGCCGGCCGAAGCAGCGGAGAAGTCCGCCGAAAAGCCTGCCGGTGATTCGTTCTCTGTGAGCGACCGTGATGCCGTCGCTGCGGCCGCCGCCGCCGCCGAGCGTGCAGCCGCTGCCGCCGAGCGCGCCGCCGCCGCCGCCGAACGCGCTGCCGCCGCTGCGACTGAGGCCAACGCCGCGAGAGCGCAATCGGCGAGCAGCAGCAGCACGAGCAGTGCGGCTCCCGAGCCGCCCGCCTATGGCGCGCCAAGCCAGCCCATCGTGGCCCCGATCCAGCCCGACACCGCCAAGCAATAGCTCGAGCCTCGAGATCCTATTGCTTTGAGAGACGGTCCAGCCGCAGACGGTGGCGCTGATCCGTCAGCAGCAGCACGGCTCCGATCCCGGCCAGGAAGACTGCGATCCCGGTCGCGCCCGAGATCAGGAACATGATCATCACCTGATACTTCGCCGCCGCGATGGGCTCGATGCCGGCGAGAATTTGCCCGGTCATCATGCCGGGCAGAGAGACGATGCCGGTCGCGGCCATGGCGGTGAGTATAGGCATCAGGCCGGCCGTCAGCGCGCGGCGCAGCACCCCGCGCAAGGCCTCGAAGCGGTTGGCGCCGAGCGCCAGGCTCGCCTCGATCGCCGCCCGCTCCCGCATCACCCCTTGCGTCATGCCCTCGAGCACGAGGGTCGTGCCCGAAAGCGCGTTGCCGAGCAGCATGCCGAGGATCGGCAGCACGTAGCGCGGCGCGTACCAGGGATCGGCGGCGATGATCGCTGTCGCGGCGAACAGCGTTGCGACCAGTCCCGCGAACAGCGGCGGGCCTGCGCCCAATCCCCAGCCGGCAAATCCGCTGATCCGCCGCTCCTGGCGCGACGTCACCTCGTAGGCCGCGGCGGCAGCCATGATCGCTGCGAAGAGCATGGTCCACAGCGGCGAGTTCACCTCGAAGATGAACTTCAACGCCAGGCCGACGACGGCGAGCTGCACGACCATCCGCACCGCCGCGACGGCGATGCTCCGCTCGAGGCCGAGCTGAAACGCGATCGAGATGACGCCGTTGAGAATGAGCAGCGCTGCTGCAAGTCCGAGGTCTGAAAGATCGAGCGGCACGTAGCTCATGAGGCGGCCCTCGCCGGCATGCGCGCCGCGCCGGGTTGCGCCAGCTGCAGGCGAGCATGCGCGAGACGGTCGATGAGCCCCGCGTCGTGGCTGGCGATAAGCACGCTGCGTCCTGCAAGGATCTGAAATCGGATCAGCTCCTCGACGAGCGCCGCGCTTGCCGCGTCGAGCGCGGCCGTGGGCTCATCGAGCAGCAGCACGCGCGGCTCATCGGCGAGCGCCCGCACGAGCGCAATCCTGAGCCGCTCACCGGTGGAGAGCATGGCGATCTGGCGATCGAGAATGTCGGCGTCGAGACCGACGCCGGACAGCAATCTGTCGACGCGCCCGTTGTTGGCCAGCGCCGCCGGGAAGGATGCGCGCGGCGTATCGCCGGACCAGCCGGGCTCGGCGGCTGCGAAGCGCACAAACTTTCTCCATGCCGGTGCCGGCATCTCCATGCGCTCGGTCCCATCGAGGAATATCTGTCCCGGTGCCGGGTCGAGGTCGGCGATGGCGCGCAGGAGGCGTGTCTTGCCGGAGCCCGACGGTCCTTCGATAGCCAGGCACTCGCCATTGGCGACCTCGAATGTGAGCGCCGGCAGATTGCCGATCCTAAGGTGTTCGACACGCAGCACGCGGATAGTCTCGGATTGCGGGGCCTCGAGGAAATCGGCGCTGGCCGGCGCGGCGTTGCTCAGCCGTCGCCGTTGCGTCGATCAGGGTTTGCGCGACCATTGATGATCGCACGCGGCGCCCTTTGCAACGGCCGATGCCGTCCAATCCCGCCTCAATCCGCCGCCGGGTTGCGCAACGGCTTCTTCAGGCGGCGAAGCCGCTGTTGGTGACGGTGCCGACGAGCGATTCACGATCGAACGGCTTGAGGAGATGGGCGTCGACGCCCGCCGAGACGGCCCGCGCGATGTCGGCGGGATCGTTGTCGATCGTGCAGTAGATGACGAACGGACGCTTGGTGCCGCCCGAGAAGCGGAGCGCCGACATGAACTCGACGGTCGTCATCTCGGGCAGGTGCCAGTCGAGCATCACGATGTCGGGAGCACGATGCTTGCACATCTCGAGCGCTTCGCTCGCCGCCTCGGCCTCGATGATTTCGAAGCCCGCGTCCTCGAGAAAATGCCGCGCGACCTTGCGAATGATCTCGGATGGGTCGGCGATCAAGCACCGCTTCATGGGAGCACCTTGTGTTCGCTCCACGCGAGCCCCATCGCTGCGCTGGGCCCAAAGACCCAAAGCGCCGTCACGATCCCCCGCGTCGAAGCTGAACTATGTGCGCGGCAACGGTTAACGCTTCGTTGCTTAGTCCGCAAACGATGCAAAGCTCATGCAACGGGTTGCGCGGAAAGCACGACGTCGGCGTTGTCCTTGTCGATGGCGAGGCGCATGCCCGCCGCATGCGCGAGCCGCCACGTGTAGTAGGCCTGGATCGTCATGGCATCGAGTTGCGGCGGCTGCTCGCCGACGACGAACTCGGTCAGATACTGGGGCGGACGGGCGCTCGTGCCGCGGCATCTGATGACGAAGCTCGGCGCCTCGACCGTGCCGCTCATCGAGACCTCGATGTCGCCGCCGCGCGGCAGCGCGGTCACGGCGCTCGCCACGAGGTTCAGGATCAGCTTGACTTTGTCCTTGGCCATATGCCCCGGCAGGCCATGCCAGACGAGCTTGTGCTTGCCGTTTCCGATGAAGCCGCGCGAGATCTGCTCCGCCGTGGTGAGATCGATCATGGCGCCCGCGGAACCCGCCGCGCCGAACGCGAAGCGCGCGAACTGGAGGCGTGCCGACGCCTGCTCCGTCACGTTTCGGATGACGTCCAGCGCGTAGGATTTTGCCGCCGCGTCGTCGTCCTCGCCGAGGATCTCGAGGCCGTTGTAGATGGCCCCGACCGGGCCGATGACATCGTGGCAGATCTTGCTCGAGATGAGGGCTGCGAGCTCTAGATCGGTTGGCTGGACGCGCTCGTTCATCTGAGTGCCCCTAGGTATCGCGTTTTGGGGATCGCATTGTGCGAGACCGGCGGCAGCTCAGGCACCCGGCCAATAGATCAGCGCGGGGGCGCACGCACGCGAGCAACAGGGGCCGCTTGCAAATAGCTCCCACGCTCTGATACACGCGCCGCATCCTTGTTGCAAAGGCTGGTATCGGCACGGCCGGTTGTACCGGCGTTTTTGCTACCAAATGAGCCCAAGCGGCAACGGCGGCTTGTTGCGCTGCCACCGATTCGGGCAGGAAACGAGTCAACGCGGGCTTTCCAGAGGTACGAGCTCGATGAAACCGCTCGACCACGCAAAGCTCGCCGATGCACTCCTGCCCGCCGTCCTCGCTGCCGCGCGCATCGAGATGCACCACTATGCGGCGGGCGTTGCAATCGAGCTCAAGCCCGACGCCTCACCCGTCACCGCCGCCGACCGAGAGGCCGAGGCGGTGCTGCTGGATGGCATTTCGCGCGCCGCGCGCGGTCTGCCCGTGATCGCCGAGGAGAGCGCCGCGCTCAGCGCTGCCGCCCCCGCCCGGCACGCCGTTTTTTCTCGTCGATCCGCTCGATGGCACGCGCGAATTCGCGAGCCGCTGCGAGGAGTTCACGATCAATATCGGGCTCATCGTGGGCGACGCCCCGGCTTTCGGGATGATCTACGCTCCGGCGCAGGGCGCGCTTTTCGTGACGCTCGGCCCCGGGCAAGCCGTTGAGACGCGCATTGCGCCGGACGCCGAGGGACTATCGCTTGCCGATTGCGCTCTGACCGGGCTGCACACGCGTGCGCCCGATCCGAACAGCGCTCACCGCACTCGAGAGCCGCTCGCACCGCAACAAACTCACCGAGGAATTTCTCACCCGCTACCAGGTCGCGCACGTCAAATGCGCGGGCTCCTCGCTTAAATTTTGCATGATCGCGCGCGGCGAGGCGGACTTCTACGCCCGTCTCGGACCGACCAGGGAATGGGATACCGCGGCCGGCCACGCGATTCTGTCGGCGGCCGGTGGAACTCTCACAACCGTCGATGGTGCGCCGCTTACGTACCGCAAGTCGGAACAATTCTACGCCAATCCGCATTTTGTGGCGTGGGGGCGACAGCCGCTGCCGCCGCGAGAACGCTTCGAGTCAAACGGCTGAAGGCAGCGAGCAAATCGGCGGCACGGCGAGGCCTCAGAGATGCGCCGCGGCAGTCGGGCGCCAGAGACGCGGCCACACTTTGGTAACACTTTCCGTAAAGGATTGAGCGGGGTTGGGTGACGCCAGAGCGATTCGCCGGCGCAGCTTTTGCAGGGATTTTGAAGACCCATGTCCGCCTCACCATTGAGCCGCATCTTTGCCGGATTGATCGGCGCTGCCGTCGTGGCCGTGACCGCGTCCGCCGCACTTTCGCAGGAGCCGCTGCCTTGGCGCGGCCAGGGCGACGCCTATAGCCCTCAGCAGTCCGGCAACGGTGCGTATGCTGCCGGCAACGGCGATGCCTACAGTCCGCCGCCCTCCGGCAACGGAGGCTATGGCGCTGGCAACACCTACAGCGGTGGCGGCAGCAGCGACTATGGCGCGCAGGGCGGCTATCGCTCTCGCAACGACACCTTCAGCGATCCTGGCCAGCCCACCAATGGCGGCGGCTACGGTCAGCCCTACACGCCGCCTCCGCCCGGCACCGATCCCGACGCGCAGCGCAACGGCGAGCCGGGGCCCGGCCAGGGCCGATACTATGAGCAGAATGAAATCGTCTCTGCCGGCCACGGCTTTTTTGGTGCCGTAAGCAAGGGCCTTGCCGGCGCCGTCGAGTACGCGTTCCAGAGCCAGGGACGGCCGAACGGCTATATTCTGGGCGAGGACGCGGGCGGCGCCTTCGTCGTTGGCCTCCGCTACGGCGAGGGCATGCTCTACACCAAGGACGCCGGCGACCATAAGGTCTTCTGGCAGGGCCCGTCAGTCGGCTACGACGCCGGCGGTGACGGTTCCAAGACCATGGTTTTGGTCTACAACCTGCGCGATCCGTCCGATATTTACCATCGATTCGGCGGCGCCGAAGGAACCGCTTATCTGGTCGGCGGCGTGAGCGTCCAGTTCCAGAAATACGGGGATGTGACGCTGGGCGTGATCAGGTCGGGCGTCGGCCTTCGCCTCGGAGCCAACGTGGGATATCTGAAGTATACGCCTTACCCGACGTGGAATCCTCTTTAAGAAGTGGCACTCCCCCATGCCCGGGGGGTATTCTCTAGGCCGCCCGGGCAGGATCGCCGCTTGACGCGCATCACCATGCCGGCGGACCGGGCGAGATCGGCAGGCGCGGAGAAGAGCGGCGTGCAACAAGAAGTGGAGCGGTCCAAGGGGATGCGCCGGTGATCACCATCCAGTCAGCAATGCTGGTGGCGCTCGGATTCTTTGCAGCGGCCTTCGTCGGGTTTCTGCTGGCCCCTTTCTATCGCCGACGCGCCGCGCGCCTCGCGACCGACGAGCTCAAGCAGACGATCCCGCTGACGACGGCCGAGATACGCGCCGACAAGGATCGTCTGCGCGCCGAGTATGCCCTCACCATTCATCGCCTGGAAATGAAGGTCGCGGAATCGGCGCATGCGGCCGCCAAGCAGATGGTCGAGATCAACCGGCGCGACGCCGGCATTAGCGCGCTCGAGGGCGCGGTGCAGAAGATGCGCACCGCACTCGAGGAGCACGAGAATGCCCGCCGAGTGCTCGAGCAGACCATAACCGATCGCCTGCCCAAGGTTGAATACAGGCTCGCCGAAGCCAAGAAGCTCCTCTTCCAGCGCGACCGCGAGATCGCGGGCCTAACTCAATCGGCCAACAAGCAGACCCAGGCGCTCGAGGAAGCGACCCAGATCAACGCCCAGCAGCGCGACGATATTCATCGCCTCAATGCCACGCTCGCCGCGCGCGCGGCCCGCAACCGCGAGACGCTGGCCGATCCGCGCTTCGACGGCGAGGTCGCCTTGCGCTCCGAGATCGAGGCGCTGCGGGCCAAGACCCGTGATCAGACGGCGTTGATCAGCCGCCTGCAGGGCGTGCTCGTCAACGCCGGCGCGCGCCCTGATCAGATTGCGGGCCTCGCCGCCGCGCAGAACGGGCACGCGTCGGGCAAGGCGGGCGACAGCGAGGACGAGATCGGACGTCTGCGCAAGGATTTGGCCGACGCCGAGGTGACGCTGAAATCTGTGCGCGGCGTGGCTGAGGCTGAGCAGGCCGGCCAGGCGGTGCTGGAGGCCGAGACGCGCACGCTCAAGGCCGCGAACGAGGATCAGGCGGCTGAGATCGCCAGACTGAAGGCCGCGCTCAAGACCTACGAGGCCGAGGACATCGACGAGAAGACCGTGAAGGAGAGCAAGATCGCCATGCGCGCGCGCCTGAGCGCTCTCCAGGCTCAGGCCGAGGAGCAGACGGCGACCATTCAGCGGCTCCGCGCCGAGATGGCGGCGGCCAACGAGAAGCTTGCTCGCCAGGCGGCCCACTTCATGGACGAGATGCGCCGCCTTGGTGCCGGCACGCTTCCGCCTGCGGGAGCCGGGCGCCGCGACGGCTACGAAACCCCGCAGAAGCGATCGCTCGTCGAACGCATCAGTGCCCCGCGTGCCCCGCGCGCCTTGCGGGGAGGGACGGCGTCCACGGACGCAGCGGCATCGGCCAAGCGCGACAAGGCCGAGGATCCGGCGCGCGTCAATGGCTTCCTTCGTGCTCTCGACGGCGCTTCGGAGACGGGTGCCGCAAATGAGAGTGAGACCGCGGCCGGGCCCGCAGCCGAGCCTGCGCCGGCGACCGATGCCCAGCCTGCCAAGGGCAAGGACCGCCGCGCCGGGTTGCTCGAGCGTATCACGCGCATGGAGAAGCCGGCGGCATCGGGCGGCGGCTGAGCAGGCTCGCCCTAAACCTTGTAGTAGGCCCGATACCACTCAACGAAGCGGCGGACACCTTCCTCGATCGACGTCTTGGGGCGAAAGCCGACGTCCTCCGAGAGCGTGTCGATGTCGGCAAAAGTTTTGGGAACATCGCCCGCTTGCAGCGGCAGAAAGTTCTTCTTCGCCGTCTTGCCGAGCGCCTTCTCGATGCAGCCGATGAAGTCCATGAGCTCGACCGGCGTGTTATTGCCGATATTGTAGAGCCGGTACGGCGCGCGCGAGGTCGCGGCATCCGGAGCGTCTCCGTTCCACGCCGGGTTCGGCGTCGCGATCTTGTCGGTTACCCGCACCACGCCTTCGACGATATCGTCGATGTAGGTGAAATCGCGTGCGTGATGGCCGTTGTTGAAGACGTCGATCGGCTCGCCGGCGAGGATCTTGCGTGTGAAGAGAAAGAGCGCCATGTCCGGGCGTCCCCACGGCCCGTAGACGGTGAAGAAGCGCAAGCCGCTCACCGGCAGCCCGTAGAGATGGGCATACGTGTGCGCCATCAGCTCGTTCGCTTTCTTGGTCGCTGCGTAGAGGCTGACGGGATGGTCGACGTTCTGATGCACGCTGAAAGGCAGCGCGGTATTGGCGCCGTAGACGGAGCTGGTCGAGGCATAGACTAGGTGCTCGACGCCGTGGTAGCGGCAGCCTTCGAGAACGTGAAGCGTGCCGACGACGTTTGAGTTGACGTAGGCGTGCGGGTTCTCGAGCGAATAGCGCACGCCCGCCTGCGCCGCCAAGTGTATGACCCGCTGCGGCCGCTCGGTGGCAAACAGCTGCTCGACGGCGGCCCTGTCGGCGAGATCGATGCGGTAGAAGCCAAAACCAGGGAGCTTCTTGAGCTCGGCAAGGCGCGCTTCCTTGAGCGTCACGTCATAGTAGGTGTTGAGATTGTCGAGACCGACGACCTCGTGTCCGAGCTCTATGAGGCGCTTGGAGCAATGGAAGCCAATGAATCCGGCCGCACCGGTCACCAACAACTTCATGCAGTCGTCTCGTCATGTTGGAGAGAGCGGGGCTGAGACGACCCGGCCCGCTTTGATAGGGTGCATCTGCTGACCCAACCGCGATACGGAGTCCGCCCCTGGGTGTCAAGAGCGGCCGGGCGGCACGGATGAGCCCTTGCCGGCCCGGCGGGAATGGCTAACCTGCGCCCGAGCGTTTGCGGAAGGGCGAGATGATTGAGATCGCGTTCGGGGTCCTCGTCATTGCGGCGGCCGTGGGCATCCTGATGGGTGTCGCCGATACGCTGCTTCTTCCGCTACCCGATCTCTTTCCCATTATCGGCTTCACTGGCACGGGCGTGATAGTGGCCTGCGGTCTGCTGCTCGTCGCGCACGGGGTATACCGGATCGTGCGCAGGCGGCGCACGACGGGCCGCCATGCCCTGAGAAGCGCCGGCCTCGCAGCGGCGATGCTGCTGCTCGTCGCGCTCTTTGCGTTCGCTGCCCCGCTGCTCGTCGAGCCGCTGAACTTGATCAGGATCGGCGGCTTCCCGTTAGGCTTTTATCTCGCCGCTCAAGGCGCTCTCATCGCTATCGTCACTATCGCCTTTGTCTCGGCCGCCAGGCAGGACGCGATCGACAGCGAAGAGAATGCCGGCGACCATTGAATGCAGCGGAGCGCGCCGAGGCGCGTGGGGGAGATCTAGCCTTTGTCGATGATGGATAACGGTCGGGCGCCATACGCCAACGCCGCCAAGATCCTCGCCATCGCCGTCGTGGGCGTGCTTGCCGCGGCCGCCTTTATGTCCGTTCTCGACGAGCTCGGCATGGCGCATTCGAGCCTCGTGCTCGCGATGGTGCTGTTGCCGATCGCAGTCTACGTTGCGATCGCGATCTTCGCGCGCACCGCCGATCTCGCCGCCTTCGAGGTCGCAAATCGTCGGGTTCCGGCGATCAGGAATGGGATGAGTGCCGCCGCGAGCGCACTGCCCGCTTCGTTCCTGTTCGCGTTGGCCGGCATTCTCTACGCGCTGGGATACGACGGCCTGGCCTACGTGATCGGCTGGGCTGCAGGCATCGCGCTGGCCGCGATCTCGATCGGCCCGTACCTGCAAATGTCGGGCGCGCGAACGCTTGCCGGCTTTTTCTCGCGGCGCTTCGGTGCGGCTGCCGGCGTGGCGGCCGCAGTCGTGATCGTAGTCGTGTCGTTCATACTTCTCGTGGCCGAGACTTCTCTCGCGAGCTTCGTGATCGCCCGCTATCTCGATGTCGGAATGGGAGTGGCCGTGCTCTCCGTCATCGCCGTCGTGACGCTGTGCACGGTCCCCGGCGGCATGAAGGGCCTGACATGGTCCCACGTTCCGCAATACGTCGTCATCGCCGCGGCCTACATCGGCGTGCTCGTCTATTTCACGGCCACCAAGCACGGCGTGCTGCTGCCCCAGCTTTCCTATGGCGAAGCGCTGTCCGAGATCACGCGTCTCGAGACCGGCATGCTGGAAAAGGGATTGGCCGATCTGCGCTCCTTTCAGCCGCACGTGAAGCCCTTCCTGCAGCTCGATCGCCTGAATTTCTTCGCCCTGACGCTTACCCTCATGGCGGGTGCGGCATCGCTTCCCCACATCCTCGGCCGCTACCTCACGGCTCCAACCGCGCGCGAGGCGCGTCTGGGCGGGGCCTGGGCAACGTTCTTCGTCTTTTTGCTGCTCGTCACGGCGCCGGCTTATGCGGCGTATGCGAAGCTCGAAGTCTATTCGCTGATCGCCAAGCAGACGCCGCTCACGGCTCTCCCAGCCTGGTTGGAGCCGCTCTCGCGCGCCGATCTCGTGCGCATTCACGGCGTCTCCCTGAAAATGCTGGACGACGTGATCGGCGCCGAGCGAGCCGGCGCCGGCGATGTGTCTGCCGTCACGGCGCACTTCAAGGCGCAAGGCCTCGACACGGCCTCCTCGTGGGCCGATCTCAAGGCACCCGCCAAGACGGCGATGCTCGACACGGCCCGGACGGTTCTCGATGCGCCAGCTCCCGCCAAGTGGGAGGCATTCCAGAGGACCCTTCTGCCCGCGGCCGCGCTGGCGGCCGGCAACAAGACTGGTTTTCTGACCCACGGGGCTCTCGCCTTCGAGCCCTTGGCCGTGATCGCGGCCGTTCCCGCAATGGCGGACGCTCCCTGGTTCGTCGTCGGGCTCCTCTTTGCGGGCTTTGCCTCCGCGATAATCGCCACTGCGAGCAGCCTCGCCCTCACCATCGCCAATACGCTCGGCCGCGATGTCTACGCCACGACGATCGAGCCTGACGCGACGGAGGCGCGGCGCCTTGCGGTTGCGCGCGCGCTCGTACTTCTCGCGGCCGGCCTCGCGGCCGTCGCCACGGTGGCGACGCCGCCCGTCGCGCTGATCGCGGTCCTGTCGGCGCTGTCGCTCGCTGCGGCAACGCTCTTTCCGGCGCTGCTCCTCGGTATCTGGTGGCGCCGCGCCAACGCCTGGGGCGCCCTTGCCGGCATGGCCGTGGGGCTCGCCGTCTGCGCCTGCTATCTGATCGGGACGCGCTACCTGCCGGTCGGCTTCTACGAGACCTGGCCCCACCTCTCGAACGCCAGCGACGCCGCGATAAGGAAGTTCGCGAGCCTCAAGGCTGCCTGGGAGAGCGCGGCTGCAGGCGACGCCAAGACCGCAGCCTGGGCCGCGCTCGAGGCCCACGCCCGTGGCGCCGGGGCCAAGGTCGGGGTCGCGAACTGGTTCGGCGTCAACGGGGCAGCTTCCGCCCTCTTTGCGCTCCCGGCCGGCCTTCTCGCCATGATCCTGGTGAGCCTCCTCACGCCACGCCGCGGCGGCGGTCCCGGGTCGCATTCCTAAAGTCGTCGCGTCAACGCGCCCCTAACGCGCTCGCTGATAGAATGCTATTTTCGGAGTGCTTGCCGCACCGATTGGGCGCAGATCGAGCCATGATGGACAGAGTTTACGATCTCGTCGTCGTCGGCGGCGGCATCAACGGCGCCGGCATCGCCGCCGACGCCGCCGGCCGCGGCCTCCATGTGTTGCTCGCTGAGATGGGCGACCTCGCCGGTGCCACGTCCTCGCACAGCTCGAAGCTGATCCACGGCGGCCTGCGCTATCTCGAGCACTACGAGTTCCGCCTCGTGCGCGAGGCGCTCGCCGAACGCGAGGTGTTGCTTGCCAAAGCCCCGCACATCATCTGGCCGCTGCGCTTCGTCCTGCCTCATATGAAGGGCATGCGCCCGCGCGCCCTCATTCGCGCCGGTCTTGCCCTCTACGATCACCTCGCCGAGCGCCGCGCGATTCCCGCCTCGTCCGCGCTCGATCTCAGCCGCGATCCCGCCGGCCGGCCGCTGAAGCCGGAGTTGACCTATGGCTTCGCCTACTGGGACTGCTGGGTCGACGACGCGCGCCTCGTCGTCCTCAACGCACGCGCCGCCGCCGACCATGGCGCCACGATCCTGACGCGCACCAAGGTATCCGGGATCAAGGCCGCTGACGGCCTCTGGCATGTGTCGCTCGCATCCGGAGACTGGTCGCGCGTCGTCCATGCGCGCGCGCTCGTCAACGCGGCTGGCCCCTGGGCGGGCGACGTGGCGCGCCTTGCGAGCGCCGCCGCGCCGGCCGTGACCGTGCCGAAGCTCAAGCTCGTCAAGGGCAGCCACATCGTCGTGCCGCGCATTGCCGGCGCCGAGGACGCCTACTTGCTGCAGAATGGCGACGATCGCGTCGTCTTCGCGCTGCCGTTCGAAACCGACTTCACTCTGATCGGCACGACCGATGTCGCAACGTCAGGCGATCCGTCGAGCGCGGCCATCAGCGCCGAGGAGGAGGACTATCTGCTCGCGCTGGCGGGGCGCTTTTTTGCCAAGCCGCTCCTGCGCGAGGACATCGTTTGGCGCTATGCCGGCGTGCGGCCATTGCTCGACGACGGCAGCGACAATCCCTCCGCCGTCTCTCGCGACTATCATTTGGAGCTTGCCGCCGGGCCTGATTTGCCGCCGCTCGTCAGCGTCATCGGCGGCAAGATCACGACCTACCGCCGTCTCGCCGAAGCGGTGCTTGCGAAGCTCGAGCCCCACCTGGCGATGGGCGCTGCCTGGACGGCCGCTGCGCCGCTCCCGGGAGGCGATGTCGGCGAGGCCGGGATTTCAGGCTATCTGCTCGATCTGGCGCACCGCCGCCCGGGCCTTTCGGCGCCATGCCTCGCGCGTCTCGCACGTCTCTATGGGACGCGGACGGACGTGCTCCTCGGCAGCGCCCGGCAGCCGGGCGACCTCGGCGCCGATCTCGGCGGCGGCCTGACCGAGCGCGAGGTCGACTACTTGCGGGAGCGCGAGTGGGCGCAAACGCCCGACGATGTTCTCTGGCGGCGCACGAAGGCGGGCCTGCACATGACCGCCGAGCAGCGCGCCCGCGCAACCGAGCAGATTGCGCGCCTTCTCTGAGCCCGATGGGATCGGACGATGAAGGCCTAGGCGTACATGGCCTGTGGCACGTACTGCGGCGCTTCGGCCGCGCTGAGAAAGCCGCGAATGACCTCGATCGTCGGCGCGTCTCTGAGCAGCGGCGCGTGCCCCTGGCCTTTGACGGTCATGGTCGTCATGGCCGGGTGGCGCCGGCGCATTTCCTCGACCGTCTCCTGCGAGAGGATGTCCGACGTCTCGCCGCGGATCACCATGAGCGGCACGCGCTTTAGCGCCTCGAACTGCGGCCACAGCGCCGGCATCGGCCCGTCGAGCACCGAGAGCGCATTGGCGAGGTTGGAATCATAGCCGGGCGCCGGGCGTCCTTTGCGCTCGTTGAACCACTGCCGCGCCACGATCTCCCACTCCTCCTCCTCGACGGCCGGGAAGGCGCGCCGGCTCATGTCGCCGACGAGCTTCGCCGCCTCGGCCCAGGTTGCGGGAAGGGGAATCCGGCCGACGTAGGCGGAGATGCGCCCCAGCCCGGTCTGCTCGATCACCGGTCCGATGTCGTTGAGCACCACGGCCCCGATCGCGGTCGGCTGCACCGCGGCCATGACCATCGCCACCAGTCCGCCGCGCGAGGTGCCGATCACGGCCGTGTCGTGGAGCCCCTTGATCGTCATCAGGTCGAGGGCGTCCAGAAGCTCGACCGGAACCGTGTAGTTGCGCCAATTGGGATCGGATTGAGAGAGCCCGCGGCCCCTGTAGTCGAGCGTATAGACGTCGCGCGCCTTCGCGCTCATGCCCCGAGAGCGCCATCGCCAGATCGTGGAAGTCGCGGCCGTTGCGTGTCAGGCCCGCGAGACACAGCACGGGGCGTCGCGGCGGCCACTGCGCTGCGGCCGCCGGATAGTATCGGCCATGAAGTTTGAGCCCGTCGCGCGCGGTGAAGTGGATGTCCTCGAAGTGCTGCTGTTGTGCCGCCATCGTCGCCCTCACCGTTGCAGTCGGATCGCAACCAGGTCCTTTCATGCCGTTTCGGGAAAATGTAATTGCTGTGCCGCCGAGCACAGATAAATCGTTAGCCGTCGGATTTCGCCGTCGCGGAAACACCCGCGTCCTTGGAAGGCGCCTCGTGGCGCTGCGCGAGCCGGGCGCGGTTCAGGTCTTCCTCGAGCCGCAACGCGGCCTGCTCTTCCCCGAGCCGGGCGCGATACATCTGGATGTTGGCCAGCACCTTGGCCACGTATTCGCGCGTCTCCTGGATCGGTATGCGCTCGATCCAATCGATGGGGTCGACCTTGGGATCGCGCGGGTCGCCGAACTCGCGGATCCATTGCCGCGCTCTGCCCGGGCCGGCGTTGTATCCGGCGATGGTGAGCACGTAGGAGCCCGAGAACTCCGCCATGCGGTCGCCGATATAGGCCGACGCCAGCATCGCATTGTAGGCGGGGTCCGTGAGCAGGCGCTTGATGTCGCATTTGATCTTGTAGTCGCGGCAGACGTGCTTGGCCGTCACCGTCATCACCTGCAGCAGGCCCTTGGCTCCGGCGCCCGAGACGATGAGCGTATTGAACTCCGTCTCCTGGCGCGCAATTCCGAGCAGGAACGCGGTCTCCGGCGGATTGCGCAAGGGCGAATAGGCCGGGAACGGATGCACCGGATAGGCGTAGTAGACGAGGTTCTGCCCGCGCGCGATTGCCGCCTTGCCGGCGCGCACCGCCGATTGCGTATCGCCGATCGCCTCCGCCAGATGCGCGACCATCGACGCCTCGCCCTCGCTCTTGAGGTAGGTGCGAAGCTGCACGATGAAGCTGCGCATGATGGAGATGTCGAGACCTGACTTCTTTGCCACCACCACGGCCTGCGCCGCGTCGAGCTGAGCAAACCGGTCGATCTGCTCCTGCGTCGGATCCTCAGGGGCCTTGGTGACGATCGCCTGGCGTCCGGGCTCGAGCTTCTGGCGTGCGAGGAGCGCATGGAAGGCATCGGGGTCGCGCAGCGCATCCCGATAGAATTGCTGTGCCGCGGCGCTGTCGTTGCGCGCTTCCGCCGTGCGCCCGAGCCAGTAGCTGGCCTTGGCGCGGCTCAAGGGGCCGTCGGCGGCCTTGCGCATGACGAGGAAGTGCTGCTCGGCAAGCGCCGGATCCTTGAGGTAGCGCAGCGCCAGCCAGCCCGCCATGAAGCTCTGGTCTTTGAGCGGATTGGGCGACAGCGGGCCCGCTTCGCGCACGAGCTCGTAGGCGAGCTTCGGCTTTCCTGCCTTGAGCGCTTCGTAGGCGTTGGCGCGCCGCTCGACCCACCATTCGTCGGGGACGACGATCTTGGCTTCCTCGGTCGGCGCGCCGAGCATGAGCTTCGCGGCCTCTTCCGTCTTGTCGGCTCGCCGCAGCGCCTGGATGCGGTGGAAGACGAGACCCCAGTCGGGCTCGCGCTCGGCGGGCAGCGCATCGATCTGCTTCTTCGCGCCGGCCGCTCCCATGAACACGGCGAGCCGCGCCTGTGCCTTCTTCTGCTCGGGGGCCGAGAGCAGCGGGATCACGCGGCGCACGACGGCCGCACGCGCGGCCTTCTCGTCGGCCCATCTGAGATCGTCGATCAGGAGGCGGTCGAGGCGCCATTTGTGATCGGCCGCTGTCAGCAAGCCTTTGAAGCGGGCGAGGAAGCCAGCCTCGAGCTGAGCCGGAATGTTGAAGTCCCGCCAAGCTTTGGCGGCGGCCTTCTTGGCCTCGGCCTCGTTGCCCTCGGCGAGATAGGCGGACGCCAGCGCCGCATAGCCCACGCCCGTGTCGGGACCACCGGACTTGAAGGCAGCCTTGATGTCGCCCGCCCCGCCGCCGTGGGTGAAGAGCGCCTCCTCGAGCCGCTGCTTGAGGAGCGTCCGGTCGGGCCAGGCGGGGTTGGCGTCGAGAAATGCTCGGTATTCCGCGGCTTCCCCGTAACCGTTTTTCAAGCGGTACCAGTCTATGATCTTGCGGCCGACCGGATCGCCAATTTGCTTTTGCAACTCGACGCCTTTCTCGGGTCCGGAGGAGCCGATGGCGCTGATCGCCTCGCGGATGCGGGCGGCGTCCTCGGCCGAAAGCGCATAGTCGCGGACCGGAGCGATGGCCTTATCGAGTCGCTGGAAGTGCTCGGCCTCGTCCTTGGACGCAGACGCGGGCTTGGGCTGCATTGGACGGGGATTGGCGGCCTTGCCGGCCGCCTCGACCGCCGCAGCCTTTTTCGCCGGCTCCGCGATCGCAGATGTCGTAGCGGGCGCGACAATCAGGACGGACAGGACGAGGGCTCCGGCCGCACCTGCGAGGCGCCGGCCTTTGATTTCCCTCTGCTGTTCCCGGTAAGTCACGCCTCGGAGCGCCTCAGCCAAATGCCCAACGATCCCCACATTTTAGCTCAACCTGTCGCCTTGCGGCCCTATGATCAAGCGCCTAATGTCAGCTATCCCAGCCTTGATGGACGACAGGCCGCGCGAATCGACGCCTGGAGAGAGGCTAACATTCTCGTTGAGCCCCGATTATGGTGCGCGTCGGCGAGCAAATCCGACCAAGACGGCAGAAACATGAAGAAGCGGCCCGCGAAATCGCAGGCAGCCGCAAGAGATAAGAGGTTTGGAACGCATGTTTAGGGGCTCATATACGGCTCTCATTACGCCGATGAAGAACGGTGTCGTCGATGAGGACGCGTTCCGCCGTCTCATCGACTGGCAGATAACGGAAGGCACCCACGGTCTAGTCCCCGCTGGCACCACCGGCGAAAGCCCGACGCTCGACTACGACGAGCACAAGAGGGTGATCGAGGTCACGATCGAGGTCGCCCGCGGCCGCGTGCCCGTGATCGCCGGGACGGGTTCGAACTCGACTGCCGAGGCCATCGAGCTGTCGCAACACGCGGAGAAGGCCGGCGCCGAGCGGTCTCCTCGTCGTCACGCCCTACTACAATAAGCCGACGCAGGAAGGGCTCTACCAGCATTTCAAGGCCATCAACGACGCCGTCGGCATTCCGATCATCATCTACAACATTCCCGGGCGCTCGGTCGTCGACATGACGGTCGCGACGATGGCGCGCTGCGCCGAACTCAAGAACATCGCCGGCGTCAAGGATGCGACCGCGAACCTCGCCCGTTGCTCGCAGCAGCGCCTCGCTATGGGCACCGATTTCTGCCTTCTGTCCGGCGAGGACGCCACCGCGCTGGGATTCATGGCGCACGGCGGCCACGGCTGCATCTCGGTGGCTTCGAACGTGGCGCCGCGTCTCTGCGCCGACTTCCAGAACGCCTGCCTTAAGGGCGACTTCAAGACCGCGCTGGCGCTCCAGGACCGGCTGATGCCGCTCCACGACGCCTTGTTCGCCGAGAGCAACCCTGGACCAGTGAAGTACGCCGCCTCGCGCCTCGGACTGTGCTCGGCGGAGATGCGCCTGCCGCTCGTGCCCGTCTCGGAGGCGACGCGCAAGATCGTCGATGCCGCGCTTGCCAAGGTCGGGCTACTGCAGGCCAGGGCCGCCGAATAGGCAAAGTTATTCAGGGACAAGATCATGTCGGCCAAGACGGACGACGGCCGCCGGATCGTTGCTGAGAACCGGAAGGCCCGACACGAATACTTTCTCACCGACACCTGGGAAGCGGGTCTCGAGCTCAGAGGCACCGAGGTGAAGAGCCTGCGCAAGGGGCAGGCCAACATCGCCGAGAGCTATGCCTCGATGGAGGACGGCGGCCTCTATCTCATCAACTCGTACATTCCCGAATATCAGGGCGCCGGGCGCTTCTTTCAGCATGAGCCGCGCCGCAAGCGACGTCTGCTGCTCCACAAGAGCGAGATGGCGAAGCTCGCCAACGGCGTCGAGCGCAAGGGCATGACGATCGTGCCCCTCGAGCTCTATTTCAATCAGCGCGGTATCGCCAAGCTGAAGCTCGCGATCGCCGAGGGCAAGAAGCTCCACGACAAGCGCGAGGACGCCGCCAAGCGCGACTGGAACCGCCAGAAGGCGCGCCTCATGCGCGAGAAGGGGTGATGGCCGGGAGCGCGAGCTTCACGGGAGTTGATTGGTCGAAGCTGCCGGTGCCCGAGGACGACGGCGCTGCCCGCCATCTCATGGGTGCGCCCGTCGCTGACATCGCGCTGCCGTCGACTGCGGGCGGCGAAGTTTCGCTCTCGAAGCTCCCAGGTCGAACCGTGCTCTTCATCTACCCGATGACCGGCACGCCCGGCGTCGCCCTGCCCGACGGCTGGGATGCGATTCCAGGTGCACGCGGTTGCACGCCTCACACCTGCGCCTTCCGTGATCTCCATGCGGACTTGAAGGAAGCGGGCGCGACGGCCGTGTTCGGCCTTTCGACGCAGACGCTGCGCGAGCAGCAGGACACTGCGGAGCGCCTGCATCTGCCGTTCCCGCTGCTGTCCGATGCCGGGCTCGGCTTCGCGCGCGCCATGACGCTGCCGACGATGGTGGTGGCCGGCAAGACCATGATCAAGCGGCTGGCCATGATCATCGACGACGGCACCGTCACGCGCGTCTTCTATCCTGTATTTCCGCCGGATCGGAACGCGGCCGATGTCCTCGCTTGGCTTACGGCGAACCCGAGATGAGCGTGTGGCCATACCCGGCGCCGGTGGATTGCGGCGGCGCGCGCCATCTCACGCCGGACACGGAAATTCCCGACGTTGCGCTTCCCTCGACATTGGGCGGCGAGACGAGCATTGCGCGCGTTCCCGGGCTGTCGATCGTCTTTGTTTACCCGTGGACCGGTCGCCCCGGTCTCTCGAACCCGCCCGATTGGGACTTCATTCCCGGCGCCCATGGCTCGACGCCCGAGGCGGAAGGCTTTCGCGATCTCTATCCGGAGTTCCGCCAAGAGCGCGCTGAGGTCTTCGGCTTGAGCGCGCAAGATGAGAGCCACCAGCGCGAATTCGCCGATCGCTTGAAACTGCCCTACGCGCTCCTGAGCGACCATGGGCAGCTATTTCGGCGCGCTCTTGCGCTGCCCGTGTTCGAGACCGGCGGCGTCGGCCTATCTGAAGCGCCTCACGCTCGTCGTCCGCGACGGCCGCCTCGTGCGTGTTTTCTTTCCCGTGCATCCGCCCGACAAGCACGCGGGTGAGGTTCTGAGCTGGCTTCGCGCTGAGAGCTAGAGGACGTCGCTCTCGACATCTTCGACCGAGTAGCCGAGCTTCTCGAGGCCTTCCTCGAGGAAGTCGGCGAGGAGCGGAATGCCGAGCAGGTAGCGCGCCGTCGAGTTGACCTTCTCGACCTTGGCCGTCTCGACCGCCTCGTCGAATTCCTCGGGCTCGAATGTTCCGCGGCCGACCCACGCGAGCGCCACGAGATGCGCCTGCTCGTCGTCATTGAGCGCGTCGATGAAGCCGGCAAGCTCCGCCCGCGTCGGGTCGTTGGCGAAGTCCTCGAGAATGGCTTGCGGATCCTCGTCGGCGTCCCCTTCCTCGGTCGTATCGTTCCACGCGCCGACTTTGACGTCGTACTCACGCGCCTTAATGATCACGTGGGCCACTTTTTCTGGCGCGATCTCGAGAGCCATCGAACTTTCCTCTTTTGCAGGAGGCTCGCTGCGGCAGGCGCCAAGCGCCTTGATATGCCGCAACCCGCAGGCCTCAAGCCCCTGCATCATAGACCGAATGATAGTCGGAGGGCGACCGACAGTGAAGCTGGCGAAGCCTGGCAATCACAGTCTTGTGTCGGACGATTGGGTCTACGCCTTGCCGAGCGCGCGGCGCACGTCGGCAAAGACGCTCCGGAACATCTCCGGCGTCAGGCGCCGCGTGTTGGTATTGAGCCGCGAGCAATGCAGGCTGTCGAAGAGCACGAGGTTGGGCCTGACCTCATGGCGTGCGCCATGCGCAAACGGGAAAAGGGCTTTGCGCGCACCGAGTGCGGTTAGCGTCGAATCATGAGCGACGCGGCCCAAGGCGACGATGACCCGCAGCTTGGGCAGAGCGGCAATCCGCTCGCTGAGGAAGCCGCGGCATTCCGCGATCTCGCTGGGCGTCGGTTTGTTCTGCGGCGGGACGCAGCGCACCGCATTGGAGATCATGCACCCGTTGAGTTCGAGGCCGTCGTCGGGGCGGGCCCCGTAGCGGCCCTTGGCGAAGCCGAACTCGATCAGCGTGGCATAGAGCAGCTCGCCCGCATAGTCGCCGGTGAAGGGGCGCCCGGTGCGATTGGCGCCTCTGAGCCCCGGCGCGAGGCCGACGATGAGCAGCTCAGCGGTCGCCGAGCCGAAGGAGGGCACGGCGCCGTTGAACCAGCTCGGCTCGGCGGAGCGGTTGACATCGCGGAACGCGACCAGCCGCACGCATCGCGCGCAATCGCGCGGTGCCTCCGGACCATAGCCTGCGCGTGCCTCACCCGCCCTCATGGGACCAATTTAGGCGAAGGCACGCGGCTATGTCGCGCCTAGACTTCCTCGGGCAGGTCGCCGTTGTCCTGGAAGCTGTCGCGGTGCGTATAGGCCTGGCCGCGCTGCGGGTACGCCCTGGGCTCGCGCGCTGGGCGTGCCGCCGGATCACGGCAGATCAGGCTCTCGAGGTCCGCGAGGTCCACGAACTGATCGGCCTGCCGCCTGAGCTCGTCGGCGACCATCGGCGGCTGGGTCTGGAGCGTCGAGATGACGCTGACCCGCTTGCCCTTTTGCTGCAGCGCCGCGACCAGGCCGCGGAAATCGCCGTCACCCGAGAAGAGCACGATGTGATCGAGCGAGTCGGCGAGACGCATGGCGTCGACCGCGAGCTCGATATCCATGTTGCCTTTGATCTTGCGCCGGCCCGACGCGTCCGTGAACTCCTTGGTCGGCTTTGTGACCATGGTGTAGCCGTTGTAGTCCAGCCAATCGATCAAGGGACGGATCGACGAGTATTCTTGGTCCTCGGCGAGCGCGGTGTAATAAAGCGCGCGCACGAGATGGGCCTTCTGCCGGAACAGGACGAGAAGGCGCTTGTAGTCGATGTCGAACCCGAGTGCCTTGGAGGTCGCGTAGAGATTGGCGCCGTCGATGAGCAATGCGACGCGCTCAGTTTCATAGAAGTGCATTTCTTTCACCCTTACGGCTGGCGACCGCTCCACTCGGAACGATGAACCCGCCTAATACTTGATGTGGTAACACGCCGCTGCGCCCCAACAGCGCGGACCTTGCTAATGGACGAAACAACGGCGCAGAGCAAGATTTGGTTCTATCGGAGGGCCAAAACGACCGGTAATAATTGTTCCCGCAGGGCTAATCGATGAAAAACTGATGTAACGTTTCGTTGATTAAAACTTATCCATGCCACCATTAGTTGAAATCTGCCCGGAGATTTTAGAGCTTGTACTGAATAGTTTATAGTTACTTTGGCTCCTCCTCAAGGCGATCTTGAGCAACCTCGAAACGGCGCGGGGGCGCTTGCTCACCGGCGAATTTCGTGCCAAGGAAACCCCGAGTCGGACTGGGTCGGGCCGAATCCCCGGTTTGCGGCCTCAATGCCCACACATCGGCGAGACCTTGAGAGGGGTGCTGGCGAATGGCACGCGTCACCGTTGAAGATTGCGTCGACAAGGTTCCCAATAGATTTGAGCTCGTGCTCCTGGCCGCGCATCGCGCGCGCTCGATCGCCAATGGCAGCGCGATCACGATCGATCCCGAGAACGACAAGAACCCGGTCATCGCGCTACGCGAGATTGCCGAGCGCACGGTGCCGCCCGAGGACATGCGCGAAAGCCTCATCCACTCCATCCAGAAGAACGTCGAGGTCGACGAGCCGGAAGCGGCCGCTGCCCCGATGCTGGCACAGGAGCGGCGTGGCCCCATGCTCGGGCGCGACGACCAGTCGAGCGACACCCAGGTCGATGTTCTGACCGAGGAGCAGCTCCTGCGCGGCCTCGAGAGCATGACCCCGTCCGAGCCGTCGTCGAACGGCAGCGGCGGCCCCCGCGAGCGCGGCCGCTGAGGCGCCTGACGGACCGAATGAGATCGTCGACCTTCGCCGCCGCGCCTTGAGCCGTTAAGGCTGCGTTAAGCGTCGCTCTGGGCGGGCGCGTCTCCCATGGGGACGCCTTGCGCTCGGCGCGTGCGCTCTCATGTTCTCTATGATCTAGTACCCTGAGACCTGCGGAGGACGCCGCGGCGCTCTTCGAAGCGAGGGCCAGGGAGAGTGACGGCTCATGATGCGCCAGTATGAGCTCGTCGAGCGAGTTCAGAAATACGATCCGACCGCCGACGAGAACCTTCTCAATCGTGCCTATGTCTACGCCATGAAGGCGCATGGGCAGCAAAGGCGCGCGTCCGGCGCTCCCTATTTCTCCCATCCCCTCGAAGTCGCGGCCATCCTCACCGACTTGAAGCTCGACGATGCGACCATCGTCACGGCCCTGCTCCATGACGTGATCGAGGATACCGACGCCACCCGCGCCGAGATCGACCAGCTTTTCGGCGCCGAGATCGGCGCGCTCGTCGACGGCCTCACCAAGATCAAGCGCCTCGACCTCGTTTCGAAGCAGGCCGAGCAGGCGGAGAACTTCAGGAAGCTCCTCCTCGCCATCTCGAGCGACATCCGCGTGCTGCTCGTGAAGCTTGCCGACCGCCTGCACAACATGCGCACGCTTGAGCACATGAAGCCGGAGAGCCGGCGGCGCAGCTCCGAGGAGACGCTCGAGATCTACGCCCCGCTCGCCGGCCGCATGGGCATGCAGGCGCTGCGCGACGAGCTCGAGGAGCATGCCTTCAGGTGGCTCCACCCCGAAGCCTACACAGACCGTGACGGAGAAGCTCACCGAGCTGCGCGCCAAGAACGAAGGCATCGTCGACGAGATTGCGAAGGCGCTCTCTCAGAAGCTCGCCGACGTCGGCATCAAGGCGGAGGTCTCCGGCCGCGAGAAGAAGCCCTACTCCATCTGGAGCAAGATGGAGAACAGGCAGATCAGCCTCGAGCAGCTCTCGGACATTTACGCCTTCCGCGTCGTCGTCGACACGATCGACGACTGCTATCGCGTGCTCGGCGTCGCCCACACGACGTGGCGCACGGTGCCCGGCCGATTCAAGGACTATGTTTCGACGCCGAAACAGAACAACTATCAGTCGATCCACACGACCGTCGTCGGCCCCCGCCACCAGCGCGTCGAGCTCCAGATCAGGACGCGCGCCATGCACTCGATCGCCGAATACGGTGTCGCCGCGCACGCCTTCTACAAGGATGGCCAGAAGCTCAACGGCGGCAATCACCTGGCGAAAGGCAGCGCCGAGTTCGCCAAGGAAAACGGCCCTTACGTGTGGCTGCGCCGGCTGGTTGAAACCCTGCTCGAGGGCGCCAATCCGGAAGAGTTTCTGGAGCACACCAAGCTCGAGCTGTTCCAGGACCAGGTCTTTTGCTTCTCGCCCAAGGGCAGGCTCATTGCGCTGCCTCGCGGAGCGACGCCGCTCGATTTTGCCTACGCCGTCCATACCGATATCGGCAATGCCGCCGTCGGCGCCTACGTCAACGGTCGTCACGTGCCGATCGACACGCGTCTGAGGAACGGCGACGAGGTGGAGATTCAGACGTCGAAGACGCATACGCCTCCCGCAGCGTGGGAGAACCTCGCCGTCACCGGCCGCGCCAGGGCCGCGATCCGCCGCGCCGCGCGCGACGCGATTCGCCGCCAGTACGCCGAGCTTGGCCGCCGGCTCCTCACGGCCGCATTGGAGCGCATCGGCGAAACCTACAGCGACGAGAAGGTCAAGAAGGTGCTGTCGAAGCTCTCGCAAAAGAACGTCGATGACGTGCTGTCTGCGGTGGCGAGAAACGAGATCAAGATCGACGACGTCGTGCGCGCGATCGCGCCCGAATCCGCTCCGACGGCAGGACGCGTGGCGCTGGCCGCCACCGGGGCGCAGGAGGCAGGCAAGCCGCCGCGGGGTTGGCTCAAGCTGACGCGCGCTGCCGGGCTGAGGTTCCGCTCCGGCGGCGGCCAGGCGGAAGAGCAGC
Organism: uncultured Alphaproteobacteria bacterium; assembly: GCA_963716835.1. Classification (GTDB taxonomy): domain Bacteria; phylum Pseudomonadota; class Alphaproteobacteria; order Rhizobiales; family Hyphomicrobiaceae; genus Hyphomicrobium_C. The sequence goes on along the minus strand of CAVQUQ010000003.1, from coordinate 150,249 downwards.
AGCCGGCTGGGAAATCCCGCGGCATACCGATCCGCGGCGTGAGGAACGACATGCCCGTCCTGTTCGAGGAAGGCGGCGCCGTGCCCGGCGACCGCATCGTCGGCGTGCTGACGCCGGGCGAAGGCATCCGCATATTCCAGATCCACTCGCCGCGCCTCAAAGGCTACGAGCACGAGCGCTGGATCGACGTCGCGTGGGATATCGATCCGGACAATCCCGAGCGCTTTCCGGCACTCATCAGCGTGACCGCCCCCAATCAGCCCGGCGCGCTGGCGCAGATCGCCGATGTCATCGGCCAGGCCGACGGCAACATCGATAACCTTAAGATGCTGCGCCGCGCCTCCGATTTTACCGAATTGAGAATTGGCCTCGAGGTCTGGGATCTCGCCCACTTGAACCAGATCATCGCCGGTCTCAAATCGAAAGCTGTGGTCAGCAAGGTGGAACGTGTGTTTGAATGATCCCGCGCCGCATTCGGCATTTGCAGCCGGCGGCCGCACGACCTGACTCCAGATTGAAGCCAACGCAGCGCCCCAGCATCCATGTCCGCACGTCTCCCTCATACGCCGGCAAGTTCCGAAGGCTCGGCGATCTCCCCTCTGCGCCTCGGTGTGAACATCGACCACGTGGCCACGATCCGCAATGCGCGCGGCGGCCGCCACCCTGATCCGCTGCGCGCCGCGCACTTGGCCATCGAGGCGGGCGCAGACGGCATTACGGCGCACCTGCGCGAGGACCGGCGCCACATTTCGGATACCGACATTGCGCGCTTGAAGTCCGAGCTGACGCGCCCCTTGAACCTTGAGATGGCCGCAACGCCGGAGATGCTCAAGATCGCCCTGCGCCATGTACCCAACGCCTGCTGTCTGGTGCCGGAGCGGCGCGAGGAGCGCACGACCGAAGGCGGCCTCGACGTCGTCGGTCAAAAGGGCAATCTGGCCGCCGTCGTCGCCGCGCTCAAAGGCGCAGGCATTCGCGTCTCGCTGTTCATCGAGCCGGATCCGCGCGCGATCGAGGCCTCCGCGGCGCTCGAAGGCCGATATCGTCGAGCTGCACACAGGCGCCTACTGCGACCGCGCTCTCGACGACGACGCGGCGGGTGCAGCCGCTGAGATCGAGCGCCTCGCCGCCGCGGCGCGCCAGGCGGCTCGAGCCGGGCTCGAAGTCCACGCCGGTCACGGCCTGACCTTCAACACCGTCGCCGCTCTGGCGCGGATGCCTGAGGTCGTCGAGCTCAACATCGGCCATTTTCTCATCGGCGAAGCCATCTTCGGTGGCCTCCATGCCGCAGTGAGGCGCATGCGGGCGCTGATGGACGAGGCGAGGATGCAGGCTGAGCGCCGCATGAGCGCCTGACCGGCAAGCGATGATCCTTGGGATTGGCAACGACATTGTCGACATCCGCCGCATCGAGGCGACGCTCGAGCGCTTTGGCGACAGGTTTCTCGATCGTGTCTTCACCGACATCGAGCGCCGCAAGTCGGACGGCCGCGCGTCGCGCGCCGCCTCCTATGCCAAGCGCTTTGCCGCCAAGGAGGCCTGCGCCAAGGCTCTCGGCACCGGCTTTCGCCACGGCGTCTTTTGGCGCGACATGGGCGTCGTAAATCTGGCATCGGGCCGGCCGACGATCGCCCTGACCGGGGGTGCCGCGGTGCAGCTTTTGCGCATCACGCCCGCCGGTTGTGAGGCCCGGATCGATGTAACCCTCACGGATGACTTTCCCTTGGCCGAGGCCGTGGTCATCATATCGGTCGAGAGCCGCCCGGGCGCATGAATTGGCCGGAAGGTTCTCCTGGCGGGGCGCGGCACCGCGTAATTTGCGCTTGTAGGGGGAAATGGCTATAGCGGGCGGGCTCACGCGGCTAGGGGTGAGACGGCGACTAGCGGCCTTCTGGCCGAGGAGTAGGAAATGAGCCTGGACACCAACTCCAAGGCGACCGGCAGGGCTGGCTGGTGGGAGACGGCAAAGATCGTCGTCCAGGCGCTCGCTATCGCCATGGTCGTGCGGGTATTTTTCTATCAGCCCTTCAACATCCCCTCGGGCTCCATGAAAGAGACGCTGCTCGTCGGCGACTATCTTTTCGTCTCCAAGCTCTCCTACGGCTACAGCCGCTTCTCCTTTCCCTTTGGCTTCAACATCTTCTCCGGGCGCATCTTCGGCGCCGAGCCCAAGCGCGGCGATGTTGTGGTCTTCAAGCTGCCACGCGACAATTCGACCGACTACATCAAGCGCGTGATCGGCCTCCCCGGCGACGAGATCCAGGTTCAGGACGGCGTGCTCTTCATCAACGGCAAGGCCGTGCCGAAGGTGAGAAAGGGCGAGTTCGTGACGCGCGAGGAGGATGGCCTTCCGCGCCGCGTTCCGACCTTCGAGGAGACGCTGCCCAATGGCGTCAAATACACCGTTCTCGACAGCGACCCGCACGGTCAGTTCGACAACGTCGGCCCCTACAAGGTGCCGCCCGGCCACTTCTTCATGATGGGCGACAACCGCGACAACTCGACCGACAGCCGTGCCTTGTGGGGCGTCGGCTATGTTCCATACGAAAATCTGGTGGGACGCGCCGAGATCATCTTCTTCTCTGCCGCCGTCGACGAGCCGGACGCCATGCGCTGGACGAGCCCGTGGACGTGGCCGTTCGACATCCGCTGGAACCGGTTTTTCACGCTCGTGCGCTAGCTTTGAGGCTTGATGTTCAAGGCGCGCAAATTCAAGGATCTCGAGAAACGGCTTGGCTACCGCTTCAAGAACCAGGCCTTGATCGAGCGCGCCCTCACGCACGCGAGCGTCAAGGGATCGAAGACCGCGCGCGAGGACAACGAGCGGCTCGAGTTCATCGGTGACCGCGTGCTCGGACTTGCCATTGTCGAGATCTTGAACGAGGCGTTCCCCGAAGCCAGCGAGGGCGAGCTGGCCCGCCGCTACAACCGCCTCGTCAAGGGTGAGACCTGCGCCAAGGTGGGCCGCGACCTCGGGCTCGGGGCGTTCATGGTGCTCTCCGAAAGCGAGGCCGAAAGCGGCGGCCGTCACAAGCCGACCATCCTCGCCGACGCGGTCGAGGCGGTGCTCGGCGCCATATTCCTCGAGGCAGGCTTCGACAAGGCGCACGGCGTCGTGCGCCGCCTCTGGCAGAGCGAGGGCGAGCCGCATCCGAAAGCCTCCGTCGATGCCAAGTCGGCTTTGCAGGAATGGGCGCAGGGCCAAGGCTTGGCGCTCCCCCACTATGTCGAGGTCGAGCGCACGGGTCCTGATCACGCACCGTTCTTTACCGCCGAGGTGCGCATCAAGGGCCGCCAGCCCGCGCGCGGCGAGGGCGCGTCCAAGCGCGCCGCCGAGCAGGCCGCGGCAACGGCGCTTCTCGAGCGCGAGGGCGTCCTCGGCAAAGGGGTCCATGGCTGAGCAACCGCCAGCCGCTGATGTCGCGAGCGCCGCGCGGCGCTGCGGCATCGTGGCGATCATCGGCGCGCCGAATGCGGGCAAATCCACGCTCGTCAACGCGCTCGTCGGCGCCAAGGTCACGATCGTATCCCGCAAGGTGCAGACGACGCGCGTGCCCGTGCGTGGCATCGCGATTGAGGGCTCAAGCCAGCTCGTCTTCATCGACACGCCCGGCATCTTCCAGCCGAAACGCAAGCTCGACAAAGCGATGGTGGAGGCGGCCTGGTCCCGCGCCGCCGACGCTGACGGCGTGATCGTCATCATCGATGCTGCCAAGGGCCTCGATGACGAGATCGGCGCCATGCTCGATAAGATCGGCGCCGCCGGATCGCGCCGCCTGCTGGTCCTGAACAAGGTCGATCACGTGAAGGACAAGGAGCGCCTGCTCGCCCTCGCTGCCGGCCTTGCCGCCCGCATTGCCTTCGATCGCGTCTTCATGATCTCGGCCTTGACCGGCGACGGCGTCGGCGAGCTCAAGGCCTACCTCGCCGCCACCGTGCCCGAGGGCCCCTGGCTCTATCCCGAGGACGAGCTCTCCGATCTCCCGGTGCGCCTGCTGGCCGCCGAGGTCACGCGCGAGAAGATCTACGACAACCTGCACGACGAGCTGCCCTACCAGACCGCCGTCGAGACGACCGCGTGGAAAGGTCTCAAGGACGGCTCGGTCCGCATCGAGCAGACGATCTACGTCGCCCGCGACAGCCAGAAGAGCATCGTCCTCGGCAAGGGCGGCCAGACGATCAAGAAGATCTCCTCCGCGGCGCGCGCCGAGCTTGCCTCGATGCTCGAGCAGCCCGTGCATCTCTTCCTGTTCGTCAAAGTGCGCGAGGGCTGGGAGAGCGACCCCGAGCGCTATCGCGAGATGGGCCTCGAGTTCCCGAAGGATTGAGCGATGGGCCGGCACGCTGCCTTCGCACTCGTTGCCTTCGCAGCCCTCTCCGCGGCAAGTGAGGAAGCTCGCGCCGCGGTTCGCCTCTGCAAGCCGATGGAGACCAGTGGCCTCGTCACCGGGGAGACGGAGCTCGCGGCCCGCAAGCTGGCCCTCGACGGCTGGAAGGCGAAGGCGCTTGCCCATGGCGAGGAGTATGCGAGCTGGCGCCTCGCCGCGGATAAGTTTCTCGAATGCCTGCCGGTGAAGGCGGGCGGCTTCGAGTGCATCGCCCGCGCCGCGCCCTGCACGATCGAGCAGGCGCCGGCACGACGCGAGCTGCGCTCCAAGCGCCTCGGCATTTGAAGCCCCGTCTCCCTCGCCCCACTGAAGTGGGGAGAGGGGATCAAAGAGCTCAGCTTCTGTATGATCCTCTCATGAACTGGACTGACGAGGGCATCATCCTGTCGGTGCGCCCCCACGGCGAGACCGCGGCCGTCGTCGAGCTGTTCACGCGTGCCCACGGCCGCCATTTGGGCCTCGTGCACGGCGGCCGCTCGCGAAAGATGCGCCCCGTCCTGCAGATGGGCAACCACGTCGACGTGACGTGGAAGGCGCGCCTCGCCGAGCACCTCGGCCACATGAGCCTCGAGATGCGCCGCCCCTACGCGGCTTCCGTCATGGAGGACGCGACCGCGCTCGCCGGCTTGACTTCGCTCTGCGCTCTGGCCCGCCTCATCCCCGAGCGCGACCCGCATCCGAGCCTCTACGAGGTGACGCTGTTCGTCCTGGGCTTCCTCGACGACGACACGCGTCTGGCCGGCACTCCTCGTGCGCTGGGAGCTGGCGCTCTTGGACGAGCTCGGCGTCGGTCTCGATCTCAGCCAGTGCGCCGCGACCGGGAGCAACGATCAGCTGATCTACGTGTCGCCGAAGTCGGGCCGCGCCGTCTCGGCCTCTGCCGGCGAGCCCTACAAGGACAAGCTGCTCCGCCTGCCGAAGTTCCTGGTCGGCGGCCGCGAGGGCGCGGTTTCAAATGCCGACATCGAGTCCGGCCTGGCGCTGACCGGCCATTTTCTCGAGACGCGCGTCATGCGCCCGCGCGACATGGAGATGCCCGAGGCGCGCCATCGCCTCGTCTCGCTGCTTACGCGCCGCTGATGGCGCCTCGCCGCTAATCGAGCTTCTGCATGCGCGCGACGTCGATCCTGACGCCCTGCGCCTTGTCCGGTTTCAGCGTGTAGACAAGCCCGCCCGCGGCCTCGTAGCGCATGGAGAGGGCGCGCACCTGCCCGCCGGCCACGACCTTGTCGAAGCTGAGCGTCCCCGGATTGCAGGCCGTGTGCGTGATCGCATACGACGGCTCGATCTCGTGGCTCTCGCCGCCGAAGCTGTAGGTGACGCGCGCCTTCGACGCGTTCGAGATCTGAAACTCGTATTGCAGCGCCTTGGGTCGCGCGAAGAGTTGCACGGAGATGAACTTCGGGTCCTTGCCGGGGGCCCGTGCCACGCCGACTCCGATCTCGGTCACGTCCGCCGCCAAGAGGTTCTCGCGGTGGCCCTGCGAGTTGATCCACCCCTCGACCGATTTCTTGGCGAGATCGCGCGCTTCGAAGCCGCGGCTGTCGAGATGCATGGCGAGGTTCTCGGCCACCTGGCACCAGTCGTAGCCCGCCGACGTCACCCGGTCGCCGGCCTCCCGCCCGTCGGCCGTGTGCGAGAACGTGCCGCTCTTGGCGAGATACGCCGCATAGGCCCGCGCCGCCGCCGCGAGCGCCGCGTTGGGCTTCACGTCGCCGAGCTTGTTCCGCTCGCGATACGCGTTCGTGAATTCGACGATGGCGCTCTCGACGGCAGGCGTGTCGGGGATAGTAGCGGGCATGGCGGAACGTTTCTCAGCCCCTCTAGGCCGCAAGATGGCAACTTGCTCTTCCCTCTCCGCGCTGCGCGACGCCATGGCAAAACACGGCATCTGCAACGCAGGGAACCGCCTTTATGCCCCCCATATATTGCCGGCCTCCCTTCCACCTCGATCCTTTATCCCGCGATCCCGATCTTTCTCCTGCGGCCGCAAAGCGCGGCCGGGCATGCGACGACAGGAGATCATCATGTTCACGATCCACGGCGGTCTTGCCGGACATGGCGGGCTCGACACGCGCCGGGCGGCGAAGGCCAGGCGGCTCGCCGCAGTGATAGGCGCCCTGATCATCGCCAGTCTGGCGGTGAACGCCCTGATCATCCTTGCTGACGGCAGGCTTCACCACGGCGATCCGCCCGCGGCGAGCTTGTTTTCCCCGCGTTAGGCGCTCGTGGGAGCGGAAAAATGGCGGCGCGCGCCGCTGCCGCAAGTTGCCGCTCTTTGCAGTCTAATCACGCTTGGAAACCCGGGGATGGATTGTCGCCAACGCCGGAAAGTCGCAATCCGCGCCTAAAAACAATGCGCACGCCTAACACCTTCCGGTTTCCCATGACCCCCAAGCCCGCGCTTCCTTACCTTCCCCTTCCCGGCGCCAACGAATTGCCGCGCTTCGCCCAGCATCCCGCGAGCGTCCTCGCCGCTCTCGGCGTCGTGTCCGGCCTCTTGAGCACCTGGCTCCAGGGCCCCGTCCTGGGCGACGCGTCGAGCGCGCCGCGCCTCGTCGTCTACATGCCCTTGGTCGGCCTCTGGTTCGGCCTCGTCGCGGGCTACGGCGTCTGGCGCTGGGGCGAGCGCAGCCCGCGCGCGGCGCTGTTGGGGCTTGCCGGCGCCTATATCGGCTGGCAGCTCGCCGCCAACCTGGCGATCCAGCTCGACCAGGTCTGGCTCAAGGCGGCGGACTTGACCAGGCGCTGCGCTACTGGATCGAAGCGCCGATCGCCGGAGCGGCCGGAGCCCTGCTGACCTGGGCCGGCGCCGCGGTGGCCACGACTGCGCTGCGCAACGGCGCGGCCGCTTTCCGGCATCGTCGCCGCGGGCGCGCTCGCGGGCTTCCTGCTGCCCTGGTCGGCCGACATCGACAACCCCGCGGCGCTCTTCGTGCCGTGGCAGGGGCTTGTCGCAGCCGTCCTCGGCGCCTGCCTCGCGAAATCGCCTGACCACAATGACAGGCCGTGACGCGATCGCGTTCCATGAGCGCCAGGCCGAGCAAGCGCTCGCCCGCATGTACGACGCGACGTCCTCCTCCGACGCCACGGCCCGCTACAGCGACGCCAAGGAAGCGCTCTACTGCGCCATCGGCATCGCCCGCGAGCTGGGAGAGGGCGAGGCCGCGGCGCGTCTCGAGGCGCGATTGGCCGAGGTCAAGGCCGTCTTCCGCTCGCAGTTCTCGTGAGGGAGAGCGCACGCTAACGCTCCATACCACCGTCATCCCGGCGCAGGCCGAGACGCCACGACACGGCTCGGGCTGGGTGCAGCACTTGCATCAGGCAGACGGCTGCCCGTCACCCCATCCCTCTCCCCGTAAACGGGGAGACGCGGAACGCACCATCGATCTCGCAGCGCTGAGCGCCCGAGCTGATGAAGAGTAGGGGAGCGGGGGTCATGCCGAAGGCATGCAAGAAAGAGCAGCGCCCCGCGCCTCGCGATCCGTTGCATCCGAGGTGATGAAGAGTAGGGGAAGCGGGGGTCATGCCGAAGGCGTGCAAGAAAAGACTCAGCGCCCCGCGGTGAAATTCACCCGAGCTGATGGAGAGTTAGGGGAAGCGGGGCGCGTCGATGCCTCGGGTCTTCCGTTGTGTAGTGGGCATCGAGACGCCCCGCTTGCCGAGCTTTGCGCCGGATGAAGCCAAATCCCGGCGTCACGCACCCCTCTTAGCCCCAGCTTCCCGGGTACCGATGTTGCCACCGGCAATGGGCAGACGCTCCGGGAGGGCGACGGATCGCGTAACCCGTCATCCCTCAGGACTCGGACCCGCCCCTCGCATTCAAGACGCCTCTAGAAGACGACCCCAGCGGAGCGGGTGAGGGGAGTGTAAGGGAGGCGGAGAGGGCGGGGACAACATCCGGCGAGGTAAACGTGGAGTTGAGGCAACAGTCTTGGAATTACGTAGAAGCGCTCATCCTAAAGAATGTCATAGCACGGATTGTCTATCCCCATGATTTCATTTGATTGAAAGTGAACAGGCCAGGGCCGTAATGATCTTAATCGTTTTCAGAATATTCGTTCGCCTTCGAGTGGAACAACATCTCATGTCGTTGATGCAATACCCTCATCCGATTCATTGCGTGCGTTTCGACTTATGAATACTGAAAGCCGCTTCGTTTAACCTCGAACTACATCTCAAATGATGTCTGGCGCCTCCGATAGCTTGGTGCGAGAAAGCTGTATCTGCTAAATCACAACAGCAAGGGTGTCGGTGCATCGCCAGCAAGGGCGCGCAATACCGAGCTTGCCGCAGCCTGGTCAAGCTTCGATGAAGCATGAGGCCGTCTGCGAAAGCAGCGCTTTTAAGTACGTAGCACCCCTGCGATTCCGGCTTCGCGGCGTTTTCCGTCTTAATAACAATATTCGACCCCAAACATAATGCATTGAATGCGCTTTCGAATCCGCTTCTTTGCAACGGCTCTGCAGCTATTGCTTCGTCTCCGCCCGGGCTAATGAACTAATCTGCGAAGCACGATTGCGAACCCAGAAAAGGTAGATTGAGCAAACAAAATAGGCGCCCGGCGACTGAATGGCAGGCGAACGACAGATGCAGCAGTAAAAAGCAGGCAGCCAATTCAAGAAACATCCAAAACCAAGCCCAAGAACCTAACGCGTGCTCTATGTCATGCTTGGCTACGAATGGGTCCTCGTCGCGGCTAGAGGCATAACGATAAAAAACGCTTCGCATTAGTTTGTGGCGGTTCTTATCAATGCTTCGCTGCTGCTCATCTGTCAGGGCAACGCCGACAAGATCAGCCAGGGGTAATAGTATTTTGTCTCGACCGAAGCGCTTTCGTATACCAAATAAGTCGAGATTGATCGTGGAGGTGCGTGACATGACTTACAATCGCCACCACGATTGCAACTAGAGCGCCGCCTAGATTTAGTGATGGCCCATTCGGCATAGTTGAAACTAGCGCGTTGAAGAAAGCCATGCCTTCTATAGACTTAAAAAAAAGTCCACAATTGGAATGTCACGAAGAAAGAAAGTTATTACGTAAGTTATATAGAAAGCAGAGCCTGCGAGCTTGGCCAGCATCTCTCCGTATGTTTTGGGGGTTGTGAAAAAGGGCGCGGCTAGGTTTAGCGCCTCGATCATACGCTTGCTCCCGTCAATGAGCGCCAAGTCGCTAAGGGGTAAAATGCAACCTTTGGCCCGTCAAGCACAGGTGCACTGAGACGTTCGTTCACGCGATTTTTGTAGTGGATCTAGTCCCCGGAACCCACTCGATGGGCGACGCGAGACACGATCCAAATAAGATTCCACACCATCTCCCATGCGCCCTATCGGCCCACCCCGCGACCGCGCCGATAAGTGTGGCGAGCGCTACGCCCGCGCTCCCTATTGAGGCAAACAGGTCATCGTGTTCGAGCTGACAGTTTTTTGCCATTCGGGTCCCAACGTACCGCGCGCATCCAGTGCGTTCGCGCCGGCGGGATCACCCTCTTTGAACATCTTCACAATCAAACCCTGATCGTGAGATCCGGCGACGATCGGTTGCCCGCCCGAATAAGTCGCCGTGGATTGCCCATACGCGGTGGCAGAGTTGCCAAATCCAGTGGCAGTCGCGGTCCCAGTCGTCTGAGCCGTCACCGGCGTGTAACCGGCAACACCCACATTATTTTGATACTGTCCACCCACGATCAAATAACGGTCATAGCCGCGCCGAATTGTTTCGACCGCGGCCTGTTGCGCGGCGATTTTCTGCGCACCGGTAACTCCGCAGACTGGCGCCGCGGCCGCCGTGATTTGGAATGTATCTTGGGCGAGGGGGATCACTGAAGAACTTACACACGCCGAAACGGCCACGCCGAGCAGCGGTAAATAAAGCCCGCGCCGCATTACTATTCCCCGTTCGACCAACTATTCTAAAATAACTATTATGCTACTCTTGTAACATTCCGATCGTCCATGCGTCACCCAATAATTGTCAGGACGCTGAGCACCCTCTTGCAATCAAACAAAAAAGTGCCCCGGAACGGATCCGGAGCACCATCTCGTCTAGCCTGCGGCGCACGTTCTAGAGCCGCTACTCCACCTTCCTCCCGCGCCTCCCATAAAGCCACCCCGCCACCGCGCCGACGAGCGTGACGAGCACCACGCCCGCCGTCGAGAGATCGCCCGAAGCGCCGCCCAATCCGAGTAGCGCCAGTACGAAGCCCGCGACTCCGCCGGCAAGAGCGAACCTGAGCTTCGCGCTCGCGAGGTCGATGCGAATTTTGCCGAAGAGAACCAAAATCGGCAGCACGAGCATCAGCACGCCGACGAGCAGCGCGAAGCTCATCGCGCCGCCGAGCTTGAGCATGTCCATGAAGGCGTCCATGTCGCCGGCCATGAGCGCGGGAAACGTGAAGAAGAGCGCGAGCAGCACGAGGAAGATGCCGCCCGCAATGGTCACGCGGACGCCGACGCTGGATGTGCCGGGCATGAGTTTTTCTCCTCGAAGTGCGGAGAGCGACTGTGCCGCCCCGCCGAGGAGATCGTAGACCGATGAAACGCGCGCCGGAGTCACGGCGGGAACTGCGTCGATCCAAACGGAAAGTGCCCCGGAACGCATCCGGAGCACCCTCTCGTCTAGCCTGCGGCTCGTGCTCTGGAGCACCGCGCCCTCAGAACGTGATCCACACGCCTTTGTTCCAGTAGCCGCGGCCGTTGTGCGCTTCGCGCCAGTGGTATTTGCCCTTGTCCGCGTTCTTCCACTTCCAGTTGTCGCCATAGACGTGCAGCCCGAACTCGGGCTTGTAGTGGTACGACTTCTTGACGCGCCAGCAGTCCCCATCGTTGTTGCAGACGATGGCCGCCTGCGCGCTGGCCGCGGAAAGCACGGCCGCGCCCGCAACCGCGAGCGCTAACTTGCCGGAATGCTTCATGAGTTTTCTCCGTCGTTCGGGTCGTCCCCGCGGTGAAACGCCCGGCCGGCGTTTTGGTTTCGTGAGCCCGAAAAGCGCCGCACCCGGCGCACATGAAAAAGGGCCCCGGTGCTGACACCGGAGCCCTTATTCGAGCCATCGGCTTCGAGCCGTCGGCGTCGAGCCATGGCTCCGAGCCATCGCCTTAGCGGCAATAGCGCCGTCCGTACCGGTAATAGCAGTCGTTGCTGTTCGCGATGGCAGCAGCCGCTGCGGCTGCGACGCCGAGCGCGATCCACTTGCCGTTGTGCCAGTGGCCGCGGCCCCGATGATGGTCCCGGTCGTTGTAGGCGTGATAGCCGCGGTCGTTGTGGCCGCGGTTTCTATCCGCCTGCGCGGCGGGGATGGCCGCTCCTGCGGCGAGAGTGGCGGCGAGCGCCATCGTGACGATCTTTTTGCTCATGATATTTTCCCTTGATTGCTCATGGCCTCCGCCCGCTGCGTTCGCATGCGAGTGATCGGCCTGTGCGGTCAACGCGCGCCGGCGGCGATGGTTCAATTAAATTTGCGATTGCCGTGTAGCCTTGCGATTGCAGTGCGGCCGCTCGCAGCGCATCACCGGCGCGCCCGCGCCGCAGACCTCACGGCCGCTCGCCGGGCTTCTTGAGGCTCATGATGTAGGCGGCGAGATCGTCGCGGTCGCCGGCAGCGATCATGAGATTGGGCATCGTCGGATGCGGCGTCTGCAGCCAGACTTTGACCGCGCGCTCCGTCATGCCGGGCGTGTTGGCGACAACCGAGAAATCCGGCGCTTCGACATTGGGCGAGAAGTCGTCCTTCGTCGTCTCGACGCCGTGGCATTCGGCGCAGTGGGCGCGCGCATAGTCGTGGCCCCGCGACGGATTGCCGGCCTCTTCGGCCAGCGCCGGAACGGGCGCGATCAACAACGCCGCGGCTGCGGCCCGGCTCAAGATTTTCATGGGCGAATCCCCTCGCTGTCTCTTAAAGGATTGCCGCAGGCGCACGCGGAAGCGTTGATCTGGATCAGTCTGCGGGGCCGTCGGGATGAAGATAGTGCTTGATGGCCGCGATTTCCTCGGCCGTGAATTGCACCTGCGGCATGTCGCGATGCCGCGAGCCGATGCCTTCGGCAAGCTCGAACTCGAGCCGCTCCACCGGATAGGAGGCGAGCACGATCATGAGGTTCGGCGCCTTGGCGAGCGGGCTTTGCGCGTCCGCGGCGAGCGCGTGGCAGCGGCCGCAGTGGCGCTCAAGCAGCGCCTTTCCGTCCGGCTCCTCGGCGGCGAGGCACGACGCCGGGCCGGCGAGGAGCGCCGCAACAATTGTCGCGAGTGTTGCGGTCGAGCGAGCCCGTCTCATGGCTTATCCCTCATCGAAACGATCGGCTGCCCCGTCCCGCACGTCCCGCGGTGTCCGCCTCAAAGTTGGCCAGAGACAGGTTATCCCATAGACTAGGATGCTGAACAGCGCGCTCAACCCGTCACGCAGGATTTTGTCTCACATGATGCCGAACTCAATATCGCCGCCTCCTGTCGACCCTGCGTCCCATGTTGTCCGCGGCTGCGGCCCTCTTGCTCGCGGGCGCGATCGCCGAGCTGCGCGCTCAGGAATTCGACCCGGAGACCGACGTCCCGCTGAACAAGCTCGAATCCAAGGTGCCCGACATCGAGAACGGCAAGGCGCTCGCCGACAAGCTCTGCGTCGGCTGCCACGCCGTCGATGGGCCGTCGCCTTCGGGGCACGCCGACGTCCCCTCCTTCAAGGCGGCCGCCAACCGGGAAGGCCAGACGGCGGAGACGCTCTCCAACTGGCTGGTTGCGCCGCATCCGCCGATGCCGAACCCCAATCTGACGCGCGAGGAGATCCGCGATATCGGCGGCTACGTGCTGTCGCTGCGGGATGCGAAGTAAATTCGCCAAGCTTCATGCGGCCGCGCCCGGCGCCGGGTGTCTGACGCTCACGGCGCAGGGTAGGATTCCGCGTCCGCGTACGGGAACCACCAGAAGTCCTGCGCGGCGGCCTTGGGATCGATCATGGCGAGCTTCGTGTGCCGGAACTGGTCGAGGCCCTCGGAGCCGAGCTGGCGGCCCGTGCCGCTCATCTTGCGCCCGCCGAACGGCCCCGCCGCGTTGTCGAGCAGCGGCGCGTTGACCCACACCATGCCGGCCTCGATCTCGTTGACCGCGCGCATCGCCTCGTCCAGCGAGCCCGTGTAGATGTTGGCGCCGAGCCCGTAGCGCGAGCGGTTGGCCAGCGCGATGGCTTCGTCGAGCGAGGCGACGCGGCAGAGCGGCGCCACGGGGCCGAAGCTCTCGTCGTTGACGATCGCCATGTCGGCCGTGACGTCGACGAGCACGGTCGGCTCGACGAACCAGCCGCGGTTGAAGCCGGACGGGCGGCCGCCGCCGGCTTTCACTTTCGCGCCTTCCTGGATTGCGGCGGCGAGAATGCGCTCGTAGCGGGTCCGCTCGCGCTCGGAGACCATGGGCCCGAGATCGACGCGGCCGAGCCCGTTGCCGATGCGCAGCTTGCGCGCCTCGGCCGCGAGCCCGTCGGCGAAGGCGTCGTAGATGGCGTCGTGGACGTAGATGCGTTCGGCCGACGTGCACACCTGGCCGCAGTTGAGATAGGCCGCGAACGCAGCCCCGCGCACGGCGGCGTCGAGCGGCGCGCTCGGCATGACGATGAAGGGATCGTTCCCCGACGCCTCGATCAGGCAGCGCTTGAAGGTCTCCGCACACGCTTTCGCGACGCGCTTTCCGGTTTCGATGCCGCCCGTGAAGGCGACGCCGTGCACGAGCGGGCTCTCGACCAGCTGCGCTCCGACTGTGCCGCCGCCGGTCACGCAGCCCATGATCCCTTTCGGCAGGCAGGCGAAGGCCTCGGCGAAGCGCAAGGTCGTGAGCGAGGTCGCCTCCGACGGCTTGACGATCACCGCGTTGCCGGCCGCGAGCGCGGCGGCCGCCTCCCATGCGAGCAGCACGAGGGGATAGTTGAACGGCAGGATGGCCGCGACGACGCCGAGTGGCTCCTTGATGGTGAAGTGGAATTGGCCGTCGACGGAGGGCCCGATGACGCGGCCGTTCTCGTGCCTGGCGACCTCGGCGTAATAGTCGATCGCCGAGATGCACCAGGAGACCTCGTCGAAGGATTCCTTGTAGGGTTTGCCCATTTCCCGCGTCAGCATCTCGGCCAAGAGCGGCCGGATCTTGCGCACCTCCGCGGCCGCCTGGTGCATGAGCTCGGCGCGCGTCAGCATGTTGGTCGAGCGCCAGGCGGGAAAGGCTCGGTTCGCGGCCGATATCGCCGCCTCGACTTCGCCCCGCGGTCGCATCGGCGATCTCGCTTATGCGCTCCTCGGTCGCCGGATCGATCACGGACATGCGCGTGGTCGACGCGCTCGGCACCATCGCGCCGTCGATCAAGAGATGCCCCGCCAAACGCTTGAACTCTGCTTCAGCGGACATCTCACTCCCCCAACAAGCCTGAACGATCGCTCCGGCGCCGATTAGTCGCACACCTGCTGCGCCCGGGCACGGACAGCTCGCCAGTCAGACATCGCTAGGATCGATGGGCAGGCTCTTCTGCTCCGCCTGGCGAATGCGCAGGCATGACCAACGGCGTCGACGGTCGCATGGTGGCTCAAAGATGGATAGGCCGACTCTTGGCGGTTGCCGACGCATAACACGCACGGCAGGTCTTTGCTCGAGGCAAGCGAGCGCGGCCGCTTCCTGGTGAAATCGGCGATGAGGCTGTGCTGTCGCACGGATCGCGCACTCGACTGCGATTGCTCCCCGCTTGGACTGCGTTCGCTCGTCTGACGCTAGCTTCCGCTCGATGGCAGCCAGATCGTCTGCCGCTCGCGGACTGACTAGTGCCCCCTTCGTTTCCGGAAGCGCGCAAAGGCAGCCTCGATCTCGGCGTCCGAGGCAAAGTCGCCGCGCCGAAGCTGATCAAGCCCCTCGTCAATCGCTTGCAGCTCGTCGGGGCTGGCGCGATACGCGCCAGGACCCAGACGATCCAATGCGAGCAGCATCTGGGCAGCTTCATCTTGCCGTTCGGCAGGCCATTTTCGAATGGCCGCGAGCGCCTTTTCCATGAGGTCGGTCATGCATGTTTATGTAGCATATATGCGCCAAATTCTGTAGCCGCCTGTGCATCCGCAACTCACGCCCTTGCGACGGCCTTTGCCGCGCGTTAACGGTGCCCCATGAGCAAACAAGCAATTCTGCCGCCCGGCCCCGGCCCGATCGAGCCCGTGAACCTGAAGGACGCGCTCGAGGAGCGCTATCTCGCCTACGCGCTCTCGACCATCATGCACCGCGCGCTGCCCGACGTGCGCGACGGGCTCAAACCCGTGCACCGGCGCATCCTCTACGCCATGCGCGAATTGAAGCTCAATCCGGACGCCGGCTACAAGAAGTGCGCCAAGATCGTGGGCGAGGTGATGGGCAATTTCCACCCTCACGGCGACCAGGCGATCTACGACGCGCTCGTGCGCCTCGCCCAGGGCTTCGCCGTCCGCTACCCGATGGTCGACGGCCAGGGCAACTTCGGCAACATCGACGGCGATAACGCCGCCGCCATGCGCTACACCGAAAGCCGCCTGACGGAAGTGGCGAGCGCGCTCCTCGACGGCATCGACGAGGACACCGTCGAGTTCCGCCCGACCTACGACGGCTCGAACCAAGAGCCGACCGTTCTCCCGGCCGCGTTCCCGAACCTCTTGGCCAACGGCTCGGCCGGCATCGCGGTCGGCATGGCGACCAACATTCCTCCTCACAATGCCGAGGAGCTGGCCAACGCCCTGCTCCATCTGATCAAGCACCCGAACGCCACCATCGAGAAGCTGGTCGAGATGATCCCGGGGCCGGATTTTCCCACTGGTGGCGTCATAGTCGAGCCGCGCTCGGAGATCATCGAGGCCTATAAGACCGGCCGCGGCGGCTTCCGGCTGCGCGCCAGGTGGGAGAAGGAGGAAGGCTCCCGTGGTACCTGGCAAATCGTCGTCACCGAGATCCCCTATCAGGTGCAGAAGGCGAAGCTCGTCGAGCGCATCGCCGAGCTGCTGACGGAGAAGAAGCTGCCGTTGCTCGCCGACGTGCGCGACGAGAGTGCGGAGGAGATCCGCCTCATCCTCGAGCCCAAGAGCCGTGCCGTCGATCCGATGATCTTGATGGAGAGCCTGTTCCGTCTGACGGAGCTCGAGGTGCGCTTCGGTCTCAACATGAACGTGCTCTCTGGGGGCCAGATCCCGAACGTCCTTTCCTTGCGAGATGTTCTCCGCCAGTGGCTCGAGCATCGCGTCGACGTGCTCGTGCGCCGCTCAGAGCACCGCTTGAAGAAGATCGAGCACCGGCTCGAGGTCTTGGACGGCTACCTCGTCGCCTATCTGAATATCGACGAAGTGATCCGCATCGTCCGCCACGAGGACGATCCCAAGGCGAAGCTGATGAAGAAGTTCAGCCTCACCGAGGTCCAGGCCGAGGCCATCCTCAATCTGCGCTTGAAGTCTCTGTCGCGGCTCGAGGAGATCGAGATCAAGGCCGAGCACGACAAGCTCAGCAAGGAGCGCCGTGAGCTGAAGCAGCTCTTGAAGTCCGACGATCTGCAGTGGGAGCGCATCGCCGACGAGGTCAAGTCAATTCGCGAGACCTACTCGAAGAAGACCGAGCTCGGCCGCCGGCGCTCGACATTTGCCGACGCGCCCGCGATCGAGGTCGATCTAGAGTCTGCGCTCGTCGAGAAGGAGCCGATCACCATCATCCTGTCCGAAAAGGGCTGGATTCGCGCGCTCCGCGGCCACCAGGACGACCTCTCGAAGCTCGAATTCAAGCAGGGCGACAGCCTGAAGCGCGCGGTCAAGGGGCAGACGACCGACAAGCTCATTCTCTTCGCAACCAACGGCAAGTTCTTCACGCTCGAGGCCTCCACGCTTCCGGGTGGCCGCGGCCACGGCGAGCCGGTGCGCCTGATCGTCGATCTCGAGGAGAACCAGGACTTCGTCGAGTGCTTCATTCACGAGCCGGGACGCAAGCTGCTCGTTGCCTCGACGGGGGCTTACGGCTTCATTGTGCCCGAGGACGAGGTCGTGGCGTCGACGAGGAAGGGCAAGCAGATCCTGAATGTCTCGCCCGACGAGGAAGCCAAGGTCTGCGTGCCCGTCGCCGGCGATCAGGTCGCCTGCATCGGCGAGAACCGCAAGATGCTGGTCTTCCCGGCGGCCGAGGTCAACGAGATGGCGCGCGGCAAGGGCGTGATTCTGCAGCGCTTCAAGGATGGCGGGCTCGAGGACGCACGCGTGTTTTGGAAGAAGGAAGGTCTGACCTGGCTCGATGGCGCGGGGCGCACCTTCACTCTGCCGTGGTCTGATCTAAGCGACTGGATCGGGCAGCGGGCGCAGTCCGGACGGCTCGCCCCGCGCGGCTTCCCGAAGTCCAACAAATTCGGACCGGCGTTCTAGCGCAGTCGCAACCGCGCCACAGTCTCCCAACTGCCACGTCCTCATTCTTGCTTCGGAGGCGGTCGCCCGGTACGACATCGGGCATGGTGCGTCATGACGGAAGCTCGCATGCGAGAATCTCTGAGGGCCGCGGGATCGCTTCTCGCCGCGCTCATGATGCTGTCGCCGTTGGCGTCTCCCCTGCCCGCACTGGCGCAGGATCCGGGCTCATGCACCAAGGTCGAGTTCGAGGACGTCGTCGACGACGCCGCGGCTGCGCTCCGTGACCTGAACAACAAGAACCGCCCCGAGTTCCAGGAGAAGCTGCGCCAGCTGAAGGAGAAGCGCGGCTGGGACAACGACCAGTTCCTGAAAGAGGCGGCGCCCTTCGTCAAGGACGACAAGATCGACGTCTACGACGAGACCTCGAACGATCTCTTGGGCAAGATCACCGACATGGGCCAGGAAGGCGCGAACGCCAAGACGCCGGACTGCTCGCGTTCTGGCGCAGCTGCGCGATCACATGAGCGAGCTGGTCGAGACGCAGACCAGGAAGTGGACCTACATGTTCGACAAGCTCGACAAGGAGCTTGCGAAGTAGCCCTAGGTCGGCCTCTAGCGCACCTCTTGGCGGACCCAGCCGTTGGGTCCGAGCTGCTCCTGCGGCTGGAAGCGCATCTTGTAGCTCATCTTGCGCGAGCCCTTGATCCAGTAGCCGAGATAGAGGTAGGGCAGGCCGAGCCGGCGCACATAATCGACGTGCTCGAGGATCATGTAGGTGCCGAGGCTGCGCTGCTCGAAGAACGGCTCATAGAAGCTGTAGACCATCGAGATGCCGTCGGAGAGCAGGTCGCAGAGCGCGATCGCCGCCAGCGGCCAGTTCTCCATGCGCTGCTCGAGCGGGTTCTCCGGCTTCACGCGGTATTCGGTGACGAACGTCTTCACGACGCTGTCCTCGACCATCATCGCGTAGTCGAGCACCGTCATGTCGGCCATGCCGCCGTCCGAGTGGCGCGCGTCGATGTAGGCGCGGAACAGGCTGAACTGCTCCGATGTCGGCACCGGCGCGATGCGGCGGCTCGCGAGATCGCGATTCTTCTCGACCACGCGGCGCATGGAGCGGTTGGGTTCGAACTCGTCGGCGATGACGCGCACCGAGACGCACGCGTGGCAGCCCTCGCAGTAGGGCATGTAGGCGATGTTCTGGCTGCGCCGGAACCCGCCTTTCAAGAGATTGTCGATGAGCGCGAGCGGCTTCTCGTGCGTGAGATGGGTGAAGAGCTTGCGCTCGAGCTTGCCCGGGCAGATACGGGCACGGCTGCGGCGTGGTGACGTAGAATTCCGGAAAGTGCTTCTGCTGCTCCGTCATTCGACGTGTTCCTTCGTCAGCACGGCGATCGCCGCTGCCCCTCGCCCGCGCGCCATGGCGGACAAGCATGAGATGATAGTTGAGCCGGAGGGCGCAATCAAGGCGCTAGGTGTGAAAGCCAGTTAATGTCCAGATATATGCGCCGGCTGCGTTGCTTAGAACACTTTCAAGGTGCCCTAGCCGTTGCCGCGGTCTGCGTTCGGCCGTGGCGGGCCGAGCCCTCGATGAAGTCGATGATCAGCGCCCGCGACATCGACCTTGGTAGCGAGCTCGATCCCCTCGAGGCCGGGCGACGAGTTGACCTCGAGCACCATGGGCCCGCGCTTTGAGCGCAGCATGTCGACGCCGGCAACGTTGAGGCCGAGGACGGCGGCGGCCTGGATCGCCGTGTTGCGCTCGTCCTCGCTGATGTTGGCTTCCTCGGCCGCGCCGCCGCGATGCAGGTTGGAGCGGAACTCGCCGGGCTTGCCCATGCGCCGCATGGCGGCAACCACGCGCCCGCCGACGACGAAGGCCCGCACGTCGCTTCCCTCGGCTTCCTTGATGTACTCCTGCACCATGATATTGACGTTGGCGGCGCTGAAGGCCTCGATGATCGACTTCGCCGAGGCTTCCGTTTCCGCGAGGATGACGCCCATGCCCTGCGTGCCCTCGACAAGCTTGATGACGACGGGGACGCCGCCGACCTCCTTGATGACGTCCTCGGCCTTGCGGGGGCCGTGCGCGAACGCGGTGACCGGCAGGCCGATGCCCGCGCGCGCCAGCAGCTGCAGCGCCCGCAGCTTGTCGCGCGAGCGCCCGATGGCGACGCTCTCGTTCAAGGGGTAGACGCCCTGCATCTCGAACTGCCGCAGCACGGCGAGCCCGTAGTGGGTGACGGACGCGCCGATGCGCGGGATGACGGCGTCGTAGATCGGCAGCGCCTTGCCGCCGTAGCGCAGCACCGGCCGGTTGGAGGTGATGTTCATATGCACGTGCAACGTGTTGACCACGTCGATCGCGTGCCCGCGCGCGCGCGCGGCCTCCGCCAGCCGCATGTGCGAATAGAGGTTGGCGTTGCGCGCGAGCATGATGAGACGCATCGGGAAGGGTTCTCGGCTGGCTGGGTGGCTGGCTGAACGTGTCGCCGGTTGAAATGAACCGCGCGACCCCGCGGCCCCAGGTAATCGAAAACGATTAGGCAAGGAAGAGCTTGAGCGGCGAATGCCTCAGCGACTTTCCTCGTCGCTTGAATCGGAAGCGGCGCGTCCTTTGTCCATGAGCCCTGCAGCCGCAGGGGGCGGTTTCGACGTGCGCCGGGGAGGGCTGCTGCCGCCACTCGAGGCTCCGCGCTCGTCCGCTTCTCCTGCCGCCGCGGGTGGCGGCGCGCCCCTCGGCCGGCTCGGCATGGCCGAAGGTCCTGGCAGATGATCCGTTCCCGGACCAGGCAGCGGTGAATCTTCCGGCTCTCTCGGCGCGTCTCTTTGCAAGACGAGCGATGCGCGCCCCTGCTGATAGCCCATGTAGTAGGCCGCCGCCGCGATCACGATCAGCAGAATGAGATTTGATAGGTCCATCGGCACGTCCTCGGGGGCGGACGCCGCACGCGCCCGCCGGCCGCCGGATCATAGGCAACCCCGAGGCTCAGGTTAAACGAAATAGGCAAATGCCGCGCGCCGCTCGACTTTCCGCTAGACCATGATCGCTTCGGACCCTAGTCGCTCCGATCGTCGCGCCGTCTATCAGGCGTGGCGTGAATCGGCAGCGCAGGAAAAGTCCGAAGTGTGAATCATCGGTCTCATCAGAGAGCTAGAGCGTGATTGCTATCCAATCGAAGGGCATCACGCTCTAGAGGCGAACCTGCGCCAACGGTGCGCGGGGCGATTTCGCAACCGCAGGCTGATCGCCGCCCTCGAGGTTCGGGTCGATCGATGCGTAGGTCAGCCACGCAACGCTACCCATGGCCAGAATGAGGATCGCGATACCGAGAAGGGCGCGCTTCAAAGCCCAGCCCAAAGTGATAGGCCGCAATTGCGCGCCGGGCGCCACGTCGGCGCGCTCGGTGATGGTAGTCATTGCTTCCTCCCCCTGGCTGGGCGCCAGCAATCAGAACCCCTTCTGTGCCCAACTTTTTGGCAAGCCCGCTGCCGGCACCTCCGGTGGCGGGTCGCAAAATCGATGTCCCTCAAGTTGGATGAAAGAGAAGTGTGTTCGGGTCAAGGCTCTCTCGCCGCAAGTGATTCTTTCCGCACTGCGGCAGTGGTGAACGCGCAACGGTTTGCCGGCCGGCTCCTGATTATCCAGCGTTTATTAGCGGATCCGCCGCCCGAACGCGAAGATCGCCGCGAGCGGCACGACGGCGCCGATGATGATGACGGTCACCGCAAGTGCCGGAAGCTCCGCATAATTTCCCCGCTCCACGACGAACAGCATGTTCAGGTACTTGGTCCCGAGCTGCCCGGCGACCAGCGCCAGGTTCATGAACGAAGCCATAAGCGCGAACCATGTGGCGCGGTGCGAGGGCGGCGCGTAGATGGCGATCAGGGTCAACAGCGGCACCATGCTGAGCTGAGCCAGCGGCGAGGCGGCCGCCGTGTCGATGATGGCGATCGTGCGCGCGCCAAAGCCGAAAAGCTCCTCGGTCACGAGATCGAGGCGGTAGACGAGCGCAATCGTCGGCAGCGAAAGAATGCTGCCCAGGATCGTCAGCCAGAGGAGCACGGTTGCGACCGGCTTCTTGGTGATGACGTCCGAGAGCAGCCACGCGGCGACGAGCCCGATCCCGGCCCCGATCTGGGCCAGCGTCCCGTAGAACGCCTCGTCGAAACCCAAGACGTCAATGGTGAACCAGCGGAAGCCCTCGCCCGTCGTCGGCGTCGCGCGGAAGGCGAAGATGATCAGCGCCGCGTAGACGATCTTGAGGCGGGTCTCGCGGTCGATGCTCGCCGTGACGCGCACGAGCATCGCGATCACGACCGCCATCGAGATCACGAACACGAGCTCCTGGTTGAACGGAACATCGAGCAGCGCGAGCGCCGTCACGACGAGCCCGAAGGCGATGCCGCCGCCGAGAATGCGCCAGTCCGTCGGCCGCTGCTCGGTGGTCTCGAGGCGGACGAAAAAGGCGCCGCTCGCCGAGATCACCGGAATGACGAGGCCGATCAGAAAAACGGTCTCATAGGAAACGACGTGGGCCAGCCAGCCGCCGAGCCCCGCGACCATGAACATGCCCGTCGACAGCGCGAGGCGGCCCAGGATCTGCACCATGCCGAGATCCTGGTCGACGGCGGCCTTGTCGCGCGGCGTGCCGTCGGGGTTCACGCGCGGGACGACCTCCGTGCTCATGGCATCCGCCACGACGTCTTGCAGCACGACGCCGACGACGGTCAGAAGCTGCGCCGCGATGTAGAGGACCTCGGGGGACGCGAAGCTGATCCATTTTCCGGCGGCGCCGGCGAGCAGGACGAGCCCCGAGGCCATCAGCGCGGCGCCGGTGTAGACATAGACGCGCCGCTGCGAGCCGAGGATGGCCACCGTGTCGACGAGTTCGCCGAACACCATCTTCATGGCCCACGGCAGCGTGAGCCAGACGCCGAGCTGAGCCAGCGCCGCCGGCGTGAGCGTCAGCTCCTTCTTGACCCAGAAGCTGTCGGCGACCGCGATGAGGCCGAGCGCTCCGTAGGCGAAGTAGACCATGAGCAGGGGCAGGTAGGCCGGCCTGAAGGCGCGGATCGGCGCCAGGAAGGCCCTCTGCAGAGCGTCTTTCAGGTGCTCGGCGGCTGATGTCGTGGTCGAGGCGGTTGCCATGATTGCGTCCCGGAAGGGAGGCAGTGATCGCACCTCTCGGCGGGCGCCGCAACCGAGCCCCGGGACTACGGCGGCAGGACTGAGGCACCTCGCCGCGCGCTTGGCTGGGGTCCTCGAACGGCGGCCCGGCCGCAAACGGGATATGGTCCGGCCTCTGGACCGCAAACGCTATGGGAGATCGCTTGCGACGGACTTGGCTCATCGTCTGGCTTCTTTGCGCGGCCTCCGTTGGCACGGCCGCCGATGATGCGCCGCCACCCCCGTCGCGCGATGCCGTCTGGCGGGCGATCTTCGCGCGCCCGGTCGAAGGTCCCGCGCCGTCCGATCCGTCAAGCGCCGAGAAGATCGCGCTCGGGCACGATCTCTTCCGCGATCCCCGCCTCTCCGGCGATGGCGCGCGCTCTTGCGCCTCGTGTCACGATCCGGCGAAGGGCTACACCAACGGCAAGGCGAAGGGCGAGGGGCTCGGCGGCGTGACACTCCCCCGCAACGTTCCAGCGATCTACAACCTCGCTTGGTCGAAGCAGTTCTTCTGGGACGGCCGCGCGCCGTCTCTCGAGGCGCAGGCGCGCCTTCCGCTCCTCGCGCGAGACGAGCTCGCGGGCGACTTCGCCGAGATCGTCTCGCGGCTCGGGCGCGACCCGTCGATGCAGGAGCGCTTCGCGCGCGCGTTTCCGGACCGGTCGCAGGCCACCGAGACGGCGATCCTCGAGGCGCTTGCCGCCTACGAGCGCACGCTTGTTTCTCCGCCGACGCGCTTCGACCGCTGGGTCGCGGGCGATGACGAAGCGCTGACGGAGACGGAAAGCGAAGGCTTCGACCTCTTCGTCGGCAAGGCCGGCTGCGTTTCCTGCCACGGCGGCTGGCGCCTCACCGACGACGGCTTCCACGATATCGGCCTCAAGGGTACCGATCCCGGCCGTGGCGCGGTCCAAGGCGGCGTGCCCGGGCTGGCGCAATTCAAGACGCCGAGCCTCCGCGAGCTTGCCTACACGGCGCCCTACATGCACGACGGCTCGCTTCCGACTTTGCGCGCCGTAATCGACCACTATGCCGGCGATCTGGTGCAGCGCCCGTCGCTCGACGCCAATGTTGTCCGTAATCTGATACTCACCGAAAGCGAGAAAACGGCCCTGATTTCCTTCTTGCGCACACTTTCCACCGATGCAGGTCCGCCACACCGCGACTGAGACAACACGCCTCATGCCTAGAAACCAGGCTGATCGGCCCGCCGCCCAAAATCTGGGAGAGCGGTACTATTTGCCCTTATTTTTCGGCAGTTGCTGCAGTTAATGCCGTACGGGAATTATGCGGCCTGAACATCGCATATGAATTTTATAGCAAACCATGCCCAGCATTCTTCCTTGTACCTGCCCTGATTCGCCGCTTACCTTTTGATCAACGAAGAAAAGCAATAAGGGACGACGCGCCCCGAAGGGTTAGGGCCCGCCATCAGAGCGGGCGACAACTAACTTGGGGTGCCACATGATCGAGCTTTTCGTCTCTGTCTGCCTCATCTCTGATCCCGCGCGCTGCAAGGACGTGAGCTTGGTCTACACGGCCGAGAATCTCACGCCGATGCAATGCCTGATGGGCGCGCCGGCCGAGATCGCCAAATGGAACGAGGCCCACCCGAACTGGGTTGCCAAGCGCTGGACCTGCCGTCCGGCCGGACAGGTCGCCAAGATCTGATCTTCGGATTTAAGCCCGCGGCTCGGAGGCTCGAGTGACATCGAGTTTCCGCCACGCGAGGCGCTTCGGGACTGCGATTTTGCAGAAACCGAGCCGACCGCATTTCGGGGCATCGCCGACTCCGAGTGCATTGAATTCATAGCCCCTTCGCATCGGATGTTGGTGTCTTATCACCTGCGAAAGAATTGTGGGACATGATGGTCAGTTCCGCACTCTTGGAACCGAAAGCCTCGCATCGAGGTTGAGCTTCCAACTGCAGGAGCAGCGCAATGATTGAACTGATAGTTTCTGTCTGTCTGATGGACGACCCGTCACGTTGCAAGGAGATCAGCCTTACCTATTCCGCTGAGAACCTGACGCCGATGCAGTGCCTGATGATGAGCCCGCCCGAGATCGCCAAGTGGAGCGAGGGCCATCCCAAGTGGTTCGCGAAGCGTTGGACCTGCAGGCCGGCCGGCCAGCTCGCCAAGATCTGATCGCCGGCGCGCGCCGATCTCGAACGGCGCTTTTCTCCGCTTTGCCTCGCGTGACCTCTCCGATTGGCGCGCGCAGTTCCCACAGGCGTTGACTTCGATCCGGACATCCTCTCCCTAGTGTCGGCGAAAACCCGCCCACCAAGGAGGCCCCGATGTCCGACAGTGCCAATCCTCCCGCACCGCATTTTGCTACCCTCGCCATCCATGCCGGGGCCGCGCCGGACGCGTCGACCGGCGCCCGCGTGACGCCGATCTATCAGACCACCTCCTACGTCTTCAATGACGCCGATCACGCCGCTGCCCTGTTTGGCCTCGAAGTTTTCGGCAACATCTACACGCGCATCGGGAACCCGACGCAAGCCGTGCTCGAAAGCCGCGTCGCGGCGCTCGAGGGCGGCACGGCGGCGCTCGCGGTCGCCTCGGGGCATGCGGCCCAGTATCTCGTCTTTCATACCCTTCTCGAGCCGGGCGACGAGTTCGTCGCCGGCCGCCAGCTCTATGGCGGCTCGATCAATCAGTTCAACCACTCCTTCAAGAAGTCGAACTGGAACGTCATATGGGCCGATGCAACGAGCCCCGCGTCCATCGAAGCCGCGCTGACGCCGAAGACGCGCGCCATCTTCGTCGAGAGCATCGCCAACCCCGGCGGTCTCGTCATCGACCTGCCCGTCATCGGCGCCATTGCCAAGAAGGCCGGCGTACCCTTGATCGTCGACAACACGCTGGCCACGCCCTACCTCTGCCGGCCGAAGGAGTACGGCGCCGACATCGTCGTCCACTCGCTCACGAAGTTCATGGGCGGCCACGGCAACTCAATCGGTGGCATGATCGTTGATTGCGGCACCTTCGACTGGCTCAAGGCCAAGCACCGCTACAAGACGCTGGTCGAGCCGAACGCGTCCTACGGCGGCATGAAGCTCGCCGAGACCTTCGGCAACTTCGCCTTTGCCATCGCCTGCCGCGTCATGGGCCTGCGCGACATCGGGGCGGCCATCGCGCCCTTCAACGCTTTTCTCCTGCTGACGGGCATCGAGACGCTGCCGCTGCGCATGCAGCGCCATTGCGAGAACACGGTGGACGTCGCGAGCTGGCTCGAGAAGCATCCAAAAATTGCCTGGGTGAACTTCGCCGGGCTGCCCTCGAGCCCCAACCATGCGCTGGCCAAGAAGCTTTGCCCCAAGGGAGCCGGCGCCGTCTTCACCTTCGGCTTGAAGGGCGGCTACGAGGCGGGCGTCAAGCTCGTCTCGTCGTTGAAGCTCTTCTCGCATCTGGCCAACATCGGCGACGTCAGAAGCCTCGTCATCCATCCGGCCTCGACCACGCACCGCCAGCTCACCGACGAACAGCGGAAGGCCGCAGGCGCCGGGCCCGATGTGGTCCGTCTCTCGGTCGGCATCGAGGACAAGGCCGACATCATCGCCGATCTCGAGCAGGCCTTGGCGCAGGTGGCGTAAAGGCAGTTTGCCCCGTCAACCGTCATTTAACGCGTGGTCGCGCGGCAGCTTCGAAGCCAGCAGCGCGGCCTGCGTGCGGCTCTTGAGATTGAGTTGCCGCAAGATCGCTGACACATGAAGCTTGATGGTGTTTGGCGAGCGGAACAGGGTTTTTGCGATCTCGGCGTTCGTCTTGCCCTCGCCAATGAGTTTCAAGACTTCCATCTGGCGCTTGCTGAGGCCGGCGCGGGCGATCTCGGAAGAGACGCCCTGCTCAGCTTTCGCTCTCCGAGGCGCACGCGCGTCCCCCAACATGGCCTTAAGCTGAGAGGCGAGGTTATTCGAGATCGACTGCTCGACGCTGCCGGCTATTGCTTCGAAAATGCCGGAGGTGCTTGCCGCACCCTTTTTCGATTTCGCGGCGTGCGCCAGGATCGGAAGAGGCAGCACCTTCGTGAGGTCGACATGCAGGATCGCCACGCCGGATCGCCTCTGGATGGCGAGCGGGATGCCAATCAGGAAGAACCACCGCTGCTCATTCGGCGAATGGCAGGGATAGATCAAGGTCACCAGATCGCGCTGGCCCGAAAGCAGCTCCTTGAGCTCCTTGCCTAGCCCGCGCGGCGTGCGCGGTCCCGCTCCGCAATATTCGAGGTAGTTCGCGCCGATGCCGAAATTGGGAAGGCACATGCCGTTCCGGTGGGCGAATTCCTTCCAGGCGTCGTTGACGCCGACGATCGTGCCGTCGGCGCCGAGTATGACCGTGCTCACCGGCAGTGCCCGCAGCGCTTTGAATTTGTCGAGCTTCACCGACATGGCGGAGCAGCCTTGCCTCCCTGCTGCGGCCGTAGCAACGGCATCCGGCGCTGCCGTCTGGAATCGCCGCCCCATTTTGCCAGAGGTCGCAGCGGATCGAGCGTCATGCCGCCCGCGCCAATCGTGAAAACAGTATTTTCGGGCTATGGCGCCCGGCGGCCCGGCGGCCCTATTTTTGGACTTAGTGCTTTCCTTGAGTTGGGCCCTCGTCATTGAGCCGGCGCAACTCGACTTTAGGAGGAGCCTGGCCGGTCGCGCCAGGCGCGGGTCCAGATGATCGTCGTCCTCGTCTCCGCCTTTGTGTTGGCTATCTCTCCGGCATTCGCGTGCCTGCTATGGACGATGAAGCGGCTCACCGAGCAGGAGAAGCGGCTCGCCGGCGCGCAGCACTTTCTGCCTCGCACGCCGACGTGGACCAAGACCACCACGACGACCGGTCCGAACGGGGCACGATCAGCGGCGTCACCATCGTGACCAAGGACTAAGCCGCCAACATCCTCTCGACCTTGATCTGGGCGCTCGCGCCCGGATTTCTTTCGTGACGATGAGGAATTGACAGGCCAGCGACGCCTCTTCTGCACGCGACGGCTGATGCGCGGTCCACGGTCGGGCATCCTGTCATTCACGGAACAGACGCCCCCCACATGACGTGGCAAATCGATCCCGTTTGTAGGGACACGAGGCTTGCGCATGGGCTCGGCAGCTATGATCGCCCTTTATGTGACGACAGGTGCGGCGGCCCTGTTCGGCCTTATCATCGGTCTCTCGTATCGAGTACCGGCGGTCGTCGCCGCATCTGTGGCGATCGTCGTCGCCCTGCCCCTGGCCTCCATGGCCTCGGGCTTCTCCGCAGGCGCTACTGCTATTTTCACGCTCTGTGCGCTCTGCGCGTTGCAGGGATCTTATCTTGTCGGCGCTTGCACGAGCTACGTCATGTTCGGCGTTGCGAAGCGCAGAGCTTCGCCTGCATCTGTCATGGATGATCGCCGGTCCCAGCCGAAAAGAACGCGCTACGCCTTGAGCCTGTAGCCCGTCCTGAAGATCCACCACACGGCCGCGAGGCAGAGCGCGAGGAAGGTGAGCGTCATCGCCACGCTGACGCCGATGTGCACGTCCGAGATCTCGAAGAAGCTCCAGCGGAAGCCGCTGATCAGGTAGACGACCGGATTGAGCAGCGTCACGTTCTGCCAGAACGGCGGCAGCATGCTGATCGAATAGAACGTGCCGCCGAGGAAGGTGAGCGGCGTGATGATGAGCAGCGGGATGACCTGCAGCTTCTCGAAGCCATCGGCCCAGATGCCGATCACGAATCCGAACAGGCTGAACGTGACCGCCGTCAGCACGAGAAAGGTCAGCATCCAGAACGGGTGCGCGATGTGGATCGGCACGAACAGGCTCGCGGTCGCGAGGATGATCAGGCCGAGCATGATCGACTTGCTCGCTGCGGCGCCGACATAGCCGAGTACGATCTCGAACGGCGAGATCGGCGCCGAAAGCAGCTCGTAGATCGTGCCCGCGAACCGCGGGAAGTAGATCCCGAACGAGGCATTGGCGATGCTCTGCGTCAGAAGCGAGAGCATGATCAGGCCCGGCACGATGAAGGCGCCGTAGCTCACGCCTTCGATTTGCGGAATGCGAGCTCCGATCGCCGAGCCGAAGACGACGAAATAGAGCGCCGTCGAGATCACCGGCGAGACGATGCTCTGCATCAGCGTGCGGAATGCGCGCGACATCTCGAATTTGTAGATCGCGCCGACGGCGTAGAGGTTCATTTCGAGTTCCTGACCAGATCGACGAAGATGTCCTCGAGCGAGCTTTGCGAGGTGTTGAGGTCGCTGAACGTGATGCCTGCTTCGGACAGGTCCTTCAGCAGCGCCGTGATCCCCGTGCGCCCCGCCCGCGTGTCATAGGTAAAGACGAGCTCGCGCCCGTCAGCGGCGAGCTCGAGCGCGTGCGCCTTGAGCTGAGACGGAACCTCGACCAGCTCATGATTGAGATTGAGCACGAGCTGCTTCTTGCCGAGCTTGCGCATCAGCTCGTCCTTGTCCTCGACCAGGATCAGCTCGCCCTTGGCGATGACGCCGACCCTGTCGGCCATCTCCTCGGCTTCCTCGATGTAGTGCGTGGTGAGGATGATCGTGACGCCGGAGGCACGCAGCGACCGCACCACCTCCCACATGTCCTTCCTGAGCTCGACGTCGACGCCCGCCGTCGGCTCGTCGAGAAACAGGATCGTCGGCTCGTGCGCGAGCGCCTTCGCGATCAGGAGGCGCCGCTTCATGCCGCCCGAAAGCGTCATGATGCGCCCGTCCTTCTTGTCCCAGAGAGAGAGCTCGCGGAGCACCTTCTCGACGTAGGAGGGGCTCGGCGGCTTGCCGAACAGGCCGCGGCTGAAGTTGACGGTGTTCCAGACCGTCTCGAACATGTCTGTCGAGAGCTCCTGCGGCACGAGGCCGATCATGGAGCGCACGACGCGGTAGTCGGAGGCGATGTCGCGGCCATCCACGCGCACGTCGCCGCTGCTGCGGTTGACGATGCCGCAGATGATGCTGATCAGCGTCGTCTTGCCCGCGCCGTTGGGGCCGAGGAGGGCAAAGATCTCGCCGCGCCGGATGTCGAGGTTGATGCCCTTGAGCGCCTCGAATCCGGTCGCATAGGTCTTGGAGAGATTGGAGACGGAGATGATGGGGGTCATGCGGGAATGTGATCAACGCTCTTTTGAGTGGCTCGCGGTGGGAGCGGCGCGCCCGGCCGCCCGTCATATACGTATGCCCAACGTCCAATCCAACGCCTTGTTGCATTCCGGTCACGCACAGTGGCTGGACCGCGCCGGCGAACCACCGGGCCAGAAGCGGGGTATCTACCTGTTCGTGAGCTTGAGCTCGATGCGCCGGTTCCTGCGCAGGCTTTCCTCGTCGACGCCGGGCTCGAGCGGCTGATACTCGCCGTGGCCCGCGGCGACCAGGCGCTCCGGCGATACGCCGCGCGAGATCATGTACTTGATGACGGAGGCGGCGCGCGCCGTCGACAGCTCCCAGTTCGACGGGAACGTCGGGCTGGATATCGGGCGGATGTCGGTGTGCCCGTCGACCTGCAGCGCCCAGTTGATCTCCTTCGGGATCGTCCGCTCGAGCTCGATGATGGCAGCGGCCAGCTGGTCCATTGCCGCGTACCCTTCAGGCGTGAGCGTCGCCGATCCCGACGGGAACAGCACTTCCGATTCGAACACGAAGCGGTCGCCGACGACACGGATGTCCTTTCTGTCCTTCAGGAGCTCGCGCAATCTGCCGAAGAAGTCGGAGCGGTAGCGCTGCAGCTCTTGCACCTGCCGCGCGAGCGCCGCGTTGAGCCGCGCGCCGAGATCCTTGATCCGGTCCTGGCTGTCCTTGTCTTTCTTCTCCGACGCCTCGAGCGCGTCGTTCAAGGCAGCGAGCTGGCGGCGCATCGCCAGGATCTGCTGATTCAAAATATCGACCTTGGCGAGGGCCTCGTTCGAGATCGTCTTCTGCGCGTCGAGCTCCGCCGAGAGCCCTGAAATTCGGCTCTCTGCCGACTTGGCCTTCTCGTCGCCGGTGAGCGCGAAGCCCGAGAGCTTGGCATTTTGCTCCTTGAGGTCGGTGAGCGTCGACTGCAGTGCGGCGAGCTCGTCCGCAGAACCTTGCGCCTTGCCCTTTTCGAGCGAGAGCAGGTTGGTGAGCTCGGCGATCTGGCGGTTGAGCCGCTTGAGCGCGGTGTCCTTCCCGGAGGCCTCCTGCGACGCGAAATACTGCGCCACCATGAAGATCGACATGAGGAACGTCACCACGAGCAGAAGCGTCGACAACACGTCGACGTAGGCCGGCCAGAACTCGCTGTGCTCTGCGCTTCTGCGTGAGCGCCCGCGCGCCATATTACTTACCTTTACGCTGTATGTTCTGCGCGAGGTCCTTGAGCACGTTCGTGACCTCGGTCTGCTGAGAGGCCTGGTCGTCGACCCATTCGCGCACCACCTTCTGCTCGGCGCGCATCTGCGTGACGAGCTGGTTGACGCCGCGTGCGAGGTCGCGCACCGACTCTTCCGCCGGCCCTCCGCCGGCGCCAGGAACGGCGCCGCCCCGCATGCGCGCCGAAAGCTCCTCGACCGCGCGCTGCATCTCATAGACCGCCGTCGTAAGCTGACGGCTTGCCTGATCGGTGGCGCTCGTGGACCCGGGGGTGAGCTCGGTAATGCCGGACAGCCACTCCTCGAGCTCATTGTAGAACCGGTTGTGCGCGTGGCTAGCCTGCAGCTCGAGAAAGCCGATGATCAGCGAGCCGGAGAGGCCGAGGAGGGACGCCGAGAACGCCGTGCCCATGCCCCTGAGAGGCGCCGCCAGTCCGTTCTTGAGTTCATCAAAAACGGCAACACCGCCGCCGCCCGACGTATCGAGGGCGCTGATGGCGCCGCCCACCGACTGGATGGTTTCCAAAAGGCCCCAGAAGGTGCCGAGCAGGCCGAGGAAAACCAGGAGTCCTACGAGATAGCGTCCCGTCTCGCGCGCTTCATCGAGACGCGAGCCGATGCTGTCCATGATTGAGCGCATGGAAGCGGTGGAGAGGGACAGGACCCCCGTGCGGTCGCGCAGCATGGTCGACATGGGGGCGAGCAGCACGGGCTGGTGCGAGATGGCGAGGCCGGGGTCGGATATGCGGAAGGCGTTGACCCAGCGGATTTCGGGGTAAAGGCGGGTCACCTGCCGGAAGGCGTAGATGATGCCGAGAAACAAGACGCCCGCAATGAGGCCGTTGAGGCCCGGATTGTTCATGAACGATTTGGTGAGCTGCTCGTGCAGGATAGCCGCCAGAAACCCGACCAGCGTCAAGAACACCAGCATGCGTATCAGAAATACGCCCGGCGGCGTCAGCGTTCTGCCCAGCGGGGCCGACGCGGTTTCGGTCTGTCGCTTACGTGCCATCTAGGCTCTCCGGCCAGGGGGGAAAAGATTGTGGCGCCCGACCATAGCCGAAGCCCATGGCACCGAAAACGGGCAACATCGTGCCGGTCAAGCGGCTCTAAAGCCCAATTTTCCGGCCCTGGGACCCGAAAGCGGTTGCCGCCTCAGAGGAGCTTCTTGATCTCGTTCCTGAGCGTAGGCGCCAGGTCTTCCCTTTCGAGGGCGTAGGCGATGTTGGCCATGAGGAAGCCGATCTTGGCCCCGCAATCGTAGATCGTGCCGTCGAAGCGAACGGCGTGAAACGGCTGTTTCACATCCTGGTGCAGCCTGAGCATGGCGTCGGTGAGCTGGATCTCGCCACCCGCGCCGCGCTCCTGGCTCTCGAGGAGATCGAAAATCTCGGGCTCGAGGATGTAGCGCCCCGTGATGTGAAGATTTGATGGCGCGGTCCCCCGCGGCGGCTTTTCCACCATCGATGTGATCCTGGACACTTTCGCGCCCTGGTCTTCGACGCCGACGATGCCGTATTGGTGGGTCTGGTCCTCCGGCACCGGAGCGACCGCGATCAGATTGCCCCCATGCGTTGCGTACGCCTCGATCATCTCGGCAAGGCAAGGGCGCGCGCCATGGTGCAGCATGTCCGGCAGCAGCAGCGCGAACGGCTCGCGCCCCACGATATCGCGGGCGCACCAGACCGCGTGCCCCAGTCCGAGTGGTGCCTGCTGGCGCGTGAAGCTCGTCCGCCCGGCATCCGGAAGGTCGTGTGCGAGCTGCTCGAGCTCCTTCTTCTTTCCGCGCTCTTGGAGCGTGCGGTCGAGCTCGAACTGGCTGTCGAAATGGTCCTCTATGACGCCTTTGTTGCGCCCCGTGACGAACACGAAATGCTCGATCCCGGCCGCGCGCGCTTCGTCCACGACATGCTGGATGACCGGCCGGTCGACGACCGTCAGCATCTCTTTCGGCACGGCTTTCGTGGCGGGAAGAAAACGGGTGCCAAGTCCGGCGACCGGGAAAACTGCTTTGCGAATGCGGCTCTTCGTTTGAGACATCAGGGCTCCGATGGGGCGGGAACGCGGGACGGGCGCAATCCTAAGAAAGCGCCTAACGCGGTCGATGTAACCGTGACAAAAGGATTAAACATAAACTGTGTCGGTTTCGGTTTAGGAAGTTAAGAGGCACGCCTGCTACGGTCCGGCTCAAATCCAAAACCATTCGTAAAAGGGTAAAAATGACCATTCTCGTGACGGGGGGTGCCGGCTACATCGGCAGCCACATGGTCCTCGAGCTGCTTGATGCAGGCGAAAGGGTAGTCGTCCTTGACAATTTGTCGACGGGCTTCCGCTGGGCCGTGCCCGATGCCGCTACCCTCGTCGTCGGCGACGCAGGCGACCAGGACCTCGTCCGCACGCTCGTCAAGAAGCACGGGATCACCGCCATCATCCATTTTGCCGGCTCGATCGTCGTGCCGGAATCGGTCGCCGATCCGCTCGGCTACTACAACAACAACACGTCGAAGTCGCGCTCCCTGATGGAGGTTGCGGTCGCAACCGGTGTCAAGCAGTTCATTTTCTCATCGACCGCAGCCGTCTACGGCAATCCGAAAGAGACGCCCGTCGGCGAGGACGCCGATTTGAAGCCGGTGTCGCCGTACGGCACCTCCAAGCTCATGACCGAGCTGATGCTTGCCGACACCGCGCGCGCCCACGACTTCCGCTACGTTGCGATCCGTTATTTCAACGTTGCAGGCGCAGATCCCAAGGGCCGGGCCGGCCAGTCGACCCCGCGTGCCACGCATCTCATCAAGGTTGCCTGCGAGACCGCTCTCGGCAAGCGCTCGCGCATGGAGGTCTTCGGCACCGACTATGAGACGCCGGACGGCACGTGCATTCGCGATTACATCCACGTCACCGATCTCGTACGCGCCCACCTCGCGGCGCTCGCCCATTTGCGCAAGGGCGGCGCATCCGAAGTCGTCAACTGCGGCTACTCGCGCGGCTATTCCGTGCTCGAGGTCATCGCCGCCGTGAAGAAGGCGTCGGGCCGCGATTTTGCGGTCAGCCATTCCGCTCGGCGGCCCGGCGATGCGGCCGCCATCGTCGCCGCTTCCGCCAAGATCCGCGATCTTCTCGGCTGGCGGCCACAGCATGACGACCTCGACGGCATTGTTCGCGACGCGCTGGCCTGGGAAGGGCATCTGGCCCGCTTCAAGGCGGCCTCGTAGAGCTTGCATCGTCGCGGCTCCGGGTCGCAAAAAAGCCCTGAATCGCCCCGACGAAGAGGCTGGAGCCTTGTGCGGGCTCGTGGGCATTTTGCGGGCTGTATGGTGGCGCGACCACTTTTCTATCGAAAGCATCGCTCGGGCTTGATCGGCGCGGCCGTCCGCGCCGTGATCCTCGGCATCGGCGTGCTCGCCTTGATTGCGCCTGCGCACGCGGCCGACGCCGCGTTCCGCGCCTGGGTCGAGGCGTTGCGGCCCGAGGCGGAGGCGCTGGGCGTTTCGCGCGCGACGTTCGATGCGGCGTTTCGCGGCCTCGAGCCGGATCTCACGATCCCCGATCTCGACATTCCGGGGCGCCCGGCGCGCGATGCCAGCGGCCAGGCGGAGTTCACGCGCCCCCCGTCCGAGTATCTCGACAAGGCCTACCTGATGCGGCTCGCCACCGACGGCAAGGCGCTGCTCGCCAAGCACCAGGCGACGCTCGACAAGATCGAGCGCGAGATCGGCGTCGACCGCTATTCGGTGCTCGCCATCTGGGGCCGCGAGACGTCCTACGGCACGCAAAAGGATTCCCACGACGCAATCCGCGTGCTGGCGACGCTGGCCTATGTCGGGCGTCGCAAGGAGCTGTTCCGCACCGAGCTGCTCGCGGCCTTGCGCATGCTGCAGGCGGGCGTGCCACGCGCCAAGATGCGCTCGTCGTGGGCCGGCGCGATGGGGCTCACGCAGTTCATGCCCTCCGAGTACTTCACGCACGCTCACGATTTGGACGGTGACGGCGCGACCGATATTTTCAATTCGATCCCCGATGCGCTCGCCTCCGCCGCGCGTCAGCTCAAAGGCAAGGGCTGGGTCGCGGGGCAGACCTGGGGTTACGAGGTGCGCCTGTCGCCGCGCACGGATTGCTCGCTCGAAGGTCCGACGCAGGCGCGCACCATCGCCGAATGGGCGAAGCTCGGCGTCGTGCGTGCACGCGGCCGCCCTTGGACGGACAAGGAGCTGCCCCTCGAGGCCTATCTCATGAGCCCCGCCGGCGGCTACGGGCCGTCGTTCCTGGTGCTCGAGAACTATAAGGTGATCCGCCTCTACAACATGTCCGATCTCTATGCGGTGTTCGTCGGCCATCTCGCCGATCGCATTGCCGGCGGCGGCGATTTCGAGACGCCATGGGGCGGGGTTGCCCCGCAGAAGACGCGGACCATCTCCGAGATTCAGGAGCGCCTCAAGGCGCAGGGCTATGAGGTCGAGAAGATCGACGGCAAGGTGGGGTCGAACACCCGCAAGCTGATCGGCACCTATCAGCGGACCAACAAGCTCAGGGTCGATTGCTGGCCGACCGACGCGGTTCTTGCACACTTGCGCGCTAATCCAACGCCTTAGCCACTTGTGCCGCGGGGCCACCGCTATCACAATAGAATCATGTCATCCGTGCCGGGTCTCTTTCACGCCCCGGCTAGAGAGTAAGTTCGGCCCGTTCTGACCATGGGTTCCGACCACAGGATCGATCGCGCGAGATGCCGCCTCGTCTCTTGATAGCCTTGCTGGCGCTCGTCGCCGCCCTCGCCGGCGGCGCTCCGCGCGTGCTTGCCCAGGACGAGGGCACGGGATCGAGCTTCATAAATCCGTTCCCGGTCGGCGACGTCTACCGCGTGATCGTCATTGGCGACGACCTGGCTGAGGGCCTGCTCTACGGGATGAACGAAGCCTTCCTGGGAGACGGCCGGCTTCAGCTTCGGCCCAAGAACTTTCCGATCAATGGCCTGATGCGTGCCGACTTTGCCGAGAAGCTCCAGCAACTCGACGACGACCTGCAGAAAGATCCGGTCAACATCGCCATCGTCATGATGGGTGCGTGGGATCGGATCTCGGTTCGCGATGCGGCGGGCAAGCGCGCGGCCGTCGGCAGCGAGCCCTGGCGCACGGAGTATGGCGCGCGCGCCGATCGTCTGATCAAGCAATTGAAGAAGCGTGGCATCGCCGTCTATTGGGTTGGCTTGCCGAATGTGCGCCGTTCGGATGCCAACGAGGACGTGCAGATGATGAACAACATCGTCCGCGAGCGCACCTACCTGAACGGCTTCAAGTACATCGACGCCTACACTGGCTTCATGGACGAGACCGGCGGCTATAGCCCCTACGGCCCTGACGTGACTGGCAAGATACGCATCCTTCGCGAGGGTGACGGCGTCTATTTCACCGCCGCCGGCAACCGCAAGCTCGCCCACTTCGTCGAGCGCGACTTGAGGCGCGACCTGACGCAAGCCAAGGCCGATCGCGCCATCCCGCTTGCAGGCGGCGAGGAGGAGCAGGCGAAGATCAATCCGGACAAGGCAAAGCTCGCCGAGCCGCAGGGCGCGGCGCCCGCCCTAGCTGCGAAAGACCAGGCGCCCGCCGGTACGCCGGTTGCGGCCGGGCCGGCCTCGTCGACCGCGAGTGCCACCGGCGACCAGAAAGCCGACAACGGCAAGATCAACTTGAGAATGGTGAACCCGGGTGGACGCGAGGAGGTGGTGACGCTCGACATCGTGCGCCCAGCTATCCCGGCATCCGTCGTGGCCCTCGTGACGCGCAGGGAAAGCCCCGACCGTCCCTCGCAGATCGGCGAGGCGATCATCGATCAGATTCCGGGCGGGCTCACGGTGATGAGCACCGTGGCGCTGGGCAACACTCCGGGCGCGGGCGGGCAGCGCAGCCGCCTGTCGCCGGCGCAGACGCCGTATTTCCGCGTGCTGTTTAAGGGTGAGCGGCTTTCGCCCAAGCCCGGGCGCGCCGACGACATGTCTTGGCCGCGCCGCGAGGCCCCCGCCGAGACCGCAATCCTCCCCGACAGCGACGTGACGACGGGTGCCACGCCGGCACCCCTGCCGGCCAAACGCCCTGCCAAAAACACCACAAACGGAAGAGAGTGATCCGTCGCGCCGCAGCCTATTCCCGCACCGGCGAGGGGCGCCGGCGGCCTCGCTCTGCTTTCGCCGTGCCGGACATCCGTTCGGCCGTCTCGTCGAGCCTGCGGCGCGCCGCATCGAAGCCTTCGCCTATGGCTGTCAGCAGATCCTGGTGCGCCTGGTTCACCTCGGGCTCGTGCGTCACGATGACGGGCGCGCGGTCGGGCATGCCGATTTCGATCTTGATTTGATAGATCTTGCCCTTGTGCGAGTGCCGGTGCGGAGCCGCGACCACCACTCGGAAGTGCGTGATGCGGTCGTAGTGCTTCTCGAGCTTTGCGGCCTTCTCCGCGATCTTGGCCACGATTGCGTCGCTTTTTTCGACGCCCTGAAAGGTGATCTCGAGCGGCTTGTTCATGTGTGTCCTCGGCGTTCAGCTCCGAATGTACCTTCTATGACAACAGCTGGCCCCGGCCTTGCCGTGGATCAAGACTTGCGATGTATCAAGACTAGGCTATCGCCGTATCGCGACCTCGCCTAGATTGGTTGCCAACTCGGGGCTGGGGCATGGCTGGACGGATCTTTATCAACTATCGCCGGGGCGACGATCCAGGTTACACGCAAGCGCTTTTCCACCGGCTCGAATCCGAGTTTGGCCGCGACGCTCTTTTCATGGACGTTGAAGGCTACATCAAAGCCGGCGACGATTTCGCCGAAGTGCTTGACGCGCAAGTCGCTCAGTCCGACGTCCTCCTCGTCGTCATCGGCCCGCGTTGGGCGGACGCCGAGGATGAGACGGGACGGCGCCGCCTCGACAATCCGGAAGATTTCGTGCGGATCGAGATCGCCGCCGCGCTCGAGCAGAAAAAGCGCGTCATTCCGGTGCTGGTCAACAATGCCGCCGTCCCGCGTGCCGATGAGCTGCCCGATCCGCTGAAGCCGCTCGCCCGGCGCAACGCGGTGCGTCTTACGCACGACCGCTTCAGAACCGATGTTCAGGGACTGATTGACGAGCTGAGAAACGTGCTCGGGCAGTCCGGATCTGGCGAGCGGTCGCAAACGACAGACAGTGGAACCGCCCAGAGCTTCCTCAAGCGTTTTCCCTTTGTCGCTTTCGCCCTGCTCGGCGCGGCTGCGGGCGCCGCAGGCTACGGTGTGTCCGGGGGCTTCCAGGTCAACCTGGCCGGTGCAGCACGCGCAATTCAGCTCCTGCCGGCCATATCAATTGGTCTGGCGGTTGCGGTCGCCATCGCGGTCTGCGGGGCCGCATCCCCGGCACGCGCTTTGCTCGCTGGCGCACTGGCCGGAGTGGCTTGGCTTCTGAGCGACTGCGCGGTCATCTACGGGCCGCTGTTCACCGATGCGGAGTGGAACGGCGGGCTTACAGCCCTCAA
Source organism: uncultured Alphaproteobacteria bacterium (assembly GCA_963716835.1). Lineage (GTDB taxonomy): Bacteria > Pseudomonadota > Alphaproteobacteria > Rhizobiales > Hyphomicrobiaceae > Hyphomicrobium_C. The sequence goes on along the minus strand of CAVQUQ010000003.1, from coordinate 111,523 downwards.
GCAATTTGTCTGGGGAGCCGCAAACGGGCTTGCTCTGCTTGTGGCGGTAGCGCTGGTCGTGCCCGCCGCACGATCGATCCCTGTCTGGCCCGCGACCATCCTTGCCTCGGCAGTCACGGCGATGCTCTTTGGCTCTGTCGATGCCTTCGCTGGAAGCCCCGCAATCCCCGGCGCCATCCAGGACGCGACGACCATGGCTGCGCTGAGCTTCGCCTTTTGGCCAACCACAAACCGCAGCGCATAGGCGGTCGCAAACGCGGCTGCCTACCTGGGCAGCAGGGTTGTCCCCATCAGGAACTTGTCGATCGCGTGCGCCGCTTGGCGCCCTTCGCGGATCGCCCACACGACGAGCGACTGGCCGCGCCGCACGTCGCCCGCGGCAAAGAGCTTGCCGCCGCCCGGAAGCTTGTAGTCGCTCTCATCGGCGTCGAGGCCTTTGAAGCGACCGCGCGCCACGACGGGAAGTGCAAGCTCTTTCACGATGTCCGTTTCGACCGGCCCGGCAAATCCCATGGCAAACAGCACGAGCTCGGCGTCGAGCGCGCCGTCCGTGCCCGGGACCGGCTGCAGCTTGCTGTCGACGTGCGTGTAGTGAAGCTTCTTTACGGCTCCGCCTTGGCCCGAGAAGCCCGTCGTCGAGATCGAGAACTCGGTCTTCGCGCCCTCGGCCTGCGAGGACGAGATCCTGAGCTTGAGCGGCCAGTGCGGCCAAGAGAGCGCCTTGTTCTCGCGCTCGGGCGGCTTCGGCATGATCTCGAGCTGGGTGACCGACTTCGCGCCCTGCCGGAACGAGGTCCCGATGCAGTCGGACCCCGTATCGCCGCCGCCGATGACGATGACGTGCTTGCCCTTGGCCGAGATCGGCTTTGCGCCCGTAATCACCGGCGGCGTCTCGCCCGCGATCAGGCGGTTCTGCTGCGGCAGGAAATCCATGGCGTAGTGAAGGCCGTCGAGATCGCGCCCAGGGGACTTGGCGAAGAAATCGAACGGATGCTCCGAGCCCATGGCGAACAGCACCGCGTCGTGCTTGGCTTCGAGCTCCTTGGTCGAGACGGTTTTTCCCACGTGCACGTTGCAGTGGAACGTCACGCCCTCGGCTTCCATCTGCTTTACGCGCGCCGCGATGATGCCCTTCTCCATCTTGAAGTCGGGAATTCCGTAAACGAGCAGGCCGCCGGGCCGCGCGCTCTTCTCGTAGACGTGCACCTCATGGCCGGCGCGTGCCAGCTGCTGCGCGGCGGCGAGGCCCGCCGGTCCCGAGCCGATGATCGCGATTTTCTTGCCGGTCTTCTCCTCGGGCGGCAGCGGTGCCACCCAGCCCTCGGCAAGCGCGCGGTCGGCGATCGCGCACTCGATCGATTTGATGGTGACCGGCGTGTCGTCGATGTTGAGCGTGCAGGATGCTTCGCACGGCGCCGGGCAGACGCGCCCCGTCACCTCGGGGAAGTTGTTCGTCGAATGCAGGTTGGCGGCCGCGATCTTCCAGTCGCCCTTGTAGACGAGATCGTTCCAGTCGGGGATCTGGTTGTTGACCGGGCAGCCGGTATGACAATAGGGGATGCCGCAGTCCATGCAGCGCGAGGCCTGATCCCGGATCTCTTTTTCGGGGAGCGGCACGATGAACTCGTGCCAATGCTTGGTGCGCGCATCGACCGGCTCGTACTTGCGGTCGGCGCGTGCAAACTCCAGAAATCCCGTCGGCTTTCCCATCCTGCAATTCTGCCCTTCTTGCGTTACCGGCGCGGACCGGCATAGGCACGGTCTACGCGTGCCACGCGAACCTGATAAGCTTCATACCAGCGCTCCTTTCCCAGCCTCTGGGCGACGAGATGTTCGGCAACCCGCTTCCATGCCACGACGGATTCTTCGTCGCGCCAATACGAGACGGTGATGCCGAGACCATCCGTGCCGCGAGCGCTTTCGTGGCCGAGATAGCCTTCCTGCGTCGCAGCGAGGGAATCCATTGCGTCCGCCATCGCGCCGTAGCCGTCGTTCGTGGAGTGGGTACGGAGCGACGTGAAGATGACGGCCACATACGGCGGCTCAGGAGTCAGAGCGAGATCGGCTTGCATGGACCTATGCCTGCTTTGCGGTGCGCTGGGCTGAGGCATCGGTATCTGCCGCCTTCGCGATCTCGGTGAGCGCACGCCGATACTCCATCGGCATGATCTTCTTGAATTTGGGCAGCCACGCCGCCCAATCCGAGAGGATGAGCTGCGCCTTCGCCGAATTGGTGTAATGCGCGTGGCGCACGATCAGCGCATGCAGGCGCTCGGCGTCCTGCGCGCGCATGTCCGCCATGACACTCGTCAGCGCGACCGCGACGTTTCCGTTCTGCTTGGCGAGCGCGGCCAGCGAGCCGGGATCGGCGGTGATCGCCTCGAGCTCGACCATCTCGCGGTTGAGGTGCGCTTCGAAGTCGCCCTTCTCGTCGAGCACGTAGGCGACGCCGCCCGACATGCCGGCCGCGAAATTGCGCCCCGTGGGCCCGAGCACGACGACGCAGCCGCCCGTCATGTACTCGCAGCCGTGGTCGCCCGTGCCCTCGACGACGGCGTAGGCGCCCGAGTTGCGCACCGCGAAGCGCTCGCCCGCGATGCCGCGGAAATAGCACTCGCCCGTGATCGCGCCGTAAAGCACGGTATTGCCGACGATGATGCTCTCCTCGGGCGTGATGCCCGAAGCCGGGTTCGGGCGCACGATGAGCTTGCCGCCCGAGAGCCCCTTGCCGACGTAGTCGTTGCCTTCGCCGACGAGATCGAGCGTGAGCCCGCGCGCCGCCCAGGCGCCGAAGCTTTGCCCCGCCGTGCCGCGGAGCGTGAGCCAGATCGTGTCCTCCGGCAGCCCCGCGTGCCCGTAGCGCTTGGCGATCTCGCCCGACAGCATGGTGCCGGCGGTGCGGTCGGTATTCTTGATCGCGACCTCGTGCTTCACCGCCCGCTTGGCTCTCGAGCGCGGGCTTGGCAAGCTCGATCAGCTTGTTGTCGAGCACGCGCTCGAGGCCGTGGTCCTGCTTCTCGCAATTGTAGATCGCGACGCCCTTGGGCGCGGCGGGCTTGTAGAAGAGCTTCGAGAAATCGAGACCCTTGGCCTTCCAGTGCTCGATGGCTCGGTCCTTGTTGAGGCACTCGGTCTGCCCGATCATCTCGCTTGAATGTTCTGAAGCCGAGTGCGGCCATGATCTCGCGCACTTCCTCAGCGACGAAGAAGAAGTAGTTGATGACGTACTCCGGCTTGCCCGTGAACTTCGCGCGCAGCACCGGGTCCTGCGTCGCGACGCCGACCGGGCACGTGTTCGAGTGGCACTTACGCATCATGATGCAGCCGGCGGCGATCAGCGGCGCCGTCGCGAAGCCGAACTCGTCGGCGCCGAGCAGCGCGCCGACGACGACGTCGCGGCCCGTGCGCACGCCGCCGTCGACCTGCACCGCGATGCGCCCGCGCAAGCGGTTGATGACGAGCGTCTGATGCGTCTCGGCGAGGCCGATCTCCCAGGGCGAGCCGGCGTGCTTGATCGATGTGAGGGGAGACGCGCCTGTGCCGCCCTCGAAGCCCGCGATCGTCACATGATCCGCGCGTGCTTTCGCAACGCCGGCCGCGACCGTGCCGACGCCCACCTCGGAGACGAGCTTGACCGAGACCTTGCCCGCCGGATTGGCGTTCTTGAGATCGAAGATCAGCTGCGCCAGATCCTCGATCGAGTAGATGTCATGATGCGGCGGCGGCGAGATGAGGCCGACGCCCGGCGTCGAATGGCGCACCTTGGCGATCGTCGCGTCCACCTTGTGGCCGGGCAGCTGGCCGCCCTCGCCGGGCTTGGCGCCCTGCGCCATCTTGATCTGCATCATGTCCGAGTTGACGAGGTACTCGGTCGTCACCCCGAAACGGCCTGATGCCACCTGCTTTATCGCCGAGCGCATGGAATTGCCGTTGGGGAGCGGCTTGTAGCGGTCCGATTCCTCGCCGCCTTCGCCAGTGTTCGATTTGCCGCCGATGCGGTTCATGGCGATGGCGAGCGTGGTGTGCGCCTCGCGGCTGATGGAGCCGTAGCTCATGGCCCCCGTCGAGAACCGCTTGACGATCTCCTTCGCCGGCTCGACGTCCTCGAGCGGAACGGGCGCCCGGCCCATGCTCTCGGCACCGCGAATGCGGAACATGCCGCGCATGGTCATGAGCTGCTCGGACTGGTCGTTGATGGCGCGGGCGAAGTCGCGATACTTCTGCGGGATCTTGCCGGCCATGGCCTGGCTGACCTCCGTGCCGCGCACGGCGTGCTGCAGGTCGGCGACGACGTTGGGACGCCAGACGTGCGCTTCACCGCGCACGCGGTAGGCGTATTCGCCGCCGACGTCGAGGGCGTCTGCGAGCACGGGCGCGTTGCCGAACGCCGCCGCATGCCGTTCGAATGTTTCCCGCGCGATGTCGCGCAGTCCGATACCCTCGATCTGCGTGTGCGTGCCGGTGAAATACTTGCGCACGAACGGTGTCCGGAGGCCGACCGCGTCGAAGATCTGCGCGCCGCAATAGGACTGGTAGGTCGAGATGCCCATCTTGGCCATGACCTTGAGCATCGCCTTGCCGACGGCCTTGATGTACTTCTTCTTGACGTCCGCGGCCGTGAGATCCACCCCGAGCTCGGGCACCATCGCTTCGAGGGTGTCGAACGCGAGATAGGGATTGATCGCCTCCGCGCCGTAGCCCGCAAGCGTGCAGAACTGATGCACCTCGTACGCTTCGCCCGTCTCGACGACCAGCCCCACCGATGTCCTGAGCCCCTGGCGGATGAGATGGTGGTGCACGGCAGATGTCGCGAGTAGCGAGGGCACCGGAATCCGGTCGGGTCCCGTCGCGCGGTCCGAAAGGATGATGATGTTGTAGTCCTTCGAGCGCACGGCCTCCTCGGCTTCGGCGCACATCACGTCGAGCGACGTCGCCATGCCAGCAGGCCCCTTGTCGACCGGGTAGGTGATGTCGATCGTGATCGACGAGAAGTGGTTGTCGCGGACCTCGCCGATTTGCCGGATGCGCTCGAGATCCTCGTTCGTGAGAATTGGCTGGCTGACCTCGAGACGCTTCGTCTTCGACGTCCCCTCGAGGTCGAGCAGGTTGGGTCTGGGACCGATGAACGACACGAGGCTCATGACCAGCTCCTCGCGGATCGAGTTGATCGGCGGGTTCGTGACCTGAGCGAAGTTCTGCTTGAAGTAGGTGTGGAGCAGCTTCGGCTTCGACGACAGCGCCGAGATGGGCGTGTCGTTGCCCATCGATCCCACGGCCTCTTCGCCCCGCGCCGCCATCGGCGTCATGAGGAACTTGAGGCTCTCCTGCGTGTAGCCGAACGCCTGCTGCAGATCCAAGAGGCCGACGTTCGACAGCTTCGCGGGCGCCTTCTTGGTCGCCAGCGGCAGGTCCGAGACCATGATCTGGGTGCGCTTGACCCAGCTCTCGTAGGGGTGCTTCGAGGCAAGCTCCGCCTTGAGCTCCTCGTCGGACACGATGCGCCCCTTCTCGAGGTCGATGAGCAGCATCTTGCCCGGCTGCAGCCGCCACTTCTTGACGATCATCTCCTCAGGCACGGGCAGCACACCCGATTCCGAGCTCATGACGACGAGACCGTCGCGCGTCACGAAATAGCGCGCCGGGCGCAAGCCGTTGCGGTCGAGCGTGGCGCCGATCTGCCGCCCGTCCGTGAACGCCATCGCGGCGGGGCCGTCCCACGGCTCCATGAGGCAGGCGTGATACTCGTAGAAGGCGCGCCGCTTGGCATCCATGAACGGGTTGCCCGCCCACGCTTCGGGGATCAGCATCATCGCCGCGTGCGCGAGGCTGTAGCCGCCCATGGTCAGGAACTCGAGCGCGTTGTCGAAGCAGGCCGTATCCGACTGGCCCTCGTAGGAGATGGGCCACAGCTTGTCGATCTCGGCACCGAACAGCGGCGAGGAGACGGACGCCTGCCGCGCCGCCATCCAATTGACGTTGCCGCGCAGCGTGTTGATCTCGCCGTTGTGTGCAACCATGCGATACGGGTGCGCGAGCTTCCACGACGGAAACGTGTTGGTCGAGAAGCGCTGGTGCACGAGCGCCATCGCCGAGGTGAGGCGCGGGTCCGACAGATCTTTGTAATACGCGCCGACCTGATAGGAGAGAAACATCCCCTTGTAGACCAGCGTCCGGCAGGAAAGGCTCACCGTGTAATGGCCGATGTCGCGGCCTTTATAGGTGTTGTGGATCGCGTTCGAGACGATCTTGCGCACGAGATATAGCCGGCGCTCGAAATCGTCCTCGTTCCCGATTGTCTTCGGCCGTCCGATCAGCACCTGGCGGTGGATGGGCTCCGTTGCCTTCACCATCTCGGAAAGACAGGAATTGTCGACGGGCACAGTCCGCCAGCCGAGGAGCTCGAGCCCCTGCTCCTTGAGGATGCGCGCCCACGCCCGCTCGCAGTGCGCCATGAGCCGCTCGTCCCGCGGCATGAAGAGTTGGCCGACCGCGTAGCGTCCGGGCTCCGGCAGTGAGAAGCCGAGCTTGTGGCATTCCTCTTTGAGGAAAATGTGAGGAATCTGGATCAGGATCCCGGCGCCGTCTCCGGCGTGCGGATCCGCGCCGACAGCGCCGCGATGCTCGAGGTTGCACAGCATGCCAAGCGCATCGGCGACGATCTTGTTCGACTTCTTGCCTCCGAGATCCGCAATGAAGCCGACGCCGCATGCGTCGCGCTCGAACGCAGGGTCAAAGAGACCTTGAGCTTCGGGGCGCTCAATGACGGCCTTCTCTGGCGCGTTGGTGTTCATTTATCGACCTCGGGTGCCTGGCGGCGCAAAGTACGGAAAATGGATGGTCGTCGTGCACGGCGTGCTTAGCGGCGCTTTCGCTCGCGCTTGGGCAGCTTGTCTGCCGCGATGGTGACCGCCCGCAACATGCAGTTGTTTCCGAATTCCTGCCCGATTTGGCCAAGTGACCTTGAGCGAAACTCGCCCCGATTTCTCGCCCCGCAGCATAAAGGACAGGATTGCTGACCTTTTAGTGTGAATTTTGCAGATTTTGCCCCTTAACACAAGCACGAAACCCCAGGGGCTCTGCAGGTCGCGGGTCGACGTTCCACTGCTCTATTTGGGCCTGGAGCGCCCCTCGGTACATTTTGATGTACAGGCGCCCCAACTGTCGCCACTTTTCATGAGCTTGTCTCGCTCTGTCGAAGCCAGTATTCGACACTGGAAGACCCCCTTGACCGAGCCCGTCACGCCTATGGCAGCGGCGCACTGGAACGTGTCCGGGTAAAACGGTCAGGAACGCACGCATGAATGAAGCCGTCGCAGAGCGGCATGCAGGGGGAAGGATTTGGCAGCGCATCGGGGGTCTCCTGGCTCTCTCTGCCGTCGTCTACCTGTTGCTGCTGGTCCCGGATTTCCTGCTTCGCCAGGCGGGTTACACGCTTGATGGCCAGTCGCGGCCCAAAGCTTTCCTGACCGTCGCCGTCATAGCCCTCGCCCTCTCCAGCATCGCCTCGCGCAAGACCCGCCTCTGGGTGCTCGGATTCCTCGTTCTCAACCAGATCATTTGGTGCGGGGTTGCAGCCTACTTCGGACGCGCCCTCGGGCCCGAGCAGCTTCTCCTCGCGCCTTATGAGCTGAACGACACCGCCGGCGGCGCCCTCGCAGAATGGCGGACGCTGCTGCCATGGGTGGGGGCGGTGCTGGGCGTCGGAGCGGTGTTGACGTGTCTTTTATGGCCGCGCTTCGAGCACTGGGTCTGGCGCTCGCGCTTTTCCACGTGGGCCCTGCTGGTGGGTGCCATTTCAGCGGCCACGTTCTGGTCGCTTCACAAGCGCATCGAGACGGCATTCCCGGCGGTGCGTACACCGTCGATCTATGGGCCCTTCCAGGCCGCAGTCAGCACCTTGCGTCTCATGTCGACGGATGTTCACGCCAGTGTCGGCATGGAGCTGCGTGAGCAGGATGTGACGCCGGTCGCGACCCAACCCGACGAGCCCGTGACCGTGGTCGTGGTCATGGGGGAGAGCATCAACGCCTATCGGCTGTCGCTCTTTGGCTTCGAGTCCGACACCACGCCCGGTCTCGCCCATTGGCGGACGTCGCCGCCTCCCGGCTTCATGCTCATGTCGAAGATCGGCATCTCGGGCGGCACGGCCACCTTCGGCAGCGTCCCGTCGTTTCTGAGAATGGCCTACCTGCCCGTTCAGGCGCAGAAGTTCGGCCAGAACCTATTCGATCTCGCCGACCGCCAAGGCTTCAAGAGCTGGTTCCTGTCGGTGCAGCACCCGCAGTTCCTCGACGCCGCCGGCGGCGCCAAGAACGCGGTGCGCATCGAGACCGAGAAGGGCAACGAGGCCGAGATCGATAGGATTCACGACGACCTGCTGGTGAAGTGGGTCCGCGAGCTGCCCGACGATCCAGCACGGCGGTTCGTCTTCGTCCACCAGCGCGTCAACCACGCCGGCTACACGCCGCACTGCTCTCACGCGCCGGACGGCATGTACATTTTCAGCGATCCGACCGGTACGCCGCTTGGCATCAGGCGCGCCGCCTATGACAACGGCCTGAGGTGCTGGGATCGCAACGTGACGGCGGTCGTCGAGCCGTTCCTGAAATCGCGCGGCGCCGTCTACATCTTCCTCACCGCCGATCACAGCGAGCTGATGGGCGAGGGCGGCCTCTGGGGCCACGGGATGGCGGACATCCGCTCGGCCATGGTGCCCATGCTTTTGCTGACGAACCGGCCGAGCTCGCCCGCGGCGGAGATGTTCCGCTCCCTGTCGCCGCCCACCACCTACCGCATGGCGCAGACGGTGGCACGCGCAATGGGTATCGACGTTAAGACGCCCGGCATCTCGAGCAAGCGCTTCTATCTCAACAGCACCATGCCGTTTGCGCTCGCCGGCTTCATGGAGGTCGATCGCCAGACGGACACCGATTTCCGCGTCTCGACGTTCGCGCGCAACGGCAAGCTCATGAGCACCAAGGACATCTCGATGCCCGAGCTCGCGACGTCCATCGTCTCGAGCGACAAGAGCCTCATGAGCGATGCCGCCGGCACGCACCAAAAGGCGGCACCGGCGGCACCTGTTGCTCTACCTTGACGTAGGTGGGTAAGAGCGGCGCGGAGCGCCGCTATTCGCCCCGAAGGTTAGGCTGCCGTCTCGACCTGTTTGGAGTCGTTGGCCGCGGCGATCGCCACCGTACGCGGCTTCATACGCTCCGGCAGGTTGCGCACGAGATCGATGTGAAGCAGGCCATCCTTGAGGTCGGCGCCCTTCACCTCCACGTAGTCGGCAAGCTGGAAGCGGCGCTCGAAGCTGCGTGCGGCGATTCCGCGATGCAGGTACTTGCGCTCGCCTTCCTCGGCCTTCTTCTCGCCCTTGACCGAAAGCGCGCTCTCTTTCACGTCGACCTTGAGCTCGTCCTGGGCGAACCCTGCGACCGCCATGGTGATGCGGTACTCATTGTCGGAAAGGCGCTCGATATTGTAGGGCGGATAGACCGTCTCGCTGTCGAGGCCGGTTACGGTGTCGAGGATCTGCGCCAGACGGTCGAAGCCGACGGTCGAGCGATAGAGGGGGGCAAAATCGAAGTGTCGCATGATCGAGTGTCCTCCATTGAGAAGCGACATGTGTTGGCCCGCCGTGAAGGGCCGGGCCGTTTGGGAAGCGCATACCCTTGAAAGGCGTATGCAGGAGGGGATTTAGGACGCGCACTCGCCCCTTCAAGTGCTCGCGGCGCGTTAACCGGTGAGATTGCGCCACAAGGCCAATCAAGTTGCTCTGTTACAAGCGAAAACCTGGTCTCCTTCATCTGCCGTTCATGTTGCAGGGCGGAACATTGAACGCGTGTCCGGCGGCAGGAAGTACGCGCCAAAGCGTTGCTGGCGGCCGGCACCATTGGGTTGGGGCGAGACCACACTTAGGAACGAGGAGGAGAGGACGATGTCAGCGCGTCTCTGCGCGGCGATTGCATTCGCCGCGATGACCTTTGCCGGCGGCCCTAAGTCACTCGCCGCCGACCTTTATGGTGAGAACTATTATCCGCCCCAGGACGCCGAGCCTTACGACGACCCGCGCTATGCGGAAGGCGATCGCTATCCGCCCCCGCGCGGCCCCTATGAGGAAGGCCCCGCTCAGTACGACCGCGGCAACGACGACGCTGGTCCCAATCACGGCGACCGCTATGTCGACCGCGACGGCCCATATCGCGACGACTACCCGTATCGCGGCTCGCTGAAGGACGGTTATGTGCCCCCGCCTCCGCGCTATACCGATCGCGGGCCCGCGCCCTATGGCAACTGCCTCGCGCGCTGGCAGGTCCGAAGCAGGCTCCGCGGCGACGGCTGGGTCGATCTCCAGCCATTGGATCGCAATGGCGACACCACTGTTCTACGGGCTCGCCGCATCGATTCTGGGCGCGTCTTTACGCTGAGAGTCGACCGCTGCTCGGGCGTGGTCGTCGACGCTCGGCCGCATTTCCTCCGGGCATACGGAGCCTACGCTCCACCCCTTCTAGAGGCGCGCCTCCGTACCGCTCCGCCGTTGTGCCCGGGACGGCTTACACCTGACGGCGCTCGTGTAGTCTTGCGCGGCCGGCGCCATTGGGATTCGCGCCGGCATCGCGGGGCTTGCGAATGCAGCTGGTTGCACTGGCGAAAAATCCTGTGCCTGGAGGCGCCTTTGTCGGCGAGCTTGCAGGCTATGACGGCAAGAAGCTGAGGTTCGCGCGCTGGGAGGCGACGCGCGGGCCGCGCCGCGGCACGGTCTGCCTGTTCGGCGGCCGCGGGGAGTTCATCGAGAAATATTTCGAGGTCGTGGCCGATCTCCGCCGCCGCGGCTTCGCGGTCGCGACCATGGACTGGCGCGGGCAGGGCGGCTCCGCACGCCCGCTTTCCAATCCGCGCAAAGGACACATCCGCAACTTCGACCAGTACGACCGCGATCTCGAGCGTTTCATGAAGGACATCGTCCTCCCCGATTGTCCGCCGCCGTTCGTCGCCCTCGCGCACTCGATGGGCGCCAACATCCTCTTGCGCAACGCCTGCCGCCCCGGCTCCTGGTTCGAGCGCATGGTGCTCTCCGCCCCGATGCTCGCCTTTTCCGACGAGAAGGTCGGCTTTCCGCCGTTTGTCGCCCGCGCCTACGCTGAAATCGCCGGCTTCGCGGGCTTCTCGCGCGCCTATGTCAAAGGCGGCTTGGACGTCGCCGAGGAGCAGGTGACCTCATTCGAGAAGAATCGCCTGACGTCGGACCGCGAGCGCTGGTCGCGCAACAAGTCGATCCTCGACGTCGCCCCGAACCTGGCGCTGGGATCGCCGACGATCGGCTGGCTGAGAGCCGCCTACCGCTCGATGAGCAAGGTCACCGCGGAGGGTTTCTCGTCTGCCGTGCAAGTGCCCATGATTCTTTTCGCGGCCGGCGACGATCAGATCGTCTCGACCCGCGCCATCGAGGAGTTCGGCGTCGGGCTCAAGGTCGGCACGCAGATTCTGCTGCCGGGCTCGCGCCACGAGATCCTCCAGGAAGCCGACAGCATTCGTCAGCGCTTCTGGGCCGCGTTCGACGCCTATCTCGGCGTGCGCGAGCCGGTGGCGTGAGCACTGCGCCTTCTCATGGATTGAGGATCTTGAGCACGCGATCGTGAAGGCGCGGATCGCCCGAGGCGAGGATGCGTCCTCCCGGTGTCGCCGGACTGCCTTCCCACGTCGTCATGCGGCCGCCGGCCCGCTCGACGATCGGGATCAGCGCTACGACGTCGTAGGTTTTGAGACCCGTCTCGATGACGAGATCGACGAAACCCGAGGCGAGCAGGCAATACGCATAGCAGTCGCCGCCGAAACGCGTCATCCGCGCCTCAGCCTTGACGCGATGGAACGCTTCCGTTTCCGCGCCGCTCGCGAAGAGGTCGGGCGTCGTGCTCATCAGCACCGCGTCGCGCAGCCGCCCGCAGGTCCGCGCCGCGATCCGGCGCACTTTGCCGTTGGCTGATCTCAAGTGGGCCGCATTCGCGCCCGACCAGAACCGTTCTTGCGTATAGGGCTGGTCCATCATGCCGAGGAGCGGCTTCTCGTTTTCCAATAGACCGATGAGCGTTCCCCACATCGGCGTTCCGGTGATGAAGGATCGGGTTCCGTCGATGGGATCGATGACCCAGCGGAAGCGTTGGCCCAGCCCTTCGTCGCCGAACTCTTCTCCCGTGATGCCGTGGTCGGGAAAGTGCTTGCGCAGATGCGCGCTGATGGCGCGCTCGGCGGCGCGATCTGCCGCCGTCACGGGATCGTATTGTCCGCGCCCCGCTTTGTTTTCCACAGGGATCGATTTGCGGAAGTAAGGGAGGATGGCCTGACGCGAGCGATCTGCAAGCGCATGTGCCGTGTCGAGAAGCGACTTGAAGCTGGGGGAGGGTGTGCGGCTCAAAGTAGATTTCCAAGTTCGTAGATGAACGCCGGTCTTTTGCCTGAACGTTGTTAGGCAACATCTCTAGATACACGGATTTCTCTAGTAAATCGTCCGCTCTACGATGTTGTGTTGCTGGTGCGCATCATACTAACTGTAAACAATGCCTCCACAGAACCGCCTCATTGCCCGAGCTAGCGAACAGGCGCATACAAAAATTGCGGTTTCGCAGAGCACTTCTTCGGTACCGCAGCCCATTACGGGCGTTTCCTCCCTAGACTTGGGCCGTTCGCTTCGCACGAACGGCCTCTTTTTGCGGGGCATGGCTCCCCGCAACGACACGCCCTCCCAGCCGACCGTTAAATCTGCGCGGGCCTCGCTTGGCGGGGCCGGTCCTCGCCTGGGTAATGGCAGCTCTGCAAAAAATGCATTTGAAGTTTTGTGCGCCGCATTCATATTGTGCAATGCGTCATCGGCGAGCGTGCTCGTTGGTGCCGCAGCCCTCCTTGGGCGTTTCCTCCCTAGACTTGGGCCGTCCCTACCGGACGGCCCTTTTTCTTTCTTAACACGCGCGGCTGATGTGCTCGATAGCGCCCATTTGCTGGGGCTCCGGGACATGGAGCGGCGAGGCTCGTTGAGCCGCTCTCATCCAAACCGCTCGCTAGTAGCCAAAGTGGCCGCCGCAACTCAGGCCGTCACGAATGTGCATAAAACGTCTCGAGCGGGGTTGCGTTGTTTCGCGCTGCAGCATAGGATTTGCAACTGAGGCGCTCGGCAATTGTGGCTTAGCCTTCCTCCGCCCACCTTGGGCGTTTCCTCCCTGGACTCGGGCCGCCCGCACTCGGACGGCCCTTTTTTATTGGCTGGGGAATGCTGCGAGGCCCCCGAGGGCGGCCCGCGAGTAATCACTCGGCGGCGGCCCGGCGCTCGAAGAGAGCCGGCACCTCGACGAACAGCCGCGTGGCAAGCGTCGTCAGGTTCTTCTTGAGCGTCGCAAAGCGCGGAGTGGGCCTGAGCGTCGTCTCGTCGAGATAAAGACCGCGATTGATCTCGAGCTGAATGGCCTGCGCGCCTCGGCTCGGCCGGCCGTAGTGCTCGGTGATGTATCCGCCCGCATAGGGCCGGTTGAGCTGCACGTCGTAGCCGAGCGACGAAATCGCGTCTTTGACGAACCGCGTCAGTTTGCTGTCGCAGGAGGCGCCGAAGCGGTCGCCGATGACGAAGTCGGGGCGGGGGCCGCCAGCCTGCGCCATGAGCGCCGACGGCATGGAATGGCAATCGATCAGGATCGCGTAGCCGAATTGGCGGCGCGTGTCTTCGAGGAGTCGCGCCAGCGCTGCGTGGAACGGCAGGTAAAGTTGATCGACGCGCTCGAGCGCTTCCTTGATCGTCAGCCGGTTGCGATAGATCTCCTCGCCGTCGGCGACGATGCGCGCGATCGTCCCAAGCCCGCCGACCACGCGCACCGACTGCGCGTTGGCAAAATCCGGCAGCGGCTCGGCGAAGAGCTCCGGATCGAGCTCGTAAGGCTCCCGGTTGACGTCGAGGTAGGCGCGCGGGAAGCGCGCGGCGATCAGCGGCGCCCCGAGCTCGGCCGCGCCCGCGAACAGCTCGTCGACGAAGCAGTCCTCCGACTTTCTGAGCGCATGCGGATCAAGTCTGGATTGAGCCAGGAACTGGCGCGGATAGGCCCGCCCCGAGTGCGGCGAGCACAGGACGAACGGCGACGTCTGCGTCTCCGGTGCAAGGATGGTGAAAGGTGGATCAATCTCGCTGACGATGGAGACCGTTTCCTGCTGGATCATTCCGCGTGTTGTCTCTCAGTGGCCGTTCCCGATGCATCGCCGAGTCGCCCCGGCCGCAGAAGTGTGCCAACCCCTGCTCATCCTGTCCACGATAAGGCCTCCGCAGGGGCTCGACGATCGTGGAAATCTTTCTATTGAACAGATCTGGCGGGAGGATGCCGTCCTGACAAGCATAACACGCGCTTCATGATCCGTTTACCAAACTCGCGTCAGATTTGTGTGTCACTCCCCGCGTTCTTCGCTAAAGTCTCAGTCGCAGGTTCGAGTTGCCATGACCGTAAAGCCTTCCCGAGTACCGATGTACCGTATTCTTCTCGCCGAGGACGATGATTCGATGCGCGGCTTCCTGGAGCGCGCTCTCGGCAAGGCAGGCTACGACGTCATGTCGTTCTCGAACGGCGAGGAGGCCTACGAGCGCCTCAAGGAAGAGCCGTTCACGCTGCTCCTCACCGATATCGTCATGCCCAGGATGGACGGCATCGAGCTTGCGCGCCGCGCCGCCGAGATCGACCCCGATCTGAAGATCATGTTCATCACCGGCTTTGCCGCCGTAATTTTGAACAATGAGGTCGCCGCGCCAAAGGAAGCACGCGTGCTCTCCAAGCCCTTCCACCTCAAAGATCTTGTACGCGAGGTTGAGCGCCTGTTGGCGGCGTGAGCGCTGCCAATTGGCCCTGGACGCGCGGCTTGCCACGTCGCTCCAATGCCGATATAGGGAGCGCTGCCGATTGCACTTTTCTGGCCAGGATGGGCACTTAGCTCAGCGGTAGAGCACTACCTTGACATGGTAGGGGTCAGAGGTTCGATCCCTCTAGTGCCCACCATCCGCCCTTCCCGCCATCAGCTGGTGTGAGACATGAAAGTTAGAAACTCTCTGAAATCGCTTCGCTCGCGCCATCGCGACAACCGTCTCGTGCGCCGCAAGGGACGCTTGTACGTCATCAACAAGACCCATCGCCGTTTCAAGGCGCGCCAGGGCTGACGGTTTGCGGCCTCGCTCTGAGAAGTTGCTTGCGGTGCTTCATCCTGAGCCTGTCGAAGGGCTTGCCCCGGACTTGATCCGGGGATGAAGGGCGTTGGCGGGTCTCATGGTTCGACAAGCTCACCATGAAGCCTCTCGGCCACTGAACCCATGGACGCCGCCGAAGCGGCTCCTTATCTTATCGGGCATGAGAGACGAGCCCGTCATCCGCAACCTTTTCCGCAGCCTGGCTCTGGCGGCACTTCTGCTTGGCGCCGCGGCGCCGGTCACGCCTGCCGGGGCGCAAGCGCCCGTCACGCCCGAGCCCAACCTCGAGGCGACGCCCGACGGCTCACCGCCCGCGACCGAGCCGCCGCAGGTGCAGCCCGCTCCGCTCGAGCCTCCTCAAGCCCAACCGCCTCACGCGCAGGGCCCTCACGCGCAGGCCCGCAAGGCAGGCGCCTGCCGATGCGCCTCCCACCACGGCGGAGCAGCGCAGCAAGCTCCTCGAAGAGCTCTACGTGCGCCTTGCGGCCTCTCCGAGCCCCGAGGACGCGGACATTGTCGTCAAGTCGATCGAGCGCCTTTGGCGTTACTCCGGCAGCGCGACCGCCGATCTTCTGGTGGAGCGCGCGGTCGCGGCCAGCCAAGCCAGCAATCAAGAGCTGGCGATGAAGCTGCTCGACGCCGCCGTGTTGCTGCAACCCGACTATGCCGAGGCCTGGAACCGCCGCGCCTACCTCTACTTCATGAAGAGCGACTACAAGCGTGCGCTCGGCGATTTGCGCCGCGTGCTGGCGCTCGAGCCCAACCATTTCCTCGCGCTCGAGGGGCTGGCGCAGATCCTGCGCAGCATCGGCGAGAAGAAGGCCGCCCTCGACGCCTATAAGAAGCTCCTCGCCGTTCACCCCCAGGCCGCGGGCGCCAAGCAGGCGATCGACGACCTGACGCTCGAGGTCGAGGGCCAGGGCATCTGACCTTTACGGGTCAAGCACAACGGATTGACCTGAAGAGCGGCTCGCGTCGAAGCCGTTAGTTGAGCGGCTTGGCGCGCCGGTCGGCGGGCACCTTGCCGCCGACGGGCACATAGTCAGGGCTGTGGCCGTCGGGCAATCCGAGCTCGTCGACGAAGGCGAGCCGGATCATGTTCGTCGCGCCCGCCGTGCCGAGCGGCACGCCGCAGGTGATCACCACACCGTCGCCCGGCTCGCACGAAGCGCTCCTCGAACGCGATGCGGCAGGCCTTGCGCACCATGTCCGCGAGATCTTCCGGGTCGCTCGTGAGCACCGTCTCGATGCCCCAGACCAGCGCCAGACGTTGCGCCGTGCGCGCGACGGGCGTGAGGCCGATCACGGGCAGATGCGGGCGCTCGCGCGCGACGCGCAATGCGGTCGAGCCGGTGGCCGTGTAGCAGAGGATCGCCGCGACCTTGACCGTCCCCGCGATGGCGTGCGCCGCGGCTGCGATCGCGTCGGCGCCGGTCGGCTGCGGCGTAAGCTCGGTCGCGTGCACGAAGGCGTCGTAGCTCGGATCGGCTTCGACCTCGATCGCGATGCGGTCCATCATCTGGATCGCCTCGACCGGAAACTGTCCGACGGCCGATTCCGACGACAGCATGACAGCGTCAGCCCCGTCGAACACGGCGGTGGCGACATCGGAGACCTCCGCACGCGTCGGCATCGGCGAGGATGTCATGCTTTCGAGCATCTGCGTCGCGACGACGATCGGCTTGCCGGCGCTGCGCGCCTTGCGCGTGATGTGCTTCTGCAGCCCGGGCACGCGCTCGACCGGCATCTCGACGCCGAGATCGCCGCGCGCGACCATGAAGCCATCTCCGGCGGCGATGATGCCGTCGAGGTCCTCGATCGCCGACGGCTTCTCGATCTTCGCCAGAATCGCGGCGCGCCCGTCGACGAGCCGCTTGGCCTCGATCACGTCGTCGGCGCGCTGCACGAACGACAGCGCGATCCAATCCGCTCCGATCTGCAACGCCCAGTCGAGGTCGGCGCGATCCTTGTCGGTGAAAGGGCCGATCGGCAGCACGGTGTCGGGAAGGCTCACGCCTTTGCGGCTGGAAAGCGCCCCGCCCGTGACCACTTCCGCGGCGATCGACCCGTTCTTGCGCTCGATGACGCGCATGCGCACCTTGCCGTCATCGATGAGCAGGGTGTCGCCCACTTTGGTCGCCTCGAAGATCTCCGGATGCGGCAGGCAGACGCGCTCTGCCGATCCTGCATCCGACTTGCGATCGAAGCGGAAGATCGCCCCGTCGTTGACGAACACGCGTCCGCCGTGGAATTCGCCCAGGCGCAGCTTCGGCCCCTGCAGGTCGCACAGGATGCCGATTGGATGGCGGTGCTTTGCGCCGACATCGCGCACGCAGCGCGCAAGCACGCGCGCCGTCTCGTGGCTCGAGTGGCTCATGTTGATGCGGAAGACGTCGGCTCCGGCCAGGAACAGGCGCTCGAGCACCTCGGGTGCTGATGACGCGGGTCCAAGCGTCGCAACGATCTTGACCCGCCGATTACGCCTCATTTTGCCTTCGTTCCTTTGTCCTCTGGATCGGTGAGGCGAACCGTCCATTCTCCCGCCTCTCCGGTGTCGACTTCAAAAAAGCCCGTGCGCTTATATCCGCGTTTTGGGCAGTCCTGAACCCCCCGGATGGCGAACGATTTGTCGGCCGTGCACATGAAGTTGGACCCGGCCCATTCTCCGCCGCGGTCATAGTCTATGGCATGCACATAAATGAATCTGCTTGGTACCGCACCCTTCAATAGGGTTTCGCAGGTCTGCGACGCGATGTTCCACCATCCCTCGGTGGCCCACCCGGTCGGATCCTGGTAGCCGATCGAGACGCCGACGCGGCTCGCGGTCGAATTGCAGAGCTTGAGATCGGCGCGCGCTTGGCTGGCCGCTGTGGTGCCGATCAGGAATGCCGCAAGCGACGCTGCCGATGCCGCAAGGCGCAGGGGGTATCGTTGCGGCCCCGTCTCACGGCACACGCCGGCGCTCCGATCCGGTGAGACCTGTTCCCGCAGCATCGTCAAGGTGACCCATTTTTGTCGTTCTCGCCGGTCTCACATGCCGGCGTCAACGAAGGGTTCTTGGGAAGGAAAACGGCGGCATTGAGGTTAAACCGGAAAGCGTTGGGTGTTCGTGGAAGGCTTTTACCGGGGCGGATATAGTCCCCCCATGCAACGAAAAGTCGAGGATGTGCCGGCCTTTGCCGTCCTGCCGGGACGTGTGGATACCGGCATCATCGTGATCTGCGACCATGCCGTGAACGATCTGCCGGCGGATTATGGCACGCTTGGTCTCGACGCCGGCGAGCTCGCCCGCCACATTGCCTACGACATCGGCGCCTCGGGCGTCGTGCGCCGGCTCGCCGCGCGCCTCGAGGCCCCTGCCGTCCTCACCCGCTATTCGCGCCTCTTGATCGACTGCAATCGGGGCCTCGACGATCCAACCCTCATCATGCGCCTCTCTGACGGCACGATCGTCCCCGCCAACCGGGACGTCGATGCCACCGAGCGCGAGCGTCGTATCGCGCGCTACTACACGCCCTACCACGCCGCGATCGAGCGCCTGATCGATGAGGCGCTCGCCCTTGGTGTCCCCCCTCTCCTCTTGTCTGTGCACAGCTTTACCGACAACTGGAAAGGACGACCGCGCCCCTGGCACACCGGGATACTGTGGGACAAGGACCCGCGCCTGGCGCAAAAGCTGATCGGCGCGCTGGAGCAGGTCCCGGGAATGATCGTTGGCGACAACGAGCCCTACTCGGGCTCTTTGAAAGGGGATTCGATGTGGCGCCACGGCACCGAGCGCGGCCTGCCGCACGCCATTGTCGAAATTCGCCAGGACCTGATCGCCGCCGAGGCGGGCCAGATTGAGTGGGGAGAGCGCCTCGCGGGTGTTCTCGAGCGCCTCCTTGCGCGCGAGGACGTCGCGCACGACTTGAGACGCCAACACCACTATGGCTCGCACACCGACGCGGATTGATGCCGCGATCGCGAGAGAGAGCCGCGGCAAAGGAGGTCACGCCATGGACAAGATCGACGCGAGGACGGAAATCGAGCTCGAGGCCGCAGCCTTCCGCCGCCTCGTGGCGCACCTGCGCGAGCGCACGGATGTGCAGAACATCGATCTCATGAACCTTGCCGGCTTCTGCAGGAACTGTCTTGCGAACTGGTATCAGGAGGCCGCGGCCGAGCACGGCACCACGCTCTCCAAGGACGAGTCGCGCCAGATCATCTACGGCATGCCCTACCGCGAGTGGCAGCAGCGCTACCAGACGGAGGTATCGCCTGCGACGCAGGCGGCCTTCGCCGAGGCAAGCAAGAAAGAGCATTGAGGCGGGGCTTTTCCCCACGTCTCGTCGCCGAGCGAGCCCCGCGCAAATACCTCTGGATCGTTCGCCCGCGCGCCTTGATGCAGGGGTGAGCCGCGTCTAGCGTCCCGGCCGTTCGAGCGAATGCCTCGGGCGATTCGGCGCCGTCTCTGTGCGCCGGCACGACGAGGGATGCAACAATCCTGAGGAGCAGGCATGACGACGCTTCAATCTTCTTCGCAAAAGCAGCTTCGCCAGCTTGTCGAGAGCATCGAGCGGCTCGAGGAGGAGAAGAAGGCGCTCTCCGGCGACGTCCGCGACAAGTATCTCGAGGCCAAGGGGCTCGGATTCGATGTCAAAGTGCTGCGCCAGGTCGTGCGCCTGAGGAAAAAGAGCCAGGCCGAGCGCCAGGAGGAGGAGAGCGTGCTCGAGGTCTATCTGCACGCGCTTGGCATGCTGGGCGATGGCGGAGCTGAGCTCGAAGGCAAGGCCGAGCGGATGATCGCCGCCGAGTGACGGCGGCCTTGCGCGCTGAATTTCCGGGGAAAGGGAAGTGAAGCGCCTCGGTCGATTCGGCGCTCGGCCGAGGCGCTAACGACGGGCTGAAGCCGAAGCTTCAAACACGCCGTGTCGATTCTGGGAGCGGGCGAAGAACGGCCTCGCCATCCGGTCCCTAATTCCGTCGAGAAGCTGGAATCACCTGTCCCGCAGCGGCTGGAGCTCTGCGAAGCGGGGCCGGTGGTCGTGGCTTGTTCCCGAAAAGATAGACGAGCGCCTAAATAAGCGCTAATCGTTATTTGTTTCCGTGTTGATCAGAGAACCTGATGACACATGTGACCTTCAAGCAACTGCGCTACTTCGATGCGCTCGCCCGCGAGCTGCATTTCGGACGTGCGGCCGATACTT
Organism: uncultured Alphaproteobacteria bacterium; assembly: GCA_963716835.1. GTDB lineage: Bacteria > Pseudomonadota > Alphaproteobacteria > Rhizobiales > Hyphomicrobiaceae > Hyphomicrobium_C. Next base: position 91,126 of record CAVQUQ010000003.1, on the reverse strand, counting down.
GCGCGGTGACGCAGCCGGCGCTTTCGATGCAGATCCACGAGCTCGAGCAGAGCTTGGGTCTTGTGCTCGTCGAGCGCACCCGCTCGGGTGTTCAGCTGACTGACAAAGGCCTCGAGATTTCCCAGCGTGCCGCGCGCATCCTGGGCGACGTCCGCGACCTCGTTGCCTTCGCCCATCACGCGAGCCGTGTGCTGTCGGGAACCCTGCGCCTCGGCGTCATCCCCTCGGTCGCGCCCTACATGCTTCCGCCGCTGTTGCCGCTTCTCCGCGACGCCTACCCCGAGCTCGAGCTGCACGTGCGCGAGACGCAGACGCAGCCGCTCACCCGCGAGCTGCTCGAGGGCAAGCTCGATGTCCTGCTCCTCGCGCTTCCCGTGAAGCATCCCGATCTCGAGAACATGCCGCTGTTCGAGGATCGCTTCGTCCTCGCCGTGCCGCAGAGCAAGAAGCTGTCGGGACGCGTGCGCGCGACCAAGGAGCTGATCGAGCACGAGCGTCTCCTTCTCCTCGAGGAGGGGCACTGCTTGCGTGACCAGGCGCTCACCTATTGCACGCTCCAGCAGGTCGATGCGGTCAACACCTTCGGCGCCTCGAGCCTGTCGACCATCGTCGAGATGGTATCGGCTGGCTACGGCATCACGCTCTTGCCCGAGATGTGTCTCGGCATCGAGGAGCGCGGACGCAAGCTCACCTTGGTTCGCTTCGTCGAGCCGGAGCCGTTCCGCACCATTGGCCTTGCGTGGCGCTCGACCTCGCCGAGGAAGCGCGACTTCCAAGAGCTGGGGCGCCTCGTCTTGAAGGCCTGGAACGAGGGTCCTACCGCGAGCCCGGGGCTCGCCGGACGTCACAAGAAGGTGCTCAGCGTGGCACCGTCTTGACCTGCCGCTCCGAGAGGCCGGCCGAAACCGAGGCCCGCTGACGCTCCCCGGCCGCCTCGAGTTCTGTGAGGCTCACCGCTTCGCCGCGGAACTCGTGCGCCCAAAGCAGCCGCGCGAACTGCTCGCCCGGACGGAAGCGCATCGGCGGAATTCTGCCCTCGTCGTCGATCAGCTCGAGCGTCTTTGCAGCGTCGGGATGCGCCATCTTGGCGAGCGCGGGATCGTCCGGAGAGGCCGACGCCGTGAGCAGGGGCGCGAGCGGGAACGGCCGGTAGGACAGCTCGTCCGGATGCTCTTCGTCGAACTCCGGCGCCGCGGACCAGGCACTGTCGTCCGTCACGCTGCCCGTGGTGAGCGCGCCGTTCTTGGATGAGCTTGGCGAAAGCTCGGCGTCGAGCGACGCGGTCTTGGTCTCGGCGCTCCATTCGGCCTTTTGCGGCTTGGGCAGCGGGGCGGCGGGAAGGCCGACCGGGCCCAGAGAGGCGTAGACCGGCGCCGGCAGCTTTGCGTCGGCCGCCGCCGGGCGCGGCGTCTCCGTTTCGTCAAGCGAAGCCAGCGTCGCCAGCATGTCGAGACGGGCGCGATCCGAATCCGAGGGGCGTGCCGTGAACTTGGACGGGCGCTCGAGCATGCGCGGCTCGCCGACGAGCTTCGGCGCCGAGGCGAGCTGCACCTCTGGCGTCGGCGGCGGCGCGCCGACGGCCATCCTGCCGTCGGCCATCCTGCCGTCGGACGGAGCGGACGGCCTCTTTGCGGGTGTGGGCTTGGGTGCGGCGAGCGGAGCCGCGTCGCCCGCGTCGGCGACTGCGATCGTGCCCTTCGGCATGTCGCGGACCTGGAAGTATTGTGCGACCTCGATCGCCAGATCCTTCTTGCGCTCCCGCGCTACGCGCACGTCAGCCGGCGTGATCGGTCCCCCATCGGCAGGCTCGTGCTTGGAATGGCCGGACGGGAAGAGGAGGGCGAGCTCGTCGCGCCCCATGCGCGGCCAGTGACGCACGCGGCCCGTATCGACGTGCACGAAGGGAATGGCCGAGGTCGGGTAGTAGCCGACGCCGCCGCGCTCGCGCACGAGTGCCGAGTAGCGCATCTGCCTCACCGGCACGTCGGGGAATGATATGTCGACCGCCTTGCCCGTGATGTGCTGGCTCTGGCTCGCCTGTCCGCCGACCGTCTTGCGCAGCATCTCGTTGGTGCCGCGCGACCGGTATCCGCAGATGATGTGCACGGGCTCGCGCGATCCGAGCTCCTCGTGCATCTCCCAGATGATGTCGATCGTCTTGGGATCGATCGCGATCTCTTCGTTCTTGCGCCAGTCGCGCATGATCCAGTTGATCTTCTCGAGCGCTTCGGGGACGTAGGCGCCGTCCTTCTTGTAGAGGATCGAGAGCGTCTCTTTGGTGTGGATGTGGTAGAAGGAGATCGTGCGGTCGCCGCTCGGCGTGGCGCCGATTCCGGCAGCCGTGAGCGCGAGCACGCCGCCCAATGCGGAAAACGCGCCGATGAGTCGTCGTGCGCTTAAACCCACGAAACTCCCTCTCGCCCAAAGAACCCGGCGGCCGCCCCCGCGGCTCGTGCGCCTATAGGGTTAAGCTCCCAACCCTTAACGGTTTGTAACCATTGAATGGGGGCATACGAGGGCTCGCAAGCGGCAGAAACGGGGCAACGCCCCGTCCGCGGCCGCCTTGCAGGTGAAAGCCGTGCTCAGAACCCGCCGAAGAAGCTGTTCATGAAGGTGCTGAAGGAGGTGTTCTTCGCCTGCACCTCGCGCACTTCCGCATAGGAGACTGGCGCTAGGTGGTCCTTGCCGCGAACGATCTGGTCCCATTTGCCTTCGAGCGCGAGCTTGATGCGCTGCTCGTGCCCGTAGACGTCCTTCCAGCCTTGCTCGTTGCCCTGGTCATCGACCCAAGCCGTGAAATAGGTGACGTGGACCGGGACCTTGTGGTCGAGCGTGATGGGGTTCTCGTCGGTGGGGGCTGCGATCAGCTCCTCGATCTTTGCCGCGTCCCAGCCCTTGTCCTCTTTGAGAATGACTGCGGCGAGCTGATCCGGGTTGCGGACCCGCATGCAACCGTGGCTGAAAGGCCGGCTCGCCTCCTCGAACAGGCCCTTGGTCGGCGTGTCGTGCATGTAGACCGCGTGCTTGTTGGGGAACGAGAACTTGAGGACGCCGAGCACATTGCCGCCGCCTGACGGCTGGTAGACGTCGTAGCGGCGGATGTCGGCGCTGCTCCAATCGACGCTATAGGGATCGACGGGGCGACCGTTGTAGGAGAGACGCAAATTCTGACGCTCGAAGGACGTGCCCCCGCGAGCGAGTGAGGGATAGAGCTCGCGCACCTTGATGCTATCGGGGACGTTCCAGCGCGGATGGAACGTGACGAGCTCCATTTCGTCGGAGAAGATGGGCGTCTGCTTGTCGGGCAAGCCGGTGATGACGCGCTCCTCGTGGATCACCTTGTCGTCCTTGACCACGCGGATCATGAACTCCGGCACGTTGACCCAGACGTAGAAGCGGCCGAGATCGTCGGGCATCCAGCGCCACTCTTCCATATTGGCGAGGAGGCGCGCTGGGCTTGGTACGTCGACGTCATTGAGCGCGGCGCGCGTGCCGGAGCCGACGATGCCGTCGGGCCGCATGCCCTTCTTAGTTTGGAAGTCCTTCACCGCTTGGACGAGCGCCTCGTCGTAGACCGTCTCGTCGACGGGGGCGCCGCCCGTGACCGCAGGGAGAGCTACCTCGAGCCGCTTCCTGAGTAGTGGCACGCTTGCATGCTTCTGCCCCGGTGCAAGCTTGGGCCCCGGCGGCACCTTGACGACTTCCGCCGCCGTCGCAGCCGATTTCAGGCGCTCGAGATATTTCTGGCGCAGCTTCTCGAACTGCGGATGCTTGGGATGCAGGCCGCGCAGGTAGGCGCCCGGCTCTTGAGCCGCGGCGATCTCCTCGAGAACCGTCTTCGGCTCGCGAAGCTGCGGCAGGCGGTCGAGATATGACGAGAGCTGCTTGGCCGGATCGGTGATCCGCCCGCCGCGTGCGTAGCGCGCGTATTTGAGCGCCGCGAGCGAGAGCTCCATCTCGACGTCCGCGAGCTTGTCGCGCGAAAGCTGCGACGACCCAGTCGCGGTTTCGGGCAGATCGAAGTCCTTGGCCTCGAGTCCCCACTCGTCGGCCTTCTTGATCTCGGCGATGAGGAGGGCCGCCTTGGCGGTGGGCGCCGTCTTGTCGACCCAGAGCGGCTCGTCCTTGCGGCTTTCGTAGAACGCGCCGAGCGCCTGCGCGTCTTGCTTGTCGGCGTCGGAGAGCTTTGCCGAAAGCTTGGCGAGAAGCTGGCGAACGTCCGCGCCGAGGCCCGGCTCCTGCGGCGGCGCCGGAGGTGTCGCGGCAGCAGCGTCTGCGGCGGCGTGCTTGGTGCGGCTGCGGGCGCCGTTGCTGTCGCCGCTTCCGGAGTTGTTGTTGGAGCAGGCGCGGCAGGCGCCGTCGCCGTGGTCGCGCTCGGCGATGCGGGCGCTGTGCGGCTGCCGCATCAGGCGTCACAGGCTTCGTCGCGGGCTGAGCTGCCGTCGTTGACGGCATCGGGCGCCGCAGGCGATGGAGCCGGCGTCGCCGTCGTGGCAGTGTCAGGCGATGCGGGCGCGGGCGGGGCGATCGGCGCGACGTCGGCAGCTGGTGCGGAAGTCGTCGGGGCAATCGGCGGCGCGGCGGGAGCAGTGGTCGCGGTTGGCTCATTGGCAAGGGCCGCCGTGCCGAGCGACAGCGCGAGCGTGGTGCCCGCTATGGTCCAGAGCCGGTGACGCATGGAAGTTCCTCACAAAGATACGCCAGCGGACGCTAGCCGACGAGTTGCGGCTTGAGAAGCCGGAGCGTGCGCAGCCGCGCTGCCAAGGTCACAATGTGCGAGGACTGTTGTCGAATTGTGAACGTTTTGCGGGCCCTTCAGGGCAAGTCCGTCAGTATATTGACTAATAGGACCAACAAATTGGGCCCGGCCTTTCGGCCGGGCCCACGATCAAGAGGGCATCAGATTGGCTAGTTGACGCGAGGCTCCAGACCGTACTCCTGCATCTTTCGATAGAGCGTCGAGCGGCCGATCTTGAGCCGCTTGGCGACTTCCGTCATGTGACCGCGATAGCGCCCGAGCGCGAGGCGGATCATGTCGGCCTCGATGTCCTCGAGCGAGCGGATCTCGCCGCTTTCCGTTATGGCCGGAATGCCGAGCGACGATTGCCCGCCGGAAGGCCGCACCTCGACGGTTTTCGGGATGATGCCCTCGGCGCCGAGGAGCGCAGGTCCCGTATAGGCAGGCGGCTTCTGCAGGTGGGCGGGTGCTGGCGGGACCTCTGCCTCGAAGCCCTCGACCTGCGCCGCGATTTGCGGGAATTCGGCCACCGTAAGCTCGGGTCCGTCGGCGAGCACAATGGCGCGGAAGATGGCGTTCTCGAGCTGGCGCACGTTGCCGGGCCAGGCATAGGCTTGGAGAAGCCGAAGCGCGTCGTCGCTGAACCCGTTCACGCGCTTGCCTTCCTCGGCGGCGAAGCGGGCAAGGAAGTGGCGCGCCAGCTCCGGGATGTCGCCACCGCGTTCGCGCAGCGGCGCCACCCAGATCGGGAACACGTTCAACCGGTAGTAGAGGTCCTCGCGGAACTTCCCCTCGCGGACAAGCTGGATCATGTCGCGGTTGGTCGCCGAGATGAGGCGGAAGTCGACCTTGACCGGCTTTTTCGATCCCACCGGATCGATCTCGCCCTCCTGGAGCGCGCGCAAGAGCTTGACCTGAGCATCGAGTGGGAGCTCGCCGATCTCGTCCAAGAAGAGCGTGCCCTGATCGGCCTCCTGGAACTTGCCGACGCGCTTGTCGCTGGCACCGGTGAACGAGCCCTTCTCGTGGCCGAAGAGAATGCTCTCGACCAGGTTTTCGGGGATCGCTCCGCAGTTGACGGTGACGAACGGCTTGCCGGCGCGTTCGCTTTCGCCCTGGATGGCGCGTGCGATCAGCTCTTTGCCGACGCCGCTCTCGCCCTCGATGAGCACGGGGATATGCGACGCCGCCGCGCGCTTGCCGAGCGCGATCACGCGCTGCATCGCCTCGCCGCGGATGATGAGATCGCCGAACGTGAGCGTTCCCTCGACCCGCTTCTTGATGCGGCTGATCTCTCCCGCGAGCGCCTCGATTTTCATGGCGCTGTTGATCGAGACTTCGAGTCGCTCGGGCGATGCCGGCTTGATGACGAAGTCGACGGCGCCGAGGCGCATGGCGTTGATCGCCGCATCGATTGATCCGTGCGCGGTTTGCACGATGATCGGCGGAACAGGCTTGCCCTTCAGCCGCTCGAGCACCGCCATGCCGTCGACGCCGGGCATGACGAGATCGAGCAGCACGAGAGCGATCGAGCCGCGATCGGGCCCCTCGAGCACTTCGAGCGCCTGCTCTCCGGAGTTCGTGGATTTGGTCTCGAAGCCGAAGCGCTTGACGGTTTCTTCAAGGATGCGGCGCTGGGCAGGATCATCGTCAACGATGAGAACACGCTTTGCCATTTGGGACACAAGACTCAACAACACTGGGGACAAGACCGGGGGTCCGAAGGGATCGAGGTGTCCCGCTACTGGACAACTCGTGACCGGCCACTCACTTCTCGGCCGAGATTGCCCGACAACAGTAAACAAGCTGTTGCGGCAAAGCCCAGCTTGAGCCTTTTTTCGTTAGTCTTATGTGTCCCGGATCGACACTTGAAATTCACGGCCTCGCCGAGCACATTGCGGTAGGATTCCCCACACAAGAGCCGGAGCTTCGAACGATGCCGATGTCGCGCGCCGCCCATTGCACTGCTTCGGCCGGAAATTCGTGCGCGAGCCCTGAGGGCGGCGCCACCGCCAGCGCGCGCCAACTGGGCACGCTTCCCGAGTGGGATCTTTCCGATCTCTACAAATCACCGGACGCGCCGGAGGTGGCGCGCGATCTCGACGCGTCCGCCAAGGAGGCGCGGCGCATAAAGGAAGCCTATCAGGGCAGGCTATCCGAGCTCACCGGAGATGGCGCGAAGCTGGCTGATGCTGTCAAGGCGTACGAGGCGCTTTCCGATTTGATGGGCAAGCTCGGTTCCTACGCGGCGTTGCTCTATTCGGCCAACCAGTCCGATCCGGCCCGCGCCAAATTTTACGGCGACATATCCGAGAAGCTGACTCAGATCTCGACCGACCTGATCTTCTTCGAGCTCGAGCTCAACCAGATCGACGACGCCGCGCTCGATGCGGCGCTCTCGTCCCCCGCCCTCAGCCGGTACAAGCCGTGGTTCGAGGATCTTCGCAAGGAGAAGCCCTACCAGCTCGAGGAGAAGCTCGAGACGCTTTTCCACGAGAAGGGCCAGACCTCGCGCGGTGCCTGGAGCCGTCTTTTCAACGAGACCATGTCGGGGCTGAAGTTCCCTGTCGAGGGACAGCCCGCGCCGCTGACGCTCGAGGCAACCTTGAACCTTCTCTCCGATCCGGCCGAGCCCAAGCGCAAGGCCGCGGCCGAAGCGCTCTCGCGCGTATTCAAGGAGAACGTTCGCCTCTTCACGCTGATCACCAACACGCTCGCCAAAGACAAGGAGATCTCCGACCGCTGGCGCGGCTTCAAGGACGTCGCCGCGAGCCGCCACCTTGCGAACAGGGTCGAGGCTCCCGTCGTCGATGCCCTCGTCGCCAGCGTCCGCGCCGCCTATCCGCGCCTCTCGCATCGCTACTACGCCATGAAGGCGCGATGGCTCGGAATGCCGCGGCTGTCGCATTGGGACCGCAACGCGCCGCTGCCCGACAAGCCCGAGCGGATGTTTTCATGGGGCGAGGCCGAGAGCATGGTGCTCAATGCCTACGGCGCCTTCGCGCCCGACATGGCTTCGATCGCCAAGGAATTCTTCGACAAGCGCTGGATCGACGCGCCGCTCCGCGAGGGCAAGGCGCAGGGCGCATTTTCTGCCTCGACCGTTCCGTCGGTGCACCCCTACGTTCTTCTGAACTACCAGGGCAAGCCGCGCGATGTGATGACGCTCGCCCACGAGCTTGGTCACGGCGTGCACCAGATGCTCGCCCGCGCGCAAGGCCCGCTGCTGGCGCCGACCCCTCTCACTCTCGCCGAGACGGCTTCCGTATTCGGCGAGATGCTGACCTTCCGCGCGTTGCTCGGAGCGACCACCGACCGCAAAGAGAAGAAGGCCATGATCGCGGGCAAGGTCGAGGACATGCTGAACACGGTCGTGCGCCAGATCGCCTTCTACAACTTCGAGCGCAAGGTGCACGAGGCGCGCCGGCAAGGAGAGCTCACGAGCGAACAGCTGAACACCTTCTGGCTCGAGGTGCAGTCGGAGAGCTTGGGCCCTGCGATCGAGCTTAAGCCCGGCTACGAGGTCTACTGGAGCTACGTGCCTCACTTCATCAACTCGCCGTTCTATGTCTACGCTTATGCGTTCGGCGATTGCCTCGTGAACTCGCTCTACGGGCTCTACCAGGAGGCGCATCCGGGCTTCGTCGCCAAGTATTTCGATCTCCTGAAAGCCGGCGGCTCGAAGCACCATTCCGAGCTGCTCGCTCCCTTTGGCTTGAACGCCAGCGATCCCGCGTTCTGGTCGAAGGGCCTCAAGGTGATCGAAGGCATGATCGACGAGCTCGAGGAGATGGACAGGGCCGCCTGAGGAACCAACACGCCGCGGCGACGGTTGAGCCGCCGGGGTCCCAACTCCCGACCGGTCGAGAGACGCGCGGCTGGAAGAAATAGTTGTGCGGTTCCAGGCGCTTGCCAGCTCCCCGACGCGCCGATAGGTCAAATGTCAAGGCTTATTCGTGGCGCAACGGACTAATTTCCCGGCTTCCGGCTGCCAGACCGCGGGCGTATAAGCCCGCCACTTCGCTGCAACGCAGCGATACCGAGTGAAGAGGCGCCAATCGTGGCCCAATCTAAAGCCGCTGAGCCGGCAGCCGAAAACGGCACTCAGGACGAGCTCACCAGCCGCCATTTCTGGACGCTTGTCGTCGGCTCGATCGGCGTCGTTTACGGCGACATCGGCACCAGCCCGCTCTATGCGCTGCGCGAGGCCGTGGTCGCGGCGCGCCACGGCGGTCTCGACGATAGCGAGGCCGTGCTCGGCGTCCTCTCCCTGATCGTCTGGGCGCTCGTGCTCATCGTAAGCATAAAATACGTGTCGTTGCTCTTGCGGGCAGACAACCGCGGCGAGGGCGGCATGTTCGCACTGATGGCGCTCGGCCAATCGGTCGCCCGCCGGTCATCGCCGCTGATATTCGGCCTCGGGATCGCGGGCGCCTCGTTCTTCTACGGCGATGCCGTGATAACTCCGGCGATCTCCGTTCTCTCCGCAGTCGAGGGATTGAAGCTCGTCTCGCTCGAGTTCGAGAAGTGGGTCTTGCCGCTGTCGCTCGTCATTCTTGTCGGCCTCTTTGCCGTGCAGTCACGCGGCACGGCGAAGGTCGCGGCGTTCTTCGGGCCGATCACCATTGTTTGGTTTATCGCGCTTGCGGCCGGCGGGCTCGTCCATATCGTCGACGACCCGAGCGTGCTCGCCGCTATGAGCCCCCACTATGGCATTCACTTTATCGCCAGCAACGGCATCATAGGCCTCACCGTCATGGGTCTCGTCTTCTTGGCCGTGACGGGCGCCGAGGCTCTCTATGCCGACCTCGGCCATTTCGGGCGTAAGCCGATCCAGCTCGCGTGGTTCTTGCTGGTTTTTCCCTCTCTCTTGCTCAACTACTTCGGCCAGGGCGCACTCGTGCTCGCCAAACCCGAAGCGCTGACGCACCCCTTTTACAATCTTTATCCCGAATGGGCCCTTATCCCCATGGTCTTGCTGGCCACGATTGCAACCGTGATCGCCAGCCAGGCCGTCATCACTGGTGCCTATTCGCTGGCTCGTCAGGCCATCCAGCTCGGTCTCCTTCCGCGTTTCGCCATCAAGCACACCTCCGAGAGCATGGTCGGCCAGATCTATTTGCCGCGGGTCAACTGGCTCCTGCTGGCGGGGGTGGTCATCGTCGTTATCATCTTCAAGGACTCCGGCCATCTTGCAGCGGCCTATGGCGTGGCGGTCACGGCAACGATGATCATCACCTCTTTGATGGCCTTCTTTGTCATCTGGAAGTGCTGGCTCTGGCCCGTGTGGCGCGTCGCGCTCCTCATGGTTCCGCTGCTCCTGATCGAGCAGGCCTTCTTCACCGCCAATGTGCTCAAGCTCTTCGAAGGCGCCTGGGTCCCGCTTGTCATCGCGGGCCTTCTGGGGCTCGTCATGTACACATGGGTTCGGGGCTACGGCATTCTCCTCAAGATCACGCGCCGCGACGAGGCGGATCTCGATTGGCTGGTGCGCAAGCTCGAGGCCAAGCCGCCGGTGCGCGTGCCGGGCACGGCGGTGTTCCTGAGCTCCGACGTCGACGCCGCGCCGACGTCGCTGATGCACAACCTGAAGCACAACCGCGTGCTGCACGAGCGCAACATCGTGCTCTCGATCCGCACCGAGGACACGCCGCGCGTTCCCCGCCATGAGCGCGTCGAGGTGGACCGCTCCAACGAGACCTTCATCAAGGTCATCGCCTACTACGGCTTCATGGAGACACCGAGTATCCCGAAGATCATGGAGAGCTGCCGCAGAAAGGATCTCAACGTCGAGCTCGGCTCGACGTCGTTCTTCCTGTCGCGCCGCTCCTTGCGGCCCAAATCGAAGTCGGAGATGCCGCGCTGGCAGGAGATGCTCTTCATCTGGCTCGCGCGAACCGCCGAGGATGCGACGACCTACTTCCAGATCCCGACCGACCGCGTCGTCGAGGTCGGCACGCAGGTCGCCATCTAGCGGTCGGGCGCGCTCGCGCCACCAACCTCAATTGGGGAGGGGCCAAAGGGCCATTCATGAACTCTGGAAGATAGTGCCCTAGATTTTGAGGGCGGCGAGATCCGCTTCGCCTGCGGCCTCGAGCGTGACGCTCTCGCCGCAGCCGCAGGAGCTCTTCTGGTTCGGGTTGTTGAACACGAACGTGGCCGAGAGCTTGTCGGTCTTGTAGTCCATCTCCGTGCCGAGGAGATAGAGCACCGCCTGCGGATCGACGATCACGCGCGCGCCGTCGGCCTCGACGACCTCGTCGAACTTCTCGATTTTGTCGGCCCAGGTCATGGTGTACTCCATGCCCGCGCAGCCGCCCTTCTTGACGCCGATCTTGAGGCCGAGGATCTCGGGCCCCTTCGACACCATGATGGCTTTGACGCGCGCCGCCGCGGCGTCCGTCAGCGTTAACACCTTCGGTCGGGGCCGGCGCGTCGTCACGGGCGTATTCTCGCTCATGCTCTGCAGATCCTGGTTCAAGGCCACGGTTGCAAATCACAATATAGCGATTGATTTGCCGCCCTGCGAGGCCCCGCGGAGAGCCTGAAATCTAAGGCTTAATCAGCTCCACCGCCTCCGCGGTGATGCTGTAGCCGGCATCCGCCAGCCCCGTGAAGGCGGTCTCGGTCTTGATCGTCCCCGTCACCGTGACCGGATCGAAGGAGCCGCTGACGTCGAAGCCGCCATCGGCCTTGACGTAGATGATCTGATTCGCCGGCGGCGGCGGCACGTGGATGCAGGCGCCGACGAACGGGACGAGCAGGAACTCCTTGATGCTGGTCGCCTCGAAGTCGAGCGGCACGACGTAGCCGCCGATTTTGACCCGCTTGCCGTCGAGCGCGGCGACGACCGCCGGCGGCCGGTCGCCGCCGGGCTGGTGCCGCTTGAGCGCCATGAACTTTCCCTCCGGCAGCGGCGGCGGCGGCGGCGACCCATCGTCGGGCTTTGGCGTCACGCCCGAGAAGAAGGTCTTGTTGGGGCTCGCGGGCGCCGCCGGTCCCTGGGGGATGAGCTGCGCCCATTTGAGCTCGAGCGGCGCATCCGCGGAGTTGGCCCCGAGCGGCGCCAGGGCGGCAGCCGCCGCCATTGTTACGACGGCAAGCATCTTTCTGATCATCTCTCGCCTCCAATCATGTTCTGACCGTCATGCCGTCGGCGAGCGACAGCCGGTAGGCGCGCAGCGCCGGGATCATGCCGGCGACGATGCCGGCAAGAATGATGGCGCCGAGCGTCAGCCATTCACTCCCCGTTGGCGCATCGATGTTGAGCTCCAGCCCGTAGGCGCGATCGACGACCGGCCGCAGCAGGATCAGGCTCCCGTAGAGAAGAACGACGCCGAGGCCGACGCCCAAGACCGTGAGGAAGGCGGCTTCCGTCGTCAGCAGGCCGAGGATCGTCGCCGGTCTCGCGCCGACCGAGCGCAGGATCGCCATCTCGCGGCGGCGCTCGTTGAGCGTTGTCAGGATCGTCGTCACCATGCCGAGGAGCGCGGTCGCGACGACCATCGCCGAAATGACCGACAGCGCCGTCTCCGCCGTCGCCACGAGGCTCCACAGCTCCTGCAGCGCCGCGCCCGGAATGATCGCCGACAGCGGCTCCTCCCGGTATTCGTTGATCGCCCGCTGCAGCTTGAACGTCGCCAGCTTCGAGTTGAGCCCGACGAGGGCCGCCGTGATCGCCCTTGGCTCGAGGTGCATTTTGCGCACCTCGTCAGCCGAGATGGTCTGACCGGGTATCGGCATGCCGCCTTGCCAATCGACGTGGATGGCCTCGATGGCCTCGAGGCTCACGTGCAGCGTGCGGTCGACCGGCGTTCCCGTCTTCTCGAGGATGCCCGAGACCTGGAACGGCTTGTCGGCGTGCTCGACGAACGAGACACTCCCGACCCCGTGCGCGACGACGATCCGGTCGCCCACTTTGTATCCGAGCGTTGACGCAACATCGGCACCGATCACCACATCGAAGAGGTCCGCGAACGGCTTCCCGGCCGCAAAGGCCAGCGATTGACCGTGCCGGTATTTGTAGCGCGTGAAGTAGTCGGTGGTGGTACCCAGCACACGGAAGCCGCGGTGGCTGTCGCCGAGCGACAAGGGCACCATCCAGGCGACCTCCGGCCGCTTGGCGATGTCCTGGTAGCTCTTCCAGGTGACGTTGTTGGTGGCATTGCCGATGCGGAACACTGAGTAGAGCAGGAGCTGGATGGCACCGCTGCGCGCACCGACGACGAGATCGGTGCCCGAGATCGTGTCGGCAAAGCTCTGCCGCGCGCCTGTCCGCACCTTCTCGACGCCGAGCAGCAGCATGACGCTGACGGCAATCGCCAGCACGGTGAGAGAGGCCGTGAGCGCGCGGTTGCGCAACGATTGCGCTGCAAGGCGGGGGACGATCATGCCGCGCTCCTTCTCGATGCGACCGCGATGTCGTCGAGGCGCAGAACGCGGTCGAAGCGCGTCCCCAGCTCCTCCTCGTGGCTCACCATGATCAGCGTCGCCCCGGCCGCCGCCACTTCCGCAAACAGGAGATCGAGAAACGCCATCTGCCGGCCGCGATCGAGCGCCGACGTCGGCTCGTCGGCGACGATGAGCTCGGGTCGCCCGATGAGCGCGCGCGCCGCCGCGACCCGTTGCTGCTGACCGACGGAGAGGCTCGCCGCTGAGAGACCATCGAGCTCGGACGTCTCTAGCCCGAGGCTCTTGAGAAGCCGGCGCGCTTCGCTTGCATCCGTGCCGTTGCTGCGGACGCGCTCGCGCCGCTTGGCCGCAAAGCTCAGCGGCAGCACGACGTTGTCGACGACCGAGCCGTAAGGCAAGCAGGTTGAACATCTGGAAGATGATGCCGAAGTGCTCGGCGCGGAAACGATCCCGCGCCGAGCTTGAGATGGTGCGCATATCCGTGCCGAGCACCTCGAGCCGGCCCGCGGAGGGTGTGACGATCCCGGCCAGCAGGCTGAGGAACGTCGATTTTCCCGCCCCCGACGGCCCGACGAGCAGCACGCGCTCGCGTGCCGGAAGCGCGAACCCCTCGATCTCGAGCGAGAATGACCGTGGGCCGGGCCATGCGAAGCGGACGCCCGACATCTTGACGATGTCGGACGCCTCGCGATTGACCGGCGGCTGACGGCCGGTCTCTGTCACGTCGAGCACCACACCGCTCACATGATGCCGCCGAGATCGAGGCTCGGCTTGTCGCGGCTGACCTCGTATTTGTTCTGGGCCTTCTCGGTGACGACGTTGACCGTGAGCTTCTGCGCCCCCGCGAAGCTCTTGAAGTAGTCGAATGCGATCGAGGTCAGGGCAGCGGGTTTCGTGCAATCGAGCGCATACGTCACGTGGAACTCGTTGTGGCCCTCATGCTCATCGTGGTCGTGATCGCCGTGCTCCTCTTTGGCGTGCTCGCCGCCCTTTTCGTCCGCCTTGGCGTCGTGATCCTTGTCGCCGTCTTCATGCTCGTGATCGTGATCATGCTCGGCCTCGATCTTGACCTTCGCGTCGGCAACCTTGCAGCCGGCGGCCTCCGGCACCTTGAACAGCTTGAGCGCCTCGCCGAGAGCTTTTGTTGCCTTGTCGACGGTTGCCTTGTCGGCCGCACTTTCCGCCGCATGCTCGAAGCCGACGATATCCATGCCCGGCACTTCGAGCTCCATCGATACGCGGGCCTTTTCGACCGCGATGTTGAGCGTGCCGTGGCCGTGCTCATGCGGTCCGAGCTCGCGATGCTCGTCCTCGGCCAGCGCGGGGGTAGCGGCAAGCGCCGCCGCCAAAACGGTGAGTTTGGTGAGCTTCATGGGATTTGCCTTGTCCGTAAGATGTTGTCGCAACTGAAGCAACGCAGGCGCCCATCATGTGGATGGTGCGCGGCGTATGCCTCTCGGCTGAGAATTCAGGCTGCGACGGACAAGGGCGGACCGCGGGCGTCGAAGGCGGCGGTCGGGATGGTGAGAAGAGGTGCCTGGTCGAGCTGCGCTAGCCAGATCCCGCCTTCAAATGAAGGGAGTGAGATTGCCGGCGACTCGGGAAGGACGAGGGTACCTGCCGCGGCGATGGTCCAGCACAGGGCGCAGTCGTCATGCTTCTTGAGTGGCGGACAGTTGTGGTCGGCGGCCGGGTTGAAGAACGTGCGGCAAGCCAGCGCGAGGTTCGCGTCGGGCGCGCGCGGCGCGTGCGTATGCCCGAACGACAGGATGAGCTGCGCCGCGAGCCCGACCAGCGCCAGATATCCGAAGCTCGTGCGACGCCTGAAATGGCGCATGCCTGTCTCCGCGTTCGCGGCGAGGATACCAGAAGTTGCGGCGCAAAAAAGATGCTTCGGGCGGCGGTTACATTACCTATTGGCAATCACTATGGCTTCGCCGGCCTCGGCCTCAGGCGCGGCTTGCCCCGGACGTGAGCGATTCCCGCCCGAGCGCCCCGAGCACGGTCGTGACGATGCCCGGCGCCGCAAGGCCCGCGCGCTCATACATCTTGTTTGGCGCGTCGTGGTCGATGAAGACGTCGGGCAGCACCATCGTGCGCACCTTGAGGCCGCGGTCGAGAAGGCCGGTCTCAGCGAGGTGCGAGAGCACATGGCTGCCGAAGCCCCCGACCGACCCCTCCTCGACCGTCACCAAAACCTCGTGATTGAGCGCGAGCCGGCGGATGAGATCCGTATCGAGCGGCTTGGCAAAGCGCGCATCCGCGACGGTGGCCGAGAGACCGAAGGCCGCGAGCTGATCGGCTGCCTTGAGGCATTCGCCGAGCCGCGTCCCGAGCGACAAGAGCGCCACCGCCGTCCCTTCGCGCAAAACTCGCCCGCGCCCGATCTCGAGCGGCAGACCTTCCTCCGGCAGCTCGATGCCGACGCCTTCGCCGCGTGGGTAGCGCAATGCTGACGGTCTGTCGTCGATCTGCGCCGCGGTGGCGACCATGTGCACGAGCTCTGCTTCGTCGGCCGCCGCCATGATGACGAACCCCGGCAGGCAGCCGAGATAGGCGACGTCGAACGAGCCTGCGTGCGTCGGCCCGTCCGCTCCGACGAGCCCGGCGCGGTCGATGGCGAAGCGCACCGGCAGGCTCTGCACGGCAACATCATGCACGACCTGGTCATAGGCGCGCTGCAGGAACGTCGAATAGATTGCCGCGAAGGGTTTCAGCCCCTCGGCCGCAAGCCCGGCCGCAAACGTGACCGCATGCTGCTCGGCGATGCCGACATCGAATGTGCGGTCTGGAAACTCACGGCCGAAGACGTCGAGCCCCGTGCCGTCCGGCATCGCCGCCGTGATGGCGACGATCCGCTTGTCTTTGCGCGCTTCCGCGATCAGGCTGTCGGCGAACACCCGTGTGTAGGTGGGTGCATTGGGCTTAGGCTTCACCTGCGCGCCGGTCACGACATTGAACTTGGCGACGCCGTGATACTTGTCGTCGGACGCTTCCGCTGGACCGTAGCCCTTGCCCTTCTTCGTCACGACGTGAATGAGAACGGGCCCCTGCGTCGAGTCGCGGACGTTCTTAAGTACCGGCAGCAGCTGATCGAAGTCGTGCCCGTCGATCGGGCCCACGTAGTAGAAGCCGAGCTCCTCGAACCACATGCCGCCCTGCCAGAGGTGGCGCGTATATTCCTCCATGCGTGCCGCGCGCCGCTCCCAGCTCTTCGGCAGGCGCTTGGCGAGCTGCTTGGCGAGGTCGCGCAGGTGCAGGTAGGTGCCGCTCGAGGTGACGCGCGCGAGGTAGGCCGAGAAAGCGCCCGTCGGCGGCGCGATCGACATGTCGTTGTCGTTCAAGATCACGATCAGGCGCTCGTCGCGTGCGCCTGCGTTGTTCATGGCCTCGTACGCCATGCCGGCGCTCATGGCGCCGTCGCCGATGACGCAGACGACATTGTTTGTGTCGCCCTTGAGGTCGCGCGCCACCGCCATGCCGAGGCCGGCCGAGATCGAGGTCGAGGAATGCGCCGCGCCGAACGGGTCGTACTCGCTCTCCGAGCGCTTCGTGAATCCGGATAGGCCCCCGCCCTGACGCAGCGTGCGGATGCGGTCGCGCCGTCCGGTCAGGATCTTATGCGGGTACGATTGGTGTCCGACGTCCCAGATGAGCCGGTCGCGCGGCGTGTCGAAGACCCAGTGCAAAGCCACCGTCAGCTCGACGACGCCGAGACCCGCGCCGAGGTGCCCGCCGGTGACGGACACGGCATCGACCGTCTCCCGTCGCAGCTCATCTGCGAGCTGAGTCAGATCTTTTTCGGAAAGCTTGCGGAGATCCTCGGGCGTCCTGACGGTGTCGAGCAGCGGAGATTGACTCACTGGGAATTCTTCCCTGACCTGGATCTGCGTCGAGACTACCGCCCTTGCGCCTCGGACGCCATGTCGACCGCGTAGGTGATACTGCCGCAGATGGATACGACCTTAACGCCGTTCGAGTTCAATAAGAAGGCGGCGATGGCTCATTTTTCAGGATCGAGCGGCTCGGTGCCCTTCGGCGTCCCGTCGGCATTGAAGGTGAGCTTCTCGACGCGCGCCTCCGCCTGCTTCAAGAGCCGGTCACAGTGGTCGCGCAAGGCCTCGCCGCGTTCGTAGATCGCAATGCTCTCCTCGAGCTCGACGTCGCCGCGCTCGAGGCGGCTGACGATGGTCTCGAGCTCCTTCAACGCCCGCTCGAAGCTCATGTCCTTGATGTCGGCGTGTTTCGCCGCTGCTTTCGCCGTGCTCATGTGCTTGCCCGATCTTTCGTCCATCTCCCTCGAAGCTCGGGATGAGGGGGAGGAATGCCTTAATTGTCCGATGGTCTCTGTGGGGCTTACCCTCCCAGCGGCCTTCCCCACAAGGGGGGAGGGGGAAAATCCTCAGGCGCCGACGTCCATGAGGGTGCGCACATGGACGCCGACCGACTTGGCGAGCGCCTCGAGATCGTACCCCCCTTCGAGCATCGACACGATCCGCCCTTTGGCATGCCGGTCGGCCATTTTGGCGATTTCCTCGGTTGCCCACATGAAATCCGCTTCGACGAGCTCGAGCCCGCCGAGTGGGTCGCGCCTGTGCGCGTCGAACCCGGCGGAGATGATGACGATATCGGGCCCGAAATTGTGCAGCGGCCCGAGGATGCGTCCCATGAACGCCTCGCGAAATCTTTCGGCCCCGTCGCCGGCTCTGAGCGGCGCGTTCCAGATGTTGCCGACGCCGGTCTCCGACAGCGCCCCCGTGCCCGGGAAGAGCGGCATCTGGTGCGTCGAGCCGTAGAAGAGGTTTTTGTCGGACCAAAAGATGTCCTGCGTGCCGTTGCCATGGTGCACGTCGAAGTCGACGATGGCGATACGTTCGGCGCCATGACGTGCCCGCGCATGAAGGCCGGCGATGGCCGCGTTCGCGAAGAAGCAGAAGCCCATCGCCACGTCGCGCTCGGCGTGATGCCCGGGGGGCCGGACCTGGCAGAAGGCGTTGGCGACCTTGCCGCCCATCACCTGATCGACCGCCTCCAGTCCGGCGCCGACCGCGCGCAGCGCCGCCTCCCAGGTCCCCGCCGACATCACCGTGTCGCCGTCGATGTGGGTCGGCAGATGGCTCTTGGCGGCCGCCGCGGCCCGGATCATCTCGAGATGCTCCGTGGGGTGAGCAAGTCTGATCCCGGCTTCGACGTCGTCACGCAACGGCGCCTCCGCCCGTTTGAGGCCCTGAAAGACTTCGTGCCCAAGCACCTTGTCGATCGCCCGCATGCGGTCCGCACGCTCCGGATGTCCGGGTCCGGTGTCGTGGAGGACGAAGCAGGGGTGCGTGATCAGAAGTGTTGCCATGAGCCTTGCGCGATCTCGGGTACGGGTCAGGGAGACGTTACAATATTCAGAGGGAGGAAAAAATATGCTTACGCAGAGGTTTGACACGGCGTGCTTAGAAACCGTATCAAAGGGAAGGGGCTCCGTCGCGCCGGCGGTCCGCAGCAGCTGGCGCCAGAAGGCTTACCCGTAAGAATCCATATTGGCACTGGGGCTTGACCGCAACCGCCTCAGACATTGCCGGTGCGCGTGGGGGACTGCCGGATGGCTCGGCTCATAGCCGTAGCGAACATGAAAGGCGGGGTGGGCAAGACGACGACGGTCATCAGCCTGGCCGAGACCCTCGCCGCGCGCTCGATCGACTATGCCTCGCGGACCGGCAGGCGCCAGAGCACCGTCCTCGTCATCGATCTCGACGCCCAGGCGAGCGCCTCGTTCGCGCTTGCCGGTGACGAGCGGCTCATGTCGCTGATACGCCGCGGGCAGACGCTCGACGGCTTTCTCGATCGCTATCTGATCCGCCGCGAGGAGGTGAGCCTCAAGCATCTCATCGCACACAAGGTGAGCGACGTCTCCCACCACGGCTGGCCGCTCGGCATCGGCCTCCTGGCCGCGAGCCCGCAGTTGCGCACGGTTGAGCGCAGCCTCATCCACTCCCTGACGCGCGGCGGCTACAGCCTGGAGAAGATCGAGCACGATCTCTTCAAGCTCCTCTCCGAGCAGATCAAGGGCGTCTCCTCGAGCTACGACTATGTGATCTTCGATTGCCCGCCCGGCATCTCGCTTCTGACCGAGATCGCGCTGCGTCTCTCGCATCTCGCCGTCGTCCCGACCGTGCCCGATTTTCTCTCGCTCCTCGGTCTCGACGCATTTGCGCAAAGTGTGTGGACGCGGCTCGCAAACACGCGCAGCGGCCTGCCCGCGCCGTCGAATGTTCCCCACATCCTCATCACCAAGCGCCGTCCCACGGCCGCGCACGACCGCAAGGTCGCCGAGCTTCGCCGCCGCGTCGCGCTCGGCAAGGCTGGCTACCGCATCTTTGCCACCGAGATTCCGGAAACCGAAGGCGTCCCCGAGGCGCTCGAGCGCGTGACCACCCAGCCCAACTATGCGCGCAAATGGAATGCGCAGATCAGATCCCATCTCGTCGATCTCGCGGCCGAGCTCGAAAGCGCGCTGATGGCAATGAGCTGATGGCAGTGACATGACGCTTGCGCTCGACGCCTACGACATCCTGCGCCGCATCGGTGCCAATCCGGAGCTCTTTTCTGGGCTGCGCGGCGCCGTGGCCGAGGTCGCCGAGGACCTCGTCATACGTGCCTTGACGTCGAATGCGCTCGATCTCGAAGGCTTCCGCGCCCTCGTCGGCGCGCTGGGCGAGGAGAACGTCGCCCTCATCCTGCAGGCGCTCGCGCCCGGCGACGTACGGGCGCTCGTGCGCACGCTCGATCCCAATCATGCCAAGTCGAGGTCGAAGGACGTGACGTGGGCGGAGCGCCACCTGATGGATCTTGCGCTTGGCCGCGCGCAGCCAGCTATTGAGCGGCCGCGAACGGCTAAGTCGAAGCCGAAGGCATCAAAGCCGCCGAAGGCCCCGGCGCGCAAGAAGGCAAGTCCCTTCGGCACCGGCGCCATGGGCGCCAAGAGCGGCGACTGAGCGACGGGGCTTACGAGCTGCCCGGCCTCTCTACGCCAAGCGGCTTGCCGCATTTGATCGCTGACGAGAGGCAGGAAGAACCGAGAAAGATCTTCGCGAGGCCAGATTCTCGAGGCCGTTGATGTCCTTGATCCGAAGGCCGGCGCGTGGGCACGCTTCGATCATTGCCTCATGCTCGAGATCTGCAAGTACGGCAGCCAGCGTTTCGACATCGAGCCCGAGCAGTTCGGCAACAAATCCGGAGGGACAGCAATCTCCGACGATTGAGGGATCTCGACCTTCCTGCTCGTTCGTGCGTGACAGGCTGACCAAGAACGCCGCGACGCGTACATGGGGAGAACGCCGGCCTGACTCGACGATAACAGCACGTCGGAACGCAAACTCTCTTTCGACTGCCTGGTCGAGTTTCAACTGTGCCTTGGCATCGTTCTCCACGACGCTTGCTTGCGCTTCACTGGGCAAGCAGGTGAGGCCGGTCTCGACGACTGCGCGCGCGCAGCAGGTGTAGGAATCAAGGAAACCAAGCCCCACATAGTCGCCGGGAAAGGCAAAATCGACAACGGCGCGCTGCTCGTCCAGCTGCTGCTCGTAGACTGCAACGGCGCCGGTCTCGACCCGATAAATGCACGCCCTTTCGTCGCCTGTGCGGAAGAGGACTTCATTGGGGCGAAGAACGCGAACCAGAAACCCGTCTTCTGACTGACAGCAGATCTCCTCACGGAGATCTAATTTGGCCTGGACTTCTGCTTGTCGATGGTCTCGAGAGTTCGGCAAACATAACGCTCTACTCACACTCAAGAACTGCCATCCCTTTCTGCGGGGAGACCTGACAGTCGGCTTCAAACTACTAGATGCGACCCTGTGCTCACCCTCGTCTTCTGCCCTGCCGGATCTGATGGATACGTCGCATTCACGAGTCCGCGCTCCACGACGAGATCGTCGGCGAGATAGCGGCAGTCCGAGGCAGGAGCCGCCGCGGCGCCGAATTGGTTGGCAACGGGGAGGATGACGATGCATCCGGAGCCGCAGAGGGAGGCGCCCGCATCCGTCAGTCTTTCTCTTTCAATCGCAGCCATCGCAGCCCGCTTTCTCTTTTTCCAAGCGTCTTCCGAGCTTTGCAGCCGGAAGGCATTTCCATGCAGGGTGTGAAGCCCGGCACGAACGCCGGGCTTCACTCTGGCTGGCCCCGGGGGGAGGGGAGAAGGCCAGCCACGACCCCATGGAGCAAAAAGATCAGAGGCGAGTCACATGATTGTGCCTCGATCGTAAGGCTGCGTATCAATTTGTAATCGCGCGCGACGTCGCGCTGGGCCCGGGCAAGGCCGCCGGTCCATTGGGCGCTCGCGCTATGAGCGCGAAGCCGAGCGATTAGCTCGGGAAATCTTTCCGGGAACATTCCCTGAGGGGCACGTAGCGATCGGTACGCGCTGCACCATTTCTGAACAGAACAGTTCTCTGCGCGCCGTCTCTTTATTCAGCACCCGTGGCAACTGTGTCGCAAAGCGGATGCTCATCGCATCGGCGCGCGTGGTGATCTGTCAGTCGCATTGACCTCGATACGGTAGATGGTGTTCTAAATCGGTCTCGCCTGCCCCTTCGATCAATGCCGGATATTACTCGAATGAGCCTATCTCAGAATGGTGCCCCCGCATTTCTGGAAAGCGTGCTCGCGCGCATGAACGGTTTCCTCTACCGCTGCCGGGCCGACAAGGAGTTCACGATGCTCGAGCTGACCTCCGGCTTCGAGCGCTGCTTCGGTTTCAGCGCCACCGACGTGCTCGGCAATCAGGTGCGCTCGTTTGCCTCTCTCATTCATCCCGATGACGGCGCGGCCGTCGACGAGGCCGTGGTCAAAGGTCTCGAGGAAAGACAGAACTGGAATATCAACTATCGGCTCCGCCATGCGTCCGGCCACTATGTCTGGGTGCACGAGGATGGCGGCGGCGTGTGGGACGAGAGTGACACCGTGGCCTATCTCGAAGGAGCCGTGTTCGACATGAACCAGCTCTACGCCAGCCTTCAGGCGCATTTCGACCGGCCTGGCAAGGGTTGAGGGGACAGCGCGGCCGTCGACCGGCTAGAACTTCACCTGGCTTCCGAGCCCGAGAAATATCGCGTCGTCGCGATTGGCGAGCGCGGGCTGCACCCACTCCACGTTGCCGGTGAGCGGAACCAAGGTGCGAGCGCGGCATTGCAGTGAGCCGCAAGCCGTCGCTCGGCTGCCGGTGCCGGTACAGCCGTCCCCCAATTGACCAGTCGCTGGAAGTCGTCTAGCCGCTCGCGAGGCGGTCGCCGAAGTAGAGCACTTTGCCCGTCCCACCCGTCCCGTCGTCGTAGACCTGCACGAGGTCTTCCGGAAGGTTCGCGAGGTCTGTGGCCCGGAGATAATCGCGCATCGTGGTGCCTGTGCAGCGCGAGTTGACGTTCGCCGCGCCGCGCTGCGCGACGACGTCGTCGAGATGAACGGTGCGGAAATCGATGCTGTAGCGCGCGAAGTCCGTCGTGTTCGGAACGGTTTCGTGCAGTTGCGCACCGGAGAAGATGATGGTGCCTCCGGGTGGCGGAAGATAGCGAACCCTGATCTGCTCGAGGTCTTGCTGCGGCTTCGGCTGCTCGCGTGTGTCAGTCTTTACGTGCTGGGCGGCGCTGGCGCGGTTCTTCGTATTCCATTCGTAGTAGTTATAGATCTCGGAGTTGTTCTTCACCGGCTCATGGAAGTATTGCGGGTAAAAGCCCATCGAATTGTTGGGGTCGATCGGGAAGATCGGCATCCACCAGTTAAGCTGACACGTGGGCGCCGAATACCAGGTATCGCGATGTGGATGGAAGGCGTACGCGATCCCCGACGATAGGAAGTTGGAGGGGTAGGCCGTCCGCAACCTGGGGACGTCGAAATAGAGCTTCTCCAGATCTACGCCGTGCTCACGCATGATTTCCGGGATGATCTTCTTGCATTCGGGATGATGGATGAAGCGTGGCTTGAGCTCCGAGAGGATCTGCGCAACCTCTTCGGGCGACTTGTGCTTGTGGATCTCACGCGGATCATGAGGATGGAACGCGGCCATGAGCATGTCTCGCGCCAGCTCGACGAGGGCCTTGGACGCCGCAGTCGGCGACAGGATGACAACATCGCCGTTGTACAGTCGCTCCCTTCGCTCATTGTCTGAATACACCGGATCGAAGTAGACGGCCGTCATGCAAACTACTCCCGTGCGCTGGCTGCAGATCTTGTGCTGTGGGGGGTAAAAGGAAAGTCTTTACACAGATGATATCATCTCCGCCGTATATCTTCCATAGAAAAAATGCGAAAGATCAAGAGTGGGCCGCGGCGATGGTATACGCCGCGTGCACGACGCCGTGTTCATGAGCTTCAAGAGAGCAATCCCCCGGCGGTGGCGAGATCCGCAATGTAGCGGCAATTTATGAAATATCGATGCAGAAGACTATTGGCTACGGCAGCAGGGCCAGACGGCGCCAGCGTGACGCCGGGAGGCGGCGAGCTGTCGGCCGGCACGAAGAAATCCGGCGCCAGCGGCATCGTCGGATCGACCCGGTATTTCTCGAAGTCGCGCACGCCGCCCACCTCATAGAGAAGCGTGTCGTCGATCAGGAAGTGGCCCGTGAAGCTCTTGGCGTCCTGAGTCAGCACGAGGTGCGCGGCGTCCGCCATGATCTCGGGCGTCCGGCTCATGCGCATGAGCTTGTCGCCGCCGAGGATGTTGCCGACCGCGGCGGTGGCGATCGTCGTGCGCGGCCAGAGCGCGTTGACTGCGATCCCGTCGCGCCTTGAGCTCCTCCGCGAGGCCCAGCACGGCGAGGCTCATGCCGTATTTGGCGATCGAGTAGGCGACATGACCGGCGAACCACTTGGGCGCCAGGTCGAGCGGCGGCGAGAGCATGAGCACATGGCCGTTCGCCGCCTTGCGCAGATGCGGCAGGCAGCTCTTGGTCACGAGCAGCGTGCCGCGCGTGTTGACGCCCAGCATGAGATCGACGCGCTTCATGTCCGTCTTTTCGAGCGGCGTGAGCGAGATCGCGCTGGCATTATTCACGCAGATATCGAGCCCGCCGAACGTCTCGACCGTCTTGGCGACCGCCGCCTGCACCTGATCCTCGAAGCGGATGTCGCACGCGATCGCCAGTGCGCGCCCGCCCGCCTTCTCGATCTCGGCGGCAGCGGTGTGGATCGTCCCCTCGAGCTTCGGATGCGGCTCTGCCGTCTTGGCGGCAATCGCGACATTGGCGCCGTCGCGCGCGGCTCTCAGCGCGATCGCGAGCCCGATGCCGCGGCTCGCGCCGGTTATGAAGAGTGTCTTGCCCTTGAGTGTCGCCATTGAATTTACCGAGCCTGCTTCCAGGGGCTTCAGCCGGCACGCGGCGCGAGCCGCGCTCGCATCCAGCCGAAAAAGCGGAAGGGAGCGGTGATGAAGTTCCACAGCTGCAACACGATGGTCCAGAAGAATGCCGGGGGACCGGCAATGGGCAGGAAGATGAGCACGAGCGCCGCGAGACGTGCCGCCTGCGCTGCCCGGATAGCCGAGCGTGCCGCGATACTCCTGGAGCTGCTCCGGTGGCCAGATCCGCGCCCACCAGTTGCGCGCCACACTCAAGCCCAGGACACCGAATACCAGCCCGATGAGATAGCCGAACTGGATCGCCGACGGGATGCCCGGAATGAAGCGCGCATCGAGCTCCTTTTCCCGGTCGGCGTCGCGCGCATAGACCTCGACCGCCTGCACGGCGACGTTGCCCGTGAACTCGCCGATCCACTCTCCCACCGTGTCGGTCAGCGGGGCCGCCGTCTTTCCCGTGGGAACGCGCGCTGAGCACGATGCGCCCCGGCGAGCCCTCTGCGGCTGCGACCGTAAGCTCGCCGCCGCTGGCGCCGAGCGCATTGAGGAAGTCCGCAAACGTCGTGCGCTTCATCGCCTCGTCGAGGCCCGCGACCGCCACCTTCTGCCACAGCCAGTTGCGCCCGCCGGGCTGGCGCGGCTGCGCCGCCTTGAGGATGACGAGATTGACGTCGGCCGCCTCCGCCGCGCGCAGCATCTCGCGCACGAAGAGCTTCTGCTCGGCCCCGCTTGCCGGCAGAAAGTGGAGCGCGTCGCCCTCGACGCGCCCCGTGACGAGCACCGTCTGGCCTTTGATCTTGCCGAGGGCCCGAGCGAGCGAGCCGGGATCGATCTGATCGACGAGCGCGGTCTTGGTCGCGGGATCGAAGCTCGGCACGGAGGCGATCGATTTCGGGCCGCCCGGCTCGAGCGCCAGCACGCGGATGTTGGATCGGTTGAGCGGGCGGCCGAGCTGGAACACCGCCTCCTCGAAGAGCTTGCGGTCGCCGATCTCGACGGTGATGTTGGGGCGCACTTCGGCGACGAGCTTTTCCGCCCCGCCTTGTGCGCGCTTTGCCAGCCGGTAGCTGTCGTCGCCGACGACCAAATGCAAATCGGCGTCCCCTGGCAGGTCGGTCAGGAGCGTGCGCTCGCGAAAGACCGTGTCCTCGGAGAGGTAGAGCGAGAGCTTGCCGTCGGCGGAAAGCTCGGGCGCGAGCGTGCTTGTCACACGTGAAAGCTCGTCCGCATTCCCGGCCGTAAAGACCTCGCCTTCTCTGTTGACGAATTTCCAGTGCCCCTCGGGCGTCGCGTGGGCCGCGAGCGCAACGCCCTTGGCCGGCGGCGGCAATTTGGCAATGTAGGACGCGGCGCTATCTAGGGCCCCAAGCCCGAGCTTGCCGGCCTTGACGCCCGCTTCACCGGCTTCGCCCGCGCCGCGCGCAAGGCGCGAGAGCCAGTTGGCGCTGCGCAGGTGCAACGCCAGGCCATGCCGAGAGCGGCGGCGAGCATGACGACGGCCGCAAGCCGCGCCGGGCCTCTCCTTGAGCGCATTGAACTCCTCCAGAGCGGCGCCATCCTACACCGCCTGCGGGCGGAATTGAGCCATTCGCCGCGCCCGTCAGGCCGTCGCCAGTTCCGGCGCCAGGCCGAGGACGCGATTGCGCGCCCGACGTGATCGCCGACGCCAGGCCTGGCCCGGCCACCGAGAGGTTCTCGGCAAAGAAGCGAGCCAACGCCACATGCTGCTGGGCGGGCGCGCTCGTGTCGTTTGCTACCGCCAGCGCCCCGCGCGCCAGATAATGCCCGCCAGCGGCGAGGCCGAACAGCCTGAGGTAGGGGGTCGCGCTGGCAAGCGCCGCATCCGGATTGTTGGCGAGTGCGTCCGCCATCCACGCCGACGCCTCGGCAAACGCGACCACGGTGGTTGCGAGCCGCTGGCCCATGCGCCCGAACTCCGGCTTGCTCGCGTGCTTCACCTCGCGCACCGTTGCCTCGAGCTCGGCGATGTAGCTCTTGATCGCGCCGCCGCCCGCGAGCGGCAGCTTGCGCACCACGAGGTCGATCGCCTGAATACCGTTGGTGCCCTCGTAGATCGGCAGGATGCGCGCATCCCGATAGTACTGCGCCGCCCCCGTCTCCTCGACGAAGCCCATGCCGCCGTGCACCTGCACGCCCATCGACGCCACCTCGCAGCCGATATCGGTCGAGAACGCCTTGGCGACGGGCGTGAGCAGCGCCACGCGGTCGGCCGCCGCGCGACGTGCCGCATCGGCCTTGGCGCGGTGCGAGATGTCGATCTCGCGCGCTGTAGCGAGGCAGATGGCGCGCGCCGCGCGAGTCAGCGCCTTCATGGTGAGCAGCGTGCGGCGGATGTCCGGGTGATCGATGATCGGCGCCATCTCGCCGGCCTTGGCCGACGCGCCGCGCCCCTGCCGGCGCTCGCGGGCATAGGCGAAGGCGCGCTGCGTCGCCCGCTCGGCGATGGCGACGCCCTGGATGCCGACCGCGAGCCGCGCCGCATTCATCATGATGAACATGGTGTTGAGGCCGCGGTTCTCCTCGCCGACGAGATAGCCGACAGCCCCGTCGTTCTCGCCGAACTTCATCACCGCCGTCGGGCTCGCATGAATGCCGAGCTTGTGCTCGAGCCCGGCGCAGACGACGTCGTTGCGAGGCCCCAGCGAGCCGTCGCGATGGACGAGGCGCTTCGGCACGAGAAAGAGCGAGATGCCGCGCGTGCCGGGCGGCGCATCCGGAGTGCGCGCGAGCACCATGTGGATGATGTTTTCGGTCAGATCATGATCGCCGTAGGTGATGAAGATCTTGGTGCCGAAGATGCGGTACGTGCCGTCCGCCTGCTTCACCGCGCGCGCCTTGATCGCGGAGAGGTCCGAGCCCGCCTGCGGCTCGGTGAGGTTCATGGTGCCCGTCCATTCGCCGGCGATCATGCGCGGCAGGTAGAGCGCCTTGAGAGCCTCCGAGCCGTCGGCGTCGAGGGCATCGATCGCGCCCTGCGTGAGCAGCGGGCAGAGCCCGAACGACATGTTGGCCGAGTTCCAGATCTCGCACACCGACATCGAGACCGTCTCGGGCAGCCCCTGGCCGCCGTACTGTCCGGGGCAGGGGAGCGCGCTCCATCCCGCGCTCGCGAATTGCTGGTAGGCCTCCTTCCAGCCCGGGGGCGTCACGACGATCCCGTTCTCGAGCCGCGAGCCCGTCCGGTCGCCCTCCCGGTTCAGCGGGTCGAGGACCTCGGCCCCGAACTTTCCGGCTTCCTCGAGCACGGCCCGGAGCGTGTCCTCGTCGAGCCCGTCGTAGATCCCGGTAGCCATAAGCTCGGAAACATCCGCCGCCGTCTTGAGCGCGAACAGGATGTCGTCTACTGGAGCCTGATAGGTCATGGGGCCTCCTCGGCGCTCATGCGCGCGATCCATCGACCAGAGAATCGCGCCCGCTTCTGAGCTGCCAGATTAAGCCTGCGCCGGACAAGCGCAACGGCAGCACCCGGAGAATCCGCGTTCATGACGACAGTCGTGGCAAGCGAAGGTGCTATTCGCGAGGCAGCGCGCCTCTTGCGTGACGGCCGCCTCGTCGCGTTTCCGACCGAGACCGTCTACGGCCTCGGCGCCGATGCAACCAATGGCCGCGCCGTGGCTGCGATCTTCGAGGCCAAGGGCCGGCCCCGTTTCAACCCGCTCATCGTCCATGTCGCGAGCCTCGCCGCCGCTGAGGAGCTGGCCGAGATGACGCCCGCTGCGCGGCGCCTGGCCGGGGAGTTCTGGCCCGGCCCGCTGACCCTCGTCTTGAAGCGTCGCGAGGGCGCGCAGCTCTCGGAGCTCGTATCCGCCGGTCTCGACACCGTCGCCGTACGCGTGCCCGATCATCCGATTGCGCGCGCCCTGCTGGCGGAAGTGAATTTGCCGCTCGCGGCGCCGTCCGCCAACAAGTCTGGTCGCGTGAGCGCGACGCAAGCCCAGCACGTCGCGGCCGATCTCGGCGACGAGCGTCGCCATGATCCTCGACGGCGGCCCGACGGCGCATGGCATCGAGAGCACGGTTCTCGATGCGACGGGCGACAAGATCGCGCTTCTGCGGCCGGGCGCCGTCCCCGCCGACGTGATCGAAACCGTGCTCGGCGAGAAGCTGTTGCGCCCCGCGAGCGACGCCGCGCGGCCGACGTCGCCCGGGCAGCTCGAGAGCCACTATGCGCCCAATGCCCGCCTGCGGCTCGACGCGCACGAAGTAAGAGAGGGCGAGGCGCTGCTTGCGTTCGGCCCCGACGCGCCTGAGACGAGCGCACCGTCGATCAACCTGAGCCCGTGCGGTGATCTCATCGAGGCGGCGTCAAATCTCTTCGCTGCGTTGCGCGCGCTCGACCGCAGCGGCGCCGCGGCGATTGCCGTCATGCCGATACCGGACGAAGGCTTGGGCGAGGCGATCAACGACCGCCTGCGCCGCGCCGCCGCTCCGCGACACAAATGACATGTCCCGGCATGGGGGACACAACTTCGTGCCACGCTGCAATGGGTTCAGCTAAAAATTGCGACCTTCGGCAGCGACCCGCGGCAGGTAAACCTCCTCGGAGGATAGGCTGGCGGCGGCTCGGTGTTGGCGCACATGATCTCGCCCTCCGCGCGCGGCCTTTTCCATTGGGTGATCCTGTGACCGCCCGGCCTTCCGTGGGATCGTGCCCCTTTCCTGCTCGTCGACACCGACTTCCCTCAAGTGCTGCTCGTATATTCTCCGCGACGGATGGCCTTCCGGCAAAAGCTCCAACGTGCCGAGAAGACCGGAAATGCGGATGTCTCTTTCGTTCATGATCGCCTCGTTTGTCTCGAGCATTGCGAGACCCCCTGGCGAAAGCGCTAGGGTGATTCGAGACCTCCGACACGTTTGCAGTTATTCCGCGCTACGACCGCGACAAACGCGCCGCTAGGATTTTCTCGCCACATTGATTGTCGGGGCAACGAGCAGATTCCAAATGCTCTCATGGAGCATCGACGGAGATCATCCGCGCCGCCGGAATCATCTTTGCTCCGCCCGCCACCAAAGGCGCCAGATTGCCATGTAACTCCGCCCGTCCCCTCTCGAGAGGAGCACGCAGAAGCGGTCATGACACGGACGAATCTGGCGCTCAAAGTCTTGGCGTTGTTCTTGACGATAGCCTTCGTCTTCGTGGACGGCGCGCAGGCGCAAGACGCCACCGCGCCGAACGCAGACGAGCCGGGAGCCATGATTTCTCAGGCGCTCAGGCTCTATAGCGCGGGCGATTGCGCGGCCGCGCTGCCATTGGGCGAAAAGGCCGCGGAGCAGCTGCGTACTCAGAATAAAGCCACCGCCGATCTGGGCATGGCGCTGGTGGTCGAGGCGCTGTGCCTCAAGAAGCTGGCTCGGGTGACCGAAGCGGAGCGCGTCTATCGTGAGGCGATTGCGATTTACGAGAGTGTACAAGGACCCAACGGCGTCGACCTGGCCGTCGCCATCGACAACCTCGCGTCGCTCTATATGGAAAATGGTCGGCTGGATGAGGCCGAGCAACTGCGCGCTTCGTGCGCTGCAGATTTTCAAGAGCACGCTTAGCCCAAACCATCCCAGCGTCGCCACCGCGCTGGGCAACCTCGCCGTTCTCTATCAGTTTCAGGGACGCAATGCAGAGGCGCAGGAGATGTTCCTGCAAGCCTTCGATGTGGCCGAGAAGGCATACGGCCCCGAGAGCCGCCAGGTCGGCGTGATGGCCGACAACATCGCCGGATTGTTTCGGTCGCAGCGCCAATTCGACAAGGCGGAGCCGTTCTACCAGCGTGCCGTCCACATCCTGGAGAAAACCCTGGGTCCGGACCACCCGGATACCGCGCTTGCCCTGCAGAACTATGCCATTCTTTTGAACGAGATGGGCCAGCACGAGAAGTCTGAGGCGAACATCAGGCGCGCGCTCGGCATAACGAAGCGGCTCTATGGCCCGAACCACGAGAACGTTGCCGCGGCGCTGAACACCCTTGCCTTGCAGTACATCGAGCAGAACCGCTGGCCGGAGGCTCTCGAGGCCGCCCGTCGCGCGGCTGCGATCAGCGTCGACCTTGCACGGCAAGGAAAGCGAAGCGGACCGACCGAGGGTGGACAGAAGTCGTCCTCATTCCGCCGTCTCGTCCAGGCGGCATTCAATGCCGGCGCCGCCGATCCGGCGCTTGCCGATGAAGGGTACATTTCGGCGCAGCGTGCCTTGGAGACGGAAGCGGCGGACGCTCTTTCCCAATTGGCGGCAAGGTTTGCGAGCAGCGACCCGGCGTTTGCCGCCCTGATGCGCGAGCGCCAGGACCTCCTGCAGGAATTCGCCGAGCGCGACAAGCTCATCATCGCCGCCGTGGCCAGTTCGCCCGATCAGCGTGACCCGGCTCAAGAGACGAGTTTGAGGGCGCGCATCGGTGAGATCAATGCCCGCCTCGACGCGATCGATCAGGAGCTCGGCGCACGATTTCCGGACTATGCATCTCTTGCCAAGCCGTCGCCGCTTTCGATCGCGGAGACGCAGGCGCTCCTGTCTCCCGACGAGGTCCTGGTTCAGTTCATCGATCTCCAGGCTATCGGACAGATTCCCGAGACGGGCTTTGCCTGGTTCGTCACCAAGACGGATGCGAAGTGGGTACGCTTGCCGATCGGCACGGCGAGCCTCGGGCGCGCCGTCGCGACGCTCCGCTGCGGTCTCGACGCGACGAACTGGACGGATCCCTCGCAATGGTCTGAAGCATCCACCGAAGCGAAACGCCGAAAGGACACCCAAGCCGCACGTCGCGAGCGTTGCAAGAAGCTGACGGGCGTCGAGGTCACCGATCGCGTGGCGCCGCCCTTCGATCTCATGGCGGCGCATCAGCTCTATCAAGCCTTGTTCGGTGAGGCTGCGCCGCTGCTCGCGAAAACGGACGGCAGCGGCAAGCAGCTTCTCATCGTCCCGTCAGGGCCGCTGGCCACGTTCCTTTTCAGGTGCTCGTGACCGAGAAGCCGGCGGTCTCAATTCCCACGATCACGGCCGAATACGCGCAGGCAGCTTGGCTCGCCAAGCGTCATGCCGTCACCGTACTGCCGTCGGTCGCCTCTCTGAAGGCGCTGCGCCAGAACGCCAAAGCGAGCCAAGGCACGATACCCCTGGTTGCTTTCGGCAACCCGCTCCTCGTTGGTCGCGACGGCAGCGATCAGCGGGCGTTCGCCAAGCAGGCCTGCCCGAAGACGGTACCCACGAACGAGCTTGCTGAATTGGCAAGTCGGGGACTGCTGGACGACGTCGCGAGCTTTTTCCGTGGCGGCGTTGCGGACGTCGCTGCCTTGCGGAGCCAGGCACCCCTTCCGGAAACTGCCGACGAGCTATGCGCCGTCGCGCGCAGTCTCGGAGCAGCGGAGAGCGAGGTCTACCTCGGCTCGCGCGCTACCGAGGCCGGGATCAAAAAGTTGAGCGCCGACGGCACGCTCGCCAAAGCCCGCGCCGTCCACTTCGCCACCCATGGCCTGCTCGCCAGCGAGACGCAGAGCCTCGACAAGGATCTTTCCGAGCCCGCCCTCCTGCTGACGCCGCCCGACACCGCGACCCAGGAGGACGATGGCCTCCTCACCGCCTCCGAGGTCACGCAGCTTAAGCTTGATGCCGATTGGGTCGTGCTCTCCGCCTGCAACACGGCGGCCGCCGGCGAGAAGGGAGACGCCGAGGCGCTCTCCGGCCTCGCCCGCGCGTTCTTCTATGCCGGCGCCCGCGCGCTTCTCGTCTCGCACTGGTATGTCGACAGCCGCGCGGCTGTTGCGCTCACGACCGGTGCCTTCGCCGAGCTGAAGCGCGATCCCGCGATCGGCCGGGCCGAAGCTTTGCGCCGTTCGATCCTCGCCGCAATGAATGACAACGGCCGTCCGCAAACCTGGACTCCGGCCGCGCACCCTGCCGTCTGGGCACCGTTTGTCGTCGTGGGTGAGGGCGGCGCTTCGGATCCGGCCCAGAACCGAGAGGTTCCTGCCGCGACAAGCATTCAGCCTCCGTCGGCGGCGCCAAATCCAGCCGAAACAGGATCGGTGCGCGCCATTGATGCTGCGCTGGAAAAGCCGAAGCCGAAAAAGAAAGTGACCCGCCGTCGCAAGCCGGCCACCTTCATGGAATGGCTGACCGATCTTTGGAAATAGGGACGCGTGGCGGCCAGGCAGCGGCAGGTCGAAGCACCGCCTCGCTCGTCCCTTGCCGCGAAAGCTCGCAAGGAGCAGAACTCGGCAGAAGTCTTTCCCACCTTGCGCCGAGGACACGGGATGCCAAGCGTTCTCATAACCGGGACATCGACGGGGATCGGCCGCGCGGCGGCGATCGAGCTCGCCAAGAGAGATTGGCGTGTCTTCGCCACCATGCGCAATCCGGCAAAGAGCGGGCCTCTTGTCGAGCGCACTCGAGGAAGCGGGTGTCGGTGGCAATGTCGAGATCGGACCGCTCGACGTCACGCAGCCGGGCTCGATCAAGGCGGCGGTTGCAACCACCCTCGCTCAGAGCCGCGGCGTCCTCGACGCGGTCGTCCACAATGCCGGCGTCGCCGTCGGCGGTGCCTTCGAGGATCTGCCCGACGCCGACCTGCGCCGCGTCATGGAGACGAATTTTTTCGGCGTTCTCGCGCTGACGCGGGCGCTCCTGCCGACCTTCCGCGCGCAGCGGCGCGGCCGCATCCTCATCGTCTCGAGCGAAGCGGCGTTCTTCGGACAACCCGGCAACTCGATCTATTCCGCATCGAAGTGGGCAATCGAAGGCTGGGCCGAAGCGATCGCCTACGAGGTGGCGCAATTCGGCATCGAGGTCATCCTCGTCGAGCCCGGACCTTACCAGACGAGCATATGGGAAAGCTCTGAGCGCATCCGTCCTGCGGACAGCCCCTATCGCCTTTGGGCGCAGAAGCTCTTTCTCGCCGCCGACCAGCATGTCGAGGCAACGGCCCGCGACCCGGCCGAGGTCGGAAGAGCGATCGCCAACGCGCTCGAGGCGCGCCGGCCGCACTTCCGCAACCCCGTCGGGCCGATGTCGCGCTTGAACCACGCGCTCCGCGGCAAAATTCCGAGCCGCCTCTTGCGCCTCGGAATCTCGCGTTACCTGGGCATCTCGTAAGACGCCGTCATGCCGCGACGACTTCGGTCCTCACCCGCCCGCTGAGCGCATCTCGCCAGATCGCGCGATTGCTTCCGAAAGCTTGGCGTATTCAGCGCAATCCTTTCCGCGCCGCTGCTCGATTTCGCCGAGCTGCTCGCGAGCGCTTGCGAGGTCGCCTTTGGTCACGAACGCCTCGCCCATATATTCGCGCGCGAGCGTGTAGTCGGGGTTGATGGCAAGCGCCTGCCGGTAGTAGGGGAGCGCGGCGTCGACATCGCCGAGCTTGCGCGTGACGAATCCGGTCTCGTTCAGGATGCGCGGATCGTTCGGCGTCTTCGCTTGCTTGAGCAATGCGAGCGCCTCTTTGTACTGGCCGTTGTGAGCCAGCCAGTAGGCGGCATTGTAGATCTCATCGTTCGTAAGGGGTCCGTGTTGGTCCTTGCAGGCCGGCTTATTCTTGTTGCTCGGCTTCGTGCAGTCGATGCTCGGCGCGGGGGGCGGACTGTCGTTGGCGATAGTTGGCGACGGCGAGATGAGTGCGGCAATTCCAATCAGGCTCAAGCCGAACATCGACGTGCGGAATTGTGAGCGGATCATGCCTCGGTCTCCCTTGGATCTGATTATCGGCGAACGGTGTCCCCGGCGCAAAACAAGCGCTCCGACAATGAAAGCCTAGCTTGTGGACCGGATGATGGCGATCGCGGAGAGAATAAGCGCGAGATGTGCGAAGAGAAAAATCGAAACGCGAACGGACATGCAAATGCTCCCGGGGTAGAAAACGCGCTCCTGCAATTCCGCAGCCGACAACGTCTCAAAGCCGTGAATAGTTCAACAACGCGACCTGCAATTTGCGCGACATTGCTGCCGCGTCTGCCGGCACTGCTTGGCGCTGAGCCCGCTGCATGACAGCCGCTCGCATTGGGCATAGCACCGTGCGCAGTTGGATGTGTGCGGAGGATTTGCGGATGGCCCGCTGATGCGCGGACCCGATCCAGGCAGCATCAGAAACACGAGCGCCACGAGCATCCACGCTCTCACGGACGTCACTCCTCGCCTAACACTGCGAGACGCAGTTCACGCGGCAGTTCTGGCGAGCGCGAAGGCACTGCGACTGATTGAGACCGCTGCACTCGACCCTGGCGCATTGTGTGAAACAGACCGGCCGGCAGTTCGGACCCTGGGGCGCACGGTTCGGCACGATGATTCTGTTCGGCACATACGGCGCCGGCTGCGGCATGCCGAACGGCGACTGCATCGTCGGTGTGGGCATGTTGGGCTGAAATGGCCTGCGCACGTCGGCGGCAAAAGCATCCAGCCCGAAAGCCCCCAACACGCCGAGCAGGAGGAACAGGGATAGCAGCGCTTTCATGATCATTTGAGATTGGCGCGGCACCGTCCGGCAAGCCCGTCTACGATTAACTCTATTATGATTGTGCTCGCCGTTTGGTCCGCCGGCGGCGGCAATGCTAGCGTCCACGCGAACCACCTTATCAAAGTCATCCATGAATCAGCGCCCGCCCCGCACGCTTGCCACTCCCGCCGCCGATCTCGTTTCCCGCTTCGCCGAGATCGTGGGGCCCAGGCACGCCTTGACGGACCCCGCCGATCAGCAACCGTATCTGACCGAGTGGCGTGACCTTTATATGGGGCGCACGCCGGTCGTTTTGAGGCCCGGCTCGACCGGCGAGGTGTCCCGCATCATGGCGCTGGCCGACGAGGCCCAGGTCGCCATCGTTCCTCAGGGAGGCAATACGGGTCTCGTCGGCGGACAGATCCCATCCGAGAGCGGCGCCGAGATCGTCCTTTCATTGGGACGTATGAAGCGCATTCGCGCCATCGATCCCGCCGGCACGTCGATGACGGTCGAAGCCGGCCTCACGCTCTCGGAGGCGCAAGCGGCGGCGGCCGAGCGAGGACGCCTGTTCCCTCTGAGCATGGCTTCCGAAGGCAGCTGCACGATCGGCGGCAATCTGGCGACCAACGCCGGCGGTGTCGCCGTACTGGCCTATGGCACGGCGCGCAGTCTGGCGCTGGGTCTCGAGGTCGTCACCGCCGGGGGCGAGATCTGGGACGGCCTCAAGATCTTGAAGAAGGACAACACCGGCTACGATTTGAAGGACCTCTTCATCGGCTCCGAGGGCACGCTCGGCATCATCACGGCCGCGGCCCTGAAGCTCTTCCCCGCGCCGCGCGAGAAGGCGACCGCGCTCGCCGCGGTGCCGCGCCTCGAGGATTTGCTGCCGCTCTTCCGCCTCGCTGCCGACGAGGCCGGCAGCGCGCTGACGGCCTTCGAGTTTCTGTCGGAGCGAGCGCTCGCGTTCGTCGCCAAGCACACGCCCGGCGCCCGTCTTCCATTTGCGCTCTCCGCACCTTGGTACGTCTTGCTCGAGATATCGGGCATGGAGGAAGGCCGTGCCGAGAGCCTCCTCGAACGTATTCTCGCGGCCGCCGCCGAGCGTGCCTTAGTAAGCGACGCCGTCATCGCCCGTTCGCTCGCGCATTCACAGGAGCTTTGGCGCCTGCGTGAAGCCATGTCGGAAGCGCAGAAAGGCGAGGGCGGCAGCATCAAGCACGATGTCTCCGTGCCGACGCCGCAGATTGCCGAGTTCATCGCCCGCGCCGCCGAAGTCGTGGAGGCATCTGCCCGGGCGCGCGCCCTGTTCCGTTCGGCCACTTCGGCGACGGCAACGTGCACTACAACGTCTCGCAGCCCGAAGGTATGGACCGGACGCGTTACCTCGCGCTCTGGGAGCCGATGTCGCGCGCCGTGCACGCTCTTGTCACCGAGCTCGGCGGCTCGATCTCGGCCGAGCACGGCATCGGCCGCCTGAAGCGCGCCGAGCTGCCCTTGGTCAAGAGTGCGGCCGAGATGGACATGATGCGCCGTATCAAGGCCGCGCTCGACCCCAAGGGCATCCTCAATCCCGGCAAGCTGCTTTGAGGAAAACGTCCCGCCGGCGTGGCCCGAGCGTCATCCGCCCTGGCGGGCAGAGACGACCTCGACGCTGTCACCCGCACGAAGCCCTGTCGTGTTCCGGGCGCGCTCCGGCACGAAACCGCCGTTGACGGCGGTCGCGACTTTAAGGCCTTGATAACCCTGCTCGGTGAGGAGCGCGGCAACCGTCGCGGCGGTCGAGACGACCGTCTGGCCGTTGAGAACGATCTCGACTGAGTTTTCTAGCGTCATGCTCGCGGCAATTCGGCTCTGCGGCTCCGTTGGCCGATCCATGTCCATATCTTAGGGGCTTTGGCGAAGGATTGTAGCGCCTCATGGCATAGATAGGTCATATTTGAGCACAATCTGGGATTGGCGCCCTGCCGGATCTAGGGCCGTTCTTTAACCACGATCCCGCCAATACTGGCCGCGGGCCACGCCTTTGCCCCTGCCCTGGACCAAAAAGCAAGCCTGCCGGTTGCCCCATGTTTCGCTCGCTGATGACGACCCGCCGCTTCGCGCCGCTTTTCTGGTGCCAGTTTCTTTCGGCTTTGAACGACAACTTCGTCAAGAACGCGCTCGTCATTCTGATCCTGTTCAAGGTCGGAAGTGAATCGAGTGGTGCCCTCATTGCGCTAGCGGGTGCCGTGCTCGTGGCCCCGTTCTTCATTCTGTCGGGCATCGGCGGCGAGCTCGCCGACCGCTACGACAAGGGGGAGATGGCCGCCTGGCTGAAGCGCGCCGAGATCCCAATCGCGATCGTGGCCGCGCTGGGCTTCGTCCTCCACTCCGTGCCGCTCCTCTTCGTCGCGCTCGGCTGCTATGGCGTCATCGCCGCTCTCTTCGGCCCGATCAAATACGGAATTCTCCCGACCCTTCTCGCCCCGCGCGAGCTGCCGGCCGGCAATGCCTTCATTGAAAGCGCGACCTTCTCCGCGATCCTGATCGGCACCATCGCCGGCGGCATCGCCGCCTCCGAGAACGGCGCATCATGGCTGATCGCGGCGCTCGTCATCGTCCTCGCGGCGCTCTGCTGGTTCACGGCGACGCTGATCCCGAAGACCGGAGCCGCCGCCCCGGGCCTCGTCATCGACACCAATGTCTGGACGTCGACCGTCGCGCTCATCCGGGAGATCAGGTCGGAGCGTCAGGCTGTGGATCGGCGGCCTCATCACCTCCTGGTTCTGGCTCGTGGGCACGGTGGTTCTTTCGCTGCTGCCCGTCCTCATCAAGGGCACCATCGGCGGCGGCGAAAGCATCGTCATCTTTTCGCTCGTCGTCTTCACCATCGGCATCGCGGCCGGCTCGGCGCTCGCGGCGCGCGCCAGTCCCATACGCCCCAATCTGGCGCTCGTTCCCGTCGCCGCACTGCTCATGGGGCTCTTCTCGCTCGATCTCGCCTGGACCGCGGCCGCCGCCACGCCTGCCGGGGCGCCGCTCACGGTCTCGGAGTTCCTGGCGAGCATCTCAGGCTGGCGCATCACCGTTGATCTAGCCGGCCTCGCGGTCGCGGGCGGCCTCTTCATCGTTCCGTCCTTCGCCGCCGTTCAGCTCTGGGCGCCGGAAGCGGAGCGTGCCCGCATCATCGGCGCCTGCAACGTCCTGTCGGCCGCCTTCATGACGGCGGCGAGCCTTGGCGTCGCCCTCCTGCAGTGGCAGGGCGCGGGCTTGGGCACGCTCTTCCTGTTGCTCGGCCTCTGCAACATCGTCGCCATGGGCCTGATCCTCGCGGCCTGGGGCAAGGCAGGCGTGCAGGACGTCGGCGCCTTCCTGTTCAAGACCTTTCTCGGCGTCGAGGTCAAAGGCTACGAGAACCTGCCGCCGCCGGGCGAGCGCGCCATTATCGCGCCCAACCACGTGAGCCTCATCGACGCGCCGATGATGCACTCGATCCTGCCCCTGCACGCGGCGTTCGCCATCGACACCGGCATGGCCAATACCTGGTGGGTGAAGCCGTTCCTGCGCTTCGTCAACACGCACGCGATCGACCCGACGAAGCCGCTCGGCACGCGTCATCTCATCAACGCCGCCAAGGCCGGCGAGACGCTGGTCATCTTTCCGGAAGGCCGCCTCACCGTCACCGGCGGGCTCATGAAGGTCTATGACGGCACGGCGATGATCGCCGACAGAGCGGACGCCGTGATCGTCCCCGTCCGCATCGATGGCCCCGAGCGCTCCCACTTCGGCTACCTCAATCGCTACCAGGCGAAGAAGGCCTGGTTCCCGAAGACGACCGTCACCATCCTGCCGCCGGTGAAGCTCGACATCCCGCCCGGCCTCAAGGGCAAGGCCCGCCGCCAGGCCGCCGGCGCCGCGCTCCAGGACATCATGGTCAACGCAGCGGTGAAGACCGCGAACCTCGATCAGACGCTCTTTTCCGCTCTCGTCGAGGCGAAGGACACGCGCGACACCGGCAAGCCGGCAATCGAGGATCCCGTCGGCGGCAAGCTCTCCTACAAGAAACTCATTCAGAGCGCTCAGGTGCTCGGCACAAAGCTCGCGCCGATGGCGCCGGTCGGGGCCAGCGTCGGCCTGATGCTGCCGAACTCCGCGGGCGCCGCGGTCACGTTCTTCGCCTTGCAGACGACCGGGCGTGTCCCGGCGATGCTCAACTTCACGGCCGGCGCGCAAAATCTGTTGGCCGCCTGCAAGGCGGCAAAGGTCGAGGTGATTCTCACCTCCCGCTCGTTCATCGAGAAGGCGCATCTGGCCGACGTCGTGGCCAAGCTCGAGCCCGCGGCGCGCATCGTCTATCTCGAGGACGTCAAAGCCCAGATCTCGCTCGCCGACAAGGTCCGCGGCATATGGTTGGGCAGCAAGCCGCAGGTCGAGCGCTCTCCCAACGATCCCGCCGCAATTCTCTTCACCTCGGGCTCCGAAGGCCTGCCGAAGGGCGTCGTGCTCTCGCACAAGAATATGCTGGCCAACGCCATGCAGAGCCTGAACCGCGTCGCCGTCAATGGGCAGGACAAGGTGTTCAACGTCCTGCCCGTGTTCCACTCGTTCGGGCTCACGGCGGGCCTCATCATGCCGCTGGTGGCGGGTGTACCGGTCTATCTCTATCCGACGCCGCTCCACTACCGGATCGTGCCGGAGCTCGTTTATCAGTCGAACGCCACGATCCTCTTCGGCACCGATACGTTCCTCAACGGCTACGCACGCACGGCCCATCCTTACGACTTCGCGCGCCTCAGATTGATCCTCGCCGGCGCCGAGGCGGTGAAGGAGCGCACGCGCCAGATCTACATGGAGAAGTTCGGCGTCCGCATCCTAGAGGGCTACGGCGTCACCGAGACCGCGCCCGTGCTTGCCATCAACACGCCGCTTGCCAATAAGGCCGGCACCGTCGGACGCCTATCGCCGCTGATGGAGGCGCGTCTCGAGCCGGTCCCCGGAATAGAGGAGGGCGGTCGCCTCTTCGTGCGCGGGCCGAACGTCATGCTCGGCTACATGCGTGCCGAGAACCCCGGCGTGCTCGAGCCCCCGGCCGGCGGCTGGCACGACACCGGCGACATTGTCAGCATCGACGCGCAGGGCTTCATCACCATTAAGGGCCGCGCCAAGCGCTTCGCCAAGATCGGCGGCGAGATGGTGTCGCTATCGGCCGTCGAGGCGCTGGCCGCCGAGCTGTGGCCGAACCTGCTGACCGTCGTCGTCGCGCTCCCCGACGCGCGCAAGGGCGAGCGCCTGGCGCTCCTGACGACCGACCCAGCGTGCACGCGCGACGCATTCCAGCGCCACGCGAAGATGAAGGGCGCAAGCGAGCTGATGGTGCCGTCCGACTATCTCGTCGTCCCGAGCATCCCGCTCCTGGGCAGCGGCAAGCCGGACTATGTCGCAGCGCTCGCGCTCGCCAAGGAGCGCCTGGCTTCGCGCCCGGCCAAGCCGGAAGCCCTCGTGCCGGAGCCAGTGATCCGGACGGTTGTAGGCTGAAATAAGATTGAATCCGGCCGGCCCTTACCGCCGCTCGCGGTCGCGCTGCCAGTAGAGGAACGCCACCGTCACCAGCGCGGTCAGAATCATGGTGCCGATGATGTCGTTCCTGCGGATGAACGAGAACCACAGATCAATGCCCGTGAGCGAGCTGCCGCGGCCGGTGAGCATCGTGCTGGACATGACGATCGCCAGCACCACGGCTGCCGTCAGCGCCGCCGAAATGACCACCTGGAGCGATCGTTTCATCACGCGCGGCATCCCGACCTTGTGACTTCCGATTGCGAATTGGGTCCGGTCAGACATGGCTCTCTCC
Organism: uncultured Alphaproteobacteria bacterium; assembly: GCA_963716835.1. Taxonomy (GTDB): domain Bacteria; phylum Pseudomonadota; class Alphaproteobacteria; order Rhizobiales; family Hyphomicrobiaceae; genus Hyphomicrobium_C. Next base: position 50,378 of record CAVQUQ010000003.1, on the reverse strand, counting down.
CGATGCAAGATGCCGCAAACATAGCAGATTCGCTCGAATTTACGTTGCAGGAACGGGTTCGCAACGCTCACTGCGAGCATAACCGTCGCTATTTGCGCACACGCAACCCGAGACGCACCGTGTCGGCGTGATAGTCGCTCGCGGGCTGGTTCGAACTCGAAAGCGTCGTGCTGGTAGCGCCCGAAGAGGATGATGTCGCGGTTGGCGAAGTACTCCGCGCCGAGGTTTGTGGTGAGCGTGCTCTCCTCGATTGGGCTGACGTCGTAATCGTTGTCCGTGTAGGTGAGACCCGCCGTCGCCACGAAGTAGGTGCGGAACTCGTGCCGCGCCTCGACGCTCAGCTGGTGAGAGACGACACCGGCGGAGCCCGTGGTCGTCGTGTCGTAGATCTCGGTCTGCGCGAGGAACAAGAGCGACGTGAGCTCCGTCACCCGCCAGGCGAGATTTGAATCGAGTAGAAACGCGTCGACGGCTGACAGGCGATCGTCGTCCGGTGTCTGGCGGCCGTAGCCGATGCTCGCCTCGCCTCTCAGAATTTGCCCCGTGCCGCCGAAGTCGATGCCGAGCCTGTAACGCTCGCCGTTCGAGTCGCGCAGGATGCCGTCTGAGGGCGCGGCGTCGTAGGTGCGCCGGTTGCCCCCTCCCTCGACATAAAGTGCGAAGGTGGGCTTGAGCTCGTAGCTCAGCCGGAGCGTCCCTTCGCGTGTCAGCGAGTTGCGGTCCGCGTTCGTGGTGATGATGCCGCCGTTGACCGTCGAGGAGAATTCGACGTCCGTCAGCGAGCCCCTGAGCTGGAACGCGAGCCTGTTGAAGCGGTGATTGAGGGCGAGTGCCGCGACGTCCGTCGTGACGTTGGGCCGCTCGCCCGTCAAGACACCGTCGATCGCCGAGCGGCTTTCCTGGCCGAAGTCGCGCGAGATGAGCCCTTGCAGGTTTGTACGATGCGTGATGTCGAGCCGCCCGCGGCCCTCGACCGTCCAGTCGCGATCATTCTCCGACGGATGCTCGTCGTAAAAGTCTGTCAGCGTTATCGCGCGCAATTCGACGGCGTGACGCGACCAGTTGGAGACGAGCCGCGTCCGCGTGGCGACTTCAGCCCCGACGTCCGAGTGTCCGCCGGCCGTGCCCTCGACGTTATTGGTCGCGATGCCGGCGACCTCGGCCTCGGGAAAGAGGATGAAGCTGCCGATCCTGACGCCGATCGGATCGTAGGGTTCGATGCGGAACAGGCGCGCCGGGCGCCGGTCGGTGACGATCGGGTCGATGTCCTCGATGACGAAGAGCAGCGGATCGTAGCCGGGGGGCGGATCGGCAAACACCGCCGTCTCTTCCGGCGTCCGCGCATCGATGGTCGGATCGCCGCCGTCCTCCGGCGCGGGGGGCTCGGTGGTTGGCATGACGTCGTCCTGCTGCGCCTTGGGCTCTGCCGGGCTCGAAGCGTCGCCGTCTCCCGGCGATTGCTGAGGCGCCGCCTGCGGCAGGTCGCTGTCGTCCTCGAGCCCATCCTCTGGCGGATCGCCGAGGCTCATCAGCGCGCGGAAGATTGGGGCTCGGGGTGGATTCGTCCCCGGTGGGCGCGGCCCCGACGCCGGGGCGTGCGGCCGCCGGCTGCGCGGACGGCAACGGCCATTGCGCCCCTTTCAAAGGCGCGCTCCCTTCCGCAGCTGCGGGCAGAGCATCGAGGAGTGCGGCGGCGAGCGTCGCGGCCAGAAAGCCGGCCGCAAACCAGCCTAGTCGCGCATCGGTCACGATGCCGCCCTCATGAGGATATTCCTTCACGCGAACGCAGGACCGTGCTGCGGAACAATGGCTGTTCCTGACCCCGCGTTCGCACCCCGCGATGGCCGGGGGATTTGTGAACGTTGGGTTCAAAAGCCACCCTAGGCAGGGTCGGTTAATGCGGATTTAAGCTTCGGATAGCCCCGCCGGACGATTGGAAGGCGGGAGGTCCTCTGCTAGGAAGGCTGTGGGGGCTAGCTTGGCTCATACCGTGACGGATGGGGGATAACCGCCCATGGGAGCTGCAACTTCGGCATCAATCCGCAAGCTCAAGAGCATTGAGGGCGGCAAGCGCGAAGGCGCGACCCTCGTTGCCTCTGCCGTGCGCACGCTCGACCTCGAGCGCGAAGGCCTGGACGCCGTCCGCGCGGCCCTGGGCGACGGGCTTGGCGCGCCGTTCCGCGAGGCCGTGCGCCTGCTCAAGGCGGCCCGCGGCCGCGTCATCGTTTCCGGTATCGGCAAGAGCGGCCACGTCGGCCAGAAGATCGCCGCCACCTTTGCCTCGACCGGCACGCCGGCATTTTTCGTCCACCCGACCGAGGCGTCCCACGGCGACCTCGGCATGATCACGCCCGACGACGTTATCCTCGCCATATCGTGGTCGGGGGAGACGGTCGAGCTCACGAACATCATCACCTATTCGCGCCGCTTCAGCGTTCCGCTGATCTCGATCACATCGCGCTCGGATTCCGCGCTCGCCAAGCAGTCCGACGTCGTGCTCGAGCTGCCGCGCGCCAAGGAGGCCTGCCCCCACGGCCTCGCGCCGACGACGTCGACCACAATGCAGCTTGCGCTGGGTGACTGTCTGGCGATCGCCCTGCTCGAGGCCAAGGGCTTCACCGCGCACGACTTCAAGACATTTCATCCCGGCGGCTCGCTCGGTGCCACCTTGAAGTATGTCGCCGACGTGATGCACTCGGCGGAAAGCCTGCCGCTTGCGCGCGACAACGAGCCCATGAGCGCGGCCCTCGTCACCATGACGGCCAAGAGCTTCGGCTGCCTCGGCATCGTCGACGCCAAGGGCAAGCTCGTCGGCGTGCTGACCGACGGCGACCTTCGCCGTCACATGGGCGAGGCGCTGTTGACGGCGCGCACGGGCGACATCATGACGAAGAAGCCGAAAACGATTGCCCCCGACATGCTCGCCTCCGCCGCGCTTGAGCTGATCAATGCCTCGCGCATCACGGCGCTATTTGTGGTCGAGAAGGGCAAGCCCGTCGGCATCGTGCATGTGCACGACCTGCTCCGCGCCGGCGTGGTGTAGGGCTCACTTCCGCCCACGAATGCCGCGGCCGGCTACGCCGGCTCGACGATAAGCACTGTGCCGTTGACGCCGGTCACCTTGACGCGCGCACCCTTGGCGGTATCCGCGCCCTGCGCCGGCCAAAGCGTATCGCCGACGCGCACCCTGCCCCGTCCGCTCGCAATCGCATCCTCGACGACGACGACGCGGCCCACATACTGCGCGCCACGCACGTTGAGGTCTGGCAGGTCGCTCACGGCGTCCTTCGAGCGTGCATAGCCGCGCACCCAGAAGACGGTCGCGACCGAGATGAGGGCGAACACCACGAGCTGCCACGGCCAGGAGAATAGCTCTGCATGTCCCACCGCCGTGACGGCGAGGGCGAGCACGCCGACGACCATCGCCGCGAGGCCGAACCAGAGGAAATGGACGCCCGGGACGACGGTCTCGAGTGACATCAGGACGAGCCCGAGCAGAAACCAGTTCCAGAAGCCGAGGTTGACGAGAAAGTCCAGCATCGAGGCCACCGCTCACGTTCCATCGCGCGCTGACGCACGCGCCAGCCCGTATACTACCGCTAATCTTGATGCGAGCGTGTCATCCCCATCCCCATCCAGCGCCGTCTAGACCTGGGGAACGCTTCCCGTGCGCTGGGTCCCGCGCGGCGCAGCCGGCTTGCCTGATCCGCCGTCGCCGCCGAACGCCTCGCCCGTGATCTGAGCGAGACCAGCGAGCGAGCCGATGACGGAGGAAGCCTCGAGCGGCATCAGGATGACTTTCTGGTTTGGAGCTTTTGCAAGCGCTTCCAGAGCCTTCACGTAGTTGTTGGCGACGAAGTAGTTGATGGCCTGCACGTTGCCCGCGGCGATCGCATTGCTGACAAGCTCTGTCGCTTTGGCTTCGGCAGCGGCGGCGCGCTCGCGCGCTTCGGCGTCCTTGAAGGCCGCTTCGCGCCGGCCCTCGGCCTCGAGCACGACCGCCTGCTTCTCGCCCTCGGCCTTGAGGATCGCAGCCTGACGCAGGCCTTCCAACTCGAGGATCTGCGCGCGCTTCTCGCGCTCGGCCTTCATCTGCCGCGCCATGCTGTCGATGAGGTCGCGCGGCGGCGCGATGTCCTTGATCTCGATGCGCGTGACCTTGACGCCCCAGGATTCGGTGGCCGCGTCGACGACGGTGAGCAGCTGCGCGTTGATCTTGTCGCGATTGGAAAGCAGCTCGTCGAGGTCCATGGAGCCCATGACGGTGCGGATGTTGGTCATCGTCAGGTTGATTGTCGCATGCTCGAGGTTGTCGACCTCGTAGGCCGACTTGGCCGCATTGAGCACCTGGAAGAAGGCGACGCCATCGACCCGCACCATCGCGTTGTCGCGGGTGATGACGTCCTGGCTCGGGATGTCGATCACCTGCTCCTTGACGTTCACGTGGTGGCCGATGCGCTCGACGATCGGGACCAGGATATGCAACCCGGGGGTCAGCGTGCGTGTATAGCGGCCGAAATTCTCGACCGTGTAGTTGTAGCCCTGAGGCACGATCTTGACCGTCGACCACAGCGCGGCCACGGCGAGCAGGATCAGAAGCAGGCCAAAGAGCTCGAAGCCGCCGAAAATTTCCATCATTCGTCTCCACCCGAGGTAGCGCGTTGCGGCGCTCGGTTTAGGTTTTCATGATGGGGTTTTTGCGGCCTTTGGGCCAAAGGTATCGAAAAGTATTCTTTACGGTGAATTGCAGGATGTTAACGGGGGCTAAATCCACCCTGAGAGCTCACGCCGAACGACGGCCTCGATGACGTCGACTCCCTCAGTGCTGGCGTTGAGCGCCGGCAGGTACGCGAAGCGCTCGCCGCCGTTGCTCTCGAAGATGTGGCGGTTCTCGACGTCGAGCTCTTCCAGCGTCTCGAGGCAGTCGGCAGAGAAGCCCGGCGCCACGAGCGCGATGCGTTTCACGCCCTCTCCGGCGAGGCGTTCGACCGTCTTGTCGGTATAGGGCTCGAGCCACGGATCGTTGCCGAAGCGGGATTGGAAGGTGGTGAGCCAGCGCTCCGCCGGCCAGCCCAGCTTCTCGCGCAAGAGGCGCGACGTCTTCTGGCACTGGCAGTGATAGGGGTCGCCCGCCTCGAAGTACGTCTTCGGCATGCCGTGGAACGTGGCGATGATCCGCTCCGGCTCGAAGTCGAGCTTGGCGAGGCTTGCCTTCATCGATTGAGCGAGACGGTCGATGTAGACCGGGTCGTCGTGATAGGCGGGTGCGACGCGGACAGCGGGCTGCCAGCGCATCTTCACGAGCGCGCGGAAGGCCTGATCGCAGGCGGTGGCCGTCGTCGCGGCCGCGTATTGCGGATAGAGAGGCACCAGGAGCACCCGCTCGCAGCCGTGCTCGAGCAGATACCTGAGCCGGCCCTCCGTGGTAGGGTTGGCGTAGCGCATGGCCCAGTCGACGATCACCTTCGGAGTGCTCGCGAGCCTGGCCGCAAGGCTCTCGGCCTGCGCTCGGGTGATGGTCTTCAACGGCCCTTCGTCGCGCTCGGTGTTCCAGATCGCGGCGTAGTCGCGCCCCTTTCGCGCCGGCCGCGTGGTCAGGATGATGAGGTTGAGGATCGGCCACCATTTCCAGCGCGGCACCTCGATGACGCGCTCGTCGGAGAGAAACTCCTTGAGATAGCGGCGCATCGGCCAATAGCTGGTCCCGTCCGGCGTGCCGAGGTTGAGGAGCAGGACTCCGATGCGTCCGGATGCGACAGGCGGATGCCCTTTCGGCCAGGCACGCCGGTCGGGCTCGAACTCGGGAATTTTGGTCGACATGACGCTGTCCTTTGTTCCGCCGGAATGTGAACGCGGCCGGATACCCGCCCCGCATTGTTGGAGGGGCCTCGCCGCGTATCACGCGGCGCCCAGGCTCGCAATGCGGGCTCGCAATGTGGGAGGCGTGCGATCGATAGTGGCGGAGGACCTTACGTGCGCGCGAGAGCAGGAAAAAGCTTGCGTCGTGCGGCTATCCGCGCAGCTTGCCCGCCTGCGCCTTTTCGGCGGCGAGAGGCGCACCCACGGCGGGTTCGCCCTCGTTGCGGACGATCCTCTCGCCGGCTTCCCAGATCACGCGAATGCGCCTGCCGAGCCCGCCGGCACCTTCGGCAAAGAGCTGCTGCCCGCGCGGCTCGGCCAGCTTGCGCAGCTCACTTTGCCGCGCTCTTGCCTGCCGTTCAATTTCCGCGACGTGCATCGCCGAGAGGCGATCGGCGGGAAGGGCGCGCACATACTCGACAAGGAGGAAGAGGTCGTGATCGTCGCCCAGCAGCTGCGACAGCGCGCGCGCCGCTTCGACGCGCGCCTCGAATAACGCCGGCCAGGCTCGGGAGACGAGCGTCATCTGCCGCCAGTGCTGCTGCACGGACTTCCTCCACTCGTGGAAAGCCTCGTCCGCGCCATCGGCGTATGCGGCGGCGAAGGCGTGACGGCCCCGGCGGTAGCTCTGCGCGATGCCGCGCTCGATCGTCGAGAAGTCATCCGGTTCGAGTTTGAGGCGCCGGAACTTCTTCTTTGCCAGGCCGAGGTTTTCCAGCGCCTCCCGCGTGCCCTTCGAGCGGGCCGGCTGGCTGCGCTCGCGTTCGTCGAGGATCAGCTTCTTCACGGCGGCGAGCGCGGCGTTCGCCACCTCGCCGGGAAGCGTTTCGAGCTTCGTCACCGTCTCGACGAGCACGTCGCTGTCGCGAGCCGAAGAGAGCAGCGCGCCGATATCGCGGAAGCGCGCGTTCTCCGCCCGGTAGACGCTGTCCCCGAGACCGGGCCGGGCCAGCCTCAGAAGCGCGCGGATGCGTTTCAGGCTCTTGCGCGTTTCGTGCGTTGCGATTTCGAGCGTGTCGCTGGCCGTGAGCTCGCGCTCGGCGCGCTCGATCTGCTCGAGCCCGATGCGCCGGAATCCCTTCTCCACGGGTTCATTGAGCTTGAATCGAAATGCCATGGAAATCTTGTTGTCGTGCGCGGCGTGGATGAAACGATGGAACGTACTAGTTGGCGTAGACCGTTGCGAGCTCAGGGCAGCAACCTTGTGAACGCATAGCATATTTGCGGTCGGGTGCCGCAATCCCCTAGACCGGGGATTAATTTTGACGAGCTTAGCCGGAAGGCGCGCGCACTGATCATCATTCAGAATTCTCGTTGTCAGTTCGGTGCATTAGTTGTTCGCAGCCTTAATTTGCCGGAAGCTCGATGAGCGCGATGCAGCCGGCGCCCTCCCGCTGGGTTGCCTGCGATCGCGGCGACGGCTCAGGGCGCCGCAGATCACTGGCGACCTCCTGGTGGGAGCATGGCGCGGTTGGGGCTGCGCTCGAGGCTGCTTTCGCAAACTTCCCGCCGACGACCGTTGCTTGGCCTGCACTGAGTTTGCTCTGCTGCCAATCAGCAATTCGCTGTTGCGACGGACACTCCGCGCCTTTGCTGCTGCACGCATCAGGAAGCGCGACCGACAAAAGCCAAAGCAGGCGCGTGCCGTCGGCAATGCGGACCACCGTTGCCGATGGTGCCGTGGCGCCCGGGGCGTCGTCTGCACGCGCCAGATCGAGAATGTGCTCGCGCCCGATGATCCTGAGCCCCCTCTTGGCACGCACGGCGATCGCTGTCACGCGAACGGGCATGGCGGTATTCAGTGTCGGACCGGTATAAGCCGCACCCGTACTGCTGGTCGGCAGCACCCGACGGGAGACAACAAGACGCCAGTTGCGCGGCTGGAAGAGACGCCGCAACACCGCCACATCCGACACGCCTTGCAACAGGACGACGTCGGCGTCGACGCTCATGGCCTGGGGGGCAGGAATGGTGCTGATCTCCGCCTCGGTTCGCCGCTCCGAGCCGAAGGTCGTTCGCCATGTAGATGCCTGCGTGGCGGCCTGCGGCGGCGGCATCAGGTTCGGTGCCTCGGAGAGGTCCCAGCTCGCGACGCGAAGGTTGCTCGGCGGGAAGACCTCGGGCGGCGGCCTCGGCACATAGTCCGGAGTTGTTTCCGGTATGTCCTCTATCGCGTCCTGCGCGTCATCGATCGGAGGCAGGATATCGTTTTCCGTCGAGGGCTCCGGGATCGGGTCCTGGCCGTAGTCCTGAGCGCGCGCCGCCGGGAAATTAATGAAGCTCAGAGGTGCCGGCGCGGCGGAAAGGCACGCCGCAAGGGCCGCCGCCCGCAGTGCGAGGCGGGCCACCGTGCCGAGTGATGCCGCACGCCTCAAGGCATCCGTCCTTCTGCTCCAGCACCGAGCGAGCGCCCATGAATGGGACAGCACTACTTTTGGTCTGATTCTGAGGCTATGCTCAACGCAGGAATCGAGCAACTCGAGGCAGAGCGAGAATGCAGTTTGTAGCTCCGGAAATGGCCTCGCCAGCGAGCCGCTGGGCCAGCCGCATCGCGCTCTTTTCGCTTGGAATAATACTCACCGCGGCATTTCTCCACCGCTTGTTTGGCATGCCGACTCCGGTGGCCTTCAATCTCGTGCTCGCGGCGTTCGGCTGCGCCATCCTGTCCATACTTACGGGGCTCGTCGCCGCAATCGGCATATGGCGCAACGGCACCATGGGCACGGCGCGTGTCGTCTTCGGCGTCCTCTTGAGCCTCGCGATCCTTTCGGGGCCGCTGATGTTGGTCGTGCTGGCGAGGGACTATCCGCCGATCAACGACCTCTCGACCGACATGCGTACGCCGCCCGCCTTTGAGACCCTCGCCAAGGCGAGGAGCGTGCCCGGCGCCAATCCCGCCGCCTATCCCGGCGAAAGTTTTGCCAAGGAGCAGGCGCGGGCCTACCCCGACATCAAGCCGATGCTGGTCAATCGCTCGAGCGCTGAGGCATTCGAGCTCGTCATCGAGGCGGTCCGCAAGCTGAAGATGGATATCGTCCGCGAGGACGGCCCCACGGCGGAAGGAGGCGAGGGCACGATCGAGGCAGTCGACCGGACGATCGTCGCCGGCTTCTACGATGATGTCGCGATCCGCGTCACGGGCAGCGATGCCAACGCCCGCATCGATATCCGCTCGGCCTCGCGCTTCGGTCGGACCGACTTCGGCGGCAACGCCGAGCGGATACGTACGCTCATGAAGGAGATCGTGACGCGCTTGGAATCGACTGTCCCGGTGGCGGAGGGCGGCGCGCCGAGCGGGAAAAAGACCGCAGCCGATCCTGCTGAAAGCAAGCGAGCGAAAGGCGACGATCCCAAGTCGGTGTACCGTCGCAAATCACGAGCCCGCGAGTAATGAGCGGCCTGTCTTCGCGCATCTTGGATCAGCGCGTCTCGAGTGGCCTCAGGGCGCACTGATCGATTTCAGGAACTCGATGATCTTTTTGCGTTCTGCCGCCTCGGCGACGGGTGGAAAGATCATGTTCGTGCTGGTTGAGACTGACATCGGATTGGCGATGAACTTGTCGAGCATCGCTTCGTCCCATGTGATGCCGTCGAGGCCTCCGGAATAGCCCCTATAGCCCGCGACCTGTCCGGCCCTCGCACCGAAGACGCCGGCCATCGACGGGCCCAGCCGGTTGTCGCCGCGCTTGAAGGAATGGCAGGTGCGGCAGTGATTGTTGAAGGCAATTTTCGGGTCGTCGTCCTGGGCAGCATCGGCGACAGATGCCGAAGACAAGATGAGCAAGACCGCAAGAATTGTGGTTCTCGACATCTCCACCTCCAGATGAGGGAGGAAAAGGGGGGCACAAGTCGCCCCCTCTTAGGTCAGGCTGAACGTACGATTGTTTGTGGCGGCCTCAGCGAACCGCGCCGGTCGCGATCTGCTCGACGGCATTTACGCTCATGGTCTGGGCGGCTTCCTCGCACGCGAACTCGATGGCGTTGCCTTCGTTAGACTTGTAGCGGGTCGTCTCGCCGGCGCCGATCGTGGCCTCGAACCGGGTCGCCTCGAAGCGCGCGCCGTTGTCCCAGTCGGGCGCATCGGCGAGTGTCAGAACGAGCTCGCAGCGGCCATTTTTGTTCAAATAGTAGCTCACCGCGCGCCGCGCTCCGACGTCGAAGCTGACCCCATGCAGAGGCTTCATCGTGAGCTTGGTGGCTGTATCGGCGGCCTCAGCCGAGCCGGCGGCGTTGGCGAAGAAGATGCCGGAAAGAAACGTGGCAGCGATTGCTTTAGTCGAGATCATGATAGGGCTCCTTTGGTCCTGGTGTTGATGCCTCGCCCTCTACGTTCGTTTGTCAGGGGCGCTGCGATGTCAGGATCATGGGGCCTCGAGCGGTCGGCCGCTGTGGCATTTGCCACATGCGGAAAATCGCACTGAAAAAATTTCGGGAGCGGGCGGGTTTGCGCGTGCGTGTGCGCTGCTAATGCCTCAGCGCCGTAATGCTGAAGGCCGAAATCGGCTTGGCAAATCCCTTGAGGTAGAGCTCCCCCAGGGGCTCGGCGTCGACCAGGTGCTCGAACTCGCTCAGCGTCTTGCGGTTGGTCAGGATCTGCCCTCCCATTGCGTCGCCGCACAGGCGCGCCGCAAGATTGGTGACAGTGCCGACCGCACCATAGTCGAGCCGGCCCTCGAAGCCGATCGCACCGATCGTGGCATAGCCGCGAGCGATCCCTATTCCGAGCGCGAGATCGTAGCCGGCCTTGCGCCATCCCTCACTGAGGTGGGCAACCCGCTCACGCATGGCCAGCGCCATACGCACGGCGCGCTCAGCGGGATTGGGAACGACGACCGGGTCATTGAAGAAGATCATCATGCCGTCGCCGGTAAATCGCTCGAGCGTGCCCTCGTGCTCGAGAATGAGTTTGCCCATCTCCCTGTGGTACTCACGCAGGACGCGCATCACTTCCTCGGGCTCGGAGATCTCCGCAAAAGCCGTGAAGCCGCGCAGATCCAGGAAGACAACGGTGACTTCACGCCGGTGCGTTGCGAGCGGATCATCGGTGCCGCCCGCAAGGATGGCTTCTGCCAGCTGGGGCGAGAAGAATCGCTTCAGCCTGGTGAGGCGTTCGAGCTGGCGCAACTGCTCGTCCACGCGCTCTTCGAGCGATGTATTCCAAGCTGCGAGCTTGGCGCTTTGCGCTTCCACGGTGTCGTTGAGCTCCTTGATGCGCAGCATCGATTTGACTCGCGCCACAAGCGCGGCGTGGTCCACGGGTTTTGTCAGGTATTCATCGGCCCCCGCCTCGAGTGCAGTCACGACATCCTGCGAGCCCGACTTCGCCGTGACCATGATGATCGGCATGAAGGGAAGGGAGCGGTCCGACTTGAGGTGGCGGCAGACGTCGATGCCGTCCATCTTCGGCATCATGACGTCGAGCAGGATCAGGTCAGGCTGTTTCTCTCGCGCAACGGCGAGCGCCTCCTCGCCGTCGGTCGCGGTGAGGATGTCGTAGCCGTGGACGGCGAGGCGGGTCCGGAAAATATCGAGGTTGTCCGGGTTGTCGTCGGCGATGAGGATTCGCGCTGGCGTCCTCACGATCGGCTCCTCGGCAAGCGGGCTAGGGCAAGTGCTCCCGGATAATGGCCAAGAGCTGGCGCGGGCTGAACGGCTTCGTCACATAGGCAGCGCAGCCGGCCTCGAACGCTCTGTCGCCATCGCCGCTCAAGGCGTAGGAGGTGACGGCAATGATCGGGATCGGCCGCAGGGCGGGATCGGACTTGATGCGCCGCGTCGCCTGATATCCGTCGAGCACCGGGAGCTGGATGTCCATCAGGATGAGATCGGGGTGATGGGTCTCCGCCATCGCCACGCCTTCCTCACCCGTGAGGGCTTCGATCATCTCGTAGCCGGCGTTCGTCAGCACATCGTGCAAAATGCGCCGGTTGTCCTCGTGATCCTCGACGACCAGGATGCGCTTGCTCATTTCGCCTCCACCTGCTGCTCGACGCGCACCGGCAATGTGAAGCGGAAGATGGAGCCCTTGCCTGGGCTCGATTCGACCCAGATGCGTCCGCCTTGCAGCTCGATGATCCGCTTGGAGATCGAGAGCCCGAGCCCCGTGCCGCCCTTCTTGCGCGTGCTTGAGCTCTCCGCCTGGTGGAACTCCTCGAAGATTCTCTGTTGTTCGCTCTCCGCGATACCGGGGCCGGTGTCCGCCACCGTGACCATGAAAGCACCGTTGGACGCCGCCACCTCGATCCGCACCTCGCCGCTCTCGGTGAATTTGATCGCGTTGCCGAAGAGATTGAGCAGCACCTGTGTCGTCCGCCGCTCGTCGCCTTTGGCGCGCGGCAGATCCGCAGGCACCGTGACCTTCAACGCCAGGTTCTTCTCCGCCGCCAAGGGCTCGACCGCCGTGACTGCGGTCTGGACAACCTCCTTCATGGAGTAGTCGGCAACGGAGAGGGCGAGCGATCCAGCCTCGATCTTGGAGAGATCGAGGACGTCGTTGATCAGGCCGAGGAGATGGCGGCCGTTTTTGTCCAGGCGCTTTAAGGCGTCGCGCACCTTCCCCGGCACCTCGCCGTAGATGTTGTCCAGGATGAGCTCCGTATAGCCGACGATGGCATTCGAGCGGCGTGCGCAGCTCATGGCTCATGTTGGCGAGGAACTGAGACTTGTGCTTGCTCGCGATCTCGATCTGGCGGCCCTTCTCCTCGATCTCCTGGAAGAGGCGGGCATTCTGGATCGCCATGACGGATTGCGTTGCGAACGTGCGCAAGAGATCGACGACCGGCGGCGGAAACGCGCCCGGCGACTTCCGGAATACGGAGAGACCTCCGAAGATGCGATCCTCCCGCAAGAGCGGCACGTTGAGGATGGCGCGGAACCCGGCCTGCGCCAGCAATTCCCGCAGCCGCGGCTCGTAGGTGTCGATTTCGATATCGGGGATCTCGATCGGCTCGCGGGTGACTGCAGCCCGGCCCACGGCCCCTTCGCCCAAGCGAACCGGATTGGCGCGAAGCGCGTCGATGAGCTCGTCCTCCATCCCGTGCGTGGCGCGCAGAATGAACTCTTCTTTCAGCTCGTCATATTCGTGGATCGCGCCACCATCCGTATCCGAGAGCTCGACGGCGTGGGCGACGATAGTGGTCAGCACTGTCTGCAGATCGAGCGTGGAGTTGACCGCCTGGCCGACGCCGCGCAGAACCTTCATTTCCTCAACAGACCGCGCCAGCTCGCGGCTCTGGTCTTGCAGCTCCTTCAACAGTCGGTTGTTCTGGATGGCGAGCGCGAGCTGTTGGGCAACCGGATCCAGGAGGTCGAGATCGCGCTCGGTGTAGGCACCGGGTGTCCTGTTGTCTAAGAAGAAGAACCCCACGGCTTCCTCACCTGCGAGCAAGGGCAGCATGAGGGTCGAGCGCACGCCCTCTTGAATCATGAAAATGTCATCGGAGAAACGCTCGCCCTCCGACGCCAGGTCGCGAACGATACGAGCTCGCCTCTCGGTTAACACCCATCCTCCGGCGGTGCCTTCGGACTGCGACCACGACTGTCCCTGCCAGGAGGCGAGCGGCGGATCGGCCACCGAAAGCGCCATGACGAGCTTGTCGCCCTCGGGCACCACCACGCCAATCCGATCGTAGGCGAGGAGCGCTTTTACCGCCGCCGCAAACGCCGGGTAGACATCCGTGAGCTGGAGCGATCGCCTGAGCACCGGTTGGGCCGCCGCAAAGAGCCGCGAGTGCTCGCTCGCCACGGCCGCTTGAGCCGCCAGCAGTTGGAGCGGCTCCACAGTCGCCGGATCGAACGGCCGGTTCCCCTTCCAGCCTGCTTGCAGGACGCCGATCGTCTGGCCCTGAACGACGAGTGGCATGATGGCGAAGACATGCGAGCGGAAAGCCTCGATGCGGTCATAGGGAGGCTTGAGCCGGAACTCATCCGGCACGGGGGCCTGGCCGTCCCAGATGATCGGCTGCTGCGTCTGATAGACCCTGGCCAGCGCGCCGCCCTCAGAGCCGATCGGAACGCGGATGGCATCGTGCCCGTCCTCGGTCTCGGTGCTCGCCGCCGCCTGAAGCCATTCGCCCTTGGGCTCCGCAAGCAGGATGCTGAGGCGATCGACGTGAAGCACGTCTCGCGCCGTGCGCAGAAAGCCGTCGAACCATTTCTTGAGGCCGAGCGGCTCGTGCAGCCTGAAGCTCGCCTGATAGAGCGTCTGGAAGGACTCGGCCAGTTTGCGCTGGGTGATATCCGCCCAGGAGCCGACGATCTCCAGAGGTTGGTTTGTCCCGTCGTAGACGGTCTTGAATGAATCCTGGAACCAACGGTAATGCCCGTCACGGTGGCGGAAGCGGTATTCGAGGTTGCCTCCGCCTTCGGGTATTAGGCGGAACACCTCGGACAGCACGCGGCGCGTATCCTGGGGGTGAATATGCGATGTCCAGAAATCCGGGTCGTCACGCATCTCGCGCTGTGTGTAGCCCAGAATCTGGAGGATGTTCTCGCTGACGAAGGTGCAGGCGTAGTCGCCCGAGGCCTGCGTAGTGTAGATGATGGCGGGGCACACAGCGAGCACGTGCTGCAGGCGCACATGCGCCGCCTCCAGCTTCTTCTCGACTTCGCTGTGCTCTGTTTCAGGCGCTTCTCGGTCCGGACTTCGTCGCCGCGGGCCGGCCTCGTCGAGCACATGCCCTTTACTATTGTCGCCCAAAGGAATTGCTCCTCGTGGATGACAACTGCGTCGCGATCTGCCGTGCGCCGTCCCCTGCGACAGCCGACGGCGTTCCTCACGGGTCCTCTTTAGCACGGCATCTGATGCCGCGCGAGTGACGGACGGGCCTATAGGAAGGCTAGCCGCCCGGCCGGCGGAGCTGGAGACGCCGACCGGCGACAGCCACGGTGCCGTCGGCAGGCGTTCATCGAAAGTTTCGAGCCGGAAATGGGCCGTTGCAATGTCCGGGCGCGGCGGCACGGGCTATACTGTTTCGGCACTCTGAGCTACGGGTCCGTGGAGCCATGGCCATGGCGGTGTCCCAGGCGACGCAAGCAGCGCAATCTCTCGGCGGGATCTCGGTATTCGCCGGTCTTGCCACCGGGGCGCTCGCAGGTATCGAGAAGCGGTGCGGCTGGCGCCGCTACGCGCCCGGTGAGCCGATCGTCGACTATCTCGACGCGTCCGATGAGGTGTTCTTCATCGTGGCGGGAATCGCACGCGTCAGTATCTACTCGGCCGACGGCAAGGCCGTGACCTTCTGTGACCTGAAGCCCGGCGACATGTTCGGCGAATACGCCGCCATCGACGGCGCTCCCCGCTCCGCCGGGATCGAAGCCCACACGTCTTGTCTTGTCGCGTCCATGTCGGCCGTTGCGTTCCGCGATGTGCTCAAGTCAGAGCCGGCAGTGACGCAAACCTTGCTGCGCCAGCTCGTGGCGAAAGTGCGCGGGCTCACGACGCGTGTGTACGAATTCAGCGCGCTGGCCGTCGGCAATCGCATTCAGGCAGAGGTCTTGCGGCTCGCGAGGCTGGCGCCGCTGGAGGGCAAGGCCGCAATCATCGAGGGCGCGCCGACGCACGCCGAGATCGCCAGCCGCATCAGCACACATCGCGAGGCAGTGACCCGCGAGCTCAACCGTCTTTCCCGGCTTGGTATCATCGAGCGCCGCGGCAGCGACTTGGTGGTCAAGGACGTAGCTCGACTGGCGTCGATGGTTCACGAGGTGACGGGGGAGTAGCCAGGCATGTGAACCCGCCGTCACGACGCGTCGGCGACGGTGCGGACCTGGAATTTCCGCTTCTCGAGCTCCGGCATGTAGGCCGCGACGTCGAAATAAGCTTCCGGCGCGAAGACGCCGGGCTTCAACGGCGAGGCAAGAATCAACTGGGCCGCGATCGACGCGTTCATCGACGTGCAGGCGTCGACGTAGGGCGCATACATCGGGTCTGGCCGCACGATCACCTCGCAACGCGCAACGGCCGGCTTGCCGTTCTTCCGGCCGCGGCCGATCGCGAAATGGATCTCGTGGCTCTGTTGCTCGGGCATGCGCTGGGCGTTGCGTTCGATGTTGCGATTGATCACGGCGGTCACCACATCCAGCGGCTTGACCGCGACGCCGCCCACGGTGACCGGATCGTCGAAGTCGCCGAAGCCCGCCTTGACGAGGCCGACCCAGGCCTCGTGCTCGCGGTGCGGCAGGTGGAGCTTCCAGGTGAACTCCCGGATGCCCTTGTCCTTGATGCCAGCGGCGAGCGGGACGGTCAGCTGCTCCGAGTGCGGCGAGTACATGAACTCGCAGCGGCCCCAGGGCTCCGGCAGCTCGAGCACTTCGCGGCCTTCCATGGGTCCGCAGGTCACGTGCCGGCCTTCGAGGAACTGGGTCGAGGGATGCGCATACTCCGCGAGCACGGTCGAGATCGAGTAGGGCGGAACCAGCACCGGATTCTCGGGACCCACGAGCTCCGCCGCCCAATAGAGATTGATGCGGTCGATCTCGTCGAGCTCGTCGGCCACCGCGCGGCAGATGACGTTCGACATGCCGGGGTCGGCGCCGACGCCGACCACCGCCGTTACGCCGGCGGCCTTGAAGCGCTCGTGCTCGGCGATCTGCTTCACGGTGTAGGTGCCGAGGCCGCCGAGATCGACGTAGGGGATCTTGGCCGCAAGCGCCGCCTCGAAGATCCGCATCTGGAAGCCGGCCAGCGTCGGAACTGCGTTGATGCAGAGGTGTGCGCCGGCCATTGCAGCAGCGAGCCGCGGCGGCGTCGGAGACGTCGAGTTCGAACAGCTCGATGCGTGGGTCCTGAAGCTCGGCGGCGAGCTTCTCCATGCGCGGCAGCGAGGCATCGCAAATGCGCACGCGCTCGACGGCAATGATCGCGCGATCCGAAAGGAGGTCGCGCACGATGCCCGCGCCCATGAGGCCGGCGCCGCCGATGAGGGTGAGGATCATGAGATTGCTTGTGGCTTACACATGCTTGCGGCCGCCGCCATTGCGGAACCAGTCATCCGGGTACGGGTACCACCAGCCTTGAATGGAGGGCTTGTGGTCGATGACGACCATCTTCGAGCGACGGAAGGCGTCGAGGCCGAGCCGCGACAGCTCGCGGCCGAGACCGGAGGCCTTCCAGCCGCCGAAGGGGAGGGCATCGTTGTCGATCAGCGGGTTGTTGATCCAGACCATCCCGGCCTCGAGCCGTTCCGCGGCCTCCATCGCCTCCTCGAGGCTGGTGGTGAAGACCGACGCGCCGAGGCCGAAGGAGCTGTCGTTTGCAAACCGGATTGCTTCGTCGAAGTCCTGAACACGGCAGATCGCAGCGACGGGCCCAAAGCATTCCTCGCGCAGAATGGCCATATCGTGTGAGCAGTTGGTCAGAATTGTCGGCTCGTAAAACCAGCCCTTGTTGAACTGCGGCGGAACTTTCCCGCCAGTCACGACTTTGGCGCCTCTCGCCACCGCATCGTCGACGAGGCGCATGACCTTCGCACGGGAAGCTTCGCTGACGAGGGGGCCGATCTCCGACCGGTCGAGCCCATGACCGATGCGAAGGCGCCGCGTCAAAGCCACGAAGGCGTCGACGAAGGCCTCATGCACGCTGTCGACGACATAGAAGCGCTCGGCCGACGTGCAGACCTGACCGGAGAGGTGAAAGGCGGCCGTCACTGCGCCCGCGGCCGCGACCTCGATCGGCGCATGGGCGGTGACGATCATCGGGTCCGATGCCGCCGGCCTCGATCACCGCCGGCTTCATGCGCGAGGCGGCTGCCATCGCGACCGCCTTGGCCGCGGACACGGAGCCGGTGAAGGCAACGGCATGCGTGCGGTCGCACGCAATCAGGGCTTCCGCGACGGACGCGCCGCCTGGCAGGCAGGCAACGAGGTCCTTCGGCAGGTCGCGGAAAACCTGCATGAACTCGAGCGTCGAGAGCGTCGTCGCCGGCGCCGGCTTGATGACGCAGCCGTTGCCTGCCGCGAGCGAGGCCGCGACCGTCCAGCACATGAGCAGGATCGGGAAGTTGAACGGCATGATGTGGACCGAGACGCCGAGCGGCTCGTAGCGGGCGAATTGGAAGGAACCCGCCTGTGTCGTCCCCGCCACCTTGCCGGCCTCGTCGCGCGCCATCTCGGCGTAGTAGCGGAAGATCGGCGCGCAGTTGGCGAGCTCGCCGATCGCCTCGGGATATGGCTTGCCCATCTCGCGTGTCATGAGCTCGGCGCAGAAGCGCAGGTCTGCCGCTTCGATCGCGTTCGCCAACTTGTGAAGCGCCTTGGCGCGCGACTTGGCATCGGTCGCCTTCCACAGCGCCTGCGCAGCATTGACGCTAGTGAGGATGGAGCCGATCTCCCACGCGGTCGTCTCGGCGTAGCGGCCGACGGGCTCGAGATTGGCCGGGTCGGTGACGGCGACGACGTCGCCGCCCGCAGGCACGTAGTGCGGGTTGAGAAAGATGACGGGCTTGTCCGGGCTGAAGGTCATCGGCATCACCGGATCATGTAGACCTTCCTCACCGTCTCGTGGACCGTGCAGACGCCCTTCCAGTCCTGCGGGAAGAAGGCGGCTGTATCGGGCTCGATCTCGATCACCTCGCCGCTCTCGTGCACGTAGGTGCAGCGGCCAGCGAGGAAATGGCAGAACTCGTCGCGGGTGACGTGGCACTCCCACTTGCCGGGGGTGCAGACCCAGATGCCGCATTCCGAGCGCCCTTCCGGGCCTTTGTGCAGCAGCTTGCCCGACGTCTTGGACGTTCCCTCGATCATGGTCGGGATGACGCCCCAGTCGGCGAGATCGGTGACGGCGAGCGGCCTGCGGATGACGGGTGTTGCCATTTGTTGTTCCTTTTGTCTGGCCCGGTCAGGCGAGCATGTAGACGTTGCGCATGGTCTCGTGGACCGTGCATTCGCCAGTCCAGCCGGCCGGAAAGAGCACCACCGTCCCGGCGTCGATGTCGATCGTCTCGCCGTCGTCGGAGCGGTAGGTCGCGCGCCCGGCGACGAAGTGGCAGAGCTCGTCGCGCGGGATTGAGAGCCGCCAGCGGCCCGGCGTGCAGACCCAGATGCCGGCCTCGGGCTGGTTGTTCGGCCCCTTGTGGACGAGCCGCCCGGTCGAATGCGAGCTGCCCTCGATTGCATCGGGCTGCACCCCCCAGTCGATGAGATCGGTGCGTGTCGAGGCCTCGTAGAGATGTGGCGCCGACGACGGCTTTGCATCAGCCATCGTAGCGGCCCTTCTTGAGCAGCGTGTCCAGGATGCCCGCTGCCTTGGCCGGTCCCATCTGCGCCTGCATGTGCGCGCTGGTCGACGCGAGCTTCGCCTTGATCGCCGGATCGTTGATGCAAGCGTCGAGCTTCGCCGCAAGATCGGCGTCCGTCCAGTCGTAGCGGGGCATCTTGAAGCCGTGGCCGGTCTCCTGGACGCGCGTCGCATTGTCGTGGCCATCCCAGACATAGGGCATGATGATCGCGGCCTTGCCGAAGTAGAGGCACTCCGTGAACGAATTGTTGCCGCCATGGTGAATCACGGCTTCGACGAGGGGGATCACCGAAGGCTGAGGGAACCACGGCTCAATGATGACGTTCGGCGGCACGTCCGAATACTGGTCCTTGTATCCGCCGACGTTGACGAGCGCGCGATAGGGGAGCTTCCCGATCGTCGCGATGATGCGCTTGAGCAGCTCCGTGTCGCCGGCGCCCAGGCTGCCGAAGGAGACATAGATCAGCGGCTTGTCGTTGTTGGCGGCGAAGGTCGGCACTTCATATGGCTTCTCCTTGCGCACGCACCCCTCGAGATACTGGAACTGCGACGGGCGAGAGCGGATGCTGCCGCTTGAACTTCGCCGGCTCCGGATAGAGGAGCAGGTTCATGAACGGCGACGCCTCGAAGAACTGGCCGATCGGGTAGGGAGCCTCTCCGGTCGTCGCCAGGAAGCCGTTGAAGTCGTCGTGGATCGGCTTGATCACCTCGTTGAAGCGGTCGCGGTAGCGCTTGTGGCATTCGAGGTCGTTCTCGCCGCAGCCTGAAAGGTGCGGCGGGATTGCCGGATCCTCGATCTCGTTCTCGGAGCACGAGATGATGCGCACCCACGGCTTGCCGAACTGCTTGATGGCCGGGAACAGGATGACGTTGTCGACGCAGATGAGGTCGGGCTTCACCATGGCGAGCACGCCGGGCAGATCCTTCTGCGCCCACTTGGCGCTGTCCACGATCGCCGTCCAGCAGTCCTTCACGTAGTTGTCGATCTGGTCGTAGGGTGACTTGCGGAAGTTCGGAATGTGCCCGTTGATGAAGTCCTCCCAGAACTTCGCCATCTGCTCGGGCGGCATCGGCTCCGATAGGTTCACCGGATGCGCCTCGAAGCCGTACTCGCGGTAGACATCCACGAAGCCGGGGTCTGACAGGAAGACGGCCTTGTGACCGAGGGCCTGCACGGCCTGCGCGATGCCGACGGAATTGAGCGCGGGGCCGTAGGCGGCCTCGGGGAAGAAAGCGATGGTCTTCTGCTCGCTCATCTGAGGTTTCCTCTTTTCGCTGCGGGTAGTGGTCGGGGATTCGGCTTCGACCTTCTGAATATGCTCGGGCGGGGCAGTGCACATCAGTCTATCGCCCGGGACCGGCCTCACGCGGTCGGCATCGGCAGCACTCAGGCGGGCGATCAGCCGCTGTCGGCTTCCGACCTCGAGGATGGCTTTGACTTCGGAGCCGTGAAAAACCGTCTCGATCACCGTGGCCTCGAAGACCGCGGAATCTGCATCGGCAATCGGTGTCGCGATTAAGCTTGAGCCGCTCGGGGCGGATCTGCAGGTAATAGGCGGTATCGGGCCTGTTTGCCCGGTCGCCCGCCGTGCGCAGAAGTGCGCCGAGGCTCGCTCGGGCGGCCTCGAAGCTCACGCCCGACCCGGCGGCAATGAGGTTGTTCTCGCCGACGAAGCGCGCGACAAAGGTATTCGCCGGGCGGTCATAGATATCGCGCGGGCTGCCGATCTGCTGGATGCGGCCATGGTCGAGCACGGCGACGCGGTCGGCAAGCCCGAGCGCCTCCTCCTGGTCGTGGGTCACGACGACGAAGGCGATGCCCGAGTCCTTCTGCGCACGCTTGAGCTCGACCTGCATCTGCTCGCGCAGCCCCCGGTCGAGCGCCGAAAGGGGCTCGTCGAGAAGCAGCACCTTCGGCTTCTTGACGAGCGCGCGGGCGAGCGCGACGCGCTGACGCTGACCGCCGGATAGCTGAAGCGGCTTGCGGTCCCGGAGCCCGCCCAATCCCGTGATCTCGAGGATCTCGGCCACGCGCCGGTCGATCTCGGGTTTCTCCAGGCGCTCCATCTCGAGGCCGTAGGCCACGTTGCGGACGACCGTCATGTGCGGAAAAAGCGCGTAGGACTGGAACATCATGCAGAGCGGACGCCGGTTCGGTCGCACACCGGTAATGTCCTCGCCGTCAAGCAGAATGCGGCCCTCGTCCGGGCGCTCGAACCCGGCGAAGCAGCGCAGGAGCGTCGTCTTCCCGCAGCCCGATGGGCCGAGGAGGGCATAGAACTCGCCGGCCTCGATCGAGACGTCGACATTGTCGAGTGCCGCGAGTGCGCCGAAGCGCTTCGCAAGACCCTCGGCTTTGAGGATCGGGCGGCTCATGACCCTTGCCTCTGTTCGAGCTTTCGAGAGGCGAGCACGATGATGAAGCTCGTGATCAGAAGGATCGTGGCCAGCGCATTGATGTCGGGCGTCACGCCGAAACGGACCATCGAGTAGATCTTCATCGGCAGCGTCGTCGAGGCGGCGCCGGCTCCTGCCGTGAAATAGGCGATGATGAACTCGTCGATAGAGAGCGTGAACGCGAGCAGCGCCGCGGCCATGACGCCCGGAAATATCACCGGAAGCGTCACCCGCCAGAAGGTCGTCCAGTGATCCGCTCCGAGGTCGATCGAGGCCTCGATGATCGATTGATCGAAGCCGGCGAGGCGCGTGCGCACGACCGCGGCCACGAACGCGATGTCGAAGACGACATGGGAAAGGACGATCGAGTGCAGCCCGAGCGACAGTCCGACGAGGTAGTAGAAGGACGCGAGCGCGATCGCCAGCACGATGTCGGGTATGATCATCGGCGCGAACACCAGCGCGTCGAGCCAGGCTGGCGCGCGCACGCCCATGAGCGCGAGGCCCACGCCGACGCCGATCGCCGTGGCGATAAGCGTGGTCGCGACCGCAACGATCAACGTATTGGCGAGTGCGCGGCCGATTTCGGCATTGGTGAAGAGCCGGACGTACCAGTCGGTCGTGGCGCCCGTCCAGGCCGTCGGCAGGCCCGACTTGTTGAAGGAGAGCGCGATCAGCACCAGCACGGGCACGTAGAGGAAGGCGAAGAATGCCCACACGTGGACATCGAGCAGGGTGCGCGGGAGCGGCAGCCTACGCATGGCCGGGCACCACGGTGCGCGCTTCGGGCCGCTCGCCGCCCGTCTCGACGCGGCGGGAAACGAGCGCCTGCAGGAACAGGAGGATCAACATGATGGCGATGAGAATGGTCGCCAGCGCCGAGCCGAACGGCCAGTCGCGCGCCGAAAGGAACTGATCGTAGACCAGCGTGCCGATCATCTGCACGCGCCTGCCGCCGAGGAGCGCCGGCGTCACGAAGTTGCCGATCGAAAGCACGAACACGAAAACGAAGCCGGTGGCGATCCCGGGTATGGTCAACGGCAGGAGCACGCGGCGGAACGTGTCGAGCGTGGACGCACCGAGATCCTCGGAGGCTTCCAGCACCTCGCGGTTCACCCGCCCGAGCGAGGCGAAGATCGTCAGCACGACGAAGGGCGCATAATTGTAGACGAGGCCGACGATGACCGCGAACTCGTTGTAGAGCAGCGGCAGGGTGGGCAGCCCGAGACTTGCGAAGGCGTTGTTGATGATGCCGGTGGGGTTCAGCATCACCATCCAGGCGTAGGTTCGGATGAGGTAGTTCGACCAGAACGGCAGCATCACGAGGAAGAGCAGCCGCCCCTGTGCGGCCGGAGCGGCAAGATGGATCGAGTAGGCGACGGGATAGGCGATAATGACCGCAATGGCCGCCGCCGTCGCCGCGATCCGCGCCGATGTCAGAAAGATGTCGAGGAACAGCGGATCGAGCGCGCGCGTGTAGTTCTCGGTCGTCAGGACATAGTCGATACCGCCGTAGACGCCGCGCTCGAAGAACGAGTTCACGAGCAGCAGCGCGCACGGGACGACCATCAGCACCACGAGCCAGAGGACTGCGGGTGCGGCGAGCAGAATTCGGGCGAGGCGGTCGGACATGGGCTCAATTCGCCGCGCGAGATGTTGATACGGCCTGAGCGAAACGAGCTCTTCACGCCGCTATGGAGAAGGAGGCGTGGCCCTCCCCCTCGCCGGAAATGCTGGCACGCGTGCGTCAGGCCCTATTTCGCCGCGAGGATCTCGGCGACGATCTTGGCGTAGGCCTTCTGCGTCTCGCCGACGTCGAGGAGCTGCTCGTACTTGACGAGTTCGGCCGGGGTGATCGCGAGATTTGGATAGGTCTCCTTGAGCTTGGGATCGATCGCCTCCATAGCCGCCTTGTTGGGCACCTTGTAGAGGATGTTCTCGACCACCCACTTGCCGTTGTTGGCATCGAGGATGAAGTTGATGAAGGCGTGGGCCGCGTCCTTGTGCTTGGATGATGCGACGACGACCATGGTATCGACCCAGAGGTCGGAGCCCTCCTTCGGGATCACGTACTTGATGTCCTTGTTCTCGGTGATGCCGTAGTTGCACCAGCCGTCCCAGGCCTGCACGAGTAGCGCTTCCTTCGACACGAGTTTCGAGTGGAAGGTGGTGTCGTCGTAGGCAAGGAGACCGCCCTTGGCCTTGATCAGGAGACCCTTGACGTCCTCGAGCTTCTTCGGATCCTTCTCGTTGACCGAATAGCCGCGCGCGAGCATGGCCGCGGCGAGCAGCCAGCGATCCGTGGACAGCATCGTCAATTTGCCGCGCAGTTCGTCCTTCGGCTCGAGGAGGTCGCTCCAGCTCGCGGGCGCATCCTTCACCAGATCGGAGCGGTAGCACAGGCCCGTCGTGCCCCAGGCATAGGGAACCGAGAACGTATTGTCCGGGTCGTGTTTGAGGGCCTTGCCTTCGGGATAGAGGTTGGCGAGGTTCGGGAGCTTGGCGTGGTCGAGCTTGTCGGCGATGCCGAGAGCGTTGAGAGCCTGGGCGAACTGGCCCGAGACAAAGAGCACGTCGTAGCCCTCGCCCTTGTTGGCCGTGACCTTGCCCATGATCTCTTCATTGGTGGCGTGGACCGTGACCTCGAGGTCGTGACCGGTCGCCTTCTTGAACTGCTCGGCCATGTCCTTGGGCATGTAGCCGTCCCAGTTCGAGACGACGATTTTGTCGGCGAGCGCAGGCGCATCGGCCGTCATAGCGATGGACGCGAAAACGCCAATAGCCATCGCCGCGCGCGTTGCGCGCTCACGCCAGTCGGATGCGATCATCACGGCAAGGAACCTCCCTGTTCGAATTCGCCCTACGATGAAACTCCCCGTTCGAATCCCACACGTCCATCGGTGGTGCGTCCGTGTGATCCGGAGCTCTCCAGCTATTTTTTATGGTACTCTTGCAACAAAAAAAACGTCAACTAAAAACTCGGGAGCAGGAACAGATCGAAGCGATGCGACGTGGCCACGAAGCGTTTCGTCCCCCGCTGAGAGGAGCGGGCGCCGTCGGACCGGATTTCTGTTGTTGCTGGCATTTGGGCAAAACGCGAGCATACTGCGTCCAAAACAGGGTCATTCATGAAGTCTTCGCCGATACGTCTGAAGCAGCGCCAGGTCGATCTCATCCAGCGCATTCTCGAGGTTATTCGCGAGGACCGCGTTCGTGCCGGCGACCGGCTGCCTGAGCAAGTGCTCGCGGCACGCTGCAATGTATCCCGGACACCGGTACGAAAAGCTCTAAATGTACTGGCGCAGCAAAAAATCGCGGTGCGCGATGTGGACGGTGGTTTCCGCTTGCGGGTCGATCAAAGCACGGCGACCGGGACCGGCCATGCGCTCCCATCCAGCGCGGAAGAGAACCTCTACAATTCGATCCTGCGTGATCTCGCGGCGCGCCGCATCGACCCTTCGCAGACGATTGCCTCGCTGCAGCGGCGCTACGGCGTCTCCCGGCCGGTGGTGCAAAGCACCTTGCAGCGCATGAGCGCGGACCAGCTTGTCGAACGTGCCGCCGGACAGCTGTGGCTGTTCAGTGCAGCCGCGACCAGCGCCGAGAGCATTGCCTGGAGCTACGAATACCGCATCATCCTCGAGCCGGCAGCGCTCCTGAGCAAGGGCTTCGGCGTTGATGCCTCCACACTCGCGGCCATACGGCGCTCACAGGAGTCCGTCCTGGCCCTCGGCGAGCAGCACATCGATCTGGCGAGGTTCGAGCCCGCTGATTTCGAGTTTCACGCCATGATCGCGCGCGGCTGCGCTAACCCGTACCTCAGCAGCACGCTAGCCGCGCACCACCGCAAGCGCAGAACGGCGATGAGGCAGATTGCCTTGAGCTCCTTTCGGCTGATCCAGTCGACGAGGGAGCACCTCGCCATCCTGGCCTCTATCGAGCAGGGGCAGCTCGATACGGCAGCCGACTTGATGCGCGTGCATTTGCGGATGTCGCAGGCCCAGCGGCCGGTGTTGTTCGGGCGCGGCGTTCCCTCTGAGATGCGCGGCTCTCCGCTTTGAGCGCAAACGCGAAGTGACAATGCAGAGCCGCAACAACATCGTCGCTTTCTTTCCCGAGGCCAGCTACGGCGCAGCGTTGAACTGCGTCGGCATCGCTCAAGAGCTCCGCCAGATGGGTGCCGAGCCGGTCTTCATCTGCCACGCCGGATTCCGCGGTGTCTTCACGGCGTACGGCTTTCCCGAGTACGCGATCCCGTCGGCCGCCGAGGAGGCGGCCCAAGGGAGCGCCGATTGGAATTCCTTCATACAGCGTCACAGAGACGCGTTCCGGCTGCCGGCGCTGGCGCAGGTCGAAGCCTACGTCGCGCCGACCTGGAACGCGATTGTCGACACGGCGATACGCGCCGAGGGCGCCTTGCAGGAGTTGATCGCCCGGTTGGCACCGTCGGTCATCGTTCTCGACAACGTCGTCATGTTTCCCGCAATTCTGAAGTCCGGCATACCCTGGGTGCGGGTCGTCTCTTGCGCGGAGACCGAGCTCCCCGATCCCGACGTGCCGCCGCACCTTTCGGGATGCTCGAGCGCCGATCGTTCGGGCTGGGAGGAGTTCAATCGCGCCTACGCCAGAGCCGTGGCCCCGGCCCACGACCGGTTCAACAAGCTGCTGACCGGCTGCGGTCTGGCGCCCTATCCGCGGCCTCAGTTCCTTGAGGTGTCGCCCTACCTCAATCTTCTGCTCTCGCCGGAGATCGTCCGCTACAAGAGGCGCAATCCGCTCGATCCGGCGACATTCGTTTATCTCGAAGGCTGCGTGCGGACAGAAGGCCCCTATGAGCCGCCGCAGTTCGCCGCGCGCGAGCATGCTCCATTGGTCTACACGAGCTTCGGCAGCCTGGGTGCGATCGACACCGACATGATCGGCGATTTGATCGCGGCTTTCGGCAAGCTGCCGTACCGCTTTCTGGTCAATGTGGGAGCATGGCGGGAATTCCTACCGGCTCGTGCCCGACAACGTCTTTCTCAGCGACTGGTACCCGCAGCCGTCGATCGTGCGCAAATGCGATCTCTTCATCCACCACGGCGGCAACAATAGCTTCTGTGAGGCTCTCGTCTTCGGCGTGCCCTCGTTGATCATGCCGTATTGCTGGGACGGGCACGACAATGCGACCCGCTGCCAAGAGGTCGGCGTGGGTCGCCGCTTGGACCGCTACGCCTGGACGGCCAAGGAGCTCGGCGATGCGATCGGCGGTCTTCTTGCGGACAGGGCGACGAAGGTGCGCCTCAGAGAGTATTCCCAATCCGTCGCATCGCAGCCCGGCAGCCGCGTGGCCGCGACGGAGATCATGCGCCTGGCCCGAGCAGAACGTCTCTAATGCGTGTAGACTGGACGAGATAGGCGCCGTTGGATGCGCTGGTCCGCGACCTGCCGGAGCTGTTCCATGACGTTCGACCTTTCGGCAATCTTTTGGATTTTCATCGTCATAATGGCCCTGCAACCTCTGTTCATGGGGCGGTGGTATGTCCTGCGTCGCGCGCAGGCGATCCGGGCGATCGAGAAGACGCACGGCACGCGCATCATCACGATGATTCATCGACAGGAGAAGCGCAGTCTCTTCGGCTTCTCCGTCGCCAGGCACATCGATCTTGAAGATGCGCAGACCATCATCGCGGCGATCAAGGAAACGCCCGACGACGTTCCCATCGACCTCATCCTTCACACGCCCGGCGGTCTTGTGCTGGCGGCGATGCAGATCGCCCGCGCCGTGGAGGCCCATCCGGCGAAGGTGACCGTCTATGTGCCCGTCTATGCGATGTCGGGCGGAACGCTGATCGCTCTCGCCGCCGACGAGATCGTCCTCGGCGAATTCTCGGTGCTCGGTCCCATCGATCCGCAGATCCTCGGGCTCCCGGCTGCGAGCATTGTGAAGGCACGCGATTCGAAGCCGGTCGCCGATGTCTTCGACCTCACATTGGTGCTGGCCGACGTGAGCGAGAAGGCGCTTGCTCAGGTCAAGCAGGGCGCAATCGAGCTCCTGACGCCGCGATTGGATCAGTCGGCTGCCGCGGCGATCGCGGACAAGCTCGCCGGCGGCCATTGGACGCACGACTACGCGCTCACCGCCGGCGAGGCGAGCGCACTGGGCCTCCCGGTCAAGGTCGGCATGCCGCTCGACGTCATGGAGCTGATGAAGCTCTACCCTCAGCCCATTCAGCAGTCCGGCGTCGAATTTCTGCCGATCGACATTCCGCGGCAGCGGCGAATGTGAGTGCGGCAACGCCTCGCGCTATCGCTCTTGGACAGGGTGCGGCCTATTCCGCAGCCCTCAAGCAGGAGCGAAGCGGCGATCCCAAGCCGGCGCGCCGTCGCAGACCACGAGCCCGCGCGCAATGAGATGCTCGACGTGGGCGAGCACCGACAGCCCCGCAGCCGTCGCGAGATTCTCGTCGATTGCCGGGTAGACGCTGGGCACGATCGTGTCGACGGTCTCGCTGCCGGTGCGGATGGCGGCGAGGATCGATTGCTCTCGCCAGCGCCGGTGCAGAAGATAGGCTTTGACCGTGCGCCTGGGTTCCTCGAGACGGCCGCCATGCCCCGGCAGGTAGACGCTTTCAGTGCGCTTCAGCAGCAGTTGCAGCGAGCGGATGTAATCGCCCATCGAGCCCTCGGGCGGCGCGACCAGCGTCGTGTTCCAGGCCATCACGTGATCGCCCGAGAACAGCACGCTGCGCCCGCTGAGCGCGAAGCAGAGATGATCCGGCGCATGTCCGGGCGTGTGGATTGCGGAGAGCATCCAGTCCCGCCCCTCGATCACGTCGCCGTCGCCGATCCTCACGTCGGGCGCAAAGCCGAAATCGATGAACTCGGCGCCGGTCGGTGTCGGCGTGTCGGCGGTTGCCCTTGCCGCCGCGGCGGGCAGCCTATCGCGGCCGAAGCCGTAGATTTGCGCGCCGGTCGCAGCCTTGAGCGCCGCCGCGCCGTCGACGTGATCGCGATGCGCGTGCGTGATGAGGATGTGCGTGATCGGCCGCCCCTGGGCCGCCTTGAGGATCGCTGCGTGATGAGCCGGGTCGGCGGGACCCGGATCGATGACGGCGAGCTCCGTCATGCCGAGCAGGTAGGTGTTCGTGCCCTTGAACGTCAGCGGGCTGGCGTTCTGCGCGACGAGGCGCACGATGCCGGGGCTGATGGGGCTCGCCACCCCATACTCGAACGTCATCGCCCTGTTGAAGCTGAGCTCCCGGCTCTGCATGCGGCCTCATGCTTGAGCCGCAGGCTGGGCGGCGTCCGCTAAGCCATTGAGAGGATTGGTCGGAGCGGGGAGATTCGAACTCCCGACCCCTTGCTCCCGAAGCAAGTGCGCTACCAGGCTGCGCTACGCTCCGCCCGACCGTGCCCGTCTATTGAAGGATGGCTAGCCCAAGGTATCGACGAGAGGGCCGCCCTGGGCGAGGCGCTTTATAGCTCCCGCGCCCGGGCCCGGCAAGCGTATCGAAAAGCAGGTCTTTTCGCCGCTGCCGAGGCCTCGGGACGCAGGATTGCCGGCCAATGCCGTTATGACTATGGTGCCCCGCGACTCGGATGCCCCTTGAGGGCACCGGCCGGCTGTTGGGGCGTAGCCAAGTGGTAAGGCAACGGATTTTGATTCCGTCATTCGGAGGTTCGAGTCCTCCCGCCCCAGCCAAGCATCCCCAGCAGGTTAGAGTGCGCAGGTGAGAAAAAGTCTCACATCATTTCCACTCTCGCCGTTTCGCGCCTGCCGAGTGCGCTCGAAATGGCGTTCGGGCTTCAATAGGCAAATTGGTACATCGAGAAGCTAGGGCGTTGGAGGTGAAGGTAACACGTTCGAATCGTGTCGGTGCGCCGTGTCCCATCAGCCCGGAAGCTCCTGGCATCGCCGCCGACAATCCCGACGGGCTACTACCGGAGGGCTTCTACAAGATAGTCTACGAAGCAACGCACACGAACCGGCGTATGCGCTCCGCCCACAAACACCGCATTGATTTCCTCGACGTCTCCGGGATTGAACTCTTCCAGGAGTGACACGAGCGCGCCGGACCGAATTTGCGCCTGAACCGTCTCTGCACCAACCCGCGTGATGCCAACGGCCTCTGCCGCGAGTTGGCCGAGTGTCTCTCCGTTGTTCGCCTCCACGCTCCACTTGATCTCCAGCGAATATTCGCGACCGTCCTTGCGAAAGGGCCAAGCGGGTGCAGCGCGTCTGAAATTGAAACCCAGACAGTCATGAGCAAGCAGATCAGTGTGGACACAAGGGCGCGACGCTGCAGCACCCGAGCTGGGAGAATTCGATCGTCGGCTTTCAGGTGATGCCCGCACTATCCTAAACGAGCGAGCCAGACTGCACCTCGCAATGACTGCCAAACAGTCGTGGGCTTTATTTGTCCCGCTTCCACATGTGAACACGGCCAGGGCTATGCACAGCAGCAGAAATCACTTCGGGAAGTTCATCGCCGTCTAGATCGGCCAGGATAACAGCCGCGCCCATCGGCCATTCATCGCGTAGCACGTGCGTCCCCCAAAGTGCATTGGCATTGCCGGGGTTCTCAAACCACGCAAGTCGCCCTTCTTCACCATATGAGACTGCCGCTACATCAAGGCGCCCATCCCCATTAATGTCGCCAACGGCAACATCAATCGCGTTCGCAAACGGTGACCTGATCGCATGCCGCCGCCACGAAGCGCCTCGCCCAAGGTTTTCATACCAGTAGAATTCCGGACACGCATTGCTGGCCACGTTTAGGATCGGCATTGAGTCCGGCTGCAAGCACGATGTCGATATCTCCGTCGCCATCCATATCGGCTGGCTCGGAGTGGGCAGGGAACGGTATAGAGCCGTCAATTTCATGTCGGAGCCACTGACCGTCGGCATTCTCAAGCCATGATACCAGCATAGATAAGCGGGATGTTGTTAGAGCATCGGGGTCGCCATCCCCGTCGAAATCCGCCACGCGCGCAGTTCGAGCCTCAGCGCCGATATCGCTTG
Source organism: uncultured Alphaproteobacteria bacterium (assembly GCA_963716835.1). Classification (GTDB taxonomy): domain Bacteria; phylum Pseudomonadota; class Alphaproteobacteria; order Rhizobiales; family Hyphomicrobiaceae; genus Hyphomicrobium_C. The sequence continues at coordinate 19,884 of CAVQUQ010000003.1, read as the reverse complement.
CAAGCGTGGTGGGCCAGGGTTCGCCGAGCGAACCAGGATTCCAGAATAGCCTTACCTCATTGCCAACATAGTTGGTCGCCAGCACGTCAGTGTGGCCGTCGCGATTGAAGTCGGCGAGCGCCACATCATAGGCGCGTTTGAAGGTACCTGCGGGGGCAATTGGCGCGAGCTGATCGTCTGTCAAGGCGAAGATTCCGCCCTTTCTATTGTCGACGATGACTGTTGTGAGCTTGCCGCCTTCTTCAATTTTCCCGTGCGCGTGGCGCTCGATCAGAGACAAATCCGTCTCGCGGATCTGTTCTTCGAATTGATCGACACCTCGATTGAGCAGAATATGCAGGCGACCCGTGTCGCCATCAGCGATGGTCAGATCAGTCCGCCTGTCACCATCGTAATCCGTCGATGCAAGGCCGTATGGATATCCGATCGCGGACTTTAAGACTATTTCCCGGTATTTATGATCGACGCTCGTTTGAGCAAACGTCGGCTCGCACCGCAGGTAGGGAATATGTGTCGGGTCGTTGCGTTGGCGACCATGCACAGCCCATCCGGAAACGGTGACAGCAGCAATTGCCATCGCTCCGAGACCAAGTTTGTGCTTCTGTAGACCTATAGTTGGAAGGCTAATTTTTACCCCGCGATCCATGCCAATATGATGCTCCATTACGATGCTGGGACCGCATTACCAAGCGCTGCTCGGGGGAGCAGGGCTTCGTGCTCATCTAATTCCAGCCTGAGGCGAAATAGCTCCCAGAAGCGAACGGGAGAGCCCAGGGAGCTTTGAAATGCCCGCGCCGTGGCATGGGCGTGGCACGGGGATGCGAGGCGGCTACGATGATAACGGCTGCCCGACGCAGGTATTCTGACTAGGCTGTGGACAAAAAGAGCCCCTACGCCTGGACGTCACCAACGTCCGCGACGACTCACCCGGCCCGACCTTGGGCGTATAGCTCGCGCGCGCGCCGCAGAATGCGGTCTTCAAATGCCGAGTACCGATCTGGGCCCTCTTCAGGAACGCCCAGACGTGACGGCTACGATCACTGAGGTCCGAGATGGGCCAATAGCTGCCCTTGGCTTATTGCCGGCGACCGGACCTTCGGCGACGGGTTCACGCCGCCCGATAGATCTGCGCCACCGCGCCCCCCGGAAAGGCCTTCGAGCTCATCAGCTTGAGAGGCGTTGACGCGGCGAGTTCGGACAACGGCAGGCCTTTGCCCAGCGCCACGGGGGTCACGATCAGGGCGTAGCAGACGTCTAACACCTCGCTAGCCCGCTCATTGAGGTGGTCCACCGAGCGCCCGCCAGCCGCGCGGCTCGATGGCTCACGGGAGCCCCTGCGGTGAAGCTGGGCTGCCTCAGTGCGCCGACGCAGGTTGGTTCGATCTCTGTCACGTCTCCTCCTCTTCGAGAAGCCTACACACGATCGGGGTTGCGATCATGCAGCGGCGCACTCGATCGGCTCAGTCTGAAGAAGGCGTAGAAATAACTGACCCATAGGACGACGGAGAGGCCATAGAAGATAATGGTTCGCACCGACCAAAACGGCCAGGAGCCGGCGGGACCGATGGCGATCACGTTGGGGTACCAACTGAAGAGCGTGGAGCGCCACCAATTCCACATGAGGGTCATTTCCGTGTTGCGAGACTGCGCGGTCTTGGCGTCGTTGAAGACGCGCTCGCTGTTCCGCTTCAACCACCACCATGAATCGTCGTTGACCAGCTCGAGCCCCCTGTCGGACCGATTGCGCATGTAGATGTATTCGATGTCGGTCGTATTGCCGCGGGCGTCGGGATCGCTGCGGCGCACTTCCGTTCCTGTGATGACGCCGGTTGTCCATGTTGGACGTGCGTATTCCCATCCAAACCAGAGAGGGATACCCACCACGAGTGCAGCGATGGCCAGAACGGGATTCCCCCTGCGCCATAAGCTAAAGGCAAGCACGAGAATCGCGAGGAGGACGATGTAACCGATCGACAGCCAAGCCTGGAGCATGGCTTAAACCTCACCACAAATGAGGCTCGAAACGGTCGAGCCGTCGAACCTTTTGCTCATCTCTATCTTCCTCTTCGTCTCGCGGGCTGGCTGAATGATGTTGGCATAGCCGCTTAGTTGAGGCGAAGGAAATGTCCGCTAAGGGTCAAAAGCAGACCTCCACGGCACTCGCGAGCTATGTCCGCTTGAGAACAAAGAGCAGACGAGACGTCGAGCCTCACTGAGCGTCCGCTGCCACTAGCGGACACGGGGGCTGCAGATTGGCGATGCGACGCGTGTCGCGCCGGTCGATAAGTTGGGTGTCGCGTTCGTTGCAATGTTCGTCGTCACGACATAGTGGCAACGCGCCCCAATATCATGTGAAGCCTGGTGCAGTTGTGTGGGATGTCAGTTCTACGCCAACAGGCCGGCGCCAAGTTCTGATAGCGCAGCAACGCGCCGGAGCTAGAATGCGGTCCTGAACTGACCAGGCGTCCTGCGCGCATGACGTCTACTTATGTCCCGATAGCCCGCGGGGCGCCGATGCCAGAACATGTCGAAAAGGGTGAAAATTGGCCTTGAGGAGTATTGACCGTCCCTCTTCAATCCTCCTTGATCCCGGTTTCCTGAATGCCCTGCTCGCTGCCGTAGTACTTATAGGGCAGGAACTTGCCGGACATCGCGGTCGCCCTTGCGCGGCGCCAGCAGGAAGAGAATGCCGACGCCGAAGCCGTCGGCCAGCACGTAGACGACCACGCAGAACGCTGCGACCGCAGCTAACAGCGCCGGGAGTTCTGGGGTCATATTCGCGATCATGGCGTCATTCTCCGGGTGCGGGTCTCGCCTTGGCAGTGAGTGCTGCGTCGGCGGGCTCGGAGCTGACGATCGCCGGCCCGTTGCGGTCGAGACCAGGACGAACCTGCCGCGGGTCGGGGACGTCCGCACCCTCCGGCCCGCAAATCGCGATGCGCCCGGCGTGCCAGAGGAAGGCGGCCAGCAGCACCATGTAGACGGCGAAGAAGACCACGAGTGTCGTGGTCACGGCACCAGCCGTGACCGGGGCCACGGCATCGGCGGTGCGCAGTTGGCCGTAGATGACCCAGGGCTGACGGCCGGCCTCTGTGGTTGTCCAGCCGGCCAGCACGGCGACGAAGCCGAGCGGCGTCGTCGCCATGGCGAGGATTGGCCAAGACGAGCGTGAACGTCAACGACCTAATCGGCGAAGTGTGTCAGCTGATGAGCGATGAGATCACGAACAAGAACATCAATCTGCAAATGGATCTCGACAGGGGCTTGCCGACGACACTGGTCGACCGGGTGCAAATGCAACAGGTTCTCGTCAATCTCGCGCGAAACGGGATAGACGCGATGGACGTGACACCCCGCGGCTCGAAAACCCTCGGCATTCGTTCGCGACAGGAAGGAACGAACACAATGCGTGTGGAAATTCGCGATCACGGGATCGGGATCCAAGATCCCGAGAAAATCTTCGAGCCCTTCTTCACCACGAAGGAGAAAGGCATGGGAATGGGGCTCGCCGTCTGCCGCTCGATCATCGAGGCTCACGAAGGCCGGCTATGGGTTGAGCAAAACGAGCCCAGGGGAACGATATTCACGTTTGCTCTGCCGACGCGTGCAAGTCATTCCTGATTGCCACGACGTGTTGATGATTTGCCCGCTTGCATCGTCGATGCCGACAGACTGCATCAGTTCCGGCTATTCCGCATCCTTGCCTAACTTCTGCACATCGGAGGCGGTCACACTTTCCGCTTCCGCGTTACTCGGTGCGCGGACGGCGTTCGTGGACGGACGGCGGCGATCGTGAGCGGCGGGCTGCGAAGGGCCTTCAATCGGGAGATCGACGCCATTCATCGTCCGCACGCAGGTCGCTTTCCATTCCGACTTCGACATATCGGTCGTCGGGTCCCAGATCGACATGCAGTCGGCAAGCGTCGGCCCGCCGCCGCCGAACTGCAGCGTCTGTCTCGGCGTTCCGCCTGAGGACAGCTCATTGGGCTGCAGCTCCGGCTGCAGCTCCATGCTGGGCGCATCCGCCCCACCCATCTGATTTGACGGCGCAGTGGCGCTTATGCCAGGCACGGCCGGCGGTGGTGCGGGGGTGGGCTCCTTGAAAAGCTTCGGTGCCGGCTCGGTGGGCGTCTGCAACTCTTGAAGCTCGAGCAGCTCCTCAGCGCATTGGCCGGATGTCTCAGGATTGCACGTATTTGGATTGACGACCGCTGAGGATGACGGGGCCGTCTGGGCAGGCGAGGTCTGCCGGGCGGGCGCCGCCGTTGAGCGCGGGGGGCCTGATACGGGCGCAGGGGAGGCAACGGGAGGGACTACCGAAGGGTTGGGGGGCGTGGGCGCCGCAACGGGATTGGGAAGGGCGGGGGCCGCGGAAGGTTGGGGCACGCCGCTCATCGCCCCAGCATACGAATGTGAAAAGGCGCCCACATGCGCCGACGCAGGCCCGACAAGCGAAAGACATGCGGCTGCAGCAAGTCCCATGGCTGAAAGCCACACGGTGGTGTGATTGGCCGGTGATCTATGCATGGTCTGCCTCCAAGTGAAGTCTGGCGTGCAGCTGAAATAAAAGCTGTGTAGCCGGTCGTGTCAGTTCGCGACTGGATCGACGCCCTGCCTGCTGCTGGTTGGCTTCGACGCTGGCCCTGCCGCGATGATGGAGGACCTGCGTATGAGGCTTAGTGCGTTTTGCAGTTGAGTGTCCTCCTTCGGCTTTTCGGGGATGTAGACCGACGAAGCCGTGGAGTTCTCATCGCCGCCGGGGTTTTTTAGGTGATTACTCAACGAGCCTTCGCCCGGCACTACGACGGCAGCGAGCTTTGCCCGGATTTCGGCGGGAATATTCTCCTCGACAACGATATCCGGGTCGATGCCCCTGGCCTGGATCGAGCGGCCAGACGGCGTGTAGTAGCGCGCTGTCGTCAATCGGAGCGCGCCATTGCCCTTTCCGAGTGGAATTATGCTCTGCACAGTGCCTTTGCCGAAGGAGCGCGTGCCGATGACGGTGGCCCGCTTGTCATCCTGCAGCGCACCCGCGACGATCTCGGCCGCTGAAGCCGTGCCACCGTTGATGAGCACTGCTATCGGTCTGCCATCGGTGATGTCTCCGGCGACGGCCTCGGCATGTTCGACCTCCTGGCCGCCGCGACCTTTCACGCTTACGATCCTGCCCGACTTGAGGAACTGACCGGAAACCGTGATTGCCGCATCGAGAAGCCCGCCGGGATCGTTTCGAAGGTCGAGGACGTAGCCTTTGAGCGATGGTCCTATCCGCTTCTTAAGCTCGCCAATCGCCGTTTCAACTGCGGCCGGCGTTTGCTCAGTGAAGCTGGAGATTGCCACGTAGCCAACATTGCCTTCGCCGCGGGCTTTCACCGGGTTCACGCGTATGACGTCTCGCTTGAGGGTGACGTCAAATGGCTGCTCGACGCCGCTGCGCGATATCGTGAGTTTCACAGACGTGCCCAACGGGCCACGCATCTTGGCCACGGCGCTATCGACGCTCGACTTGTCGATGGGCTTGCCGTCGATCTTCGTGATGAGGTCATCGGCGCGCAGTCCTGCGCGCGCCGCCGGCGAGCCGTCCATCGGCGACACGATCTTAAGTGCATCGTTCTCCAATTTGATCTCGATGCCGAGGCCGCCGAACTTGCCGCTCATGTCGTCTAGCATCTCGGCGTACTGCTCTGGGTTCATGTAGGCGGAGTGAGGATCGAGCGAGGCCAGCATGCCATTGATGGCGCCCTCCATCATTTTCGAGTTGTTGGGCCGATCGACATAACGGGCGTGCACTTGCTCGATGACGTCGCCGAGTATGTTGAGCTTGCTTTGTGGCCCGCGACTGTTTTGATGCGACACCGTGTGTGCCTGAACCGCGGGCAGCATGCTCGCGAAGCCAATCAGAACGGTTGCGGAGACCGCGCCCCAGGCGAATGCACGAACTCTCTTACCTGTCACGGCTCGACCTATTCTTTCTCGCACTTGGCGTTTGTCGTGCTTTCGATTTCCTCACGGCAGTCATGCCATCCGCGCGCCGCGAGTTGATCGGGCGCGCAGATGACCGCATGTCTCAGCCACTGAGACATGCGTCGTAGCGATGGTGCCAATAGGAGCTTCCTGTGCGATGCCACATGTGTCGCGCATAGCTGCACCCGCCGCCGGAGGAATAGGCGTAATCCGGGTAGGCGTAGTCATCGAGGTAAAAGCCGTCGCCTCCGGCGAAGAAGCGGCCGTGGCGAAAGCCGTGGCCGTAGTGGCCGCCACTAAAGTGCGCGACGTTACCTCCGCCATAGCCGTGTCCTCCGGCGGAATGGCCACTGCCGCCGATGTAGCCGCCGCCGCCGCCACCACCACCATGGCCGCCGCCACCGCCGCCGTGTGCGTCCGCGGGGCCGATGGCAGCGCCGGCCAAGAGCAGGCCGGTAGCGCAGGAGAAGGCTAGAATCTTCAGGGTTCGATTCATCGTTGTTGCTCCACGATTCGAGATTGCGAAATTTCACCGTGCAATGCGCGAGGCCCCAGCGTGTATTCCGCTTGCTCTCAATCACATGCGAAGAATGATTTGGAGATGCGTTGATCAAAAAGCTAGGAACATACTCATTTGTAAGAAAGCCACTGAATGATCCAAAAGCCGCTTACCGCAAGGGAGTTTGGCGTTTCGGCGATTTCATTTGCGGGCAATGAATTGCTCGTTCGGTCGGGCTACACAATGCCAAGGTGGGGGTTGCGAAGAGCCGTTCTGGTCCGGCCGGCAGGGTCGAAATCAAATCGTTGGCCGCCACTCCCGACAAGAGGTCTGACAAGGCCGTCAAGCCACACGTGGAAGATGTCGTGGCATTTGCATCGAATTATTTGGGCCCTCGAGGGCATGCTGTTCGGTGGGCTCTAACGGCTCTTTCGAAGTAACGGACGTTCTGCACGGGCACGGAATGACCGAAGATTGGTGGGTCAATCAATCACTGGTCTCATCCATGCGAATCTCCTTGTTGACCGTGCTCATGATCTCCTGCTGTGCCCACGTTTCGGACGCGGCCGCGGACCCCGTTGCCTCGCCCGCCGCAGCGGCCCCCGTCAAAGACGTTCAAGGCGAGTATTTCGATGCCAAAGGCGACCCCACCTACAAGATCGATCCGGACGGAACCGTCGACTGGTATACGTTCTCTGGATACCGCCGGTTTAACGGGACGTGTGAGGTGTGCCACGGCCCCGATGGCTCGGGTTCGACTTTTGGACCGGACCTCACCGATGCCCTGAAGACGCTGAGCTATGCGGATTTTGTGAACATCGTTGTCAACGGCAAGCAAGAGGTCAACACGGCGGTGACTTTGGTCATGCCGGCCTTTGGCAACAACAAGAACGTCATGTGCTACCTGGACGACATCTACGTCTATCTCCGTGCCCGCTCGGATGGCGCCCTTGGTCGCGGGCGGCCAGCTGCGCATCAACCTAAGCCTGCGGCGGCGGCAAGCGCGGAAGATAGCTGCATGGGGCCATGACCGGCGGCGAGCAGCAATCCCTAGATCTTCGCCAAACGGCCCGCAGTGCGGCACGTCCAGCGCTTCGCAATCCATTTCGGGTGCGCTTCGGTCCATTTGGCGATTTCGGTCATGCTCATCGACATGCACTGCATCGGAGTGAGGCTCTCGTTCTCGGCCGTGAACGTGAGGTTCACATCCTTGCAGCGACTGAGGTCCGCCATGAGGCAGGCAGAAATGACAATCTCGATCATCGCCGTCGGCGCCTTTGATCCGTGCCTTACAGCGGATAGTGGCGCATTCGGCGCGATGAGATAACGCCCAACAATTCAAACGGGGCGTTTCTCGAAGCGGAAGAACTCGCAATTTGGGAAGCGCTCTCGGCGGCCCGGTCCGACATCGCAAGCCGAGTGCGTCGCTTGGAGCTCGAAGCTAGCCGGAGCTAGTTGCTCGCGACGGGTGTCTCGGCGCGGATTTGCACTCTGCTGCCGCTGGTGAGCTCGACCGGTGGACTGAGGATCACCTGGTCGCCCGGCTTCAGGCCTTCGCGCACCTCGACCGTTGTGCCGAAATCGCGACCGACTGATATTTTGCGCACGTCGGCAACTCCGTCCTTGACGACAGCCACCTGCAAACCATCGCGATTGAATATAATGGCGTTGGAAGGAATGAGCAGGGCCGCAGTGGTGCGCGGGATGTGAAGCTCTACAGTGCAATAGATCCCGGGCTGCACAACGCCGTCGGGATTGGGCACGTCGATTTCAGTCAACAAGGTTCGCGTGCCCGTCTGCAGCGCGTCTGCGATCCGCGTCACCTTTCCGGGAAAAGTGCGGTCGGGGATCTCGGGGACGCGGATCACTGCATCCACGCCGGGAGACAGTCCAAACGCGTGGTCCTGCGGAACATACGCCTGCGTGCGTATGACGTGGCTCTGCATGATGGTGTACATGAACGTGCCGCTCGTCGCATCGGCCTGAACGAGACTTCCGGTGTCGATGTTGCGCTGGGTGATGACGCCGTCGAAGGGAGCAACGACGCGCTGGTAGGCCTTCTGCTGATTGAGCACCTCGAGCTGCGCGTTTTGTGCCGCCAGATTGGCCTGGGCAACACCGACAGCGGCCTCCAGTGCCTTGAGGTTTTGGACGTCGATCGTACCCTGCTGCGCGGTCGACCACCCCTCCTTCACCAGCGGCTGATCGCGCGCCCAGGTCACGCGGCCAAGCTCCATGTTGGCCTGCGCCTGATTCAGAGCGGCCTGCGTTTGACCGAGGGTGGCCTTGGCCTGGGAAATCTGATCATCGAGCTCCGGCGCACCGATCTGGGCCAGAAGCTGGCCTTCCTTGACCTGATCGCCGATGTCTGCGTAACGCGTGTCAATGTAGCCGCTGGCGCGGGCGTAGATGTTTGCGGCGGCGAATGCGGCGGTGGTGGCGGGGAGCGAGATGACGACGTCGTCCTTGTTCGCCTCGACCGTCGCCACGCGAAGGCTCGGCTGGAACTGGCTATGACGCTCCAATGTCGCCAACGCTTCATTACGCTGCGTAACATAGCGCCAGCCACCGAACGTGAGCGCTGCAGCGAGAACGAGCAAGATGCTCAGTCCAAACAGCCATCTGCCCCGACGCGGCGATCTGGAGGGCGTAACGGGCGCCTGCTCTTTGTTCTCGTGGGCAAGGTTAGTCATCCAAGGCTTCCTTCGAGTTCTTCGAAAACACCGTGCGCGAATTTCCCGTCATTGCCCTTGCGCAGCACGGCGAACAGGTAGGGGACGATCAGAAGCGTCGTCGGCGTTGCGAAGAGGAGGCCGCCGATGACGGCGCGCGCCAGGGCCGCATTCTGCTCCTCGCCCGCGCCGCCGATGGCCATCGGGATCATGCCGACGATCATGGCGGCCGCGGTCATCAACACGGGCCGGATGCGCGTGTGCCCGGCGTCGATAGCAGCCTCGAAGGACGTCCTGCCGGCGAGCTGGCGCTCGCGGGCGAACGTGACGAGCAGGATGGAGTTTGCCGACGCAACGCCGACCGCCATGATCGCGCCCATCAGCGAGGGAACGTTGAGCGTCGTTCCGGTGATGAAGAGCATCGTCAGAATGCCGCAGAACGTCGCGGGAAGCGCAAGTATCACGACGAACGGATCGCCGAAGTTCTGGTAGTTCACGACCATCAGCAGGTAGACGAACACGGCGGCGAACACGAGCCCCAAGCCGAGGTCGCTGAAGGCTTCGTTCATGCTCACGATCTGGCCCACGACCTGGATCGAGTTGCCGGGTGCGAGCTGCTTTTGCAGATCGGCAACGACCTTGGAAATGTCGTCGGAGACGCTGCCGAGGTCGCGGCCTTGCACGCCGGCATAGACCTCGTAGACCGGCTGAATATTCGTCTGATTGGCGTTGGTCGGCACACTGCCCCGCGTGAATTTGGCGACGTTGCCGAGTACGCCGGGTACCGGATCGCCGGCCGTGGACAATCCCGTCGTGACCGGTGTGTTGCTGAGATCGTTCAGCGAGCTCACCTTGTGCTCCGGCGTCTGGACGGCCAGGTAGTAGGGAATTCCCGCGGCCGGATCGGTCCAGAAATTGGGACTGACCTGCTCGGAAGAACTCAGGCTGACATTGATGTTGGTCGCGATTTGATTCGCGTTGAGGCCGAGCTGTGCAGCACGGGAACGATCGATCATGGCGTAGAACGCAGGCGCGTCGACCTCCTGCTGGAGATGCGCATCGGCGATCCCCGGAATAGCGGCCAAACGCCGGCGTAGCTCATTCGCAACGCGCAGGTTGGTCACACGGTCGTAGCCGACCGTGCGGACGTTGATCTGCGCCGGCAGGCCGAAGTTGAGGATCTGGGTGACGATGTCGGCCGATTGAAAATAGAAGATGGCCTCGGGAAATGCTGCCGGCAATGCGTCGCGCAGCTTGCGCACGTAGCCGGCAGTCGGGGCGTGGCCGTCCTTGAGCGCCACGAGGATCACGCCGTCGTTGACGCCAATGGTCGAGCCGTCGGCGAAGGCCAGGTTATAGGAGCGCGCCGGGAGTCCGATGTTGTCGACGATGAGCTGCCGCTCGCTCTCGGGAATGATCTCCCGGATCTTGTCCTCGACCGACTGGAACAAGGCCTCGGTCAACTCGATGCGCGTACCCGCCGGCGCGCGGACATGCAGCTGAATCTGGCCGCCGTCTATGAGCGGGAAGAAGTCGCGTCCCACGAACACGAACATGACCGTGCCAAGCGCGAGAACCGAGGCGGCGACGATCGGGACGACGAAGCGGCGAGCAAGCAGCAGGTTGAGAAGGTCGACATAGCCGCGACGCATTTGCTCAAAGCCTCGCTCGAATGCGCCGTGAAAGCGGCTGAACCAGCCGCGCGAGCCGCCATCTGCTGGGCCGTGTTGCTCGCCTTTGAGGAAGAGGCCGATTGTGATGGGCGTCAGCGTTCTCGACAGACCGTAGGACGCAAGCATGGCGAACACGACGGCCAATCCGAGCGGCGTGAAGAGATATTTCGCGGGCCCCTCGAGAAAGACGACCGATGTGAAGACGCAACTTATCGCCAGCGTCGAGACCAGCGTCGGGATGGCGATGCCGGCCGAGCCGTGAAGGGTCGCGTCAGGAAGCGCCATCCCTTCCTCGGTGAGGAGACGGTGGGTATTCTCGATCGTCACCGTCGAATCATCGACGAGGATGCCGACCGCCAGCGCAAGCCCGCCAAGCGTCATCGTATTGAGCGTCTCGCCGAGAAAGAAGAGCACCACCAGCGACGAGAGGATTGCGAGCGGTATCGAGATCATGACGACCAACGTCGATCGCCATGAGCCCAGGAACAGCAGGATCATCAGCGCCGTAAGCCCGGCCGCGATCGCGCCTTCGCGCAGCACGCCCTCGACTGATGCTTTGACGAACACCGACTGATCGAACAACTCGTTGATTTCGAGGCCGGGTGGTGCGGCCGCGCGAATGTTCGTGAGCGCGTTTCGGACCCCGTTCACGACGTCGAGCGTCGAGGCATTGCCGTTCTTGATGATGCTCAAGAGAACCGAGCGCTTGCCGTCCTCGCGCACGACGTTCTGCTGCACGAGCCAGCCATCGTGAACCTGGCCCACGTCCTTGACGAAGACCGTGGCGCCGTTCACGACCTTGACCGGGATATTGTTGAGCTCGTCTATCGTGGCGGGCGTTGCGTTGGTGCGAACGGTATATTGAGTGTCACCGATCTTCGCAGTGCCAGAGGGTAGGGTGAGATTTTGGGCATTGACTGCGTTGACGACGTCCAAAGGCGTCAGGCCCTTGGCGAGGAGTTTCGCGGGGTCGATGTCGACCATGATCTGCCGGTACTTGCCGCCGGCGGGCGTGGGCAGCGTGATGCCATGAATTGGGGCGAGCTGCTGGCGGATCCGGTAGATGCCGTAATCGTAGAGCTGCTGCTCGGTGAGTTTGTCGGAGGTCAGGCTGAGCTGGATCACCGGCACGCTGGAAGCGTTGAACTGCACGACGACCGGCGCCTGTATGCCCGGCGGCAGAAGGACGCGAATGAAGTTTGTCGCGGACACGATCTGAGAGATGGCGAGGTCGAGATTGACGTCCGGCTGGAAGTAGATCTTCTGGACCGACAGACCATTCAAAGTCTGCGCTTCCATGTTCTTGATGCCGTTGACGCTCGTGCTGATCGCGTACTCGCTGTAGGTGGTGACGCGCTGCTCCATTTCCGGTGTGCTGAGCCCGGTGTACTGCCAGACGACGGTCACGACCGGAATGTTGATCTGCGGAAAGATGTCGGTCGGCATGGCGCGGATTGCGGTGATGCCGAGAAACACAATGAGCGCGGCCAGCACATAGAATGTGTGTGGAAATCTCAGCGCGAACCGAACGATACCCATCGATCAGCTCCAAGAGCCGGCGCGAGCAGCGAAGGCACAGTTCGACGGCGCAGAAGAATGCATTGGCGCTCTCAAGATTTGGATTGCGCTCGCTAGACTTGTCCGACCGCAATTGCGTCGTTGCTGTCGAAGGCTCGGCTTCGCCGCCTCCGAGACGGCGACGGCGAGGCCATGGCAATGTCCTGGTCCGCCCGGCTGGCTCGTTTCGATTCTTTGCGCAAGAAATCTGCAAACGTACGAAGCTTGACCGGGACGTGACGACGGCTCGAATAATAGAGAGAGAAATCCGTCAGTTTCGCGGTCCAATCGGGCAGCAAGCGGACGAGCTTCCCCTCCGCGACGAGCGGCGAGACCCAGGCCGCGGGCAGGAGGACGACACCGACGCCGTCGAGCCCCGCGCGCAATGCGAAGTGGGGGTCATTGACGGAGAGCGATCCTTGGATCGGGACCTCGATATGTTCACCCAATCTCTGGAATTTCCATCGATGGCCGATACCAGTGGTCCAGCGATAGCCGATGCAGTTGTGGTTCCGCAGATCATCCGGAGCCGACGGCGTTTGAGCGCGCGTGAGGTAGTCCGGTGAGGCGACCACGCTCAGGTCGAAGTTGCCGCCGATGGGGAGCGCGATCATGTCTTGTGCAATTTCGTCGGCACCTTGTATGCCGGCATCGAATCGATCGCTGACGATATCCCGCTGCTCGACATCGACCGAGATATCCAAGCTGATCTCGGGATATTCCTCTGTGAAGCGTCCGACGAGCGGGGCGAGCATCACGACCGCCGCGACAGGGTGCACCGTGAGCCGGAGCATTCCGCTTGGTTTGTCGCGGAACTCATTTACGGCGTCGATAGCGGTTTCGACACCTGCCAGCACAGGGTTCAAATGTCCCAGTAGCTGCTCGCCGGCCTCGGTCAATGCAACGCTTCGCGTAGTGCGATTGAGGAGCCTCACGCCGAATTGCTCCTCGAGGCGCCGGATTGCTTGGCTCAAGGACGGCGTGGAGATCCCGAGGTGGGTGGCGGCCCTGGTGAAGCTCCTGTGTTCCGCGACAGCTACGAACGCACTTAGTTGAGCAAATTGAGTTCCGCGCATTGGGTACCTCTACGCCTTCATTGACTGATCAACGAAAAATTCGAACGGCTACAATCCACGGCGAACTTGCCGATCACGAGTGCTTCCCCTCTGCCTTGCCCGGCTCGAGAGCAGAATTGATGTAGTGAACCAGGTCGTTGTCTTTGAACGGCTTGGTGAGGAAGCCAACGACCCCCGCGCTGAGTGCGCTCGTACGAACACTTTCATCGGCGTGGGCCGTGATCAGGACGGTCGGAATAGGACTGTCGGAGGCCGCCAAGTGACGAAGAAGCTCGAGCCCGGTCATACCGGGCATCTGCACGTCGGCGATGAGACACGACGTGCTGTGGCGGCGATCTGAGCGCAGGAAATCCTCGGCTGAAAGAAAGGCCTCGGAGTCAAATCCCAGTGACCTCATCAGGCTCATCACTGCCTCGCGAACGGACTCGTCATCGTCGACAATCGAAATCACTGCCTTGGTTGCCATTTCCGCCCTCTACTTATTTGCGAAGCTACGCCCCGGCTGCGGCCCAATCCATTGTACGAGGGATGGGCCCAGACACGTTTGTGTAAGGAATGGGTGAACGTCGGTGTTAAGGCGACTATACGTACGTATAGTTTGCCTAGGACTTGCCCGCTCCGATGCCGAGCTTGTCGGCCATTCTCACAAGCTGAGCCAGCGACCTTGCTTGCATTTTGCGCATGACGCTGCCGCGATGCACTTTGACGGTTATCTCGCTCAAATCGAGTTCCGCGGCGAGCTGCTTGTTGGGGCGGCCGGTAACGACGAGCTTCATGATCTCGCGCTCGCGCGGGGTCAGCGATTCGAAGCGGCCATTGAGGTCGGCGATCGCAACTGCGTCCTGACGGCGGGCGCGGTCGCGCTCGATTCCCAGCTGGACCGCGTCGAGGAGGTCTTGATCGCGGAAGGGCTTGGTCAGGAATTCGATGGCTCCGGCTTTTATCGCGCGCACGGACATGGGAATGTCGCCGTGACCCGTAATGAAGATGATCGGCAGCGGGATGCTCGAGCTGGTAAGCTCGCGTTGAAAGTCCAGGCCGCTGAGCCCCGGCAGTCTGACATCGAGCACGAGACAGCCCGGCATGTCGGGTCGCGCGCTGTGCAAGAATGCCTGCGTCGACTCGAACGTGTGCACTTTGAGGCCGACCGTGCGCAGGAGGCTTTGGAGAGCCTCCCTAATCGATAAGTCGTCGTCGATGACGTAGACGACAGCCTGCTCGTCACTCATCAATCACCACCCAGCTCTATCGATATTGTCATACCAAGGGGCGACAACGACGACCAGGGCATGGTTGAGAACTTCCGCCCTTCGCCAGGCTTGGACCTCAGCATTGGTTAATGCGGTGGGTAGCTTAAGGGCATGCCGCCACAAACCGCAGCGGAAGCTTCTACCGATCAAGGGCAAGGCCCGTGCGCGGACAAAGGTTGTTGCCAAAACGATCCTGGCCTCAGATCCGGGGTCTGCAGGCTTGTCGGTGGGACACCGCGTGTGGACGCCACATAGAAGATGAGACGAGAAGTTACTCTCAGGGTACTACGCAAGGCGTCACTACGCCCCCGCGGCGCTACGCGGTGCGAACGACCGCCTGCGTGATGGGATCGCCGGCATAGCCATCCCGATCGATGTGAAGCTTCGTAGCGAGACATGCGCGAGCCCGGTGCACCCGGCTTTTGATGGTGCCGATGGCACATCCGCTCTTTCGAGCCGCCTCCTCATAGGAGAAGCCGAAGGCGCCAACCAGGACGATGGCTTGACGCATCTCAGCGGGAAGCGTTGTGAGTGCCGTTTGCAGATCGCCGCATTCAATATGTGGCATCTGTTCGGGTGGAGATGCACGCATGGAGGCATGAATGCCATCTGCGTCGCCGACTTCCCTGCGGCGTTTGCGGTATTCGGAATAATAGTGGTTTCGCAGGATTGTGGTGAGCCAAGGGGTCATGCTCGACCCCGTTCGAAACCGGGCGATGCTGGTGCATGCGCGCATCAGGGTCTCCTGCACGAGATCATCCGCCCGCTCGGTGTTGCGGCACAGGGAAAGGGCAAACGACCCGAAGCTTTGGGATGGCCCTCAACATCTCCGCGCGCGTCGAAGGGTCCATGTCCTTCATCTCCATCATCGTCAGCTCCCTCTCAGACACAAGCCCGCTTTCTCACCGACAGCGCATCGGAGAAGCGGCCAGCTGAGCCAATGGTGATCGAAGTCGGGGGCTTTCTTTAAGTACCGAAGAAATCAAAGGGCCCTTCAACACCGCCAAAGAGTGCGAGGCGCTCACGCTCTGTGCCGTCGCGCGCCGTTCGGGAAATGCGAACCGAACCGCCGGCGTTTTGGAAACGGACTGGACCGGACCGACTACTGGCGTGTGGGCAATTTGGCAGAGGTTGCCGCCGCGCGCGCCATCGCCCGTGGGAATGTTCAATTCCGGCAAAATGTGTCTTCGGAGTTTCGTGCGTTATCGCACCGGACGAAAGGCGCTAGTGTCCAAGTCACGAAGAAGAGTACGCGTGCACATCAATTTGCGACCCAAGTCCTCCCCCCCACTCCGGCTCGCAATCAGCGGCCGGCCTTCCCTTCCCCCCGGGGGCCGGCCGCTCCCCGTCCTGCTGCAGACGAGGCTCGCATTACTTTGGCGGCTGGCAGATCAAATTGCTCCGCGACGACAGGCGTTGCGATTTTGCCTGGCTTGAGCAGCGCTAGGCCCGCAGCTCAATGCGAGGTGTGCGTCGCCCCATACGATGATGGCGCCGGGTCATTGCCATTGACCGGAAGGCTGAACTGGAACAGGGCGCCTCGCCCTTCGTTCGGCGTCGCCCACAACCGGCCGCCGTGCGCCTCGATGATGGAACGGCAGATGGCCAGCCCCATGCCGAGGCCCTCGGCTTTGGTCGTGTAGAAGGCTCTAAAAAGACGGTCGATACCCTGAGCATCGAAGCCTGGGCCGGAATCCTGCACCGAGACGAGCACGCCGCTCAATTGATCCGCCGTTGAGCGGATTGTCAGTTGGCGGCGGCCCGTCTTGGCTCCGCTCATGGCCTCGATTGCGTTCACGATCAGGTTGAGGAGCACTTGCTGCACCTGTACTCGATCCCCCGGAAGGCTCGGCAAGTCGGACGAAAGCTCGGTGTGAAGCAGGATGCTATTGCGTTGCACTTCGCTGCGTGTGAGGGCGACGACCTCGAGAATTGCGTCGTTGATGTCGAGCTTTTCCTGCCGCAGAGGCGCTTTCTTGACGAGAGAGCGGATGCGGTCGAGAACTTCGCTGGCGCGTTCGCCATCCTTGACAATTCGACCAAGGGCCTGCCGGACCTCGTCGATGTTGGGAGGCCGTGCGCTCAGCCAGCGCAGACCGGCGCCAGCATTGGTGACCACCGCGGCGATCGGCTGGTTGACCTCGTGTGCGATTGAGGCGGCGAGCTCTCCCAGAGTGGTGACGCGATTGACATGTGCAAGCTCGGTTCTGGCTTCCTGTAATTGGTTCTCCGCCTCCCGGTTGGCGGTGATATCCATGATGGCGCCGAAGTACTCGGCATTCGACGTATCGCGCACGGCGTGGGCAACCACGCGAAGATACTTCACGGACCCGTCGGGCATCAGCAATCGATGCTCGAGCTGCCAGTCTTCGGACGCGTGTGGCGCACGCTCCAGCAACGCGTTCACGCGGACGAGGTCATCGGGATGTGTTCTCTCGCGCACCATGTCCAGGGTGAGCTTGGTATCAGGTGGATACTCGAAGATCCGATAGGTCTCGTCGGACCAATAGATTGCTCCGCTGGTGACATCCCAGCCGAAACTGCCCGTGGCACTCAGCCTTTGGGCTTCCGCCAGATAGGCCTCGCTGCGGCGCAGGGCGTCCTCTGCCTGCTTGCGTTCTTCTATGTCGGTGTTTGTGCCGTACCATTTTATGATTTTTCCGTACTCGTCCCGCAGCGGCTCGCCGCGGATCAGAAACCACCGATACTGTCCGTCGAAGCGGCGAATACGCGCTTCCGTCTCGACCGGCTCTCCATGCCTGACATGGTCCTCCCACGTGCTTAGTAGCGCCGGAAGGTCATCAGGATGAAAGGCGACTTTCCAATTCCAACCTCGTGCCTCATCGAGCGAGAGGCCGGTGTAATTCAGCCAACGCTTGTTCAGGTATTCGGCCGAGCCATCCGGTAAGCTCAGCCAAGCCATCGTGGGGATCGTATCGATGGCGAGCCGAAGCTCCATTTCCTGCTGCAGCGTCTTTGCTTCGATCCGCTTTTGCTTGGTGATGTCGTTGTTGGTTTCCAGAATGGCGATCGGCCGGTCGTGCGCATCCCGTTGCACTGACCACCGGCTCGCCACGGTAACCTTGAACCCATCCTGCCTCGTATGGATGATTTCGCCTTCCCAGCGACCGGCGCCGATCAGCTCCGCCGTTATTACATCGAGGGGCGCGGGGAACACGGTTTGCAGGAGCTGGTGCGAGATCTTTCCGACCGCATCCTCACTGCTCCATCCGTAGAGCTCGCTGGCGCCCCGATTCCAGTAGGTGACTTTGTCGTCCATATCGCGGACGAAAACCGCGTCGTGCGTCACATCGAGAAGTCCGGCCTGCTCGCGTAGAACGATGTTGGCCGCCTGGTTGCGCAGAATAAGGAAAGTTGTCACGCCTATCGCCGCAAGGCTCAAAATGCCTCTGACCAAAGCCTGCCCGTAGGAGTGGCCGTGCGTCAGCAGGTAGCTCGACACCGTGAGGCCCACGCATGCGACCGCGACGAGAAGTATGCCGCGCCGCTCGAGGAAATTGGCGGCTAAGAACAATACGACGGCATAAAGAACGGCGACGGCGATCCCCAGCGGGGTAAACGTATCGATAATGAAAATGCCGATTGCGGCCGCAAAGGCAACGACCGGGAGAATTGACGACGTTGCGAATACCGGAATGGGCGAACGAGCTGCCAATTAAAATCCACCCTCCGCGCTTGCAGCTTCAAGGGAGAGATCAATCCCTGAGCGACGCGCAAGTGGGGTTATCGCGACGATCAGGCCCTCTGACGAAACGGATCGATATGCCATAAGCACACATCGCCTAGCCGCGCCAGTGCTCAACAACTCCTAGCGTCAGCGATGTCCATCTGTCTACTTTGAGAAGCTCGGGAATGGTTAAGTTGGCCTGGGGACTGCATCGAATACGTCGTGCAGTCATTTCAGTCCGAGCGTGCGAGACCACTAGATGGTGCTCGCGATCTCATCGAACGAGAGCCGCGGGCCGCGAGGCGGAATCACCGTCGGTTCGGCATAGCCCATATTGCATAGAAAGTTCGTTCTAACTGCGGATCCTGGAAAGAACTCCACGTCAATTGCCGCGTGGTCGAAGCTTGCAACCGGATCGCAATCGAGTCCGAGTGCGCGTGCGGCGAGGATCAGGTATGCGCCCTGCATGGTTCCATTTCGGAAGGCCGTAGTGGTGGCCAGAGCGAGATCGCGAGCAAATCGGGTGCGCAAGTCTGCGTGGGGATAGAGACGCGGCATGTGCTCATGGAAGGCGAGGTCGAAGCCGACGATTGCCGTCACCGGCGCCGCCATTATCCGCTCAAGGGCAGGTGGCGTAAGGGCCGACATCAGGCGCCGCTTGCCGGCCGCGCTGCGAACTAGGATCACGCGCATCGGCGAGCAGTTGAAGATGGTCGGCGCTACGCTTGCCAGATCGATGGCGCGTCTGAGCGGTTCGTCAGGAACTGGACGGCGTTGCCAGGCAGTGGGTTCGTGAGTCTCACGAAAAAGGATATCTAGCAGGGCCTCGCCATAGAGGCGGCGCGCGTACGCGGTTTCACTATGTAGGGCGCGCGCCTTGGAATTATGCATCCGTCTTCTCCGTTCGGGAAACGCGCAGCAAAATGCGTGGCTGAAGGTCTTCGCTTTAGGCAAGCCTGGCATGCAGTCTCGAGACGCGACAATTACGGTTTTTTGAAATGAGACTTTTGACGACCGCTCAAAAAGCGCAAAATGCAAGTGATTTGGCCGTCTGTCCGCATCTTCATGGTGCGCGTTATCCCTCTGTATAGTGGCGCTTTCACTCGCTGTCTGAGAAGTGAGCGATGCCCTGTGCATGGCGCTCCTGTCGCGAGACGCGAGCATACGCTTCAGGGCCAAGAGCCGCTGCTGGCGTCATTGGATCTGTTGCACCCGCAGGGATTCAACGCGTCGGCAAAAGTGGGACGATGGGCAGGAGACATCCTTGGCGAAAGTTTGCAGAAGCATCATAGACAAGGAGTCGAAAATGAAAGCACTAGTCGGAATTTCCCTCATGGCCCTAGCTATCGTAGCGGGGGTCACGTCGTCGCAGGCCTCTCCGGCCGACGTCTGCGTATCGAAGTCGCTGTCGCTGCACGGCGTCTGGGATTGCCGCTAACAGCGTAAATTCTGAGGGGATCCGGAGCAGCGCTTCGGATCCCCAAAGATGCTGAAATCGCTGTCAG
>CAVQUQ010000002.1:0-46560 GCA_963716835.1 uncultured Alphaproteobacteria bacterium | reverse complement strand
CCCCGACAAGGCCGTAAGGTACTGCATCGCCGGCCTCGAGCGGATGGAACGAGTACTGGCACGCGCGCCGCGTGTCGCCATTCTCGGCGAGGTCAACTCCGGCAAAACCTCCGTCGCCGACCTACTGCTCGGGGCCGGCCTCCTGCCGACGAGCGTCGTTGCGAACACGCAGGTGCCGGTGCTGATCAGGTACGCAGAAGCGCTATCGGTCTTTGCCATCACGCAGAACGGCCGCCATCGCCTGACCGACTACGGCCCCGACGCGTTGCCGAGCGGCCTCGAGCTGAGGGCGGTCGAGATCGGGCTGCCGAGTGACCGGCTCCTCAATTTTCAGATTCTGGATACGCCGAGCCTGGGCGACGCGGCCGAGATCGCCAAGGACGGCGAGATCCTCATCTGGTGCACGGTCGGCACGCGTGCGTGGACGGAGAGCGAGCGCGCGGTCTGGTCGGCGCTGCCGCCGCGGTGCTGGCGCAACGGCTTGCTTGTCGCGACCCACAAGGACGCTCTGCAGGACGCCGTAGACATAACGAAAATCGAGCAAAGATTGCGGGCGATCACGGCGCCGATGTTCCGCGATATTCTGCTCGTCTCGGCGGCCGATGCGTCTCAGCATGGCGCGCCCGGCGGCAGCTACGCGCGCGACGGCGGTGCCGAGGCGCTCATCGCACATGTCGAGGCGTTGGCCGACGAGATAACCGAACGTCGTGCGCACAAGGCGGAGAAGATCATACGCCGCCTGGCACGATTGACCTTCCATCATCTTGCGGCGGCGGAGCTCAAGACCGAAGCGGCCAATCAGCTCAAGGATTGGGAGGCGCGCTCGGCGAAGCTTCTGGACGACCTCGGGCATGGATCGACGAGCCTCGCGGCCGTCATCGAAAGCCTTCTCAGGGAGTTCGCCGCGGCCGTCGAGCAGGCCCGGCCAGGCGCCGTCAGGCGTCAGTCGTCGTCGCGGGCGGTGGTGTCCACCGGTGGCCAAGGGGCCGTCGGCTGGCCGCTTCGCGCGGCGGCGGGCCAGCGGTTTGCGCGTCTTCTCGCGGCGGATCTCACGGCGCTGCTGCGGATCGAGCTTGCGCACTGGGGATTGCGCGATCCCGCGAAGGACGTCGACTACCGCATGGCGCGCTCGGCTCTCGTCTCTCTCGCCGATCTCGGCGGCGCGTTCGATGCTCTCGGCCAAATCCTGCTTTCGGGACGGAGCCGTGCGGTGGCTGCTGCCGCCGAGATGGCGCCGAAACGCTACGGCGGCACGGGTCTGCTGCACTGAGCGGCGCAAGAACCGCTCGAATCAGAGTCAGGTCTCCTGCGGCGCCAGCAGCCGCCCGACGCACGCGGCGACGCCGTCCTGCCATGGGGGAAGCCTCAGCCCGAAGGCCTGCTCGAGCTTGGTGCAGTCGAGCTCCGAATTCATGGGGCGGGCGAGAAGCGACGCGGATAATCCGCGGTCGTGATGGCGTCGACGGCGACGGACGGGCCCTCGAGCTCGGCGGATTTGCGCATGACCTCGCTGGCGAGCTCCCACCACGTTGCGCCGCCCGAGCCTGCGGCATGATAGATGCCCCAGCGGTGATCAGCGACGTCCCGGCCCTTCATCTGGAGCGCGATGGCGATGATGGCGTCCACCAGGTGCGGGGCATAGGTCGGGTTGCCGCGCTGATCGTCGACGACGCGGAGGCGCGCGCGCGATTGCGCCTGATCGAGGATCGTCTTGACGAAATTGCGTCCCATGGCGCTGTAGACCCACGCGGTCCGCAAGATGATGTGCATGGGGTTTGCCTCTCGGACGGCGGCCTCGCCTTCGAGCTTCGAGCGGCCGTAGACGCTCTGCGGCGCGGGGGCATCGGTCTCGACATAGGGCGCCATCTTGCGCCCGTCGAAAACGTGATCGGTCGAGATGTGGATGATGGGCACGCCGCGGCGCGCCGCAGCGAGCGCGAGAAGGCGCGCGCCGTCACGGTTCAGCGCGAAGGCGCGCTCGGGCTCGGTCTCGGCCTTGTCGACGGCGGTATAGGCGGCGGCATTGATGACGATGTCGGGGCCGGCGTCGGAGAGCGCGCGCTCGATCGTGCGCGGCTCGCAGATGTCGAGCGCGGGGCGGCCGACGGCGCAGGCCGTAATGTCGGGCGAGCGCGGCGCCGCCTCGACGAACGCGCGCGCTATCTGTCCCTGCCAGCCGGCAATCAGAATTCGCATATCGCGTCCGAGACTGCCAGATTTGGAGGCGATGGTCACCCCGGCACGAGGATCAGCGTGCCCCGGCGCTCGAAGATTACGAGAACTGCTTCCAGGTGACGGTCACCTTGGTGCCGGTCGGCACGCGCGGGTAAAGGTCGAGGACATCCTCATTGTACATGCGGATGCAGCCCTTCGACGCTGCGGTGCCGATCGTCCACGGCGCGTCGGTGCCGTGGATGCGATAGGACGAGGCGCCGAGATAGAGCGCGCGCACGCCGAGCGGGTTCATGGGATGGCCGCCCGGGACCCAACGCGGCAGGTTTGGGTTCTCGCGTATCATCGTGGGGGTCGGCGTCCAGGCCGGGTTCACCGCTTTGTGGGATACGGACGTCACGCCTGCCCAGCGGTCCTGCTCGCGCGGGATTGCGATCGGGTAGCTGATCGCCTCGCCCTTCCTGTAATCCAGTAGAGCCTGCGGTCGCCGAAGGAGACGATGATCTGGCGCGGCGCATAGCTTGGATGGAAGCTCACCACCTCGCGCGATCCTCCGCCCCAGAGAAACGAGAGAAGATCCTGGGCGTTGGCCGTTGCCGGCAGAAGAACGAGCGACGAGCAGAGCAGGGCAGCGGCCGTCGGCAGCCGGCGCGCAAAAAGACCAAGCTTGGGCATGAGTTTGAATTCCCCCCAAAGGAACTTCGAACGCCCTCTCGGAAGTAAGAGACCCGTCGCGCGAGAATGCGGCAGCCTCTGGGCAAATCCTGCGGAGGCGAGACAGCCAAGTCGCCTCATGCCAGGCAACCTGTATGCCCGCGTAGGGTGGCCGCAGTGCGGCGGCGCGAGGAGCGGAAGAAACTCGCGGGCAATCAACGACCTGAGGCCCCGCAAGCTGCCAAGCTCTGCAATTGAACGGGCTGCGAGGTGGCATGATTCAAGGGGAGCGAGGATCGCCATCCAGATCAAGGGCTCGAGCAGCGCCAGCGGCCTCCGTGGCGCTCTCTCCCGCCGGTTGCTCATTTCTTGCTCGCTTCGTCGTGTTCGAGATTGCCGATTGGGCAGTACACAGCCCCGTCCGGGTGGGCGCGTCTCTTCAAATCCCGGAAAATCGGCCTTTCGGAAGCTGGCACGCCGCTTGCCTTTGAATATTACGAACTGCGCGTTTCGTAATACTGGCTTCTGCGAAGGAGGATGAAAATGGGGCGCAAAGCTAGCCTTGGGGCAACGCTTGGACTTGCCATCACACTTGCACTCGGCTCGGCGCCTGCCGCATGGGCAGCTGCGCTCAAGGTGGGCTACAGCGACTGGCCGGGCTGGCTCGCATGGCAGGTCGCCATCGAGAAGGGGTGGCTCAAGGAGGACGGCGTCGACGTCGAGTTCGAGTGGTTCGACTACGTACCCTCGATGGATGCCTACAGTGCCGGCAAGCTCGACGGCGTCTTCGTCACCAATGGTGACGCACTGGTCATCGGTAGCAGCGGCGCCAAGAGCACGACGATCCTGCTGACCGATTACTCGGACGGCAACGACATGGTCGTCGCCAAGCCCGGGATCAAATCGCTCAAGGAACTCAAGGGCAAGAAGATCGGCGTCGAGGTTGGCTTCGTCGACCACCTTCTGCTGCTCAACGGTCTCGAGAAGGCCGGGATGAAGGAATCCGACGTGACGCTCGTCAACACGAAAACCAACGAAACTCCGCAGGTGCTGGCCTCTGGCGACGTCGATGCCATCGCCGCCTGGCAGCCGAGCTCGGGACAGGCCATGAAGGCCGTCGCCGGCGCGGCACCGATCTACACGTCGGCTGACGAGCCGGGCCTCATCTACGACGTCCTGGCCGTCAGTCCGGCGAGCCTCGCCAGCCGCCGGGCGGACTGGGCCAAGCTGGTCAAGCTCTGGCAGCGTGTCGTCACCTACATCAACGATCCGAAGACTGCCGATGACGCGGTGAAGATCATGGGGGCCAAGGTGGGCCTCAAGCCCGAGGAATACAAACCGCTGGTGAAGGGCACCAAGCTCTTGGACCTCACGGAGGGCAAGAAGGCCTTCGTGAAAGCCGAGGGCTTCAAGTCGGTCTATGGGTCGTCCGCCATCGCCGATGCCTTCAACGTCAAATACGAGGTCTACAAGGAAAAGCAGGACGTCGACTCCTATAACGACCCGTCGCTCACAAACGAGCTGGCACCCAAGTAGCGTCCTTGCACGTTGACGCGGCCAACGCGCCGAGGTGCCCATGAGACGGACCAAATGGTTTCAAGTCAGGGCGCCTTTGTCACCGGTGTCCAGATCGATGATCGGCATACTTTCCTTCGTCGTGCCGCTCACGATCTGGGGCCTCGTCAGCTACGTGCCATGGATCTGGCACCCGCTTGTGATCGTCACAAATCCCGGAAGCGTCGGCTACCTGAAGCCGGGGATGCGCGTCGACCGCGAGGTATTCGCGAGAGAGGTGCAAACCGCAGAAGCGAGCGGGGCGGCGGTTCCCGTAGGGTATCCGGCCAATCCCGTCTACCTTCCGGCGCCGCACGAGGTCGCGGTAGCGTTCTACACCTCGTTCACGGCGGCGCCCGAGACGCGCGACGGCGTGTGGCTGCACGAGAGCTTGTGGCACAGCATCCAGGTCATCTTCTGGGGCTTTTTGATCTCGTCGCTGATCGGCGTGCCGCTCGGCATATTGTCCGGCGCCTATCCCGCCGTTGCGCGGATGACGGAGCCGTTCACCGAATTCTTCCGCTATCTGCCGGCGCCCGCGTTCGGGGCGCTCGCGGTGGCGATCCTCGGCATCTACGACGGGCCCAAGATCGCCATCATCGTCATCGGCACGCTGTTCCAGCAAATCCTGATCATCGCCAATACGACGCGGCAGCTCGATTTCGCGCTCGTCGAGGCGGCGCTGACGCTCGGCACGAAGCGGCGCCAGATGCTGCCGCGCGTCGTCATCCCGGGCGTGCTGCCGAACCTCTACCGTGATCAGCGGATCTTGCTCGGCTGGGCGTGGACCTACCTGATCGTCGCCGAGCTGATCGGCACCTCGACCGGCATCACGTGGTTCATCACGCAGCAGGCGCGATACCAGCATTTCGCCAATGTCTACGCGGCCATCTTCATGATCGGACTTCTTGGCCTGGGAACGGACATGCTGCTGGCATTGCTGGGCAAGCGGTTATTTCCCTGGGATCGAACGGAGGCCGAGAGCTAGCCTCGATGGACAGCAGGGTGCAGAGACCGTCCTACCTCGATCAGTCGCAGGCCGTGCGCGAGCGCTTCGACCGGCTCAAAGCGCGCGACGTCATTCTGACCGTGCGCAACCTGGGCAAGGTGTACACGGCCCGCAACCGCGAGACGGTGGCGCTGCGCGACGTGAGCTTTGCGACGCACCGGCGCGAGTTCCTGTGCGTGGTCGGGCCCTCGGGCTGCGGCAAGTCGACCCTCATTCGCATTCTCGCGGGGCTCGACGAGCAGACCACGGGAGACGTGCTGCTCGAGGGCAAGCCCGTCACCGGTCCCGGGCGCGACCGCGGCATGGTGTTTCAGGGCTACACGCTCTTCCCGTGGCTCACGGTGAAGAAGAACGTGATGTTCGGGCTCGAGGTCAACAACGACGGCACGACGGACGCCGAGGCGCAGGCGCGGCAATGGCTCGATCTCGTGGGGCTCGAGAAGTTCGCCGACGCCTATCCGCATCAGCTCTCGGGCGGCATGAAGCAGCGCGTCGCAATCGTCCGTGCGCTCGCAAATCAGCCGCGCATCCTGCTCATGGACGAGCCGTTCGGGGCGCTCGACGCGCAGACGCGCGCGCGCATGCAGGCGCACCTGCTCGAGATCTGGCGCAAGATCGACATCACCATCGTCTTCATCACGCATGATCTCGACGAGGCGATCTTCCTCGCCGATAGGATCCTCGTTCTCAAGCCGCATCCGGGAGAGGTGCTGGAGCTGATCGAGGTGCCCGTGCCCCGCCCGCGCAGGCTCGACCAGTGTACCTCGGACGCCTTCATCGCCACGAGGGAGCGGCTCGAGGAGCTCATTCATCAGGCGCGGCCGAAGCACGACGAGGCCGAGGGCGATGAGGACGTGGATCTCTATCCCGCGCTCGCGCGTCTGACGGACGTCACGGACAACGTCGAATAAGGAGCGGGCGGCGATGCTATGGTCGCAACGCACATGGCCGGAGCTACCCGCCGATCTCGATGCCGCGCGGCATTCGGCGATCCTGCCTGTCGGCGCGACCGAGCAGCATGGGCCGCATCTGGGAACGGGCATGGATGCCGTGCTCGCCGAGCGCCTATGCACGGCGGTTGCGCGGCAAACCGGCGTGCCGATGCTGCCGACGCTGCCCTATGGCTGCTCGCTCGGGCACAGCCGCCGTTGGCCCGGCACGATCGCGCTTGAGCCGGTGACGCTGATCCATGTCGTCAAGGAGATCGGCGACTGGGCCTACCACAGCGGCGTGCGCCGGCTGTTTATCGTCAATACGCACGTCACCAATGCCGCGCCGCTGCGTTGTGCGCTCGAGATGCTGCGCGCCGAGCACGACGACATGATGATCGCGGTCCTCAACTCGGCGGCCATCAGCCAGCGGGTGCGGGAGGCGCATTTCGCCGACGGCGACGACTGGCACGCGAATGCCGCCGAGACCTCGCTCATGCTCGCGGTGGCGCCGGAGATCGTGCGTCCAGAGCTCGTGGCCAGTGCCGACGATCCCGACCGCACTGACGGGCTTATCTTTGCCCACCCCGTCAACCGCACCAGCATCAATGGCGTCACCGGAGCGCCGAGCCGGGGCAGCGCGGAAAAGGGCAACGAGCTTTTCCAATGGATGGTCGAGGACCTCTCAGCGCTCGTCGAGCGGGGCCTGCGCGAGGAGCCGCCGCTCGGCCATTCGTATTTTTCGCAGATCAAGAACTGAAACCCATCGGAGATGAGCATTTTAGCCATGAGCCAATCGGAACAGGTCGAGGTTCTCAAGGCCCGCTTGAAGGAGCAGGGTGTCAGGTATTGCATCGGCGCCTATGTCGACATTCATGGCGTGCCCAAGGGCAAGGTGGTGCCGATCGAGCACTTGGGCCACATGGCGGAGGGCTCGGAGCGCTACACGGGCTATGCGCTCGACGGTCTGGGGCAGGCACCCCACGACGACGAGATCACGTCGGTTCCCGATCTCAATCACGTCATCCAGCTGCCGTGGGAGCCGAAGATCGCCTGGATGCCTGCGGACAATGCCTTCCAGGGGAAGCCCTATCCGCTCAATACGCGCGTGGTGCTGAAAAAGGTGCTGGAGGACGCGGCAGCACTCGGCTTCGGCTTCAATCTCGGCGTCGAGTGTGAAGTCTTTGTGCTGAAGCAGAATGCCGACGGCTCGCTCTCGATTCCCAATCCGAACGACAAGCTCATCAAGCCCTGCTACGACCTCGCGGGGTTCATCGACAATTTCACGTGGCTCGACAAGATGGCGTCGGCGATCAACGGTCTCGGCTGGGACCTCTACTCGTTCGATCACGAGGACGCGAACGGCCAGTACGAATTCGATTTCGCCTATTCCGATGCGCTGACGACGTGCGACCGGGTGACGTTCTTCCGTTTCATGGCCAAGCATTACGCGCGCGAGCAGGGGCTCGTCGCGACGATGATGCCGAAGCCGTTCGCAAACCGGACGGGTACGGGCGCGCACTTCAACATGTCGCTCTACGATCTCGCGACGAAGAAGAACGCGTTCGCGATCGATCCAGCACAGGATCCGCGCGGTCTCGGTCTCACGGAGACGGGCTACCATTTCATCGGCGGAATTCTGAAGCACGGGCGGGCGCTGTGCGCGGCGTTCGCGCCGACGGTCAACAGCTACAAGCGCCTCGTGCGGCAGGGCGGCATGGCCTTCTTCTCGTGGGCGCCGGTGTTCAACTCCTACGGCTCGAACAACCGCACGAACTCGGTGCGGGTGCCGGCGGGCGGGGGGCGCTGTGAATCGCGCAATGCGGACGGCGCCTGCAATCCCTACCTCGCGGCGGCGCTCGCGCTCGCGGCGGGACTCGACGGCGTGCGCAACAAGATCGATCCGGGCCAGCCGAACGAGGACAACCTCTACGCCATGACGGAAGCAGAGCGGCGCGCACGCGGCATCGATTTCCTGCCGCAGACGCTCAGCGAAGCCGTGGCGGCGTTCGCCGGCGATCCCTTGGTCGAGGCGACGCTCGGACGCGAGCTGCGCGACGAGTTCATTCTCTACAAGACCAACGAATGGGAAGCGTATCACCTGGCCATCAGCCCGTGGGAGGTCGAACGCTACAGCCATCTCTTCTGAAACAAGAAAAGGCCAACCAATGTTTTCCGAGGATACGATCCAAGGCCGGCCGGTCAGCCGCATCAGCATCTCGCTGCCGGAGGAGCTTCTGACTGAGCTCGATGCCATGGTCGGCGATCGCGGTTTCGCCAGCCGCTCGCAGGCGATCAACGACATGCTTCACAAGTCGCTCGTCGAGCACAAGCGCGAGCGCGGCGAGGATGTCATGGTCGGGATCGTAACGCTCCTCTACAACAACGCGGTGCCGGGACTGCAAAAGACGCTCGCGGACCTGCAGGCGCGCCATATCGACGAGGTGATCAGCTCGCTCCACGTGCACCTCATGCACAATCAGACGATGGAGGTCATCCTCGTTCAGGGCCCGGCGCACATGCTGCAAGAGATCGCCGACGTCATGATCACGCGGCGCGGAGTTGTCTCCGGCAATCTGCAGCTCATTGCAGCGCTCATTCCGCCGCTGCATCCTTTCCCCGAAGAGAAGCGCAAGCGGCGCATCGCGTAGACGGGGCGCTTTCAACCCCATTCTCTGGAGACCATGTATGCCTTCTGCCTTCAAAAGCCTGCCGATCATCGATGTCGGCCGCCTCTACTCCGACAGTCTCGCGGACCGTCAAGCCGTGGCCGCCGAGATTGGAACCGCCTCGCGCGACTCGGGCTTCTTCTACGTCGCCGGCCATCCGATCGGGCCGGAGCTGCGCGGGCCGCTGATCGAGGTCGCGAAATCGTTCTTCGCGCTGCCGCCCGAAAAGAAGATCACCTGGTACATCGGGAACTCATGCAACCATTCGGGTTATGTGCCGCCGGGCGAGGAGGTCTTCTACGGGCAGAAGCCGGATCGCAAGGAAGCCTTCGACGTCCCGATCGACGTGCCGGCGGATGACCCGGATGTGCTGGCGGGCAAGAGCCCGTTTCTCGGTCCTGTGCAGTGGCCGGACGACCCCGCGTTCAAGGAGCACGTCGCTGCCTATTATGGCGCGGTCTCAGACCTGGCGCGGCGTCTCTTCAGTGGCTTCGCGCTGGCCCTCGACCTTCCGGAGACCTGGTTCGATAAATACCTCTCGATGCCGCCAAGCCAGCTCAGGCTCATTCACTATCCCTACGCCGCGGACGCGCCAGCGGATGAACCTGGCATCGGCGCACATACCGACTACGAATGCTTCACGATCCTGCTGCCGACGGCGCCGGGTCTCGAGGTGATGAACGGGGAGGGCGCGTGGATCGATGCGCCGCCGATCGAAGGCGCATTCGTCATCAACATCGGCGACATGCTCGAAGCCTGGTCGAACGGGACGTTCGTCGCAACGTCGCATCGCGTGCGCAAGGTCAAAGAGGAGCGCTACTCGTTCCCGTACTTCGCGACCTGCGACTATCACACCATCGTTTCGCCGCTGCCGCAGTTCGTAACGGCCGAAAAGCCGGCGAAATTCAAGCCGCTCGTGTCGGGGGATCACCTGTTCGCGCAGACGGCGCAGACGTTCTCCTATCTCAAGAAGCGGATAGAGGCCGGCACACTCAAGCTTCCCGAGAGCTCACTCGATCTCTCGAGCTTCGGGCAGGAAGCGCTCAATCGGAAGGCGAGCTAAAATGGGTTTGGAATCAACGCTCAACTCGCGGGCGGACGTGCCGTGCCAATGACGCTTCAGGACATCGCCGAGGCCGTCGGGCCGAAAGTGCCCGCAAGTGTTCCCACGTGGGTGCACGGCGCCTTCAAGCGCCGCTCGATCACCTTTGCGACCGGCCTCGAGGATGCGCGCACATTCGTCGTCTGGGTGCAATCGCATCGCGCGACCGGCGACATCCGCATTCACCCGGGCCGGCCGAAAATCACCGCCAGCGACCGCCTCGAGGACATGGACCGCGCTACGCTGGAAATTCTCGCCAGCGTCGAGGGCGGCGTCGCCGAGACGGCGTGGGCCGACGGCGTGATGTCGTGGGACAACTGGATCGGCCTGCAGCCCTACAACAAGTATCCCGAGCCCGGCATCCTGCGCCGCACGGGCGATTGCATGATCGAGTTCGCGCCGTCCGGAATCTATGTCGAGGATTGGCGCTACATGCTTTCGGCCGCCGGCCTGATGGGAGCTCTTAAGCTGATTGCCGAGATCGACGATACGGGGACGACGCGGGCTCGCAACGGCGGGTTTGTGTTTGCCGGCCAGCACGCGGTGCTCGTTCTCGGTCGGCGCACGCCGCTGCCGGATGGGGTGCCGGCACAAAAATTCGTCAAAACCAGCAAAGATCCGCTCGCGGCTGCGCGACAGGTTCTCGAGTGCACGGTCGATTACGCAACCGATCACGGCCACGGCTTTCACATCGCCGCCTCGACCGATCCCTGGCGCGAGGGGCGCAGGCTCGAGATCTCGTCCTGTTTCGAGCGGTCGCAGGACCCGGATGTGCTCGTCGAGCGGGTGAAGGGCGAGCCCGGCATCGTGTCGCGACTGTGGCGTATCGATAGTCTCGAGAGCGCAGTCCAATTCCCGCTTGCAACGCCGGCCGATCCCGAGAGCGTCAAATGGCTCGACGGCGAGGCGGATACGCTGATTGCGCCGCTCGGGGCCGCCGCATGAATGGTGCCGAGAAAGGAGATCGCATGCCTGAATTCTCCTACAAGGATACGCTTCCCGGCGGGAAGCATTGGTCGCTCACGATGCGGCGCGGGACGACGCTCAAGCTTGTCGACGTCGAGGGCGGCGCCAATGTCGGCATGCTCTTCTACAACCCGGCGAACCTGCTCGAGCGCTACAACGTGCCCGACACCTTGAAGTGCCAGCACACGTTCAAGCTCACCAAGGGGCACTGCCTCTATTCGGATATGGGGCGCATCTTCTGCTCGATCATCGAGGACACGAGCGGCTGGCACGACACGGTGTGCGGCAACACGACAAAGGCGATGGTCACGACGCGCTGGGGCGGGGCGAGCTTCCAGGCGTATCGCAACGACTGGCAGCAGAACGGCCACGACAGCTTCCTGGTCGAAGGCGGCAAGTATGGCCTCGGGCGGCGGGATCTCGCGGCCAACGTCAACTGGTTCAGCAAGGTCAGCACGGCCGACGACGGGGGCATGCTCTTCGATGCGAGCGCGGCACGAGCGGGCGCCGCCGTCGTGCTCCGCTTCGAGATGGACACGCTCGTGCTCTTTCACACCTGCCCGCATCCGCTCGATCCGTCGCCGACCTACCCGAGGAAGCCGGTGACCTACGAGATCGGGGTGGCAGAGCCGGTTTCCGCCGGCGACGCCTGCCTCAACTCGGCGCCGGAGAATGGGCGCGGGTTCGAGAACAACCGTCTCTTCCACATCGGCTGCGAGCATTGAGGAGGGATTTGCGATGCTCAAGGAGAGCCATCTCGATCCCGCGCGGGCGAGCTTCCGCAAGGTCGTTCCGGCCGGCGAATATTTCCTCCACGTCGTCAAGCAGGGCGAGACGGTGCGGATCGTCGACGTCGAGGGAAACCAGGCCGCCGACACGCTCTTTTTCAACGCCGATGATCCGCACGAGCGCTATTCCGCGATGGATACCATCCGCGAGCAGGGGAACGTCTACCTCAGCGTGGGAACGACGATCCGCTCCGATCTCTGCCGGCCGATGCTCAAAATCACGGCCGACACGGTGGGACGCCACGACACGCTCGGCGGTGCGTGCGCCGCGGAGGCCAACACGGTGCGCTACGCGCTCGAGAAGAAGAGCATGCATTCCTGCCGGGACACTTATCTCCTGGCGATCGCGGAGAACGAGCAGCTTGGCCTCACGAAGCGCGACATCGCCCACAACATCAACTTTTTCATGAACGTGCCGATCACGCCGGACGGGGGCCTCACATTCGCGGACGGGGTGTCGGGGCCCGGAAAATACGTCGAGATGGAAGCGCTGATGAACGTCATCGTGCTGATCTCGAACTGCCCGCAGCTCAACAATCCCTGCAACGCCTACAACCCGACGCCGCTCGAGGTTCTGATCTGGAACAAGGGGACCTGAGGGGCATGTTCTCCAAGGTCCTCATCGCCAATCGCGGCGCCATCGCGACGCGCATCATCCGCACGCTGGACCGTATGGGGGTCAAGAGCGTCGCGGTCTATTCGGAGGCGGATCGTCACGCGGCGCATGTTGCGCGGGCTGGCGAGGCGGTGGCGATAGGTCCGGCGCCCGCGGCGCAGAGCTACCTCAAGGTGGATGCCATCCTCGAGGCGGCGTGCAAGACGGGCGCCGAGGCCATTCACCCGGGGTATGGCTTTCTGTCCGAGAATCCGGACTTTGCCGATGCCTGCGAGAAAGCCGGCGTCCGCTTCATCGGTCCGCGAGCCGAGCAGATGCGGGCGTTCGGGCTCAAGCACAAGGCGCGCGAGCTGGCGTTCAAGGCGGGCGTGCCGCTCGCGCCGGGCTCGGAGCTCGTTTCCGACATCGCGCACGCGCGCCGCGAGGCAGCGCGCATCGGCTTTCCGGTGATGCTGAAGAGCACGGCGGGCGGCGGCGGGATCGGGCTGCAGCTCGTCGGCTCCGAGGCCGAGCTCGCTCCGACGTTCGAGCGCGTCGAGCGGCTGGCGCGCAACAACTTCAAGGACGGCGGAATCTTTCTCGAAAAATATGTCGCGCGCGGGCGCCATATCGAGGTGCAGATCTTCGGCGACGGCCGCGGCCGTGTCATCGCGCTCGGCGAGCGCGACTGCTCGGCCCAGCGGCGCAATCAGAAGGTGATCGAGGAGACACCGGCGCCGGGCCTTTCGGACAAGATGCGCGCCGAGCTGTGGGCGACCGCCGTGCGGCTCGGCCAGTCCGTCGGCTACGAGAGCGCAGGCACGGTCGAATTTCTCTACGACAGCGACACGGGCGAGTTCTATTTTCTCGAGGTGAATACGCGGCTTCAGGTCGAGCACGGGGTCACCGAGGAGGTGACGGGCCTCGATCTCGTGGAGTGGATGGTGCGCCAAGCCGCGGGCGAGCTTCCGCTCCCCGAGCAGTCAGAGATCCGGCCAGAAGGTGCGTCGATCCAGGTGCGCCTCTATGCCGAGGATCCGGGCCGCGACTTCCGTCCGAGCTCGGGGCTGCTCACGCATGTCGCCTGGCCCGAGGAGGCACGTGTCGAGACGTGGGTGGCGAGCGGAACGGAAGTGTCCCCGTTCTACGATCCGATGCTCGCCAAGATCATCACCAAAGGCACGACGCGGGGGGAAGCGCTGTCGCGGCTCGAGCAGGCGCTCGCGGCGACGGAGATCGGCGGGCTCGAGACAAATCTCCTCTACTTGCGCGATCTCGCGTCGTCCGAGGTGTTTGCCAAGGGGGAGATGCTGACGCGGACGCTCGCGACCTTCCCCTACCGGCCGAAGACGATCGAAGTGTTGGCGCCCGGGACGGTCACTACCGTGCAGGACTATCCGGGGCGGCTCGGGTACTGGGACGTGGGCGTGCCGCCGTCGGGTCCCATGGACAGTCGGTCGTTCAGGCTCGCGAACCGCGCGGTCGGCAATCCGGACGGCGCGGCGGGCCTCGAGATGACGCTCTCGGGGCCATCGCTCACGTTCAACTCCGCGGCCGTCATCTGCCTCATGGGCGCGGCGATGCCGGCGCATCTCGATGGCAGCGAGATTGCCCACGGCCGGGCGGTCAACGTCGAGGCGGGCCAGACGCTCAAGCTCGGCACGATCGCGAGCCAAGGTGTGCGCACCTATCTGGCCGTGCGGGGCGGGATCGATGTGCCCGACTATCTCGGTGCCAAGTCGACCTTCACGCTCGGACGCTTCGGTGGTCACGGCGGCCGGCCGCTGCTTATCGGCGACATTCTGCATATCGGAGAGGCGGTAGTCTCAGCGCTGCGGGCTGTGCCGGATGCGCTCATTACGCCGCTATCCAACGCGTGGCGGATCGGCGTGCTCTATGGCCCGCACGGCGCGCCGGAATTCTTCACCGAAGAGGATATCGAGACCTTCCTCGCTGCCGACTGGGAGGTGCACTACAACTCGAGCCGGACCGGCGTGCGCCTCATCGGGCCCAAGCCGAATTGGGCGCGCAGCGACGGCGGCGAGGCGGGCCTGCATCCGTCGAATATCCACGACAACGCCTATGCCATCGGCGCGGTGGACTTCACCGGCGACATGCCGATCATCCTCGGTCCCGACGGCCCGTCGCTCGGCGGCTTCGTGTGTCCGGTGACGATCGTGCAGGCGGAGCTGTGGAAGATCGGGCAGCTGAGGCCCGGCGACAAAATCCGCTTCGAGCGCTGGGCGCCCGAGCAGGCAACTTTGGCAGCCGCAGCGCAAGAGGCGGAGATTGCGTCGCTCAATGCGGTCGCAAAGCCTCCAACGGAAAAGCCTGCTCGCGCCGGGCCGGACCATTGCATTGTGGGCGAGATTCCCGAGGAGCCCGGCAAGCCGCGCGTCGTCTACCGGCGCGCAGGCGACGCCTATCTGCTCGTCGAATATGGGCCGATCGTGCTCGACCTCGAGCTGCGCATCCGCGTGCACGGGCTGATGGCGGCGCTCAAGTCGCGTGACGATCCTGCCATCATCGATCTGACGCCGGGCGTGCGCTCGCTGCAGATCCACTATGATCCCGCCAAGCTCAAGCTCGAGGATCTGGTCGCGCTCCTGCGCGGCATCGATGCCGAGCTCGACAGCATCGACGACATCACCGTGCCGAGCCGTATCGTGCGCCTGCCGCTCTCGTGGAACGACGTCACGGTGCAGCAGGCGATCGACAAGTACGCGCAGTCGGTGCGCCCGGACGCGCCGTGGTGCCCGAGCAATATCGAGTTCATCCGGCGCATGAACGGGCTCGAGAGCATCGACGAGGTGCGCCGCATCGTCTTCGAGGCGAGCTATCTCGTGCTCGGCCTCGGCGATGTCTACCTCGGTGCGCCGGTTGCGACACCTGTCGATCCGCGGCATCGGCTGGTGACGACGAAATACAACCCGGCGCGCACGTGGACGGCGGAGAACAGCGTCGGCATCGGCGGCGCCTATATGTGCGTCTACGGCATGGAGGGCCCTGGCGGATATCAGCTCTTCGGGCGCACGTGCCAGATGTGGAACACCTATCATGCGACGAAAGAGTTCGAGGCCGGGAAGCCGTGGCTGCTCCGCTTCTTCGATCAGGTGCGCTTCTATCCCGTGTCGAGCGAGGAGCTGATCGCCTTCCGCGAAGGCTTCCTCGACGGGACGGTCTCGCTCGACATCGAGCCGGCGACATTCAATCTCAAGGACTATCGCGCCTTCCTCACTGCGAATTCCGACGCGATCCGCGCCTTCAAGAGCCGCCAGCAGGCGGCCTTCGAGGCCGAGCGGGCGCGCTGGCAGACGATCGACCAGACGGGCGAGGCGGTCGAATCCGGTGCCGGCGTCGAGACGTACGACGAGGCGCTTCCGGATGGCGCGACCGAGGTTGCGAGCCCCGTGCCGGGGAGCGTCTGGAAGCTCGCGGTGACGCAGGGCGCGCGCGTGGTCGCGGGCGATGTGCTGGTCGTCGTTGAATCGATGAAGATGGAAATGTCGATCTTAGCGTCCGTGGATGGCATCGTGCATGAGGTGCGGTGTGCCGAAGGCCGCTCGGTGGCGCTGGGGCAGACGCTGATCGTGCTCACCGAAGCCGATGTGGAGGCCGCGCAGTGACCTACCCGCTCGATCTGGCATCGCTTACGGCTGCGTACGATAGCGGCCGGCTGACGCCGGAGGACGTGATCGGGGAGGTTCACGCGCGCATTGCTGCCGCCGGCGAGCGGCCGGTCTGGATTACGCTGCTCGGCGAGGAGGAGGCGCGCTTTCGTGCGCGCTCGGTGCGACGCGGGCCGCTCTATGGCATTCCGTTCGCGGTCAAGGACAACATCGACGTCGCGGGCCTGCCGACGACGTGCGCGTGCCCGGAGTTTGCCTATGTGCCGGATCGCTCGGCGACGGTCGTCGAGCGCCTCGAGGCCGCCGGCGCGATCGTCATCGGCAAGACCAACATGGACCAGTTCGCGACCGGGCTCGTCGGCACGCGGTCGCCGTTCGGCATTCCGTCGAGCGTCTTCAGCAACCAGCACATTTCGGGGGGGTCGAGCTCGGGGTCGGCGGTCGCGGTGGCGGCGGGGCTGGTGTCGTTCGCGCTCGGCACCGACACGGCCGGATCCGGGCGCGTGCCGGCGGCCTTCAACAATCTCGTCGGCCTGAAGCCGACCAAGGGGCTCATCAGCACGAAAGGCGTCGTTCCCGCCTGCCGGACGCAGGATGCCGTGTCGATATTTGCTTCGACAGTCGGCGACGCGTCGGCGATCCTCGGCGTTGCGGCGGGCTATGATGGCGGAGATCCTTATTCGCGACGCGCAGACCCGCAGCATCGATGGCGCAGCTCTACCTCAACGCTTTCGCTTCGGCGTGCCAGCCGGAGGTCTCGAGTTCTTCGGCGATGAGGCGGCGGCAGCGTTGTACAAGGATGCCGTCGACGCGTCTCGCATCCCTCGGTGGGCAGCCGGTCGCGATCGATTTCGCGCCGTTCCGCGAGGCGGCGAGCCTTCTCTACGCCGGGCCCTGGGTCGCGGAGCGGCTCGCGGCGATCCACGACTTCGCGCGCTCCCATCCCGGCGCCATGCACGAGGTCGTGCGCGGGATCATATGCGGGGCGGACAAGATCGACGCCGTGTCGGCGTTCAAGGCGTTCTACAGGCTAGCCGAGCTCGCGCGCACCGCCGAGGACGAATGGTCCAAGATGGACGTGCTGCTGCTGCCGACGGCGCCGACCATCTACCGCATCGAGGACGTGCTGGCCGATCCGGTGCGCCTCAACTCGAACCTCGGTATCTACACCAATTTCGTCAACCTCATGGATCTGTCGGCGCTCGCGGTTCCGGCAGGCTTCCGCCCCGACGGGCTGCCGTTCGGGGTCACGCTGATCGCGCGCGCCTTCGAGGACGCGAAGCTCGCGGTGCTGGGCGACAGGCTGCATCGTGCGCTGCCGGGGGCGACGATGGGCGCGAGCGGCATGCCGCTTGCGGAGGGCAGTATCTTGTCACCGCCACAGGGACCGGAGACTTATCGGGTCGCCGTGGTCGGCGCACACCTCACGGGACAGCCGCTCAATGGTCAGCTCGTCGAGCGCCGCGCGCGCTTCGTCGAGACGACGCGCACGGCGGCCGGCTACAGCTTCTATGCGCTCCCGGGAACCGTGCCGCCGAAGCCGGGTCTCGTGTTCGACGGGGTAGGGAAGGGCGGCATCGAGGTCGAGGTGTGGGAGATGGATGCTGCGGCGTTCGGCTCGTTCGTCGGTCTCATCCCGGCGCCGCTCGGCATCGGCACGGTCAAGCTCGCCGACGGCAGCGCCGTGAAAGGGTTCCTCTGCGAAGCCCACGCGGTGCGCGGCGCCGAGGACATCACGGCGTTCGGCGGCTGGCGGGCGTGGCTCGGCCGCGCCAAGGCCTGAGCGCCTCAGAAGAACTTCAAGTAGCGCGCGTGCTCCCAGTCGGAGACGTGGTTCAAGTAGCTCAGCCACTCGTCGCGCTTATAGGCGAGCCAGGTGTCGCGCATCGTCGATCCGAAAACTTTCTCGCTCAAGGGATCGTCGGCAAAGGCCTCGACGGCTTCGCCGAGCGTTCGCGGCAGACGTGAAATGCCGAGCTCTTTCAGCTCCGCTTCGCTTTTCAGGTACATGTTCTCGAGATGCGGCTCGCCGGGATCGAGCTCTTCTCGATACCCTCGAGACCGGCCGCGAGCACCATCGCCGCGCCGAGATAGGGATTGCAGGAGCTGTCGGCGGCGCGCAGCTCGACGCGGGCGCCGGCGAGGGGGATGCGCAGCGTGTTGGTGCGGTTGTTGTTGCCGTAGCACGCCCAGACGGGGGCCCAGGTGAAGCCCGACATGGAGCCCTTCAGAATCAGGCGCTTGTAGCTGTTGACGGTCGGCGCGACCACGCGCGCAGATGGCGGGGAGGTGGCGGCAGCACGCCGGCCAGGAACTGGTAACCAAGCTTGGACAGACCGCAACCACGCTGGTCGTCGGCGTCGGCGAAGAGGTTCTTGCCCGATTTCTTGTCGTAGATCGACATATTGAAATGGGCGCCCGAGCCCGCGCGGTCGGCGTAGGGCTTCGGCATGAAGGTGGCGAAGCCGCCGTGCTTTCTCGCGATCTCGTGCGCCATCAGGCGGAAAAAGACGTAGCGGTCGGCCATCGTGAGGGCGTCGGCGTAGCGGAAGTCGATCTCGAACTGGCCGATGCCGTCCTCGTGGTCGAAGGAATAGACGTCCCAGCCGAGGCCGTTCATGGCGCCGACGAGCTCGCTCATCCAGTCCATGTTGTCGAGCATGCGGGCGACGTCGTAGGCCGGCTTGGCGAGATGCTTGCGGTCGGACATGGGGCTGAAGGCGCCGAACGGCTCGTCCTTCAAGACGAAGAACTCGGCCTCCATGCCGAGGTTGAGGCCTAGCCCCATGTCGGCCGCCTGTTTCAGGACGCGCTTCAGGATATTGCGGCTGCAGGGCTCGAAGGGCGCGCCCTTGCACCAGAGGTCGCTCGCGAACCAGGCCACATCCGTCTTCCATGGGCAGCACGGTGCAGGACGCGGGATCGGGGAAGGCCGCGACCTCCTCGTCGCTCACGTCCTGGGGCACGCCGTCGAGCGCGGCGCCGGTGCAGAGCTCGGAGCCGCCGAGCATGTCGCGCAAGTGCGCGATGGGCACGACCTTGCCCTTCGAGACGCCGTGCATGTCGACGTAGCTCGCGAGCATGAATTTGACGCCCTTGACGGCGAGATCATCTGCCAGAGCGTTGGTCTTCTCGTCTGCGACTGCATCCATGGCGGATCCCTCCGTTCCAAGTGCGGCGGCGTGGAAGGCTTTATTTAACTAGATAATTAATTTATGAGGGAAGAGAAAATCGGCGTGGCCTTGCCGGGTTTTCGAACAATGTTGCCACCAAAGTGATGAGCAGGGCGGCAGGGCGCAAATAGCGCGTCGCTGTCTTGTCGCCGGCGTCTGTGGCAGTAATCGCTTCGGACCAGAAGATGTGAGAGCGGCAAGCGTGGCGAGCAAGAATGCGACGACGAAGGGGACGCGCGTGAGCAGTCCGGCGACAAGGCTCCTCCCAGCAAAGGCGAGGCCGTCGCGGCGTCCCAAGGCGAACGGCGTGGGGCGGCCCAAGGCAAGCGCCGATCCGGTCGATGCCGAGTTGGCAATCCGCGAGGCGGCGCTCGAGCTCTTCTCGGCGCGCAATTTCTCGACCGTGACGACGAAAGACATCGCGGAGGCCACGGGGCTCAACACGGCGCTCATCTACTACTACTTCGGCAGCAAGGAGGAGCTGTTCCGGAGTGCGGTCGCTCTCGCGGTCGAGCGCGCGTTTCATCAGTTCCGCATTTCGCGCAAGGATCACGAAAGTCCGCGCGAGGTCATCACCGGCTGGCTCGACAACCATATCCGCGAGTACGCGACGATCCTGAAGTTGATCAAGGTCTCGATCGACTACGCCAGCACGGCGGACAGGAAGGCCGGCATCGACCGGGCAATCCGGCGCTTCTACGTGGATGAACGCGAGGTGCTGCGCGAGGCACTCTCGGCGGGCGTCGCGCGGGGCGATTTTCGCAAGGTCGATGTGGACGCGACGTCGACCTTCATCTCCACCTATCTCGACGGCGTGTTCGTGCGCTCGGTCATTCTCAAGGACTTCGATCCGGTGGCGGCGATCGGCGAGCTGCGCTCGTTTCTCGATTCGCTGCTCGTGCGATGAGCGGGCTGTAGCGCCGTTAGCTCCGAAGCCGCGCCGAGGCTCGCAGGCGCAGCCATTCAGCGAGCGACCGGTCCTGCTGCATCAGGACGTCCGCTTGCGCCGGGGTCAGCTCCCCGTCGCGGATGGACGCCTCGAGACGCTCGTAGTGCGACAAGAGGGTGGATTCGAGCGACCCAGAGGTCTCGACCGGTTTGTTGATGCCCATCGGCGTTGCGCCCCCGCGTTGCAAAGCTTATGGCGGGGAGCATGGAATAGGCTCGCCGGTTGCAGCAACGAGCTTGAAAAAGTTATCAACAGGGCCGCAGACGACGAAAATCCGTCAAGAGCCATGCGGCGTCATTCGCTGACGCACAGATTAGGAATTGGCGGCGGCTTCTAGCTGCGGGCCAGGGCGGCGGCCACGGTGTTCGCCTTGCGGCGGCGGGCAAGCAGATAAGCGGCGAAGCCGATTGCCAGGATGATAAAGCCGCCGGGTACGACGGTTGCGGTGACAATGGTTAGAGCGGTCTTCATGGGCCCCTCCCTGCGGAGCCGAGATTTTGGTCTGATTGCCTATGATCCTAGCAGAGGGAGATTGCGGGCCGCTTCAGACGGTCGCAGCAATTGGAGGCATACGCTTAAGGGTCTCGTAACCTTTGCTGTGGAGCTCAGGTCTTCTTGCCGCTGCGCGTTATGGCGACAGATGAGAGGCAAGAAGGAGCGCCACCGCGACGGCCGGCGCGGCGCGGGTCGCATCGAGACGGCAGCTTTCGCCGGCGTCCGCAATATCTCCGAAAGGCCTGCAGCTCCGATCCAGACGGCGCGCGATCTCGGCAACGTCGTCGGCCCCGATGCCGGCCGCTATGACGGGGGCTTGGGCCGGCAATGCCGCCGCGGCGAGGACGTCGCGGCAGCCATCGAGGATGGAGACGAGCTGCGCTTCGCGGACGGCGGCCGCGGCGGCGCGCCAGTCCTCGAGCGTGCCGTCGGCGGCGTCGCGGCCGAACATGCGGGCAAAACGGGCGATGCTTTCGGCGACGGATTTGCCGCGGCCGTCGGCGGTGGCGTGCTGATCGACGCCGTCGGGCAGCGTGCCGAGGATGCGGCGGACGTCGGCCATGGTGGCGAGATACTCGCGGGCGAGCGTCTGCGGTTTG
Organism: uncultured Alphaproteobacteria bacterium; assembly: GCA_963716835.1. Classification (GTDB taxonomy): domain Bacteria; phylum Pseudomonadota; class Alphaproteobacteria; order Rhizobiales; family Hyphomicrobiaceae; genus Hyphomicrobium_C. Next base: position 25,277 of record CAVQUQ010000002.1, on the reverse strand, counting down.
CCCTTGAAGGATGCGCGCGTCGCGACGCCCATCACGGCTGTGCGCGTGAGACCGGTGTAGACGAGCTCGCCGGTCGCGAGGCGGTCGGGGTCGGTCACGCCGCGCGGGATCGGCTTGCCGCCGCGGACAGGGATGATGTCGGCCGTCGTCGATCCGAAGTCGATCAGGAGCGCGTCAGGCACTCGCTCGCCGACGAGAGCTGCGGTGGCGAGGAAATTGGTCGAGCCGACGTCGGCGTGATGGAGCCGCGCCGCCGTCGCGTCGCCGAAGCCGCGCGCTCCCATCCAGAACTGGGTCGCGGGGCCGAGCTCGCGCTCGAGCCTCGTCACGAGCGTCTCGACGCCGGTCTTGCGGTCGGGAAAGAGGTCGGACAGTTCACCCGTCATCGTGACGGCATAGTGCGCGGCGCCGGCGATCAGCGGGTGCGCCTCGGCGAGCGCAGCGTCGAGCTTGTCGAGCCCCTGCCACAGCGGGCAGACGATCTGGTCCACGGCGAGAGTTTTCCCGCCGTCGACGACTGCGACCTTCAGATGCGCGCCGCCGACATCCAGTCCCGCGATGGTGGTCATTGCCGGGCGAGGGTCCCTATCTAAGCGGTGCCGGGTAGTGCGTGTGATACACCACCGGGAGAGGGAGGGAAGGGCATGGAGATAATTCCGGTTATCGACATCCGCGGCGGCGTTGCCGTCCGCGCCGTTGCAGGGAACCGCTCGGCCTATCAGCCGCTGGCAACGCCCTTGGCCGCGCGCGCCGATCCGGTCGATGTCGCGAAGGGCTACTGCGCCCTTTTCCCCTTCAAGACCATCTATGTCGCCGATCTCGATGGCATCGAGGGGCACGGCAGTCAAAACGCCGTGGTTCGGCGCGTAGCGGCGGCCGTCGGCGGCGTCGATCTTTGGGTCGATGACGGAGCCGCGGTGCCCGACAAGTCGCTGCCGCGGACACCGGTGATCGGGTCCGAGTCGATGACGTCTGCTTCGAGCATCGAGGAGGGGCAGCGAAACGGTGTCCCGTGTGTGCTTTCGCTCGACTTCAGGGACGATGAATTTCTCGGCCCGAAAGAGGTTCTCGAACGCTACGACGCATGGCCGGAGCGGATCATCGTCATGACGCTGGCGCGTGTCGGTTGCGGAGGCGGCCCCGACGTCGACCGCGTTTCTCAAATCGTGCGGCGCGCACGCGGGCGACGCGTCTATGCGGCGGGGGGCGTGCGTGACCTCGCGGATCTTCGCGCGATCAGAGAGGCGGGCGCTTGCGGCGCGCTCGTCGCCACCGCGCTGCACGATGGAAAAATAAAGGCCGGCGACCTCAGGGAGATCGCCGGCTTGTAAAAGTTTCAGTCCACTTTTGCGAGTGGCGATGAAAGTACCACCCGCGTCGGTCAGCCGTTCCAACGGCCAGAGAGTAGTCTTCCCAATCGCTGCAGCAGACCCCCCTTCATGGGAGGGGCATTATCCTGCTGTGGACGGTGTCCGCTTCAAGTCTTCGCACCGAAGGGATGCGCGACCGAGTTGCGCTGGGCGGTCGCTTCGGCAGCCGTCGGCTTGCCGGCGACGGCGCGCGCGATGCTCTCCTTGACGGCGCGGTAGTTGAAGTCCTGGATCTTGGCGTCGTCAGCCGCTTCCCAGTGAATGAACACGCCGACGCAGACGTAGACGTCGTCGGCCTCGTTGGCGGGGATGATGCCTTCGGCGACCGAGTCCTGCACGGCCTTGGCGACGCCGTACTGGGCGGGTCCGAACATCTGGACGGCCTGGCGGGCGTCCTTGATGGTGACCTTGTTGTAGAGGATCGTGTTCGGCTTGCACGGCAGGTTCGGCGCGATAACGGCGAGCAGCGTCGTGAAGCCGTCCTTGTTGTTCGTCAGCGCGTTGCAGAACGCGGTCTCGGCGGCGCTGCCGCGCGGCCCGATAAGGAGGTCGATATGGGCGACTTCGTTGCCGTCGCCGACGAGCGACTCGCCGACCATTACGCGATTGATCTTGGCCATTAGGGGTTCCCTTCCTTCACCATGTAAACACAAAAACCAACGCGCCCCTAGCCTTCGCCCGGGGTGGGTGGGCTGCCGTCGTCCTGAGCTATCCTAGTTGCTGCGAACGGCAACGCATGCGTCACCGAACCGGTTGGCCAGATAGCGGCACCGATAGCGCCGCCCCTTAATAGCGCTAGGATTGCGCTTTCGACAAGAGGCTACGCGCCGCACTTGGTTAGGCCCACTTAATGAGCCGATCGGCATAAAGGGTGCCTACAACAAAGTCAGCGGTTGTGCCCGGATTTAGGCCTTTGGCTTTGAGTTCTCGATCGAATTCGAGAAGTCCGGCGAAGGTGTCGCGGTTCGCTGCAGGGCGCCATAGTCTTTCGCGGTTGCGAGCAGCATGCTGCACCTCGAGGGCGGCCTCGAGCCCGTGCTTGCGGATGATGTGGCTGTCAGAAAATGTGGCGAGATAAGCCATATGCAGTGTCGAAATTGCTTCATCTTCCCGGTCGGCGTGGCGGCGCGCCAATGACAGCTCGGGCAGGCCGAACTCGAAAATGTCCTCGTAGTCGGTGACGTAGGCGCGTGCAATGCGGTCGCGGCCGGCGGCGAGCGCCATGGCCTCGCGGAGCGTCGCCGACGGGGGGGTGGAGACATCCTGCTCTTCTGCCTTGCCCAAGCCGGCGGGATTGGCACGGACGATCGCCTTGAACACATTTGCCGCATCCTCGCGGTCGAGGCCGGCGAGCACGGCGGCGAGACGGTGGCGCAGCTCGGTGCTGCCGTCTGGCGCGCCCGCCGCCGCGGCAAGGGGTGCGCAGAGCAGCACGATGCCGAGATTGGTGTTGCAGGCCTGCGGCGTCGAAGCTCGCCTCGACGGCGCGGAGCATCCGCTCGCCGACCTTGAGGTCCCCCTTCGCGATCCAGGGCGCCGCGGCGCGGGCGGCGTCCTCGAAGTGCCGGGTCTCCATGCCGTGGCCGGCGGCATGAATGTGGACGTTGCCCGGCTTCAGAGCGCGTAGCTCGGCCTCGCACGCGGCGATGAACTCGGCGCTGAGCACGTCGCTCGGCAGAGGGAACGTCATCGCGCGTGTGCCGACGCAATTGCGGCCAGGAAATCCTCGGCGAGCTGCGAGGCGATGTCGACGTCGGTGACGCTCTGCAGGCCCTTCCACGCCGGGTTGCGAGTTGATCTCGAGCACCATCAGCTGGCCGTCGGCGTTGCGGATCAGATCGACGCCCGCGTAGTCGGCGCCGACGGCCGCGACCGCGGCGAGGGCGAGACGGCGCATCTCGTCGTCGGGGTCATGGAGCTCCGGCTCGGCGCCCTGGTGGACGTTGGTGATCCAGGTTTTGCCGCGGCGCGTCATGGCGGCGAGGAGGCGGCCGTTCGAGACGAAGACGCGCCAGTCCTCGAAGGCGGTCGCGTCCGGAGCGCGCAGGTAGTGCTGCATGTAATAGACGTCGCCGACGGCCTCGGGCGGCGGCAGCTCGTCGGCGGTGCGCGCGCGGCTGATGCCGTTGCCCTGGCTGCCGAAGAGCGGCTTCACGACAAGAGGGCGCGCCTCGGCTTCGGGCGTGCGCGACGGCGCCGGCAAGACCTTCCAGCACGCGGGTCGGCGGCGTCGGCAGGCCGGCCTTCTGAAACAGGAACGTCGCCGTCGACTTGTCGACGCAGCGCTCGATGGCGCGGGCGTCGTTCCAGACGCGCACGCCGCTTTCGCGCAGCGCGTGCAGAATGCCGAGGCGGAAGGTGATCTGCTCGAGCGTGCCCGTCGAGACCGAGCGCACGAACGCGCCGTCGGGTAAGCGCGCCGTCGAAGCCCGGGATGTCGAGGCCGCTTGCGAGCGAGGTATCGAAGGCGCAGTCCTTGAGCGTCGTGATGACGACGGTCGCGCCGCGTGCCTCGAGCGCGCGGGCGAGGCGGCGCGCATGCCAGTCGCCGCCGCCTTCCTCGACGAAGAGGACGATGCGCGGGCCAGTGGATGCGGCGCCTTCAGTTCGGTCGTGTTGAGAGGCTTGTTCATGGCTCTTCTCCCTCTCCCTATTCGCGCAGCGAATGGGGAGAGGGTCGGGGTGAGGGGCAGCCGCTTGCGTTGCGGCGAGTTCTGCCCCTCACCCTAACCCTCTCCCCGCAAGTGCGGGGAGAGGGGATCTAGCGTTACCGGAAGCTCGCGTCGACGATCTCGGGGGCGAGCTTGCCGGCATGGAACGACGAGCCCGTGTCGAGGTTGGAGACGGTGACCTGCGCGGGGCTGAAGAGCATGGGGTCGATCTTGTAGAAGTCGCCGTTCGACGGCGGCAAAGATCTCGGCGAACGGCTTGCCGTAGATCGAGCAGGTGCTCGACGGGAGCTGCGTCGGCGAGCTTCTTGGCCGCGTCGTCGGGGCCGCGCACGAAGAGCTGAATGCGGCCGCCGTAGATGATGGCGTCGTTGGTGCGGCCCATGGCCTTGACGAAATCCGGGATCGGCGGCGCGATCGGGGCGACGCCGAAGCCGTCGACGATGTGCTCGAAGCGGGAAGTGCAGCGCATGCGCCTTGTGGAGCGCGACCTCGAGCACGCGGGCCGCGATCTGCACGGTGCCGGCGAGGCTGCCCGTCGGCGCGTAGAGAATGGTGAGATCGGAGGGTTGCACGCCGCAGGCCGTCGCGACCTTGCGCGCGACGGAGGACGGCGGCGCCTTGTCGCCCTCGATGACGAGGGTCGCCTTGTTGTGATGATCGACGTAGCCGAGCTCCTTGTAGAGCTCCTCGACGCGCGAGAGCGCGCGCGCGGGACCCGAGCCGAGGGCGAAGAAACCGCGTCTCCTGCTCCTGGATGGTCCAGCCGGCGTACTGGCTCGCCAAGACAGGCGATGACGGGATTGGTGGAGTGGACGACGACGCCGAGCGGCCAGCGCTCGAGGCCCGAGGCCGACGTGATGGATACGGTGCCGAGTCCGCCCATGCAGATCTCGCCGAGGCGCCGGCCCGCCTCGAGCCCGCCGTGGACGCTCGCGCCGAGGTCGATGCGGCGCTCGCCGGCCTCGCCGATCGTGACGGCGCAGCGGAGCGCGGTCGCGCTGGCCACCAATTCCTCGACGAGTTTTCCGGCCCGAGCATTAACGCTCGGCTGAAGTCCTTGCATGGTCGTCATTAAGGCGCTCCCTTGGCTTTTCGGCCTTCATACAGCAAGTCCTCGAGAAGCCCCAAGCGATTGCGACAGGTGCACTCTGCCGCATGCAAGTCCGTGTCGTCGGCGAGGACGGTCGCGACCGGCTGATGCTGGGAAATGAGCGATGCCTGGCCGGGGGCGGTCGGCAGCCCAGGAGGGCCATTCGATGTCGGGTGCTGCGAGCGGGCCGCGGTCGGCATAGAGGAATGCTGCGGCGCGGGCCGCGGGCGGCCGCCAGCCCGTATGCAGAAGCGGCGGCGGGGTCGCCGCCGGAGCAGGCCTCGACATGGGCCTGGAACAGGCTCCCCGAGGCATCGTCGAAGACGTCGATGGGTGGCGCCGGGGCGGGGGTTGACCTCGAGAAGCGTCGGCTTCACCGTCGGCAACCAGAAAATCGAATGAAACCAGGCCGACGAGATCGAGCTCGCGCGCGAGAGCAAGAGACGTGTCGATGAGGCGCGCCTCGAGATCGGCTTCGAGCGTGAGGGAGCCTGCCGCGCCGCCGTAGCGGTATGGCCGCTTCGGCAATGGCGAGGTCCATTGCCGGCTCATGGCGAACGCATTGCCTCGCTTTGAGACTATCCCCATGACGGAAATCGCCTCGCCGTCGACGCGGCGCTGGAAGTAGCGGCGCGGGTCGGGGCGCGGCTTCGCCGGGCAATTCAAGATATGCAACCCGCCGCTGCCGCCGATGCGCTTCATCAGCCAGCCGTCCGGTGTCGGGGGGCGGCGTGAGGCGCGTCTCCGGATGGGGAATGCCGAGCCGGTCGAGCGCGGAGAAGAAAGTGTCGGGGCTCTTCGTGCGCTTGATGACTTCGGGCGAATTGCCGATGAGGCGAAAGCGCTCGGCGAGCCTGGCGACGAGGCGCGGATTGCATTCGAAGCCAGAGCCGAGCACGAGGCCGATCGGGCGGCCGCGGCGCTTCGGCCGCCAGAGATTCGAGGGCGGCAAGGAGCGGCTTGGCGATAAAGCCGGTCTGCACGCGTGCCGGGAGGCAGCGCGAGGCGGCCGCATGCTCGGACGTGTCGAGATCGCCGAAGCAGTCGACGACGAGGGGAAGATAGCCCGCGCGCCGGGCCGAGGCCGCGAGCGCGCGCGCCGAGAACGCCGCGATGAGGACGGCTTCCGCGGTCAAGCCGTGAGCTGGCGCGCCAGCGTGAAGGCGTCACGGAAATCGAGAGCGAGCGGGTCCTTGGATGACGATCATCTGCTTGAAGAGGCCGGATTCGGTCTTGTACTTGATGTCGCCGATGGCAAGCGGGCCGACGCCGAGCGCGTTGCAGCCCGGGAGCGGCGCGCCGTCCATGAACAGCTCCATGCCTTCGACGCCCGGCGGCGGCACGGCGTTGACGTCGGCGACGACGAGCAGGTTCTTGGCGTACTCCTTTTGCTCCTTCGAGATCACCTGCACGCCGGCCGCGGCGGCGGCGAAGATCACCTCGGCGTTCTCGATGATCTCGCGCTTCTGGTCTTCGGTCTCGCCGGCGACCGGCTCGAGATCGACGCCGAAGCGCTCCTTGGAGACGGCGGCCGACTTGATGACGCGGTCGACGCCGCGGTGGGCGACGAGCTGAACCTGGGCGCCTTCAAGCGCGGTGATGATCGAGGAGGCGAAGCCGACGACGCCGGTGGCGCCGAACACGGCGACGCGCGTGCCTTTCCAGCTGCGGCCGAACTTGAACTTCAGAACGCGCTCGACGCAGGCGACCATGGCCGCGGCGGTGGTGAAGGAGCCGGCCGGATCGGCGAAGACCGAAAGCTGGAACGGAGGCACCATGGGCCTTCCTGGCCGCTTCCATCATGTCGAGGGCGAGGATCGCGTCCTTGCCGCCGATGAAGATGCCGGTGCGCACGCCGTAGTCGGGCGGGCGCGAGAAGATGGCGTCCTGCACGAGCGGCGTCACCTCCTCGAGCGTCACGTTGATGTAGGGAACGATGACCTTGTAGCCGGCGTCGGCAGCCATGTTCACGTCGAACGGGCTCATATGCTTCTGCGGCGAGAGCATGTGCAGGATTGGCGTCGCTTCACTCATACTGGTCTCCCTATTCGGCGCTCATTGCCGCTTAATCAAACCGGCTCCATTCTCGCACCGGTGTTTCGCCCGCGGACGATCATCAGCTCAAGGCCCTCCGCTGTAGCGTCTCCGACTACAGAATCATAGAGGCGCGCCGCCGCAGCTTCGCTGTCGGTGAACGCGAAGCCCGTCGGGCCCCAAGAGGTCTGTCCGATGCCCACCGCGCCCGCCTCAGCGAGCAGGCGGACGACGCGGCCGACGGCGGGGCTGGTCCAGGGGCTTCCCCCCTGCGCGGAGGCGAAGTGGCGGCCGACGATCTCTTGTATTTCGGTCAATGCCGACCCGAAGGCCTCGATGTCCGTTTCCTTAATGCCCGGAAGAAGACGCATGAGCACAAGCCGGCACAGGTTTGCGGCCTCGCGTCTCGGGGAACGGAGGCAGAGCGGCGAAGGCCTTCGCCTCGCGGTCGCCGTGTGCGCCTTGGGCTTTCGGGTCGAAGACGAGGATGGCCCGCCAGGCGTCGGGAAAATCGGTCTGGACGAGGACCGGGGGCGGCCGATCCTTGGCGCCCCGGCCGCCGTCGATGATGAAGCCGCCGGCCTCGAAGGCCGCCATGCCGATCGACGACCGGGCGCCGCGCCCGGCGAGATTGCCGAGCTCCTGCGAGCTTGCGGCCAATCCCTCGAGTCGCATGATGGCGCTGGCGATGGCAAGCGCGAGCTGGGTGCCGGAGCCGAGGCCGGCATGGGCGGGAATGGCGCGCTTGACCTCGGCACGGTAGCGGCCGCGGGCGCTCAAGGCTTCGGCGCTGCGGCGGAGGATCTGCAACACGCGATCGCTTTCGGGGCCGGAGGCGGCGAAGTCGCCGGCGCGCGTAACGGTGATTTCGGTCGCGGGAGCATCGACCGCGAGACCGATCGAGCCATAAGTGCGCCCGAGCCCGCCGCTCAGATCCAGGAAGCCCAGATGGAGCCGCGCCGGGGCGGTCACGCTGAAGCCGGCAATGGTCTGACGTTCCTGCATTAGAATGGGCAGTTCCTTCATCGGTCTATGGCGCCGATTGCCTTCCATGAGCCCGACGAACTACGTTTGAAGCCAATGGCTAGAATGTCCACGAAAGGCGAGGAGAGAGCAACATGAGCGCTGAACGCGAAAAGCCCATGGCGGACGAGGAAGTCAAGGAGTGGCTGGCCAAGAATCTGCCTCATTGGCGGCTCGAGGACGGCTGGATCCGCAGGACATACAAGACAACCGGCTGGAAGGGCACGCTCATGGTGATCAATACCGTCGGGCATCTGGCCGAGGCGGCGTGGCACCATCCCGACATCACGGCGTCCTATGCCTGGGTCGAGGTGCGACTGCTCACGCACACGGCCAAGGGGATCACAGGCAAGGATCTCGCGCTCGCCAAGAAGATCGAGGAGGTCGTGCACTGGCAGCCCGGGACCGAAGGCGGCGCGCTCGAGGGCACGCCTCAGGGCGATCTGCGCTTCTCATATATAAAGTACGATTGATGAGCGGGGCTGCGGCCGGCGGCAAGTTCGATGCAATCGTGGCGCTCGGATCGAACCTCGGCGACAAGGCGGGGCACATCGCAGAGGCGATCCGTCACCTCACGGAAGCGGGCGACATTCGCGTCGTCGCCCGGTCGCGCAACTACCGCACGGCGCCCTGGGGCAAGACCGACCAAGACTGGTTCGTCAACGCCTGCGTCGCGGTCGCGACCGATCTTGTCCGCGCATGAGCTGCTCGAGCGCTGCCAGGCGATCGAGAGCCGGATGGGGCGGGTCAGAACCGAGCATTGGGGCCCGCGCGTGATCGATCTCGACATGCTCGTCTATCGCGATCTGATGTTGGACGGCGCAGACCTGACACTGCCGCATCCGCGCATCACCGAGCGCGCGTTCGTGCTGGTGCCGCTCGCCGACGTGGCGCCCGATCTCATGATCAAGGGACGCAAGGTCTCGGATTGGCTCGCTGCGGTCGACCACGGCGATGTTGTGGTGCTTTAGACGAGAATGCCGCGGACCCTTTCGGACCCGCGGCACAGAAAGAACAAAGCTCTCAGGAGCCGATTACTTGGTGCACTTCGACTTGATGAAAGCCAGCAGATTGGCGCGGTCGGTCTCGTCCTTGACGTGCGCCGGGAAGATCATCTTGTTGCCGGGGACGACGGTGTCGTCGTTCTCCATCCACTTGAGGAGAAGCTCATCGTTCCAGGTGATGCCCGAGGCCTTCAGTGGCTCCGAATACCCGGTGAAACCCTCTTCCGTGCCAGCCTTGCGGCCATCGACGCAGGTGAGGTTGGGGCCGAGGGCGTTCTTGGCGTCGGGGCCGATCTGGTGGCAGGCGGCGCACTTTTTGAACACGCCCGCGCCCGCTTCCACGTCCTGAGCCGAGGCCGCGACCGGCATGGCCAGCACGATGCCGGCGGCTAAAACCCACTTCATCATTTTGTATTTCCTCCCGGATTTTCAGTTGGACCCAAAGCCTGTTCGACCAGATGTCCCCATACAACGCTGACCAGGATCGCAATTTGCCAAGTTTTCGCTGAACCGGCCCTGAACAGATTGCCGCACCAGCAAGGGTTAGCAAAGCTTCCCAGCAGTTGGATGCCACAGAGAGCGAGAAATATCGCGGTCATTTATTTCCGATTCCTGGAATCGGAAATAAGACCAGGGCAGAGGCGGGAGTTGTTCTTGATTTCTATTTTCTTGAATATCTAAGTATAGTTTAGTGGGTGGCTCCGGGTCAGCTACTCACCTCGGCTGGCGCCTTGGTTTTGGCCGCGCCGCCGACGCGCCGATAGATGAACTCCGGCGGCGTGGGTGTGGCTCTCGACCTCGGCGACCTGCGCCCACTGGGCATGCAGCGGAGAGAGCGAGCAGGCGGGATCGGTGTTGGCCGCATCGCCGGTCAGCGCAAAGGCCTGGCAGCGGCACCCGCCGTAGTCGATCTCTTTCCGCGGGCAGGAGCGGCAAGGCTCCTTCATCCAGGAGGTGCCGCGGTACTTCTGGAACGCCTCGCCGTTGAGCCAGATGTCGGCGAGCTTCTTGTCCTTGATGTTGTCGAAGGGCAGGCCCTTGATGCTTTCGGCCGCGTGGCAGGGGAGCACGCGCCCAGAGGGCGTGATGTTGACGATGCCGCGCGCCCAGCCGCCCATGCAGGGCTTCGGAAACTTCGCGTAGTAGTCGGGCACGATGGCGTCGATGACGATGATGCCCTTGTACTTCTCGCGCGCCTCCTCGACCTGGTGAGCGGTCGTCATGAAGGCCTCGCGCGTCGGCATCAGCGCGCCGCGGTTGAGCAGCGCCCAGGCATAATACTGGACGTGCGCGATCTCGATGCGGCCAGCACCCATCTCGACGGCGAAGTCGATCATGCGCGGCACGTTGTGAATGTTCTGGCGATGGATCGGCGCGTTGATTGTGAGCGGGAGACCAATCTCCTTCACCCACTTCGCGACTTCGATCTTCTTGGCCATGCCGCCCTTGTAAGACGCGATGCGGTCGGCGTTCTCGGCATCGACGTCCTGGATGGAGAGCTGGACGTGGTCGAGGCCGGCGTCGGCGATCTTCTGCAGGCGGTCGCGGGTCAGCGTCACGCCGGCGGTGATGAGGTTCGAATAGAGATTGGATTCGGCTGCGACCCGGACGATGTCCTCGAGATCCTTGCGTGCGGTCGGCTCGCCGCCAGAGAGGTGGATCTGCAGCACGCCGAGCGCGCCGGCCTGGCGCATGACGTCCTGCCACTCGCTCGGTCGTGAGCTCGCTGTTGGCGCGCTCGAGCTCGGTCGGGTTCGAGCAGTAGGGGCACTGCAGCGGGCAGCGGTGCGTCAGCTCGCAGAGCATGCCGATCGGCGCGCGGGCACAGAGCGCGGGCTCGGCCTCAGGACCTTTCGCAGTGGCGCACGCGAGTTCGCCCGTGTCGATGGGCACGGTCGATTCAGTGACGTGGGTAGGGGCTCGCTCGTTCATTTCCGCCACCGCTCCTCTCAGGCCTTGACCACACCCTTGTCGGAAAGGTCTTGCAGCATGGCCACGATATCGTTGGTTATCTCTTCAATTGGGGCTTGATATTCCTTGGACAAGATTGCCGCGATGTCGTTCACGGAACGTTGTCCGTCGCAAAGCCTAAGGACAGAAACCGCCGTCTCGTCGGGGTTGAACACGCGCTCGGGCGCAAGGATGATCCAGCGGTCGCGGCCGGCGTCGTGACGCATCTTTATGTGCTTGGGCAGCGCCGGCCGGCTGTCGCCGGTGATCATCGTGCGCGTCGGTTTGCGCGTCTCAGACATTCAAGGTCTCCGGACGGAATGCGCCGGGCGGGATGTTGCGCGGCTCGACGTAGGCATGGTGCAGCGCGTCGAGCTGGGCCCAGAGCACGTTGCACTTGAAGCGCACGGCATCGACGCAGGCTTCCTGCTCGGCGCGCGTCTTGGCGTGCGCCTTGATGTAATTCAGCGCGTAGTCGGCATCGAAGGGGGCCTGGACGAGGCGCTTCTTGAAGTAGGCCATCACGTGGTCGTCGATGAAGTCGTAGTTCTCGAGCATGCCGGCGATGCGCTCTTTGTGGATCTTGGGCGCGAACAGCTCGGTGAGCGAGGAGGCGACGGCGACGACGAGGGGCTCCTCGCGGACGAAGCGCACGTAGGCTTCGACGGCGAACTTGGTCGCGGGCAGCGCGCCAGCCATGGAGATGACGTAGTCGCGGTCGAGGCCGAGGCCGTCGGTGAGCACGAGCCAGCGCTCGATGCCGCCGGGGTCGTCGCCCGCGCCGTCGTGCTCGAGCACGCGATGGATCCAGTCGCGGCGCAGCTGGCGGTCGTAGACGCGGCTGACGAGGGCCGCGTCCTTGCGCGGGACGGCGGACTGGTAGCAGTAGCGATTGAGCGCCCAGGCGGCGACCTGGGGCTTGGTGAGCTTGCCGCCGTGCAAAAGCTTATGGAAGGGGTGCTTGTCGTGATAGCGCTCGGCGCCGACGGCCTGGATCGCGGCCTCGAATTCCTCCGGGCTCCAAAGTGCGCTCGTCGCCTGCGCCTGCCATGCGTCGCTCGCTCATAGGCGGACCTCCATTCCATCGTAGCCGACTTCCCAGCCGGAGGCTTCCGTTGCTTTGCGCTCGGGCGAGTTGTCGTCGAGCACGGGGTTCGAGTTGTTGATGTGGACGTAGATCTTGCGGCCGACGCCGAGATCCTTGAGCGCGGCGATCGATCCTTGAGGGCCGGAGATCGACATGTGGCCCATGCGGGCGCCGGTCTTCTGCATCAGCCCCTGCCGGATCATCTCGTCGTCGGTGTAGAGGGTGCCGTCGAAGAAGACGAGCGGCGCGCCCTTGAGACGGGCGGCGAGCGGCGCGTCGAGCTCGGCGCAGCCCGGTACATAATAGAAGAAGCGGCCGGTTGCGGGCTCGCTCACCTTGAGGCCGATGGTGTCGCCCTCGCGGCTGCCGAAGCTCTTCGTGTCGGCCTTGTCCTCGAGATAGAGCGCGATCTTGCCGGGGACCACGAAGGCCTCGACGGCGAGGCCCGTGGGGCCATCGGTGCCGTCGATGGCGACGGTCTTGTCGAAGGGCAGCTCGCGGCGCTCGACGACGGATTTGTCGAGCACATTGAAAATCGAGTTGGCGGCGAGGGTCGCGAGTACGCGCGAGGAGCCGTAGACGGTGACCGGCTGCAACTCGCGCAGGTTGAGCAGGCCGGCGATGAAGTCGACGTCGCCGCCGGTGACGACGACGGCCTTGATCGGGCTATTGCGCAGCTTGCCGTTGGCGTAGGCGCCGAGCTCGGGCGTGTCGTTGATCTGCTGGCGCAGGTCCGGGGCGGCGTTCAGCAGCACCCAGTCGCGACCATTGGCGCTGACCGCGAGAGAGCATTGCGTGCGCGCCCGGAAGCCAGGCTTGCGCGCTCTCACGTCCGAACAGTTGCGGCAATTGCAGTTCCATTGGGGGAAGCCGCCGCCTGCGGCCGACCCCAGAACCCTGATGATCATTTTTTAGGCGTCTCGAAGCGGCGCACAGCCTCGCCGATGGCGGCGCCGGAAACGACGACGGCGGTCGAGATCCTCGACCGCCGCGCCTGAAACTGCTCACATTGCGTGCGAGCGGATCAGCACCGTTAGATGATGTCGATCTCGGCCGGCAGGTAGCTCGTGACCTCGAGGCCAACTTCCTGCTCACGCACGGCGGGCTTTGTCCAAGTCTTCATAGTGTTCCTCCTAAATACGGCATGCTGCCATTTTGCTGGAGCACCCCGCCGAGGGTCCCCCACTGAGATAGCCAGTCTTATCAGAAGATTAGCCGGCCCAGTCCGCGGATCGAGTGTCGCTTTTGAACCCGACCGCCTTGAGCGCTAGAGACCACATCCGCGGCGGCAATCGCAAGTAAACTTCGGTCACGAGTTCGTGTGCGGAAGGGCCGGAAATGCCCGTAAACAGTCGCAAAATGGTCAAGGAGGTTTGACGCGCGAGATGTTGCACCGCGTCATCGGGGCGATGGTGCGCACTGTAATAGTCTGATGTCGGATCAGTTGCTCCAAGCATGCGGGGAGAGGCTGCTCGTTGGGGCTGCCAGCCGGCACCGGTCTGGGACAGTCGGAGTACAGCCGGAAATTACTGCTACTAGTAATCCATTCTCGCTATATGCATATGAATGGAACTGATTTGCTATTGCGATGAGTTCTGCTGAAAGGAATAGAAATCTTTACCCCGATGGGCTACGACATCGCGCGCGCAAGACGATGCGGCGAGGCGCCGGCAATCATTTCGCTCATCTCTTGAGCTATCTTTTTTCTCTGTGCTTCATGCGATCCCCGACACCTTGCGGGAGGAGCGCGCGAAGCGCGGACGGTTGAGATTTGTTAACGACCAGGCGCGGACCGCCGAGTGCAGCCGTCGGGGCGGCGAGAAGCGTAGAGGACGACGAGGAGGCATAGCGTGGCCGCGGTTCCTTTTCTGCCGAAGAACGCCCCGTTCACGGCGGAGGACATCGATTTCCTGAACCAGCTCGTGCAGCGCTCGACGCCGCTGCAGAGAAGCTGGCTGTCGGGCTTTCTTGCGGGCCTCGATGCGGCGCGCGCAGGGCCAGGGCGTGGCCGGGCAAGCGCCAGCACCCGCCCAGCGTCCGCGCGTTCCGCTGACGATCCTCTACGGCAGCGAGTCCGGCAACACCGAGGCCCTCGCACTCAAGGCCAAGAAAGCTGCCGCGAAGCTCAACTATGATGCGCGCGTCGTCGACATGGCGGACGCGGACATGGCGTCGCTGGCGAAGGCGAAGAACCTCATCGTCTACATTTCGACCTGGGGCGAGGGCGATCCTCCGCAACGGGCGGTCGATTTCCACAAGGCTCTCATGAGCGATGCGGCGCCGCGTCTCGACGGCGTGCGCTTTGCGGTGCTCGCGCTCGGCGATACCGCGTACGTCAACTTCTGCCAGACCGGGAAACAGATCGATGCCCGCCTCGAGGCGCTGGGCGCGACGCGGGTCGCGGACCGTGTCGATCTCGATCTCGACTTTGCCAAGCAGGCCGCGAGCTGGACGGAAAAGACGCTCGAGGTCATCGCGCCGGCCGACGCGCAGGCGTCCGCAACCGTCGTCCATGTCGACTTCAAGGGTCCGGGTGCGGCGGACGAGCTCGAGGAGCCGCTCTACACGGCCGACAATCCTGCGGAAGCGGAGATTGCGGCGCTCGTCAATCTGAGCGGCACCGGCTCGACGCGCGAGACGTGGCATGTGGAGCTCGCGACGCAAGCGCCGGGGTTCACCTATCAGCCCGGCGCGGCAATCGGCATTCTGCCCGAGAACGATCCCGCGCTCGCCGCCGAGCTTCTCGACGCGGTGGGACTCGGTGCGGACGGCGCGCTCGCGCTCAAGCTCGCGAAAGCTCATGACATCACCACGCTGTCGCGGGTGACGGTCGATGCCTACGCCAAGCTCACAGGGCGGAAGGATGTCGCGGCGCTGCTCGAGGGCGATGCGTTCGCGAAGTTCGCGGCCGACCGGCAACTCGTCGATCTCTTCGAAACCTATCCGGAGAAGCTCACGGGCGAGCAGCTGACGAAGCTCCTGCGCCCGCTGCCGGGACGGCTCTACTCGGTGGCGTCGAGCCTCAAAGCGCATCAGGGCGAGGCGCACCTGCTCGTCGGAGCGGTGAGATGGTCGTCGCACGGCAAGTCGCGCAAGGGCGTCGCATCGACGTACTTCGCCGACCTGCGCAAGCCGGGCGATGAGGTCAGGATCTACGTCAAGCCGAACCGGCACTTCGCGCTGCCGGACGATCCGAACCGCGCCATCATCATGATCGGCGCGGGCACGGGCGTGGCGCCCTACCGCGGGTTCATCGAGGAGCGGGCCGAGACCGGCGCCAAGGGCAAGAGCTGGCTCTTCTTCGGCGAGCGCAACTTCACGCACGACTTCCTCTACCAGCTCGAGTGGCAGGACTGGCTCGAGAGCGGGGAACTGTCGCGCATCGACGTGGCGTTCTCGCGCGATCAGCCGGAGAAGATCTACGTGCAGCACCGGCTCTGGGAGCGTCGCGCCGACATCTTGAAGTGGCTGGACGAGGGCGCCCACATCTATGTGTGCGGCGACGAGAAGGGCATGGGCAAGGACGTCGATACGACCCTCGTCAAGATCCTTGCCGAGACGGCGAAGGGCGACGAAGAGGCAGGCCGCGCGAAGCTCAAGGAGCTCACCAAGGCCGGCCGCTATCAACGCGACGTATATTAGGCAGTGGGGAGTAGGCAGTCGGCAGTAGTGCGCCGTGCCATATCCTTTTTCCTACTGCCCACTGCCTGACTGCCTACTGCCCGGGATAGCCATGACCGACAAGCGCTCGAAGAACGAGTTCATCAAGGAAGAGAGCCGGTTCCTGCGCGGCACGATCGCGGACGGGCTCAGCCATGTCGAGACCGGCGCCATCGCCGAGGACGATACGCAGCTCTTGAAGTTCCACGGCTCCTACATGCAGGACGACCGGGACCTGAGGGGCGAGCGGGCGAAGAAGAAGCTCGAGAAGGCGTTCTCGTTCATGATCCGTCTCAGGATTCCGGGCGGCGTCGTCACCCCGAAGCAGTGGATCCAGCTCGACGACATCGCGGGAACCTACGCCAACCACACGCTGCGGCTCACGACGCGGGCGACGTTCCAGTTCCACGGCATCATCAAGTCGAACTTGAGGCGGACGATGCAGGCGATCAACGCCGCCTGCCTCGACACGATTGCGGCGTGCGGCGACGTCAACCGCAACGTCATGTCGGCTGCCAATCCGTTCCTGTCAAAGGCGCACGGAGAGGCCTACGCGCTCGCCAAGAAGGTCAGCGATCACCTCTTGCCGAAGACCGGCGCCTATCACGAGATCTGGCTCGAGGGCGAGAAGGTCGAGGACAAGAGCGGGAAGGCGAAGGCGGACGCCGAGCCGATCTACGGCGCACACTATCTGCCGCGCAAGTTCAAGACCGTCATCGCCGTGCCGCCGGACAACGACGTCGACATCTTCGCGCACGATCTCGGCTTCATCGCCGTCGTCGAGAAGGGCGAGGTCGTGGGCTGGAACGTGACCGTCGGCGGCGGCATGGGCATGACGCACGGCGAGCTCGACACATTCCCGCGCACGGCCGACGTGCTCGGCTTCTGCACGACCGCGCAAGCCGTCGACGTGGCCGAGAAGGTCGTCACCGTGCAGCGCGACTGGGGCAACCGCGAGGTGCGCAAGAACGCGCGGCTCAAGTACACGATCGAGCGGGTCGGCCTCGACAAGTTCCGCGCCGAGGTCGAGAGCCGTCTCGGCTTCAAGCTCGGCAAGGCGCGTCCCTTCACGTTCAAGTCGACGGGCGACGTGATCGGCTGGCGACAGGGCACGGACAAGAAGTGGCACCTCACGCTCTTCATCGAGAACGGGCGCATCAAGGATGTGCCGGGCATGTCGCTGCGGTCGGCGATGCGCGAGATCGCGGAGGCGGGCGGAATCGATTTCGTGCTGACCTCGAACCAGAACCTCATCATCGCCAACGTGGCGGCAAAGGCGCGCGCCAAGATCGAAGCTATTCTGGCGAAGCACGGCGTGCACATCGCGACCTCGTCGGGCATGCGCCGCAACTCGATGGCGTGCGTCGCGCTGCCGACGTGCGGCCTGGCGCTTTCCGAGAGCGAGCGCTTTCTGCCGGAGCTGATCACGGCGATCGAGGAGGCTCTCGACAAGGCGGGCCTTCGCGACGACGAGATCGTCGTGCGCATGACCGGCTGCCCGAACGGCTGCGCGCGTCCCTATCTGGCCGAGATCGGCCTCGTCGGGCGGTCGCCCGGGCTCTACAACCTCTATCTCGGTGCGGCCTTCAACGGCACGCGGCTCAACAAGCTCTATGCGCAGGACGTCGGCAAGGCGCGCATCCTCGAGCTCCTCGAGCCGCTGCTCATCGACTACGCCAAGGAGCGCAAGCCGGGCGAGCACTTCGGCGATTTCGTCATCAGGAGCGGCGTCGTGGCCGCGACGCCCGCCGGCAACAAGTTCCACGACGACGTCAAGCTCGCGGCGCCTGCGAGCTAGGTCTTGAACCAGAGCAGATAGGCGGCCCACAGCAGCACCAGGCTGAGCGCGAGGCGGAGCACCCAGTCGGGGATCAGTCCCGTGATGCGCGAGCCGATCAGGATGCCGGGCACCGATCCCGCGAGTAGCGCGCCGAGGAGCCAGACGTTGACGTGGCCCATGCCCGCGTGGCCGAGGCCGGAGACGAGCGTCAGCGGGATTGCGTGCACGATGTCGGTGCCGACGACGCGGCGCGCGAGAAGTGCCGGGTAAAGTCCCGTCAGCACCGCGACGCCGATCGCGCCGGCGCCGACGGATGTCAGCGTCACCAGCACGCCGAGCACGACGCCGAAAAGAAACGTCGGCAGTCTGCGCGGAGGCACGTGCAGGGCCGAGTGAGCCTGGGGAGGCTGCAGGCGTCTCAGCAACGGATGGAGCGCGATGGCGACGGCGCTGACGACGAGCATGACGGCGAGCACCTGGCGAATGTAGATCGCCAGCGTGTGCGTATCGGCCTGCGTGACGTAGAGCAGTGCGAGCATGGCGGCGGCGCCGGGCAAGCTGCCGAGCGCCAGGAAGCCCAGTATCGGCCAATCGACGTTCTGCAGACGATGATGGCGCCAGGCCGCGGACGCCTTGGTGATCGAGGCGAAGAGGAGATCCGTGCCGACGGCGATCGCCGGCGGGAAGCCGATGCCGATGAGGAGCGGGGTCGTGAGCGAGCCCGCGCCGACGCCGGTGATGCCGATCAGGAAGCCGATGACGAAGCCGCCGCCGCCAATCAGATGCCAGTGGTCTGCGAGCAAGTCCATCGAATGAGTGTCTCTAGCAGCGGGTGGCGACCACGTCCTCAAGCGAACGCTTTGAGGATCGTGCGCAGGCTCAGGAGAATGACGACGCAGCCGACAATCAGCATCAGAGCCTTGTCGGGCAAGTGCTTGGTGGCAAGAGCCGCGAAGGGTGCGGCGATGACGCCGCCGATGATGAGCCCGAGGATGATCGGCAAGAGGTCGAGGCCGATGGTGGCGAGGAACGTGGCCGAGATCGTCAGCGTGACGAAGAACTCGGCGAGATTGACGGAGCCGATGGTATAGCGCGGCGTCTGTCCCTGGCCGAGAAGCGTCGAGGTGACGATGGGTCCCCAGCCGCCGCCGCCGATGGCATCGACAAAGCCGCCGACGAAGCCGAGCGGGGCGACGTGATTGGGCGGCTCGTCGACGAACGTGTGCGAGCGGTGGAGCGCCTTCCAGATGATGAAGACACCGATGAGCAGGAGATAGCCGCTGACGAACGGCCGGATCGTGTCACCTGGAAGCTGGGTCAGCACGTAGGCGCCGATCGCGCCGCCGATCATGCCGGGCACGGCGAGACGCCATATGAGCTTGCGATCGACGTTGCCGATCCGCCAATGCGCGAGCCCCGAGGCGCCCGTCGTGAACGTCTCTGCGGCATGCACGCAGGCGCTCGCGGTCGCGGGCGGGATGCCGAAGCTCAAGAGCACCGAGCTTGCGGTCACGCCATAGGCCATGCCGATGGCGCCGTCGACCATCTGCGCGGCGAAGCCGATGATGACGTAGAGAAGAATGTCGTCCCACATGTGAGGCGGCTCGGTGATTGTCGGGTTCGGACCCGGCTTCTGGTTGTTGGATCAGATCGAGTAGTCTGGCGGGCTCTCGATCTCGACGGCGACGCCGGCCGCGCGCAGGATCAGCGCCACCTCGTTGGCGCGGCGGCGGAACTCGGCTTTCAGCCTGAGGCTGATCCTTGATGTCCGCGTTGAGCCCGCGCTCGAGCATGGCGCGTGTCAGCACGAACGTGTCGGCGTTGGTCTCGGCCGCTTCCGCGCTCACCGCGGTGACGACGCCGCCGGCGATGGAGCGCGCCGGTGATCGCATCGACGAGCATGAAGCTGCCGGTCTCGGGTGCGTCGGCGAAGGTGTCGATGGCGGCGGCGCGCCCGAGCGCGATGTGGGCGATGGCGATGTCGTTGACGGAGCAGACCGATGACGGGTGCGCCGCCAGCGTCTCGAGATCGAGCAGCGAGCGGATCTCGAGGCTCGACACGGGGATGAGATCGGTTGCGGTGCGCAGCAGATAGGCGCCGCGCGGATCGAAGGCGGTCTCGGAGAGCCAGACGAGGCGCGTCTCGAGGCTTCGGGCGACGACGGGCTTGGCGTCGGCCTTCGACAGCACGGCGCCGCGCGCGACGTCGAGATCGATGTCGAGCTGGATCGCGACCGCCTGGCCTTGACGCGCTTCGTCGAGATCGCCGTCCATGGTGGCGATGCGCTGGATGCGTGCGACGCGCTTCGAGAGCGCATCGACGACCGTCTCGCCGACGCGGACGGAGCCGGCGCTGACGGTGCCGGCGAGGCCGCGGAAGTCGCGCCCGTCGCGCAGCACGGTCTGCACGGGCAAGCGGAACGGCCCCGTGGCCTCGGTACCGCGGCTCGGCAGCTCCTCCAGGTGCTCGAGGAGGTGCGGGCCCTTGTACCAGGGCATGTGCTCGGTCTGCCTCGCGACGTTGTCGCCGGAGACGGCGGCGACCGGAATGGCGATCGCCTCCCAGAAGCCGAAGCGCCAGGAGAGCGTCTGGAAGTCGGCCTCGATCTGGCGGAACTTCTGCTCCGACCAGTCGACGAGATCCATCTTGTTGACGGCGAGGATCACGCGCTTGACGCCGACGAGATCGAGGATGGCGGCGTGGCGGCGCGTCTGCTTCTTGATGCCGTGGCGCGCGTCGACGAGCATGATGGCGACGTCGGCATGCGAGGCGCCCGACGCCATGTTGCGCGTGTACTGCTCGTGGCCGGGGCTGTCGATGACGACGAAGCGGCGCGTCGCGGTGTCGAAGTAGCGCCAGGCGATGTCGATGGTGATGCCCTGCTCGCGCTCGGCGACGAGGCCGTCCATGAGCAGGCTGAAATCGGGATTGCCGCCGTCGACCTTCTTGCCGCGCTTCAGTGTCTCGCGCTGATCGTCGAAGAGATCGGTCGCGTCCCAGAGCAGGCGGCCGATGAGCGTCGACTTGCCGTCGTCGACGGAGCCGCACGTCAAGAGGCGCAGCATGCCGGAGAGCTCGGGCGTGAGCCCGGTGCGCGCGGCGAGGGCTTGCGGGTCCGAAATGACTGTCGGCCGACGCCTTCGCGGCTTCAAAAGCAGGCTGGACCGTCATCAGAAGTATCCTTCCTGCTTCTTCTTCTCCATGGCGCCGGCCTGATCGTGATCGATGAGGCGGCCCATGCGTTCGGAGGTGCGGGCGCCCAGCGTCTCGGCGACGACGCTTTCGATGTCGGTCGCGTCGGACTCGACGGCGGCGGTCAGCGGATAGCAGCCGAGCGTGCGGAAGCGCACGCGGCGCTGCTTCACCTCCTCGCCGGGCTTCAGCGGCAGGCGGTCGTCGTCGAGCATCAAGAGCTGGCCGTTGCGCATGATGGTCGGGCGCTCCTTGGCGAAGTAGAGCGGCACGACGTCGAGCTTCTCGCGCAGGATGTAGCGCCAGACGTCGCGCTCGGTCCAGTTGGAGAGCGGGAAGACGCGCACGGTCTCGCCGGCGCCGAGGCGGCCGTTCAAGAGGCGCCACATCTCGGGGCGCTGGCGGCGCGGATCCCAGCGATGGCCCTCGGCGCGGAACGAGAAGACGCGCTCCTTGGCGCGGCTCGCCTCCTCGTCGCGGCGCGCGCCGCCGAAGGCCGCGTCGAAGCCGTACTTGTCGAGCGCCTGCTTCAAGGGCACCGTCTTCATCACGTCGGTGTAGACGGAGGGCGCGTAGTCGATCGGATTGATGCCCTTGGCGAGGCCGTCCTCGTTGGTGTGGACGATGAGGTCGAGACCGAAGTCGGCAACCGTCTTGTCGCGGAAGGCGATCATGTCGCGGAACTTCCACGTCGTGTCGATGTGGAGCAGCGGGAACGGCAGCTTCGCCGGCCAGAACGCCTTGCGCGCGAGATGCAGGAGGACGGTCGAGTCCTTGCCGATCGAATACAGCAGCACGGGCTTGCGGAACTGGGCCGCCGCCTCGCGGAAGATGTGGATGCTCTCGGCTTCGAGGAGGTCGAGATGCGAGATGGTTGGCCGTCATGCCGCGGCTTCCTTCTGGCTGGGGCCGATTGTGCAGCCCGCATTCCTTGCCGTCCTCGTTCTCCCACCACCAGCGGCCGGCGCGGATGTCCTCGCCGGGCCGGATGGCGCGCGTGCACGGCTGGCAGCCGATCGAAGGGAAGCCCTTCGCGTGCAGCGGATTGATCGGGACGTCGTGGTCGGCGACGTAGGCCTCGAGTCTCTCGAGCGTCCAGTCGGCGATCGGGTTGACCTTGACGAGGCTGTGCTCGGCGTCCCACGCGGCGAACGGCACGTGCGCGCGCCCGGCGGACTGCTCGCGGCGCAGTCCCGTGATCCAGCCGGCGGCGCCGGTGAGCGCGCGGTTCAGCGGGCGCACCTTGCGGATCTCGCAGCAGGCCTTGCGGTTCTCGACGCGAGTGCGGAAGCCGAAGATGCCGTCGCGGGCGACGAGCTCCTCGACCTCGCTTGGCGTCGGGGAACGATGACGCGGATCTTGCAGGCCGTAGCGTTGCTCGCTCGCCTCGAGCGTCTCGAGCGTCTCGGGGAAGTGGCGGCCGGTGTCGAGCGTGAAGACGTCGAATTGCGGCGTCGGTCGTGGCGATGGCGTGGAGGACGGCCTGATCCTCGATGCCGAGGCTCGTCGAGAAGGTGACGCGGCCGGGGATGGCCTTGGCGATCGCGGCGAGGCGGTCCTCGAGGTTGTCGAGCCTGGCGAGGCGCTGGTCGAGCGCGCGGGCGCGGCGCACGCCGTCCTTATCGTTGGGCTCGGCCGCGTCCTTGGGAGTCGCAGGGGGTGCGCCCGGCCCGCGCCGCGCGTGCCGCGGCGCGGCGGATGTCCACTTTGGGCATCGGGGGTCCTCCGTATGGCCGGAACGTAGTGAAAAACTGTTCCCGAATAAAGAGCATCCAATAAATAAGAATAGGATGGCGTTCCTCCAGCCCGCGATTGAGGAAAAATTGTACCAATCGCGGGCTGCGGAGAACGATTTATTGCACTCGGGCTGTCGCGCCGCACATGGGTGCCTTCGCGGGCGGAAAAATCGGCTCCGCTATCGTCGATTCACATCTCCTTTACCATGCGCCGGTGTTGGGCATCGAGGCCCAGGGCTCCGCTTTCGGCAACGCGGCGCCTTTCTGCAGGAGCTCGATCGAGATGGCGTCGGGCGAGCGGACGAAGGCCATGCGCCCGTCGCGCGGCGGCCGGTTGATGGTGACGCCGCCGGCCATCAGGCGCGCGCAGGCGGCGTAGATGTCGTCGACCTCGAACGCGAGATGGCCGAAGTTGCGGCCGAGCCGTAGGCCTCGGGGTCCCAGTTGTACGTGAGCTCGAGAAGCGGGGCGCGCTCGGCTTCGGCGCGGGCCTTGTCGGCGGGAGCGGCGAGAAAGATCAGCGTGAAGCGGCCGGCCGGGTTGTCGATGCGGCGGACCTCCTCGAGGCCCAAGAGACCGCAGTAGAATGCGAGGCTCGCGTCGACGTTGCTGATGCGCACCATCGTGTGCAAATAGCGCATCGGCTCTCCTTATGGTCGAATCGGACTGCGTGCGCGAGTACGCGCCACGGCGATCATCGCGCGAAAACCTGCCAGACCGTCCAGAGATCGCAGTTTTTGCTCGAGCGGAACATTACGAGTGGTTGCAGCGCGTCGGCGTTACACGCGCACCCGATGGCTGGCGCTGCTGGGGATAAGCGGTGGACGATCCGAGCCGTCTCATTCGATCGCCACAATGCTTTATCAGCCTGCGGAGCGAGAGCAAGACGGGCGAATCAGAGTGGAAGAAATCGAGCCTGCGCACGGCAGTAATCGCATGAAAGCGCCGAGGTCGATCAGTGTTCAACAGGATTAAGAAAACTATTTTGGGGAAGAATCGATTACTAAAAAACGGTTAATCGTATCAAGCCGTTATGTCGCATTGTTCTCATGTGGACATGAAGGCAGATGGGCCGTTGCAGGGCATCGGACGGGCGGGAGGGGGGCTAGCGGGACGCAACTCAAGTGGTATTCTCCGGCGCGTCACGGGAGCAGTCCGGCCAATGTAGAGGGCAGAGGCTGGATCGAGGGTTTCCGAGGCGCAAGATGTTCAACGTGGACCAGTAAGGCGGGGTACGAAAATGGGGGATTCCAAGCTACCTCCGGAGTTTCCGGGCGGCGGGGTATTGGTAGATAGCGACGTCGGAGCGTCTCGACGAGGCCGGGCTTGAGGTCTTCGAGATCGCGGGTGTCATCAAGTGGTTCGACGTCGCCAAAGGCTACGGCTTCATCGTTCCCGACAACGGGTTGGCGGACGTCCTGCTGCACGTCACTTGCCTCAGGGCCGGCGGCTACCAGACAGCCTACGAAGGCGCCAGGGTACACTGCCAGGTGCTGCGCCGTCCGAAGGGCATGCAGGCGTTCCGCATCCTCTCGCATGGACGAGAGCACGGCAATCCACCCGTCGCTGCTGCCGCAGCGGACGCACGTCCATGTGCAGCCCGAGAGCGACTGGGAACGGGCGATCGTCAAGTGGTTCAACCGCGTCCGCGGTTTTGGCTTCTTGACGAAGGGCGAGGGCACGCCCGATATCTTCGTGCACATGGAGACGCTGCGCCGCTTCGGCTTCACCGAGCTGCGGCCCGGGCAGATGGTCCAGGTGCGCTGGGGTATGGGCTCGAAGGGCTGCATGGCGGCCGAGCTGCGACCCGACGGAGCAGCAGCGGGGATCACGTCGCCGCATTGAGCGGTGGGATGATGCGAAAGCAGGAATTTCGAGCGGGGCTGCCAATCGGCGGCCCTTCTTCTTTTGTCGGCGTGCCGCGGCGGTCGTCGGCTATGCGCAATGGCAGGAGCCGTCTCGCGGCGCCGGCGAGGCTGCCAGCAAAGATCAGCTCGAGCTCATCACGGCGGCGGGGCCGAAGACGATCGACATCGAGATCGCGGCGACGCCCGAGCAGCAGGCGCTCGGCCTCATGTTCCGCACGAGCCTCGCCGACACCAAGGGCATGCTGTTTCCCTACGGCGAGCCGCGCGAGCTCACCATGTGGATGCACAACACCTACATCCCGCTCGACATGGTCTTCATCCGCGCCGACGGCACGGTGCATCGCATCGAGGCGCGAGACGGAGCCGCTGTCGGAGCGGGTCATCGCGTCGGAGGGGCCGGTGATCGGCGGTGCTCGAGCTTGCGGGCGGGGCGGCCGAGCGGCTCGGCCTGAAGCCCGGCGACCAGGTGCGCCATCCGCACTATTTTCAAGCGCCGGCGCGCTGAGGCGCTCAGCTGCCGCGACGGCGCGAGGCTGGTTTGCCGTCATGAGTGGCGTGTGTGAGAGCAGCCGGACACGCATCCTCGATCTCGCCGAGGGGCGAAAGGTGTGCGTGGCGGAGTATGGTGCGCGCGAGGGTTTTACGGTCGTTGCCCTACCTTCGCCCCCTCGGGGCAGCTTGGAGATCTTGACTAAGGGATCGAAAGGCCCGAATACCGGGCGGCCGCATGTCGGGGCATAGCTCAGCCTGGTAGAGCACCTGCTTTGGGAGCAGGGGGTCGCGAGTTCAAATCCCGCTGCCCCGACCAAT
>CAVQUQ010000001.1:0-15561 GCA_963716835.1 uncultured Alphaproteobacteria bacterium | reverse complement strand
GGCCGCTCGCGGAATGATCTCAGGCTGATCGTGGGGTGAGCGGCGGGCCGCGTGATCTCAGGGCCACCCTGCGCTCATCCGCCTCACGCGACGGGCGGATGGCGGGCGCCGCGGAGTGCGGCAAATCTAGGCCAGAGCAGGTTCAGGCACAGCCCGGCCATCACGAGCGCGGCTGCGATCAGCTTCCAGCCCTGCAATGGCTCATCGAGCCACAGCGTCGAGGCGCCCATGCCGAATACGGGCACGAGGAGCGCCATCGGTGCGACTGTGGCGGCGGGATAGCGCGACAGTAGCCAGCCCCACGCAGCGTAGCCGAAGAGCGTATTGGCGAATGCCTGATAAGCCACGGCGGCCCACGTTCCCGCGTCCGCATTCATGAGGCCGTCGCGCATGGCGGGCCAGCCTTCAAACAGAAACGACAAGACGTAGAGCGGCGGCGCCGAGAACAGGCTCGCCCAGACCACGTAGGCCAGCATGTTGACGTTCGGCGTCGAGCGGGAGACGACGTTGCCGCCCGCCCAACACAAGGCGGCGATAAGCACCAGGACGAGCCCCAGCGGCGTCGTGACGCATCGGTGTGCGCCAGGATCACGACAATGCCGGAGACCGCCACCAGAAGCGCCGCCACCTGAAAGGGCCGTACCCGCTCGCCGGTCAGATAGGCGGCGAGGCCGATGGTGAAGAAGACCTGGACCTGGATGACGAGCGAGGCCAGTCCGGGCGTGATGTCGCCGCGCATGGCGATGAAGAGCAGGCCGAACTGCCCGGCGCCGATCAGCACGCCGTAGGCCGCGAGCTTGCGCCAGGGGATAGCCGGGCGCTTGAGAAAGAACACGGCCGGCAGAAGAGCAAGCGTAAAGCGCAGGGCGGCGAAGAAGAGCGGCGGCAGGTGATCTAACCCTAAGCGGATGACGACGAAGTTCGTCCCCCATACCGCCATGATCGCGATGCCCAAGAGGGCATCGCGGAGGGTGAGAGCCGATGCAGGAGGCATCAGCCCGACTTCAGATCCGGCGGGGTGGCTTCGTCCTTGAGTGCGGCCAGCGCCTCGTCGAGCCCCATCACCGTCTGGTCCTGCGAGCCCAGGCGGCGGATCGAGACCTTGCCCTCCTCGGCCTCGCGCTTGCCGACGACCAGCATCACCGGCACCTTGGCGAGCGAGTGCTCGCGCACCTTGTAGTTGATCTTCTCGTTCCGCAGATCGATCTCGGCGCGCAGGCCCGCCGCCTTGCACGCCGCGACCACCTCCACCGCATAGGCGTCGGCGTCCGACACGATCGTCGCGACGACGACCTGCAGCGGCGCCAGCCACAGCGGGAAGTGCCCGGCGAAGTTCTCGATCAGCACGCCGGTGAAGCGCTCGAGCGAGCCGAAGATGGCGCGGTGGATCATCACCGGCGTCTTCTTCTCCGAGTGCTCGTCGATGTAGAAGGCGCCGAGCCGGCCCGGCAGGTTGAAATCGACCTGCGTCGTGCCGCACTGCCAGTCGCGCCCGATGGCGTCCTTCAGCACGTACTCGAACTTCGGCCCGTAGAACGCGCCCTCGCCCGGATTGATCGACGTCTTGATGCGGCCCTTGCCGCGCTTCTCGATCTTCTTCCAGCACCTTGCCCATGATGGCCTCGGCGTGGTCCCACTGCTCGTCGGTGCCGACGCGCTTCTCCGGCCGCGTCGACAGCTTGACGACGATGTCCTTGAAGCCGAAGTCCTCGTAGATCGAGAGCAGCAGGTCGTTGACCTCGAGGCACTGCTCCTCGAGCTGGTCCTCGGTGATGAAGATGTGCGCGTCGTCCTGCGTGAAGTGGCGCACGCGCAGGAGCCCGTGCATGGCGCCCGACGGCTCGTAGCGGTGCACCTTGCCGAACTCGCCGATCTTCAAGCGGCAGGTCGCGGTAGCTCTTCAGGCCGTGCTTGAAGATCTGCACGTGGCCGGGGCAGTTCATCGGCTTGCAGCAGAAGACGCGCTCGTCGGGCAGCTCCGTGACGAACATCATCTCGCGGTAGTTCTCCCAGTGGCCGGAGAGCTCCCAGAAGTGCTTCTCCATCATGTCGGGAGAGTTGACCTCGATGTAGCCGGCCGCCGCGAGGCGGCGGCGCATGTAGGCGATCAGCGTCTGGAACAGCGTCCAGCCCTTGGGGTGCCAGAACACCGAGCCCGGCGCCTCCTCCTGGAAATGGAAGAGATCCATCTCGCGGCCGAGCTTGCGGTGGTCGCGCTTCTCGGCTTCCTCGAGCTGGTGAGGTAGGCCGTGAGCTCGTCCTCGGTCGCCCAGGCCGTGCCGTAGATGCGCTGCAGCATCGGCCCTTGGGGTCGCCGCGCCAGTAGGCGCCGGCGATCTTCTGCAGCTTGAACGCCTTGCCGACGGCGCCGGTCGAGGTCATGTGCGGGCCGCGGCAGAGGTCGAGCCACGCGCCCTGCTTGTAGATCTTGAGGTCCTCGCCCTCGGGAATGGCGTCGACCAGCTCGACCTTGAAGTTCTCGCCCTTGCTCCTTGAAGAACTCCTTGGCCTTCTCGCGGCTCCAGACCTCCTTGGTGAAGGGCGCGTTCTTGGCGATGATCTCGTGCATCTTCTTCTCGATCTTCGGCGAGATCGTCGGGGTGGAACGGCTCCTGCTTGGCGAAGTCGTAGTAGAAGCCGTTCTCGATCACGGGGCCGATCGTCACCTGCGTCCTGGGCCACAGCGACTGCACGGCCTCGGCCATGACGTGCGCGGCGTCGTGCCGGATCAGCTCGAGCGCTTCCGGGTCGGTGCGCGAGACGAACTTGATCGCGGCGTCGGCCGTGATCGGATCGGCGAGGTCGGCGAGCTTGCCGTCGAGGCTCATGGCGACGGTGCGCTTGGCCAGCGACGGCGAAATCGACTTGGCGACGTCGAGACCGGTGGTGCCGCTCTCGACCTGGCGCTTGGCGCCGTCCGGAAATGTCAGGGTGATCTTGAGACACGTGATCCCTCCTCTCACTCGCTGCATACCAAGCAGGTAAGCGGGGTTGCGTATGGCTGCGCGCGTGGCGCCGCAGGCAAGCGAGCTTTTGCACGCGTCGCCCGGCGTTCGTCAAGCGCTCGTAGAGGGTCAGGTGCTTAGGTGATTGCCGGCACCGGGCGAGGTTGCGCCAGCTCCAACGGCCGTAGCGCCAGGGCGCGAGCGGGTGGTGCTCGGCGCGGATGTCGGGCACGGGGTCGTAGCCGTGCGTGCCCCAGGGATGGCAGCGCGACAGGCGCGAGATCATGAGCCAGAAGCCGCGCCAGGCGCCGTTCTTGTCGATGGCCTCGAGCGCATACTCCGAGCACGTCGGCAGGTGCCGGCACTCCAGCCCCATCAGCGGCTTCAATGTCCAGCGATAGAGATGGATCGGCGCCTTGAGAATGGCGCTGGCGACGCTCATGCGTAGGGCTCGCCGGATTTCGTGAAGAAGCGGAACTTGCCGTCGCGCTTCTCGCCGCGCATGTCGATATCGGGATAGGTCGCGTCCTCGTCCTTCGAGCGCGTGCCGATCTCGAGATAGGTCGCGGGCGCCGCGCTGCGGTTGACGAGATGATGGCCGTTGGCCTCGCCGGCCGGAAAGCCTGCGGCCATTCCGGGTTTGAAGCACGCGCTCGCCGTCGTCGGTCACGAGCACGAGCTCGCCCTCGAGCACGTAGACGCACTCGTCCTCTTTCGCATGCCAGTGGCGGTGCGAGGACATGGCGCCGGGCTCGAGCGTCGTCAGGTTGACGCCGAACTGCGTGAGGCCGAGCGCTTCCGTCAGCGCGCGCTTGATGCGCCCCTCGAAGCCCTTGGCGAACGGCGCCGGATAGATCGTGCCGCGCCGGCCGGGAAGTGCGCTCGGATCGTCGATGACGGGCATGGAGCTCCCCTGGCTCAGCTCTTGGCGGATGCGGGTGCCGGCGTGCGGGCGGCGATCTCGTCGAGGGCCTTCTCGACGGCGTCGAAGACGAGCAGTGTCGACGGCTGGCGGTGCGTGTAGTCCTTGACGGGCTCGAGGAGCGCCAGGTCGGCCCAGCGGCCGGCCGGCGGCGGCCCGTTCGCCTTCAGCATCATGCGCATGGCGGCGGCGACGGAGCGAAACTCGTCGGCCGTCGTGCCGACGATCTCGCGCCCGACGATGGCCGCCGAGGCCTGGCCGAGCAGGCAGGCCTTCACGGTCTGGGCGAAATCCACGATCCGCCCGTCCCTGACGTTGAGGTCGATCGAGATCGTCGATCCGCACAGCTTCGAATGGGCGCTCGCGGTCGCGTCCGGGCGCTCGAGGCGCTGGGACCGCGGAATGTTCGCGGCGAGCTCGAGGATGCGCAGGTTGTAGATGTCGTCCAGGTCGACCATTGGCTCTCGCTTACGGCAACCATTGCCGCTACTTCGGGCCGCGAGCCCTTTTGGGGCGGGCGCGGCTTCTATATATAGGCCGCTTCGGGGCGGCTTTGGATAGCTGCCAGATGACCGCGCGCCCCGGTGGGCGGCGGCCGCACGGCGTTCCGGGTACCTCACATGCCAAAATCCAGCTCTTCATCGTTTGCGGCGCGCGGGACGGCGGCCGAGGTCGAGCAGGGTCTCGTGCTGCAGCCAAAATTCGATGCCGACGGCCTCATCGCCGCCATCGCGACGGATGCGGCCTCGGGCGAGGTCCTGATGTTCGCCTGGATGAACGCCGAGGCGCTGAGGCTCACGATCGATACGGGGACCGCCCATTTCTGGAGCCGCTCGCGAAACCGCCTTTGGAAGAAGGGCGAGGAAAGCGGGAACGTGCTCAAGGTCGTCGAAATGCGCGTCGATTGCGATCAGGATGCCGTCTGGTTGCGTGTCACAGTCGGCGGGGCAGGCGCGGCCTGCCACACGGGCGAGCGGTCGTGCTTCTACCGGCGTGTCGCGGTCGGCCGGGCCAATGGTCGACCGGCGGGTCTCACCCGCGTGCCGCAAATGTAAAGAAACGCTAAGGTCCGCGTAAGGTTCGTGAACGAAAATTAGGCTCGCGCATTCCTTTAAGGACATGCAGCGCAACAAAGCTTTCTCGTCATTAATCACTTAGTTGGTAGCGGGGCTTTAATTCGTTTCCGATAGCCTACATTAAGAAGTGGCAGGGTCGCCGCAATCGGGGTTTAGGCCCCAGATTTGCAGTACGGGCGTCGCACCGGTCGATACCTCGGAAAGAGGGAGGCCGGAGGAGTGGAGACTGTCATGGGTCCGGGCAAGATCGGCTTGGCATTGGGGGGCGGTGCCGCCCGCGGCTGGGCGCACATCGGCGTCCTGAAGGCTCTGCTCAAAGCCGGCATAAGACCTGACATCATCGCCGGGACGTCCATCGGCGCCGTCGTCGGCGGCTGCTATGTCGCCGGGCATCTCGACGAGCTCGAGGATTTCGCGCGCGAGCTCACGCGCCGGCGCGTCCTCGGCTATCTCGATTTCAACCTGACCGGCACGGGCCTCATCACCGGGCAGCGTCTCTGCCAGCGACTCGAGAAGCACCTCGGCGACTGCAAAATCGAGGATCTCAACCGGCGCTTCACAGCGGTCGCGACCGAGATCGGTACCGGCCACGAAGTGTGGCTGTCGCGCGGAAATCTCGTCGAAGCCGTGCGCGCGTCCTACGCGCTTCCCGGCGTCTTCCGCCCCGTCAAGATCGATGGCCGCTGGCTCTTCGACGGTGCGCTCGTCAATCCCATTCCGATCTCGGTGTGCCGGGCGCTGGGTGCGCGCTACGTCATCGCGGTCAACCTCAACATCGATATCTCGAGCCGCGGGACCATCTCGACGAACATCGGGGTCATGCCCGATACCGGCAGCGACGAGGCCGAACCGGAGCCGGTCACCGGCAAGAACGGCGTCGCGGTCCGCCGTCTTCTTCAGCGTCAGCTCTTCGGCAAGGGCGAGGAAGCTCCCGGCATCTCGACGGTCATGGTCGATGCCTTCAATATCGTGCAGGACCGCATCGCGCGCTCGCGTCTTGCCGGCGATCCTCCGGACTCCATGATCAGCCCGCGCCTGCACGGCATCGGACTGTTCGACTTCCACAGGGCCGATGAGCTGATCGAGCGCGGCGAGGCCGCCGCCAGTCGTGAGCTCGAAGAGCTCGGGCGGGAACTGACGCTGCGCAGGCTCAGCGAGCCGTCATCTGCCCGAGCATCGTGATGCTACGCGTCTAGAGTGGAAGCGCGGCTCGTGCGAGCCGCGCCTCTGACAAGGCCTCAGCCGGTCGCGAGATAGTTGCGCATGGCGGAGACTTCCATCTGCACCTCGGCAAGATGATGCTTCACGACGTCGCCGATCGAGATGATGCCGACAAGCGCACCGTCCTCGATCACCGGCAGGTGACGGAAGCGGCCCTTGGTCATCATTTCCATGAGCTCGTCGATCGCGCTCGTCTCTTTGCACGACACGACGCTTCGCGTCATGACATCGGAAACGCTCAGGTTCAGTGCGGCCGTCCCGTGCTCGGCGACGGCGCGGATGACATCGCGCTCGGAGACGATACCGGCAACTTGGCCGTTGTCGCCGACGACGACGATCGCACCGATCTTTTTGGCGCCGAGCTTCTGCACGATGTCGAGAACCGAGGCGTCGGGCCGCGCGGTCGAAACGGCCCTCCCCTTGAGTTTGAGAATAGAATTGACGTTCATGAACGTGATCCTCCAGCGTCCCCTTGCGGCTCGAGATCTCCACGCGCCTTGAGTGCGCGTGGTACCTCGTTGCCGTCGACGAGCCCTTTTTAGCTCGCTGTTGGTCGAACCCTAATGGGGCGCGACACAGATATCGTGATGCAATCGCTATGCCCGCGCAAGGGTTCAGTACTCTTTTGGTTGCGGGCTCGGCGCGGGGGCGTCGAAGAGACCGAATGAAAGAAGGCCAGCGATGTAGCCTCCGACGTGGGCTTCCCAGGCAATTCCTCCCGGACTTTGTGCACCGCCGAAGCCGAAGATCGCGAGCAGATTAAGCACAATGAAGAGCGCGCTCGTCGCCAAGATGCGCCGGTCGGCCAGCGCCTCGCTGAGCGGCATGAGACGCACGCTGCGCGGGGCCTCGCGAAGCTGGCGGAAGCCGCCGTCGTCGATTGCCGAGAACATGAAGCGCATGGTGCCGCCCATGAGCCCGGCAACCGCGCCGGACGCACCGATGACCGGCGCCTCGAGGCCGGGATTGAGCAGGATGAAGGTGATCGCTCCGGCGACGCCTGTGAACACTGAGAAGGCCAAGAATCTCAGGGCGCCGACGCGTTCCGCTATGGCGCCGCCGAAGGCCAGAAGCCAGGCGCTGTTGATGGCGAGGTGGAACCAGTCGCCGTGCACCAGCATGTGGGTCAGGAAAGAGGTGAACTCTGCGGTCGTGCCGCCGGGCCATTCGGCCGCCTCGCCGCTGTAACGTGCCGGAACGATCGCGAGCGCGTAAACGAGCCAGGCATCGTCGTAGGGCGCGAACAACGAGCGCGCGACATGCACGGCCGCGAGCAAGGCGATTACTGCAACGACCGCAGTCGGCACGTTGAATATGGGTTCGCTGGCGCGCACGCTCTCTCTCCTTTCGCCATTGCCATGACCGCTTAACGGCTGCGGCGCCCCCCAGCAACCATCATTCCCGTTAACGCCTCGATGCGCGCAAAGGGCCGGATGGCACGGAAGCTGCTCTGGCCTAGAGGTGTCCGGCCCAAATGGCGTGGCCGCAGCAGCAGGTGTTCCCTTTTGCGACACTTAACCAGCATCGATCGGCATGAGGCATCCGGCACCGATATGAGACACCCGACGTCGCAGGCCCTTTATGCCTACTGGAACGAGATCCGCGGTGAGCGTATCGCGCCGCAACGGCTCGAGATTCAGCCGGCCCGCATCGGTGCGATCCTGCCTGACACCTTCATTCTCGAACGCAGCGACAGCAGAACGTTTCGCTATCGCCTGGCCGGAACGCGCGTCTGCGCGCGCTTCGGCATGGAGCTGCGAAGCCTCAACTTCCTCGATCGCTGGAGCCTCGGCGACCGTGCGATGCTCGAGGAGCATCTCGCGGCCATCACCGAGACCGGGCGCGTCGGCGTCTTCACGGGCGAGGCGCTCGCCGGCCGTAAGTCGGCCGCAACCTTCGAGATCGTCATTCTGCCCCTCGTTCACACTGGGAGCGCGATCGATCGCTTCCTCTGCGCGATCAGTCTTTTCGAGGAGCCGGAGCTGCTCGCCGCCGAGCCTATCAGCAGGATCAGGCTGGTGGCGGCAGAAGCCGTATGGCCGCGGGGCCCACAGGCGCAGAGGCAGGACGTGATGTCCGGCAGCCAGGCGCCGCTGCTTGCCCACGTGCGCAATGCACGCATCGTCCGCCAAGATCGCCGCCAGTTCCGGGTCTACGACGGCGGCCTCAGCGGGGGCGGGCAGGAAAAGCTGTAGATCACTCGTGTTCGCGGTGTGACGATCATCATTGTGCGGGCGAGTTGCATCTCGCCCGCAGGCGCCCGCGTGTGGCCATCGTGCCAAATCAGGACAAAGCGTCCGAAAACGACGCGGCAATTAGGCGTTCATTAAGTACCCCCCGGCATAGTGGCCTGGTCTGTCACGACGCACCCGTTCCTTTTTCAGGACGGAGCGTTCGTGAAGCGGTCTAGCGACTGCCATTCGCTCGGGAATTGCCCATGTCCGTGCCCTCAGCGACAACCAAGCGTAGCGCGCCCAACGCGGGCGCGACGCCTGTTGCGGACCAGGATCGCTACAAGCGGTTCGAGTTGGCGCTGCTCGGCCGTTTCATGCGCGCCAACAAGCAGGAATATCCCTGCAAGCTCAATGTTATCTCGGTGGGCGAGGCCTCGGTCAACGCGCCCGTCGAGGTCGAGCTCGGTGAGCGCATCGTCGCCTATTTCGACGAGATCGGCGGCATCGAGGGCTCAGTTGTACAGGTCTCCGAGGGCGGCTTTGCAATGGCCCTCAAGGCCACCCAGCATAAGCGGGACAAGCTCGCAGCCCAGATCACCTGGCTGATCAATAAAGACGCCATGGGCTCGCTTGCCGGCCGGCGCCACGAACGCGTTGGCATGCCTAACAAATCCTCAACGCTGAAGTTCCCGGGCGGGATCGCGGTCGACTGCCGGGTGCTCGACGTCTCGCTTTCGGGGGCCTCGATCGGCACCGAGGCGCGCCCCGCCATCGGCAGCGAGGTCACGCTCGGAAAACTCCGTTGCCGGGTCATGCGCTACCACGAGCGCGGCATCGGCGTGCAGTTCCTCGACATACCGGATCCTGAGGCCTTGCGGCGCTATTTCGGCTGAAAACGGGTGATCAAGATGTGCGTCCGAAGCAAAATTGCCAGACGTTCAGGCGGAAACCGTGGGTTGGACTTTAACCAACTTAAATTCGCTAAAATTTGGATCAATTGCTGGTGCCGCACTTCAGAGGGCCACGAGATTTCTCGGGTAACGTGGCCGCTATGAGAGGGATAGTGCTGGGTACAAGTATGATGCGTGTCACGATACGTCTTCTGGGCGTGCTCTCCTTTATTGTGGTGGCAAGTGGTGTCTCGGCGGCGGAATCCAGCCAGCCCGGCGTCAAATCTTCGCCGTTTATGAGGGTGTTCGGACCGTCGCAGCCTCCGTATGGCTTCGTGCGCTTCTGTGAGACGCGGGCGGACGATTGTGCACCGCAAAAACTCGGTGAGCGGCGCCTCGATCCGACGCCCGAGCGGTTGAGCGAGCTCGATGAGGTCAACCGCGGCGTCAATCGTGCCGTCCAGCCGGCGACCGACCTCGAAATCTATGGCGTCAGCGAATACTGGACCATCCCGGTCGATAAGGGCGACTGCGAGGACTACGCGCTCCTGAAGCAGAAGCTGCTCGAGCAGCGCGGCTGGCCGATGAGCGCTCTGCTGCTCACGGTCGTGCGCGATGAAAAAGGCGAGGGTCACGCCGTGCTGACGGTCAGGACCGCACAGGGCGACTTCATCCTCGACAACAAGGTCGACGAGGTGAGGATCTGGAACAAGTCCGGGTATCAGTTCGTGATGCGCCAGTCGTATCTCGATCCCCGGGTCTGGGTTTCACTCGACCCGTCGGAAGGGACCGTACCGGCTGCCATCGCCGGCAACCGCAGCGGGCAGTAAGCCCGCTCCTTTCCCCGATCACGTGAATACTGAGCCCGGCTTCCCACCCTGCCCCCTCCCCCACCGGGCTCGCTCTAGAGCCGGACACGCCCCCCGTGTCCGGCTCTTTTTTTGTTACCCGAGGAAGGGCTTCAGCGCTCGAGCTTGAAGCCGGCCGCATAGCGCTTCCAGTTCGCGACGTAGCGGTCTGCGGCACCGGAAAAGCGCTTCACGTCGTCGTCGGTAAGCTGGCGCACGATCTTGCCGGGCGAGCCCAGCACCATCGACCGTGGCGGGATTTCCTTGCCCTCGGCGATGAGGGTGTTGGCGCCGATGAGGCATTCCTCGCCGATATTGGCGCCGTTGAGAATGATCGATCCGATGCCGATCAGGCTGCCGCGCCCAATCGTGCACCCGTGCAGCATCACCATATGACCAATGGTGCAGTCGGCGCCGATGTCGAGAGGGAATCCGGGGTCGGTGTGCAGGACGGAGCCTTCCTGCACGTTCGAGCGCGGGCCGATCCGGATCAGCTCGTTGTCACCGCGCAGAACCGCGCCAAACCAGATGCTTGCATCGCGGTGAATTTCGACCTTGCCGAGGACAACTGCGTTGGGCGCGACCCAGTAGGTGCCTTCGCCCGGCGTGCTGACGCGCACGCCGTCAAGCTCATAGAGCGCCATGGCCAGACCCTTTCAGCGCCCTCACGCCTCCTCGAGATCGAGCTCGAGGATCGCCATCTGGAACTGATAGGAGACCTCACCATCCTCATCCTCGCGGAAGAGCACGGCGATGAAGTCGTCACCGACATAGACCTCTGCCGAGTCTTCCTTCTTCGGACGGGCGCGAACGGTGAGGTTCTTGGTCCCGAAGGTCTTGCGCAAGTAGGATTGCAGCTTTGCAAGTTCGTCCTTCGTCACGTGACTTCCCCTTTTGCTGATCGGATATTCAAACGGTCCGCGCGAATGCGCCTAGAGCATCGCGTAGTCGTCGGGGCCGATCGACTGATCCATGCTTCGCGCGGGCTCTGCGCAGCCCGCCGGGCCAACGACACGCGCCGGCACGCCGGCAACGGTCATGTGCGGCGGCACGTCTATGAGCACGACACTGCCGGCGGCAATGCGCGAGCAGTTGCCGACATGGATATTACCCAAGACCTTGGCGCCGGCGCCGATGAGAACGCCGGCCCCGATCTTCGGGTGCCGGTCGCCTGATTGCTTGCCGCTGCCGCCGAGCGTCACCGCATGCAGGAATGAGCAATTGTCGCCGACAACCGCCGTCTCGCCGCAAACGAATCCCGTCGCGTGGTCGAGCATCAATCCCTTGCCGAGCCGCGCCGCAGGATGGATGTCGACGGCAAAGATGCGCGACGACTGGCTCTGCAGATAGAGCGCGAAGTCGTGGCGGCCCTGGCGCCAGAGCTCGTGCGCGAAGCGGTACGTCACGAGAGCGTGGAAGCCCTTGAAGTAGAGAAGCGGCTCGAGATAGCGGTTGCACGCCGGATCGCGATCGAGAACGGCCGAGAGATCGGCGCGGAAGGCGGTGCCGAGCTGCGGCTGCGAGGCGAGCACGTCGACGAACGTCTGCACGATCAGACCGGCATCCACGTCGGCGTGGCCGAGGCGCTGGGCGATGCGGTGGCAGATCGCATCCTCGAGACGATCGTGGCTCATGACGGTCGCGAAGACGAACCCGGTGAGTGCCGGCTCCGCCGCCATGGCGGCTTCGGCTTCGTTGCGCAGCGTCGACCAGATCGGGTCGGACTCGATGCTGGGGTGCACCTTCTGCGCGGAACGGTCGGGAACGGCCGTATGTCGTGTCGCTGCCATGATACGCAATCCTTGCTTCCCGCGGAGCCAGGGTGTCGCTCGCCCGGTCGATTTCGCTAGACGGCCTATCGGCGGGAGGCGCCTGCGTCAATCTAAACCAGCCCCGGCCTTCTGAATATGGCCGCCATGAGCCTGCCACGGGGCAGAGTTGCATCTCAAGCCCTCGGGCAGCAGGCCGCGTTGCGCCGCGGCGGATCGAGGGTCTACAAGGCCGTCATCAGGCTTTGCGATGGGACCATTCATGGCACAAATCACGCCGGGCGCGCCGGCGCTCAGGCTCGACATCGAGGGTCCCCTCGCCTGGATCGTCGCCGACAACGCGGCGCGCATGAACGCGTTCACGGCGGCCATGTGGGAAGCACTACCAGGCCTTGTAGCGACTGCAGAGGCCGACGAACGTGTGCGCGTCATCATCCTCAGAGGCGCCGGCACGCGCGCCTTCTCCGCCGGGGCCGACATCTCCGAGTTCGAGACCGTGCGCACCGGCGATAAGGCCAAGGCCTACGACGCGCTCAGCGATCTCGCCTTTCGTGCGCTCGTCGGCGCGCGCAAGCCAACGATCGCCATGATCCATGGCTTCTGTCTCGGCGGCGGGCTTGGGATCGCCGCGTGCTGCGACCTGAGGATCGCCGACACCAAGGCCGAGTTTGCCATCCCCGCGGCAAAGCTCGGCATCGGCTACAACGCACGCTGGGTGCGCCCGCTGCTCGCAATTCTGCCGCCGCCGCGTGTCAAGGAGCTGCTGTTTACCGGGCGACGGATCCCGATCGGCGAGGCGCACGGCATGGGTCTCGTCAACCGGGCCGTTGCGGAGGATGAGCTCGAGGCGGTGACGCGCGCCTTGGCGCTCGAGATCGCAGGCAATGCGCCGCTTACAATCCATGCGGCGAAGCTTGCGATCGACGAGCTCTGGCGCCATCCCGAGGCTCCCGACACTGCATCGCTCGATGCGGCAGTCGGCGCTTGCTTCGACAGTGAGGACTACGCCGAGGGCCGGCGTGCGTTTCTCGAGAAGAGGAAGCCCGAGTTCAAGGGACGCTGACGCGAGCAAGTGGACGTTGTGTGATGTGCGTTGCCGATAGATTGTCTTCGACGTTGGCCGGCGCAGCGTATGCGCTGCTTTGCACGGCGGCGCTTGCTGCTCTCGGCGCGAACCATGCCGCGGCGGGCGATGACACGATAATTCGCCCCACAGCGAATGTGTGCTGGACGGCCGACGCCCTCAAGGGCAAGCCCGAGGAAAAGCTCGTCGTCAAAGGCGACCACCGCTTCGATCCGCCGCTGCTGCTTCCCCAACACCTTGCGAGCGAGCCAATTCCCGCCGCGCTTCGCGGCGCTATCCGCAGCGTCAAGCTGCCGCCGGGCAGGAAGCTCATCGCGCTCACGTTTGATCTCTGCGAGCAGGTCGGAGAGGTCGCGGGTTACGACGGAGCCATCTTCGACTATCTCAGGGCGAACGGCATCAAGGCGACGTTCTTTGCCGGCGGGAAATGGATGCGCTCTCACGCCCTGCGCGCGCAGCAGATCATGGCCGATCCGCTGTTCGAAGTCGGCAACCACAGCGAAGCGCACCGTAATTTGCGTCTCTTGACCGGAACGCGGCTCGACGATGAAGTCGAAGCACCGCAGCGCGCCTACGAGGCGCTTCGTGGCGACCTCGCGGCGTCGCAATGCGTCCGCGAAGGCGCGGAGAGTGAGTGGTCGCCGGCGATGCGGCTTAGCCTTTTCCGCTTCCCGTTCGGCGCCTGCAACGCCACCGCGCTCGATGCGGTCAACGATCGCGGCTTCCTCGCCATCCAATGGAACGTCTCGACGGGCGATCCCTCGCCTCTGCAGTCTGCGCGCGCCATTGCCGAGACGATGGTGAGGAGAGCCAGGCCCGGCTCGATCATCATCGCCCATGCCAACGGACGCGGCTTCCACACCAGCGAAGCGCTCCCGCTCGCGATCCCGAAGCTCAAGGCCAAGGGCTTCGAATTCGTGACGGTCAGCGAGTTGCTGGCGGCCGGCACGCCGGATATCGTGCAAGCGTGCTTCGACAGCCACCCTGGCGATACCGACAGATACGATCACCTGCTCGCGAGCCGCCATCTGAAGCCGAGCCCGTGAGATGACGGTCCCGCCGTTTCTCGCCGAGCGCTACGAGCTCGAAGCCCGCGGCCGGCCGGGAGAGAAGCTCGTCGTGGCGCGCATGCTTCCGGGCGAGGCCGATGTGCTCGCGCCTGCCCTGGCAGGGATCGCCCCGTGGGCGACGCTATGCTTATCCGGTATCGGCACTCTCGGCCTATCTCGGCATGGACGAGCCCGGCGCGCCGCGCTTCTCGCTGCGTGCGGGCGATGCGCTCGCGGGCGCGGTGGGGCTGCGCCTCGACTGGCTGAGAGGACCCTATCTCCAGCTCCTGGGCTTGCTGCCCGGCTATCAGGGACGCGGATCTGGGGCGGCTGTGCTTGCCTGGATCGAGCGCGAGGCGCGCGCCGTCTCGCAGCAAAACCTCTGGGTCGTGGCTTCCGACTTCAACAGCGGAGCGCTGCGGTTCTACGAACGCTCCGGCTTCACGCGTGTGGCGGCGCTCGAGGCGCTGGTTGCCGAGGGGCGCGACGAAATCCTGCTGCGCAAGCGCCTATAGGCGGCCTTCTTAAGCCGGGCGAGGTTTGCCTCCGATCGCTCACGCAAGATCTCTGCAGCATTGCTTGGATTTGCGTTCGAAGCGGCGCCGTGAAGACGACCGCGCTCGGAATAAGCCTCGTTCTCAACCGTTATCCCGACTGACACTGATGTTTTGCGCGTCAATATTGAGCCAAGTCGAAAGCAATCATGTATTCGAGACACACTACTGTTGCTCTCATGCCTTTTGCTTGGCTGACTCGAATGTAGAGATCCTGAGCCACATGCGAATTATTGCGATGCAAAAACTTTTTCGCTTGGCGAGGAACGATTTAGCTAACTAATCTTTAACCCTTCGACGCGGGTCCCTGCCCCGTCGAGGAACTACGATCCGCCATCGCCGGTTCGCCGGCTTAGGAGGCAACGATGGAACTTTCGATGCGACTGAAT
Source organism: uncultured Alphaproteobacteria bacterium (assembly GCA_963716835.1). Taxonomy (GTDB): domain Bacteria; phylum Pseudomonadota; class Alphaproteobacteria; order Rhizobiales; family Hyphomicrobiaceae; genus Hyphomicrobium_C. The sequence goes on along the minus strand of CAVQUQ010000001.1, from coordinate 640 downwards.
GTGCTCGCTGCACTTCTGTCATTCGGCTTCATCGCTGCAATCGTGTTTGGGATGGTGTGACGTACAGAGTTCTCCGTCCTGTGTGGGAAAACGGTTCAGCCCCCAGCCCGACGAGTTCACTCACGCTCGGGAAGCGAATAAAAAGAAAAGGCGCGGGACAGCACCCGCGCCTTTCGATTTTTTCCGCGCGCGCGGTGTAAATGGCGCGCGCCTACTCTTCGATGGTGGGTCGAGCATTTGCGCCGGCGAGCACGGCGGACTCGGCCGGAACCTTGCCCCACGGGATTTCAGAAAGAATGGGCAGCGTCGGGCCGAAGCTCCACCGAGAGCGCGGCGATGAGCCCGCGACGGCGAGTGCCCAGGAGCGCGCCCCGGCCGCGTGCCCGAGATCCTCCAGACCTGCCGCGAGGACCCCGATCAGGAAGATGATGTCGCGGCCGAGCTGATCGCCGGAGAGGTGCACCAGGCGCGTGACCCGGATCGGCGCGCATGAGCCGCCTGATCAGCCCGGCAGCGCGCCCAACGTGCGGGTGGCGATCTGCATGAAGGAGAAACTCTAAGGACGTCGAGCATGCGTCACCTTTCCCGTCAGGTTCGTCCGCGGGCTTCCCATTATTCCCGGGACGTGGCAAGCTAACAT